>CAWIYB010000003.1:0-706278 GCA_963840255.1 uncultured Chloroflexia bacterium | reverse complement strand
GCAGAGCGGGCTTCTTTTACCGGTCCGGGTGGGGTGGTGGTTCTGCTCACGGGTGGGTTGGAGGAGGCGGATGTTGTTGGTGGTGGCAGCGGTGTGGACCGGTTTTCAGTGGGTACATTATCGTAGGCGATGGCTTCGATAAATGCGATTTCCAGTGGTAAGGCTGGCTGCCAGCTGCTGCGCGTTTCCGTCGCAGCCTGGTTGAACGTCTGGATCACCCTGAGCAGCTCAGCCACGCTGAGCGCCTGGGCGTGGAGCGCCATTTGAGAGCGCACCTCAGCCGTCGCCTCCACCTGGGCGGCATTTCCCATCGCCACCAACAGCAAGCTGCGCAGATAATCCACGATCTGGCGGGCAAATTGGCGTGGGTCGGAGCCCGAATCAAGGCTGCGGTGGATTGCCTCCAACCCTTGGGCGGATTGGCGTTTGAGCATCGCTTCGATGACATCAATCACCGCCTGGCTGGTGGCAGTCCCCAGCACATCCTGGGCAAGCTGCAGGGTGATGTTGTCGCCGGCTGAGGCCAGCTGGTCTAGCAGGGAGATGGCATCACGCATCGATCCCGTCGCCTGCCGGGCAACCAGGCTGAGCGCTTCCGGCTCGGCAGAAAATTTCTCCTCATCCGCCAGCATCTTGAGATTGTCAATGATTTCCTTCACCGGGATGCGCCGAAATTCATGCCGCTGGCAGCGCGAGAGCACCGTCGCCGGGATCTTGTGCACTTCAGTCGTCGCCAGGATGAAGATGGCGTGGGGAGGAGGTTCTTCCAACGTCTTTAACAGGGCATTGAAAGCCGCCGTGGATAACATGTGCACTTCATCGATGATGTATACCTTGTAGCGACCCTGGTTCGGTGAAAAATTGATCCTGTCGCGCAGGTCCCGTACATCATCCACACTGGTGTTCGAGGCGGCATCAATCTCAATTAAATCCAGGAAGCGTCCCTGGTTAACCGCTTTGCAGTGCTCGCACTTGTTACAGGGGCGTTTTGCCAGATCTTTATCCAGGCAGTTGACCGCCTTCGCCAGGATGCGTGCCGTGGTGGTTTTGCCCGTCCCGCGTGGACCCGCAAACAGGTAGGCATGCGCCACCCGGTCTCCAGTGACTGCATTGCGCAAGGTCTGCACCACGTGCTCCTGGCCAATCACCTGATCCCAATGGAGCGGGCGCCATTTGCGGTAAAGGGATTGTGACATATCTAGAGTGTATCAGACTGAATCGGTTCGGTCAATCTTACCCAGGAGGTGTCATTCACCGACGCAACCCAACAGCCAACTCCTGTTATCGCGAGCCATCAGGGTATTTGCCTCTGAAGGTCCCCAGCTATTGCGGCGATACAGGGCGAGGTCGGGGATATTTCTCGTTTCCCAGCCGCTGGCGATCGAATTGACCAATTTCCAGGCGGATTCAATCCCATCCGAGCGCGTGAAGAGCGAAGCGTCTCCGCGTAAAGCTTCCATGAGCAGGCGTTCATATGCGTCAGGGAGCACCCCGCTGAACGAGTCGCGATATTTGAATTCCATATCCACCGAGCGCATATCCTGATCCGAATCTGGCACCTTGGCTTCAAACATGAGATGAATCCCTTCATCGGGCTGGATGCACAGCGACAATATATTGGGGATGAATTTAAATTCGTCCGGAAGATGGAACATCAGGTGCGGCGGTTGTTGGAATTCCACGATGACTTGCGAAGTTTTCGCCGCCAGGCTCTTGCCGCTACGCAGGTAGAAGGGCACCCCTTTCCAGCGCCAATTATCGATATACAGCTTCACGGCGGCATAAGTGGGTGTTTGCGAATTTGGCGCAACTCCCTCAGTTTGGCGGTAGCCTTCATATTGGGCACGCACAGTATCGGTCAGGGTCACCGGTCGGATGGATGACAGCAGCTTGAAAGTCTCATTGCGCACCGCATCTGCCTCAAAGGATGCTGGCGGCTCCATTGCTACAAGCGAGAGCAGCTGCAAAAGGTGGTTCTGGAACATATCGCGCAGCACACCTACGCCGTCGTAGTAGTCCGCCCGGTGTTCGATGTCTACCGTTTCAGACACGGTGATCTGGATGTTATCCACGTAACGCCGGTTCCAGATAGGTTCGAAAATCGTATTGGCGAAGCGGAAAAACAGGATGTTCTGCGCCGTTTCCTTCCCCAGGTAGTGGTCGATACGGTAGACCTGGCTTTCATCAAATACTGAATGCAGCACCTTGTTCAGCTCGCGGGCAGAATTGAGATCATTTCCGAATGGTTTCTCCACAATGATGCGCCGCCAGCCCAGGGTCTGGTCTACCAAACCAGCCTGACCCAGGCACTGGACCACTGGAATATAGTGCTCCGGGGCGGTTGCCAGGTAGTACAGGCGGTTGGCAGACTCACCCTCTCGTTGTTTTAGGAACTCGCCCATGCGTTTAAAGTCTTCAGGTACGTCCAGGTTGCCTTGAAAATAAACCAGCTTGGCTGAAAATTCATCCCAACGCACCTGGTCAAAGCTTTCAGAGCTGAACGTCTTCGCACCTTCCAATAGCCGGCTGCGGAAGGTTTCATCGGTGTATGGGCGGCGGGCAAAACCAACAATTTCGCCACAATGGTTCATCCGCCCTTTGATATAGTTGTTGTACAGCGCCGGCACAAGCTTGCGCCAGGTAAGGTCCCCCGAGGCACCAAAGATAACTATTGTGGTCAGTTTATCGTCATTTGACATGTTCGCTCTCCCGGATTCGCCAGATGAGTATACCGCAAACCTAACTCTATCTTTCACCCTGTTGCCATCTCAAGCAAGCAACAGTTATTTTAATAGTGCGCTGGAATCCTCGATGCGCTGCAACACCTGCGCTGCCTCATCTGGTCCGGCGATATGCACGGTGCCATCCCCGTCCACATGGGTGGGGATCAGGTCATAACCGCTATATTCCGCGCCATTAAAATGCAGCTGCAGGATCACCCCTTGCTGGTGTGCCAGGTCCCAGGTCTGGTCGAAAATGAAGTTCCCCAGTCCATAAAACACATCAATGCCGTTCAATTGTTGGATTGCCTGGACGACGTGGGTGTGGTTGCCCACTACTACATCCGCTCCGGCCTCCACAGCCACCTGGGCGAAGTGCAGCTGGTAGCTGTTGGGTTCTGAGGTGTCTTCTGGTCCCCAGTGTGGCATGGCGATCACCACATCCGATTCACCGCGTGCGTTGGCAATTGCCGCTCTCAGGTTTTCATCGGTCAGCTCGGCAATCCCGGGCGAATCTTCCCCTGCAAACGCGTTAGGTTCGACCATCCCCAGCGAGACAAAGCCGAAGCGTATCCCTTTGACTTCCATCACTACAGTTTGTAAAGCATCTTCCTGGTTCATGCCTGCCCCTACCGGGAGGATATTATTCGCCCGCAGGTTATCCAAAGTGTCGAAAAAAGCACGGTTGTAATTATCACTACAGCTTGCCCCGGAGCAGTTCTTGATGTGGTTGGTCGCCACACTCATCACGTCAAACCCTGCCTCACCGGCTGCTTCAGCACTACGTGAATCACCCACCAATACATAGGTCACAATGCAACCGGTATGGGTGGAAAGGTCGCTCAAGGTGGCATTCAGTGTCCCCACTGCCAGGTCTGCCCCCGAAATAAGATCGCGGACATGACCATATACGTAATTGGCATCTCCGCGCGCGTCGATGGCTGACTGCACGCAGCGCGCTGGCACAATCACCCCTGTAAAGAGCAAAGTGATCTGCGAAGCTTGTGCTGCCTCTGTTGGCAGCGGTTGATCAGTCGGGGTCGTGGATGGTTTGACCGGGGTAAGAATATCTGGTGTGCTCACCTCACCAGGTGTGGCTGTCTCTTCCGACGAGTGCAGGACGAACGGGAGTGTGACTGCAACGGGTGTGGGAGTGGGTGTTGAGGGTACAGGCGAGGAGATAATTGCTGTAGGCGGTACGGATGTTGGCGGAAGGGACGTAGGCTGCACGATTGTGGGAATAACGGAGGTTCCCGCCTCATTGCAGCTGCTTAGTATCAACCAAAGCATGAAGCTCAGTCCTGCTTTTCCTAGCAAATGTTGGATCTTTTTCAAAACACTCTCCATACCGTTCTCGCTCAAGAGATCAACTCTCCAAGGCTGATTGTATTTCAGTTATCACCTGGGGATCAGTCTCTTCACGGGCTGCCCATTGCAGTGACTGCCTGGCAACTGCGCTATCGATCTGACCCAATGCCCAGGCAGCATGCGCGCGCACCAATGGATCAGGATCACCCAACAGCACCTCGGTCAGAGGTGGCACAGATTCAAGATAGCGCAGGTTACCCAGCACCACCGCGATATTTCGTAAATAACCCCTCCGTTTAGTCCGCCTGATTGGGCTGCGGCGGAACATTTGATTGAATTCGCTCGACTGCAATCGCATCTGTTCTACAAGGTCGGGGTTCGAGATTATCCAAGTAGTATTATATGCCGGATCACCCTTTGTGCTTGCAAAATGGTTCCAAGGGCATACTTGCTGGCACACATCGCAGCCGAAGACCCACCCATCCAGCTTTGGGCGCATTTCAGGCGGGATCGATCCTTTTAGCTCGATCGTCAGGTAGGCAATACACCGGCGTGCGTCCAGGGTGCGGTCCGGCAGGATGCAGCCGGTCGGGCACGTGGCGATGCAACGGCTGCAAGTGCCACAGCGGTCAGCGACAAAGGGTGGGTCGGGTTCGAGATCGATCCCAAGCAGGATTTCTGCCAGCAAAAAGTATGAGCCTGCATGTGGATTAATCAAGCAGGTATTCTTCCCAATCCATCCCAGCCCAGCACGCTGAGCTAGCTCGCGTTCCAGGATAGGACCCGTATCGGCATACCAACGGTTTGGGACAACGTGTCCAACCTGACCTTCAATAAACTCGACCAGGCTTCGCAGCCGATTGGGGAGGGTGTGATGATAATCCTCGCCCCAGGCGTAGGCCGCGAACTTCCCATGCGGACGATGTTCATTACCGGTGTTTGGTAGCTGCGATGGCGGTGCCGGATAGCGTACACCCAACACCAGCACGGAACGGCACTCTGGAAACAGGAGGTCTGGATGAGCACGGCACTCTCGAGAGCGAGGGGAATCCAAATAGGTCATCTCGCCATGCCGTCCCAGCTCCAGCCAGGATTCAAAGACATCTGCATGGGGTAGTATTTCACTGGTAGTAACCCCCACCAATGAAAACCCTAATTGTTTAGCTTGCTCTTTAATCGCATGGGTCAGGTCCACAGTCAACAAATTCCTGGAACAAATTGTAGCGCAAGAAAGCATCTTGCGCTACATGTCTGACAGGGATGCAACTTAGTTTAGGGAGTACAGGTAAGGTCGAACGTGGCCTGGTTGGAAGACGTATCCACCGGGCTGGTGACATGCAGCCTTACCCAGCCTATCCCGGTGCTGGTGAATGTCAACTCGGACGGTAAGGAGTATGTGCCAGCATCAAAAGCCCGTGTTTGTGGATTCGGCAGGATGAACACAAAGCCAGGTGTATCTGAGCCTGCTTCCAACTTATAGGTTAGAGTGGCAGACTGATTGAGGCTGAGTACTGCGGTAAAGATGAATGTGTGTGGGCACGTACCGTTATAGGTCGGGTTGTCCACCGACATGCTCAGGCTGGTGATTGGGTTGGAGGGTACACCAGTGGAGGTAGCTGACTGGGTCGCTACGGGTGTGCCTGCGGTGGCGGACGGGTTCGCCCCGCCACTGCCAACTGTGATCAGAACGTAAACCGAATCGTTAAAAAATTGTCCGGAGGCACTTTTCATTTTCCAATAGCTCTGGTAATTACCAGGAGTGGTGGGGGCCACCATATCGACCGATATTTCGACCTGCGCTCCGGGTGCCACAGATTGTGCCAGCGGCACTGACATTATACTGCCCATCTTCTCTCCGCTTATATATGCAAAGGAATAGGACGTCGTCCAGGTGGAGCTGCCGGCGTTTTGCAGCTTCCAGGTTTTTTTGAAGGCAACTCCCGGGGCGATCACTGTGCCGTCCGGGATGGTTACATCTGCGACAAAGATTGCCCGTTCGCCCGACGGACCTGGAGGAATAGGGGTTACAGCAGTCGTTTGGGTGGGGGAAGGGGTCAAAACAGCCGCCTGCGTCTGTAAGGCGAAAGCGGTCTGCGCAGCCAGGGTCTGAACGGGATCAAATGTGGGTGTGGGGGTGAAGGGCGTAGCAGACGGGGTTGAAGCAAAGATTTGAGTCACCATGGCTTCTGCGGTCTGGTTCGCAGCGGTGAGTATAAGACCGGGGTCAGAAGTGGGAGTAGCGGGTGTGCCTCGGCTGCAGCCCATTAAAACCAGGGCTGTGGCTGCCAAAGTAAAAATACAAATGGTCACTTTCTTATTCATTATTTCTCCTCAACGGTTGGGCACGTATCAGTTAGTGTCCCATAATTTGTCAGAGTAAAGCCCTGACTGAAAGAGCGTTGATTCATTGGTCAGGATAAAAGGCGGCAGGTGCGCCGGGATTATGATACCACGGATAGCCTGCCGCCATAAAATTTTGTATGGATCGCCGAATGTCTTAGTTGGCTACCTTTCGATTCTCGGTGCCACCCACAATGAATAATCATTGTCCCATGCACCGTTAGTAAGCACCACCAGCTCGAACTGGACCGTATGACCCACCAGAGCTGAGAGGTTGACGTCCAGGGATGACAAGGCTCCATCACAATTCTCAGTCCATTCACCTACGGTCACTTCCGTTGAACCTTCAATGTAGCGGATTTGGAATTTAACACTTCCTGAACCACAGTTATAGCGGAGTCCTATCTTGGTGCGCAGGTGGTCATTGGTCTGGATGGTGTACGCTGGATAAAGCCCCAAGATCATGCCATCGGTGATTTTTTGGGGATAGGATGCAAGAAGACTTGGGTAGGTAATTCCATCCTCCATCTTCACATTTGCAACATTTATCGCCACACCGGGTGAATCATTGTCAGGGTCTACCCAGGGAATACTGGTAGTAGCATTTCTCCAGGCTGCATTCGGCCCCTTGGCGATGAAATCATACGAGAGCGTGTAAGACGAGGTTGGTAGGGGCGTCGGGGTTGGTGATACTGACTTTATCTGCACCCAAAAACTCTGGTCGGCTTTTTCGCCGATACCGAACGATGTGCCGCCTGCATTCCGTAAGCGCCAGTTGCCCTTATACGTACCCGTTGTGGTTGGTGCAATCAATGTCACTGAGATGTCGACCGTGCTGCCGGGAGGAACGGTGCCATTGGTCAGCTGTGCAGTTGCTGGTCCACTCATCGCATCTCCGTTGTAGAAATAGATGGTATAACCCGAGGTCCAAGAGCACGCCCCATTATTCTTCAGCCGCCAGGTTTTTACGAACGTACTTCCGGCAGCGATTTCCGTGTTATCAGGAACGGATACATCCTTAACAAAGGTTGCGCGATCGCATGGTATGGGGACGGGCGTCGCCGTTGGCGGAATAGGTGTGTTGGTTGGGAGCGGAGTGTTGGTTGGGATGAGAGTATTTGTCGGTTGAGCCGGGGTGACGGTTACCATCTGGGGTGTAATCGTTACCAGCTGAACAACTAAGGTTGAGCTCGGCAGGACGACCGGCGTCCCCTGGGCGATATTGGTCTCTTGGGCGCTCAAGGTAGTGGCCAGGGTTTGGGCCGCGGCGGTATAAATCATGTCGGGGCTTTCCGTTTGTTCATTGGTACTGCCAGGAAAATTACATGCGCTTAACAATAGCAAGATGCCAGCCGTCAATAAAAGTGGACGTATTCTCTTCGCGAACATATGATCCTCCTTAAATAATTTACATATCATAAGACGCATAGAAGGGAAATAAAGTTCCAGGGTCAGTTATAACAACCCGCTTAAGCAACCTCCCCTCATACTTAAAATATACACGAAATTATGGAATTATGTTCAACAAGTTTTCGGTAGTGTTGATCCTGAATGGCTCTCCCTGCATGGACCACGGCCCCGCCCAGGTGATACGGACATTTATAACCTTGCCTGTTAGGTCAGCTTCGTCTTCGATGAACACTAATTTATTAGTCGTTGTACGCCCTTTCCAGCGGCCCTTCACTTTTTCTTCGAAAAGGACCTGCACCAATTCCCCCTGGTAGCGTCCAGCAATTTCTGAAGCGATGCGTTCCTGCTGTTCTTCCAACAGGCGGAAACGGCGCATCTTTTCATCCGGTGAGACATCATCAACAAAGCGCCGGTCTGCTACTGTTCCCGGACGGGGAGAATAGCGCGCCAAGTGTGCCACGTCGAGCTTAAGCTCCTCCAGCAAGTCATAGGTGCGCTGGAATTGGGCTTCGGTTTCACCGGGGAACCCGACGATGATATCCGTAGCGATCGATACCCCCGGCAGGCTGCCATTCAAGCGAGTGCGTATCTTTTCCACCAGCCGTCGGTAATCCTCAGCTGTGTACCCACGCCGCATATTGACCAATACTTGATCATCCCCAGCCTGAACGGGTACTTCAATGTGTGGCATCACTTTTGGCAGCCCGACTACCGCATCGAGCAGCTCATCGGACATCCAGCTCGGGTGCGAGGTGAGGAAGCGAATACGCTCCAATCCCTCGACCTCATTGGTCAACCGCAGTAATTTTGCCAGGTCTGGTCCTTCAGGTATATCTTTGCCGTAGCGGTCCACGATCTGCCCAAGGAAGGTCACTTCACGCACACCCTGGGCTGTCAATGCGCGTACCTCCTCCAGGATGGTATCTGCCGGGCGGCTGCGCTCAATCCCGCGCCGGTAGGGGATAATGCAGAATGTACAGGCATGCGAACAACCCAATACCACCGGCACATGGGCTGAAATCAACTTTCCCCGCTGTGCAACCGGGAGCGGTAGAGCGGCATCCAAGCCCGCTTCACCGTCCATCAGGGCAAACCGCCTGGAGGTCTCTTCATCTTCCAACAACCGGCTATCCTCCTGGGTCAGGTACGCCATCAGTGGACCGGGATCGGAGGGCGGGGAAAACACATCCACAAATGGGAAACGTTTTTGAAGCTTATCATGTCCCTTTACCCCAACCAGGCAGCCCATCAGGTTGATCACCAACTCCGGACGTTTTTCTTTTAACGGCTTAAGCGAATACAGCCTGCCGTAGGCTTTATTTTCAGCACTCTGGCGTACAACGCAGGTATTTAGAATGATGACATCGGCTTCCTCTGCGCTGCGGGAATAGCTCAATCCCATGCGTTCGAGTGCGGATGACACGCGCTGCGAATCGGCCACGTTCATCTGGCAGCCTTCAGTCCAAATGTAATATTTCATGTCTGGTATTATAACTGAGCGCTTTTTATCCCTGATGAAAAATTTATGAGTCTCTATTTGTGCCTTTCTGCTCATAGTTTTCTAATCGGATTATATAAATGGCAGATGGTAGAATTGCGCCTATGCTTAAAAATCATGCAAAACAGATCCTATCCTGGGGATTCCTGGTATTTTCCGTATTCGTACTGATGGTCGTACTGGCGTTTAATATACCATCCGTCAGGTCCAGGCTCAGCTGGCGGGTTGACCTCGCCATGACCTACTTGCGGGGTGTGATTCACCCCGTCAAGCCTTTCCCCACCGCGGCAGAGGCCGTCGTCTTGCCTACCCGGGCACCCACGAACACATCAACTCCTTTACCAAGCTTGAACCCTGATCTCCCAATTTCAACAGTCGCACCTACTTCCACGCCGCAGCCCAGCCCCACGCCGATCCCGGGTAAAGTTGACTTGCCTGCGCCTCTTTGGGAGCTTCAGGGTGCTAATAACTGTGGCCCCGCCACACTAGCGCTCTACCTGCGTTATTACGGCTGGGAGGGCAATCAAGATAACATTGCGCAGGTGGTCAAGCCGCTCACCGAAGACCGCAACGTCAACCCAGAGGAGCTGGTTTATTTCGTTCGCACTCACACCGGCTGGCTAAACGCTGAATTCCGGGTTGGGGGTGATCTCCAACTGCTGAAGCAGCTAATCGCTGCCGGAATCCCTGTGATGATCGAAGAGAGCTTTTATTTCGAAACACCTTACTGGCCTAATGACGACCTGTGGGCAGCCCATTACCTGCTGTTAACCGGTTATGATGACACTGCCCAGACTTTCACTGGTCAAGACAGCTTCCATGGACCCAACCAAATTATCTCGGCCAGCATGTTGGATGGATACTGGCAAATTTTCAACCGGGTTTACCTGCTGGTTTACCCTCCCGCTCAGGAAGCCGCGCTTAAGTCAATCCTGGGTGATGACTTTGACACAAAACTCAACCGACAGTCTGCCCTGGAGGTCTCACAAGCCGAGACCCAGTCTCAGCCCACCAACGCGTACGCATGGTTCAACCAGGGTAGCAACCTCGTCTATTTTGAGCGCTACGGCGAAGCTGCCACGGCTTACGATACCGCCCGTCAACTAGGCCTGTACCAACGTATGCTGCGCTACCAATTTGGCCCGTTCTTTGCTTATTTCCATGCAGGGATGACGACCGAGCTGGTGACCGTGACGGAATATGCCCTGGCGCGCACTCCCAACTCTGAAGAAGCCCTATTATGGCACGGTTGGGCCATGTACCGCCTGGGGAAGAAGCTCGAAGCTGTAGCCGACTGGCAGAAATCGCTGGAATACCACCCCGGTTACCAAGACGCCCAATACGCGCTGGATTTCATCGCCGCGAACCCCTAGTTTTCCAGGTCTGATGAGAAACTATAAGAATGCTATTCCTGCTCCATTGTCGCAGTTGATCAATCACTAGGGTAAACTCAACTATCTTGAATGAGCTAATTTTCCTGGGGTAAAACCTACATTGGGGTCATTTTCCGGTGAGTTTTTCATACATATAACGAATATTTGCCTGGTGTAAGCGCTCATACTTGTTCTCCGAAAAAACTGGATAGGTCGAGTCAGATTGTGCTTCACCGGCGCTATGACCCAGGCGGATGTGCTCAGCGGTGCGATCCCAGGTATCCTGCAAATACTCACGCAGGACGGTGATCTCAACTTCACCGCACAGCACTCCATGACCTGGGATGATCACCCGGGCATCAAACTCCAGTAACCTACCCAGGCGGTCAGTCCAGACGGGTACGTCGGCATCGAAGATATACGGATAACGACCTTGAAAGATTAAATCGGAGGCGAAAAGCACCTTGCTTTCTGGCAGCCAGACTACAGATAGGTCGGGGGTATGACCACCCAGGTGAATGACCTTATACTTCACACCGCCCATATCCCCTTCGCAGCGGTCTTCGAAGACCTGGTCTGGTAATTTAATCTGTAAACTTTGCACCGTCAGGCGAAAATCTTCAGCCTTATTAGGATCTGTCCGTTGGAGATCAATGGTGTAAGAGTGGAACGCTTCCTTGCTCCACTCACTTTTTAAATTAGACCGCATCCGCTCCTGGCACAAGCGGTGAGCCAAAATTGGGCAAGTGAAAACCTGGTTGCCCCAGGTGTGATCGCTGTGGAAGTGTGTATTGATCACCAATTGCACCTCGTCCAAACCAACGTGGAGCGTATTTAGTATTGACAGCGCCTCAGCTGGAGAAGAGGTGGTATCGATTATAATCATCCCCTTAGGGGTGTGGATTAAACCCGCATTGACACCTTCATCCACCCTGATGATGGCCGTGGCAACAGAATCAATCCTTATAATCTCCATAAATTCTCCTTCACTTCAATAACTCGTATCCCGCTTCATGCCATAGCGCAGCATCCAGCTGCACAGCCATGGCACCGGTTGCCAGCATAGATTTGAGCTGCTCGTGGGTATAAATGCCGCCCGCGCCAATCGTTGGGATGCCCTGTTCCTTCAGCTCTAGCACCACCCTCAGCGCCATGGGCAAAATCGACGGACCATACAACCTACCCTGAACAGTCTTTCCCCTCTGCATGGGGAGCATCCCGCGCGGCGGCGCCAGGCTGACTGCAGCTGCCCCAACCTTGATGGCGGTCGTTGCAAGCTCTGAGCATCGTTCCAAGGGCAGCCGCACGATCACCGGCAACTCACCACCCGCAGCCTGAATGAAGGCAGACACCTGGTCAACACTTGCACCGCTGGTCAGCCCTACTTCCAAACCGACCACCCCTTCCGCATTCTCCAACCTGCGGGCCATGCGTGTCAGTTCATCAACGCTACGTGCCACCAGGTGGACAATCACCGGTATCGGAGAATTCTGCCAATGCCGGGCATAATGGCCAAGAACAGATGATAGACCGGGATTGGGATAGCCTGTGTGCAGCAGGAATCCACCCGGATAGGCTACATAACGTTGACCGCGCGCTGGAGTTCGGGGCGTCAGGCTGATCGGGTTGGTGACGAATGCCCCCAGACTGGACCAATCCAGTGCATTGTGGGTATCTGGGCTAAAACCCAAAGTTCCGGCTGCGTTCATCACCGGTGGGTCGAAGGTCAGATCATGCTTTGCCATTCAGCCTCATTCCGTTCAATGTCAGATAGGTGCTCACCATTTTAAAACACTCAGGTTAAACACCGGTCCATCTTCACACACCAGTTTCCAGCCCCTGCGAGACGGGATGGCACATGCCCCACACTGCGCCATCCCAACACATGGGAGTGGTGTGGTGATCAGCACTTGCGCCGGGCAGGGTAACCCAGTTCCCTGAGGCAGACCCAACACGACTCGCAGCTCAGCCAATCGCTCCAATGGAATATCCATTGCCATATAATCTGGCCAATCCAGCGAATCCGAGAGCGCTGCCAGAGGGTAAACTTCTACAGCAGACGACAGTTTTGGAAGAGAGAGGTCGGTAAACAAGGTAATACCCACATGGGTGTTCGCGGCCTGCTGAATTACAGGCACCAGTCGTGAATTCGTCTCACCCAAGGCAGCCAATCCCAGGCGTTGGAGGTTGCGCGGCAGATTGAAACCATGCCCGAGCGGTCCCACCAGGTGGAGGATTGTTCCTGGTCCCCAGGTGGTAGGGGACAACGGAGCCGACCATAACCCCTGTTCGGTCCGTTCTATTAGAAAGAGTGGGGTGCCAAGGAACGCATTTGAGTCAGACGGATCAGACGCAAGAAGATACTGTCCCGCAGATGGTATAGCGACTTCTGGGCAGGAGATGCATGCTTCCATGAGCCCTCCGGACCCGAGGCGGATTTCATTCACCCGGCCTGTAAAATACCCCATGCCTGCATGTTATCACAAGGTATCACATTTTGGAAATCACAGAACTAAGATAATCATAGGCTCGCCTGGTGAATGCAAGGTATAGTTCCCATAATTAAGCCGTACAATGCCGGTGAGAAGGTCACCGAGCAATTACGGGTATAATCAATCTGGAATTTAAAAGGAATATTCTCCCGGAGGCTCTATATGAATGTAGCAAGTATCGTCAAAATTCTCGCCAGTGTAGCCTGGATCGCGTTCTTTGGCATGGTCGGCATCGTCGTATTGCGTGCTTCACGCAACAAAAATGTCAAGGGCTCAGTAACTATTTTGCTGGTCGTCCTGGCCGGCGCGGTAATCCTATCCACTGTAGCTGCCGGGCTGGTTTTCGTCAAGCCAGAGAATCGTGGAGTGGTGATTTCTGCACTTCAATCCACAGGCGTCCGCTCGGAGCCCCTCCAGCCAGGCTTGCGCTGGATCATCCCCTTCTTCGAGACCGTGGTCACATACCCCATCTCCCGCCAGACCTACACCATGTCAATCGCTCCCAGCGAAGGTGCCGTGCAGGGGGATGATTCGATAACCGCCCGTACGGCTGATGGGCAGGAGATTTTCGTGGATGCCTCGGTGATCTTTGCCCTTGATCCAACCAAGGTCGTCCAGGTGCATATAGACTGGCAGGACCGCTATATCGATGGGTTAGTTCGCCCACTATCGCGCGGCGTGATCCGCGATATCGTCTCGCAGTATAAGGTCGAGGAAGTAGTGACTTCCAAGCGGGTGGATATGACAAACCAGATCTCTCAAGGTCTGGAGCAAAAACTTGGAGAAAATGGATTGAATCTGCGCGAGTTCATACTGCGCAACATCACTTTCTCGCCAGAATATGCGGCTTCGGTGGAGCAGAAGCAGGTGGCGGAGCAGCAAGCCCAGCAGGCTAAGTTCGTGGTTGAACAGCGCAGGCAGGAAGCTGAACAGGCTCGCCAGGTTGCCCAGGGTCAGGCAGATGCAGTGGTGATCAACGCCCAAGGAGCGGCTGATGCCCGCATCATCCAGGCACAAGCCGAGTCACAGGCTTTGACGCTGATTGAACAAGCCCTAAAAGACAACGACAACCTGCTGCTTTACCAATACATCAGCAAGATCGCTCCGGGCATCCAGGTGATGCTGGTGCCGAATAACAATCCCTACCTGCTCACCCTACCCACCCTGGCGGCTCCAACTTCGACCGAGCCTACCATCGTGCCCACCCCTGTACCAACGCAGGTGCCATAATAACATTCATAAACACACGTATAAATATCGATGATGATACTATTGACATCAAAAGATGAGCGAGCTAGAAAATAAACCTTCCGGACGCCAGATCCGCCTGACCACCCTTTCCAGTTGTGCAGGCTGAGCGTCCAAACTGAATGCGGAAACGCTGGCGCAGGTGCTGCGCCCCCTGCAGGGAATTTTTAACCCTGCTGATTACCCCAACCTGCTGGTAGGGTTGGGTGAGCCGGATGATGCCGCAGTTTGGCAGCTGGATGACGAGCGCGCATTGGTGGTGACCACCGATTTCTTCACCCCGGTGGTTGATGACGCCTATGACTTCGGTGCCATTGCTGCTGCTAATGCCCTGTCAGATGTATATGCGATGGGCGGTAAACCCTTCCTGGCGCTCAATATCGCCGCCCTGCCCCCCGACTTACCACCCGAAGTCATCACCAGTATCCTGCAGGGCGGCGCCGATACCGCTCGCCAAGCTCAGGTGGTCATCGCCGGAGGGCATACCGTGCAGGATCAAGAGCCCAAGTATGGCCTGGTCGTTTTGGGCTTCGCACATCCCCAGCACATGCTGACTAAAAAAGGGCTGCACCCGGGTGACATCCTTGTGCTCAGCAAGCCGCTTGGGTTTGGTACCACCACCACTGCGCTTAAACGCGAACAGGTAGCTGCATCAGACGTTGCCGAGGCAGTTGGGTGGATGAAAAAGTTGAATAAGGCTGCGGCGGAGCTGGCATTGGAATTCAACCTCCAGGCTGGCACCGATGTGACCGGTTTCAGTCTGCTCGGGCACTCATACGAAATGGCTGAGGCTTCGGGAGTTGGAATTCGCTTTACCTATCAGAATATCCCTATCATCTCGGGGGCACGCCGGTACGCTGAACAGTTCATCTTTCCAGGTGGTACTTATGATAACCGCCTTTACTTTGGCTCCAGCGTCCACTTTGATGCCTCGCTAGATGAGCCTTCCCAACTGCTGCTGTTTGATTCACAAACCAGTGGGGGGCTACTGCTCGCCGTACCCCCTGATAGGCTGGACCAGCTAATTACCCGCGCCGCTCAGATTGAGCAACCCCTGTGGGTGATCGGCGAGGTCATCCAGGAGAAAGGAATTGATGTATCTCAATAACCTGGTTAGATCCATGAACACACAGAGCGAACAGGAATCCGGCCTCTGTGTGTTTTTTTTCAACGATGGTGCATTATGTCAACTGATACAGAATTAAAATTTACCTACCGACGTTCGCCTATCTACGGCAGGGGCGGTATGGTTGCCACTTCCCAGCCCCTGGCGGTTGCTGCCGGGCTTGAAATACTAGTCATTTGGGGGTAATGCGGCCGATGCGGCCGTTGCCACCGCGGCCGCCTTGAACGTCACCGAGCCCACCTCCACCGGCCTGGGTGGCGACTGTTTTGCATTGTACTACAACGCAAGTTCAGGTCAGATTAGCGCCTTGAACGGCTCAGGGCGTGCTCCCAAGAGCCTGTCCATCGAGCGCTTGACCAGAGAAGGAATTACAGATCGTTTACCACCGTTTCACCCGTATACGATCACTGTACCAGGGGCATGTGCCGGCTGGTGTGACCTCCTGGCCCGCCACGGGCGGCTGCCCATCAGCCAGGTATTAGCTCCAGCCATCCTTCTGGCAGAACGAGGTTTCCCGGTCACCCCTATTACCGCATATTATTGGGAGCGCAGCATCCCACGCTTGAACAGCGCTCCGGGTGGGGCAGCAATGACTATCGATGGACGCTCTCCTCGGGCAGGGGAAATATTCCGTAACCCCGGCCTGGCGCGCACCCTGCGCAGGATCGTCGAAGGCGGCAAGGATGCTTTCTACCAGGGTGAGGTTGCCGCAGCTATTGCCCAGGTAGTGCAGCTGGCTGGTGGATGCCTTAGCGTGGATGATATCGCGGCACACTTCAGCACCTGGGAACAGCCCATCAGCACTACCTATCATGGTATGCGGGTGTGGGAATGCCCTCCCAACGGGCAAGGTCTGGCAGCCCTCCTGGCGCTGAACTTTCTGGAGGGCTTCGACATTGCCTCCATGCCTCACCTTTCAGCTATGCGCTTACACCTGATGATCGAAGCTATGCGTCTGGCGTTTGCCGATACACGCTGGTTTGTGGCAGACCCAGCCTTGAACCCCGCACCTTTGGAATGGTTGCTGTCTAAGGATTATGCTGCGGAACGATGCAAGCTTATCCATCCTGACCAGGCCACCCTCGACCAACAACACGGCACCCCCACCTCATCCTCAGACACGGTCTATCTCACTGTGGTGGATGCGGAAGGAAATGCATGCTCGTTTATCAACAGTAACTACATGGGCTTTGGCACCGGGATCGTCCCACATGGTTGGGGTTTCACATTGCAGAATCGCGGGCTGGGATTCTCCCTCGATCCTTCTCACCCCAATGCACTCGCACCGGGCAAGCGCCCTTATCACACCATCATCCCTGGGATGATCACCATCGATTCTGAGCAACCATCCGGTATTTCCAATACGCTCTATGCCAGCTTCGGAGTCATGGGCGGCTATATGCAACCGCAGGGGCACCTGCAAGTGGTCTCATCGCTGGTTGACGACTGCCTGGACCCACAATCTGCACTTGATCTGCCTCGCTTCTGCATCGACGACGGTACCTCTGGAGGACGGGTGGCGTTGGAGGAGGGCATTTCAGCCGAGGTGATGGTCGGATTGGAAAACATGGGGCATTCTGTCTATACAGTCGATGGGCAGGCGCGTGCCCTCTTCGGGCGGGGTCAGATCATCCGCCGTGATGCTGAAACAGGCGTGCTGTGCGGCGGCTCTGACCCACGTGCCGACGGCTGTGCCATGACTCTGTAATTCAATGGAATCATATCCTATCTGTGCTGACCTTTTTGCATATTCCCCTAAAACACCCATATAAATAAGTTTAGGTTGTCTCGGGAGGCACGCTTTCCGGAATCGCCTCTGCCGGTGTTCCGGCAACAATTTCCACTTTATCTTCCATGGTAATTTGACCCCGCAGGAACGCCCCCTCTTCTGTGGAAAACGTGACTGTGACCACATTCCCCCATACCTTACCGGTGGAGCGGATTTCCAACCGCTCCGCAGTGATATCTCCCTTGACCGCCCCGGCGATGATGACCGTATTCGCCCGCAACGTCTGACAAGTCACCCGGCCCGTCTCACCCACTACGAGCAACCCCCGCATGGCGATATCGCCCTCGAATGTGCCTTCAATCCGCACCCCACCGCTGCCACCCAGGTTACCTTTCCAATTGATGCCAGCGCTCAGTACAGAGGTAATCCGATCCAGCGTTGCCGTTGCTGGCGTTGGTGCTGGCACGGTTGGGTTGGGATCAGCTTTCTTACGGAACATTTTACTCCTCTAGCCTAAATCACTCACATTCAGGCGGTTCAGGCACCCCAATAATATTGTACCCCGAATTTACATACAGCACCTCGCCAGTGATCTTTGCTGCCATGGGCGAACAAAGGAATACGGCTACCTCTCCGATATCCTCGATCGTGACGTTCTGCTGTAAGGGTGCCAGCTTGGTGAAGTGGCGGTACATATCCTTGAACTTTGCCACCCCCGCAGCCGCCAGGGTGCGGATGGGTCCTGCCGAGATGGCATTTACCCGCACACCTTGAGGTCCAAAATCATATGCCAAATATCGCACAGATGACTCCAACGCCGCCTTGGCAACCCCCATGATATTGTAACCGGGGGCTACTTTCTCTGATCCATAATAGGTTAAGGTCAGCAGGGCTGCGCCTGGCGCAAGATGTGGCTGGAATGCCTGTGCGATGGCAGTGAACGAATACACACTGATATCCATGGCAGTATGAAAACCTGCCCGGCTGGTGCGGTAGTACGGTCCTGTGAGCTCCTCGCGGTTGGCAAATCCTATCGCATGCACCAGAATGTCCACCTGCCCAAACGCATCAACTGCCTTGCCTGCCGTAGCCCGGATTTCATCATCTTTAGATACATCGCAAGGCTCGACGAAATTGCACTCGATGGTTTTAGCGAGCGAACGCACCCGTTTCTCCAGCACCTCACCGGCGTAACTCAATCCAATTTGAGCACCCTGTGCTTGAAATGCTTTAGTAATGCCCCAGGCAATTGAACGTTCGTTGGCAACCCCAAAAATCAATGCATTTTTCCCAGATAATATCCCCATATCAATTCTTCCTTTGTTAGGCAATGGTCAGGATCGAGCCGCGCGTTTCAAGCGATAGTTTCACAGCGTTTACGATCGCCTGCCGTGCCCGCTGGACCTGCGGCAGGTGCTCGTTGATGTACGCCCGTGCCAGCTCACGCTTCCTCTCGGAGGCGCGCCCATCCTGCAACATCAACCAGGAGTTGACCAGGTATACCGCCATATCCGCCAGGTCAGATGCGTAATAATCGATCACCTCACGCTCTTTCTCCTTCAGGATGTCTGTGGCTGCTTTGAATTGGGTAGTTTCGTCACAAAGCTGAGCCTTGAGCTCTGCAAGCTCAATCCCGTAATCGAGGGCTGCCCATTCATCCAACAACACGTCCAGGGCATGCCCGAGCAATTTTCCCGTGGCAGCTACGATCTGGAGCTGACTGGTGCCCTCGTAAATATTGGTCACCCGCACGTCACGGTAATGGCGTTCCACGTTGAACTCGCGCATGTAGCCTACTCCACCATGGATCTGCATCGCCTGGTTGCACACCCGGTTGCCCATCTCAGACGCATAATACTTCGTCAAAGGTGTAAGGGTTTCTGCCAGGTTGGAAGCTTGTTTCAGCTTTTGGCGCAGGACGGGGTCCGGAGCGGTATTCGCTTCGGAAAGCTCTTCATAAACCTTAACCCGGTCCACCCACCTGGCAGTCTCGCAACCTAATGCGCGTGCAGCCTCAATCTCACCGCGCATCGAGATGAGCATGCGCGTGACGGGTGGTAAATCACAGATGGGCAGGTTGAACTGGTGGCGTTCTGTGGCGTAGGAATATGCTTCACGGTAAGCCGCTTCAGCAATTCCCACAGCCTGGGCACCCACTGCCAGCCTGGCACCATTCATCAGTGCCATGGCATAGCGCATCAATCCATACCTGCGCTTGCCCAGCAGCTCAGCTGGAGTATGCTGGAACTGCACTTCACAGGTTGGTGAGGCATGGATGCCCAGCTTGTTCTCTATCCGTCGAATGCGCACCGTCTCGTCACGCTCGACCACGAAGAGGGATAAGCCTCGGGCATCGCTCGAGCCCAGCTCACTGCGTGCCAACACCAGCTGGATATCGGCGCAGCCGTTGGTTGCGAAGCGCTTAACGCCATCGATATACCATTTCCCGGTTATCTCATCAAAGGTGGCTTTGGTCTGCACTGCCCCCAGATCTGAGCCGGCATCCGGTTCGGTCAGGATCATTGCTCCCGAAGCTCCATCATGGCTGAAGCGCGGCAGCAAGCGGGCTTTCATCTCAGGCGTCCCGTACTCGTTGATGGCTGCAGAAATCTCCTGCAGACCAAACACGGTCATCAGAGCTGCATCCGCCCTTGAGACGATCTCCACCATCATCTGAAAGATCGATTCGGGCAGGTTTAGACCTCCGTATTCCCAGGGCAACATGGCTCCCATCAGGTCAGCCTGCTTGAGTGCCATCAACCCCTCCTGGGTGGCGGCGGCGTAGGTCACCTCACCGTCTTCAAAATGCACCTCTTCGAGGTCAGCTTCACCCGAGCGGGGGGCGATCACCCGGGCGCATATCTCACCCAATACCTCCAGCAGCAGGCGGTAGTTATCCTTTGCGTCGGCATAATGGCGTGGAGCAGCCGGGTATTGGTTGCAGTAAGTGTAACCCTTCTCTTTAATCTCGAGCACATCCTGCAGCTCAAGTTGTTCCAGTCGGAACTGCAGGTCATTATTATCCAGGAAAAAGTTGTCGCTCATTGCATCTCCATGTTCATTTGGCTTTTTCACGCAGGGACTTGATCAGCAGTGGCAGCACTTCAGCCACATCCCCCACGATCTTGTAGTGCGCAATCTGGAAGATAGGTGCATTGGGATCGGTGTTGATGGCGATGATCTTGCTGGATTGGTCCATCCCAGCCCGGTGTTGGATCGCACCAGAGATCCCCGCGGCGATGTACAGCCGCGGTCTCACCGTTGTGCCGGTCTGTCCAACTTGGTGTTCGCGCGAAATAAAACCTGCGTCAACCGCAGCGCGTGACGCCCCCAACTCGCCACCCAGCACATTCGCCAGCTCGCGCACCAACTCGAACTCTTCCGGGCTATCCACACCTGCCCCTGCTGATACGATCACCGCGGCATCCTTCAGCTTTACAGTGGGTGCACGCGTCTCCCGGCTCAATACTTTCAGTGCAAAATCAGTCGGCTCGAAAGCAACCTTGACTTTTTCGATCCTGCCCCGCCGGTAAAGGTCTGGCTCGCCGCGCCGCATCACTCCTTCGCGTACGGTTGCCATCTGGGGACGTGTTTTAGGGTTGACGATCGTGGCAATGATGTTGCCCCCAAAAGCAGGGCGCACCTGGTATAACAAGTCTTTGTAGACTGTATTCTCTTTTTTGGAAGTGAAATCACCGATCTGCAGGTCGGTGCAGTCCGCCGTCAGACCGACTTTCAGCGCACTGGCAAGGCGAGGCGCGAGGTCGCGCCCCACTGGGGTGGCTCCGATCAGGAAAATGTATGGTTTCCATTGGCGTGCCAGCTCACTGATGACACGGCAGTACGGCAACGTGCGGTACAGCTCGAGCTCGTGGTCATCAGCAAGCATCACCTGGTCTGCCCCATGCTGAACGACCTTCTCCGCCAGGTCACCGACCTGGAAGCCGCACAAAATTGCCCATACTTCACTTCCCAGCTGGTTGGCAATCTCCCTGCCCTTAGCCAATAATTCCAGGCTGACTTCGGTAATTTGCTGCTCGTCCTGCTCAATAAAAACCCAAACGTTTCGCTCAGCTGTCATTTATACACCTCTAATCGACAATATATTCCTTCACCAATTCGGCGATCAGTGCCTGAATTCCTTCTGGGGTTGGCTGGATTTCCTTGCTGTCGGTGGTTTCGAGCACCACATAGTTAACTTTGTATACCTGGGTGGGTGATCCAGCCAGTCCCAGAGCGCCTTCATCAACAGACAAATCGGCCGCAGTCCAAACCTCGATATTCAAGTGACGCTGCTGAAGGTATTCATTCAGCACCTGCTCATCGCCAAACTCGCTCCATTTCTTAAGCAGCTTTGGGTATTCGTTGGGTATGGCGGCTAATTTGTACTCAATGCGCTTTCGGGCTGAAGCCGGGCGCGGTCGGTTAGCCGACCCGACCACGGTCAACAGGCAGGGCAAACGGCAGCTGACCAGCTCGGTCCCCAGCTCGAACGCCCTGCGCACCACAATTTCATCCCCTTGCAACTCGATGACCGCTTCAGCGTAGGTGACCTGGGGAATGGCAAGTTTTTCAGCTACTTGCGGACCCACCTGGGCGGTATCGCCATCGATTGCCTGCCGCCCACAGAAGACCAGGTCGAACTCACCCAGTTTGTCTATGGCAGATTTCAGGGAGTATGAGGTCGCCTGGGTATCAGCTCCAGCAAATTTTCGATCGGAGAGCAACACCACCCGGTCAGCGCCTCTAAACAATGCTTCCCGCAGGATTTCGGCTGCTTGCAAGGGTCCCATGGTTAAAACGGTGACGCTGCCCCCATACTGCTCCTTGATTCTTAGCGCCATCTCCAATGCGTTTAAATCTTCCGGGTTGAATATCGCCGGCAGGGCACTACGGTTCATCGTGCCTTCTGCGGTCATCACTTCACCAGTCACATTGTGCGTATCAGGCACCTGCTTAACCAGCACCACAGAATGATAATTTCGAGTAAAAGGCATTCATAGCTCCTTAATGGTAGAAATTTCGGGAGATAATCCTGGGTTGTCAGGCCTCATACCTGGCAAGGAAGCGCCAGGGAATACTCTTCCAGGGCTCGGGCACACTGTTTAAACCCACTCGTGGCCCAATGGTCACGCATGAATCCGGGATCGTTTCACCAGCTTCAACAAAAAGTACTGCTTCAGGGGCGCATAGGTCAGCGTCATTCTGCATCCGGTTAATAGAGAGAGCTATACAGATTTTCCCTGGTCCATCGGTCCATTGTTTTTGCGGTCGTCCCGCCCTCCTGGTGGCAATCCGCTCAATTCCTTCGGTTGGAACAATCCCCCGGATGAGCACCGCGGCCGGGAAACCTTCCTTCTCAGTCACAAAATTGAGCATCCAATAATTCCCGTAGGTGAAATAGACGTAAGCCCGACCTGGGGATGCATACAAAACCCGCGTGCGGGGAGTTAATCCTGCATGGGCATGACAACCCAGGTCTTCCTCACCTATGTATGCTTCGGTCTCGACAATAATACCTGCTGTGCGTTCCCCTTCTTCCAGGCGCACCAGGCGCGTCCCAAGCAACTCACGCGCCACATGCAAGGTTGGCCGACTAAAGAATGGACGATCCAAACGCTGCGCGGAAGTCATCCGGCAATTTAACCACAAACGACCCAACCTGCACAGCGCTAATTTGCATCCATTTTCAGATTATCGATTATCTAATAGACAGATCAGCAGCTAGCATTTATCTACCACGACTTTCTGCAGGCTATATTTACACCACTGATTTCCGGATTAGACAACTTTGACGGATGATCGAGGCGAAGTCCATGAACGGTTGGGTTTACCGTCTGTTTGCGCATCATTCTTGCTATGGTATAATGGCAACCTCTCGGGCGGATAGCTCAGTTGGTTAGAGCATCGCGTTGACATCGCGAAGGCCGTAGGTTCGAGTCCTATTCCGCCCACAGGAAGGCAATTATAATAACGAGCGGGAATACCATCCCTGCTCGTTATATTTTTATTCAGGAGACCTTCATGCTCCTCCACTCTGCCTCCCAACTGCTTACCATCGCCGGCGCGCCCCAGCGCGGGCACGACCTCGGTCAATTAGGCATCATCCCGGATGGTGCTGTTCTGTTCGAGGATGGAAAAATCCTTGCCGTAGGCTCCACCGCTGATCTCCGCCAGACTTATCCCCACGAAGAGACCCTGGACGCCGGGGGACATGTGGTCATGCCGGGTTTTGTTGACCCACATACTCACCTGCTGTGGGTGGGCGACCGTGCGGCTGAGTTCGAGATGCGCCTGGAAGGTAGGACTTACCTTGAGATCCTGGCTGCCGGGGGTGGTATCCTTTCCACGGTGCGCCTCACCCGCGCCGCTTCCCTCGAGGTAATGATGGATGAAACCCGTCCCCGCTTGCGGGAGATGCTTGTTCACGGCACCACCACCGCCGAGGCCAAGACAGGATACGGTCTACAAACTGAGACGGAGCTGCGCATGCTGCAGGCGCTGCTACTCCTGGATGCCGAGGGACCTTTGGATATCGTCCCCACCTTCCTGGGTGCCCATGCCATCCCTCCCGAATATAAAGACGACCTAAATGGCTATACCTCCCACGTGTGCTCCGAGATGCTCCCCGCCGTACGTCGCTGGTGGGATGCCCACCTCCCCAACCGCACCTTGCCCTTCGTGGATGTGTTCTGCGAAACAGGTGCTTTCAGCCTTGAACAGACCCGCCGTATCCTTGATACAGCTAAGTCCTTGGGCTTCCCGCTCAAGGTGCATGCTGACGAGTTCGACAACCTGGGCGGGGCCAGCCTGGCGGCTGAATTGGGGGCTGTCTCTGCCGACCACCTGGTGAAGACCTCACCCGCTGATATCTCTGCCCTGAGCCGTTCAGGTACAGTTGCCGTGGCTCTGCCCTGCACTCCCTTCGGCCTGGCTGAACGTGAATACACCTCCGCACGAGCCATCCTCGACGCAGGTGGATTGCTGGCGCTGGCAACCGACCTCAACCCCGGAACCGCCTGGGGCGGTGATATGCAGTTCACCATCGCCCTCGCCTGCCGCTACCTGCGCCTCACCCCTGGGGAGGCAATCGTCGCGGCTACACTCAACGCCGCCGCAGCTATCAACGCGGCGGATCGTATTGGCTCCCTCGAACCGGGTAAGCAGGCTGACCTGCTTATACTCAACGTCTCCGATTATCGCCAGCTGGGCTACCGTTTCGCTACCAACCTGGTGCAGACGGTGATCAAACGAGGTAACGTCGTATTTCACCAATTGTAGGTTGCGTTGAAGTTGACCGTCCCATAAAAAACATAATAAGGTACCCTGGCCTGAAACCCAACGGTAGAAAGAGAGAAACCCGATGCCCACCAACCCCATCAAGCTCAGCCCGTCTGACCTCACCTTTCTGTGGGATGAGTGCCCACGCTGTTTCTACCTCAAACACATCCATGGCATCACGCGGCCGGCCGCTCCATTCCCGTCGGTCTTTGGCGCTATCGACCGCTTGATGAAAGCCCACTATGCCGGACGCCCGGCGTCTGAGATCGTTCGATCCCTGCCACCCGGGACGATCAGTGTTTCCGAGAGGTGGATCGAGTCAGTCCCCGTGGAGATGCCCGGTCACTCCTTGAGCTGCTTTTTAAGGGGCAGAGTGGACGCAATGATCGACTTCGAAGATGGCTCTCATGGCATTGTCGACTTCAAGACCTCCGAGCCCAAACCCACCCAAATCCCCTTCTACAGCCGGCAACTACACGCCTACGCCTATGCCTTCGAGCATCCCGCCCCGGGCAAGCTGGGGCTCAGTCCCATCTCCAGGATGGGCTTGCTGGTGGAAGCCCCGCATGCCACTTGGATCGCCACCACCGAAGAGATCAACTTTCACTTCTCCTCCACGTGGCTTGAGATACCATATTATGAAGACGGCTTCCTCCACTTTATCGACCAGGTCCTCTCTCTGCTCGAGCTGCCTGAACCCCCTCCAGCCGCGGAGAAATGCGCCTACTGCCAGTACCGCCAGCACGCTCGCGAGCACGGGATGTGATCCTGTAACCAGGCTCTCCTGTAAACAAGTTATATTTTCCATGAGAATGGGTCATCCAAAAACCGATTTGATTGGAGCAACTACTCGCCCAGAGAGGGTTTTAATTTAGCAACCATTTTTTGACCATAACGGTCAGAAAAAGTCTTGTAAATCAAGCCATTGTGATGTATATTAATCGTTTAGACAACTTATCGCCCGTATAAAAACACAATTAAATATTCAATAGGTGGAGAGACCATGCCCCCAATCCTGGAAGTCCAAAACCTGGTAAAAAAATTCGGTGATTTAACAGCCGTGGATGGAATCTCGTTCGACATCCAGGCAGGTGAAGTCTTCAGTCTGCTAGGGCCAAACGGTGCAGGGAAGACCACAACCATCTCAATGCTTTCATGCCTGCTGGAACCAACCAGCGGAGAAGCCTCGATCAGCGGTCACTCCGTCACCAAAGAGGCATTGGAAGTCAAGCGCATCATCGGTGTCGTTCCGCAGGAGATTGCCCTGTATGAAGACCTAAGCGCACGCGAAAACCTGAATTTCTGGGGGCAAATGTATGGTTTACGCGGCAACAGCCTGAAAACTCGTGTCACCGAAGTACTGGAGCAGGTCGGGCTGACCGAACGCGCCAAGGACAGGATCAAGACTTATTCTGGCGGTATGAAACGGCGAGTCAATATCGGCGTGGGGCTGCTGCATAAGCCGTTGCTGCTGTTTATGGACGAGCCCACGGTCGGTATCGACCCACAAAGCCGGCGCAGCATCCTCGATTCGGTCAAGGACCTGAACAAAGCTGGAATGACGGTACTCTATACCACTCATTACATGGAAGAAGCCGAAGAGCTCTCCCATCGGGTGGGGATCGTTGACCAGGGAAAAATGATCGCCATTGGCACCCAGAAGGAGCTGACCCAGCTTGTTGGCGAGAACGAGACCCTGCGCCTGCACATCGGGGAAAACGTTGACGTACAGCCATTGATGGACGCCTTGCAAGAGCTGCCTCAAGTGATCCACGTCAGTGCTTCAGACAATATGGTGGTGCTGATGGTACCTGAAGCGGATGATGCCCTGCCGCCGGTGCTAGGCAAAGCCGACCGCCTGGGTTATAAAATCCGCTCTGTCGATATTCAGGAGCCCAACCTGGAAGCGGTTTTCCTGAAGCTCACGGGGAAGGCGCTTAGAGATTAACCGCCGCACGACTTACACAATGCGCGGAAAATGATCGTTACAGAATAAGTTATCCAGGTAGTGATAGATCGGCAGATACGAGCTCAGATGCCCCAAAAGTTTAGTGGCGGTCGACCACAATCACACAGCCCGTGTCGGTCGAAAAACGAGGTGCTCTGGTGAATACAATTCTCCAAATTGGTTGGAAAGACTTGCGGGTGATCTTTCGAGATCGCGCCGCGCTGATCTTAATGCTGGTGGCACCTTTTGTCCTAACCGTCGCAATGGGACTGGTAACCGGGTCATTAGGCAGCTCCGATAGTGGAATCAACAAGGTACCGGTAGTCGTAGTCAACCTTGACCAGAACACACTTGGCAATGCCCTGGTGGAAGTGCTCAAAGCCCCAGAGCTCGACCAACTGTTATCAGTGGTAGATAATAATGATACTGCCGCCGCCCGCGGTATGGTAGACGAGAATAAAACCACCGCGGTAGTAATCATCCCAGCTGGATTCACCGCCAGTATCATCCCACAGAATGGACAGGCAGCCGCGCAAGTCGCCCAGATTGAGGTATATAAGAACCCAAGCCGGACGATCGGTGCCGGTATCGTGCAGTCCATCGTCGAGAGTTACGTCAATCAGGTGGAGACGGGTCGCATCGGTGGGCAGGTAGCCGTGTCGCAGCTTATTAGCAACGGGCTGCTTTCTCCGCAGCAGGCAGCCCAAACCGGCATGCAGATCGGTACACAACTGGCGGGTGAGCTCGGTAATCTGCAAACCCTGACGCTTAACACCAGTCAGGCGTCGGCAAGTGAAGAGCCGAACCTGTTAACGTTCCTCGCCCCTGGTTTCGCCCTGCTGTTCCTGATGTATACCGTCAGCCTGGGTGGTAGATCCCTGCTTACCGAGCGCCAGGAAGGCACCCTGACGCGCTTGATGAGCACCCCCATCCAACCCAGTCAGGTGCTGGTGGGCAAGATGACCGGCACGTACATGATGGGGCTGGCGCAGATGACGATCCTGATCGGAGCCAGCGCCTTGCTGTTGGGACTGAGGTGGGGGAACCCAGTCGCAATAGTGATCTTATTGATTACTGCAGTGGCAGCAGCCACCGGCTGGGGCATGCTGCTCGCTGCCTTATCTCGTACCCCGGGGCAGGTCTCCAGCATTGGCATGGCTATGACCCTGCTGTTCGGCCTGGTAGGAGGCAGCTTCTTCGGCGGTACACTCACCGGCGTGATCGGCTACATTGGTATGCTCACTCCAAATTACTGGGGACAAAAGGGCTTTAATATCCTGACAGGTGGAGGTAACCTGCAGGATCTGCTGCCAGTTTATGCCGCACTGCTGGTGATGGCCACCATCCTTCTCGTGATCTCGACCTCGATTTTCCGCAGAAAAGGTTTACTGCAAAAGTAAGGTAGGAGTGACTCCATGTCAAAAGTGATTGCCATTGCATTAAAAGATTTCAAGATACGCAGTACTTCGAAATCGGAGATTTTGTTCTTTCTCATCCTACCGCTTATTTTTACCATACTTCTTTCCGGGATGTTTTTTGGTAGCGGGTCATCCAAGATTGTAATGGTGGTAGTGAATGAAGACAACACTTCACTCTCACGCGAGCTGGTGAGCCTGCTGCAAGCATCTGCGGTTGTGTCGCCGTCGCTTATGAACCGTGAAAACGCCCAGAAAGCCTTCGAGAATAACGATGCACCCGCGATTCTTACCATTCCCTCCGCTATGGAAGCCAGTTTAAAAGCGGGCCAGTCGGTCGGGTTGGACTTTAGTCTGGATCCAACAAATAACAACGGCCTCGCCGCTCAGCAGGAAGTTCAGAAGATCGTCAGCCAGATCAGCCAGGCTCTGGCTGTAGCCAGCATCAGCGCTCGGCAAGCTGATCAAATCAAGCCCTTTGCTAATGCTTCATTACGCCAGGTCTATTACGACCAGAGCCTGACGGCTGCCCAGCAGGAGTTTGGAAATGCCCCTACCCGCATCATCATCACCCAGCCTGAGAACACCCTGCAAACTCAAAACCAGCAAGAAGCCCAGGCAGCCCAGGCTTCCGCCGGTGAGCTCATTATCTGGGTCTTCATCCCTCTCCTGGCCACCAGTGAGCTGATGGCATACGAACGTGTGTGGGGCACACTGCGCCGTTTGGTTACCACACCCACGCGCAAACCGACCTTCCTGTTGGGGATAATCACCGGTCAATTCAGCTATGGTTTAGTACAAATGTTATTGTTGGTGCTAATCGGGGTAGTGCTGCTAAAAGTACCCTGGGGGCAAAACCCACTCGCGCTGCTGACATTGCTCGTCAGCTTCGGCCTGGCAGCGGTGGCGATGGGCACCATGCTGGGCACCTTCACCCGCACTCCCAGCCAGGCCAATGGTATGAGTATCGCATTGGGGATGGTTATGGGTCTGCTGGGTGGTTGCATGCTGCCGCTCGAGATGTTCCCACCGGCGGTGGCTAATGCGGCCAAAATCCTGCCCACCACCTGGGCTATGAT
Source organism: uncultured Chloroflexia bacterium (assembly GCA_963840255.1). Taxonomy (GTDB): domain Bacteria; phylum Chloroflexota; class Anaerolineae; order Anaerolineales; family UBA4823; genus FEB-25. Next base: position 677,311 of record CAWIYB010000003.1, on the reverse strand, counting down.
GGGGATGACCCAGCTGACGGTGTATAACGCCGGTTTTATGCAGATTCTGCCCTATGCTGCCGTCCTGTTAGGCTTCGCGCTGGTGTTCTTCGTGGTAGGGATTTTAAGGTTCCGCTACGAGTAGCACTGGTTGCACACAGCCAATGTCTCCAATTGTTTATAAACCTGTACGTTGACGATAGGCACAATCCAAACTCATGTATAACCTGGTAGGGGCACGATAAATCGTGCCCCTGCTTCCATTCCATTTTTTATAATCACACGTGAATATTAACCATCGCTGGGAGAGTGTTTATTTCTCAATCGGGGATGAACCACCCTAAATCAAACCACGAAGGATTTTTATAAAAATCCTTCGTGGACTTTCTGATGTTCTTTCTTATATTCTTCGTGGTGTTCTTTATCTTACGTCTACGGCAGGAAGTTCCATGGGTTCACCTTGCCATAGCTCTCATTCAGCATCTCGAAATGCAGGTGAGGTCCGGAAGAGTTGCCGGTGCTGCCAAAATAGCCGATAACGTCACCCTGGTAGACGCTCTGCCCGCAGCCGACATTCAGTACACTCATATGAGCATACAGGGTCTGCCATCCACCATCGTGGTCGATCACTACCACGTTGCCGTAACCCCAATTATTCCATCCGGCGTATACGATCACGCCATTATCGGAGGCGTATATAGAGTCACCTAATGCTCCGGCGATGTCGATTCCAAAGTGGTTGGTGGAGGGGGAATAATCGTAACCCGATAGCCGATGGTTGCTAGCCGGCCAGATGAATGCCCCAGTGCCCACCGCCCCATCCACGATCGTGCCGCACGAGCCTGGACCGAGGATTTTCGCCACGCCAGGATTATCGCGCGAGATTCGTGGTGCGCTCCAGGTGACATACTCGCGGTGACCGCCCGGGACGAACAGCATCGTGCCCGGTTCGATATTGGGATGAGAATAGTCACCCAGGGTAGCCTGATCCAGATGGTTGCCTGCCCAGTTAATGATCACATCAGGCGTGACATTATAGCCATGTGCAACACCATTCAATCCCTCACCTACCGACCAGCGGTGATAGGTGCCGTCTTCCGGCATGATATTCAGCACCACGCCGGGATTGATGTTGTGAGGGTCGTCCGAGAGGGTGTAGTAGTTGCCCCACAGGATGGTTTCGGGTTTCAATCCAAACATCTCAGCGATACCGAAGATAGTATCACCCTTTTGGATGGTATAGGTGGTGATCTCGGTGCGTGGGCGGGACGGGATGGTGGTATGGATCATAGCTATGCGGAAAATGCCATGGTCATATCCCGTCCAGGCGGTTAAGAAGGGCGGCATGACCGCCGGGATGGCAGTAGGCGTGGGGGTGGGAGCTGGAGCTGCCATGGCGGATTCTTGCGTTGGGCCGACATTGGGCTGCTGAAAATGCAGGTAGAAATAACGCATTCCCACCACAGCGAGCAAAATCAATGCCACCGTCAGGAAAGCGGTCCCCACGCGATAAACCGTCTCACCGAGACCTGCATGAGACAATCTGCCCGTGATCAATTGTATCCAGCTTTCTTTGGCTGTACTCTCCCCAGGGGGAGCCGCTTTTGGCTCCTTCACCTCTTCCTCGGCGGCTGGGAATTCGTCGAGATATGGGTCATTTGACATGGTTTTTATTCCGAGGTTGGCTCCGGTATTATCACCGGAAGCTACTTCTCAATGTGGTGAACCTCCGCAGGTTTGCATCATAACATCCCAAAGGACATGCGTCAAGTTGCACAGATTAGGCCAATCTAAGGTGCTAGGGTCTGGTGACCTGGTTAATAGCAGTCTGCGCAGCGGCTTGAGGCTCGCTTTGCGCTTTGAGCACATCCACTACAGCTTGCTGAAAGGCAGGCCCGAGGGTGGATACCAGATCAACCGGGGGCATCAGCCGGGCGGAGGTGGAGATATGCTGGAACACATTGCTCTGGCCAGGGTCCGGCCAGCTTTGCAGAGCATCCAGGCGAGGCGGCAGGTATCCAGCAGCGGCAGTCCATTCGGCCTGGAAGTCCTTGTCGCTAAGGTACTCAGCTAATTTAACCGCAAGAGTGCGTCGTTCAGGGTCCTGACCAGCTAACGCCCAGCTGTAACCTGAAGCCAGAGTGTAAGGCGTTCCATCCGGCGTCGGTATCGCGGCTGCTGCCAGGTCACCTGTCCCAGAAAGCTGACGACCCAGATAGGTCGAAGCCCACGTGGCTGCCAGCGGATATTCGTTGCTCATAAACGCTTCCCAAACCTGGGCATCGTTTGAGTACTGGGTGAGCCAGTATGGCATCACCCCTGATTGGCTACCGCGCTGGTCAAATTCGAGGGTCCTCGTCAGAGCGGCTTCGTCAAGCGCCGGCCGTCCTTGAGCATCCTGCACGCTTCCGCCATTTGCAAGGTAGGTACCGAGGGTAAAGAGGGCTTGCGGGTCAGTCGCAGGGAACAGCAATACCTGCCCTAAAGAAAGGGCAGTCTCCAGGTCGGTAGGAGGGGTCTGAACCAAGGACGGATGGTAAGCCAACAACATGGCATCTCCGGCGAAGGGGATGCCATAGGTGCTGGATTGTACGTGCGCCATCTGCCGGGCATATTCAAACCAAGTGCCGTCCTGCATGATATTGGTCAGACCATCGTAGGGGTAAAGCAATCCTTTCAACGCGGCTGACTCCAACACGGGCCGCGGTAGCAGGACCAGGTCAGGGAGGGCCAGGGGGGCAGCGATGTTGGCAGCCACGAGTGAATCGAGCAAACCTCCCGCCCCTTCCAGGGCTTTGGCTCTTACTTCCAGCCTGACGTCAGGGTTCTCGCTGGCGAATTCATCCAAGCGCGATTTTAGCAGTTTGCTGGCAGGACTGTTTCCCTGGGGGTCAAACTCAGGTGGGAGCCAGAGGCGCACCAAGCGTGCACCAACCGGCAGGGTTGGAACCACAGTCCCACCAGGTGGCGTGGGGGTTTGAGCCAATATTGTCTCGAAGGTGTGGACAGCGGTGGGAGACTGTAAGTCTCCATTGGTTACCTGAGTGGTTTGCGAACCGCTTCCAAAGCTGATTGGAAGTTGAGAGCAACCCACCAATGCCGCCAGGAGCAGGACAAACATGAATCGAAAACAGCGTTGGTACATGCTCACAAATAACCGTGCTTAGAGCGTCACCGGGTGACTGACCAGCTCGATTAAAAGCTGGACCGCATTCTGTACATCTTGAAAATCCACCATCTCTGAGGGAGAGTGTACATAGCGGCAAGGGATGGAGAGGCACCCAGCGGGGATGCCCGCCCGGGTTAACTGCATGGCACGCGCATCGGTGGAGCCGCCTTCCAGGATTTCCATCTGATATGGTAAGCCAAGGGTCTCTGCACCTTTTACCATCCAGTCTATCACACGCTTATCTGCCAGCATGCCTCCATCGCGTACCTTGATGGCGGGACCCTTTCCCAGGCTGACGTCCATCCTCACCTTTGTGCGGCGGGGCGTATCCCCTGTGCCGGTCACATCCACCGCCAGACCCAGGTCAGGGTCAATCCCAAAGGCAGCGGCGGTGGCGCCGCGCACACCCACTTCCTCCTGGGTGCTGAAGACGAAATACAGCTGATGGGAGGTAGCTTTGAGCTGGCGCAGGGTTTCGATCAGTACTGCGGCTCCGATGCGGTCGTCGAGCGATTTTGCCACCAGTCTCGCTCCAAGGTCAAGAAATGGACGGTCGAAAGTAGCCACATCGCCCACGCGTACCGGAGATTCTTCATTGCTGGAAGAACCCATATCGATATACAACTGGTCGAAGGTGGGCATTTTACTAATATCGTCCAGGGGCTCCAAGCTGATGACCCCTGCGGCACCATTCAGGAAGCGCACACGCCCACCTATGCATGTATATGGCCTGACGCCTCCCAAAGTGGTAAAGCGGACGAAACCATTGCCATCCACCTGGGTGACCATGACACCTATTTCATCTATATGAGCCGCCAGCATGATCTTCATCCCATCAGCGCTCTCCAACCCTTTCCGCACGATCAGGTTGCCGAGGGCATCCACTTTTATTTCATCTGCATACGGCTCAACTTCAGCTCGTACCACGGAACGGATTTGGGTTTCGTATCCGGAAGGACCTTGGGTTTCTACCAGTTTCTGGATCAATGGTTTCATGTGATCTCCTGAATGCTTCTTACGTTCATCTTATTGGCGTGCACAGACTCGCCAAGATTTTATTTGTTTTTCTACCTCTCATAGGATAATAATGCCGGAGTGAGGTGCGAGATAGCAGCGGCGACCAATGCAAGGGTGTTCTGCCAATCGGACAGGCGAACTATCGCTGCGGGGCTGTGATGGTACCTGCCTGGTACCGACACGGAGATACTGGGAATGCCCTCACGCTGCTTATGGATGGCACCAGCATCCGTACCGCCTCCGCCCGGCTGGCGGAGCTGGTAGGGGATGTGGTTGGCTTCAGCTGTTCCAACAAGGTAGCGTATCAGGCGAGGGTCGGAAAGTGTGCCGGAATCAGCCAGGTATATCGCCGGACCAGCACCCAGGCGGGTATTGTAGCGATCATTCTCGTCAGCATCCCAAGCCGGCAGATCATAGGCGGGGGTTGAATCCAGGACGATAGCAAGGTCAGGGTTAAAGGCATATGCCGCCACCCTGGCTCCACGCAACGAGATCTCCTCCTGCACGGTGAAAGCAGCCTGCAGGTCGATGTTAGGTGGAGCATGTTTCACCAGCTCGATCAATGTCGCCACGCCCAGGCGATTGTCCAATGCCTTGCCGCGCAGGCTGGGACCAAGACGAACAAATGTGGTGGCAAAGGTGGCACGATCTCCGACCTTTTCCTTGCCCCCCGCCGCACCCACATCAATATGCAGGTCATCCACGTCTATCGGTTTTTGAGAGTTATCTCCGTGGTCGAGATGGATCGGTCTTATCCCGATCACCCCAGGGATATGGTCTTTACCAATCCAAACCGATTTACCGGCTAAATCTGAAGCCGCAATCCCTCCGACCGTCTCGAAGCGGAAGATGCCTTCCCCTTGATTATTGATGAGCATTAATCCCACTTCGTCCATGTGGGCTGCCAGCATCACTTTTAATCTTTGTTCACCAGATCCGCGCCTGGTCGCCAGGACATTTCCTAATGCATCTACTTTCACCTCATCTGCATGGGAGCGGACCTCACTCAAGACAATCTTGCGCACCTCACCTTCATCACCCGATACAGCACAGGCGTTCGAAAGCCGTTCCAACAAATTGATCTGCTCATCCCCAACCTGGGGGAATTGATAGTCTTCTGCCATCGATGTTCGTCAATCCTCCCAGGTTAACTTATCCATGAATGTTGGGTCCAATTGGGCGATAAATTCCGCTGCTAATCTGCCTGCGCGGGTAATATCCTTCAATGCAATCATCTCCACGGGTGTATGCATATAGCGCAGGGGTATCCCGATGATCACATTAGGGATGCCCTCGGCTACCACTACCATGGCATCCGAGTCGGTGCCTGAATAACGAGGCGTAGGCTCGGTGGTAAGTGGAATTTCAAGCCGCTCAGCGAGCTCTTTGACCGTTTTGAATAAGAAAGGATGGACTACCGGACCCCATCCCAGGGTAGGTCCCCTGCTTAATGGAAATGTCAAATGACTGGGGCTGCTAGGCTCACTGCCGAAGGTTACATCCAAGGTGAGGCACAGGCTGGGATGAAGCTGGAAAGCAGAAGTCAGGCCGCCTCCATAGGTGGTCTCTTCCTGTACGGTAGCAACTGCCCAGACATCCCAGACATGCGGTCTCGAGTGCAATATTTCCAGGCAACTGGTCAGGGCAGCCACTGCAGCCCGGTTGTCTAATGTGTGACCGGCCAGTGTCTCCCCGGCAGTGGTGAGCGGCGGCTGGGCAAATGAAATGGTATCGCCCACTCTTACCAGATTGGATACCTCATCCGGGAGCAGCCCAACATCCACCAGCAGGTATTCCAGAGGAACAATACCAGCCTGGAGGCGTGAGGGCAACAGCCGGGGCGGGGTGGGAACGATCATCCCAGGCAGATCCTGGCGCCCATGCACGGTCACCATCTGACCGGGTAAGACGCGTACATCGATGCCGCCTACAGAGGTAATGCGCAGGAAGCCATCAATGATCGCATTCACCATTAAGCCAATTGCGTCCATATGGGCGGCAATCATGATACTGGGTCTTGGCTCGCTTCCGGTACCCTTTTGCAACCCATGCAGGCTGCCCAACCGGCTGGTGCTCAATTGGTCAGTGACCGGTGCCCAGGCTTGCTCAATGATCGGGCGGACACCGTCTTCATAACCGCTTAAACCCGGTGCGGAGATTAATTCTTTCAAGAAGGGAAGGAGTTCGGTCATCATTCTGTCTGCGCTCAGTGAGTCAGAGTAGATAAATATTTTTCAATGGTAGTTGGATGGAAATGGACCCGGGGTGAGGCTGGGACCGGTGGGTGAAGGCTGGGGCGTAACCGTTGGGGAGGGCGTCGGGCTAAATGTAGAGGTGGGGACAGGCGTCTTGGTGGCGGTAGGTGAAGGAGTCAGGGTGTATGTAGGCGTATAGTAAGGTGTTTTAGTTAGCGTGGGAGGAATGAAGGGTGTATTGGAAGGGGTAGGCGAGGTCGTGTTGGTTGGCGTGGGCGTGATGGTCGGGGTGGAGGTCGTTGTGCCTGTGGTTGTCGGGGTGGGAGACTGACCGGGTGTTAGAGTCACAAAAGGGTAGGGGGTGAATGTTGTGGTGGAGGTCATTGTGGCAAATACCACCGGAGTCCAGGTGGGGGTAAGGGTCGGGGTGCCGGAAGCGCGGTTTATACTTCCAGGAGCCAGGAGTATTGCCACCATCCCGGCACAGTAGCAGGGGAAGGTAGCTAGAATCACGGCAACCAATACCTTGCGCAATCGGGAGCGAGCAAATGGATCAGATGTCATGATTGTTTCCTGGTGCGGGTAGATGATAACACCAAGTTTATAAAATGGCAATCAAGGCATGTTTTATCGCCAAACTGAAAAAATTTCGTGGAGTACAATGGTGAGATGCCCTGGATCTATCTTTCACCCCATTTCGACGATGCGGCCCTGTCTTGTGGAGGCCTGGTGTGGGAACAGGCAAAGCAAAATGAAATGGTGAGCATTTGGACGGTGTGTGCGGGTGAGCCCCCCTCATCTGAGCTTTCACCCTTCGCCCGGGAGCTCCATGACCGTTGGGAGCTAGATCACAATGCGCCTGCCCAGCGAAGAATCGAAGATCAAAATTCCTGCCAACGCCTGGGCGCTTCCAGCCGCTATTTCTCCACCCCCGATTGCATCTATCGCCGCAATCCAGCCAGCGGTGAGTACTTGTATGCGTCTGAGGCAGCATTGAATAGCGCACTACAGGCGGGGGATGGTCAGGTCATTCAATCTTTGCAAGTGGAGCTAAAGCAATGCCTGGATCCGAGTGCCGAACTCGTCAGCCCGCTTGGGTTGGGGAACCATGTTGACCACCAGCTCGCCCGGCGAGCCGCTGAAGGTCTGGACCGCCCATTATGGTACTTTGCAGATTTCCCATATGTGCTGCGCAACACCACCTTTGGGGAGCAATTGGAGAGGGAAGGATGGTCAAGCCGGCTATTCCCGATTACCGAAGATGGACTGGCAGCCTGGGTGGATTCAATCAGTGCCCATGCCTCGCAGGTGAGCACTTTCTGGGCTAATGACCTAGCCATGCGGCAGGTAGTGGCAGATTACTTGAATTCCAGCGGCGGAATCCGTTTATGGAGAAAGCCTGGCGCTTGAATAATACTTGCGTTTCCATGTGATATGTGCTAAAATCACGCGACGCGGTAGTCGGGAAAAGCTGTTTCCCTTCTTACCGCATACTTTTCATAAGGGGCAGCCCAGGTTATTTACCAGCTTCCCAATTTAAAGCAAAGAATCGCTCATAAGGAGTGGTTCTTTCATCTTATAGATAGGATAGGAAGATGCCTCCCTCATTCTTGACCAAGCAAGGCTACCAGAATTTGCAGGATGAGCTGGAAAAATTGCGAACAATAAAACGCCATGAAGTTGCCGAACGTTTGCACGAGGCAATGGAAGGCGGAGAGCTGATCGAAGACGCTGAATACGAAGCAGCTAAAAACGAGCAGGCTTTCGTCGAAGGACGCATCCAGGATCTGGAGATGCTCCTGGCAAACGCGCACGTCATCGAGGATGCTGCCAAGGAAGATCACGTCCAGGTCGGCTCGACTGTAACGATCAAGGAAGGCGATAATCCAGAAGAAATCTACACCATCGTCGGTCCACCAGAAGCCAGCCCCCGTGAGGGTAAAATATCCAACGAATCACCCTTGGGGCGTGCATTAATTGACCATCATCCCGGAGATGTGGTTCGGGTAGACGCGCCTGGTGGGTCCTTCTCCGTCAGCTTATTGAAGGTGGAGTAAGTAAGGGGCTATCAGTCAGCCCCGCGCAAGTATACTTTGCGCGGGGTTTTTTCTTAATTTACCAGCACGATGTGGAGAGAAGGCATGAAGAACGAACCAACCAACCTAGAAATGAACCGACTGGAGAAATTGGAACGCCTGCGCCAGACAGGGATTGAGCCTTATCCCACCCGTACGATACGCACGCACACCAGCCAGGCTGCCAGCCATGCATTCGAGGCAGCCGAAGCGGCCGTAGCGCAGGGTCAACCAGCGCTACCTGTCAAAGCCGCGCTAGCCGGCCGCTTACGGTCGATGCGACCGATGGGTAAGATCATTTTTGCGCATATCGAGGACGGCGATGGGCGCATCCAACTGTTCTTGCGCGCTAATGATATCGGGCAGGAGCAGCTGGACTTATTCAACCATGAATTTGACCTGGGTGACTTCGTCCAAGCGAGCGGTGAGATGTTCCGTACCCGCTCTGGGGAAGTTTCGCTGCGGGTGGAATCCTTTCATCTGTTGGCCAAGGCCATCACCCCGCTGCCTGCGGGGAAGGATGAACTGGTGGATGGTGTGATCGTCAGCCATGAAGACCTATCAGACCCGGAAACCCGCTACCGCCAACGCTATGCCGACCTGGCAGTACACCCGGAAATACGTCAAATTTTCCAAACCCGGGCAGCCATCGTGACTGCCTTGCGCAGCTACCTGGACGGGCAAGGTTTCCTGGAAGTGGAGACACCCATACTTCAGCCGCTATACGGCGGGGCAGCCGCCAAGCCTTTTATCACCCATCACAACCAGCTGCACCAGGACCTGTACCTGCGCATCTCGTTCGAGCTGTACCTGAAACGGCTGCTGGTGGGAGGGATCGAGCGTGTGTATGAGATCGGGAGAGATTTCCGTAATGAGGGAGTCTCGTTCAAACATAACCCCGAATTCACCCAGCTGGAATTTTACTGCGCTTATTCCGATTACCTGAAAGTGATGGAGATGACCGAGCAGATGCTTGCCCATGTGTGCGACCGGGTGCTGGGTAGTCGAAAAGTGACCTATAACGGTCACGAGCTCAGCTTTGAAATACCGTGGCCACGGTTGGAGCTGCGGCAGGGTTTGATCAACACCTGTGGGATCGATATCAGCGCTTACCCCAGCGCAAGTAGCCTGGAGGCGGTGATGAAAGCAAAGGGAATCGAAACCAAACCCGGTGAATCGCGGGGTAAGCTGATCAACCAGCTATTGGAAGATTTCCTGGAACCGACCCTCATCCAACCCACTTTTCTGTATGATTATCCCCGCGACATCTCACCTCTTGCCAAGAGCAAACCGGGTGATCCGCTTACTGTGGAGCGTTTTGAAGCTTACATTGCCGGGTTCGAACTATGCAACGCCTTTACTGAGTTAAATGACCCACTCGACCAGGAGAAGCGCTTCCTGGAAATGGGGCGCGACTATACGGTGGATGATGAAGAACGCCACCCCATGGACGATGATTACTTGCGGGCAATGCGCTACGGCATGCCTCCCAGCGGTGGCTTCGGCATGGGGGTTGACCGCTTGATCATGATCCTGACCGATCACCCGAACATTCGCGAGGTGATCCTGTTCCCACACCTGCGGACACGAGAAGAATGAACTAGATGAAAAACGTACTGGCGGTAATCGACCGCCAGTATTTATTTATTTTGGTCGAATTGGGAAAGCAATGTCGACCCAGGCAACGGACATTTCCACCGGCTAGTATCCTGGCCATCCGAAGGCTTCCGGTATGGCGCGCAACACCTCGCGCCCGAGACGTTTGCCATTTTCACCATTGGTCATCCAAACCAGTCCTTGTCCGGTGTCTGGGCAGCCCACAAGCAAACTGTGAAAACCTTCGTTATGCCCTGGGTGCTCGAACTTTATCCCATCGTCCATTTTGATGATTGGAAATCCCAGGCCGACACAGCTCACCTGGGGGGTCAGCATCTGCCGCGTCATCTCTGCAGAGAGAATGAGATCCGACTCGTTTTTATACGATTTGAAGACTTCAGCGATCAAGCGCGCCAGGTCGGATGGAGTGCTCCACAAACTGGCGGCAGCCTGCTCGGGATAGATGTGCCATTTTCCGGGAACTGGATTGCCAGAACGTCGATGGGCCGTTGCTGCTTGAGGGATATACACCTTGGGCAACAGGGAAGCGAAAGTACTGTTGACCATCCCCAGCCTGTCAAATATCAATTCCTGAGCAAGACCCGCCAACGACCTGCCAGTCACATCTTCTATTAGCTGCTGAACCAAAACATAGCCACCACCCGAATAACGAAAACCTGTACCTGGAGCCTGTCTTACCCGCACCGGCATCGAGTTGGCAGGTGATTCGCCATTGAGAATCTGCCTCAAGGTGGGCAGCAGCGCACCTATTGGATAGCCAAGATACCCAGAGATCGTCAGCCCGGCGGTATGTGAGAGCAGGCCACGCAAGGTTACCTTGTTCACCTGGGTATGTTTATTCTCCGGAACCTTCCAAGTGTGTAATATTTCGTTGACATCGGCATCCAGGTCCAACAATCCGGCTTCCACAAGGTGCAGTGCTACCATTGCCGTGACCGGTTTGCTGATCGAGGCAGCCTGAAAAATGGATTCATTGATCACCATTTCTCCACCACCTGCCTCCAGCACGCCATACCCCTTCGCCCAGGCTAACGCGCCTCGATCGATCAGGGCGATGCTGAAACCGGGCACCCGGTGATATGCCATACGCTGGTGCAGTTCTTTTTTTCTTACCGGGCGTCCTTCGACGGTTTTGACCGTCAGCAAGCCACTTTCGATTGCTTGTATTGCCAGTTCAAGATCAGACATCTTGTCCTCCTGGGGGTTTCGTCAAATGAAACGTGCCTGGGTTTTCCCTGGTGAAGAGTCTGGAATTTTTCAATGGCCAATTCATAATCTATAAGCTGAAAGATTATATACCTGCATATTCCCACACATTTGCGATTTATTCAACTAATTCTATCTATACCCGGTCCCAGAGTGAGCTTCAGTCTCATAGTGGTTAAGAATAACCTAAAGCACACCTCGATAAATACGTATCCGTAGGAAGGTATAAAACCATTCCCTAGGAGGGTTTGTTCATTACAAGCGGAAGGGGCGGAAACCTTTTGTCCCACATCAGCAAAGCTGGTCACCAGAGAATTCCCGTTCGGATCAAGTAAAAGAGATTCCAATCTTGCCAAGGATCTTTCTAGCATTGGATATAGCTAAAAAGATATCTTGATGCTATGATGGTGCTAATTTTTCATCTATTAACCAATCTTGTGAGTATATCTGGCAATCCAGGAACATCTTTCCAGGGATTTCTGTGTTAACCATTAAATAGAAATGAGATCAAATAATACTTGGGAGAAAACTTCATGAAGGATACAAGTTACCGGGTTTACGGCTATCGCTGGGTGGTGCTGGGTGTGTTCATGCTAATCAACCTGGCTATCCAGATGTTATGGATCACTTACGCCCCCATCACTGATCAAGCTGCCAGGTATTATGGGGTGACTACTACGCAGATTGGCTATTTCGCGATATCGTTCATGATCGTATATGTTTTCCTGTCCATTCCAGCATCGTGGGTAATAGACCGGTATGGCTTTCGTCTGGCAGTCAGCATTGGAGCTGTATTGATGGGAGTGTTTGGTCTCCTGCGTGGATTGGCTGGTGAAAATTATACACTGGTGCTGTTGGGCTCAATTGGCATAGCTATTGGGCAGCCTTTTATGTTGAATGCCTGGACAAAAGTACCAGCCAATTGGTTTGCAGTTAATGAGAGAGCTACTGCAGTTGGATTGGTGACCCTGGCGAACCTGGTCGGTACTGCGATCGGACAGGTATTGACACCCGTTCTCACAGAACAACTCTCCATCCCAACGATCCAATTAATCTATGGAAGTATTGCAGCTATTGCTGCAGTTCTTTTCATTATTCTTTCCCGTGAGCGTCCCGTCACTCCACCCTGCCCGCCTGGGATGGAAGTCCGATCCTTAATGTTGGATGGGCTTAAACAAATCCTGCGATCTGTCCCATTCTGGCTGTTTGTGATCGTCTATTTCTTTGGAATGGGGATGTTTAACGGCATCCTCACCTGGATCAACGGGATCTTCACGCCCCGCGGTATTACTTCCAACCAGATAGGCTTACTCGGAGGCTTGATGGTGTTGGGTGGCATTATTGGAGCAGTAGTCATTCCGGCTCTCTCAGATAGACAACGTAAACGCCAGCGCTATTTGCTGCTGGGAGTTGTGCTAGCTATCCCGGGCCTGGTGGGGATAACGTTTGCTGGCTCTTTATGGCTGCTGGCTCTTTCTGCTTTTTCATTTGGATTTTTCCTGATCAGTCTGGCGCCAATCGGCTTGCAATATATAGCCGAAGTCACTTATCCCGCGCCTGAGGGCACATCTACTGGTTTACTGCAGTGGTTTGGGCAGATAGCATTTATATTTGTACTCTTAATGGATGCGATAAAAAGCAAGAATGGAGCCTACACCCCCTCATTGGTGCTGTCAATCATATTGCTTTTAGTTATGGCAGGGGTGATCACCCAGATGAAGGATCCACCCCGCCACGATACTTAATGAGCGGATAATTACCCTAAAATTTCCAGATTGTCGCACCACCGTCAGATTTAGAATATGCTTCAATAGCAGGGCGCATTTCATCCAGGCTCGCCCAGAAGAAAACGATCTGGGAGCGGTGGCAGGCGATTCCATCCTGCCAGGCTTTCAACCCTTTAGGAGTTACCTGGAGGGATAATTGCTCAGCCCCGGTAGGGATCCACTCTGATAGGTCGTACTTTCCGCGGATGACATAGGGGTAATCCACGTAGTGCCAGAGCGGGATGGCTACGCGTTCTGCCGCCCGGCGTACCAGCACGTGGTCGCGGTGGTGACCAATACTGAGTGGGATCACCAGCTCGGTCTGTGGAGATACATTTTTTCGCAGGAAATCAGTCACCGGTGGGATAAGATAAGACTCAACCGGCTCAGGTTCTGCCTCAATATCATCAGGCACTTTGATCGCAGGCTCATCGGTAACGGGTAAATAACGGTATATGCAATCCGGCATGGTGTAGCGCCGGTAAGTGGCATGCAATACATTACAGCAGGCTGCATCTTCCTGGCTACGAGAATAAGGCACATCGCCTTCCCCCAATTCCCAAAAAATGTGCAGCATTTTGGCGTAATCGCTGAGAGGCTTGTCGAATGGTGGGTCACCCGCGCAGATCGTCCAGATTTCGACTTTGTCACCCTGGGAAGTAAGCTCCCACACCAACCCCCCAACAGATAGTACCACGTCATCGAAATGGGGTGCCAGGAAAACCCATTTTTTCATACCGAACCTCCTGCTTCCGCCGCTACGACTTTGAAACCAGCATCCAGCTCATTTTGCGAAACTTTGGTCGAAAACACTATTCCACCAATAAAGTATAGGATTGCCGATATGATGAAAAGGTGCATAAAGGTGGTTTGGGTCATATTGGTTAATAGTACCCCGAAGATTAAGGCTGAAATACCCGCAGATAGCCCGGTTGAGAGGTTATTATATGCCATGTATCGTCCGGCTTCGTCCCTCGGAGATAGATCACTCGCCAATGCAGTCGCGGTAGCAACGATCGGTCCCGTAGCGATCGAGCGCAGGGTTACCAGCACGAGGAAAACAGTGAAACTGCCGGTAAAACCCATCAGCAATGTGCATACCCCACTCACCATCACGCCCCATAAAATCATGGTACGCCGGCCGATCCGATCCGATAAAATACCCGCTCCCACTGCAGACAGCATCGTCACCACCAGGCTGATCCCACCCATGGTACGTAAGGCTGCATCGGGGCTGATGGCAGGGAAATAGGTCTGGAAAAAATAACGCGCAAAAAACATCAGGCTGTTAAAGCCCATGTTTGCCAGAAACATCGCCAGCACCAGCCAAAAGAACACCATAACACGCCTACGTACAGTGAATAGTTCGGTTAAAGCACTCCAAATGTTTATATGCTCGGATGTATTAGCCGGTTTATCCTTACCCCTAATCGTCCAGGCGTTAATCAGCCCCGTCAGAGCAAACACCCCACCGATTAGCCACAGAGCGGCACCGGTTCGCCCGAACTGATTCAAGCTGGTTACCATCAAGAAAGCGATGGCCCCGCCTAGCAAGGTCAGAAACCCCATAATTCCTGAAGCTATACCGCGCTGGTTTTCCGGCACCACATCCACGAGCAGCGGCCACCAGGCACCGTTGCTCATATTGGTGGAAAACTGCATCCCAAAATAGCTGATTAGAATGATGGGCAGCGCTAGCGGGAAAAGGAAGGCATGTAAAGCTGGCGTAAGGATCAGGACCGGCAGTCCTATCAAGGGAAGGGCGATCAGTGCTCCGGTCAGGATACCCGGCGTGCGTTTCCCCAATTTGCTGGTGGTGTGATCGCTGATGATGCCCCAAAGGATGCTGACCAGCAGCCCGAGCAGCGTGCCAAAGAACCCGATCAATCCAACTACTAACGCTTTATTTACCGTCTCAACTTTTTCGACCAATGTGGGCAGCAAGATGGTACTGTAGGCCACCCAAACCAGGTTGGCACCCAGCATGAGTGTGTTCATGCCTAAAAGGAACCCGACCGATCGCTTCTCGATTGTCAGCGTGGATGCAGCCATGGGATTTAATTTCCCCGGGTTTCTCCGTTATAGGAGCAGTTTCTGCAGCTTCATAAGATCTTCCATTGACCCCTTTACCTGGATTTTTCGCTGCATGTAGGCCGCCATACCGTTGATCCTGCGATCCATCACCCCGGTCAACACTTCCGCGGTGGTGGTAACGGTCAGGTCGGGGTTGGCATGGCTATCCTTTACCAAGGTAGCTTCTTTACCGTCCACCGTCTGGATCAACCAGTCTTCTTTGGTATCGGTGAACCGGAAAAGCATTATGCGGGTGAAGCCTTTCAGGCTGGTTTGAACCTTCGGATTGTCGAACTGCTCGACGATTCTTTGCAAATAAGGCTGGACATCCAACATGATTACCTCCTAATATCGATGATAACGCAGTATTAGTAAACCGAGCCTGGTGTAATTATTGTGGTTGTGGCTGGATAGATCGGTTGGTAAACTATAACATACTTATTTAGATATCCTGGTCATCTATCAGCTTGTTCATTTCATACTATAATTTCGATATGTCCACATCTCCGAAAAACGAACATTGTGATATCCGTGCTCAGGTGGTTCAAATTTCCGAAGAGTTATATGCTCGGCGGCTGCTGACTGCTACGGGAGGCAATATCAGCGCCCGCTGTGAAGACAACCCGGAAGAAATCTGGATTACCCCATCGTCGATCTTCAAGGGGAACCTGCGCTCTAATATGCTGGTGAGGGTCGATTTGCAGGGCAATATCAAGGCCGAATCGGATTATTCGGCCTCCAGCGAGCGCCGCGTCCATTGTGCTATCTACCGATCCAACCCTGAAATTAATGCCGTGGTGCACACCCATGCCCCGCAAGCCACTCTTATGGCGCTCACCGGGACTAAATTCCTGCCCATCTCG
Source organism: uncultured Chloroflexia bacterium (assembly GCA_963840255.1). GTDB lineage: Bacteria > Chloroflexota > Anaerolineae > Anaerolineales > UBA4823 > FEB-25. The sequence goes on along the minus strand of CAWIYB010000003.1, from coordinate 661,351 downwards.
CTTGAATCAGCCTTCCTGGGGGATATCCCTGTGGTGCCCTTCATTACGCCGGGCACGGACGAGCTTGGTGATTCGGTAGCCCAAGCCCTGGGTGCCGGTCCAGCTGTTTTGATGCAAAATCATGGGCTGGTGGTGGCTGCCAGCAATCTACGACGGGCTGCGGATATCACCGATGTGATCGAGGTGACCGCCCTCAAGCTTCTGACTTGCCGGGCAATGGGGCTCATTCCTCCGGTTCTATCTGAGGAAACTGTAGCCTTGATCCGTAAAATGGAAATTTTCCTGGCGTAAATTGTCTTTATCCCCAGCCAGCATCCAGCTCCTCTCTTGAGTATTCATGCTCCAATAACCCGACCTTCTCTTCGAGGATGCGAAGCGCACCGGTGAGAAGGTCGGGATCAAGTAGATCGATCCCCAGGAACTTGCTTAGTAAGACTTCCGGGGTGGCGTTAAAACCATTGCCCAATAAGGAGATAAATTTCTTGCCGAAGAGTTCTGGTGCTTGGATGAACATTTCGTAGTACTTGAGCGCCAGGAGCGATCCATATACATAATTGATCTCGTAAAGAGGGTCTTCGTAGAAAAGGCGGCTGGTAATCCAGCGCAATTTTAACTCTGCATGCCGGTTGATCCAGATATCAAACCGGGGGATAATCTGCTGCGCCAGTGCATCGAGGTTATCTGCGGACGCGACGTTACCTTGTTCAACTTGTTCATAGATTGCTCCTTCCAGGGCAGCATCCTGGGCGATAAAAAATATCGCCATGCCTTTACCATCCAGAAATTGCTCCAGGTAATATTGTCTTTTTACCGGGTTGGTCTCCTGATGGTAGAGGTAATCTGCCAGCAACAGCTCATTAAAGATGGCAAATGACTCAAATAGATAGTGCGGTCCGTCCGCAAACAGCGCTCTGACCGCATGTTTTTTCATTAGTTGGCGGTGGATGGCGTGGGTTGATTCGTGCATCAGCACACGCATATCGCTATAAGACCCTTCATACCCGTGGCTGAAAAAGACCGTGGTTACGCCCGGGAAGCCCTTGGAGAACCCACCCGCCTTGCGGTGGTCGCCAGGCATTATGTCCATACGTCCGTTGGCAGGGTCGAGCAGACTTGCCAGCTCTGCTCCATACTCAGCACCCAGGGGGGATAAAGCCGCGCAGATGTTGCCTACCGCTTGGTCAATCGTAAAGCGAGGGGGTAGCTCGTCCGGCGAACCCACACCAATATCCCATAGATTAATATCCTCGACACCAAGTTTTTTCCTGGCATGCTCGAGGCGCAACCGTTGGTAGCGCATGTATATGCCAGCCTGCTGCCCTAATTCTTCCAGCAGCCCGGTCACTTCCGTCTTGCTCCAATAGCTTTTGAAATAGACTTCACTGGGGGCGTCTTCAAAATGATGGGATTGGGCTAACTTATTGCGCTTCGTGACCAGATTTATGAGGGTGAAGGCGTAAAGATCTTGCTGTGAGGCATATCCCGCATATAGCTTTCTAAATCCGGCTTTCCGTATAGAACGGTCAGGATGGTTGGCAATGGCAATGCGCTGCCTAAACACATCCAGCTCACCCTGGGGTGTTTTCACGCTACCAAAGTTGGTGCGCTGTACCAGGATTTCGTACAGGTCATATTCCCATTCACCAGTGACCGCCTGTGCGCGACTGAATATCACTTCTTCTTCCAAAGAGAGCGTGTGGGCTCGATAACGCTGGGCAGATTCAAGGGCGAATCGATATGCCGCGAGATCTGGCTGCATTTCAATGAACTGGTTTAGAGTTGATGGATCAATTTGAATTAGCTCCGGCTGAAGGAAACTTGTCCGTTGACTGAACTCTGCCTCCATCCTGGAGTAGGTGGATTTGCTGGTAACGTCCGCGGTATTTACGGCGTAATGCAGGTAGTGGTAGGTGTAATGGCGGATGAATTGCACCAGCACATCTTCGTAAAGCTGGAGTGCATGCAGCAGCTGCTCGGCGGAAGCAGCCACCTTTCCGCGGAGACGGGAAAAATCATCCAGCGCCTGGTAATAGTCGTCACGATTATCCTTCTCAGCCTGGGGGTTTGTGAAATAGTTTCGTTCGAAGTCAAATGTAAACATGCGTTTATTTTGTCCGACTTTGACCAATTTGCCAATGGTTAAGCAGCCACCTTCTCCTTAAACACTAATCATTTCTTAAGTAATTAAGTATTTACTTAATTAAGTAAACGGTTTATTATATGTCACATGGATATGTTTTATGCACTCGCTGATCCAACCAGGCGTAAAATTTTGGAGCTTCTCTCCAGTCAGGGAGAACTCTCAGCAACTCAAATCTATGAGAACTTTTCAGCCAGCCCTCCGGCTATATCCCAGCATCTCAAAGTCCTGCGTGAGGCCAGGCTGGTCAAGATGGAAAAGCATGCCCAACAGCGCCTCTACCAGATCAACCCAGAAGCAGTTATGGAATTGGAAGATTGGTCGAAGCAGCTGGCACAGCAATGGAACCAACGTTTGGATGTATTAGACAAAATCCTCAAAGATGAACAGGAAAAAGATAACAAAATAAATAGAAAGGATGTTTAAAATGGCACAAGAATTAACCCTCAAGCGTACTTTCGATGCTCCCCGTGAACTCGTATTCAAAGCCTGGACAGATCCCTCACTCCTGGCAAAATGGTGGGGTCCCTATGGATTTACCACCCCGATCTGCGAAGTGGATCCACGACCAGGCGGAAAGCTCTATATTGTGATGCATGGTCCGAAGGACAGCGATTTTGACATCGATCTGCCCACAAAAGGCGTGTTCTTGGAGTTCGACCCGCCTCGCCAGTTCAGCTTTTCCAACACAGCGATGGAGGACGAAAAAGGCGAACCACAACTGGAAACCTTTTGTATCGTAACCTTCGCCGAGGCTGGTGGCAAAACCGAAATGACCCTGCATATCTCGCTGATTAAAGCCTCCCCAGCCGCGGCTGGTGCGTGGGCTGGAGCGGAAATGGGCTGGAGCCAGAGCCTAGACAAGCTCGTCGCACTGCAAATCAAAGTCTAAAGACTGCGATAGACCTCCAAGTTAGAAAATTTAACCAGGTCAATAATCCCGGCATAGGTTTATAAAATAAACCGCCTGCTCCCAAAATAGCGGGCGGTTTGCTTTCATTAATACTTTGTTTCATTTATTCAAAGCCTACCAGTTGGGCTCTGGGGTTGCGATGAGCAGGAGCGACTCGAGAATCCAGCCTTCTCTGCTGTCCTCGATCACGCGCACATGGACCCAGGTATAGCCATCTTTATCCACTGCATCTCCAAGCAGCTGTACCAGCGTGCCTTGCATGACCGGTGGGTACACAATGGGGGTATCGAAACCGATCCCTGTGCGGATAAGAGCTCCTTGCTCCGGGCCAATGCGGGCATACACCGGCACTGTGGTGGGTGTTGGTGTTTCAGTGGGAGTGGGCGTCTGCGTCGGAGTCAACGTGACTGTAGGGGTGAGCGTTGGCGGTACAGGTGTGGCGGTATTCGTTGCTGTCGGAGGAACGGGAGTGAGTGTAGAGGTGGCTGTGGGTGTATAGGTCGGAACGGCAAGGGGCACCCCGTACCAGCCTAATGTGGTGGAATAAGCACCTACGCCAAGTATTGTAGCCAACCCGAACAGAGTGACCACCCCTCCCAGGGTATATCCCAGAACCGTCATCGGGCGGAAGCCCAGGATTGCCAGGGTAATCGCTCCAAGCAATACCCCCCAGGCAAGATTGATGGCGAAAACGACCAAACCATCTGGGAACAGGTGTGGCATTCCACTGCCCAAACCAAAACCCGCCGCAATCAGGGGCAGGTACAGTGTATATGCCAGCGCTACGCTTGGTGCGGCTGGACTGCGCTCGTGGTGCGCCATGGTCGCGGCTGTAAAAACCGCTCCCACCGTGAGCACGATGAAGCTGATCACCGAAAGCTCGGCGTTCGAATAAGCCTGGGTCAGCGAGGTTGGGACCCAAATCTGCCCCAAGATCCCCGCCCCGTAACCCACCACAAACACCATGATGCTGCCAATGGCTAAAGCCACCAGGCTGCGGGCGAAAAATTTATACGAGCCTACCACTGTCGCCAGGGAGAGACCAATTACCGGTGCCATCAAGGGAGCCAATATTGCCCCAAGGACTAATACGACCGGAGAATCGAGCATAATGCCTACGCTAAAGATGACCCCGGCAATCACGGAGAACAGGAAGAAATCGAAGCTGGGTGAAGTACGCCGCCTCACCTGATCGAGAACGATGGCTCGTTCATCCACTTCCAGGGGTGCCAGCAAGCGGCGGGCGCGCCTACGCCGTGCCGGCGGCAGCAGGTCGGGGTCATCAGGGATATATTCAGACTTGGGAAGGCTCATTTACGTAAAGTAGCCACAATCCTGAGTGGTTTATCGAGGATATCCAAGGCCTCAAAGATGTTACTTGCCAGCATGTCTGCCCCCAGCAGTGTTTCCATAGCTGTCCCTTCGGGTGAAAGCACACAAATGCCCAGGGCGGCAGTCCGCAGCATCCCGGCGTCATTGGCACCCTGCCCGATCGCCACAACCGTTTCAGCACCCAGCCGGGCGACATAATTTTCTTTTTGTTCGGCTTCATTCCCGGGTGTGATGCGCACGGCTAGCAACCCCAGCCGTTGGTCAATGACGTCTTGTTTCCCATGTGTGTCTGCCGTCAGCAGGTGTAGGGTCAACCGGTCGCGCAGAGTAGATAACCTGAGCTTCACACCTTCCAGGAGTTGCCCGTCCACTGCCAGGGTACCATTGATATCACAAACCAGGTGCTGCAGCTGGATCATTCCACGGCCTGGGATGTTCAGCTCAATCATGAGCTTATTATACCCCAAGGGATTTTAACGGTTCCCGACCCCGATAACTCAATTCACCCACGTTGTAGTACAATACGCGCCGACAATATTGTCGGAGCAGCTACGCTTGAAGCATTATTTTCGCAGCACAATCTACGTCCTTTCCCTGGTCTGCCTGGTACTTCAACTGGCAGCCTGTGGAAGCATTGTACCGACCGGAAAGCCTTCCGCCACGGCCGCACCAAGCCCGACCGCTACAACCAGACCGACTCCCACAATCACACCTACTTCCACTCCGCAACCCCCCTTTGCGGTGCTGCTGGCTCCCCCGGAAGCCGACCAGGCGCAGGTAGATATCCTACAGGCTGCCCTGAATGACATCGTCATCCAGGCTGGGTTGCAGTGGCAGGTCAGGCAACAGCTGACGGTAGAAGACCTGGTGCCTGCGATGCGCCTGGTGGTAGCCGTTCCTCCAGATACCGGATTAGCGGAATTGATCACCGCTGCACCAGAGACACAATTCCTCGCGATCGGGATTCCCGGTCTACCAGAAGCCCCCAACCTGACCACAATCGCCAACGATGGCGGTCGCCCTGACCAGCAGGGTTTCATCGCTGGCGTGATCGCCGCTATGCTATCGAATGATTGGCGTGTAGGGGTGATCAGCATTTCGGACACAGTCGAGGGGCGTTCTGCCCGTACAGGCTTCCTTAATGGCGAGGTTTATTTCTGCGGTTTATGCCGGGCAGCCCACCCGCCTTTCTACGAGTATCCGATGTATTTTGAGCTGCCCGCCTCGGCGACCAGCGTGGAATGGCAGGAAGCAGCCAATTATATGGTCGACCACGAGGTGCGGACGGTTTACGTCTACCCCGGTGCAGGCGATGACGCCATGTTATCCATCCTGGCAAATGCGAAGATCAATATCATCAGCAGCGGAGAACCTGCACCATCTGCCAGCACGACTTGGGTCGTCTCGCTGACCACAGACCCCATTCCGCTCATTCAAGATCAAGTGGCAGGCTTGCTGGATGGCAGCATCCCGGGGGGACAGTCGCTGGTGGTGCCGATCCAATTTACGCAGGTTAACCCACAAACCTTCACCCCGGGTAAGCAAAATTTAGCTCAGCAGATATTATCTGACTTGCAAGCCGGGTTTATCGGAACCAGCGTGGATTTAACCACCGGGGAACAAAGTCCTTAATGGAATGGCTGTCATCAAACTTTTTCCGATATGCTTCTTGCTGTACAATAAGTATCCTTTTGGTGATGCGTTAACCCGATCTTCCAAATAACTCTGCGAGGAGATTGATATGTACACGAAGTTGTCTTCTGTAATGGCTCTCCTCATAACCGCGATTGTTTTATTGGCAGCCTGCCAGAGACAGACGACCACAGAGTCTGATTGTCCCAAGGCGGAGGTGTTATGTGTTGGTCTCGTGACAGGGCTCGGAGGGGTCAATGATAAGTCATTCAACCAGAGTGCATGGGAGGGCGTGGAAATGGCACAGAGTGAGAAGGTAGCTAATGAGGTGCGATATATCGAGACCATTGACGCCAAGGATTTTGAAAAGAATGTTGCCACGCTGGTTGACGCTGGATACGACATTATTGTAACCGTTGGAGCGCCTGATAATAGAAGCAACAACCAACGCAGCAAAAAAATATGCGGGCACTTTTTTTGTAGATGTAAATCAGGACCAAGCTGAAGTTATGCCCAACCTGGTTGGCCTGGTTTTTCATGATGATCAGTCGGGTTTTCTGGCGGGTGCTCTGGCTGCCCAGATGACGAAGACTGGAACCATTGCCGGTGTCTTCGGATCCGAGGCTATTCCCCCGGGTATTGCCTTCCAGGAAGGCTTTGAAGCTGGCGCCAAGTATATCAACCCTCAAATCAAAATTATTACCACAAATTACACCAACGGTTCGGAGATGGCTACCACCGACGCCAGATGGGGTGCTGGCACGGCCTCCGAGGCAATCCAGGATGGCGCTGATGTTGTCTTTGGGACAGGTGGTAAGACAGGCAACGGTGCTCTTATCGAGACCGCCAGCTATAAAGATCGGTATTGCATCGGCGTTGACACTGACCAATGGGAAACAATCCTCGATGCTCGCCCCTGCCTGATCTCCAGTGCCATGAAGATGGTTGCCCCGGGGGTGTTCGACATCATCAAGCTGGCCGGGAACGGTGCCTTCCCCACCGGGAACTACTTTGGGGCTTCTGGTCTGGCACCCTACCATGACTTTGAAAGCGCCATCCCGCAGGAAGTAAAGGATAAAAACAACCAGATTGCTGCTAGTCTGAAAAGCGGTGCCATTACCACCGGATACAATTCAGGCGAGTAATTGTGTAAATAATACACATCTATTCGGCTTACGTCGAAGGTGAGCTGTTATTCATGGAGAAGATCGAAAAACCAAAGAGTCCGCTGAGTCAACCTCAGCGGACAAGTATTTTCGAACAAGGGAAGTTATTCCTTCTTGTACGGCTCACCATCAGCAGCCGGCATCCGCGAACGCCCCACAAACCCAGATAATACAATCATCGTGGCAATATAGGGCGCCATTGCCAGCAATTCTACGGGGATACCGATCTGTAGAATCGATAATTTTTCCTGCCAGGAGTCGAAGAAACCAAAAATCAAGGCACCCAGGTAAGCTCCGCCAGGCATCCAGTTGCCGAAAATCATCGCTGCAAGTCCAAGGAAACCTTTACCTGATGATATGCCCTCGGTAAACTGCCCGGCTACGCCAAGGCTGATATAAGTTCCAGCCAAACCTCCGATTGCCCCGGAAATTAACACACTCATATACCGTGTCCTGAAGACGTTGATTCCCAACGTATCGGCTGCTTTGGGATGCTCACCTACTGAGCGTACGCGCAAACCCCAGCGGGTCCTGAAAAACAGGACTTGAGTGATTATCAACATCGCCCACAACAGATAAATGAGCGAGCTCTGATTAAATATAACCGGTCCGATAACTGGGATACGCCACAAGGCTAAAACCTGCAAGGAGGGGATAGCGCCGGGAGGTGAATTTAATTGCTCTGGGTAGACATCCAATAAAAGGCGGGTCAAATAAGAGGTAATCCCCAACCCAAGGATAATCAACACGGTTCCACTGATGATCTGGTTAACCCGATACTTGATGGATAAGACAGCATGCAGAGCGCCCATCGCCATGCCAGCCAATATGCCTCCAATCACTCCTATAATTAAGCTCTGTGTCACACTTGCGATTACTACCGAAACGAAGGCACCCATCAACATCATGCCCTCGATACCAATATTTACCACGCCTGATCGCTCACTATAAATGCCTGCCAGGGCGGCCAAGGCGATGGGCGTGGCGCGTATTACGCTGCTAACCAGCATGCCGGTTAAGTTCAGTGATTTCCCATGGGTAGCCCAGATGAGAAATCCAAACACCAACGCAACGGCTGATAAACCAACAAAAAGTGATACTCTTTTATTGCCAGTTACGATTTGAACGATCCCCAATACGGCTGTAATAAAGGCTAAAACAAAAAGGGAAATACCCGTTGGTAATACCAAATCTGGAGCCGCAATCGTCACCCCGGCGCGTTGGCTGGTTAAAACAAACGTTGAAATCTCTCCTGCAGCGTTCAATCCCAATAGGAAGAGCAAGACGGCGATTACCAGCGAAATACTACCAGCAATCAGGCTTTGCGAGCTACGCACCTTGGGTTGGGCTTGAGTCAATGCACTTTCTGCCATGGTTATCTCCTCAGGATGAAATCTGACTTTCCTTGGCAACTAGCTTTTCTCTCTCTTCCCTGGTTTTTATCCGGTATAGACTGCGGATGATTTCAGGTGCAGCCACAAATACGATGATCAAACCCTGGATGATTTTAATAATCTCAATCGGCACGCCGACGGTGGCTTGCATTTGCGCCGCTCCACCTTGCAAGAAACCAAACAGAAAAGCAGCGAGCACCACTCCCAAAGGATGGCTGTTGCCTAATAAGGCTAAAGCGATCGAATCAAAGCCGTATCCAGATGAAAACGCCCTTACCATGCGGTGCTCCACGCCCAGCACCTGATTAGCACCCGCCATGCCTGCCAGGGCTCCACTCAAGCTCATGGTCAGAACGATGATTACAGCAATGCGGATGCCGGCGTAACGCGCCGCACGGGGGTTTGCCCCAGCCATACGAATTTCTAGACCCTTCGGTGTCTTCCACAGGAACCAATAAACCACATATGCCATAATTAAAGCGATAATTAAGCCCAAATGGACACGCACGGGTGCTGGAAGTAAAGTAGGTAACCAGGCAGATGGTAATACATCCGGGGTGATTGGCATCCTGTCTGGCCTGGACATTGGGCCTTGTAAGAGGTAATCAGCCAATCGGAACGCAATGTAATTCATCATAATGGTATTGATCACCTCATGCGCTCCAAAGCGGGCTTTGAGGAAACCAGGGATTGCTGCCCATATTGCTCCTGCCAGAATAGCAGCCAAAAGGGCTAATGGCAAGTGGATGAACCAAGGCAAACCTTTAATCGCATAGCCTACAAAAGCGGCTGCCAAACCACCCACAAAGATCTGACCTTCGGCACCAATATTGAATAATCCGCCTCGGAAACCCAGAGCCACTGCCAGACCAGCAAAGATATATGGCGTAGTAAGCATCAGGCTCTCCCCAATCGGCCTGAGCGCCCTCAGCAGAGGCAGTGAAACTCCAGTTTGAATCCAGACTTTAAATCCATTAATGATCTCTGTGGGGCTGCCAAAAGCGCCTACAAACAAGGCCGCATAGGCATTCCAGACTGTCTCGATGGTGATCTTGATGGCTTCCCAGGGAGCCTGGAAGAATTGTCGCCAGGCATCTCTAACTTCCGGGGTGGATATAGCAATAATCACCCCTCCCACTAGCATGGCGGTAAAGATTGCCAGGATCGGGATCAGGACTGTATCCCTTACACCTCGACGCACAAAGATGCGCTGGATTAAAGATCGCTTCTCTGGTGGTGGAGTGGGAGTTTGTTGAGTTTTTTCGGGCTGATCGCTCAAAGCTGCCTCCTGTCCCTTGTAGGAGATTTTAACTTGCTTGTTCTACCGCAGGCAATTCTGGCTGCGTACCCTCCACGACACCGGCCATCAACAAACCCAGCCGTTCCCGGGTGGCATCTTCAGCATTTACGATTGCCAGGATTTTGCCGGCAAATATTACCGCGATCCGGTCTGATAACGACAGGATTTCATCCAGCTCCGTCGAAACCAATAAAATGGCGCACCCTTCGTCGCGCTTCTGGATGATACGGCTGTGGATATACTCTATAGAGCCGACATCCAGTCCGCGTGTGGGTTGTGAAGCTACCAGCAGCTTGATTGGACGCGAGAACTCACGTGCCACGATCACCTTTTGCTGGTTGCCTCCAGACAGGTTCGAAACCGGCACTGAAATGCTGGGAGTACGAATATCAAATAATTCCACGCGCTCCCTGGCTGCCTTATCAATCTCAGCTTGTTGCAGGTTCATGCCTTTGGAAAACGGTGCTTCATAATAAGTATTCAGCACCAGGTTATCTGCCACGGTAAATGATAGTACCAATCCATCGCGCTGGCGATCTTCAGGCACATGGGCTGAACCGATCTCCCGTATTTTGCGGGGGGAAACATCTTTAAGCGGTTGACCCAGGAAGCCAATCTTTCCTCGTTTGAAGGGGCGTAGACCGGTCAGAGCTTCCACCAGCTCGGTCTGGCCATTGCCCTGCACACCCGCCACCCCCAGCACTTCACCCGCCCTTACCTGGAAATCAATGCATTTGACCACTTCTAACTTGCGATCATCCAGGACGCTTAAATCTGATACTTCAAGTACAACTTCCCCAGGCTTTGCCGGTGCTTTTTCTACAGTCAGCAAGACAGTACGACCGACCATCATACTGGCCAGCGATTTGAGAGTCGCCTCATCGGGTGTGGTCGTACCCACCACCTTTCCAAGGCGTAACACAGTGATATGATTGGCAATTTCCAGAACTTCATTCAACTTGTGTGAAATAAAAATGATGGATATGCCCTGCTCTACCAGCGAGTGAATCACCTTAAACAAATCTTCAACTTCTTGAGGGGTCAACACCGCAGTGGGCTCATCAAGAATGAGAATATCTGCATGGCGATACAAAACCTTGATGATTTCCACACGTTGCTGCAAGCCAACAGGCAAATCTTCTACCAACGCATTCGGATCGACCTTTAAGCCAAACCGTTCAGAGATTTCCCGAATTTCCTTGGCCACAGTCTCACGATCTAAGAAGATACCTGCCTTGGTCTTCTCAATCCCAAGCATCACATTCTCGGTGACCGTAAAAACAGGCACCAGCATAAAGTGTTGGTGTACCATACCAATGCCGAGATCAATCGCATCGCGGGGATCGTGAATCACAACCTTATTGCCCCGAATAATAATTTCGCCTTCGTCCGGGGTATATAAGCCGTACAGAATGTTCATCAGGGTAGTTTTGCCTGCGCCATTCTCACCGAGCAAAGCCAGGATTTCCCCCTGCTCAAGCTTTAAATCGATGTGGTCATTGGCCAGGACGCCGGGAAAAGTTTTGGTTACACCCTTTAACTCTAATACAGGCGGCATAGCATTCTCCTTATTTCATACTGACCGTAGAGAAGGAGACTTCACGAGAATCTGGAATTAGGTGTCAGGCGGTGCAATAATAGCACCGCCTGACAAAGGTTATCGAATATTATCCTTGTACTATTTGTACAGTCCAGCGGGGCACCAGTCTGGGGTCGAGATACAGCCAGTGTCTGCCAACTCACCGGAAATGATCTTCGCCTTGAGGGTCTCAATCTCGGCTTTTAGGTCTGCGGGAACCTTGCTATCAAGGTCATGATAAGGTGCAATCCCCACGCCACCATTCGGCAAGTCACCAATATAGTTGGTGCAGCCTTGGAATTTGTTCTCGGCCACGTCACCAATCACAGCGGCGGCAGAGACATCCATGACCTTCATAACACTGGTCAGGATGACATCCTGGACACCTGACAGCGAAACGTAGCCATCCGTGTCCACCCAGATGCCGTAGCCACCGCGCTCGCGTGCCACGTCAAAGCCGGGGATACCGATTTGACCACCAACGGGCATGAAGATATCTGCGCCTTCATCGAACAGCGATTGAGTGGCTTCCTTACCCTTGACCTGGTCCTGGAAATCACCTGTGAAGACACCTTCACCGGTGGCATTATCCCAGCCGAGCAGGGTAACAGACGTGCCATGGGCTGCATTGTAAGCTTCCATGCCTGCCTGGAAGCCCACCATGAAGATGGTCACGGTCGGGATCTTTGCTCCACCGAAGGTACCAATCTTGCCGGTTTTAGTCATGCCGGCTGCCAGGTAACCAGCCAGATAACCTGCCTGGTCGGTCTTGAAAGCCTGTCCCATGACGTTGGGGATGCATGGGTCATAGGAGTAGTCGAATATGGTGAAGTTCGTGTCGGGATACTGAGGGGCAACCTTAGCAAGGGCATCACCCAGGAAGAAGCCAGCTGCCTGCACCAGCTGGTAGCCCTCTGCGCCAAACGTGGTCAGGTTCGGAACATAGTCAGAATCTGAGTTGGAAACAATATATTTGGTTTCGCAGCCAAATTCCTTGCAGCCAGCGACGACACCGTTCCATTGGGTCTCGTTGAAGCTTTTATCGCTGATACCGCCGGTATCGGTGACGAAGCCCACTTTGAATGGTACAGCTGTGGGTGCAGCTGTGGGTGGAACCGCGGTTGGGGCTGGTGGTTGGGTTGGAGCCGCGGTTGTGGCTGCCCCGCCGCATGCTGAAAGCAGCACGGAGGCAATTATCAAAACTGCCACTAGAAATGATAGTTTCTTCATAATACAATCTCTCCTCTTCTCGTTTTGGGTTTAGGATATAGGGTGGCTAAACGCCAGTATAAGTTTAGCACACAGACTAAAAGTTTGCAATGTGTTTTTTTACATATTTGCAGTCTGGCAGCTCCTTGAGTGGTTGGCAGTGCCTATGGCATCGGGTTTGAGTTTCTGTGGATGATATCCATCAGCGTAGCCCCGGGTGTAAGTAGTATATAAAGCCAACACCTTGGGAGACCTGAGGGGGTCGTTTTATTCGGAGTTGGGTTAGGTAGAGACGCCCCAATGAGACGTCTCTACCCTGCCTGTGCTATCAGCGGACCACGGCGAACTCGGCGTGAAGGGTGGCTAAAGAGTCGGTGCCGACCCAGATATCGAAAGTCGCCGCATCCTGGACCCACTTGCCGGCGCTGGTGCTCCAGTAGCCCAGCTCAGCGGGACCAAGATGGAAGGTGACCGTCTTCGTTTCACCAGGCTTGAGCGTGAGACGCTCAAAGCCCTTCAGCTCACGCATCGGACGCGAGTCAGAGCCAGCCTGCTGATGGATGTACAGCTGCACGACTTCGTCACCCTCAACTTTGCCCGTGTTGGTCACGTCGGCGGTCACAGCAAGAGATCTGCCCAGCTTCAGCTGCGAGGAGGAGACATTCAAGTTGTCGATCGAAAAGGTGGTATAGCTAAGACCAAAACCGAAGGGATAGAGCGGTGTGACCGGACCATCCCAGTAGCGCGAGCGGTACATTGGGCTGCCTTCAGGCATGTGGGTGAGGTTGCGGGCGTAGTAAAGGGGTGCGTGGCTGGCTTTGCGCGGGAAGGTGACGGGCAGCTTGCCGCCCGGGTTGGCATCTCCGAACAGGAGGTCGGCAATGGCGTTACCGCCCTCAGTGCCGGGTTCCCAGGCCTCAAGGATGGCAGGAACATTTTCGGACGCCCAGCCAATGCTGAGAGGACGGCCGTTCAAGAGGACCAGCACCACAGGCTTGCCCAGGGCGATGACCGCCTCGAGCAGCTCTTCCTGGCGACCGGGCAAATCGAACGAGGCGCGCGAAGCAGCCTCACCAGCCATCTCGGCGTTCTCTCCGAGCACCATCACGACGACTTCCGCGCTGCGCGCGGTGGCTAGGGCTGCCTGGAAAGCAACCTCAGCCTGCTCAGGCGTCTGTTCAGGCACTTTGGTTCCGGGGAGCATGTCATCGAAAAACGAGGCGATATCACGCCGGATGAAGGGACCAGGGGCATAAGCGACGATCGCTCCAGGCAGTTTGAGGCGGATGCCCTCCAGGACGGTGACGGCAGCGGGTGTATGACCGAACACCATCCACGAACCCTCGGTGGCCTCCTGCGAGTTAGCCAGGGGACCGATGACAGCCACATTTTTGAGCGTTTTCGCCAACGGTAGGAGCCCGCCTTCGTTCTTGAGCAGTACCATCGAGCGCTGGGCGACGAGGCGCGCTTCCGTGCGGTGCTCGGGTTGGGCGAGGACCTGCGCCAGCTTTGCCTCGTCGGTGTACGGCTGCTCGAAGAGGCCCATTCGGACCTTGATGGCGAGAATGCGCCGCACGGCGGCATCGATGTCAGCCAGCTTGAGCGTGCCGTCATTGACCAGCGCGGCGAGGTGATCGGCATAGGTGTTGCTGGCCATATCCATATCCAAGCCGGCGCTCAGGGCGCGGAAAGCGGCGTCGCGACCATCACGGGCGAAGCCTTGAATGACCAGGTTCCCGACGGCGAAGGCATCACTGACGACGAAGCCTTCGAAGCCCCACTCGCTGCGCAGGACGTCGTGGAGCAGGAAGCGGTTGCCGCTGGCAGGGACGTCGTTGAGGTCCATGTAGGCGCTCATAAAGGTGCCAACGCCGGCATTTACGGCAGCCTGGAAGGGAGGGAGGTAGACGTTACGCAATAAGTTCTCGGGCACGTAGACCGAATCGTAGTCGCGACCACCGTCGGCCACGCCGTAACCAGCGAAGTGTTTGGCGCAGGCCAGGACGTGGTCGGGTGCACCGAGAGACGACCCCTGGAAGCCTCTGACCTGGGCGGCGGCCATGGCAGCACCCAGGAATGGGTCTTCGCCGGCGCCTTCGACAATGCGACCCCAGCGGGCATCACGGGCGATGTCGAGCATGGGACCAAAGGTCCAGTGCAGACCTGCGGCGCGGGCCTCCCTGGCGGCAACGGTTTGCGCCCGTTCGGCAACCGACGGGTCCCACGAGGAGGCCATCGCCAGGGGCACGGGGAAGATGGTGCGGTAACCGTGGATGACATCGAGGGCAAAGAGCAGGGGGATCTTCGACGGACTGTCTTCGACGGCGATTTTCTGGAGGGCATTGAACTGTTGGGTATCGTTGAGCCAGAGGACCGAGCCGGCTCCACCCTTGCGGATGACGTCTGCGGGCTCCGGACCGGGGAAGAATGGCGCACCCGCAATCTGGGTGAGCTGCCCGACCTTCTCTTCGAGGCTCAAGCGCCCCAATAAGGTTTCGACACGTGCGGTGACTTCAGCTTCGGATATGTTACTCATAACTCCTCCTGGTAGGGCTAGATTGATGTCAACTGAAGATGTAATAATAATGGTACTCAGCATCGCTGTCAACACGGTGCATTATTTTCCGCCTATAAGAGGAATTGTTTCAATAAAAATTTAAATCAAAACAATTCTGGTGAGCCAGGGAGCGGTGAAGTGGCGTGACAAATGGTGAAGATGAGCTGAAAGCCTGTTCGAACCTCAATAAAACGAAGCGAAACGAATATCTTTTAACGAGGTGCGGGTGAGTTAATAAAGATGCATTGTCATGTAAATACTCACCCCCTCCCGCCTCCCCCAAAAACATGCTATAAAAAAGCATGTTTTTAGGGGAGGAGTATTGAGGTAAGGACTGGGCGATGGGCGGATTAATTCGAGTATTCATTATATGGGTGAGTATTTAAGCCCTTACAGGTAAAAATCAGCCTGGACAGATATTCACTGATGTGATTAATCACCCCCCTCCAAACCTCCCCCAAAAACAAAAAAGCGTTTTTAGGGGAGAAGTTAATGAGCAATACATCTAACGCATTCTTCATGTTTGCCTCAGAAAACGGTGAGGGAATCGTTGGATTTCGGCCAAAAACGCCTCAACCCGGTAGGAAAACAATACGGGTAGCCCCAACCTACTTGAAGCCATAAACACCCATAAAACGGAGAAGCGGTGAGTTGTTAGGCCCTGACATCAGTTCAGATAAACCGATACAGGAGAACACTGACCGATGTGGAAGAAGGACACTTCTACCGGTAAAAACCAACCGGTATACTACTGCCTTAATTACCGATACCACCATTCAACTTGGTACAGTCTAAGTAACCACTGTACCAGAAAGATCAACCGGTATACGACTGACTTAATTGATATGGGAAATCACCATATCAACATTTGTAGGCAGTCTAGATGTAATTACTCACCGGAATCCAGGATATCGGTAGATTATGATTATTACTAAGAGCAGATTGCCATGTCGAGCTATCCGGGTATATACGTAAGATTGGATATGCCAGAAGACGCCCGTCTCTCGCAATGACAGTTTAAGTGTATTCGATTTCCTGAAATTCAATGGTCTGACGATCCGTGATGAATGAACGCGGTGAGTAATTACAGTCTAATTATAGCACATGAGTTCTAATCCACAAGGGGTTTAAGAAGATTTAAGGAAAGCGTAGGGTAACAACTGGCATCACCGAGACGCCCCAGCAGGGCATCTCTACACGCGTAACGAAATCAACCGCTACAACAAACCAGACAAAAACATTACCCAAACCCGGCTCGATTTCAGCAATCGCACGTTCCTACAAATAAGCGGTAATCCGCTAGGCTGGAACAGAGCGGAAGGGCGACCCGCCCTACGAAAAATGAAATCATGGATAGCAATATTCGATGGGTAAACCAGACCGAGGATTATCGTGATGGGTCGCCGCTACGGGAGATCAATCGGACCCGGCGATCCCTCGTGCCTCGGGATAAGGCTCCTTCGAGTGGACTGGGTGATCCGGCATGATGAACGGTAGATCACGGTACTATAATGCAGTCAGAACGGTAGAGACGCAGCATGCTGCGTCTCTACGGGGAGGAGCAAACAATCTGGGCGCTGCGTTGCAGCGCCCCTACACTTGCTTCCCCAAATCGCCGGGACCGAAGGCACCGGGCAGCAGCTCGGCGACCGATGTCTCCTGGTGCAGCTTCCCGTCGGCGTCGGCGATCAGCACCACGGTATCCAGCCCGAACTCCGCCAGCACCTGGCGGCAGGAACCGCAGGGAGTGCCGCCGTTGCTGGTGACCACGGCGATGGCAGCGAACTTGTGCTCGCCTTCAGACACAGCCTTGAAGACAGCCACGCGCTCGGCGCACAGACTGGTGGGGTAGGCGGCATTCTCCACGTTGCAGCCGGTGAAGAACTTACCCGAGGGCGTCACCAGAGCAGCTCCCACCGGGTAGTTCGAGTAGGGGGCATAGGCTCGCAAGCGCGCTTCCTGCGCCAGTGTGATCAGTTGGCTGCGCAGCTCATCCGTCAGTTTTGTCACCATCCTGCTCCTCCTCCAGGTTCGCTTCGGGCTCCTTCTTGGCTCTCACCTTGCGGATGCGCCGCCCGGTCACCTGCTCGATGGTCAGGTGGATATCACCCACCTGTAGGCTCTCGCCGCTGGTGGGCACCCGCCCCACCTGCTCGTAGATGAAACCGCCCAGAGTCTCCGTCTCTTCGGTGGGTAATTGGCTGCCCATTACCTCATTGAAATCTCGCAGGTCCACCCTACCTTGGAAGACGTACTCGCCGTCACCCGCCTGCACATAAGGGGCTTCTTCGCTCTGGTCGTACTCATCCTGAATCTCACCGACGATCTCCTCGAAGATGTCTTCCAGGGTGACCAGCCCGGCAATACCGCCGTACTCATCGACCACCATGGCCATGTGCACGTGGCCCGACTGCATCTCCTCCAAAAGCTCATCCACCTTCTTGGCCTCGGGGACGAAGGTGGCGGGGCGTAGCAGGCTGCGGAGAGATTCGATCTTGTCGCCCTTGCGCCATATCTTAAGCAGGTCCTTGGCGTATAAGAGACCCAGGACATTATCCACCGACTCCTCGTACACCGGGAGGCGTGAATGCCCCGACTTGATCAGCTCATCCACCGCTTCCTGCAGGGGGGTGGAGATGTCAAGGGCGGTGATGTAGATGCGGGGCAGCATGATCTCGCGCACCAGGGTATCACCCAGCTCGAAGATCGAGTAGATCATCTGGCGCTCATCGCCTTCCAGCACGCCGCCTTCGTGCCCGGCATCGACCATGCTCTTCAACTCCTCTTCGGTGACGGTGGGCAGCGGTTCCTGGGCTTCGCCCCTTCTACGGCTGAAAGCCAGCGGCAGCAGCAGGAGTGGTGAAAGGATGGCGGTGGTGACTCTTACGGAGGGCGCCAGGCGCATGGCCCAGATTTCAGGGTGGCGGGTGATGATGGCTTCAGTCGCCCACTCAAACCAGAACACCAGCACCGCAGCCAGGAGCAGGACGCCGAGCATCATCACCATGGATGAGAAGGCCAGGTTGGGCGGGAAGAACAGCGCCAGAAGCAGGCTGGCACCCAAGAAACGGGTGAGTAAGAGAAGCAAGTTGCTGGCTGCCAGCCATTCCTGGGGGGCATGCAGCAGATTGACGGCCCGGTTGACCTCCTTCTCCATCTCCTCGCGGAGTGAAAGCAAGCGCGCCAGGCTGGCGTTCAGCAGGGCGGCGCGGAAGGCGATGGTGAACAGGTCAAGGCAGAACAAGACCAGCAGACCCAGGACAACCAGGTAAGGGTTCACTTCTTAAACTCTTTGACCACCCTGGCGGGCACCCCCACCGCCAACGAGTTGGGCGGAATATCCCTGGTGACGACGGCACCGGCGCCGGTCTTGGCACCAGCCCCAACCTTCACAGGTGCCACCAGCATCGTGTCGGAGCCGATGAAAGCACCCTCACCGATCTCGGTGGAGAACTTGTGGGTGCCATCAAAGTTGCAAGTGATGGTGCCGGCACCAATATTAACATCGGCGCCGACGGTGGCATCTCCCAAATAGGAGAAGTGCCCCATCTTGGCGCCTGGACCAAGGGTGGAGTTCTTGACTTCACCGAAGTTACCCATGTGCACCCCGCGGGAGAGATGGGCGCCCTTACGGAGGTGGCAGAAAGGACCCATTTCCACATGGTCTTCGACCAGGGCAGATTCGAGCACAGAGGCGAGCAGCGTGCAATTGTCGCCCACCTGGGTATCGGTGATGATGGTATCAGGACCGATTACACAGCCAGCCCCAACCCGAGTAGTGCCGTGCAGGTAGGTGCCGGGCCACAGGATGGTATCCTGCCCCAGGGTGACGCCCGGCTCGATGTAGGTGCTGGAGGGGTCGATCATGGTCACTCCGGCGAGCATCCAGTGGCGGTTGATGCGCTGCTTGAGCAAGGCTTCAGCCTGTGCCAGATGAACACGGGTGTTGATACCGATGACTTCGTCCGGATCACCGATGGTGATGGTATGGATGACATGACCATCAGCGACTGCCATGCCCACCAGGTCGGTGAGGTAATACTCACCCTTGGGAGAGAGGGTGATGCGCTTGAGTGCCGGCCAGAGCCACTCTGAGCGGAAGCAGTACACACCCGGGTTGAGCTCGTGGATTTCCAGCTGCTCTGAAGTGGCCTGAGCCTCTTCGACCACCGCGCACACCTGCCCGCTCGAATCGCGGAGGATACGACCAAAGCCGCGCGTCTCAGCCGCAGTGACCGTCAGCATTGAAATGGGATCCGCATGCGAGCGGGCAAGCTCCACGAGCTGCTGAAGCGTGTCAGCGGTGAGCAGGGGCATATCAGCATACAGAACGAGCACCAGGTCAGATCGGCCACTGAGCAGCGATTCGGCTTGCATCACGGCGTGCCCGGTGCCCAGCTGGGGCTCCTGGAGGGCGTACTCGGCTTGATCACCCAGCACCTGACGCACCTGACCGGCGGCGTGCCCGATGACCATCACCGGTTTAAGCGCGTTAACCTGCCGGGCAGCTTCAAGGGTATACCAGGCCATGGGCTTGCCCAATAACTGGTGCAGCACCTTGGGTAGGTTGGATTTCATGCGCGTGCCTTGCCCGGCGGCAAGGATAACGGCGGAAAGGTTCATCATCCCTCCATGATAGCAAAACGCAAAGCCGTGTGGGCGTCAGCAGCGAGTGCTGACCATCCCAGGTAACTTTGCGTTAATCATACCAGATGTCTCAAAGGTAACCAGCTGGGGCATCCGGGCTCGAACCAGAATAAGCAGATCCAAAGTCTGCTGTGCTGCCATTGCACCATGCCCCAATGTTCACGCCCGGTTTTCAGGGCGAGTGGTATTTTATCATATTTTTGAGCTAATCCGCTCAGGCGGGGCACACTTAAGGTCGGATGCTAACCAGCCTGATCGTCGTCCGGCGCCAGACCGAGATGGCGGGCTTGGTCGTATGTAAGCACTTCCTTGCTGGTGGAGTCATCCGGGGGACTAGTTTCTCCCTGTGTTTCCCAGAAGCCGTCGGCATTCTCCCTGGTGCCGGATTTGGAGGCCTGCGAGAACATGCCATCCACCCGGGCAAGGGTTTCTGTATCGACAGTGACAGCGGGTAAGCCTCCCCAGCGGTGCAGAGGCTCCTTGCGCTCAGCTAATTCCTTGGCGAGCTCGACCTGAAGGTCGTGGACAGCCAGATGGATGGTGTGGTAGATCATGCCTAACTTATCAGGACCGAAATAGCCGGCGGTAACCACGAACAGGGTGTGGTTCATCCCGACCGGCGCCACGTAGATGCACTGCCGGGGAGCGGCGAAATATTGCAAGCTCTCGTTGGTACCCTTCGCCATAGCCTGGGATACCTGCAGACTGGCGCGGAAGGCATGCATTAATGCGGAGAGCAGCCGGGAACCGGTTGAAATATCGGTAGCACTGCCGGCCTCAATTTCAATCTGTCCGGCGCTGTTCACCAGGAGGACAGACACAGCCTTGATCTGCTTCTTCAGGTCAAGCATTCGATCGTAAAGCGTAGAGGGTTGTTCAGCCTGGGTGACTTCCACAACCCCACCTACCTCGGATGGGCCGCTTGTTGATGGTGCGGGTAGTGTGGCGGCAGGAGCCTGATCTGAGGCCCTGGATGGTGAATTGGTAGATCCCTCGGTGAACTCCAAACAGCGCTTTACCGCTTCCAGGAAGGCAGTGACATCGATGGGCTTGAAGAAGAATGCGTCCACACCAACCTCGGATACTTGTTGGCGCACCTCGACATCATCGACCCCTGTCACCAGGATGATCTTCGTCCCAGGTTTACGCTTGCGCAGCCTGGGGACCATATCCAGACCAGACATACCGGGCAGGCGAATATCCAATACCACCAGGTCGAGCGGTTGGGAAGTGCCGATGAACAGGGCTTCTTCCGCGGAAGGCATATCCAGCACCTCGATCTCATCACCGAGCGTCTTAATGCTGGCAGTGACCATGCGCCGGACTTCGTGGTTATCTTCAACCACCAGAACTCGATACGGACTCATGATAGATTCATTCTATCATGGTTTTAAAATTGGAAAAGTTAGTGAAAAAAACGGGTGTAGGGGCACGGCATGCCGAGCCCCTACTGAAGAATAATCCTCGAAGGTCATATTACTCCGTTTTATCGCCTATTCCACCCGCCAGCAGGCAACGCGCAGAGCAGGTGATAGCTGTAGCATCTGTTTTACGTGGAAACCAGCCGGTTGGAGCTCAGGAACACCGGGATGGACCGGGCGTGATACTTGACTAAATATTTCTCAACCTTGGGTTGAGGATGCTATCGAGTGCAAAACCTACCACTGCAAAGGCAAGTCCGGTGAGCACGATCATGGCAACAGGCTCCAGCACCCAGTAGTAGTAGCCATGGTAAACTCCTCTAGTAAGCGCATCATAAATTACCTTTCCCCAGGTGGGAAGATAGGGATCACTAATATTCAAATAAGCCAGGGTTGCCTCGAAGAACACGTAGGTAGGCACCAGAATAACCAGTTGTGGGATGAGCAGAGGGATAATACGAGGAAGCAGGTAATGGCGGATGATGCGCCAGTTGCTGGCACCGTAGGCTTGGGCGGCTTCAATGTACCCCATTTCTTTTACCTGTAAAAAAGCCGACCGGTAGGTCTTGATGGCCGAGCCAAAAATACTCAGGATAATGATCACCCCGAGGATCATCCAGATGCTCTTCGAGTACAGGTAATATATGGTAATGGCAATGGGCAATGTCGGGAGGATCATATTGATCTCGGTGAGCCGCTGGATCATATTATCGAGCCAGCCTCCATACCAAACACCAACAGCTGCAATCATCATTGCAAGGACCCCAGTGGTAATTGCGCCTAAGAGTCCAAATGCGAGGGCGACCGGTATTCCCCATAACAATGGCACCATTAAATCCCTGCGTAAGTCGTCGGTACCTGCCAACCCATAGACTTGACCGTAAAGGATGAGCTTCGCATCCAAGTTGGAATTCTCATCAAATAGCGTTGTATCGATCCGAAGCTTATAAGTTCCCTTGAGTGGGGAGGTTGACTCTCCTGCCGATGGATTCGTAAAAAGGACTTGCACCTCTCGAGACCCCCCCACCCCCAACACCCCTTGACTTTGGACAGCTTCATCGGTAAGGTATTTACGGGGAATCGCATCAGAGGCGAGATACCTTTGGGTGGATACTACAGAAAAGTTCCCCAATTTGAATTCTCTGCCATCCGGCGTAATCCATGTCAAAATGACAAAGGGCTTCTTTTCATACTGCGCATCGAAAACGATCAGTATATCCCGCGGGAAATCTCCGTAGGGGTAGTCGATGGTATATGTAATGGTCTCATTCATCATTCCATGAGTGTCAGCAGTAAGCACCTTGGAGGCTTCTCCGGCGGCACTGTCTTGGACAATCGTTGGAGGAAGAGGGTTCTTCCTGAACAAGTTCACCCAAGCAGGCAGAGCATTTTTGGGGACCAGATTTTTTTCTTCGGTCATCGGAGCCCAACGGGCAACTGCCTCTTTATAAGGGATAGCAATCATGGTATAGACTGATAGACCAACCAGAGCAAAAATAATCAGGATGCCTGCTACTGCCATTGGATAACGGAAGAATTCACGCACCGTGGGATTCAAACCGCTGGTCATTTTATGCAAAACCGTTTCCTGAGTAGTAGGATATACACCGGCTTGTTCCTGTTTGATGCGGTATGTACTGGGTATCAATCGCGAGCAACCAAGGTAGGCTTCCGCTCGGCAAACATTTGCCTGGAAGGCATTCCCGACTCTCTCGGGACGACCGTGCACGTAACAACGGCAGCGGTTGGGTGGTGCCTGGAGAACCTGCCCGCGCTTATTCTCCAATTTCAGGTAAGGGCAATACCCAATAGAAGCGGTCCCGCCCATCACGCCTGCCTGGGTTATAAACACTGGTTTCCATCCATTCCATGTTTCGCGGGTACGCCTTGACGAAACCAGGTAACGTTGTCCGGGCAAGGCTGGTAGGCTTTTACCGGCGGTGACAATTTTCTGCCAGAGGTCACGTGAAAACTGGATCAAGTTCCTCAACGATATAAGTTGAAAAAGGCTCTTCTGTTGTTTGACCGGCCTCATGGTTTGACCATTGCTATCTATTCTTACCCTAGGATCAACCAACGAGTAGATGATATCCAGCATAAAGACGGAAAATCCCAACAACAGGGCAAATACGGTCACGATACCGATGGTCACCGACATCTCTTTCTTACCAATAGAAATCATGAAAAGCTGTCCGAGACCAGGCCAGTCAAAAAATACTTCCAGGACTATTATCCCCTGCCAGAATGTAATTATCAAAATCATAAAGCTGGTGATGATATAGGGAAGGGTTGGTTTTAGCACATAGCGGCGGTCAATGCTCCTGCCAGGCACACCCTTGGCTTTTGCCAGTTCCAGATAATCCTCCCCGGAATGGATCAGGAAGAATGTCCGCCAGGTATATAAGGTTGAAAAAAACATACCCAAAAAGATGGCCGATACGGGCAAGACCATGTGTTTAAGTACAATGGGGATATATCCCAATTTAGTTGCGGGTGGGAAGGTATCGTAAAGACCGTTGAAAGGCAGCAGGTGCAGTGCTCCAGCAAAGATTACGGTCAAGATGATCCCATAAACCCAGTTCGGTATAGCCGATAGCGGTGAGAGCGTAACAGCCAGACGGTCCAAAAAACTACCATTCTTTTTGGCCAGACTGAGTGCTGCGTACATACTGGCAAAAAACAACAGAAAATTGGTCGCTCCAGCCAGCAAGAGTGTATATGGCAAGCGCTCGAGGACGACTTTGGTCACATCTTTATTACCGGCATCGAAACCAGCAATTCCAAATTGGTATGTTTGCCCCCAGTCAAAGGTCATGGTTTGGTACCACCATTTTATGCAGCGTAGTAGAAATGGCTTATTCAAACCGTAGGCATCCTCCATCGCTATTCGAGCCTCTTCAGTGGCTTGAGCAATTTCTTCTATCGTTGCGCCTGGCATGCTCAACGAAATAAAACTAAGTGATTCGCCTATATCGGCCCTGTGAATATTATCAATATAGCCCCCATAATTGATGACGACAATGGCAAGGAATATTCCCACAGAAAACACGAGAAAGAGGGTGATTGCCCTTATGGTTACATACTTTAAAACCCTGGAGATGGTGCTGGTAGCGGGTTTTTCCGGGGATGGTTCCATATTAATAATATCGTCGGGTATATCAGTTTAAACATGAAACCCGCCTTCTGTAAATCATCATATGAAAACGGGTCTCGATGATGTATATATTATTTACTCTTCAGAGTAATAAAAGTTCGTTTATGTTCCGGTGTAACAGCTACCAATCGTGATGATCGTCGGGCGGAGGATCCATCGGGGGGGGCAAGTCCCTGTTTTTTCTCCTGCGATCTTGTACCAAATAAGCACTTCCCACGATACCCAGGAATAATCCTGCCACAGAAACGATGTAGGAGAAAAAGTTAAGAAAGAGGGTTGACTTAATTGTGTGCATTATCATCAGGAAAGGCAGGATAGCTCCTATTAGGACCAATCCAAAACCAATCAGGATGAGATATTCACCACGGATCGTTCTCATTTGTATAACCAACATAACACGGTATGTTCGGGTTCGATATTATAGTCTGGAGGTTCCTGTATCTCGCACAAACCCTGAATCATCTTAGAACAACGGGGGTGGAAGCGGCATCCTGGCGGAGGGTTGACCAGGCTGGGGGGTTCTCCGGGGGGCACCTCCTTGTAGGTGGTTGCGTTTTTGGCATCAGGCTCTGAAGTACCCGCCAGCAATGCAACAGTATAAGGGTGGAGCGGGTTACGCAACAGATCAAGGATGGTTGATTTTTCAATGATCTTGCCAGCATACATGACGAAGACACGCTCCGAGAAATAGCGAACTGTGGAGAGATCATGGGTGATATAAATCACTGACAAGTGATAAGATTCCTGTAAGCCACGGAGCAGCTTCAGGATCTCCACCCGCACAGACGCGTCGAGCATCGAGACGGGCTCGTCAGCCACCAGGAATTTGGGGTTCATGATCATCGCACGCGCGATGACCATACGCTGCTGCTGACCGCCACTGAGCATGTGGGGGAATTTGGTCAGGAAATCACTGACCGGGGTCATTTTGACCTCTGTCATCACCTTATTTATCCGATCGGATATTTCACCTTTATCCTTGACCCCACCAATAATGAGGGGCTCAGACAGAATGCGCTGGACACTCATAAAAGGCGGCAGAGCACCATAAGGGTCTTGCTGTACATAACCTACCTGTGTGCGATACCATTTTAAAACCTTGGAATTCATCATGCCCAAGTCTTGGCCTTCATACACCACGTGACCCTCTGTTGGTTTGTACAACCCCAGGATCGTCTTCATCAGGCTAGACTTTCCACATCCACTTTCGCCAACTACAGCGATGGCTTCACCATGCCTGACATCAAAAGATACATCATCTACTGCCCGTACGTAGCCAGCATGTCCAAAGCCGAAGCGACGAAGCTCGAAATACACTTTCAAGTCTGCAATGGATAATAATGCTCCATTCTTACCCGGAACAATGCCTGGGTCCACATCAGTCACAATTGGATTGCTTTCCATCATGCATCACTCATCCTGTCTTAGGCGTATAACCAGCATTTTACCCGACGACCATCAACGGTGAACGTGGGTGGATCTTCGACACACTTCTCAAAACGTGAAGGGCAGCGTGCAGCAAACCGGCAGCCTGTAGGAGGGTTGATCAAGCTGGGAGGCTGACCAATGATGAACTCTGGCTCTTTGTCGCCATGCAATCTGGGTACACTGTTCATTAATTTACGCGAGTATGGATGAAGTGGGGCAGGGAAAAATCGAGGGGTATCTCCCACCTCTACAATTTGACCGGCGTACATAACTGCTACTTCATCCGCCAGTTCACTGGAAGTGGCAATATCATGGGTGATCAAGATATAGCTCGTCTCAAATTCATGCTTGATGCGCTTTAGCACGTTCATGATATTAGCCTGGGTTAGCAAGTCCAAGGCAGAGGTTGGCTCATCCAGGACGATCAGGATAGGCGAGGTGACCAAAGCCATGGCAATGGCAGCTCTTTGGCGCATACCACCACTCAGCTCGAATGGGTAGCGTACCAGAAAGTCGGCAGGCACACCCACATTCTGAAACATTTTGCGTGCCATGTTCAAGGCTTCTTCGGGTTTCGCTCCCAGATGGATCATGGCAGGCTCTGCCACCTGGTCGCCCACCCGGATGACTGGATTTAGGGCGTTCATGGCGGCTTGGGGTACCAACGACATTTTAATCCAGCGCACATTCTGACGGAATTCCTCATCATCATAAGTCATTACGTCAGTGCCATCCAGAAAAACTTGGCCAGAATAAGTATCTATATTCTTCGGTAATAGCCGCAGGATCGCCTTGGCAAGTGAAGTTTTTCCACAACCTGATTCACCGACAACCACAACAGCCCGGTTGTAGGGTAAATTAAAATCCACTCCATCCACCGCTTGAACCACACCTTGTGTGGTGCGGAAATAAAGTTTCAAATTTTCGACGCGTAGTAGTTCCGTATCTGCCATTGGCTCACATACCTCGCAGCCTGGGATTAAAGATCCGATCCAAAGAGAAACCTAACAAGGCAAACGCCAGGCCAGCCAGCATCAAGAGTGCCGCCGGCTCCAACACCCAATAATACAATCCTTTATAGAGTGCGCCGTTCTGCTGCGCGTCATTGATGACCTTTCCCCAGGTGGGGAGTGTCGGATCACCCAGCCCCAATATCGCCAGACCTGCTTCCAAGAAAACGAATGAAGGGATCAGAGTCACCAATTGGGGGATTAATAATGGGACGATACGTGGCACAAGGTATGAAAAGATGATCCGTGTGCTTCCAGCCCCGTAAGCTCGTGCTGCTTCAATGTAAGGTGATTCCTTTACCTGTAAAAATACAGCCCGGTAGGTCTTGATGGCAGCTCCAAATATACTCAGCAGGATAACCACCCCAAGAATTACCCAAATACTGTGGGAGTAAAATGTGCCTACCATGATCAGGATTGGCAGGAAGGGTAACACCAGGTTCACTTCTGTGACGCGCTGGATGAGACCATCCACCCAACCTCCAAGCCAAACACCGATTGCAGCGATTACCATGGTAATGGCAGTCGTGCCAAGGGCCGCCAACAGACCAAATGCGAGGGCTACCGGGGTTCCCCAAAGAAGTGCCACCCTCAGGTCTCGGCGCAGGTGATCGGTGCCGGCGATTCCGTGCACTTTACCATAGAGAACCATTTCAGCATCCAAAGTGGAATCCGGTTCAAACGTGGTCGCGTCAATGATTAACTGATAAGTACCCTTCACAGGAGGAGTCAACCCCTCGGCTGGGTCAGCAACGAACAAGCCTTTCTCGGGTGGCAATCCGGCCAGCCTGCGTTGGAGCTTGGTATCTTGAGACACATAATATACTTCCGACTCTGAAACAGCAAAATTTGCGACCCTAATATCCCTGCCATCCGGTGTTATCCAAGACATGTTGACAAAAGGTTCTTTGTCAATGAATTTGGCAGTGAAAAATACAGCAATATCCTGTGGGTAATCATCATAGGGATAATCGAAGGTAAATGTAATCACCGTAGAATTCGTTTTTTCACCCTGTGTAATTGTTTTAGGGGCAGTACCATCCAGGTTGCTAAGAACAATAGTCTCGGGTTCTTTAGACCGGTGAAAAATATTCATCCATGCTGGTTCTGCGTAGCGCGGGTTTTTGTACCAGATGCCTTCCCCACCCCGCCAAAGGATAAGTGCTTGACGATAAGGAATAGTAACCATGGCGTAAACGGACATTAACAGTAATAATCCGATAATTGCCAGACCAACAATTGCAGATGGATAACGCTTGAGCTCCTTAAATGTATTTTTAATAGCCTTCATTGAGACCTGCTTTCGCCACCGCCGATTTTCACCCTCGGATCTACCAATGCATAGGTAATATCCAGGAGGAATACCGTGATCACCAATAAATAAGCGAAAATAACCGTTGACCCTACAATCACTGGCGTATCATAGAGACCAACGGCGGTGAAAAGGGCGCGCCCTAGACCAGGCCACTGGAAAACCGTTTCAAAGATGGGTGCTCCGACCCACATACCGATGACGAGCAAAGCAAAGCTGGTGATGATCGTTGGCAGGGTCGGTCTGAGGATGTAACTGCGCTCAATACTCCGGGAGGTCAGACCTTTGGCTTTAGCCATATCGACATAATCTTCACTGGAATAAATGAGGAAGAACGTCCGCCAGGTATATGCGCTTAAGAAAATTGTGCTAAGGGTGATGGCAGCCACAGGTAGAAGCATATGCTTCAATAAGCTCAAAGCATACATTAATTTCGAGTCGGGGGGTGGAGCGTCCACCAAGCCGCCAAAAGGCAGCCAGTGCAATAATGCAGCAAAAATTAAGATCAGGAAAATGCCATAAAACCACCCCGGTGCTGAAGAGGTAGGGGTGAGCGCGATGAAAAATTTATCAAAGATACTGCCGTATTTCCGGGAAAGAGAGAGTGCGATGGTAACAGCGAGTATAAATAAAAAGACATCTGCGGTACCAAATAAGACCAATGTCGGTGGAAGGCGCTCTAAAATGATGTTCTTCACCATCTTCGAGCCGCTATCACTTGCCATTTGCAAGGCGCGTCCCAGGTTGAGAGAGAGGGCATCTTTAAGATATAGGAAGCTGCGAACGACGAAGGGCTTGTCCAATCCCAGGCGTTTTTCCTGGATGGTTGTCATCGCTGCCCTTTGAGCTTCTCTTTCCGCGGCGGACAAAGACTTATAAGAAGGATTAAGCGCCAGCTGCATGGAGATGGTTTCTTGGATCTGCCCACGCTGGATTTTGTCTACATAACCACCCATATTGGCAATGATGATGGTCAGATAAACCGCAATGACCACCGTAAGGAAGAGGACGATCAAGCGGACGATTGTATAACGTAATATGCGTACTACGGTATTCGTAGTGGCTTTCCGTTTAATCTGTGCTTCAGCTTTGCTATCAACGGGAACTGTGGCTTCGGTCATGGCAGCCTCTCTTTCGATAAAAAAATCTTGTTACCAATGGAGGCAGGCAATTGCCTGCCTCCATTTTTTAACATAGGACAAAAAAACGCTATTTCGCTACAAACTCATAGTCTGTGATCGCAGGAATGCTCACAGCCAGCGAGGTGGTAACGACTTCAAGCTTGTTCGATCCAGCCACAAGCTTGGAAGTATCATCAGCGGAAAGGGTTATCGTGTAGTGCCCTTCTTCGGCTGCAGTGGCGTCACCCTGGAAAACAACCGCTCCAAGAGCATCGAATACCAGATACTTCACGGCATCGACTTTGTCAGCAGGATACGGTGCATCTTCAAAGGTAATGAACACATCATAAACAGCTTCAGCGCCAACACTGACCTCACCCGGTCCATCAACCTCGACTACTGGGATCATGGGCGTACCAAAGATTGACCAGCGGGAGGCGGAGTCGGGGAAATCTGGGAAGCGGAGCAGTGAGACTGTTTTCTCAGTTGGGTAGGCCTTCTCTAGATAGAAAGGACCCGTGCCAACCCAGAAATGACCCTTAAGCGCATACCAATCCGCGTAATTCGTCCAGCGTAATGTTGCTTCTTCTGGTGTGACGAACTGACTCATGGTAGGTGCAAACGGAATGAAATTCTCGGCCTGGGCCTTGTCCAGATAGCCTTTGAGGATATCCAGGCTTGGACCAGCGATAAAGCTCGTCCATTCAACCTCGTTTTTGGTAGCTTTGTCGGTTGACCAGGCTAACTGTCCGATTTCCGGATCAACACCTGCGTCGGCCAGATTACCAAGGGCAAATGCTTGCCATGGGGGATCACCTCTGCCATATCCGGTTACAGGAGTGGGCCACCAGGTGGCGTTATAGTAGACAATCCACTCGGCGTCCAGGTAATATCGATCGTCATAGGTAGTGATCACCAGCGGGTCGGTCGATTCGATTACAACGCCCTTGAAGTGCGACAGATAGGCGTCAACAACCGGCTGAATGGCTTCGTCAAAGTTGGGGCTATCCGCCTTGCCTAAATCGAAGGTCATGATCATATTCATGACAAAATCACCTACGGAGATCAGGCTACCATCATGGAATTTGACCGTGGTGAACATATCGGCAGGATAGGTTACAGTGGTCTTCGAGAGGGTGGTCAGAGTGGAGGTGTACTTCTCGCCGACAGTGATGAACTTCTGGTTCACAGCATCCCAATCAGTCCAGGCATCAGCCGGGACCTCAATCGAGGGTGCGGTGCTCACCGTGAGCCAGTCGAGGGTCGCGGCAACGGGCAGGCCTTCTTGAACGACCACATCAGCTTTTTCTAGGCGCATTGGATAGTACAGGCCGGTGTAGGGATCAGAGATAGCACCACCACTGACTGTAGCCTGTTGAGGTGTGGCGTCATAAACCCAGTTGGTGCCTGCTACCGGGTTCCAGGGTTCAACCAAGACACCGGGCTGACCAATCCGCATCACGCCACCTTCACTATCGGTGAAACGAATGGTTAAGGCATAGAGGGCAGAACCAGCTACTCCACCCGCCAGGTCGTAAGCGACTGACAGATTCTCTACCTGGGGCGAGAAGGGGGTCTGGTCCACAAGCCAAACACGTACAGAATTCTAGCTGGGCCATTACAAGCGCTTGCTCAAACAGGGATTTGCGCTCATCCATGCTCTTGAAATCATTGACCCATAGTTTTTCGGAAACGCCGGTACCATCACCCGCGTAATATGCCGGGTCATTCTTATAATTCTGCCACAGTGGGGTTGACCCGCCAAGGGGTGTGTAGAAATAGGCAAAGTTGGTGGCGTCATCACGGCTGACAGATGTGGTGATCCAACCACCGGTGTAAAAGTGCATTAAGCCTAAGTTCGGCTCACCCTGGTTCCAGATGGGGGAGGCTTCACTGCGGGTCTTATACTGACGATCCGTAGTAAACCCAATGGTCTCCAGCTGGTTGCACACGTAGTCACCGATCTCCTTGCGCTCATCCTCTGTACGGATGATGGCGATGAGGGTCACCGGGGCACCATTGAACTGCCACTTGCCATCGGTACCCAGCGTGGCACCCATGCCCTGCATTTCAGCATCGATGACGGTCTTAGCCTGATCTACGTTGAAAGCGTACTTAACTTCCAACGCCCGCACGGTATCTATGTAACGGGCATAATCAGGAAAAGCGCTGTTAAGGCTTGTGAATTTCGCTTTTGCCAGACCACCGTAGATCTCCTGGACAATATAGTTGCGGTCCACCAGCCAGTTCATCGCCTCGCGGATTTTGGGATTACCGAAGGGGTTCAGGCGTCCATCATCGAACGTGGGACCCCATGGGTTAAAGGTAATCTCAGTATATGAACCAAAAGCGGTCGTATAAGACAACTTGGGGTCTGCCTTGACTTCTTCAAAGAGTTGTGCATCACTGACCGAGTAGGCATAGACATCCATGTCGTTGGCTTGGAGTTGCTTTACCGCAGCATTGGCTTCGTTCTGCTCAGTGAAGACCAACTGGTCGACCCAGGCACCTGTGCGTGTAGATGGAGCAGGTGTGGGGGTCGGCTCAGGTGCCGTAGTGACCTGAACGAGCTGAGTCTCTTTAACTACCTGCGTCTCCTTGACAACACTGGTCTGTTCCACAACCTGGGTCACCACCGTTGTGGCTGGTGTGCAGGCTGCTAAGACCATGCTGAAGGCTATCAGCAGGCTTACAACTGTAAACAATTTCTTAAACATAGTTCTCCTCCGAACAAATAGTTTGATTGGTTAGTAAGGATTTTTACACGGTACCGTCTCTTAAATGCATCGAATATCGGGTACTCACCTCCTTTCAAATATTGAGCTACCATATAAACATACCAGACGTCTCCGAAATATACCTGTAAAAAGCTATTCGGTCAAGTATCATTAGGAACAACCACTCCCATAATCCAACAGCTCCAGATCCCATAAGGGACTGTCTACTGCAGATGCAGATGTGTAGTTACATAAATCAGGTCGGGCAACCGACACATTGTAGTGGAGATACAAAGGTATTGCGGGCAGTTCAGTTGAAAAAATCTCCTGTGCCTTCAAATGTTCCGATCCATGCTGAGAAGCGTCAGCCAACGAGAAGAGAGCATTTCCACAGGCTGCATCATACTGCAGGTTGGTGTACCCACTGGCATTCATCCCACCCCAACCTTTAGGATAATCAGGATATGGACCCGTGATTTCACTGGTCAGGTACAAATTGCAGGCAGGTACAAATGAACCTGCCCAGGCGAACTGTGCCAGGTCGAATGAGCGCCCAAAAACCGGACCTTGTGGGCCAGGTGCCAGATACTCTTGCACCGGCTGTGCAACTATCTTGGTATGAATTCCGCATTGTCCCAGCATTTTCTGGATGGCAAGGGCATCTGCTTGTGGCTGGGCGTCTGATGAAACCAGATACTCGACCTCGAAAGCCGTGTCATCCGGTACTCCGGCAACACCCAAGGCAGTGCGAGGTGTGGTGGGGTCGTTATCCGCATCGATCCAGCCTACCGATTCAAGCAAGGTCGCAGCTTTCTGGAGGTCTACGTCATAATGTACGACTTGCGAGTTATACAATGGATGAGAAGACGGCACATATGAATCCAACAGAAGCTGGGTGTTCAAGACCTGGTCAGCAACCAATGCTCCCCGGTCAATACACATTGCGACGGCCTGGCGCACATCATTGAGATCAAAAAACATGATGCGCTGGCTGTCGATGGAGTGTATCCCAAAGGTCAGCTGTTCCCAGCCGGCATCGTTTTGATAAAAAGCCTGAACCTGGCCGGAATTCAGTAAATCAGCCAACCGCGGCGTATTGGGCTCGAACATGGCGGTCTGGTCGATTAAATCGCATTCACCTGCCAGCAAGGCGTCCAACGCTTCGTCAGTGGAACCGACGAAACGGTAAACCAAATTATCAAAGCGGGGTAAATTTTCTTCGGCACGGAAATAGAGAGGATTTTTATGCAGTGAGATATGGTCGCCAGATATCCATTCATCGATCACGTATGCACCCCAACCCAGGGGCTGACGGACTGCGAGATCGGACGTCCGCAACGCTTCAACCGTATAGTTATTCCAGGCATGCTGTGGAAGAGGCATGAAGAATTTATTGGCATAAACTCCATCCTGGTAGCCGGGTATGCCAATCCACTGGGTTGAAACTTCGTCCGAGGCCTGATAGGATTGGGTGCGGAGGATCAGATCAGCCTGTGCAAACGGATAGAGACCGCGCGCAATCTCGTAGGAATAGACTGAGTCGGCTGATGTTAATGGGGTACCATCTGACCACTTGATCCCGGGCAACAGTTTAAAATCCAAGACTAATTGCTCCATACTAACGGGTTGGTCACCCGAATAGCTTTGGGTGCAGGCAAGCTCGGTGCAACCGCTCGGACGATAGGCGACGCCGGTCGCAAGATTGACTGCGTTTCCAGAACTATCCACAATCAGGTCACCAGGATTAACCTGGACCGGCTGAAAGCGAGCATCATCATCGTTCAAAGCAGGTATTTTCTTCAATATAACCGGGAGTTCGGTGTAATTTTGAATATCCACAGGTCCATCATAGATTGCGGCCAAGATATCCTGTGCGGAGGTCGAGGCAGCATCGTAATAAAACAAAGAGGTTGGCTCACGCCCAAGGCATATGGTCAATAATCGAGTGGGAACCGGCATTAATGTGGGGGTCAAGGTTATTTCAATCGAACCATTGGTCGGCTGCCCGGTAAAAGATTTCGTTGGAGCAGGTAGAGTAACCACCGTGGAGGCAGCTGGTTTTTGGCTGCAGGCTACCAACCCCACCAACAGGAATAATGCCAGTAAGCTGTTAAAGTGCATAGCTTACAAACGAGCTTGAACACCAGTGCGCATAGATTGTGCAAAGAACCAGGACCATAGAGATTGCGACCACTCGTTGGTGCTGTGGATGGGATAATCGTTAAATTGAGGTCTGGGGATTAGAAATGATAAGTTG
The DNA here is from genome assembly GCA_963840255.1 of uncultured Chloroflexia bacterium. GTDB lineage: Bacteria > Chloroflexota > Anaerolineae > Anaerolineales > UBA4823 > FEB-25. The sequence continues at coordinate 627,062 of CAWIYB010000003.1, read as the reverse complement.
TACTTCCTATGCTGTACAATAGCTGCTTGTGATAAAAGTTGGGCGCGACCATTTGCTGGAGGTTGTTGCTCGGTGGCCCAATTTTTTAGAATCTTACCTAAGGCATTATCAGTATAAGTGCTCATCCTATATTACCTATGTAAACTCATAATTCATATCTGGGTAAGCCCTGTTTTGAAGCAGATCCAGGGACTTTTTTAAGGCTTGGCGGCTGTAATGCAAACGAGACTTCACTGTGCCCACCGGGATATCGAGAATTTCAGCGATCTCCTGAATTGGAAGATCATCAATATAATACAGGACGACTACACCTCGATGGGAAAGAGGCAGAGAAGACATGGCTTGTTGGACCTGGCGCCAGGATTCATTGATCTCTGAGCGGACCGATGGGATGTCTCTCCGGTTGCCCGTAATCCAGTCTGCCACATCTTCCAAGGGGCGTAGCAAGCGGTTATGCCGCTTAACCCATGTATATGAAAGGTTCGTGGTCATACGGTAAAGCCAGGGTTCCAGAGGGCGTTCGCAATCAATATGGCTGGCAAATCGGTGCAGTCGTAAGAACACCTCCTGGAGCAGATCGGCAGCAGCCTCTGCATCTCCGGTGATGGCTAATGCGGTCCGAAAGACCAATCCACGGTGCCTGTCGTATAGCACACCAAGTGCTTCGAGGTTACCACTTTGCAAGCCTAGGACCAACCGAGAATCCGGATTCGGTTTCTTCTCCTCTGCAGCAATCAACATAGCGATTTCCTTCTATCTCTCTCTATCTATATATTACCCTGACCAGGCATAATCGGTTCAATTCGATCAGGTCTAAAGAGAAAAAACCACACAGGAAAAGCCAAACCCTGTGGGGATTAAATGTAACCTATGGTATTCAGCATATAAAACATGCTACCGATTAGATTATACATCTTTCTGAATAAATTAACCTGCCTTTTGTAACCAGCACGACTTTACATTAATCACGAATCGCTCTCATCCTGGCTCAGACGCATCTTCACATATGAGGCATAACGATCGGGATGCACCCCGCCATGCTCTACAGCAGCAAGTACAGCGCACCCAGGCTCGTGGGTGTGGGTGCAGTTGCTGAACTGGCAGGCATCCACCAATCCACGCAGCTCGGGAAAATAACCATCCAGCTCCTCCGGTTGTATATCCCAAAGCGCCATGGCTTTAAGACCTGGTGTATCGGCTACATAGCCTCCGCCCGTTAATGGAAATAACTGGCGCACGACGGTAGTGTGCCTGCCTTTGGCGGTCATCTGGCTCACCGAGCGGACTGCCAACCCGAGACCCGGTTGGATGGAATTCAACAGGCTGGATTTTCCTGCCCCAGACGGCCCGGCAAAAACCGACAGCTTCCCAGTCAGCTTCCCAGACAGTTCCTCGATCCCCAGCCCGCTCTTAGCAGAAGTATAAATGAGTGGATATCCCAGGGCTGCATAATGGGAAAACAATGCTTCTGCCTGGGGAAGGCCCACCAGGTCAACTTTGTTTGCCACGATCAGTGCGGGAAGAGCTTGTTTCTCTGTCACCACCAGAAAACGATCGAGCATCCCGGGATGAGGCTCAGGTCTGGCGCAGGCAAACACAAATATGGCCTGGTCGGGGTTGGCGATGATGATCTGCTGGTATTCCCCATGGGGGGTGGGAGCCATGCGGGAGAGTAAGTGCTGGCGCGGCTCGACTGCTTCGATCATCCCGGTTTCATCTACCTGGGATACCTGCACCCAATCACCTACCGCTACGATGTCTCCGAGGCGTTTGCCCCTCTTTAGCCTGCCGCGCAGACGACAAGTGAGGCTGCCCGTTTCAGTCACGACGGTATAAAAACCAGACTGGGAGCAAATGATCAGGCCGCGCAAGTTAATAACACAACTCTATGGGGTGGGAGTCTCTGTCACTTCAGGAGTAGCAGTCTCTGTTACTTCAGGCGTGGGAGTGGCGACCACACCGACCTGAGCTTCCCAAGGATAACGCATTTGAGGGCTCCCCAGGAAGTAAATTTCCAATACACGGCGGAAGATCGGTTCAGCTACAACCGAGCCTTCTCCCCCATTTTCCACCAAAACAGCCACGGCGATATCGGGACGATTTTCAAGCCCGGCAAAGGTGTAACCTGCAAACCAGGCATGCGGGTCAGCATAACCCGATTCTGCTGTTCCAGTCTTGGCAGCCACCGGGATACCGGTGGAAGAGACAAAACTATTTATGCCATATCCGCTGGTGCGGTAAGCCGTCCCGCGCGGGTTCATCACCACGCTGACCATCGCATCCTGGACAATGGACAGATTCTCAGGAGAGACGGGCAAGATACCCCGTATGGTGGGAGAAAACACATAAGTTGGATCGCCGACCACAGGGACGATGTGATCGATGACATGAGGTGTGTAAAGCGTGCCGCCATTTCCGACTGCAGCGATAAAATCTGCCACCTGCAAGGGAGTTACCTGTGTATTACCCTGAGCAATAGCCAGGTTAATGGCGTCCACTGGACTGGCCGGATCTGGGATTTGCCCGGTGGTATCACCGATCTCAATCCCGGTGGCGCTTCCCAGACCAAACCCACGGGCCATATCAGAGATTGTTGTGAACATTCCGCGATTATAAAAATCCAACCCGATATGCCAGAACCATGGGTTACAAGAGCGCATTAAGCCTTCCGGCAAGGTAAGCGTGCCGCTGGGCTGAGTTTTCCCATCATCAAGATAATGGTCATAGGTCCAGTCATTAGGCTGCATACCCTGCAGCTCGGTGAAAAAGTAACCACACTCGTATTCCGAGTCCTTGGTATACAACCCACTTTCCAAGGCTGCCGACATGGTGATGATCTTAAAGACTGACCCGAGAGGGTATTGTCCCTGGGTGGCACGGTTGAGCAAGGGAGTGGAATCGGTGTACAAGTCATTGATCATGTAGCTATAATTGTAGTTGGCAGGCTCGAACAAGTTGGGGTTATAACCGGGCGAAGAGAGCATCGCCAGCACCCTGCCGGTATCACGCTCCATAACCACGATTGCGCCGCGCATGCCGGCACTCAGAGCATTGCTATGCTGGAGACCCAACTGTAAATCGTAATCGAGGGTGGTATAGACTGCCTCCGCCGGCTGGGCGTCTCTGGCAGACAACTGGGTAATAATATTCTTATTGGGATCGACAACATATAACACACCGCCGCGTACGCCTGCCAGGGACTTCTCGGCGTAATATTCCAACCCATCACGTCCTACGCGCTCATCGACGCGGTATCCGAGACGCTTGTAATAATCCACTTCTTCCGGCTGGATCAAGCTCATATAACCTAATAGATGGGAGGAAATCCCATCATCGAAATAATAGCGGGTGCGGAATGGCTGCAAGATGACCCCTGAATAACCAGCCAGCACCGCTTCGCGGGGAGCCAGGGCATCCACAGAAATATCTGCAACCGGCAGGTAATATCCGAAGGGTCGCCAGGCTTCAATCATCCCGGATAAGGTATCTGGATGCACCCCGGTAAGCCGATAAATCTCTCCCAGCAAGGCATCCTCCTGGCCAGGGTCTACGGCGGAAGTATCCAAGCCGATGGCGACCGCATCTGCCTGGGCAACCAGGGCACGACCATCGCTGGAATAGATATTGCCCCGCGACGGGATGCGGTAATCCATCATCAGATTATTGCCACCGCGCAGCTCAGGCAGGATCAAGGAGTCGTCCCATTGGATGCGCCACTGTCCATTTTCCAGGACCAGGTTCATCACCGTATCCCGATCAATATCACCGACCAGGACGCTGTGGAGGATCACGTTATAGCCCACCTGCCCACTTTCGGGATTTTTCAGGGAAGAGAGGATCTCATAATCCCAACTGCTGAGGGCGGCTTCATTTGCTATTCCCTGGTAGCGGGCAGTGAAATCGGCTTCATTAATCGCATCCTGGCTGACAGCGGTCAGCATGGCATACATGGCGGGATATTCTTCCGCTTTCCAGTGGTTTAAGTAAGCTTCCGCGGCAACCCGCGGATCTGGGACCGTAGTGGTCTCCACCTGTGGACCGGGCAGGGTTGGCGTAGGTAAAATTGCCACAGTGGGCGTCTGTACGAGAGGCGTGGACTGGCTACATCCAATCAGGATGAATGCCAGTAAAACGAAGATTAGCAGGCGAATTTTCATTACTTTAATTATCACTCATGTACCTGGAGATGGAGCAAATCGATCAGATCAGAGCAACTTCCCAGGTCTTCTCACTCAAAATTTTTAAATATGCCGGGCAATCGTACCCAATTGCAGCCTGGCAGGTCTGGGGGACATTTACTTGCGGGCCAAACCCCAGGTAGGCGAGGCTGCGGGTCAGATGGCACAATGGGAGACCCATCACATTGGCATAACAGCCGCTTAATTTTTCAACCGGATGGAAGCCGGCATGCTGGATGGCATAAGCGCCGGCCTTATCCAGCGGATCACCCGTGGACACGTAAGCTTGAATTTCAGGTTCACTATAATCCCGCATAGGTACATCGGTCGTGCAGATATCGACCAGCATGGTCCCATCACCGGGTGGCAGGATTGATACCGCCGTCAGCACCTGGTGGACATGCCCACGCAGCTGACGCAGCATTGCTGCAGCTTCAATCGGGCTGGCGGGTTTCCCTAATATCACAGGCTTCCCGTCTGCTCGCTGGTCGATGACAGCCGTGTCGGCAGCAATGATCACACCCGTGACGCCGGTTTTATCCCGGGCGTTGAGTGCCTTGCTGGTGGACATGCGCCGCACGTATTGGATCCCATCCTCGTCGGCTTGAGGTGATTCGTCCACCTGAACAGGCAGAAGATTATACTCCCATTTTATCAAAGTAAGGAGCTCTTTTCTGCGAGGGGAATTGGAGGCCAGATAAAGTTGTTGATCGTCCCGTTTTTCGGGAATCATATCCGGCGATTCTAACACACTCACTCTGGTTCTTTCTATGAAGCAGTTGTAAAATGAAAGCACGTTAATTTAATTTTATCAAGCCTGGAGATAGCCATGATTGAGCTACACGATAGAATCTTGCGGGATGGAAAAAACCTGGGGAATGGCATATTGAAAGTAGATGGCTTTATTAACCACCAGGTTGACCCACAGCTAATGGATGTGTGTGGGAGAGAACTGGCAAACCGCTTCAAGGACATCGGGGCGACCAAGGTGCTGACCGCTGAAATTTCTGGTATCGCTCCAGCAGTAGCTACTGCTTTTCACATGAAATTGCCGGTGGTGTATGCGCGAAAACAAAAACCCATTACCATGCCCGACCAGGTCTTTCTCACCCTCAGCCCATCGCACACGAAAGGGCGCATGACCGAGCTGATCATTTCACCAGAATATCTGCGGGAAGGAGAACGGGTGCTCATCATTGATGACTTCCTGGCAACCGGTGCCACCATCCTGGGGCTGGTGCGTTTAGCCCAAACCGCCGGATCGAGCATCGTGGGGGTGGGCGCGCTGATTGAAAAGACGTTCGAGGGCGGTCGCAAAGCATTGTCTCCGCTGGATGTGCCGATCGAATCGCTGGTGCAGATCGTCTCGATGTCAGGCGACCAGATTATTTTCGCACAGGACCAGGTGTAATGGATTCGATTGCAGTGCTTGATTTTGGCTCACAATATGCCCAGCTGATCGCCCGCAGGGTGCGAGAAGCACAGGTATACTGCGAGCTATACCCGTGGAATGAACCCGAGGCAAAGGTGATGTCGCTTAAGCCCAAGGGCTTCATACTTTCCGGTGGTCCTGCTTCGGTGTATGAGCCTGAGGCACCGAATATCCCATCCTATATCCTCGAAAGCCAGCTGCCGGTGTTGGGCATATGCTACGGGATGCAGGCGCTGACCTATGCGCTAGGGGGGAAGGTAGCGCCATCCTCCAAGCGGGAATATGGCCTGGCAGAAATCGAAACGCTGCAACCCAATCCACTTCTACCAGAGGGCAGACGCCCGGTGTGGATGTCTCATGGTGACCGCATCGAGCAACTCCCAGCAGGCTTTATCAGCCTGGCAGGCAGCACCAACTCTATGTACGCAGCGATTGGAGATATGGTTCACAAAACCTTCGGGGTGCAATTCCACCCAGAGGTCCGTCACACCCTTGGCGGGAGTGAACTCCTACGCCGATTTGTGGTCGAGATATGCGGTGCCAAACCCGAGTGGACACCTGAATCGATCATTACCACCTCCATTCGACAAATCCAGAACCAGGTAAGCGGAGGAGGCGTTCTCTCCGCGATGAGTGGCGGGGTTGATTCGAGTGTGGCGACGACATTGGTCCATCGGGCAGTGGGAGACCAACTTACGGCGGTATTCGTTGATAATGGTTTACTGCGCCTGGGAGAGGCAGACCGGGTGGTGAAGGTTTTTCAGGAGACGGTGGGCACCAAGCTGGTGGTGGTGGATGCAGCGGACGAGTTCATGGACGCTCTGCACGCCATCTCCGACCCCGAGCAAAAAAGGCGGATCATCGGAGAAAAATTCATCCGCATATTTGAAACCCAGGCACGCCAGACCGGCAGTGCACGGTTCCTGGTGCAGGGGACGATCTACCCTGACGTGGTCGAGTCCAGTGGTCCGGACAGAGCCCAGGCTGCCAGAATAAAGAGCCACCACAACGTGGGTGGGCTGCCAGAAAAGATGCAGCTCGAGCTGGTTGAACCACTGCGTTATCTGTTTAAGGATGAGGTGCGGCGGGTAGGCGAAACGCTGGGCTTGCCGCATGACCTTATCTGGAGGCAGCCATTCCCGGGTCCTGGGTTAGCGGTGCGCTGCCTAGGCGAAGTTACGCCTGAGCGGCTGGAACGCCTGCGGCAGGCGGATGCAATACTAACCGGCGAGCTGGATGCAACTGGTTTGTTGAGCATGAAAGCGGATGAAGGTACGGCCCAATCTTTCGCCGTGCTGCTGCCTGTGCGCTCGGTGGGAGTGATGGGAGACAACCGCACCTACCAGGAGGTAGTCGCCCTGCGAGCCGTGACCACCGACGATTTCATGACCGCGGATTGGGCGCGCCTGCCGCATGATCTGCTCGCCCGGATCGCCAACCGGATCGTGAATGAAGTCGCGGGGGTCAACCGCGTGGTGTATGACATCACCAGCAAGCCGCCGGCAACCATCGAGTGGGAATAAAGAAAATACAATGGGTATGCACGGGGGGTCTAAAAAGCAACAAAAAGTTGATTCTTCCGTATACATTATGAATACTTAATCGAGGAGAATAGAATGGACTACGGATACGTAATTAAGCGTGCATGGCAAATCATCTGGAAATTCAAAGTGCTGTGGATTTTCGGCATCCTGGCCAGCTGCAGTCAAGCCAGCAGCACAGGTGGAAGCAACTGGAGCTACAGTTTTTCAAGCCAGGATACTCAATTCAATTTACAAGTTCAGCATTTCTTCAACCAATTAACCCCGGGATCGATAGCCTTACTCATCGCTTTAGCGATCATTTTTAGCCTGGCTGTGGTTGTCATCGTCATCTTGTTGGGAACCATTGGGCGGGTGGGATTAATTCGCGGTACGACGAAAGCCGAGCAAGGTGCAGAACGCCTGACATTTGGAGAACTGTGGCGAGATGGTCTGGCATATTTCTGGAGAGTGTTCGGGTTAAACCTGCTGATTGGGATCAGTATTTTCCTGGCGGCTATGATTATGATCTTCGCCGGGATACTACTCACGGTGGGAACATTGGGATTATTTGCCTTATGCCTGCTGCCGTTAATGTGCCTGCTTATTCCACTGGCGTGGGCGGTGTATGTGGTTGTTGAACAAGCTAATGTTGCTCTGGTGGTGGAAAATATCGGCATTATCGAAGCAATCAAACGCGGCTGGCAGGTGGTGTGGAGAAATATCGGCAGCATAATCGTTATGTCGCTCGTCCTCATTTTAGGTGTCAGCCTGGTGGGCGGACTGATCATCGGCTTGCCGTTGATTGTTATAGCTGTTCCTGTTATGGTTGGTTTTGCTAACGGGAGTGCGGAGGCGATTCAAAACGGAGCAATCGTCTCTGGCGTATTCTTTATCATCTACCTTCCCATTTTAGTTGGACTGAGTGGCATCTTGCGAGCATATACCACTTCTGCGTGGACGCTCACTTACCTGCGATTAACACGCAAGCCTGCACAGAATCAGCTTGATGTGCCGATTGCCCCCGAGATAAAAGAAGCACCACCGGCGTAAAGCGCGTTTTTCCAAGCAAAAGCACCACTTTGTGCTCAACAAAAAATAACGCAAGTGAAGAGCTTGCGTTATTTTTTTATTTGATGGGCTTCTAACTGGATGCTTAAACGTAAAAAATCAAACGATATTATAATTAAACTGGTGGAAGCCTCCCATATGAACGCACCCAAAGTGTTGGGAGCTCGTCAGGCGGATAGAAGTCATCACTAGAAAGGAGAAATTTATGGCAAAGGTAATCGATGTAGAAGGAATTGGGAAAAAGTATGCGGGTACGCTGATCAAGGCGGGCGTAAAAACAACTGATGCATTGCTGAAAGCCGCTTCAACCCCCAAAGGGCGGAAAGAATTAGCGGAAAAAACCGGAATTACCGATGCGTTGATCCTCAAATGGGTCAATCATGTGGACCTATACCGTATCAAGGGTGTCGGGTCGGAATATTCAGAGCTTCTGGAAGCCTGCGGAGTGGATACCATTCCCGAATTAGCACAAAGGAAAGCTGCCAACCTCGTCGAGAAAATTGTCGAAGTAAACAAGGTTAAAAAATTGGTACGCAAGCTGCCCGTCGAATCGCAGATTGCCAATTGGATCGAGCAAGCCAAGAAGCTGCCCAGAGTAATCACCTATTAAGTCAGATGAATCAACAGCTCAATCAAACCCGATAAAAATCGGTTAAGGTTACATGGAGGGATCATGCCTTCTCTAAATCGAATCCAATTGATCGGACACCTGGGCAAAGACCCTGAGGTGCGCTTCACACCAACCGGTAAGAAGGTTACCAGCTTCAGTGTGGCGGTCAGCCGCCGATGGAAAAACAGTGCCGGCGAGGATAAAGAATCAACAGATTGGTTCAACGTAGAAGCCTGGGGTCGCCTGGGCGAGGTATGCAAGCAGTACCTGCATAAAGGCCGGCTGGTCTTTCTGGAGGGACACCTGCGTACCGACCGCTACGACCACGAGGGTGAAACACGCTACTTCACCAAAGTGATCGCAACACAGATGCAAATGCTCGACCGCAAGGCGGAAGATTTACCAGCCATCGAAGCGGAAGAACCAACAGAAGAAGAGTGACCCGCCTCAATAGGGCATAATTAAATAACAGGGATTTGGAGCATTTTATAGCTGCTCCAAATCCCTGGTTTTATTTCACCACTGGGATGGTTTCAAGCTGATCGATAAGACCCCGGATGACGTCAAAACCGCCTTGCCAGAAGGCACGGCTGTGCATATTTATACCGGCGTCGGTCAATATTTGATCCGGTGATTTTGAGCCGCCTGATGAGAGAAGCTTCAGGTAGCGCGGCTTGAAGGCATCGCCTTCCAGCTTGAACTGCTGGTACAAGGATAGAACCAGCAGCTGACCGAAGGTGTAGGCATAGACGTAAAACGGGGTGTAATAAATATGAGGGATGGAAACCCATTCCCAGCGGAACTCATCACTCACCTCGACTGCGTCGCCGAATTGGGAAGATAAATTTTCAAGGTACGCGGCGGATAACTCATCCACCGTGGCGCCATGCTGGACCATATCATGCGCCTGGCGTTCGAAGATAGCGAATTGTGCCTGGCGCATCACCGTAGCATAGGCATCATCCACCTGGCGGAATAGGAGTGCCTGCCTCACCGAGGCGTCACTATCGGTTGCCAGAAGGCGATCCACCAGCATCATCTCTCCAAACGTGGAGGCAGTTTCCGCCAGGGGGAGGGAGGGATGAAAGGTAAACAGGCTGTGCTCAGCTGCCAGCTGCGAATGGATGGCGTGACCCAGCTCGTGAGCCAGGGTTGCCACATCATCAGGCTTACCCTGGTAATTAACTAAAACCCATGGGGTGATATCGGGGGCTACAGTAGCACAGAAAGCGCCACTTGACTTTCCGCGGCGAACCTCGCTATCCAGGTGATCCTGCTCAAGCACCCTGCGGGCTAATTCTTCCAAGCGGGGCTCGAAATTATGGAAGGCGTCGAAAACCTTATCTGCTGCCTGGTCGAAAGTGTATTTCTTATCCGTTTTAACCACCGGGGCATAAATATCATATCGTCGCAGGCGCTCCGTACCGAGCCAGCGTGCTTTTAGGTGGAAGAAGCGCTGAAAGACGGACCTGTTATCCTGGCAGACACCCAAAAGGGTATCCACAACGTCATCCGGAATATCATTCGCCAGATTGCGCACCGCCATTGGGCTGGAAAAGTGGCGCAGATCCACGTTCTCGTTATGCCAGTCCCTGACCAGGGTCTGGTACATCTGCCCAAGGATGGCACCATCGTCTCCGTAAACCCGGTAAAGCTCCTGGTAAGCGGCTGCCCGCAGGGCGGGATCGTAGCTGCGGGCGTAGACCATGAGCTCTCCCCGGGTGATCTCTTTTACTTCACCGTCCACAGTCAGGTGGAAGGTGTAGCGGTTGGTGAGGGTGGTGTACAAGTTCCCAATGGCACTCGCGCCGGTAACATCCTTGATATTGATGACCTTTTCTTCCAGTTCCGTCAGGGTGTGCGGCTTAAAATGGCGCATCTCTTCCAGCCAATAACGATAATCGCCGGAAGCTGCCATCAACCGTTGTGAGGCGCTGTCATCCAGGTCTTTCCACCACAGGCTGAAGAATAACGTGCGGTTGCCGATCAGCGCCATGCGGCTTTCCATATCAGATTGAAAAGCCAGGATGGCCTGGTCTTGGGTATCGGCAGAAAAACGCAGCGAGGCGAAACTGCCGATGCGGTGGGCCAGGCGCGAGATGGACTCGAGCAAGCGAATCACCTGCAGGAAAACCTCAACGGGCATGTCTGGAGAAAGGTTAGGGCGCAGTGCTTCGAGCTCGACGACTTTCCCGTCCAGCTCATCGAACCCGGCTTTCATCTCCGGGCTGTCATGTGCTGGGAACAGGTCAGATAAACTCCATGGGGATTGTGTGTATGTCTTCATAGGCTCCATTTTTTTGTATTTTTTAATTGGGGATAATTAAAGGTTATTTACAGCCTCAGCGGCAGCAGATCCGGTCAGACGTTGAAGCGGATATGCACGATCTCGCCATCGTGTACGATATATTCTTTTCCTTCCAGGCGCAAGCGACCTTTGGCTTTGGCCTCTGTCAGCCCACCCAGGGAGAGCAGCTCATCATTAGGGATGACTTCGGCGCGGATGAACCCTTTTTGCAGATCGGTGTGGATCTCACCAGCCGCGTCATAGGCGGTTAACCCACGCTGAAGGGTCCAGGCGCGTACTTCATCTGCTCCGACGGTGAAAAACGATATCAAGCCCAGCAGGTCGTAGGACAGGCGAATGACGCGGGCCAAACCGAGCTCGGTAATGCCGTACTCGGCCATGAAGAGCTCCGCATCTTCAGGCGCCAGCTGAGCGATTTCCATCTCCAGCTTGCCTTGCAAGGCGACCGCATTACTATGGGGGCGGGCATACTCAACGGCTGGCACCGCCTGACCTTCCTGCAGGTTGAGCAGCACCAGCATGGGCTTACGCGTCAGGAATCCGAAACCAGAGAGCGTTTTTTCTTCTTCGGCGGTCAGATCCACCTCACGGAGGGGGATCTCCCTCGAGAGGGTCTCCTTGAAGCGCTCGAACAGTACCGCTTCACGCTCTATCACCACCTTTTCTCGACCAGCGCCTTTCTTGCGTTCTTCCACCAGGCGTTCCAGCTTGCGCTCCACAGCGATCATGTCATTCAACAATAATTCGGCATCCATAGTGGTGATATCGCGCAGTGGGTTTACACTCCCGGAAGGATGGGGAACATTAGGGTCATCGAAACAGCGCACCGCATGCAGCAGACCGTCCATCTGTGACAGCTGATTGAGCAGCTGACCGGATACTGCGCTTTGACTGCCTTCCAAACCGGCGATATCGGCATAGGTTACCTTGGCATAGATGGTCTTTTTGGGTTTGAACAGCTCCGACAAACGGTCGACACGGATATCCGGAACATCCACCACACCGGTATGGACGTCGAAGCGACCGCCACTGGTAGTGAGAGGCTGGTGACCGCGGGTAAGGGCATTGAAGACTGTGGTCTTACCCGATTGAGGTAATCCGATTATTCCGAGTCGCATCTGGTTTCTCCCGCCCAATAAGGCGATCTAACTATGTAATACTTTCCCTGCGATTATACTGCGCTTAAGTGAAGGATGAGGTCAGCGTCAAATTTTAGATTTTAATTTCGGGTATAATTTGCTTCACAAATTAGCCGAAGTGGCGGAATAGGCAGACGCGCACGACTCAAAATCGTGTTCCGCAAGGAATGAGGGTTCGATTCCCTCCTTCGGCACTGGCAGGACCTGGGGGGAGGGTATCCAATAGGATTACCAACACCAAGAGGAAAGAATATTTAGTTGTATGTACCCCTAGTGCTCACTTTAGGGGCGGGCTACCCCCTTATATAACCATTTTTACACCGCACGGGTAAATAAAAACTCTACCCAACTTGTTGTAATCGACCTATAAAAGTGCTATAGTATTATTAGATGAATGATTTGGGGGATTCCCAAATCAAAAGGAGGGATCGTGATTCGCAAACCATTTCGATTAATGTTTTGCATCTTATTCTCGATTGCCATCCTTGCAGCATGAGTAGGGCCCACACCTATCCCTACAGTCACTCCCATCCCTCCCACGCATATATCACCCACCGCCAGTCCGCCAACCTTCACCGCATCGACCTGGCGCAGGCGCTTTGGGTGCTTCAATTGTCGTTCATAACGGCGCTGGTGCTGTTAGCGCCTAAACTGCGGAGGAACTGACCCATGAACATAACAACAATGATGCTGATCGGAATCATCCCCACAACTCTGATTATTTTTGGCGGGCTGTTGGTGATGAAAGCCGGCAAGGAAGAGACAGCGGAAAGACGCTTCTTGCTGTACCTGGTCTCAGTAAGTATCGTGTTGCTATTGATCGTGGTGGTTGCCGGCCAGTTTTCGACTGATATGACCCTAACGGCGGGTATCACAGCATCCATTATTATATCTACTTCAATATTAGGCGTACTGGCGTTGATTTTGCTACACTTGCCTGCCTTGAAAGGGCTGCCGCGCCGCCAATGGCTGCCCTACTTAGCCTTGACTGTGGTGCTGATCGGTTTATTGGCGATCTATGCCCAAAATACCGCTGGTATGGCTTATTACGTTTTGCCTGCTGCGCTAGGGCTGGCGTTGATCTGGGCTGCCACCAATCGCTGGCAAGGGCTGGCGGTCATCCTGGGGATTTTCTGCCTTCTCAATTTTGTTCTGATCAACAGCTCAACCTACGCGAGTTGGCTCGAGCAGCAGATCTCGACAATACCGGCCTGGCTGCGATTTCCTTATGGAATCTTGATTTTCGCCATGCCGGGGATCGCAGTGGCACTATCGGCCGTCCTGGTGCATACAGGGCTCAAGCGCTTCTGGAGAATACCCGATGTCTCCGTGCAAGTAACCGCCGCAATGGACGCACCCGGCAGACCTGATGAAAGTGGAGATTTGCCTTTTACGTCAGAAAACCCACCTGCAATTTCACTTACCCCGGTCAAACACCCCAACAGCAGACTTTCCAGCGCCTTGTGGCTGGCGCTGGCATTTACAATCCTCGGCGCATTGGCTTACACCATCTATTGGTCTTCGGTTTGGGACCAGACCAGCGATGGCATGAGCGGGCTATTTTATTTGATGCTAGCTGTGCTGGTGGGGGTGGGTGTCGGGGCTGTGATGGGGATCAACGCCAAGGGCTGGTTCCGCTCGTCAGGTTTTATTTTCGCGGTAACCGTGCCAGCGCTGATGATCTGGGCTTTCAACTCAGGATGGCAGATACCCTTTGCGGGCATCACTGAAGACAGGGCAGCCCGCATCCAGACTGCCATCGAGAGTTTTAATACGCGCACAGGACGCTACCCGTCCACTCTGATTGAGTTAGCCCCACGCGACCTGCTTTATGTACCGCAGCCGGTGATGTTCCGTGGCGAGGGCTGGTGTTACCAGGGCGGCGCAGATTACTACCGCCTGGGGTCCATCTTCCACGAATATTTCAGCTCGCCCGTCTCCCTGAAAATCTATTCCCAAGCCGGCAGCCCGCCCGAGAGCGGGTGGGCGTGCACAGAGCGCCTGGTGTACATGAAGCAGCGTTATGGGCCTCCGGACTTTCTGGAATTCGGCGGATCGAACCCCAACATTCCCACACCGGTCCCGCTGGCGAAGAGCCAGGTTACGGGGAAGAAAATATCTGCGGACCCCTGGGGTGAAAATGAATCGGTCTCGGTAGGCGATTGGTCGCCTAGCTCCAGATACCTGGTTTTCTCTTTTGTAGCTTCTGGTGTGGTCGATGCCTACCCAGTGAAGTATATGCAGCTGGGCTTTTTAGATCCCCCCATGGAGCAGATCAATAATACACCTCCCGATTATCCTGCAGTCACTAGCCTGAGGCAACACGAGGCCTGGCTGCCGGATGGGCGGCTGCTCCTGGTTTTGGAAGATGGCACGATGGAGGCGTTCACCTCTCCCATGGAGGTGGAGCACCTGGCAAGTAATTACGCGGCTAAGTTCACCAGTATCCCTGCAGTAGATAAGCAAAGCTCGCGATTGCTCCTAAAAAGCACCGATTCTTACTGGATCCTGGATGGCAAGACCCTGGAAGCTAAACTGATCCCGGGGGTCGCGCCCAACCCGTACGAGCTGCACTGGGACAATTACTCCTGGCTACCGGGCGGCGAGAAGCTGGTAATCTCACGCCTGAACGGGCGTGATGAGACGCAGGGAACCACCCTATTCATCGTAGATGGCGCTACCGCCCAGGTGCTTGCTTCTCAGACCATCAACGAAGCCAATAAGCAAAGCTCTCCTTGGGTCGATTTTGTAGGCCCCGACCAGGTGGTAATCAACGGCTCGGGCAAGTTTGACCTGTATGATTTCAGCTCTACACCGGTCATGGTCACCGACGTGATGAAGGATCTGTTCGGTTTGGATCTAAGGTTCCCGGACGATGCTTCCTCAAGCTTCTCGCAGATCGACACTTCCGGCAAGTTCTACCACCTGGGGGTACACGCCAACCAACCTCGCAACCATTCCGTCTACCTGTACCACTCAGAGACCGGCAAAGTCGAGGTGCTGGATCCAACAGCTGACCCGATCCTGTTCTTGCCGGATGGGAAATGTATCTACCTCCCGGCGATGCAGAGCGACGCCACCTATAAAGACGAGTTCGAGCTGATCTGGGTCGATCAGCCGGAAAAGCCACACGTGCACTTGACCTTGCAAGGTCACAACCCGCGCGATTACCCTACCCTGGCGATGGCCTGTTTTGAGAAAAGCAACCGCATCGCCTTCGCTTCGGCGCAAGGGGTATCCCTGGTTTCGGTCCCGGATGGTAAGCTGCTGCGCTTCTGGGATTTGGGCGGGGCGCGCAATGTGAGCCTGACACTCTCGCCGGACGAGAAATACCTGGTAGCGATGACAGATACGGCAATCTATCCATTGGAGTTACCGTGAAAGAGGGAGAAAGATGATTCAGCATAAGAATCTGTTTCGTATCAGCATATTTGTGCTTCTATTTATCGCGTACCTGGGTCTTTGGGGATACCCCCATGACAGCCTACCAGCCGAAGTGGCGGAATAGGCAGACGCGCACGACTCAAAATCGTGTTCCGCAAGGAATGAGGGTTCGATTCCCTCCTTCGGCACCAAGCATGAAGCTAGGCAACTTCAGCGGTTGAAACCGTCTGAGTGTAGACGTTGAACGTGGGAGGGTTTTCCAGGTGCTTTTTAACCAGACATAACTCGGCGGAGCGGATGAGTGAAGGGAGATATTTCTCGGGGATACCCGCTGGAATCTGGATCTCTATATCCACATTTTCAACCATCCCACCAGGATTCTGATGGGTACGCTGAATGATTTTTAACCCCTCGGTGGGTAGGTTGCGCTGCCGGCAGAACCCGAGCACATAAATCCCGGCGCAGGTGGCAATCGAGGCCAGGAATAAGGAAAACGGTGTGGGTGCCGAGCCAGGCTCGCCCTTCGAATTAGGCTGGTCAGTCATCACGGTGAAAGGTCCATAATGGGCGTCCACCCGATCCCCGCCCGGAAAATCTACGATCATCTCCATGCGTTATATTCTCCTTTTTATATCATAGCTAATGCCTTAATTATGATGCACCGCGGGGATAAAGGTTACCCAGGGGGAATTTATTAATGCCCAGCAACCATCCCAATGCGGTTGATTGCAGTAGAAAACCTGCTGCCTGCAATTTCATCCTTGTGAGGCAGACTAAGCCAATGCAAGCTTCGGGGTGGCTTTACGCCACCAAAAGTACCAGTATAGGAATACGGAAATCGTATATAGAAAGATGGTGCCCAGGAATGGAGGACCAAAACCATAATTGACTTGAAGGCTCCCGCTAATCGTCGGACTAATAATCCAACCAAAATTCCAAGCCATGCTGACCAGGCTGGCGACCATTGCCCTGGATTTAGGCTCGACCTGTTCCATCACGAACGTCTGATACACCGGGCTACTCATGTTCATCAATGCGACTCGAATATAGTACGCAAAACCGCTCATCCAAAACATCGGCGCGAATCCCAGCATGATCAGGAAGGGGATCGACAATGCCTGGGTGACCACCACCACCTGGATCTTCCCGAAGCGATCAGCGAGGGGAGGGGCAATCATCAACCCAAGACCCATCGCCAACGAACCCCAGGCCATGACAACACCGATCACCTGGTCGGGCTGGTAATATTGGACTCTAAAAAACACATTCATGAACGGCATAATCAGACCGGCACCGATGGAGGTGATGAGCATGGGCAGGACAAGTTTGCTCAATTTTTTGGGGTTTTTGGCGGCATAGGAAATTGGAGCAAAAAGCGTCCGTTCTGAAAAATCGAGGCGCGGCAGTTTGATCAAGATCAAGGGAATGATACCGATCGAAACACCGATTGCCGCTACCATGATGGATATGCCATAAGCCTGGCTGCTGGTTGGGTCAACGCCGCGCAGACTAGACACCCAGCTGGGCATGTAACCACCGATCCAGGTGCCGATGGACATCGCTACCATCTGTATCCCCATGCTAAAGCTGAATAAATACGTCCGCTCGTGCTCGCCACTGTTCTCCATCAGGAACGGGCTCATGGTGACCGCGGCCAGGCTTTGAGCTATCCCCGATATAATATTCATGGCATAAAAGATGAATGTTACCGGCCAGATAACCGTCATGCCGATTGAGAGACTGACCAATACAGCGGATATGAGCAAGGAGTTCTTGCGCCCAAGGATATCTGCCAGATAGCCCATGGGTAAGGCAAAGACAAATGCGGTCATACCGGATACGGTCAGCAAGTTGCCGACCATCTTTGCATCGAAGCCCAAGCTGAGGATATAGAAATTGAAAATCAGCCGGTAGATACCCATGGCAATGCCGGCAATAATGGCGTAGACCAAATACAGGCGCGCATTGGGGCGGAAGGCTGCCAGGTGACCACCGTAATCTTTTATATTCCGGTTAACGCTTGCCAGCACTGCTTATTCCTCGCCTTTTATGGATAAAAACTTATGGATGGATTCAAACGTGTCTGCGACCGCTGCTTCCCTGACGGTGTAGCGCTTTTCCTCCTCCACATCCATCGAGACGTAGACCAGACCTGCCAGGCGCAGCGCACTCAGATGATGGGTGACGGTTGGTGCCCGCAGGCGCAGCTTGCGAGCCAGCTGTGAAGGCGTTTGAGGTTGATCTCTCAAATAGCGCAGGATGAGCAGACGGGTGGGATCGGAAAGCGCTTTGAGCGCTCTCAGCATGGCATCAGGGATCACTTCTCCTGGCACGAGTGCCGCTTCAGCCGGACGGGCACCGAACAGCACCATCCAGTGTTTGGGAATAAGCGTGTCATACATCACCAAAGGCGTGGTCCAATAGGAGGGGGCAAACGTGACTTGCTCAGCTTCCTCAAAAGCGGCGATCTTCACTCCCTGGGAGAGCTCCACCATCAGCTGGGGAAAATCAAGCTGGGCAGCGAAAATCTGCGCTCGATCCAATGCCTGGTCAAGATATGGCCTGATGCGATGCTCTTCTTCGGCAAAGAATACCGAAACATATTCCTGCAGTGCTGCAAGATAACAGCTGCCAAATTCTTCAGCACGCGACCACCAACCTAGCGTGGTAACCAATTCATCGGGTGAGGGGGGTCTTTCTTTTAGTGGATAATTGGACTGCAGCTGGACCAGATGTGTCTGATTCCAGGAGCCCTTGGATTTCACCTCACGCAGGATTTCCAGCAATTGGGGTGGAACATCGGCATGGTCAGCCAGGGTGGGCAGCCGGTCGGCAGGGTCGACCTGCCCTAAAGCTTTCAGTACGCTCTCGGCATCCCTGGGCTCAGGTAAACCGGAGACCCAGGAAATTGGAGTGCTGAAAAATAGATATTGAGCATCTTCAAGTACACAGCGTTGGGAAGGCGCCAAACGTGAGCGTACCCCTGCTGCCCAGGAGCCGCGCAAACCAAACCTTTCAGGATGATGCAGCACATGCAGGCTGGCGAACAGGTCGTAGGCTGTGCCCAGGCTCCAACGAACGGTGGGTTTTTTGTGTTTAGCCATGAGATTTTATGATTTTTTTTGCTGGAAATACCACGTAGATCAATTATTGTTTACCATGCTCTACAAAAGATATTAGATATATATCTAATTAGATAATAATCTAACATTTTATAATTGTCAACTTCTTTCCTGCGGTGAAAAACTACGATCATGATGTAGCAGGCTTCGCTCAAGGAGGAGATATGTTAAAAAAACTGTGGTATCGCATCTGTCTGACGGTTGTCCTTGGGCTGTCTTTAACCGGCTGTGGCGCGATTCGAGGTGTGGGGAATGGATTACTCAATGGATTTAAAGGCTTCAACATCCACTTTCCATAAAGGATAGACTCTTTCAGCCTCTGCCAGGACACCGGCACTGGCGAGTAGATTATCTTACTTTTTATATTCACAAAACTGTGGATAACTCAATAAATATTGTGGATAACTCAACCAAATTGTGGATAACTCAGTATATTTCAAAATATTTTATATCCCGCTGACCCCACCTGTTGGGCTTATCATCAATTTATACCCCAAATGTATTGAGTGGGTTGTGGGAAAGAAAGCACGCTGGCTTATCCACATCTCTTCACCGGCTAGCTGGGGACAACCAAAGATTAAAAAGAACCCATATGTTGCCCTGATCTCATTGTAGGCACCCACCTGTGGCGGGTTAAGGCTGTGCAGGTAAGACTATCCACATATCCACAGGCTCTACTACGACTACTATTAATTAATATAGATAATAAGATAGGTTATATTAAGGTGCTTAAAACATTAGCCTTCAAAGTATGTGCAGATTATGTAAATTAACTCTTGTACTTTGCCTAGAAAGATATCAGACTATCTCATAAGCCTTGTTTTTCTTTTGACCACCAGGGCGCAGGGTTAGATATGGGCGGTTAAGCGCTGAATCATTCCCTGTGCCCCTACTGCTTTTGTAAATACCAAGCCATAAGAGAAGGTAATTCCCCTACTGTCCAGCAGATGCTAAAAATAAAGGGGCACGGCTAATCCCGTGCCCCTTTTTGCTTGTAACGAGTAGAGTGATCTATCTCCTGATGATGGGCATCAGAATAGTATACACAGGCGGCGGAACAGTTGCCGTGGTCGTCACATCAGCTGAAGCAGTAATACCCGGATCCAATACTGAGGTAATAGTCAGGGTGGTCAGATCCACCTCACCATCCAATGCGCCTGCCGGGACCGTCACCAAAACAGTGACCGCTGTGCTTTCCCCAGGAGCCAACGGGTTAGTGTGATCGCCACCCGGCAGGGTGGCAGTCCATAACCCGCTCACTTCCAGGGTGAAGGAATCGTTGTAATCACCGGTATTGGTCACCTGAAATTCGTAGCTGACCACTTCCAGCGGGTTGCCGCTCTTGCCATCCGGAGCAAACACCGCACCGCCTGGGTTCACGACGGCATTGGTTGTGCCCGTGGCAGTATCAATGCCACCCACGCTTCCCGAGGCGAGCAGGGTGAAGGTGTCTGCAGCGATGATCACATCAGGAATGAGGGGGATGGTTACGGTGACAGGGATGGTTGCAGATGCTCCCGATGCCAGCACACCGGCTGTGGCAGGTGCTTCCGTTGGCCAGAGACCGTCCACACTTAGCAGGATCTCCTGCTCCATAGTGGCTTCATTCGTCACCGTGTACACATAGCTCACTTGCATGCCGGGTGCATCTGTTTTGGTCTGTTCAGCAGGGGTGATGGACACATCTATCGGAGGCTCGCAGCCACCGAAGAAGCTCACCGTGCGATCCATGACGGCAGAGCGGTCGGCCAGCCCGGAAATGGCTTCGAAGGGATAACCCAGGAACACGGAGTTGAAAGTGGAACCAGCATAACTAACGGCGGTATTTCCTTGATTGCCAACGAAAGCGACCGCCCCTTGTGCATTTGGATTGACCGTGTCGGAGTAGTTGGTGAAGGGATAACTGAGGGAGTATGGACCAAGACCAGCGTATTCGTTCTGCCCGGTTACCGTCGTCTGGCTGACATCATTGACAAAGTTCAAGATGTGCAGGTAATCCTCGCCAAAGGGAGTGAGCCCCACGTCATAGAGATAGTCCTGGCTGGACAGGAAGAAGTTTCCACCTTGATCCAGGTAGGAGCCAACCGCAACCTCGTTGTCATCATTGAAAGAATTCGAATACGGGTAACCGGTGAACCAAAATACCTGCCGGTAGCCTGCGATATCGGCTTCTGCAGGGTTACCCTGAGAGCTAACGTCCCACACATTGTAACCATAGCCCAGGTTATCCAATGCGCTGGTATAGGAGGTGCGCACATCGGGATCATCCATGTCGTCATCCACCAGCAAGATGCAGGGCAGCGGGTCAAGGTAGAAATCGACGGTGAGATCATCATTCACCACTACCTGCTGCGTTTGCTGCATGTGCATATCTGCTTGAGCCTTGAGATGCCATGTGCCTTCAGCAACACTGATCGTGTAGAAACCATTGGGGTCGGTATCGACGGGTGGAAGAGGTGCATCGGTGAATTGGAGTGTGCCCTGCAAGGGGGCACCATTAACCGAGTCATAGAGATGACCACTAACCACGTGAGTGGGCAGGGCATCCAGGGCAAAGTCTAGTGTTGTGACGGTATCGGTAGTGATGCCCACCCCAGAGATGGTTACGGGCAGATAACCGTAGGTGAAGGCTGAAACAGAATAGTCACCGGCCATCAAGGTGCGGGTGTAATAGCCGGTTGGATCGGTAGTGGTGGGATAGGCATGACCCAAACCATCATCAGCCGTCACCGTTGCACCTTCCAATGGCGCTCCACCGTCGGCTGCAGTGACGTATCCGTCCAGGTGTCCCACCCCGGTGGGGATAAGACACTCACTCATGTGGGCATAGGTACCCACGGAGGCTTTCACAAAATCGGTGAAATAGGCCGGGTCGGTGTGCGCCGAGGTATCCTGCGGAGTATGGTAATAGGGGTTGAAATCATCCTCTCCTTCGATACCCAGGATAGCCGGATAACCATAGTCTAAAAATGAAGTGTGGTCGCTGGAACCATCATAACCTGTACCGATGACGGGTTGGAGATTGATGCTATAAGCATCCAATACGTCAGAAAATAAATTGGCTAAATCCTGAGAACCGGGTACAGACGATCGGTAACCCAGATAAATCGTTGGAGCGCTGGAGGGAGTATTCCAGGCGATCATGTCAAGGTTCAGGTAACCGACGATATTTTCGCCGGAATCATAGACATGCTGGGCATAAGCCGCACTACCCCTCAAACCCTGTTCCTCACCCGTCCAGAAGGCGAAACGCAAGGTGCAACCCCACTGGTACTGCGACATAATATCAGCCGCAATCAGGGCAGCCACCGATCCGCTGGCATTATCGTCTGCACCCGCAGGAACCGACTGTACATCATCGAGGTGGCCTCCAATGATGAACACATCTTCCGGGTTGACCAGCCCAGGAATCTCGCCGATCACATCGGGGTTGGTAGCATTATCCCACTCGTAGTATTCCACATCCAGCCCTAAGTCGTTGGACATGTGCTGACCGACGAAACTAGTTGCTTTCTGGATGGGTACTCCGCTATCGGTTCTACGTGAAGTGATGGTGTACCAGGCTCCGTCCACCCATACCGGCAGCTCGCCTGCCAGCTGGCGGTCATAGGTATAGACCTGGGTTTCGGTAACCTGGTCCATCATGCCCTGGATGATCGGATCAGGCACCACCACGTCGGGGAAAGCATTCGCTGTCTGAGCTGTTGGCAGCGGCTTGGGAGTGAGGCTGATCAAACGCAGCTCGGCACCTGTCTGCGTAAGGGCATCCACCATGGAAGGATCCATGCGCAGTAAGACGCCATTCTTGATGGAGAGCAGCACCTGCCCATAAGTGGAAAAATCAGGGGCAGGGCGGCTGGACCTGGTCTCAGCCCAATAATAGGAGCCTGAGCCGAGAGAAGAGTCGAGCAGCTGATACTTTAATCCGGCTTGCTTGATCGATAGCAGCCCGCGTTGGTCGGCGCCGGTGAGGAGGCCACCCTCTAGCATGCTGTACATGGGCAGCTGGGTGGAAGCAAAGCGGCTGAGATCGTCTGCGACGCCAAGCTCGACGTACACCAGAGCCCGCTGGTCTGTCGGAGGTACGGAAGCTGCCTGGGCACTGCCGCCAATTGAAACCAATAAAACCAGGAGCATCAAAATGGTAAAGAAACGGCTTTTCATTGTATATTCTCCTTGAATTGTATTAAGGGAAATGGTGGAGATAAAACAGTTATCAGGGATTTGAGCCAGGCGGAACCAATAAATACTGCCAGGTTACCAAAATTGACCCATCAGAATGGACATAACAGCTAAAATTATAGCTTAAATTAATACACAATAAGACCCCAATTAGAACCGAGCAAAATTTTCTAATCCGGTTGGCTTGCCCCAGCATACATTACGGGTGCACGCCGAACTGACCTACGATGATGCCAGCAGCCCCGGGGTTGTCCACTGTGAACGTAAATCGTTGTATATCGGCATCACGCTCAGCCATTTGCCCGTTATAAGGCGCTAGCAGCCAGATAATAAAAAAACCAGGTGGCATATGTTAGCCACCTGGTTTCATAGTTAAAACTACTGCCGGTTAAGTAACGGAAGGAAAAACTGGTTGGTAATTTGGCTCACTGTGATATCGTGATCTAACTCAGGCGAACTACAGGCATTCGTAGCTGATAGGGCGACCGTGTAGGTACCTGGATTCAGATAAAAGTGATTAACAATTTCGCCTGTGGTGGAGACCGTGTCGCCAAAGTTCCATTGGAAATCGATCGGTTGGGTGCCGCTGGCAATAGCTGTAAAGGTGATCAACTCACTGTTGAATGGCTCCAGTGGCGACCAGGAGAAATCCAGGCCAATTACCGGCAGGCAGGCTGATTCCAGGGCGAAGTCCAGCGTGGTATTAGTGCCGGCACTTACCGACACACCACTCATGACAGCAGACTGGTAACCATCGGCGGAAACGGTGACGGTATAGGTATCTGCGGGAAGGGTGATGGTGTAATAACCGCTGAGGTCGGTGGAATATGGGTAGCTATCACCCTGGCTATTTTCAGCGGTTACGGCTGCACCCGCAATGGGTGCCCCATCACTGGCAGAGCTCACATGACCATCCAGAGAGCCATTGCCAGCAGGGATTAGACAACCGGTCATGTGGGCATAGGTGGCAATGGAGGCCTTGACGAAGTTGGTGAAGTAAACCGGGTCGGTATGGGCGGGAGTATCGTCGGGGCTATGGTAATAAGGGTTAAAGTCACCATGAACATCATCTTCGATGGCCAGGATGGAGGAATAGCCAAAATCCCAAAAAGAATTATGGTCACTACCCCACATATCAGGAGCGTAGCTGGTAAGTAAATTGATATCATAAGTGGGGAGCACATCGGCGAAAAGCTGTGCCAATTGCTGGGATGGCGGTATTTCAGTGGAGTAGGCCAGGGTGATGTAGGGATCAGAGCCAACCGTATTCCAAGCGATCATATCCAGGTTCAGGTATCCGACGATATTTTCACCCGAGCTGTAAGCATGCTGGGCATAGGCATAACTGCCCAACAGACCCTGTTCCTCACCCGTCCAGAAGGCGAAACGCAGGGTGCAACCCCACTGGTACTGCGAGAGGATATCGGCAGCTAAAAGCGTGGCAACCGAACCACTGGCATTATCGTCTGCACCTGGGACGCCGCTGACATCATCAAGGTGAGCCCCGATGATGAAGACATCCTGAGGGTTGACCTGTCCGGGGATCTCACCGATCACATCAGGATTAGTGGCATTATTCCACACGTAATACTCGACTCCCAATCCCAGGTCGTTGGCCATATGCTGCCCGACGAATTTAGTGGCATTCTGGATGGGAGGGCCACTGTAGGTGTAACGGGAGGTGATGGTGGACCATGCTCCATCCACCCATACCGGCAGCTCGCCCGCCAGCTGGCGGTCATAGGTATACACCTGCGTCTCTGTAACCTGGTCAATCATCCCCTGGATGATCGGATCGGGCTCGATCACCGTTGGGAACACCTGCGTGCTATCTGAAGTGGGCAGAGGCTTGGGGGTGAGGTTGATCTTGCGCAGCTCGGCACCAGCCTGGATGAGTGCATCCACTTTCTGCGGTGAAAGGCGCAGCAGCACGCCACTTGAGGTATTGAGCAAGACCTGCCCATAGGCGGCATAATCAGGAGTTGGGTGGCTGGATCGCACGGTTGCCTGGTAATAAGAACCGGATCCCAGGTCAGAGTCAATCACCTGGTAGGTCAGTCCGGCTTTCTTCAGGTCGTCCTGACCGGACTGGTCTGCACCGGTGAGCAAACCTCCATCCAGCATGGCGAACAATTCCAGCCCGGTGGAGGCGAAACGAGTCATATCATCCGAAGAACCGAGATGTACATAAACCAACGCTGTTTGGTCACCCGAGATCACGGGTGAAGCCTGAGCAGTGGCAGTTAGAGTCACCAATAAAGCTAAAAGCATCAAAACACTAACAATACGGTTTTTCATTGGGCATTCTCCTTTATTTAAATATATTTAGAGGTCTAAAGCTGCCTGACCTTGGGATAGCGAACTGCGACAAAGATTCCATAGACCAGCGATAGGGCAGCGCCAATCCCTACCGCCAGGGGGGCTCCGAGCCAATCGGCGACAAACCCGGCCTGCAAGCCACCCAAGCGGAACATGGTCTGGAAGGTCATGGTGTACACGCCCATCACCCGGCCGCGCAATTCATCGGGCGTGACGAACTGCAGCAGCGTATTTGCCAGCGCGTTCTGCCAGACGAAGCTGAAACCGATGAATAACATCAGGACTAGAGAGACTGAAAATTGGGATGAAAATGCAAACAGCAGCAAGAACAGTGGGAAAGCCAGGTTTCCCAGGGTGAGCAAGCGACCACGCCTTGCATTTGACGGAAGGGAGGCAACCACCAGCGCCCCAACCACTGCCCCAATACCGAGCATCGAATACAACATCCCGAGCGGTAGCGCTTCAGGAGCCTGGCAACCGGTATGGAAGGTAATCGTGTTACAGACCGAGACCACCACCGGGAGAGCGCTACGCTTTAATATATCACTCGCAAAAACAGGCAGCAGGGTGTTGTAAGGCATGGAAAGAAAGGCGCTCACGGCGATCAGACTGACCAGGATGAGGATGGTTTGGCGTTCGAGGATAAAGCGCACACCCCCCAGCATGTGTTTTATTGGGCTGGCATCACTTTCAGGATGGGCGATGGGTTTCGGTAAACCGCGCATCATGAGCAAACTTATGATGACGGCAATAAAAGATAACCCATTGATGAAGAAAGCATTACCCTCACCGGTTGTTGCAACCAGTATCCCTGCCAGGGCTGGTCCGATGGCACGGGCAGCATTGAACATGGCAGAGTTCAAACCGATGGCGCTGGTAAGGTCTTCTTTGCCATCGACCATATCGACGGTGAAAGCTTGCCTGGCGGGCAAATCCACCGCAATGACAGCACCCAGGATGAATGCCATCACATATACCTGCCAGATCTGGATCTTTCCAGTCCAGGTCAGCGCCGCCAATACGAACGCCTGGACAAGCATGATGGATTGGGTGATCAAGAGGATGGTGCGCTTGGGGAAACGATCGGTTATCGAACCTCCCCACAGGGAAAGTGGGATGAGCGGAACCAGACCGATAAAGCTGATAATGCCGAGCGAGGTGGCTGAACCAGTCAGGCGGTATACCAGCACCTGCTGTGCCATGGTTTGCATCCAGGTGCCGATCAGGGAAATCCCCTGACCTACAAACCACAGGGAATAATTGCGGTGATGGAAGGCGCGAAAGGTGGCAGGCAGGCGGAGACTGGTAAACATTTACTGCGCCAGCTTTGCGACTGTGACCCCTTCACCACCTTCTTTATCACCACCAGACTCGAAGGATTTCACATGTGGGTGATGACTCAGCGCTTCCCTGACGGCCAGGCGTAATTTTCCGGTGCCCTTGCCGTGGATGATGCGCACCCAGGGCAACCCGGCGAAATAGGCCGAGTCGAGATAGCGGTCGAGGGCATCGAGTGCTTCTTCACTGCGCTGACCGCGCAGGTCGAGCTCGATCCCCGGCGATTCAGCGTACAATTGCGAGCCGGATTGACGTACCACAGTGGCTGGAGCATCGGGTGCCGGGCGTGGATGGCTGCCAGCCATCAGCTCACGGGCGGTTGGTAAGCCTGTGGGGCTGGAAGGGAGGGCAGTTTCTTCTCCCATCAACTGCAGCTCTGCCAGCCTGGCGCGTATCCGCAGCACACCCACTGAAACCTCTGCGTCCTCTTCGCTCAGGGATGTGACCACACCCTGGGTATTCAGCGAATGCAGGCGCACTTTATCTCCCAGGCGGATGGCACGCCTGCCCTGCGTGATATTCGATTCAGACAGGCGGCGTTCGACGGGAGCTGCAATGCTATCCTGCAGCTCTTCCACCTGTTGCTCAACTTCTTCAATGACTTCCAGCGGCTGCCGCGTGCGGGCAAGCTGGCGGCGTACATCACGCAGCTCATCCTGCAGCTCCTCCAGCTGTTCCTCAGCCTGGTGGCGAGCTTTATCCAGCACCTGCATCCGCTCGTCTTCTATCTTCTCCAACCGTCTTGCCAGCTCCGTCCGGATGGCTTCAACTTCATGGCGTGCGTTTTCTGCAGCAGCACGCGCCTTGCGCGACAGGTCGCGTTGGCGGTGGATTTCATCCAGCAAGTCTTCTGCCCGTAGATCTGCCGGGCTTAATTCAGAGCGGGCAGAGGTAATGATCGGGTCGGGCATACCCAGGCGCTGGGCAATTGCCAGGGCATTCGAGCGACCGGGTAATCCAATGGTCAGGTGGAAAGTGGGGCGGAGGGTCTCAAGATCAAATTCAACGCTGGCATTGACCACACCCGGGGTGGAATGCGCAAAGGCTTTCAGCTCGGGGTGGTGGGTGGTAACCAAAGTGGTGATGCCTCGCTCGAGCAAGTGGGTGAGCAGGGCGCGTGCCAGGGCTGCTCCTTCTTGCGGGTCGGTGCCGGCTCCCAATTCGTCCAGGATGACCAGCGTCCGCCGGTCGGCGTGATCCAAGATGCGGATGATATTGGTGATATGCCCGGAAAAAGTGGACAAGGATTGTTCGATCGACTGCTCATCACCGATATCGGCGTAAATGTTATGAAACAGGCTGATCTCAGAGCCGGAGTGCGCCGGGATGTGCAAGCCGGATTGCGCCATGAGTGCCAGGAGGCCAATGGTTTTGAGAGTTACAGTCTTTCCACCCGTGTTGGGTCCGGTGACCACCATGGCATAGGTCTGGGCATCCAGCTCGACATCAATGGGTACGACTGTCGCCGGATCGAGCAGCGGGTGACGTGCCTGGTATAGCCGGATGATGGTCCCCGGGTGACGACCGGTTGGTTTTCCGATAGGGAGTAACGCGGGCTCTGTAGCGGCAATGGAATCGGAATACTTGGCTTTGGCGAAGCACAGGTCAAGATCAGCCACTCGCTCGACCGTAGTAAGGATATTGGCTGCCTGCATGCCCACCTGTTGGGAAAGCTCGGCCAGGATACGCCGCTCTTCATCCCGTTCAGCCAGCTGGAGCTCGCGGAATTCATTATTGTGTTCCACCACATTAAGCGGCTCGACGAATAGTGTTGCCCCCGATGCCGACTGGTCGTGCACCACAGCCCTGATGCGTCCTTTAAATTCAGCCCGTAGAGGCAGCACATACCGCCCATCACGCTGGGTGATCAGTGCCTCTTGCAGGTAAGGGGCGGTGTGCGGGTCCGACACCATCTTCTGAAGCTTGGTCATCAGGCGGTCGTGGGCAATGCGCAGGTTGCGGCGGATAACTCCCAGGGCTGGGGAGGCACTGTCCATAATCTCACCCCGTTCCGAAATAGCACGGGTGATGCCATCCACCAGACCCATAGGAGCCGGGATTTGGGCGGCGATCCCATAAAGGGTCGGAAAGCGCTCACCCAGGCGCTCAAATGTGCGCACCAGGCTCCGGGCAGCGACCAGGGTGGATTTAATGTCCAGCAGGTCGGTGGGAGCGAGCACAGCTCCATGGGCAGCCAGGTCTACCACCTGGCGCACATCGCGTGCCCCACCAATGGTAAGATCTGGGCGTGTTACGAGCATCTGCACTGCTTCGCTCGTCTCAGCCAGGCGGAGATGGGCTTCCTCGAGGTTATTGGTCGGCTGAAGTTTTAGCGCTTTTTCTATCGAGGCTGCAAAAGCGCAGTAGCTAGCCAGGCGTTCGAGTACCTTCTGGTACTCCAGGGTATGTAAGGTTTTGGCATCCATGGCGATTTAACAAGACGTAAAAGTCAAGCAATCAGGGAGTGTACCACAGGAGCATGGCACAGGGAGGAGGATTTTGCCTTATAATCGGGGCACTGAAATATGAGGAAGAATGCAACAGAAAATACCTATGGTATTTTAGGTATTGGCAGGCTAGTCTTATAATCGGGGCACACAAATCTCAGGAGGAATGCCATGGAATTTACCTATGCAGTTGTGGGAGCGGGCAGGCAGGGAACCGCAGCAGCTTATGATATAGCGCGTTGGGGTGAAGCAAAAAAGGTCACCCTGATCGATAAGGAGCTGGAGTTTGCGGAACGGGCAGCCCAACGCGTGAACCACTTGATCGGTACGGACATCGCCGAAGGAAAACAGGTCGATGTAACCGATTTGGTAGCGCTGGAACGTGTTCTCAACGGGGTGGATGCATTCGTTAGCGCAGTCCCCTATTATTACAACCTGAATATCACCAAGGTAGCCGTCAAGGTCAAAGCCTGCATGTGCGACCTGGGCGGCAACACGGATATCGCCCGCCAACAGCATACCTATAATGACCAGGCCCGCCAGGCGGGTATCAGCATCATTCCCGACTGCGGGCAGGTGCCAGGTTTGGGAACCACTTTAATGGTTTATGCGATGAGCCTGTTGGATGAAGCCAGCGACGTGTTCATGTGGGACGGGGGCCTCCCCCAAAACCCGCAGCCTCCTTTCAATTATCTGCTCACTTTTCACATTGCCGGGCTGACTAATGAATATGCTGAGCCGGCTGTTTTCCTGCGCAATGGGAAGATCACCCAGGTTGAGCCGATGACCGAATTGGAGACGGTGGAATTCCCCGATTCAGCCGGTACGCTGGAAGCTTTTGTGGCAAGTGGTGGTACGAGCACCATGCCTTGGACGTTTGAAGGCAAGCTACGCACGCTGCAAAACCTCACCCTGCGCTACCCTGGTCACCATAAACAGCTGCGCGCCTTCTGGGACCTGGGCTTGTGGGATTTGAAACCGGTAGTATTGGAGCAGGGAGAAGTGGTCCCACGGGATG
This sequence comes from uncultured Chloroflexia bacterium, assembly GCA_963840255.1. Classification (GTDB taxonomy): domain Bacteria; phylum Chloroflexota; class Anaerolineae; order Anaerolineales; family UBA4823; genus FEB-25. Next base: position 596,994 of record CAWIYB010000003.1, on the reverse strand, counting down.
TATTCCATGCCCTGTATGAACCCAAGGTGACGTTCCGCAATGACCCCGAGAAACGCAAGGATATCGTGTTGGTGCGGGTGAAGGTTTTAGGGAAGAAGGATGGCCGACCTGCCCAGGCGCTGGTGGAGCTGGTGGACCGCTTCGATGAGGTGACCGGCTTTACCGCCATGGAACGCACCACTGGCTGGGATGCAGCCATTGTCGCCGAGATGATGGCGCATGGGCTGACCCCGCGCGGTGCCGGAGGGGTTGAATCCTTTGTACCGGCAGGTCCATTCATGCAGGAGCTGCGGCGCAGAGGCTTTAACATCAAGGAAAGCGTGGAATAGGAGCAGCATCCTTTCGCCGTGAAACCCATCCGGGTGCTGATAGGATTGACCGGCATGCTCCTGCTGGTGACGGGAACCAAGCTCGGTGCGCATCGGGCTGAGGCGGTCGAACCCAGGATGGACTTTTGGTACGTCGAGACACTTACGCTGGGCGATGTGGAGCAGCCGGCAGGGGTGGAAATCATGGCTTCCGATCCTTTAGTAGAGCCACGTGCGTATCTAACGCTGAAGAACAAGAATGCGACCCCAGCATATGTAATGTCATTGGGCTACAAAGATGTGCTGGTGATGACCACCCCCGACCCTAATTGGAAGGGACGGGTGAACGGTGCCCATGAAGCTGCCTCCTACCTGGCTGCCCCGGATCACCCAGTTACCTTGGACATGCAGGCACTCACCGACCTGGATAAGAACCTGGCGGATCGAAATGTGCTGTCGAGTGACCCTCCACCTGAGAACCTGCCTGTCCCAGCCACGCAAAGCTCTGAGCTGCTGCTGGTGTATCGTGAGCAGGTGATCGAGTTTCCGTTCACCCTATCCTACAGCCTGAATTCAAACTTCGATAGCAGCGTGGAAGGTTATAAACCGCCGGTGGTGAACGCTCAAGCCACTAGTGATGCCAACTCGACTGAGCAGGCACCGGCAGAACGTGCGAGTCGGGAAATTACCTTATTGATCGGACTTGTGGGAGTGACCATCCTGGCAATCTCAGGTTGGTTGGTCTGGAAGGGACTGAGCCGCAACAGGTAGGATTCTTGTGGAAGTCTGCTAATAGGTTGAAAGGCTGCCATGCTTGCGGTCATAATTCTTGGCACGCCTGTATAGAAAATAAACCAAGGGTGGCATGATCAGACCGAATAGAGTGACAATAACGCCTCGATAGGGAGCTGAGCTTCTCGGTTCTGACGGGACTGGTCATCAGAGGTCATCTCTCAGAAAACGGAATATATCTTTCATCCCATCCGGTGAAACTAAAAAGCTAGTTAGTCTTGCCTGGGTTTACCCAACCGGTTCCGCTCTTCCTCTGCCAAGGCAGGCTCCAGCTTTTTGAATAAAGCGGCCGGCTGCACCAGGCGTTGACCAGGCTGCAGGCGGGAAGGCTCCCAGCGACCGCCTGGTTGTGGCGGCCGGTAGCGCAGGGTATTGTGTGCTCCCAGCTTGTCACTCTGTTGCTCGATGTATTGCTCCCCAAAGAGGGGCTGGGCATATCCCAGGTAGGTATTCAGGCGCTCGCTGCTGAACGGGACGAACGGGGCGAACAAGACTTTGAGTGAGTCGATCACGCGCAATGCGGTATAGATCGATTTGGCCGCGGCAACTTTATCGCTTTTGATCTCATGCCAGGGAGAAGTAGCCTCCTGGTATTTGTTGCCTTCTTTCGCCAGGCGCAGGGCTTCGCTTAACGCAGCCCGCAGATGAACGGCTTCCAGGTGCTCGCCCACGGTTTGAAAACCAGCCTCAACGGTGGCGATGATATCCTTATCAATCTGCCGCAGCTCTCCCGGGTCGGGCACTTGACCGTCCCAATGCTTATAGGCAAATGGCAGAGCCCGGTTAACCAGGTTGCCCCAGGTGGCCACCAGGTCATTGTTGTTGCGGGCGATGAACTCAGCCCAATCCCATTCGGAATCGTGGTCTTCCGGCATATTGATGGTTAAATAGAAGCGCAGCGCATCTGGATCATAGCGGGAGAGGAAATCCAACCCCCAGATAGCCCAATTCCGACCACCGGCGATCTTTTTCCCCTCCAGGTTCATAAACTGGTTGGCAGGTACGTCATAGGGCAGGTTGAGCGGGGCACCATCCTCTTCGGTGAATATCTTGACGAATTCCTTGCCAGCCCCTTTCAGCTGCGCCGGCCACATGGCAGCGTGGAAAAAGATATTATCCTTTCCGATGAAGTAAAACGCCTTGGCTGAGATATCGGTCCACCAATCATGCCAGGCATCAGGCTGGCCGGTGATCTGCGCCCATTCAATGGTGGCGGACAGGTAACCAATAACCGCCTCGAACCACACGTACAGGCATTTACCCTCCCAACCTTCAACCGGCACCGGGATACCCCAGTCAAGGTCACGCGTGATGGGGCGTGAGCGCAGACCCTCATTTTCGATCTGCCCCAGTGATTGACCGACCACAGTCTCTCGCCAGTAACTCTGGCGGTCGCACAGGAACTTTTCCACCTCGGGCTCCAGCTTGGAGAGATCGAGGAAATAATGCCTGGTCTCGCGCAGCTCTGGAATGGAACCGTCCAGCTTGGAGCGAGGGTTGATGAGTTTCTCCGGCTCGAGCACATTTCCGCAATTGTCACATTGATCCGAGCGCGCCCCCTCAAAAAAGCAAATATAGCAGGTGCCCTCCACATAGCGGTCCGGCAGGAAGCGTTTTACCGCCGGAGAATACCACTGCGGGCGCGATTCGGTGTAAAGGAAGCCATTCTCATTCAAGGCCAGGAACATGGACTGGGCCACCTTGAAATGATTTTCGGTGTGTGTGCTGGTGAACAGGTCATAACTGATACCTGTTTTTTGGAACAGCTCGAGAAAATGGTTGTGAAAGAGCTGGTACACATCTTCCACGGGGACACCCTCTGCATCTGCACGCAGCGTGACCGGGGTGCCGTGCGAGTCGGTGCCAGAAACCATCAATACCCTATCGCCCTTCAGGCGGTGGTAGCGCGCCACAATATCACCCGGAAGATGTGAGCCGGTGATGTTACCCACGTGTATTTCTGAGTTGGCGTACGGCCAGGCGATGGCGATGAGAATGTTTTCTGACATATTGTCCTCCTACTATATCTTCCTACAGGTGTCCGGTAAACCCCCGCATAAAAAAGGGCTGCCCTGGGTCGGGCAGCCCTCGTTATTTTTTCTTGGAGTGATTAATGATCACCTTCAAGACCGGCTGCCCAGGCGCGTTGAACCAGCTGCATCATGCTCATGGACAACGCGAATGGATTGTAAATGCTCGAGTTCATTCAGCCAACCTTTCAGATCAATAAAATGAGTCTAAACGGATGGATGGGTTTTGTCAAGATTTTATCGGTGAATCAGGGTTTAGCCCGCCGCTGCCCTTACAGGTATTCGCGCAGCAGCCTGGCCCGGTACGGGTGGCGCAGCCTGCGCAGCGCTTTGCCCTCGATCTGCCGGATGCGCTCACGGGTTAATCCGAACTTGTGCCCCACTTCCTCCAGCGTGTAGGGGTGGCCATTTTCCAGTCCAAAGCGCAGGCGTAAAATTCGGGCTTCGCGGGGTGAGAGGGTTGAAAGCACCTGCTCGACGCGTTCGCGCAGCATATTTTCATAAGTGGTTTGCGATGGAGAAGGTGTGATGGTATCTTCAACGAACATGCCTAATTCAGTATCGTCCTCATCGCCCACCGGACTTTCAAGCGAGACCGGAATGCGGGCAACGTCGATCATCCAGCGCAGCTTATCGTGCCCCACACCCATTTCAAGACACAGCTCCTCCTGAGTGGGAGGGCGTCCATATCTCTGCTCCAGCTTATGGGCAGCTTTATACATCAGCCGCAGGCGGTCGGTCATATGTACCGGGATGCGGATGGTACGGCTTTGGTCGGCAATGGAACGGGTGATCGTCTGCCTGATCCACCAGGTGGCGTAAGTGGAGAAGCGGAAGCCGCGTTGGTATTCAAACTTTGAGACCGCTTTCATCAAGCCCAGGTTTCCCTCCTGGATCAAGTCAAGGAAGGCAACCCCTCGCCCAATATATTTTTTTGCCACACTCACCACCAGGCGGGTATTGGCTTTGATCAGGTGCTCACGGGCTAAAATCCCATCTTGAATGATGTCTTCCAGCTCACCGCGATGCCTGCACGAACCCTTTCCATTCATCCTGGTAAGCCTGGCTTTGGATTCCTTGGCCCGCTCGATCCTTTGGGCCAGGTTGACTTCCTCTTCCAGGCTAAGCAATGGGACGCGGGACATTTCCTTAAGGTACAACCCCACGCTGTCATCGGCAGAGATATTCTCCAAACTGGGGAGCATGGGGGCTTCCAGGGTGGATGGATTAAAATCCATCGGAGAGTTATCCAGCTTTGACAGATCCGGCTCTGTGTCTGCATCTTCTTCAATGACGATTTCCACACCCTGGCGGTGGAGCAGTCCGAATAGCTCCAACAGGTGTTCGTCATCCTCTCCATCCCAGGGGAATACCTCGAGAATATCCCCGGTGGTGAGATAGCCCTGCAAATCAGCTTTTTCTAATAAGGTATCGAGTGCCTGGAGCTCTTGCGGATGTTGATTTGGATTAACCATTCATTTCCCTCCTATTGATGGTGTGCCTATGTATCCAGGAGTGATTTCAAGGAGGCTAACCTGGGGTCACCAGATTCTTCCTCGTGATGGCATGTACTCTCATTGAGGTTGTTTCCGCATATCGGGCATAAGCCCTTACAATCCGGTCGGCACAATGGACTGATGGGTATCTCGAGTAAAATATAGTCTCGCAGAACAGGGGCGAGATCAATAATCCCCGTCTCAGGCATGATCAAGCCCGAATCAGTCATGTACCGCTGCGAAAAGGCGTACAATTCTGTGTACTCGATATTCAAAGTCTGTTGAAATTCGGTCAGGCAGCGCACGCATTCAAGGTCGATCAAAGCCTGAAAAGCCACCTGCAGCAGGATCCCCTGCGGAGTGCGGCTTGCCCGCACCACACCAATCAATCTGCTTAAATGCAGGTCGGGTGGAATATTGATTGACGGGAGATCGAAAGGGAAATCCCGGCTGAAGCCGGCAGATTGGGCAACTACAAAGCCGACATTCAGACGTAATGGTGAATGTGGGTCAGACACAGTGGCTCGTACATTATACTTTGAAAATTATCTTGAAAATCGCAAAGTAATTTATTAGATTATACAATTATTATAACATATTTTGTTGCCACAGGTAAGATTAAATATAACTGTTTTGCCCACATATGGTGTGTGGGTATGGTGCGGATAGTCATTGAATGGAGGCAACCATGCAGCGTTTGTTAATTGCCACGAGAAACCCGGGAAAAATCCTTGAGATCCAATCCTTGCTAGATGGAATGGAAATCCCTCTGATTACTCCAGATATGGTTGGGCTGTCTCTAAATGTTGAGGAAATCGGCAATTCCTATGAGGAAAATGCCGCCCTCAAAGCACACGCCTATGCTCAGCTCTCCAATATGGTAACCCTGGCAGACGACTCAGGCTTGGAAGTGGACGTCTTGGGGGGGGTGCCAGGGATCAGGTCGGCGCGCTTCTCACCCAAGAGCAATGCCACCGATGCAGACCGGCGAGCTTACCTGTTGGAAATACTGCATGGTTACCCCCAACCATGGACCGCTCATTTTCATTGTACCGTGGCGATTGCTACCCCGGGAGACAAAATCATTTATACCCAGGGGAATTGCCCTGGCAAGATCATTTTAACGGAACGCGGTACGAATGGTTTCGGCTACGATCCGATCTTTTTAATCCCCGCAGCTGGATTAACCATGGCAGAGCTGAGTATGACTGAAAAGAACCAATTAAGCCACCGGGCAAGAGCAGTAAAAGCCGCCTTACCAGTTTTGAAGGCGCTTCTCCAGGATTAACCCTGAGGATATCGTCAGAATCGTCAACAAGATGCTTTCCAAGCCGGGAATTTTGGGTTATCATAAGGTCGATGAGCCAGCTTAGCTATACCCTCCTCGTGGGTGCCATTGCCATTTTCCTGGGTGTAGTCCTATGCCTGGCTATCCTTAATGCGATGGGGCAATTGAATTTTGGCAATCTATTTCGCAAGCAGCAGAATGGCAGCACGGGCAGCAAACCCATGTGGGATATTGACCATCGACGCTTGCGCGAAATTTATAACCTGATATCCAAAGTTACTTCAACATTAAAATACCAAAATGTGCTAGAAATTGCCCTGGATTTGGGGTCACGAGTATTGGCAACCCCGAATGTTCCAGCCGATCAATTGATAAGCGCAGTCCTGCTTTTTACCCAGTCCGAAAATGATCATCCAAACCTTACCATCGGGACTTCCCGCCATTTTCCGCAGTCGGATATGCGGGTTGTCCTACCGGGTACAAGCGGGCTAATCGGGGATGTGATTACAGAGGGCTTACCTAAAACCAGCAATGATCCGTCAAAAGATCCGGAGTTAAGGCGGTTCATTGGCTTAAGGAACTGTTCCGTGGCTTATTGCCTCCCGTTACGATCCGGGTTGGATACATATGGGGTGCTGCTCTTTGCGCATCGAGAGGCCGACTTTTTTACACCGTCCAAATGCGAGTTGTTGGACATCATTTCGCACCAATCGGTGATCGCCATTCAAAATGCGCGTCTTTATAGTGATATCCAACGGGAAAAAGAGCAAATGATAGAGATCCAGCAGCAGGAGCACAAGAAACTTGCCCGCGATCTGCACGATGGTCCCACCCAATCCATGGCTGCGATTGCCATGCGCTTGAATTTTGCCCGACGATTGTTGGAACGCGACCCAAAAGCTACCGCGGAGGAGCTCCTAAAGATCGAAGAGCTTGCCCGCCGAACCACCAAAGAAATACGCCACATGCTATTCACGCTGCGTCCATTAGAGCTCGAATCACAAGGTTTGATCGGTGCGTTGAAAGCGATGGCAGAAAAGACCCACGAGACATATGACCAGAATGTCATCGTTGAAGCTGAGGAGAGCGTAATTGCGCATCTGGAGATGAGCAGGCAAACCATCATCTTCTATATTGCTGAAGAGGCGATTAACAATGCCTGCAAATATGCCCAGGCGAACCATATCTGGGTCCGGATGAAAGATTACGACCAGGACCTGGTGATGCTCGAGGTCCAGGACGATGGAGTCGGTTTTGACAAGAGCGGTGTGGAATCCTCCTCTGAGCAGCGGGGTAGTTTGGGCCTCAGAAATATGAGTGAACGCACCGAAATGATGAGTGGTATTTTCCGTATAGAATCAGTCGTAGGAAAAGGCACAATTATCCGTGTGGTCATCCCGTTAACCTCAGAAGCCGCCGAGCGATTGCGCAGAGGTGGTTGATCCACTATGCCCGTCTCTGGAAACTTATATTATTCTCTCCATTCTGATCACGGAACAGATAATCCTCCACTGGTGTTGATCCATGGAGCGGGCGGTACACACCTGTATTGGCCGCCCGAAATTCGCCGTTTATCGGGCTATTGTGTATATGCCCTTGATCTGCCCGGGCATGGAAAATCTGAGCACTGTGACGGGCAGCAGAACATAGGGGATTACGCAGACTATCTGGTCCAGTGGTTAGAATCAGTCCAGCTCCGCCGGGCGGTTTTCGTGGGTCACTCGATGGGAAGTGCCATTGCCCTAGCTATGGCAATCCACCATCCGGAGTATGTCGTTGGTTTGGGCCTGATCAGTGCGGGGGCACGTCTGAGAGTCGATCCAGACGTATTGAATTACGCCGCCGACCAGACCACATTCTTAAAAGCAACGGATCTATTAGTTTCCTATTCCTTTGGCTCGGCGACATCCACCCACCTGATCGAATTGGCCTCCAAACGCATGCTGGAGACCCGCCAAAGTGTTTTTCTGGGTGATTTACTGGCCTGTAATTGCTTTGACGTGATGGACCGGTTGGAATCGATCGAGCAGCAGACATGGGTGGTGTGTGGGGCTGATGACCGGATGACTCCGGTACGCTATGCGCAATTCCTCTCCAATACGATTCCGCACGCCCAGTTGAGCGTGATCCCGAAAGCCGGGCACATGGTTATGCTGGAACAACCGCGCCTCGTCGCCGATGGACTGCTTTCATTTCTGGATGCGATTTCTTTCAATCCTGGTGAGGGACTTTGAAATGTATATTGCCATAGAAGGTGTCATTGGGGTGGGTAAAACTACTTTGGCGCGCTTGCTTCAACCCGCATTTCAATCGGCGCTGGTGCTGGAGGTTTTCGAGGAAAACCCATTTCTTTCCGATTTCTATTCTGACCGACAGAGGTATGCCTTTCAGACCCAGATTTTCTTTCTGTTGAGCCGGTATTACCAACAGAGGCGTTCTGTACCCGAGATCCTTAAACGTGGCGATTCATTGATCACAGATTATACTTTTACCAAAGATGCACTGTTTGCGCGTATCAACCTGGCGGGTGACGAGCTCGATATGTACTACCGGGTACATGATGCCCTGGCAGAGAAGATCCCCCTCCCGAACCTGATCGTATACCTGCGGGCAGACCCCGACGTGCTGATGCAGCGCATCGCCTCACGTGATCGACCCTATGAGCGCAATATGGAACGGGATTATATTAATGAGCTGAGCCGTGCCTACGATTCCTTTTTTATCGATAACCACGCCAGGAATGTAGGCGAAAGTGTGACCGTCCTCACCCTGGATACCAACGAGCTTGACTACGTACGCCGGGCTGAAGACCTCAAATGGATTGAAAACCGGATCAGGCAGATGCTGAAACAAGTGCCCTTTCAGGCAACACTGCCCATGATCGAAGAGCTATGATAATTGAAGACTGAAGAATATAGGATCACTCCTGGCAGCCAATCTTTTCAAGGTAAATCAGAGCACAGGAATATTGGGTAGATGTTCACCAATGTGGGAACTAAAATATTTCAATCCGCTCTTTTATCAACGAAATGGGGGTAAATATGCGCATTAACCGCAACATGCTGCTTAAGCTCGCTAATGATGCGGTGGAAAATTGTGTGAATACTGACCATTCAGTGATTGCCATCTACCTGCAGGGGTCGTTGTTAAGCGAGTCGCCATTGATTGGAAACACAGCGGATATCGATCTTTTTTTTATTCACAACGATGAGGTAAGGCTGGAGCGCGAGATTACCCGGATCTCCGATGAGGTGCATCTCGATATCTCCCATCATTCACATCGGCTCTACCGCCAGCCGCGTGAACTGCGGGTGGACCCGTGGCTGGGACCGGTGATCTATAACTGCAAGATCATGTACGATCCACAGCACTTCATCGATTTTGTTCAGGCGAGTGTAAGAGGCCAATTTAATAACCCTGAAAATGTGATCACCCGGGTACAGAAACAGGCAGTACATGCGCGTGAATTGTGGGAATCATTCAATAATGCTCCGCGTCTACCTGATCCGCAGGATGCATCTTCCTATCTGCGGGCTTTGGAACATGCAGCAAACGCCATTGCCGGAATTAATGGGCAAGTCCTATCTGAGCGGCGCTTCCTGCATGGCCTGCTTCAGAATGCTGAGAATTTACACAAACCTGGCCTTTATAAGGGTTTTCTGGGCTTATTGGGTGCTTCAACGGTGGACGCCAGCGGCATACGCACCTGGCTGCCTGAGTGGCGGACAACCTATGGCTCACTGACGGATAGCCAGGCACCGGTTCGCTTGCACCCCCACCGCCTGCTGTACTATGAACGTGCCATTGAGGTAATGTTGGACAGCGAGACCCCTCACGACTGCCTGTGGCCTCTCTGGCGGACCTGGACGCATCTGGTTTGTGCCCTTCCCGCTGAGGCATCACATCGCACTACCTGGCAAGCCGCTGGCGAGAAGCTGGGATTACTCGGAAATGCATTTATCCAAAAAATCGAGGCATTGGATGCATACCTCGACCAAGTGGAGGAGCTGCAGGAAAGTTGGGGGCGGCAAAATGGGATCCAGGCACCAACTTAATCAGCTCAAACGTATTTTTCAGCCAGTAAATCTCATTATTAAGTGTAAAACCCGAATAGCAAGTAATATATCTTACATAACAGATATAGATGTATATTATATACGGCATTTCCAGGGTTATGTTTCACGTGAAACGTATCTTGTACTGGATAGTATCCGAGCGCCTTACGCCCTTTGGGTTTCACGTGAAACATTAGGATCTGCAGTGAAGATATATCTGGTTTGAGTTTTGGAATATTGAGAAGAAGACCTAACGAAAAATGTGAAGACTTTATGAAAGGGAGTCGAAGAATGATTATTCACCAAAATCCAGAATAATAGATGGCTTACAACAAGCGATAGGAGAAGATTGCTCCCCGAAAAACAGCGGGGACAGGTTCGTCGAGCTTCGGAGTATGGGAGAAACATTAGATTTTCAGAACGCCCTGCTTCCCCGAAAACCAACGGAGATACCGTAATGACAGTAAAATTGTTCAATTTTCCAAATTTTGGCTATGATAAGTGGTAAAGTGATCTTGGTGAGTAATTACGTCGAAGATATAGTTTTTTTGTCTCGTGTGGGTGGAGAATTGGCGGATCCCATTTGGGTTGGGATGGTATTTATAGCACGTGCGGAAGGATGTGTTGCGGGAGAAAAGCATTCGATGGTAAGTATTATTTTCAAAGCACACCTTGGGCACGAAATAACTCGAATGATGTCCGACAATCTTGACTAGGCAGATATGGGCAGCGATAATCCAGATATACCCAAGCAGAATCCGCCAAAGTGGGAATGGAGAATCATGACCGCCCATGTGGATATCCATGGGAAACTACGTTTTGATGATATCGAGTATTGCTTGATGTCAGAAAAATCTGTCCTTTCTTCACTGCGTAAAGAAGGATGGGAATTTGTAAGGGTAGTGCCGTTTGGCGGTAAATCTACTGAAGAACAGGAACATGATGGAACAATATCGAAAAAGGGTTTTTGGTCGGGCTGGCTAAAAAGATCTCGAGCTTCCACGGATAAAACCGACGGTCCTGTGAACGCATATTTTTATTATTTTAAACGCTCCAAGCAGGAATAGATAAAGCTAACCCGAAAATGACGCCTGGATAACAATTCGGGGTACTTGCAGGTTATCTTGGTATACGAGGATGTTCTGACCAGGATGATTGTGCACAGTCAAGGGTCACTTGAGTACTGAAAACAAGTCCGCGAAAGGGAAAGTTGTGGGCATTGTGGGCTCGATTATTTTTCACGGGTAAGTGGCTGTATTAAAAATAGAGGAGATTAATGTCGGATCCAGGCAGTTCGATAATACCCCACCTTCCATTGATGGTGGAACCCATAATCAGCTCTAATTAATAATTAGGCAAAGATAAATGGCTTCGATGAGCGTACTCATCGAAGCCATATCAGGTAAATTTCTTATTTTTCGTCTACACTGAGGGATGTATCGATATTTTTATTAACCTGACCGAAACCTAAGGCGGCCAAACCACTCATACTGCCTAAATTCATCGTGTCAACCGCACTGCTGGGCACGATAACCAGGGCCCCCTTCTGCTTGAGACCTTCGAACAGCATGTTCATTGCCCTTAAGTGCAAGGCGGTTGGATTGTTGGTATAGGCTTCCGCAGCCTGGGCAAAACTGGCAGCAATCTGCAGCTCCGATTCACCCAGGATAACACGAGCCTGGCGCTCACGCTCTGCCTGTGCCTGGCGAGACATGGCGTCTTCCAGGACGGGCGGGATGACCACATCGCGGATCTCAACTGATTGCACGGTGATACCCCATGGGGTCGTGCGCTCATCAATGATCTTCTGCAAGTCGGCATCCATCTTTGCGCGCCCGACCAATATATCGGCTAATGTCATTTGCCCGATGATCTCGCGCAGCGCAGTCTGTGCCGCCCAAGAGATTGCCACGGTGTAATCAGCCACTTCGAGGGCTGCTTTTTGGGCGTCCCACACCAGCCAGAAAAGCACGGCGTCCACATCCACAGGGACGGTATCCTTGGTCAAGGTTTTTTCAGCCGAGAAAGGGGTCACACTCACCCGGTGATCGATCCAGTTGACCACAGTATCAACGATGGGCACAATCCAGAACATTCCCGGACCCCTCAGGTTGTGGAATTTCCCATAGCGCAGGACAACGGCTTTCTCCCATTGGGAGGCAATCTTAACTGCCATGAGGATATAAATGCCGATCAAGATCATGATTACCAGATACGGGACGGCAATATTTTGGGGTACTCCGTTCTCGTTCATGATAATGGTTCCACCAATCGCCAATACGGTAATGACCACGAACAAGAACCAGCCTACTCCGCTGATGTGAATATTCGATCTCGGTTTTGGGTTCGATCCGTCAGGAACGGTAAGTTGTTTTTTCATTTGTGCCTCGCTTTCAAGATTCTAAAACGTCAGAAGATCCACTCCCCTTTTTGATGTGGTTAATAAACACCCTGCCTACTTCCTCGTGGGTATAGCCCAGCCGGTCTGTTTCACGGAATAATGCTGTGAGCAGATTGGCTAATTTTTCCTGGCGTATGGTTCGCATTTCCTCCTCGCCGGGTGTGCTGGCAACGAAAGTGCCTTTACCGCGTTCGGTGATGATCACTCCTTCATTAGCCAGGTCGCGGTACGCCAGGGCGACCGTATTGAAATTTACCGATAGCTCCACGGATAACTCCCGGATGGTAGGCAGCTGGTCCCCGGTCTTAACCTGCCCGGCATGGATCAGACCCTTGATCTGTTCCTTGATCTGGTCGTAAATGGGGACACGGCTGGTTTTATCGATACGGATTTCCATGGTCGGTAGGATCAGCACCTTTATCTGAATAATTGTACTATTGTTATAGTACAATAATATTATAGCACAATAAAAGAGAGTGTCAATAGCTTTAATTGATAAAGAAGATCTACGTCGAGTGGATCTTGAGCTCAAAACGTGCAGAGACCCGCAGTAGCCGGATTGAACGAGCGATTATCTTGCTGGCACAGGGAATAAAACTGCGCGGTTGAAACAGCAGTAATACTTACCCAAAAACCCGATGGGAAAATCCTGAATGGCAGGATGCATCGGTAAAACCACCAACGAACTCCAATGCATGCTGGGCGTGCTTTATAGCTTATATCCTATCATCCTTAAAAAGCCTTTGCGCCAGGTGATGTCTTCATCAGTCTCGAATCCCACGGGTGAAGAGCCATCCACCACGCCCAGGATTCCCCGACCCAGGTCAGTTTCGGCGATGATAACCTCAACCGGGTTAGCAGTCGCACAGAAGATGCGGCACACTTCAGGGACTGATTTAATTGAATTCAACACATTGACCGGGTAAAATCCATCTCCCAGGAAGACAATAAAGCTGTGCCCGGCGCCAATCGCTCGTGCGTTGCTGCGTGCCAGGTCGAGCATTGTTTCGTCTGTACCGCTCCAGCGGATCAGGCATTTTCCAGAGGCTTCACAAAATGCGACCCCGAACTTGATCCCTGGAACGGCATTGACCAGGGCTTCGTGTACATCTTCCACGGTCTTGATAAAATGGGATTGCCCCAGGATAAAGTTGATCTCTTCAGGTTTTTCAATTTTTACAGTGATCAGGTTCATCGAATCCTCTCCTTCGATAGCGGGCATACCTTAACTGTAACAAAATATCTAGCAGGATACAAGTGTTGTACTGGGTGGGTTAGATGTTCGACGGATTGTCACGCCTCATGGCGCGTGGTAGAATGCGATAAGAATAACAGCTTTACATATACATATGGCGAGACTGGCGTTGCTGGTAGAGCACGGGAGGCCGTTATTTATTTCAGGAGGTTGATTATATGGAAGGACAGGCGAATACTTTTACCGTGAAGAAAGGTTTGGCCCAGATGCTCAAGGGGGGTGTGATCATGGATGTGGTGACAGCAGAGCACGCCAAGAATTGCTGAGGATGCCGGAGCTGTGGCGGTGATGGCATTGGAGCGGGTTCCTGCCGATATCCGTGCCCAGGGTGGCGTGGCGCGTATGAGCGATCCGGAGCTGATCCTGCAAATCATGGACGCTGTATCCATTCCGGTGATGGCAAAATGCCGCATTGGTCATTTCGCCGAGGCTCAAATATTAGAGGCCATCGGAGTAGATTACATCGACGAATCGGAGGTTCTCACTCCGGCCGATGAAGAGCACCATATTTATAAGCACGACTTCAAAGTGCCATTTGTATGCGGTTGCCGAAACCTGGGTGAAGCCCTGCGGCGCATTGGAGAGGGGGCGGCGATGATCCGCACCAAGGGCGAGGCAGGCACAGGTGATGTGGTCGAAGCAGTCAGGCACGCACGAACGGTGATGGGTGAGATCCGCCGACTGCAAAACATGCCTGATGAGGAGCTGATGGCTTTTTCGAAAGAAATTGGAGCACCCTACGAACTGGTTGTACAGGCACGTCTGGAAGGCAGGCTCCCGGTAGTGAATTTTGCTGCCGGTGGTATTGCCACACCTGCCGATGCTTCCCTGATGATGCAGCTGGGCGTGGACGGGGTATTCGTCGGGTCGGGTATCTTCAAATCGGGTGAACCTGCCAGGCGGGCTAATGCAATTGTCAAAGCGGTAACCCATTTCAACGACCCATATATCCTGGCGGAAGTGAGTCGAAATCTTGGCGAGCCCATGGTTGGCCGCAACGTATCTGCAATGCCCGAGGTAGAACGATTAGCTGGGCGTGGTTGGTAAATGCGCATTGGTATCTTAGCCTTACAAGGCGATTTCGCTGAACACAGCGTGATGCTCAAGCGTTTAGGCGTCACTGTAACAGAGGTACGCCTGCCTCAGCAGCTTGAAGGTTTGAGCGGCTTGATCATCCCAGGTGGGGAATCAACCACGATTGCCAAGCTTGCTGTCAGTTATGGGTTGATGGAACCCTTGTGTAAGTTCGGTCAGGATAATGCAATTTGGGGCACCTGTGCAGGGGCGATTTTCATGTCGAAGGATGCCCATCGCGAGCAGCCTCTGCTTCAATTGATGGATATCGCCGTGGAACGCAACGCATTTGGCAGGCAGGTGAACAGCTTCGAGGTGGATTTGGATATACCCACCTTGCTGGAAGTTGAACCCGAGGAGAAACCCTTCCACGCAGTTTTCATCCGCGCCCCTCTTATCGAATCCGTCCAAGGCAACGCATGCATATTGGCTCAACTCTCTGATGGACGGATTGTGGCGGCCCAACAGGGACATTTGTTGGCGACAGCATTTCATCCCGAGCTGACCCGGGATGACCGATTTCACCGTTATTTCTTGCAGCTGGCAGCATGAACATCCGCCCATTTGATTGGCGCGATTTAGCGCTCCTGCGTGGTTATATAAATCGCGGCTTATTCCTGGACAGTACACGTGTGCTGATCCATGGAAGATCTGTCATACCCATGGGAGCTTTTCTTTCTTTCCTCGGTCCATCCTTACGCATGTTTACCTATCGCTGTAATCAGGAGCCTCCATCTGGGGCGCCGCTGATTGGGCAGGTCACCTTTACAGCAGGAGCCTCTTACGCCCGCTTATCCTTCCTGGCTCCTGAAGATGCGATTGAACAATCCCTGTTATCTAGTCTGTCAGATTATATGGCATTACAGATGGGGAAGATGGGTGCATTCCATATCCTGGCCGACGTGGATGAGTGTAGCCCGGTATTTGAATTATTACACCGGGCAGGGTTCGCCATCTATGCTCGCCAACGTATCTGGCGTCTGGATAGTCAGCCGCTTGGTGAGCGAGAACCCATTCCATGGAGCTCAGTCAAGTCTACGGATGCGATAGGGGTGCGCTCGCTATACTGTAATGTGGTTCCTGGTTTGGTGCAACAGGTTGAACCACTGCCTAAGAAGAATATAAAAGGGATGGTTCTCTACAAGGATGGAGATTTACTTGCCTATGTTGATCTGAAATATGGGCGGAATGGAATCTGGGTGCAGCCATTTATCCATCCGGATGTGAGAGATTTTGACCGTTCACTGGTGCATTTACTACACAATTTGCCCGGCAGAGCTAACCGCCGATTGTACATCTGCGTGCGTTCCTACCAATCCTGGTTGGAGTCAGCCATTGAGGCGATGGGCGCTCAACCGGGTCCTGCGCAGGCAGTGATGGTGCGACACCTTACTATTGCCCAGCGAGAAGGTCAGGCGTACAAGGTGCCAGCCATGAACGGAACACGTGCTGAAACTACTGCACCGGTTGCACAGATGAATGAATCCCGCTATCAAGACCCTCCTGAAGTCGAAAGGCAGTCAGGGACTAATTCGATACCATAAGCATAAAAGGAATCGGTTACAAAAGATTTCTTTAGGATAACTATGACGAGAAAACGAATTACTGATAATTTAGATGTGTTATTAAACGTGTTGCCGCCCAAGGTGGCGAGCCAATTAACGATCATCAACCGGTCCGATGACCTGCTGGAAGTGATCCTTGACCTGGGCCGAGTGCCGACGGCACGCTATATCGATCATGAGGAAACCCTGAGCCAGGTTGAAGTGACCCATACGGATATCGGGTACGTGGTTGAAC
This sequence comes from uncultured Chloroflexia bacterium, assembly GCA_963840255.1. GTDB lineage: Bacteria > Chloroflexota > Anaerolineae > Anaerolineales > UBA4823 > FEB-25. Next base: position 580,495 of record CAWIYB010000003.1, on the reverse strand, counting down.
GTATCAGCGCATTTGATACCGACAATCGTGCTGGCATGGAGCGGACTTTGCACCGTATCGCGGCCATCCGCAACCGACGGGGTGATATCGTTGGCTTAACCTGCCGGGTCGGGCGTGCAGTTTACGGAACAACAGATATCATTCAGGATTTAATCGAAAGTGGGAAGAGCTTATTGTTGCTGGGTCGCCCGGGGATTGGTAAAACCACCATGCTGCGCGAAGCCGCCCGCCTTCTGGCTGAGAAAAAACGAGTGGTGATCGTCGACACATCCAATGAAATTGGCGGTGATGGAGACGTCCCCCACCCCGCAGTTGGCCGCGCCCGCCGTATGCAGGTATCCACACCGGCATTACAGCATGAAGTGATGATCGAGGCGGTGGAAAACCATAATCCAGAGGTGATCGTAATCGATGAGATAGGTCGAGAGCTGGAAGCGGCGGCTGCTCGTACCATCGCAGAACGCGGTGTGCAGCTGATCGGCACGGCACATGGGAACAGTCTCGAAAACCTGCTGCTGAACCCCACTCTGTCTGACCTGGTGGGAGGCATCGAATCGGTCACACTTTCTGATGAGGAAGCCCGACGGCGCGGCACTCAAAAAACCGTGCTCGAGCGCCGCTCCCCACCCACCTTCGATATGCTCATCGAGATCCAAACACGCGACCGCCTGGCAGTCCACCAGGACGTAGGCGATTCAGTCGATGCACTCCTGCGTGGATATCCAATCCCACCTGAGCTGCGCTATCGCGACGAGAGTGGTGAGATCCACATCGAGCATTCAACCCCACCTGCCAAAAGGGGAATTGGGGCACAGGGATTTTCCCGCCAGCCCATGGAGTTCGGTAAAGACCGAGGCCTCCCGGTGGTAGAAGTACGCAACCGCAATGAAGACTTTCCAGATGACCAGGATGAGCCGGTGACCAGCCAGGGTCTCTCCTCACTGCAACCGATTAAAATCTATCCCTATGGCGTGGCGCGTAACCGCCTGATCCAGGCTGCCAAATATTTAGGTGTGCCAGCTGTGGTGGTGAATGGACAGGACGAGGCACAGGTGCTGGTCACGCTGCGGTCTTATTATCGCAACCGCCAGCACCCGGTGGTCGATGCGGAGAACCGGGGCATGCCGATCTACGTCTTACGCGCCAATACCGTCAACCAAATGCAACACTTCCTGAGCGATCTGTATAACCTGTCCAGCACAGTCGCCGAAGAACGCGGTATGGAGCCGGCGATGCAAAATACCCAGGCTGCCATCGATGCCGTGTTGAACGGGGAGCGCTTCGTTGAGCTGCCGCCGGCAACCGCGTACATCAGGCGGTTGCAACACCAGATGGCGCGCCAGGCGAACCTGACCTCTCATTCTTACGGCAAAGAACCATACCGGCGAGTGCGGATCTTCCGAGATTAAACGCCATGTTTATCACCCTCGAAGGTCCCGAAGGCAGCGGAAAGACCACCCAGTTACCCCTGTTGGCAGACTATTTACGCCAGCATGGCTTTAATGTTTTAACCACGCGTGAGCCAGGCGGTACCTCAATCAGTGAGCAGATCCGCACAATCTTGCATAATCTTGAAAACAAGGAGATGAACCCGCGCACCGAGATCCTGCTTTACCAGGCCTCGCGCGCCCAGCTCGTGGAGCAGGTGATCAAGCCGCATCTGAAGATCGGCGGCGTGGTGCTCAGTGACCGGTACGCCGATTCGACGCTAGCCTATCAAGGTTATGGGCATCAAATTGATATCGAATCATTAAGAATACTGGTGACTTTCGCTACGGGTGGATTAAAACCCGATCTGACCATATTGTTGAACCTGGATGTTGAAACCGGCTTACGGCGCAAGGAGCTTAAGGGTGAATGGAACCGCCTGGATGCCTATGACCTGGATTTCCACCAGCGTGTTCGCAAGGGATATGTTCAGCTCGTGCAGGCAGAGCCGGAGCGGTGGGAAGTAGTTGATGCCTCCCTCTCGCCCAGAAAGGTCCAGGAGGAGATGCGTCGGTTGGTAGCCGAAAGGCTAAATATTCGCCCCTGATTTAGCTGCGAGCTTAAAAATCCCCATCATCGCCCATCCCGCCTGCTCCCCCCTCCAGGTCAGGGATGGCTTTCTCGATATCTTCCGGGCTTTGTCCCGCCTCCAGCCGGTCGACTACTTCATCGAATTCCGGGCCAACCTCTTCCCCCATTTCGTTACCCATCTTACGCATCATCTTCCCGAGGGCGCGCGGGTCATTCTCAAGCCCTTCCAGCCCAGAAGGATCGGTGAGGGCGTCCAAACGGCTTTCTTCCGACTTGGCAACGCGGATACGTCCGATCCGGCGTTGGACCTGCTCGCTGGAGCAGTGCGGGCAGTGCACGCTTTTAACGCCATAGTCCTTGTAGGATAAATATACTTCGAAGCGTTTTTTACAGCTCAGACATCGATATTGGTAAATTGGCACGTTTTGACTCCATCAACCAAAATGCCGGTTGGTTTATGCTCGCAAGTGAAGCAAGGCTGAATTATAATGCTTGTTTGCGGAGAATTCTATGACTGAATTTGAATCTGTATTACGCCACACTGAGCCGCTGCTGATCGTAATTTCCGGTCCCTCGGGAGTGGGGAAAGATACGATCATCCAGAGGATGAAAGAAAGAAATCTCCACTTTCAATTTGTGATCACCGCCACCACCCGCCCCCCTCGCCCCAATGAAGTCCACGGTAGGGATTATTTTTTCTATTCATTAGCTGAATTTACCCAGATGATCGAGAGAGACGAGCTGTTGGAGCATGCCCTGGTCTATGATGATTACAAGGGGATCCCCAAAGCCCAGGTGAGAGATGCCTTGAACAGCGGGAAGGATGTGGTCATGCGCCTCGATGTTCAAGGGGCTGATACCATCCGCAAGCTCTGCCCGGACGCGCTGATGATCTTTCTTTCCCCCCAGGATGAAGCCGAAATGATCAACCGCCTCCAGGAACGAAAGACGGAGACTCCGGAGGCATTAAAGGTGCGCATTGCCACCGCCCAACAGGAGATGACGCGGATTAATTCCTTCGATTACGTGGTCATCAACCGTGAGCTTTGCCTGGATGAGACGGTGGATACCATCATTGCGATTATCATCGCCGAGCATCACCGCGTGAAACAACGGGTAGTCACCTTATGAACCAGGAACAGCCTCCTTCCCCGCCCAATTCCTACTCACCTGCCGGACCGGTCGGGCAAACATTGATGCGACCTGTATTCCGCCCGTATGTGACTTTTGTTTTGATCGGTATCTGCGTGGTTGTCTACCTGCTCCAATATGCTACCAATTTTTTTTTACAGGTTGATATCCCGGCTGCTTTAGGTATCAAAAATAATAACTTGATTATGCAAGGTCAAGTATGGCGTTTGATTACCCCCATATTCTTGCACGGTTCACTCGCTCACATCGGTTTTAACATGTACGCGCTTTTCGCGATTGGCCCAACCCTTGAGAGGTTTTATGGGCGAGGGCGCTACCTGGCGCTATTCATGTTAAGTGGTTTTGCCGGGAATGTGATGTCATTCATATTTACTGCCAGTCCATCGTTGGGTTCCTCCACCGCTATCTTTGGCTTGCTTGGTGCGGAAGGTGTGCTCGTCTATCAGAACCGTGAGTTATTTGGGAACATGGCACAGCGGGCATTATCCCAGGTGGTGATCATCGCCATTATTAATCTGGTCATCGGCCTCACTCCTAACTCAGGCATCGATAACTGGGGGCATATCGGTGGGCTGATTGGTGGGACCATATTTGCCTGGTTTGGAGGACCAATACTCCGCAGGCAGGGGGATGTTCCACCCTATAGCGTGGTAAATGTGCGCGCCAACCGGGAAGTCCTTGTGGCGGGCACTGCGGTGTTTGGCTTGTTTTTCTTCCTCACCATTGCGGAAATGTTCATCAAACGGGGTTAGTCAGTCTCCCAATCGGGTGTCCTTTTCTCCACAAATGCCCTGACGCCCTCTGTATGCTCGGTGCCCAACCGGGCAATCTCCTGGATATGGGCTTCGTAATCCAAGACCTGCTCAAGCTGTGGGTAGATAGCCCGGTTGAAGTCACGCTTGGCTAACGCCATGCTGCGGACCGGTCCCCTGGCGAGCGCCATAGCCAGCTGGACTGCACCGGCATGCAGATAGCGCGCAGGGACAAGGCGGTTGACCAACCCCCAGCTCAATGCTTGCTGAGCCGTGATGGGTTCATTGGTGAATGCGGCTTCCGTTGCCCGACCCAAGCCGATCAATGCTGGCAGGAACAGGGAGACCGCTGAATCGAGTGCCAGGCCTATGCCAAGGAACCCCACCACAAAGCGAGCATCCTCGCTGGCAATCCGCAGGTCGCATGCCAACGCCAATCCCAACGCTGCTCCAGCCACCGTGCCCTGGATTTCTGCCAGGATGGGTAATTCCAGCCGCCTGATCTGAAGCACCAATGGATTATAGGTTTCCAGCAGGTGCTGGCGGTACGATTCGCCACCGGCTTTTAAGATTTCATAAACATCCTGACCAGCGCTGAAGTTATCGCCCGCAGCCCTGAACAAGACGACCCGGGCCTGGTTTTGCCTGGTGGCCTCCTTGAAGGCTCCCTGGAGCAGTATGACCATCTCCAGGGTGAGTGCATTCGCCTTGGGATGGTCCATTGTGATCACAAAAATTCCATCTTTGCATTCGGTAGTTACAAGATCAGCCATTGGATTTCCTCCCAGGAGTATTTTAATGCTTATTGATTGATTAAAACAAAGAACAGGCAGATTGATGCATCTGCCTGTTCCAGTTAATTAAGCAAATTGACTATTCCGGTGGTTCCGGGTCATCATCGTCGATGTCAAATTGATCATCGTCTGCGCCCAGCTCAATCAAGGCTTCTTGTTCGGTAAATCGCACCCACAAAAAGATGAGCTGCCCATCGTCAGCATCCAGCGTACGCGATGCCACGATAGGTGTCTTGTGGATCAGGCCATCGGCAGCGCGGAATTCGAGCTGGATGGCTTGCTGTTGACGCCAGGCACGGTAGCACCGCTCGACTAATGCAGGACCGTTAAATGTGCGCAAGCGTGTCAGCGCCAGTTTATGCAGTGACGGGCTTTCATTCAAGCCCAATGGCCAGCCCTCATGCACATCTTCAAAGTTTGGGGGCGGGCCTTCAATGATTGTAATCTTGTCTTCCATTATAGGTTCCTTGGTTTTGGAATCATACCACGAAAGATAGGCGATTTTATTTCTCTTATTTATCCATCCAAGTCGTCAAGAGTATAATGGAAGCATGTATAAATTGATCATCCTGGTCGAATCTACCACCACTCCTGATTTTCATGTTTTTTGGCCACGCTTCCTCCACGCGGCTGAAGACATCCCTGGTTTACGTCGGGAGGCGACCAGCCGAGTGAGCCAGACGTTATACGGCGATATGCAGTGTGCCTTGATCCATGAGCTGTATTTCGATACTTACGCGGCACTTAATTTAGGACTTGCGTCTGATTCTGGCAAGGAAGCCGGCAGACTGCTGCAGGAAATGACTGCCGGCAGGGTGAGACTGCTCATCGCAGACCATAGTGAAGACGATCTGGAAAATATCCGGCGGTACAAGGCCATGGCGAAAAATGGAACCGCTTAGGCTGGGTGTGGACGACCTGCGAGCTTTTTTGCAAGCCCGGAATATCGCGGCTGAAATCGTCCGCCTGGACGTTCCCACCCCGACGGTGGAGTCAGCCGCCCTGGCAGTAGGTACCGAAGTAGACCAAATTATTAAATCCATCCTGTTTATCGCCGACGAGCATCCTCTATTGGCAATTGCTTGTGGACTGTCCAACATCCAGCGTCGGGCCATTGCAGATTTACTTGCAATTGGAAAGAAAAGGGTTAAGCTCGCCACTCCTGAAATGGTGCTGGAGATAAGCGGATATGAAGTGGGAGCCATGCCACCTTTTGGTCACCGCCAGCCGTTGGACACACTCGTTGACCGGCGAGTGCTCGACTTTAGCGATGCATATGCCGGTGGTGGAGCCGAAAATGTGCTGCTGCACCTCAACCCACAAGATATCCTGGGCGTGACAGGGGCGAAAGTCCTGGATTTACTCGGTTAGCGCATGGGGATAAAGCGCCATAAAACTACCACCAGCAAATTCGGGTCGCCTGGACGCGAGAACCACGACGCGGCGCCTTTTTATAGCAGCCGTTTATACCAGGACATGCCTCAACAACAGGCTCAAGAATATGTGGAAAACCCGATCCCGGTAGAGTACCTGGACCGCATTTTTCTGCATTCGGCAGAAAGCATGGCTGAGCTGCCTGATAACAGCGTCCAGCTGATGGTTACATCCCCACCGTATAATGTGGGCAAGGATTATGACCAGGATTTGACCCTGCCGGAATATCTGTCCTTCCTGGAAAGAGTGTGGGTAGAAGTGTTCAGGGTGCTGGTGCCAGGGGGCAGGGCATGTATCAATGTTGCCAACCTGGGGCGTAGACCTTACCTCCCCCTGCACGCCTGGATTACGGAGAGCATGCTGCGGATGGGATTTTTAATGCGCGGTGAAGTTATTTGGAATAAAGCCGGTAGCGCCAGTCCATCCACCGCCTGGGGCAGCTGGAAATCTGCGTCCAACCCCACCTTACGGGATGTGCATGAATATATCCTGGTCTTTTCCAAGACTGCATTCAAACGGTACAATATAATATCAAGGAAAAGCACCATATCGAGAGACGAGTTCCTCGAGTTCACCAAAAGCATATGGACTTTTCCGGCTGAGTCAGCCTCGAAGGTGGGTCACCCGGCTCCTTTCCCGCTGGAGCTGCCTTACCGCCTCGCCCAATTGTATTCCTTCGATGACGAAGTCATCCTCGATCCATTTATGGGCAGTGGTCAAACTGCACTGGCCGCAATCAAAGCCGGCAGGCATTTTATCGGTTATGAAATCTGCCCCGAATACGTCAGCCTGGCTGATTCCCGCATACTAGAAGCTTTAAACGCCAAGTAAACTCAACCATGCACGTTTAGTCGCTTAGCTTTCAGCATTAATTGCCCGATATTCACTCTGCAGTAATCCATAAATAAAAGATCCGGAGTATGTCCCATCAGGGTTGGGCGTGTTTTCGCGCAGGTAGCCCTCCCTGGTCATACCGCAGCGCTCAGCCACGCGAATACTGCGCACATTGGTCTCGTTGCATCCCAGGTGCACCCGGTGAGCGTTCATTTTTTCAAACAGGATTGTCAGCACTGCCTTGACCCCTTCGGTTACGAATCCCTGACCTTCATGATCGATATCTGCAAAGTAACCGATTTGGAATTCCGGCAGGCTCCAATCCACAGGTCCCACGTAAATTTGGGCAACGAATTCCCCCGTTTTCTTATCGAATGCACCGATGAAGAAACTGCTTCCTGCCTTCCAGGCTGCCTCCAGCTCGACCACCAGCTGCTCGGCTGCCTCTTCACTGGCGATGTTAGTCGTGACGTTGTCTGCTTCAAACCGGCTCAAGTGCTCCCGGTTCTTCAGGCTCATGGCATAGTACCATTTTCCATCCCCTGGACGGTAACTGCGCAGGGCTAAACGCTCACTCTCGAAAGGGGTGGGGAATTCAATCAGCATTTTATCCATCATTTCTTCCTGGAATAGGGTAGAAGTTATTCACATCTATAGTTACCTGATCTCGACGTTCAGGTCTGAGGAATTTGTATATTATAGCGACTTAAACGTCTATAAATCCCCGCATGAATCCTGATTTTATCCATAATAGATGGTAACATTCTGGAAATGGATGGAGTCTGGTCGTGAATTCTCTCGATAAATGTAACAGCATGGGCGCTCAATGATAAAAAGGGAAAAACTGGAAGTAGGACGGTGGATATTCGCCCTGGTCTTGGTGTTGATCCTGGTGGGAGCCTATTTCGCTTATCCCTGGCTGCGTACGCGCGCTGGGCGGGTGAGACGGTTGGGCGACTGGCTGAATGATCCCTCAGCCCACTCAGATTGGTCGCTGCAAGCGGGTAAAAGCTGTGGGAGTGCACCATTTGTTATGCCCACCAGCGGTTATGTGGGCTTCATGTGGAGCGATTCATTTCGACCGGGGAACCGACACCAGGGGATCGATATCTTCGGTGGAGATGCGCCGGGTAAAACCCCGGTACTGGCGGCCTATAGTGGCTATCTCACCCGTTTAGCAGACTGGAAATCGACGGTTATTATCCGCATTCCCGCCGATCCACTTAACCCCAATCGCCAGATATGGATGTATTACACCCACATGGCAGATCAAAATGGGACATCTTATATCTCACCTCAATTCCCACCCGGGACGAGTGAAGCTTTCGTGGAGACAGGCACTTTCCTGGGGTACCAAGGAGATTTTTCTGGTGACCCCAATAACCCCGTGGGGGTGCATTTACATTTTTCCATCGTCCAGGATGATGGTCAGGGGAGTTACCGCAATGAGCTGAAGATCGAGAACACGCTCGACCCCACTCCCTACCTGGGTCTCTCTCTCAATGCCAGCCAAAACTCGAACGGGATCGTGGTCTGTGAAGAATGGAAATCATGACTGATATTCGACGCAATTCCACAAAAGGATTATTGATGACCAATGGATGAATTTGTAGATAAAGTGGTCTTGATCACCGGGGCGGGTCGGGGTTTGGGACAGGAGGTTGCCCTGGCATTTGCCTCCCTGGGTGCAGCCGTGGCAGCTAACGACATCAACCCGCTCAGCCTGGATGAAACGGTCGACCGAATCCATCATGCGGGTGGTAAAGCCAGCTCCTATGTGTTTGACGTAGCCAAACGCATGCCGATTGAAGCCATGGTCGCCCAGGTGCTCGATCATTACGGGCATATCGACATCCTGGTCAACCATGCCAAAGTGGAGCCTGACGAATTCCTCCTGGAGATGGATGAGTGGGAATTTCACCGTACGCTGGACGTGAACCTGGGTGGACCATTCTTCACCATGCAGCAGGTGGGGCGAATTATGCGCCAGCAAGGTGACGGTACGATCGTGAATCTGATCTCCATTCCTGAGCGGGTTGATCTTATCAAAGGTCATAGCGCTCATTCAGCCAGCCAGGCGGGTTTGGTCGGCCTGACGCAGGCGGCTGCACGTGAGCTTTCCATCTACAATATCCGGGTGAATGCCATATGCAATGGTCCGCTGGATATCGGTCTCGTCCCATCATCCGTATTGGCGTCGATGAGCTTCCAGCGCTGGAAGGAAGCCCATCCTGAAGTGGAAAAGGGTGAACATGGTGATGTAGTCAGCCTGGTGCTGTTCCTGTGCTCGCAGGCTGCTTCATCTCTATCCGGGCAAATTTTCGCTCCGGAGATTGGGATATAGGCTCAACGGTTTGGGGCTGGGGACCTACATGGAAGAATTAATCACTTACCGCCAGGAATTATTATCCGTCATGCAAGAGCAAATCAACACGCTCGCCTCGGCTGAAGCGAGTATTTCATCCAAAGGCTGGTATCTAATATTGGATGGTGATCACCCCACGCTTCATTACAGCCTGTCTCGTTTATGGGCTGAAGAATCCCAGGAATATTCAAATAATATCCGCCGAATTTTAGACGAAGAAATGCCGCTACTGGTAGTCTTTGACACAGAAGCCTGGATGGGGGTCCATTACGATGCGGAAGTTCCAGCGCAGCTCATTATTGAAGATTTCGCTGCTCTACGGCAGTGGGAGCTCGGAGTGTTGTGCGGACAACCTGCTGCCAGTTGGAGTCGTACTGCCAGGCACCCATGGTGGGGTGTGCATGCCCTGCAGTGGTGGGTGGAGCTGCAGAGGGAAAATACTCATCAGCACATAAGCCAGCTGCTCCGCCATTTGGACATATGACTTCCAGGTTTGACGTATAATTTTAACATCCAATAATAAAAATTCACCAACTTGGTTATCCTGAGCCGGGAGAAAATATGCCCATACCATATGAAACCATTCTGACCGAGATTCGTGAGCAAGTCGGTCTTGTGCGTATCAACCGTCCCAAGGCGCTCAATGCACTCAACAGCACCGTGCTGCGTGAGCTGGCAGAAGCGCTGGAAGCTTTTGATAACGACCCTGGCGTAGGCGCGATGGTCATCAGCGGTGACGACAGGGCATTTGCTGCCGGGGCGGATATTAAGGAAATGGCAGATGCAACTGCGATGTATATGCTAACCCGCAGCCATATCCCGCAATTCGACCGGGTGAGATCGATCCATAAGCCGGTGATCGCAGCAGTATCCGGATGGTGCCTGGGAGGCGGGAACGAGCTGGCCATGGCGTGTGACATGATCATTGCCTCCGAAACGGCGCGCTTCGGTCAGCCTGAGATCAACCTGGGAGTGATCCCCGGTGCCGGGGGTACGCAGCGCCTGACCCGGGCGGTCGGCAAAGCCCTGGCGATGGAAATGGTGCTCAATAACCGCCTTTTGACGGCTGAAGAAGCGCATGATTATGGATTGGTTAACCGCGTGGTGCCGGTCGAGCGTTACCTGGAGGAAGCTTTGCTATTGGCTGCCGAGATTGCCGCCCGAGCGCCATTAGCGCTGCGGCTGGGAAAAGAAGCTGTTAACCATGCCTTCGAATCATTTTTAAGCGATGGACTGGCGGATGAGCGCAGGGCATTTTATATGCTGTTTGCCTCTCTTGACCAAAAGGAAGGGATGCAGGCGTTCATCGAAAAGCGTAAGGCCTCATGGAAGGGAGAATGACCGGGTGCTGACTTTCCGCGATTTCATTACCGGGTTCCGCAGGTTGGAAATTGACCGCACCCGACCGATAATTGTGCATACTTCACTCTCTGCTTTTGGAGAGGTCCACGGTGGAGCTCAGACTGTGCTGGGTGCGCTGATCTCATCCTTTGAGGCGTTTCTCATGCCTGCCTTTACCTATAAAACGATGATCACCCCAGAGGTGGGTCCGCCTGGGAACGCAATTAATTATGGCAGCGGAAAAGATACCAACCGGATGGCGGAAATCTACCACCGTGAGATGCCGGCGGATCCGTTGATGGGCGTGGTGGCTGAGGCGCTGCGGACGCATCCCAAGGCGCTCCGCTCGGCACACCCAATACTATCTTTTACCGGCATCAATGCTCAAAAGGTACTGGAGGCGCAATCGATCAAGGAGCCGCTCCTACCCATCCAGGCGCTCATGGAGGGGGATGGATGGGTGCTGCTCATGGGTCTGGACCACACCGTCAATACCAGCATTCATTATGCTGAGCAGCTTGCCGGGCGTAAACAGTTCATCCGCTGGGCGCTGACACCCAAAGGTGTCATTCCATGCCAGAGGTTCCCGGGCTGCTCAGAAGGTTTTGATGCGATTGCCTCCCACCTGGTTGAGGTGGTCCGTAAAGTTGAGCTGGGAGAGGCGATTGTTCAGGCCGTCCCCCTGGTCAGTTTGGTGGATGCGGTTAATGGGTTATTGAAGGAAGAGCCTGCCGCGTTATTGTGCAGCCGGGCGGATTGCGAGCGCTGCAATGCGGTGCGCGAATCAGTAGCGCAGAGTTAGTTATCGAGCTCGATTTTACAAATGAGTTAAGCACAAGACTCGTTCGAGTCGTTTGTTTATTACCCCTTTTGACGCAGCAATGGAATCCCGTCCTGCACAGAAGCAAAGTATCTGCTGATGTGATTGTCTCTTGACAAAACCCGAGGACAGTTGTACAGTATATCTGTACAGATTGGAGGACGGATTGACTATTCAAACTACGTATACCCAGGCTCGCGATGGGTTGGCGAAATTATTAGATCAGGTCACGCATGACCGTGAGATCGTAATTATCCAACGGCGTGGTGAAGAAGAGGTTGCGATGATTGCTGCTGCGGAATTGGCAAGTTTAACCGAAACAGCTTATTTGCTCCGCTCTCCTGCCAATGCTCAGCGTTTAATAGCGGCGTTGGGGCGTTCACTAAAGAATGAGGGCGAACCTCTTAGCTTGGATGATTTACGTAAAGAGGTAAAGCTTGAGCCTTAAAGAAAGAATTGCGGTGTTTCAACCCGAATTCATCGAAGATTTAGAATACTGGGTAGAAACCGACCGTAAAATGGCATTGAGGGCTTTCAAGCTCATCGAAGCCATCTTGCGCGATCCGTTTACAGGTGCAGGTAAACCCGAGGCTTTAAAATACCTGGTCCCAGGTGCCTGGTCAAGAAGACTATCTCACGAGCACCGCATCGTATATCTCGTTCGCGACGACCGCATCGATTTTTTACAAGCCAGGTACCACTATTAATTCCCACAAACAATAGCAGAAATCATTGTCAATAACAACAATTATTTTGATTGATAGTGGAAGTGGGGGGCCGCTTGATTGACTGCCAATGCTTACCTTGTTATACTGTAAACACGTGGGTAATATGAGGGCTTGAGAACCGTTATTGCATGTGTATGTCGGTTGAATGGGCATCTATATGGATAAAAAATTGGCATTTGTACTCAGCGGTGGCGGCGCACGCGGGGCACTGCAAGTGGGGGCCTTGTATGCTTTGCTGGAATATGGTCTCCAGCCCGATTTGATTATAGGCGTCTCGATCGGAGCAGCTAATGCCGCCTTTGTTGCGTTGAATGGCTTCTCCAGGTATAGCCTGGACCGGCTTACCGCTGCCTGGCATTCCGCAGATACCTCCGAGCTGATGCCTGCCAATTACATTTGGCTCACAGTGCGGGCAATGATTAATCGCCAATCGAGTGATCCTTCTCATCGTGTAAGAGATTTCTTTATTCACCAGGGATTGACCCCCGACCTGGCTTTTACCGATACAACCCATCCCAGCCTGGTGATCGTATCTGCTGATATCAATACGGGGAAACCAATCCTGCATGGGACGATGCCTGATGACAAAATTCTGGATGCAGTCCTGCTTTCATCTGCACTTCCGCCGTGGTTCATGCCGGTCAGAAATCAGGACCGCTATCTGATGGATGGGGCAGTGGTGAGCAATCTGCCGGTTGAGCCGGCAATCAGCCTGGGGGCAACTGAAATTGTGGCGTTGGATTTGATCGATTCGCGTGAGATAATCGCAGCCGGGGAGGGCGTTCGAGGATTTTTTAGCCGCCTGATCTATTCAGTCGGCAGGCGACAATCAGATCTTGAGCTGCAGCTGGCACAGGCACGGGGTATCCCCTTGCTGTACCTGTGTCTTACCGGGGAGAGCCCTGTTCAGATATGGGATTTTTCACACACCGATGATCTAATCGCCCAGGGTCATGAGATTGCCCGGCAGGCGATCCAGGCTGAGAGGCTCACCAATCCGATCCTGAGGGCAGAGCTGGAATGAGTTTTTTTCCTCGCTATGAACAGGGAAGAATCATAAACTCGGTATCTTTCACCCAATTTCCAGCATAATTAGAGGATAATGTCTGCTTAAACCAGACCTGACAGGTCTCGCAGACCTGTCAGGTCTATTTCGGAAATTAGTTACGTTTCACTAAAGGTAAATGGATATTGATTGTTGGCGGCAAGGCGATAATCGGGAGCTCGCCCTCACGCGGTTGCATGGGTTGCGTCCAAATCCAATGTGAACTGAACGCCTGCAGTGGGGTTGACGAATGCAATAGTAATGGAGCACTTCATCTTCATGCTACCCTCCTAAGTAAGAAGTCTTTGATCGGTCAGTTGGCTGTGTTGTTTCGAATGCTGGAGACGCACCTTCCTTTCGCACAGGCAACCAGGTTATTCTTTTTAACTTTTGGTAACTACCTCAATACTTATGACCCAAAGACTGGGAGATTATTAACCCCACAAAATATAACACTGGTGATAACGATATCAAGCAGTTGACCTAATATATTATTATTCATGTGCTGGTAGATCTGTTGGTCTGGCGTGCCTCGGTTGGTAAACGCCAAGTTTTCCGCCGCCGGGAAGCGAGATATTGGTCAACAAACCCCACTCCGCCTCGATCACGTCCTCGCATGGGACGTCGAGCTGCTTCATTTCTTCCATGAATGCCTGGATATCATCGCACATCAGGTACAAGGTGTGAACATCATTGCGTTCGTACGGATGGACCGCGATTTCTGCTGGAGGTGACTTGAATATCAACCATCCATCTCCCGAATCGACATAGGACAGGTGTAGCACATCTCTCAGGAATGCCCGATCGGTCTCTGCATGGGTACTGAAGATAATGGTGTGCGCGCCGATGATCATGATAAGTCATCCTCTCCGTTTGGGGAATGCCGGGGAAAGAACCAGCTTACCCTGCTGAAGACCAAACTTTGCTTAATTATATAAACATACCTCGATCGAAGAAAGGTTTGTGCAGCTCAGCAATCCTTGGGTTAGTTTTATCATAAAATCAGGATAAAGCATCGATTAACTGTTCTGATATATAATTCCTAATCAGAAATATTTCCTGGTACATCCCAAATATATCATTTGGATACGTAAGGAGCGATGACAATGAGTAAACTCGGAATGAGTCAGGCTCGCATCAAGTCGTTCAATTACGCAGTAGGCATGTTTGGCACCTCCATCCCGATCAATATGCTGAAATCCTTTGCGTTTATTTTTTACGTGGATACATTAGGGATGACCACCGTCCAGTTTTCTCTCATGTTGTTGATCTACACATTCATCGATGCTGCAGATAACCTCGTCTATGGTTATCTATCCGATCGGACGCGATCGCGTTGGGGACGTCGACGTCCATGGTTGGTGATTGGGACGCCATTGTTGGTATTGGGTTTCATTGCTTTTTATAGCCCACCTGCGTTTCTGGCGGGCAATTCCCTGGTGGTCTACTGTATGCTATTTTACATTTTCACCGGGACGTTGGATTCGGTCATCAATGCCAATTACGGAGCACTGTTCCCTGAGCTGTTCCGTGATGACGCCTCCCGAGCGAGCACGAATGCTCTCCGGCAGGCTTTTCAGCTGGTCGCCATGATCATCAGCATTGCCATGACACCCATGGTGACCAAAGCCCTTGGATATAGCCTTACCGCCATCCTTTATGGGTTGCTGGGTGGTGTGGTGATCCTGTATATGACCTTTACCAGCAAAGAAACCTACATCGGCAAAGATGAACAGAGACCGCAACTCTGGGACAGTATCGTGAGCCTGATCACCAACCTTAAATTTTGGGTTGCAGGTCTGGCCAATGCGTTTTATAGCGCCGCCATGTCACTTGTGCTGGCTTCGATGCCCTTCTTCGTGAAATACGTCTTGAACCTCTCCGAAAGCCAGACGACATTTCTGCTGGCAGCAGTCTTACTCATTGCGATTGCCTGTGTTGCCGTCTGGGCAAGATTGGTCAAAAGATATACATTGATGCCGGTTTGGCGGGCAGCATTAGCCACACTGGCAGTGGCTTTCATCCCGCTATATTTTGCTAATTCCCTGGTCACCGGCATTATTTGTAGTGCCCTGGTAGGTTTTGGCTTTGCTGGCGTTATCACCACCATGGATCTAATCGGTGCGAAGATCATGGATGAGGACACCCAGAAGCATAACGTCCGCCGCGAGGGGATCATCTCGAACGCCCTGGGTTTCATGAACCGGTTGAATGGGCTATTTACCAGCATCGCTTTCCTCCTGGTATACCGACTGTACAGTTATGAGAGCGGGACGAACCCAGGACCACAGCCTGATCAGGCTGCTCGCTTCCTGCTGACCATTTTTCCGCCCATCCTGATGGTGATCAGTTTCGCTTTCTCGTTCTTCATCGACTTTAAAAAGGTTGAAGTCGCAGCGCCGGTTGCTGAGGTTGAGTAAGTCTGGAGAATAAAATGGCCTTATTGCGAATCGATCATGTCCCTGAAACGATAAAGGTTAACCTGCCCCTTTATATCATCTTACCCAGCCCCGGGGAAATGCGCGGCATACCGGTCGCCAGGCGAAAGGTGCTATACCTCCTGCATGGTCTCAGCGACGATGGGAGTGCCTGGCAGCGCTACACTTGCATCGAAGCTGTTGCCGCGCTGTATGGTTTGGTGGTCATTATGCCATCAGCAGGACGCAGCTTTTATACCGACCAACCTAATGGGCAGTATTACTTCTCCTACCTGACGGAAGAGCTTCCGCGTTACCTTAAGGACGTCTTCGGGTTATCTCCCCACCGCTCCGATACCCTGATTGCGGGAAACTCCATGGGTGGTTATGGTGCTTTTAAAGCCGCCTTTCTCCACCCTGAATTATATTCAGCCGCTGCCAGCTTCTCTGGGGCGCTATCTCTAGCGTTCGTGACAGCCCACCCGGACGATCCCCGCCGGGGAGAATTTGAATATCTTTTCGGAAACCTCGACCAGCTGGTCGGTAAGTGAGTTCGACCCTATGGTATGGTTGCATCGCGCCGGCAAGAATCCGCAAGTCTTGCCAAAATTGTATGCCGCTTGTGGCCGTCAGGACGACTTGTACCCCCTCAATAATATGTTTTATTCTGCCTGCCAATCGCTGGGTATTCCAATCGATTACCACGAGGAAGAAGGCTTCCACGATTGGTTCTTTTGGAATACCCACATCCAACGTTTTTTAGCCGCAAACTTGACGCCTATCTAAAACATTATGGATAAACAGCCTCTCGAAACGCGTACGCACATCCCTTTATTCATTGACCACAGCCAGCAGGGCAACTATTTCACCCTTCCGTTCACCATGCCTGCCGATACCGAGTCATTTTCCCTTACCTACAGCTATGAAAGGCATCATGAAACCGAGTCAGCCGTAGAGAATGGCAGTTTTACTTCCCGTGAAGAGATCAATATCATCGACCTGGGTTTGATTGGACCCGATGGTATGCAGGTGGGAGCATCCGGCTCGGATAAATTAAGCATCTCGATAACCGAGACTGATGCCACCCCAGGGTACCATCCTTGCCCACTCGTCCCCGGAGAATGGCAGATCATCGTTGGTGCATACAAGGTTGCTACGGAAGGGGTGAATGTGGTCTATGAGCTGTCATTTACCCGTAAATATCTACGTCTATTAAAGGGAGATTTACACACCCATACCATTGCGTCTGACGGTGTGTTGCGGGTTGAAGAATTAGCCCAGCATGCCCGACAGAATGGCCTGGACTATCTCGCCATCACCGACCACAACCAGATGGTTTCGGCGGACGCTCTGTCGCAGATCAGAGGTCTCACCCTGATCCCAGGCGTTGAATGGACCCATTACCAGGGGCACGCCAACTTCCTGGGGGTGGATCATGCTTATGATGAGCCGTTCCTGGCAAATTCCATCGCAGATGTCCAGAGGCGCTTCATATCTGCGCGTTCGCGTGGGGCTTTCATATCCATTAACCATCCCTGTGATCCCGTTTGCCCGTTCCTGTTCGCTATGGATTCGCTTCCTTTTGATTGTATTGAGATCTGGAATGGACCGATGCGTGGTTCTAACTTGCAGGCTGTGGGATTATGGCACTCACTACTCATGGCGGGCAAAAAGATCCCCATTTGCGGAGGCAGCGACTATCACCGCGACTCCCTGCTGCTCTTCCCCGGTGGACCAACCACATGCGTATATGCCATGTCTGCTGGTCCAGCGGATATACTCTCAGCTTTAAAGCAGGGGCATGCATATATCACTTATAGTGCCACGGGTCCCAGCCTCGAGCTGACTGCCGGAGATAGCATTCTGGGTGACAGCATGGATTTTTCCAGGGTCAATCAGATCGAATTTCTCATAGACGGTCTTCTTACCGGGGATGTCGTGCAGGTGGTGACCTCAAGCGGGTCTACTCCCCTACTGAGAGCAGAAACGGATGGCGGTATGCGCGGTGTATATACCATGCAGGCTGCAGGTTTTGCCCGAATTGAGGTCCTTAGGAGCTTCCTGCCGGGTCTGCCATTGTTACCGGTGTTGATCTCCAACCCGATCTATTTTGATGACTAGATTATTGCTCTTTCCTCCCATAACCAGGTAGGATATCTATCACTCAGCTCACTGCCTGAGTCATTCTAGTAGATAAATGGGATCAATTTACCGACCCGTTTTTGATAGATTGAGTAGTCAGGAAATTTTTCTAACAGCCATCGTTCTTCAAGACGCGACTTGACATCAAAGAATATCAACAAAATGATCGCATAACCTAGCGTAAGCCATCCATGAACCAGATAAGCCCAACCGAAGGCAATCAATATTATGCCGCAGTACATCGGGTGGCGTACCAGTCGATATGGACCTGTCTCAACCAGGGTTCCTCGTTCTTTCGGATAGGGCACGGCGGTTAAATTTGCTCCCAAGCGGAATATCGCGGCGAGGAACAATAGAATCCCAGATAAAAATAATAAACCACCTGCAAGCGAGCCTAGCCACGCGAGAGCCGGCATCAGCACTGGAATTCCTGGTATAGTACGTGGCCCCAAAAAAACCAGGACGATCAAGACGATTTGGCCAACCACATACCATTCGCCATGCGAACTCTTTAACCAGTGCGATTGAGACATGATCAAATCCTCTTTTTAATATTCTACTGGGCAAAATTCTTGCCCAGTTGGTACGCCCGGTCCAGGTAACCTCGCCTGGTTTCATCGTCTGTTACCGGCACACGATAAAAATATTCATGTTCCACTTTTTTGACGCCCGGATATCGCAGGCCCCAGTCGTCAATCAGCCAGGTCATCGGCGCTTTCAAGCCAGCAGTATAGTCCTCTTCGCTAAAAAGTGTGGTATTAATGATCAACGCTTTCTCATGTTGAAGGAGTGGGACCCTGCCTTTTACTTTACCTTGCCAGCCTTCTTCGGTCAGGGAATATGCATCGCCATAAGCGAAGACTCGCTCGAACCAACCTTTCATAATTGCAGGAAAGTGACACCAAAAGACAGGGGCAATAAACGCCAACCCCTGGGCATTTTTTACCTTCTCCCATTGAACCCTGACATCATTGGGTCTGTGTGCATGGATGAACCTCGCCACTGCCCGGGAATCTTTTCCTCGCATCCAGAGGGAAACGATCATCCGTTGGAGTGGGCCTCCCGCAGATTCAAGCACATCTTTCTTTAGATTCATCTGATCCAGCAGATCCAGCGGCATGCTTTCGTGCACGTAGCTGGCAAAATCCTGTACCCTGAAGACCGGATCGAACCGAATGGCATACAGGTCGACCACTTCGTTGGTGTGACCCGCGTCCTCGAGCCCTTTGGAAAATCTCTCAAGGATGGCACGGCAGAAGGACTTCGGGTTGGGATGGGCGTAAACTGTCAAAACTTTCATAATGTCCTCCGATCGAATTGTTTTAACATTCCTTTTCTCTCACGTAGTTCTACCCGGGTAGTTCTCCAAATTATTGGCAAGGCGCTGTCTCTATCGATCTCAGCTTGAAGCTCACAAAAGTACCCAGAACAACTCCCACCAATAGATGCATTGCGAAAGATATACCGAACCACTGCAGTGTTTCAGCTGCCGTCATTTTTAGCAGGAGAGGCGTCGTTATGAGGACCGGTTGGCTGATGATCTCCACATAAATAACGGCCATCGCGATGCCTTTTTTCAGGCTGTTGACTTGCAATACAGCGAATCTTGAAATCGCTGCTCCGAAAATAGCGCCAACCAGCGGACCGACCAAATAGTGTGTAACCACTCCCAGCGGAACGAATCCTGCCAGCTGGATGCCTAATAGCGAAAAGAAGCGCGCCACTGTTTCTCCAACAATTGAGAAGCATGAAAGTGCTGGTAGCCCTGCCGCGATTAACCCACCCATGAGGAGAAGATCCATCAGCATCGTTCCGGTCAAGCCACCGATCATCCCCCATCCTATTCCTCTCCTGAGTGTTACGTTCGTGCTATATACGCCTGCCTGTAAAGTACTTGGATAAATTGTTTCCATGGCTGCGCTTCCTTTTTGTAGAGTTGCGTAGTATTTTTATTCTTTATTGCCGGTTGTCAGATGGGGAGTAATCAGGCTCACACCAAAAACGATCAAGAGGATGGCAAACACTGAAATCTCGAACGACAGATGCAAGAATGGTTGTGCCAGCTCAATCGCACCCAGCAAGAGTGCCAGGATGCCGAGGATGGTAGAAAAGGTACTGGTGGGAAGCCCATGGCGTAATCGTGCCACATTCAGGCTGATTAAGATCAGGCCGATGCCAATCGATGCGATGCCGTCCGGTATGGAGGTGAATAGCTCTGTGATTCCCCATAGAATAAAGATCGAACCCCATGCGATTATTTCATAGTTTTTATTTAACTTACGAGTAGTTTCCATTTTTTCTCCCTTATTTTGTATGAGGTTGAATAATTTATGATTATTTAAAGGGTGGATCATCTGTGGAGTTTTGCTTCGGTGGCGAAGGCGCATCCCCTGGCCTCGTGCGCCTTCCAAGCCGGCCACCAGGTCTTGTGCCAGGAGTGAATTCGGGCAAACACTGACTTAGGGCGATTTACGGCTAATTTACGGATGGGGCAATCTGCGCAGCGGTGCACTTTCTCGATAATGTATGCACTCTTGGTGATCAGTTCGAGCTTCTGATTGAACTCTTGTGTGGTATCCATTTCGACTATCTCCTTTTTGATTAGATACTTGAAGTTATTTAGGTTGATTAACTTCACTCAACGAGAGTAAAGTAAGGTTAAGGTCGTTCAATTTAATCAGGATGCCCATCAGTGCAGCCTGGTCTCCAATGTGCCCGTGAAGGATCATTTCTCCGTTATCTTGCAGCTTCACCTCCATTCCCTCCAGCCAATCCGACCAGCTTTCATCAAGGTGACCTTTGACACGGATCTCGAACAATCCTCCAGGCTCACCAGCTGAACCCCAGTCTTTTTGTTTTTTTATGTTTTCATCCATACTGTTCATCATGTTTTCTCTTGGATCTAATTTAGCAGTTTTCCTGCTTTGTTTCATCGACCGAAAGTTGTACCTGGGGTTGTATTTATTCCAGTTGTAAATAGGCTGATATTGCCCCCGACTTCGTGGCTCAAAGGCATTAAACGAAAAGACCGGCATGGACTTTTTTCTCTGCCGGTCTTTGGCTAAGCTGTCGACCCCATCTCACTCGTATAGATTAAGCTCCCTGCCAATGGCGACCGCCTGGGTACGGTTTTTTGCCCCCAGCTTGGTATAGATATTACTGATATGGCGCTTCACAGTGGTGATGGATATGACCAGTTGTTCGGAGATTTCTTGATTCGAGCAGCCGGCTTCGATCAACTTGAGGACTTCCAATTCACGGCTGGTAAGCGGCTCGATCAAAAGCTGCATGGATGGTTGTAACATGCCAGAATCTCTACCTACCTGGGCTAACAGGTCAGCTGCATATCCGGACCCAATTTTCCTTGACTGCGCCTGGCAGAGCATTCTCGTCATGGATTCGCCTTCATCCAGGAATATACGCGTGTACCCCTCCGGCTGAGCCAGAGAAAGGGCTCTTTCCAATGCTTGTAAGGCGCGCTCTGGGTCTCTCCTGGCCTGGAATGCGTGAGCCTGGAGGATCATGATTTCGATTACCATTCCCAGGCGGCCGGCTGCAACTGCCTGCTGATACAGCCGCTCAGAAAGCGCAAGGGCAGGCTCATACTCTTTTTTCGCCAGCTGTAAGCGCATTAGGACAATATACTCAGGCTCTCGCTGATACGGGATATCGTCATCAACCGATAACTTGCGCTTCTGCACGAGTTCTGACACCCTCTCTAGATTTTCCTGAGCCAGCCATAAGCGTGCCAGATCATACCTCAACTGGATAGATAGCCGGGGAGACAGCTGGTGCTCATTGGTTAATTGCACTGCACGGCGTATGGCTTCCTGGCTGTCTACCAGGTTTCCCCGGGCGTGCTCAACTCGCGCAAGTGTTGCAAACGCCTCGGCTTGTATTTCAAGGTCACCCCACAGTTGACTGATTTCGATGCATTGGTGGATATATTGATCTGCCTCAATCAACTGGTTGCGTTCATAAGATAATCTAGCCAGGCCAGCGTAGATAATTCCTGCGAGTGGCGATCTTTGTCCATCGGGGCGAACCGCCATTTGCAGGGCCTGGCTATATGTGTTTGCGGCTCTCTGAAGTTGCCCCTGTTCGGTCAATATAGCAGCCAGATTGGAGTTGGCAATGATAACCATGTGAAGGTTACCAGCATCTCGGCCGATGCGGATGGCTTCACTGTACGCATGTGTAGCCTCCTCCAGATCACCATTGATCCAACTGGCATCCCCAAGGATCGAAGTGGTTACACTCCGTATGCTTTGTGAAATGGAGCTGCAGTCAGGCAGCAGATGTAGTGCGTGGTGAGCATATTCCACAGCCAAAAGACTATTTCCCCGCGCATTTGCACAATGAGCGCGAGCAGCAGCAATCGTTCCCTGCATCGTCCTGACTTCGAGGCTGGGTTCGAGATTTGCCAGCTGCTGCTCGGGAGCTTGCAGTGTCGACTCGATAAGGTCGTATTCCCCAGTGAGAGCTTGCGCCCAGGCTTTCTGGATTGCCAACCAGGGGCGGGTGCCTGATTCAAACTCGATGGCGTCTGCCCAATTGAGAAGGGTTGTCACCTCGCCGCTGATGAGCAGGTAACAACCATTTAGCTCGATAAGCTCAGCGGCCCGATCATGATTTCCTGCCTCGATAGCCTGTTGGATGGATTCAGCTATAAACCCGTTTTGCTCATACCATTGGGAGGCGCGGCTGTGTAGCTCTGGGAGCAATTGGGGTGACTGGTGTTTCAGGCGTTTCCTGAGCACGTCAGCGAAGAGATGGTGATAGCGATACCATCGCCGGTCGTCATCCAAGGGGATCACAAACAAATTCATCTCCTCGAGGGTCTCCAGCATCGCCTGCCCGTCGACCAGTCCAATTGTCTCTTCATCGACCACAGCTTCGCACAGTGCTCCACTCAATCGATCCAGGATTGATGTCTGCAGCAAAAAGGACTCCACATTTTTGGACTGAAGCTTGAGTACTTCTTCAGCCAGGTAGTCCATGACGTAATGATGGCTGCCTGTGAACGCGGAAACGAAACCCGGGATGTCTTTACATCCTTGCATCGAAAGCGCTGCCAGTTGTAAACCGGCGATCCATCCTTCTGTTCGACCTTCCAGTGCACCGATTTGCTCCCGTGTTAGGGTAAGGCCCATGACCTGGTTTAGGAATTCGCTTACTTCATCCGCATTGAAACGCAGGTCGGCCGCCCGGACCTCCGTCAGCTGCCCACGAGCTCGCAAGCGTGACAATGGTAGAGACGGATCAGTGCGTGTTAGCAAGACCAGGTGCATATGCGGCGGCAGGTTGTCGAGCATGAATGTTACCGCATTGTGGATGGCAGGCGTTCGGATAACGTGGTAGTCATCTAAAACAAGGACAAAATCTCGTTTGTTCCTCGCCAGAGCATTAACCACCAGGGTCATGAGCGCTTCGTTGTCCAGTTTTTCTGGGGCTTGTAGAAAAGGTTGAATTTCCTGGACGATACCAGGTTGTACTTCATCCAGTGCGCTAATCAGATATTGGAAGAAACGTAGGGGGTCGTTATCGGCAGTATCGAGGGAAACCCAGGCGACCGGCGTATTGGAACCAGCTTCGATATGCCATTCGCTGAGCAAGCTCGTTTTTCCCGAGCCTGCTGGGGCAGAGATTAAAGTCAACCCACTGCTTAACCCAGCTTGCAACTGCTTCACCAGCCGCGGACGTCGAACGAATGCCGGACGGGTGGGTGGAAAATATAGTTTACTGGTCAGCAAAGAGGTTTGCACTCTCACACACTGGCGGTCGCTACCTTAATCATAGCATAGCTAAGACAATTATGCCCTTAGTATATTCAAAGCTGGGTAAATCTACCGGATATATTCTCTCCCGCCGGATAATTATATGCCTCGCAGAGAGGTTTACATTAATAAGCTGTATATTTCTATACAATTTGACAAATACTTACAATCAGCTAAAGGATGATAGTCGACAATATTCTAACTTTTTTTTCATGGGCCTATCATTTATTACCACAATAATTTAGAGTAATATTATCCTAATAGTCTAATATTAACAGGCTACTTAAGGGGGGAAAACCTGCTTAATAAATACTTAAATATAAGGGAGAAAAAACATGTCTAATAAAACCTACCTCAAGTTTGGGGCTGCCTTTGTAATACTGGCGATCGTATTGATATTTCTGGGAGTGAACTTTGTTCCCCGCATATATGCGTTGACTTCGCCTCAAAATCGTGTGGCCGATTCGGTGAAACTCGTCCGTCCAAATTTCGTCGATGAACTTTATCCGCGAGCCATTGCGCCACAACTACCCCGCTCTGATTTTACCGATGAACTTTACCCGCGAGCCATTGCACCGCAACTGTCTTTTGCTGGTACAGATCCTCACGATCAGTCCTTGCGCGCAATTGTGCCATACATATCTTTTACCGGCGCAGAGTCTCTCGATTATACCCAGCGCGCAATTGTGCCATACATATCTTTTACCGGCGCAGAGTCTCTCGTATATACCCAGCGCACAAATGTGCCATACATATCTTTTACCGGTGCAGAGTCTCCCGAGTATACCCAAGGAGCAAATGTGCCATACATATCTTTTACCGGTGCAGAGTCTCCCGAGCGACGTACGATCTTCCCGAGGGGAAAATAACCGGCTTGAAGCCTCATACTATTCCCTGATGTTTGTATCAGTAAAGGTTGATGCGGGAACACCTGGTAAATGGTATACGAATCTCGATTGGAGTACCGCTTGGTAAATGCAGTATACATCGCAGAATTTATCGCAACATGGTTGTGGTATTAACAGAGTCTCTTAGGCATAGATCCAATTTTTGCAAATTATCCAAAGCGGAAATTACTCATTGTGAAAGAAACCTCCTGGTTTAAATTCCAGGAGGTTTTTATATTCTCTCATTAATAGTGGTTGCTAATCTCGATATAATCAGGGGATTATTATATATTGCCCTTTGGCTATAATGATCCAGGATTTTCCACCCCGCTCACCCGCGTTCATGGTTTGCACGGTACTTTGTGTTAAAATTAACTTAGCCCTTCCCGTGGTCTGATATGAATCGCCTCTTTACCGGCATTCGCCAACGCTTTCAACAGATGAACCTGTCACAGCGGCTCATTCTGAACCTCGTGTTGGTTGTAGTTGCCATCATTCTCTTTATTGGTTTACCGACCAATCTCGTCATGTGGAGGGCGCTCGAAGACCAGGTGTGGCTACGGGTCCAGGATGCTCAGTCTGCCACCAACGGGTTGTATAATGCGGAAGTCACCCGCCTGAAGAAACTCTCCGGCCTCATCGCCGGGCGACCTACACTCAATACTTTAATCCAACAGGGCGATATCGAAGGGATGGGACCGTACTTAAATTCGTTAAAAGAGGAAAGTGGTAACCTGGATATTGTCCAGGTGATCACACCCGACCTGCAAGCGGGTGATCAGCTTGCCGGGCTACCCTCGCCCCAGGAATTCCTGACGGGTCGCGAACCCTATGCGGCGGATTATTTCACTCTGGGTGATCCACCGCGCCTGTTCATCGTGGGTATCAGTCAAATACAATCCTCAACAGCCGGGAATCCGTTGCTGGGATATGTGTTAGTGGCGCGGGAATTAAAATCAGATTATATGAAGACCCTGGAACAAGAGTCAGGGTTGGCACAGAGCCTGATTGTTGCTGGTCGACGCGTCGCCACCAGCTTACCGGCTGCGCCGGGTTGGTCGCTTGACCCCCAATCCGCACTGACCGTGGAAAAAACCGGTCAGGCCTGCTGCACAAGGGGCGCAGCTCTTGACCAGACTTATTATGTTGGCTTGCTGCCCCTGACTGATGCGAATGGAAATGTGGCTGCTTTAAGTGAGGTAGCCCTTCCCGGCAATTCCATCCGCCAGGGTATGCTCAATACACTATTAATATCTGCCGGCTTCAGCCTGCTGGTCATGTTGGTTGGATCGTTCCTGGTGGTGCGCCAGGCGCGCACCATAACGAATCCCCTGCTGCAATTAAGCAAATCTGCCGATCTGATCAGCCAGGGTAATTTGGATGTTTCTACTCCCATTGAGACGGGTGTGCCGGAGATCAACCAATTATCCCGCCACTTTGACCTCGCCCGCCGCCAGCTGCGCTATACGCTTTCGGTGACACAGCGAGAGATGAAACACGCTGAACGGCTTTTATCGCTGCTCCCCAAGGGGGTCATCGCCCTGGATGAAAACGACCGCATCACCTTTTTCAATCCGGACGCTGAGGAAATCCTGGGTTATCGCAGCTATGATGTGGAACGGCTTCACTACACCCATATTTTTCCCCCAGCCCCCGGTGAGATGATGACGGTAGGAGCGCTGCTGCATAAACCAGCCGATGGTCCTGTCGCACAGCGAGTCAATATACTCGATGCTCACGGGAAACCGCTGCTTTTATATGTAACAATTTCTCCATTAGACGATAACCCGCCCAGCGGATACGGCTCTGAACGTGTGGTGGTAATCCGCGATGTGACCGAAGAAGACGCTGTTAACCGCTTACGTTACAACTTCCTTGCCAACGTAGCCCATGAGTTCCGTACCCCATTATCTGGGATTGCTGCCACATCTGAGATTTTAGTGGATGAAGGTACCATGCTAACCCCCAATGAGCTCAGGGAGCTGGTGGAAACCATTCAATTAAGCACTTTGCATTTACAAACTCTGGTTGAGAATCTACTGGAGAGCACCACCATTGAAGCTGGCTGCTTCCAGGTTCACCGCCGGCCGATCAATTTCCAAGGGGTTGTCCAGGATGCGGCTGATTTAATGTCTCCATTGCTCAAACGCCGCAAGCAGGTGCTTGTTTTGACCATACCTGAGAAGCTGCCTAAACTGTGGGCGGATGCCAACCGCTTGATCCAGGTATTGGTCAATTTACTTTCCAATGCAAGCAAGTTCAGTCCAATGAATGGAAAGATCGAGCTGAAAGTGACCCAGGATCCAGATTGGGTGACGATCGCCATTATTGATACCGGTCCAGGACTCCCAACCGATCGGTTTTCAGATCTGTTCAAGCGTTTTGTGACCGCCAACCAATCGCAAGACACCCAATATGGCATCGGTCTGGGGCTTTCTGTGGTAAAGTCAATCGTTGAAATGCACGGCGGTCAGGTCGGTGCAGAAAACCTCCCCATGGGAGGCGCGAAAGTGTGGTTTACCATTCCTATCCATCCTCCAGAGGAGAAGGAGAACCTATGACCAAGATACTTGTCGTTGATGATGATCTGGCTCTGTCGGACGTGCTGGCATTTGCTATCCGCCGGGCAGGTTTTGAGGTTGCCAATGCCCATGATGGATTGAGTGCCTTGGAACAATTTTCCAAGGAAGGACCAGACCTGATCGTGCTGGATTGGGGATTACCGCGCCTGGATGGGCTGGAGGTCTGCACGCGCATACGTAATGAATCCCAGGTGCCCATCATCATGCTTACCGTGCGCGATACCGATGATAATGTGATCGCTGCACTGGAGGCTGGAGCCGATGAATACATCATCAAGCCATTCAGTCCCCGTCAGCTGATCGCTCGCATCCGGGCTTTACTGCGCAGGGTGGTTAAGGAACCTCAGGAAATTCTACAGGCGGGCTCCCTTTCTTTCGATGCAGAGAGGCGCGAGGTAAGCATCGGTGAATCTGATCCGATCCACCTTACCCATTTGGAGACGCGCCTGCTGCGTGCCTTGATGCAGAATCCCGACCGGGTATTGAACAATGACACCTTGATCCTGCGGGTATGGGGTCCTGAGGGGGCTACGAATGAAATGCTGAAACAGCTGGTGTATCGATTGCGTAACAAACTGGAAACAGAAGCTGGTGCCCCTTCAATGATCGAAACTATCCCCAATGCAGGATATGTGCTGAATACTACTATCAATCAGCCTTAACGGTAACCGTAATGTAACAACCCAATAATGGGGGAAATATTGTAACCACATTGTAACCAGTGGGTGCTTGTGGCTGTGACCCTCTTTCGGTATAAATACATAGTGAATTATTACGCAATCAATCCAGCATAAACCATGGATGAAACCTGGCCACGCCTGGAAACCGAGTCACGATGAAATGGAGGAGTTTTACCATGCCAGTAGAAATTCAAACAAGACCCACATTGATCTGTCGTTATCCAATCGCCAGCACCGATATGTATTACAACGAAGTCGGTCAGCGAGACGTTTTCGTCCGTGATGATCTCTTGCACGGCTTTCAGATTTGGGGGGAGCTGACCGGGGCTGGCGAACAAACCGCCATCTCCCTGTGCGAGATTTTCCTGGAATATGCCATGGTCTGCCAGACCGGATACGAAGATAACCAATCCTATGCCCTGATGGAGAGTTTCGGCAGCGGGTTGGGTCAGGCGGTTGCCTTTTATATGCTGGATAACATTTTCCTGGATGGATTTCCCAACCCGGGTTTGTGTGCATTGGAGTGCGTCCTAGAGACCTTGCACGTGGATTTCACCATTCACCAGATTGGACCTGAGCTGCGCTTTATCATCTGTGATTGCCCATTTGACAAGACTGCCGGGCAGACCGGTTTGCCGCAATCAGAATTAGCCCATGTTGGCTTGAACGCCATGTGCCAGGGGCTGTTAAAAGTCATCCAGCCCGAGCTCCCCGTCGCTTCACCTGTCGACCAGCGCTATGACCATATTTTCGCTATAGACACCCAGATTACCACAACTGCATGAGGTGACCATTATGTTTACCACTTCCACACATACACCAAGAGATAACCGCCAACCAGCCAAGGAAGTATCTTTCGATGCCTTGCTGCCGGCTGAGATGGCAGTAAAAGCTGCCGAGACCGGGGTAAAGAAAACCAAGTTGGATACGCTGCGCATGTTCCTGCTTGCCATCCTGGCTGGTGCATTCATCGCCATGGGTGCCGTGTTTGCCACCACCGTTAGCGCGGGAGCTTCAGCCCTGCCCTTCGGCATTTCCCGCCTGCTTGCGGGTGTCTCCTTTACCCTGGGACTGATCCTGGTGGTTGTATCGGGCTCAGAGCTGTTCACCGGCAACAACCTGATCATCATCGCCTTCGCCAACCGCCGCATTACCCTGCCCGCCTTGCTACGCAACTGGGGGATTGTCTACCTGGGGAATTTCGTTGGGGCAATGTTGACTGCTGCGCTGATGTTCCTCACCCGCCAATACACCTTTGGAGCCGGGTCCATTGGCCTGGCAGCTTTGAATGCCGGTGAAGCCAAGACTGCCCTGGGGTTCACCCAGGCTGTGGTACTTGGGCTATTTTGTAACGCATTGGTCTGCATGGCCGTCTGGATGTGCTACAGTGCCCGCAGCACCATTGATAAGATCCTGGCAATCGTACCTCCCATAGCAGCCTTTGTCGCCGCAGGCTTTGAGCACAGCATTGCTAACATGTACTTCATCCCTATTGCCCTATTGATCAAACAGTTTGGATCGCCTGCCTTCTTCGAAGCCATTAAGAAAACCCCGGCAGATTTTGCACACCTGACCTGGAGTAACTTCTTCATGGTAAACTTGCTGCCCGTCACCATCGGGAATATCATCGGTGGTGTAGTCATGGTGGGTCTCATGTATTGGTTTATCTACCTCAGCAAGGCACAGCAGGCGGCTGTTCCGGCAGAGGCCACGCAAAGGATTGCCACCGCCACTGCCCGACCGGAAATACCGGCACCCATCTTTTACGTGACCCATGAGCCGCCTGTGAGATCTGTTGAAGTACCGGTGCAGGCTCTGACCGCAAAGGGCGAAGAAGGTAAATCATCGAGTATGCGGATGTAGAAAATATATTGATCGGTCGGATAGAATAAGATAAGAGGAAAGAGTGAATCCATTCACCCTTTCCTCTTTTGTTAGCAGAATTCCCCTTCGATTATAAGTTTCAGTACTTTCCTGATGATTAACCAGCTATATTGACGGGTCAGTAAAGGCAAGCTGATCGTTATGCATGAGGAAAGGCAGGCGGGCGGTGTAGAACTGCCATCTCCCAATACCTTCGGCTGCCAGGGCAATTAAGAATATGGATAATGCCTGCCATGGGGCGACGATCTGCGGAAACAGGGCTGCGAATAGGATTATAACAATTCCCAATGCGAGCAGAATGATCCTCAGTCTACCTGCTCCAGGGGAGGTTGATGGTTGTGCTGTCAGGATCGTACCCAGTTCCACTGCCAGGGCTAATCCAGCAGTGATTAACCAGGCAGGCTTCGGTAGGATTAGATTTATCCCAAGTGTACCCAAGACGATCACACTCAAGAAAAAAGCCAGTGGAGTATGCCAGCTGTTCCAGGGAGCAACCGCTCGGAGAAGATATACTCGCGACATGCTGTAGATTAATCCAAGTCCCAATATAACCACAGGCCAGGGGTTTGGTGAAGCGTTCCATAACCATTGGGATCCAGCTGTCAATGCCCAGGCTGCTCCGAACAATCCTGCTAAAATTATCTCGCGACTCAACCACGATTTTTTGAGGTGGATGACTGCACGCCAGGCGTTACGTTTCCTGCCCAGGTGCATAAATGAAATTAATCCTCCAATGCCCCACAGAATACCAATCGCCAACCACACGAGCATGGGGACAGATGAAAACGCAAGGCTGCAAACCGTCAGACCCACCGCAGTTTGCATTAGTAAAGTGAATGCCACCAGGGGCAGCTCGTGCAAATCTGCCTTTCCCCGCTTATTTTCAAAACTCTGGGGTGGCAGAAGCTCCTCCCGGTTGGCAACCGCTTTCCCGAGTGGGGCATTCATGCCTGGGTGGGGTTTGATCGACAGGTGGGGTTCGGTGCGCGAGTAATCTGGTAATGGGAAGGGGTGTTCGCTCGCCGGGAGCTGCCACAAGCTCAAGCTTTGTTGACCCGATTCCAACTTTTCAGTCGTCCCAAAGTCCAATACCCGCAATGGGCAGGCGGCAACACAGCTCGGAGGAGAGCCCGCATCGATGGAATCATAGCAAAAGTTGCATTTGGTCATGATGCCACGCTCGTCATCATACTGCGGCACCCCATAGGGACATGCCCAGGCGCAGTAACCGCAACCCATGCATTTGGACGCCTCAATCAGAACAATACCATCAGGACGGACGATGTAGGCATCGGTTGGGCAAACTCCGGCGCACTTGGGATGGCTGCAATGATTGCAGGCCAGTGAAAGGTTATAAGCAAAAACGCTTGTTTCCCAGGCTCTGCCGGTTGATTGCCACTCACCACCTGAGACCTCAACCACACGTCGCCACAGGATTCCAACCGGGAGCTTGTTTTTATCCTTACAGGCTTCCTGGCAGGCTTTGCAGCCTGAACAGGCACTTGCGTCAAAGGTAAATGCGTAACTCATTGCCAGGTGGGGTCACTCAACGGGTTCAAGATTTCCCCGTATGTCTTGTTTGGTCCTCACGATTGGTTTTCTCAATCTCGACCATAATGCTGTGTTGGGTCGAGGCGAACGCCAGCGGGGTCCAATGATGGGAAGTGAGCACATTGATGCAGCCACCTTGATCGACACCGTTCGCATCGGGGTTCCACCATGCACCTTGCGGGATATCGACTACACCCGGCAGGATGCGCCTGGTGAGGCGGGCATGGATGACCAGTTCTCCACGATCGTTCCAAACTCGTACCAGATCGCCGTCGCTAATCTCCCTGGCAGCAGCATCCAAAGGGTTAATAAAGATCCGCTGAGGGAAAGCCTCCTGCAGCCAGTCATTGTTGGCATGCGTGGAATGCACGCGGGCGAGGGTGTGATGACCAATAGCGTGTAGCGGGTAAAGTTTCCGGCTGTTTTCACCAACGACAGGTGACCGGCCGTCTTCCGCGGTGGAAGGAATTTGCCGTTCGGGTATGTATTTGGGAACCGCTGGAATCTCATCCGGATTATCCATCTCGAACAGAGTCTGGGAAAATATCTCGATTTTTCCGCTGGGGGTCTTTAATGGGTATTTCTGCGGGTCACGCCGGAAGTCGGCAAACGCAATGGCAGGCTGGGTGACCGGTCTTGAATATGCGCCTAAATTCTGTTCGATGAATGTGTCAAGGCTGGGCAGGTCAGGGAAACGTGTTTCCCTGAAACGATCCAGGCACCATTCTACCCAGGCTTTTTCATCCCGCCCCTCGGTATAAGCATCTCCGAAGCCCAAACGCTCTGCAAGGTCAGCGCAAATGCGGTAATCGCTCTTACTCTCGTCGAGAGGTTCCACCAGCTTTGGCTGCAAGATAACCTCATCCCCATACTTCCAGCCATCCTCCACGCCCCAGGTTTCAAATTGGGTGCAGGCCGGTAGAACGACATCCGCAAATCGTGCAGTCGAGGTCAGGAAGTTATCCTGTACTACGATGAATTCAACCTTAGACTCATCTTTTAGTATTGCTGCCGAACGGTTGATATCAGCATGTTGGTTGATCAGGCAGTTTGTCGCCACGCTATAAATAAGCTTTATGTCGGTCGTCAGGCGGGGCGATCCAATCACGCCGTCCGTAGAAGTCATCTCGTGACCCCGCAAGCAGGCTTCACTCCACAGGAATACCGGGATGCTGGCTTTTATTGGATTTGCGCCCGTCGGGAAAAGCGTCCAAAATGGACCGCCATCAGGAGCCTGGGTACCCAATCCGCTGGCCCACCCACCCGGTATGCCCACATTGCCGGTGATGGCTGCCAGAACACAGCCGGCACGCACCACCTGTTCTCCAAAATCCCGGCGCTGCATCCCATAACCCTGGTAAAGCACACCCGGCTTGCGCGTGGCAAATTCACGAGCTATGCGGGCGATCGTCGCTGCGGGGACTGTGGTGATCGCTTCAGCCCACTCAGGGGTTTTGGGAACCCCATCTCTTGTACCCAATAGATAATCGGAATAGGTTTCAGCAGCCTCAGCACCCACTGGCATTTGGGAACGATCCCACCCCACACAGTGCGTACGCACGAAATCGACATCATATAACTCTTCCATTAGCAACACATAAGCCATGGCGCTCATCATGGCAGCGTCGGTGCCCGGGCGGATTGGGATCCATTCATCAGCCAGGGCAGCCGCTGAGAGTGAGTGGCGCGGGTCGATGCAGACGACTTTAGCTCCGTTCTCGCGTGCCAGCTTGACGAAGTAATCGCTGTTCGTCCCATCGCGCATTTCGGCTGGGTTCCAGCCCCACATAATGATGTAGCGGCTGTTGAGCCAATCCTGGCGCTGGTTACCGGTGACGAGTGTTCCATAAACGGTGGGAGTGGCGATATTAATTGCACCCCACGAATAGGAGTTGTATATACCCAGGCAACCGCCGATCAGGTTCATCAGGCGGCGAGCGGTGTGTGAGCCGTTGAGCTGGTTGTAGCTTCCCGTGCCATAGGGTACGAAAAGGGCTTCATTGCCATATTCTGCTTTGACTCTCTGCAGCTCTCCAGCCACTAACTCGATAGCCTCCTCCCAGCTACAACGCACAAATTGTCCTTCACCGCGTCTACCCACCCGTTTGAGCGGGAATCGCAAGCGGTCGGGGTGATATTGGCGGCGCAGGTAGGCACGGCCACGAGCGCAGGCCCGAAGCTGGGGTGCAGCCAGGGTATCTGGACGATCGTCTGTATCCAGACGGGTGATCCTGCCATTTGCGACGTGAGCGATGAGCAGGCAACGACCGCCGCAATTATGGGCAGGGCAGCCCACCCGGATTTGGGAGACCTGATCTACCTTTTGATCCTGAACAGAGCGCTCAGGGGAAGGAGATTTATTCACTTTTTGATGAAACCATTTCATGCCACCAGTATAAAGCATCTGGCTGGGTGGGTGAAGGTACAGAGGTCACATAAAATGCCATCACAGCCTGAGCATATTGGGTTTATGAATTAGATCGGCTCAGCTGACCCTCAATATAGATAATTGCATAGAGGAAAGTACCCGACGGTAAGGCGTGAAGGGTTACAAGGAAATATGGGGATAACTCATTGCAAGCCCCATTCACCTTATCGGTGCCATTGAATAATATGAGTGTACGATGAATGTTTATATTTTGTATAGATATTGTATTGATATTGTACACATTATGGATTATAATTGTCGTATTGAAAAATAATCACTGGTCATTCAAAGGATATATCAGAAGACCAATGAAGGAGAATATAAATGAACGATCGCGAGATAGTTGTAGAAGATCTGGTAAAAACTTATTCTGGTAAAGTGACCGCTGTTAATGGTGTCAGCTTCGAGGTGGACGCAGGCCAAATCTTTGGTTTTCTCGGACCGAATGGCGCCGGGAAGAGCACAACGATCAAGATTCTTACCACCCTGGCGCTTCCATCCTCCGGATCAGCAAGGGTCGGGGGTTTCGATATTGTAAGCCAGGCAACAGATGTGCGGCGTGTGGCCGGAGTGGCTTTACAAGATATTGGTATCGATCCGCTGATGAAGTCCATGGAATTACTTGTCCTTCAAGGGCGCCTGTTCGGTGCCAGTAAATCTAGCGCTACCACGCGTGCCAGCGAATTGCTGGAGCTGGTGCAGTTGTCGGAGGCCGCGGATCGCAGAGTGGGCACCTATAGTGGTGGCATGCGCCGTCGCCTCGACTTGGCTCTGGCGCTGGTACACCAACCCAAAGTGTTGTTCCTGGATGAACCTACCACTGGGCTAGACCCGGTCAGCCGCAGAGATGTTTGGCGGGAAGTACGCCGGCTTAATCGCGATATGGGAATTACGATTTTCCTTACCACGCAATATCTGGAAGAAGCCGATGAGCTTGCCGATACGGTGGCAATTATCGTCGATGGAAAAATCGCCACGGAAGGCACTCCGGCAAACCTCAAGTCTGCACTCGGAGAGGAGTCGATCAACCTGGTCTTTGAAACCCCGGAAATTGCTGAACAAGGTCGGTCATCTCTTGAGCGGATCGGGGATCGAACCCAATTGGATCGCGATACAGTCCGGCTTTATATGAGCAAAGCCGCCGGCTCAATCCCGGTAGTGATTAACCAGCTTCAACTGGCTGGAGTACCTCCCGTTTCGCTAACCCTGACTCAACCCACCCTCGATGATGTTTTCCTGCAGGTTACCGGGCAACGCCTGGTGGCATCGGAGGCCGCTAAACCTAATACAACTCGTTCTAACCGACGGGCGGAGGCAAATTAATCATGGACGCACAAATAAATACACTGGTTGTGGAACAACCAGGGAAAAATAGTACCATATCACTTCCCGTGCACATTTACTTATTGGCTGTCCGTACGCTGACAACTTTACTGCGCACGCCGGAAGCATTACTTCCGCCATTGGCGATCAGTATCTTTTTTCTAGTCATCTACCAGTCGACGTTGGGGAAAGCATCCAGTTTTATACCAGGCATCGGCGGCAGTTATTTGGGCTTCATCCTGCCGCTCTCTATCGTTAGCGGGTCTCTATCTGGATCGGGTATTGCCGCCCAGAACCTGGTGCGCGACATCGAACGCGGTTATTTTGATAAATTACTACTTACTCCCGTCCGCCGGGCGGCGTTGCTGCTTGCTCCAATCCTGGCCGGTGGGGTAATCCTCGGCATTCAATCGACCATCGTTGTAGGGGTAGGTCTGCTGTTAGGTCTGAAACCCGCTACAGGGCTTCCTGGGCTGCTGGTTGTGATTGGGCTGGGTGTATTACTCGGGCTTGGTTTTGCCGGGTTCACCGTCTCCGCTGCCTTGGGGAGTGGGAGTGCAGCCGCCACCCAAGGAGCCAGCTTTCCTGTTCTTCCCACTCACCTTCCTTGCCCCCACCTTCGTGCCGCTAGCGCTGCTATCGGGCTGGTTGGCGGTGGCTGCCAAGCTCAACCCCATCACCTATGTACTGGAGGCAATGCGCTCTTTGCTCAACACGGGCTGGGATGCGCATGCCATTGGTATCGCCATATTGGCCTGTCTGCTCCTGGCAGTTGCCATGTATGCCTTGGCAGCATTTGCCTTAACCATGCGAACCCGTCGGTCTTGAAGATTTCAAGATCGAATGTAGCGAATATGAATGGGGCTGTCCAAAACGTAAGTCTGCACCTGTCCAGGCTCAAACCAGACCGGACAGGTGCGTCCCTGTGGTTAATAAGGCAGAAGAATAACCGGATTAATGTAATAGCCGCCGGGTTATTTACCCGTTCAGGCGATAAACGAGTATAGCAGGAGTTCACCGGCAAGCGAGTAGAGTAGACCGATTTTGTCTACGCCTTCGATACGTGCTATACTAAGTACCACCCAAAAGCGACGAGAGCCCGAATCTATCATGCATCTTAAAGGAGCCGTTCATGGCGACAGTTGTCTGCGACCAACCCCGCTACGCAATTAAAACTGCTACAAACCTTTCCTCGCGCATCCAATGCTTGCGCGATTATTATTTCCAGGGCGTTCAACGCGCATGGAACAATGAGTACACCTCATGGACAACGGGTACGCCCTGGGACTTTCAGTATAACGAGCTGACTTTTTATATTGTCCCTGAAACGTACTCCTTCCTGCAAACATTCCGCTCTTCATTCAAGCAGGTGGCGCGTCCCATTGAATTGGACCCGGAATTTTGGAAATGGTCGCTGCCCGAGCGTCGATCCTGGTTTAACCGTGAAGTGATGGTGCGTTACCTGCCCCAGGAAATCCTGCCCGGTGATTTGATTGCCGGAGGGCGTTTCAATATCATGACCTCCGCCTGCCTGACTGAAAAGGAAACCAGGCAGCGTGATAGCCTGGTGTACGGGTCGAACGGCAGTCGAGCCAACATGTTATGGTTTCATAACCACGGTTACGGAAACGCCGGGGCAACCTCGGGGCATCTCGTGCCTGATTATGGGCGTATCATCCGCACGGGTTGGAAGTCAGTCTACGCCGAGCTGGAGCAAGCTTATGCAGCCCTCAGCAACGTTGAAAAAGCGGGTAAAAAAGGTGGGCAGCTGCGGGCGATGATGATTGCTGCGACGATGCCGCGTGACCTGGCTGCTGAATACCGCCGCGTATGTGCCAGCCTGGCTGAAGCTGAGCCGGATGTGAGTCGGCGAGACGAACTAACTCAGATGGCAGAGAACCTGGCCAGTGTGCCCTGGGAGCGGCCTCAGACATTCTGGGAGGCGGTTCAAGCGCTGTGGCTGACCCACATGCTGGTGATGGCAGACGAAAACTATCCCGGCCCGGGCGATTCTTTCGGCAGGCTTGACCAATACCTATACCCTTTGTGGAAGAAATCCATCGCTGATGGGATGGACTCCGAATTTGGCAAGGAAATCCTTAAATGCTTCTGGATCCACTGTAACACGGCTTACGACAGCATGATCCGAACCGGTGGCAATCAGGGCATAACGGCTGGTTATGGCCAGCTGTTCACGATTTCGGGTATGGGTGCGGGTGGGCTGGATACGTCTAATGACCTGACATATATTTTGCTGGATGTGATCGACGAGATGTCACCCATCTTGGAACCCAAGCCAAATGTGCGCCTGCACCGGAACACGCCCGATAAACTGCTCACTCGCGTGGTGGACATGATTGCTTCCAGCCAGGGCTCGCCTTTCCTGCTCAATTTTGATGAGCGGTCAATGGCCGGGATGATGCTCCAGGCGAAAAAATCAGCAGCTACTGCCCTAATCAACGAACAAAACGTCTTCGATTATGCCCCGGTTGGCTGCCTGGAAAACACGATGGTCGGCAATGACCGCTCCGGCACCGTAGACGCCAACCTGAATTTATTGAAAGCAGTGGAGCTGACCCTTACGGGCGGTTTTGATCTGCTGCCTTTCACCGACCCGATCACCGGAAAAGCGGATGAACCTAAACGATGGGGTGAGGCTAGTGGTGATCCAGCTCAATTTGGAACCTGGGAACAGTTTTGGCAGGCTTATGCCACCCAAACGCGGGCCATTATCCGCCGCATCGCAGAGCTTTATGAACAAAGCGAATCCCTGCGGGCGCGCTATGGACCAACCCCATACCTCTCCTGCATGGTCAAAGGCTGCGCTCAAAAGGGGCTGGATATTACCGA
This sequence comes from uncultured Chloroflexia bacterium, assembly GCA_963840255.1. Classification (GTDB taxonomy): domain Bacteria; phylum Chloroflexota; class Anaerolineae; order Anaerolineales; family UBA4823; genus FEB-25. The sequence continues at coordinate 542,690 of CAWIYB010000003.1, read as the reverse complement.
GGGCGGCGCAGAGCTGGGATACGTTACCATCGAGGCAGTGACTTATGCCACCACTGTGGATTCGCTCCTGGCGGTGAAGTATCTCGTCTATGACCACAAGCTATGCACGATGGCCGAGCTCGTCCAGGCACTGTGCGATAATTGGGTAGGTCATGAAGTGCTGCAGGCGCACGCCCTGCATAAAGCCCCTAAATATGGTCGCGATGATGAAGCCGCCGATTCTCTGGCACGCCAGGTAATGGAATTATGGACGGAAGAAACCTGGAAGTACCGCACACAATCCACAGGTCGTCAGTTCCGCCCCGGCATGTTGAGCTGGAACTACTGGGTGGCTGATTCCTTTATCCTGCCAGCCAGTCCTGATGGGCGTCCACAAGGTAAATTCCTGTCAAATGCGCTTTGCCCCTCCAACGGTGCCGATACCAATGGTCCGACAGCGAACGTCAATTCAGTTGGTAAGGTTCTGGGTGGCAAGGCCGCCGACGGTAAGGGCGATTGGGGCGAATATCTGAACCTGCTGCCCAATGGTGGCAGCCATACCATGACCTTCAACCCATCCATCTTGCGCGACCCTGAGCACCGCGACAAATTCAAAGCTTTCCTGCGTGGCTACATCGAAAACGGTGGTTCTGCGTTGCAAATTAACCTGATCAATGCAGATCTTCTCCGTGACGCCCAGAAAAACCCTGAAAATTACCGGCACTTGCTGGTACGCATCACTGGCTATAACGCCTATTTCACTTCGATCGGGCGTGAATTGCAGAATGAGATTATCGCCCGCGAAAGTCACCAGATGCGATGAGTCCTTTGACCGGGCATATCCTGCACCTTCAGCGCTTTTCTACTGAGGATGGACCGGGCATTCGTACCACGGTCTTCTTCAAAGGTTGTCCCTTACACTGCCGGTGGTGCCATAACCCTGAGAGCCTGTCCGCCACTGCGCAGATACAATGGTTTGCCATCCGTTGTTTGGCTTGTGATACCTGTTTAACCGTCTGTGCAGATAGTTGCCTGACTAGAACAGATGCAGGGCTCAACATCGACCGGGCTCGGTGCAACGGCTGCGGACGTTGTGCAGAAGCCTGCCCGGCGGGAGCTATTGAGCTGTTGGGCGAAACCACCTCCGTGGATGAGCTGCTGCTCGAGCTGCTCAAAGACCGGGTATATTTTGATCGTTCGGGCGGCGGTGTGACCCTCTCCGGCGGTGAACCCACGCTGCAAGCTGATTTTGCAGAGGCATTGCTGCGTGGGCTGAAAGCGGAAGGCATTGCCACCGCCCTCGACACCTGTGGGATGTGCCAGGTGGATACTCTGGACCGCTTGCTGCCCTACACCGACCTGCTGCTTTACGATCTGAAACTGTACGACGATGAGCTGCATAGGAAATATACCGGCAGCTCGAACAGGCAAATCCTGGATAACCTGCTGCACTTGCTCGATGTGCAGCGCAGCCAGTGCTGGCCATTCAAGCTTTGGATCCGCACCCCGCTCATCCCCCAGGCGACCGCCAGCTACGACAACCTGACCGCCCTGGGTTACTATCTTAGTGATGAGCTTACCGGTGGGGTGGAGCGTTGGGAACTGTGCGCCTTCAACAACCTGTGCCGCGACCAGTACACCCGCCTCGGCATGGAATGGTCGTATGCCCAAACCCCATTGATGACCACCGCCGAGCTGGCTGAATGCGAACAGACGGCGAAAAGTGCCTTTAACCACCCGGAAATCGTTCATGCTACGGGTGCCACCCGACCTGATGAGCCAATATAGGAGCTGAATATGAATCCATCCATGACCGCGTTTTCTCCCGATGATATCTTGAGCACCCGACCGGCGATGAAAATTGGCTTACTGGCAACCGTTACCCCGGCGGGACTGCCCCACGTCACCTTGATCTCATCCCTGATGGCATGCGCAGCGCAGAAGATGGCATTTGGCCAGTTCACCGAGGGTCTTTCCAAACAGCATATCCTGAATAACCCTAAAATAGGGTTTCTCATCATGGGCCTGGATAAAAACCTGTGGCGCGGCAAGGCGACGTTCACCCACTCCACGAAGGAAGGTGATGAATACGATTACTTCAATAACGTGCCGATGTTTCGGTACAATGCCTATTTCGGTATCCACACGGTATATTACCTTGACCTGGTTGCCCATACGGGGAAAGAACCCCTGCCGATGAAGCGGATCATCTTTGCCGCCATTCAAACGATGCTGGCACGCACGCTTAGCCGCAAGCCCGGCAAGGAAGAAGTACTCAACCCCTGGACGCGCGCCTTCCTGGATAAACTGGAAAACCTGAAATTCATCACGTGGATCGGGGAAGATGGTTACCCGGTGATTATCCCCGCCATCCAAACCCAAAGCCTGGATAAGCAGCATATCGTGTTTTCGACTTCTGTGTATTCCGATGAGCTGAAAGCCATCCCGAGCGGGGCGGATGTGGCGGTGTTCAGCATGGCGCTGACCATGGAAGATGTGCTGCTGCGCGGGAAATATGTGGGTATGAAACGCCTGGCAGGGATCAAAGCTGGCATGGTGAAGGTGGATTGGGTTTACAACCCCATGCCTCCAGTGGCGGGGCAAATCTATCCGCCGGTGAAGTTGGAGGCGGTGGAGAAATTTTAGGAATTTAGAAAGTGTCAGCATTTCTGGCGAATTGATGAGCAGGTGAAATTAGAGGGTTTCTAAGCTCATCAAGATGAATGAGGCCTGCCGGTGGAAAGGTGAGGGGGTGGGTGTTATTCGAACCCCCAAAAAACGAACCGAAACGAAGCATATTCGATTGACAGATCAATTTAGGTATGCGCAGGGATAGAAAAAAATAAATAATTGAATTGAATAAAAAATTCAATAGCATTCAATTCCTATACCGCCAGAGGTGACAGGGCGCACAAAAAGGAAGGTCTCCCAATTGAAAATGAAATAATAAAGGCCTCTGTACCGGTTGGGAGAGCACCATACCGATAGGGGAGAGCACCATACCGATAGGGGAGAGCACCTTATCGGTACAGAAGATCACTGATCGGTACAGAAGATCACTGATCAACCGGTACAGAAGTACACTGACCCGGTATAAGGATGCGTTCATTTACAAAAACATATCAAATATGAACGCACCCCTACCGGTATGGGAGAGCGCCAATCAACCGGTAGACGGACGTCTTTATCTAAAATGAAATAGTTAAGGCCTCTATACCGGTAAAAACCAACCGGTATACGACTGCCTTTTTTGATATGGAAGTACACCATATCAACTTTTGTAGGCAGTCTAACATCGGTTCAGATCAACCGATGTGGTAGAAAATCACTACCATTATAGCACAATTGTTCTAATCCACAAGGGGTTTAAGAAGATTTAAGGAAAGCGTAGGGTAGAGATCAGTGGTTAGTGATTAGTGTATAGTCCTGGAATACGTTGACAGAAAATAATAACTTTACGAGCGCTTATTGCTTGTGGGTACTGATCACAAACGGTGGAAATATTGTAAAATGATATACAATCATTCAGCTAATAGTCTGAAATATTAAAACAATGATTTGTGAGCATCAACATTGTCCCGACAGGAAATCCATCCGGCTAAAAGGATATGATTACCGTTTGCCAGGTGCGTACTTCTTAACCCTGGTCACCTGGCAGCGTGAGTGTTTGTTTGGGGAGGTGATGGAGGGAAGACTGAGGTTGAATCTCATAGGAAATATCATCGATTCAGAGTGGCGAGAATTGGGCTATCATTTTCCTAATATCAGAGCAGATGCGTTCGTTATCATGCCTAACCATGTGCATGGGATTATTGGTATAGAAGACACATCAACAGTAGGGGCGACCTGCCCGATGAAAAATGAAATCGTGGACAAAAATTCTACACGGATATATCAAATCGAGGAAAGTCGTGATGGGCTGGAACAAAACGTAAGGGCGACCCGTCCTACGAAAAATGAGATCATGGATAGCGATAGTCGATGGGTAAACCAGACCGAGGATTATCGTGATGGGTCGCCCCTACGGGAGATCAATCAGCCTAATGGTCCGCTCCACGGTTCATTGGGGACATTCATTGGGCAATTTAAATCGCGGGCGACTAAACGGATTTGGGCTTTGCCAGGGATCGACAGATGACCGATATGGCAGCGGAATTATTACGAACATATCAATCGGGATGAACAAGTGTACCAGCAGATATTTTAATATATTGAAACATATCCTTTCCAGTGGGAAAAGGATGAATACCGTTCATTAAAGCCTGGGAAATATAAGGTTAAGTTAGGTAGATGAAATGTCTTTTAGCAGGAACGCGGGAAGCATAAAGGTGGCGATGAGGATAGGGAGCAGCATAGTAGAGACGCAGCATGCTGCGTCTCAACGTAACGAACTGGGGGACCATTCCCTCGTTTCTCGGGACACGTTGGGCAGTAACGCGATCACGACCAGCAGCAGCGGGGTTATCAAGAGAGAACGGGCGAGTCGCGAGCAGGTAATGAGATGAGGGCAAGTTGATTGAGATTCTCAAGAGGAGATTTGCTGATGTTATGGAGACTCGCCCCTACAAGAACAATCGGACAGCTATATGCCGTGGGGGACGACGAGGTATACATATGGGAGCAGCCCGACGGTCCCTCGTAGCTCGGGACAGGCTTAATTCGAATGGCCCAGCATGATGAACGTAAGATCACGGTACTACTATGCAGATGGGGGGTTAAAACCAATACACCCTCAAGCGGGGTGTATCATCTGGCACGGGTGGATATTCGATTTCTATGCCCCCAAGGGAGTTCTTTTTGATAAGGTGTCTTATTTGTGAGATAGTGGATAGCTTATGGCGAGAGCAATTGCCCAAGATCGCACATTCTTTGCAGAGGCCATACCGTCATCCGCTGATGAACGGAGTAGCTTTGTTCTCCGGGATAGATCACCCACAAGTGCTCCAATCCTAAATCTTGCAGAGCGTCCTGCATTGAGCGTGTCGCTTTTGGCGCCTCACTGAACTTGGCTTCGATACCATACCGCTTGCCATTGGTAAAGAACAGCAAATCCAATTCGGCAACACCATGGGTAGCCCAGAAATAGGATTCACCAGGTCGCAGGATACTCAATGCCTGCTCGATGGCGTACCCCTCCCAAGAAGCACCCACCTTAGGATGACCAAGCAGGGCATGCATATCTGGAATATTCAGCAGGCTGTGCAGCAGGCCGCTGTCGCGCAGGTAAATCTTTGGGGCGCGCACTTGCCGTTTGCCTGTATTTTCAAACCAGGGCTGAAGCTGGCGCACCATGAAAGCCCCGCTCAGAATATCCAGGTAGGAGCGCACAGTTTTATCCGAGAGGCCCATGGCGCGGCTCAGTTCTGATGCATTCCAGGTCTGTCCGTGATAATGTGCCAGCATGCTCCAAAACCGCCGCATTGCCGTAGCCGGGATGCTAATGCCAAGCTGAGGGAGGTCGCGTTCCAGGAAAGTACGGATAAAGCCTTCGCGCCAGGCCAGGCTATCAGCCTCAGAATCAGCCAAGAAAGAGCGTGGAAATCCACCGCGCAGCCAGAGCTTTTCCCAGCCTGTGCTGCCAGTTTCCGAGAGATCAAAACCGCTTAGGTCAATGAATTCCACCCGCCCCGCCAGCGACTCGGAGGCATGACGGATCAACTGCGGCGATGCGCTACCCAGGATAACAAAGCGACGGGTTGGGTAGCCATGAGCCTGGTTTTCGGACCGGTCCACCAATACCCGCAGGGTGCTGAACAATTCCGGCATTTGCTGGATTTCATCTAATACAACCAGACCCTGCAGACTACTCAGCACCAATTCCGGATTTTGCAAGCGGCGCTGATCGGGTAAAGACTCAAGATCGAAATAGGTCGCTGGTTGGTTGGCGGTAAAGATGCGTGCCAGTGTTGTTTTCCCAACTTGGCGCGGTCCCAACAGGGCAGTGATTGGGCTGCGACGAGTAGCAATTTCAAGGTCTTGTAAGTAATTTGAGCGGGTTAACACACAATGATTATAACAAGGAAAACTCGGAGTTCATCTCCGAGTTTTCAAATGTCCTCAACGAGGTTCGAACTCGTGTTTCAGCTCGAGTCCCCTTTATTCAGGTGAGATGGCCCGGGAACGAAAAACCCGCCTGGGTCGGCGGGCCGTGGGTCCTCAAACGAGGTTCGAACTCGTGTTTTGGCCCGAGTCCCCTTTATTCAGGTGAGATGGCCTGGGAACAAAAAACCCGCCTGGGTCGGCGGGCCGTGGGTCCTCAAACGAGGTTCGAACTCGTGTTTTGGCCCGAGTCCCCTTTATTCAGGTGAGATGGCCTGAGGTATGGATTGTGTGCCCCCAACGAGGTTCGAACTCGTGTTTTGGCCTTGAGAGGGCCACGTCCTGGGCCACTAGACAATGGGGGCGGAAAGAGTTGAAATTTTACCATCTCCCCATGGCTTCGTCAATTGTAAGTCTCCCGGCGGCCTTATTCCATCGCCCGCATCGCCGGCTGGCGCCAGATTACCCACAATGCGAATACCAATAAGATGACTCCGCTGATGATCACCGTTAACGGCTCTCCAATTGCGTCTGCCGACCAGCCGGCGAGGATTGAACCGATGGGAAAAGCCCCAAAAAAGAAAAATGTAAAAACGCCCATCACCCGACCGCGCATTTCGTCCGTGATCCGGGTTTGCACCATGGCGTTGGAAAGATTGACAATAATCATGAAGGCAAAACCCATGACAGCAATGGCAACTAACGACGGAATCAGCCAGGTCATAAAGGCGAAAAAAATCATCGAGATGGGCAGCAGGATGCTGTTTATCGTCCATAATTTACCCCTGAAGCGGAATCTCCCCAAAGCGGCGATGGTTAACGCCGCAATCAGCGAGCCTATACCGCGTGCCGCCAGCAAGAAACCGTTCGTCTTCGCATCACCGCTTAATACTGTCACCGACCAGGCGGGGATCAACGTCACGATACCCAATCCAAATAAGGTGGTGATACACAGGTTGGAGATCATCATTTTCACTTCAGGATGGTGCATCACATAGCTCAACCCATCCTTCATGTCACCCATGGTGCTTTTACTGCTGGCGACAGGCACAAAAGGCTTTAACCTCATCAGGAGTAATGCAATGATCACCGCAATAAAAGAAATACCATTAATGGTAAAGCACCAGCCCGGTCCCACCGCATAATAGATCAACCCCCCGAGGGCGGGGCCCATAACCATCGCCATGTTGAACATGGTTGAGTTTAAAGCGATGGCATTGGTCAGGTCTTCACGGTCGACCATTTCCAGCGTGAATGCCTGCCGGGCAGGTGCGTCGAAGGCATTCGCCACTCCCAACAAGAATGACAGGATCAGGATATGCCACCATTGGACGGTATGGGTGAAGGTCAGTATCGCCAGGATGAAAGCCAGGATCATCATCGAGGTTTGGGTGATGACCATCAGCGTCCGCCTGGACATCCGGTCGGCGATTGCCCCAGCGTAAAGGGTGAAGAACCAGGTCGGAATGCCGTTGGCAAAACTGGCGTAACCCAGGTAAGCCGGCGATTTGGTCAGCTCGTAGATCAGGTAACCCTGGGCTGCGGTTTGCGTCCAGGTGCCCACCAGCGACGCCAATTGCCCGATAAACCACAAGCGGTAATTGGGATATTTTAGCGAGGCGAAAGTATCCCTGATATTGAACTGCCTCGCCAGGCTTGCTTCACTCAATTAGCTAATCCTCATCGTCGGAAATTGCCAGCCATTGGGTGACGAATGGCAGGCAGAGCAGCATCAGTGCGGTGATAATCACCGCCGAGGACAGGCACCAGATGCATACCGCATGGATGACAAACAGCTCGAGATAGGTTAGATAGACGGAGAACAAGGTTCCAAAGAGTGCCATACCGAACATGATTGGACCAGCAACCTTGGATAACGCATCAGTGCGGAAACGCCGCCAGAACCATGCGACCAGGATGGCAATATATCCAAGTGCGCCTACCAGCCCAATGGGAACCAAACCGAACAGTTTGGCATAGGGGCTGCTTTGGACAGCGTTACAGTCGCCTACCGGCCCGCAAAGCGCCTGGGTATGAGTCACCTCAACATAGGTCAGATAAATGGAGGCTCCCAGACCCAGGATGGCAAGGATTGGGATTGCCATATCCAACCAGGCATTTAGTCCTTTCATGGGTTTTCCCTGGAAGGCACGCAGGATCATCACGATCGCCAGGATTAATGCGAGTGCCATGAGCGCCATGACGCCCCATGCCAGCGCTATACCTGTGGTCTTCGGCAGGGTCTGCGTTTGTGGGACCAGGTGAAGGTAAGGGTCAGATGAGGTGAATGCAATTCCTTTGGGAAGCATCTCATTCAGGAGGGGGATATCGGGGTATTCCAGACCCCCGGAGGTTAAAAATTTCTCGATCAGACCAGGAAATTTAGCATTGATTTCGTCGACTCCGATTAAAGCCGTCCGGTCAAGCAATAAAAACGGCACCGCCACTTGCTCCCTGGTAAGACCAAGATAAGCGCCTAAAGAGTACAGTTTATTGATCTCATCCACCGAGGCGACCTCGATCAGCAGGATGCTCAATTGGGATTTATATTGCTCCTGGATGGGAGGCAGCGTCTTGGTCAATACCTCACTGCAATAGGTGCAGCCGCTCGAGAAGAACAGCACCGCATGTACCACCGGTGGTTCGGTTTGGACCGCGGCAGCCTTTACGCTGGCGGGATTAGTGAACACCAGCAGTAAGGTGAAAAGAAGCAACAATGCTTTTCGCATGATCTCGTCCCGATACGCAATTATTCCCCCTCGGGGATATTTTGGTTCCGAGGTGAAATTATCAAAATTATAATGCCTTTATAGGGCTAACGAATAAAAATATTTTAATCTGATGAATTTGCAATCGTGCACCCGGTGGAGATGGAGGTTGCCCGGTCGCATTGGCGGGTCCGATCGAGCGGGTTGTGCTGCCAATACTGGGTGGTTGGTAAAGCGGGGGAGTTTCAGGCTAACCAGAGGAACCAGGGTTGAGGAGGAACAAGGGAAGAACGATCTATTCAGCTAAGGATAGTAGAGAAATGCAATGCGGGTCACAGATTGCATAGCTCTACAAAGATATCAATATGACCCTGTAATGTGAGCGCGGCTCACAAGTCTTCATCAGACGTGGTGCTTTCTTCAACCACACTCCCAAAACCAAGTGCCGATTCACCGCTGGCGGCGCGCTCGCGCACTGCCATTTCGATCTCTGCAGCCAGCTCATTATGCGCCCGCAGGTAATCCTTGGCGTTTTCACGACCCTGGCCCAGGCGCAGCTCTCCGTAATTGAAGAATGAGCCTCGTTTTGAGATAATCTCCATGGCAGCTGCCAGGTCAAGCAGGTCACCCGCTTTGGAGATGCCCTCGTTGTACATGATATCGAACTCGGCGGTGCGGAACGGTGCGGCGACCTTATTTTTAACCACTCTCACCCGGGTGCGATTGCCGATGATCTCAGCTCCGAGCTTGATGGATTGAATCCGCCTGACGTCGAGGCGCACAGAAGCATAAAACTTGAGCGCCATCCCACCGGTGGTCGTTTCGGGGTTGCCGAACATGATGCCGATCTTCTGGCGCAGCTGGTTGGTGAAGATCACCGAGGTATTGGTCTGCTTGATGGCTCCGGAGAGCTTGCGCAAGGCTTGAGACATTAATCTTGCCTGCATGCCCATGGTGGCATCGCCCATATCTCCTTCGATCTCCGCCCGTGGGACGAGGGCTGCCACCGAATCGATCACGATGACATCGATGGCGCCTGACCGTACCAACGTTTCTGTAATCTCCAGGGCTTGCTCACCCATATCCGGCTGTGAAATGAGCAGGTTTTCCACATCCACACCACACCTGGCGGCATAGGTGGGGTCAAGGGCGTGTTCCATGTCTATATATGCCGCGGTTCCCCCTAATTTTTGGGCCTCAGACACGATATGCTGGCAGATGGTAGTCTTCCCCGATGATTCGGGTCCATAAATTTCAGTAATGCGACCGCGTGGGATGCCCCCAACCCCTAAGGCGATATCCAATGAAAGTGCCCCGGTAGGGATGGCTTCGACTCGCAGCTGGTGTGCTTCTCCCAGGCGCATAATGGAGCCATCACCATAGCGCTTGGTGATATCTCCCAGTGCTTTGTCCAGTGCAGCCTGGCGGGCGTCATCCATTTCGGGTTGTTGGGGGGCGGATTTTTTAACCATGACGGTAACTCCTAATCTTCGGATTATGCTGATAGTTTAGCACATATGTTCGAGGTGTCAAGGGTAATTACTCACCCATCCCCCCTTTGTCCCCCCTTCCCAAATTTATGGGAAGGGGGGAAAGAGGCGGTAAAATAGGTGTCCGCAGGTGGTTTTTCCTGCGGACACCTATTTTGCATATACGATCCGTTGAAATATTTGCAGGGATGTAAAATACGTAAATAAGTAAGAAGATATTTATGTTAATGCCACCTTCATTACCACTCGAGCTTTACGGTGAGTAGCTACTGTCAAGGGATTGCCACTCCAATCGGGGCGGGGGTGAACTCGGCACCAGGCGCAGGAGGGGGCTCGATCGAGAAACCATTGTAGCCTCGAAAACTGAAATAATTCACCATTCCGGGGTAAACCTCGATTGGAATGCTGAAGTTCATCCCCCCAAAGGCAGTTCTGAGCAGGTATTTACCCGCTGGCAGGTCGCCAATTACCAGGTTCTCCTGATAATAGGGGTCGCTGTTGACCGCTGACTTGCCATACGACCAGGCAAACAAATTTAGCTCATTCAACGGGTCGGTGATAATGAGCTGTTGGTCATATAAAGGCTGATCGGCAGTGTCCATCATCCGTCCGGCAAGGATGCCCCAACCAATCGGTGGTACGAGCCACAACTCTGGGTTGCGGGTGGTGAAGAAGTTATTTTCATCAATCCGCACTTCAAAATGCAGGTGGGGTCCGGTGACTCTACCCGTCTCCCCTACCAAGCCCAGTAAATCTCCGGTATTCACGTGCTGACCTACGACAACATTGATTTCTTGCATGTGTCCATATATGGTGTACAGGGCACGGTTCTGATACCCGAAATCATGCCGGAGGGTCACTGCCAGGCCATACGGATCCGTGGGATCGTAACCGCCCAGAAAAACCCCATAACCGGCCCACATGATAGTCCCCGGTCCGGCAGCCAGGATGGGAGTGCCTTTTGGAGCAGGTATGTCGACCCCTGTGTGTACAATATCCTCGAAGAACACTCCCCCGTAGCGGTAATTAGACACCATCGTGTTCGGCTCGTTCGCAGCGACGGGGCTGGAAAAATAAAAATGGTCATACAAGCTGGGCGCCCATGGGTCGGGGTATAGCGGTGGTCTCCACGAGGTGACCGGAACCGGCTCTTGACTCGGATCAGCAAACTGTAAGTTGGCCGGTGTTGCGTTTGGTGTGGCACCGGTAGGGATGGATGTCGGCGATAAGACGGGTGTAGGAAATGCCTGAATATTTACAGGGATAATTGGCAAGGGTGTGGCAGTTCCGGTTGGGGTCGGGGAAACTTGCGCTGAGGGTGATAATGCTGGATATAGTGGAGGAACCGCATATGTGGGTCGCGCTGTCTGGCAAGCGGTGAGGATGAGCAGCAGGACCGCCGAGCAAGAGAGGACCAGTGACTTTTTCAGCCACTTAATCATCTGCTGGATGTGCCTTCTGTGCGTCTGCATGAGGGTTCAAAAGATGGCTCACCGAACCAGGTTAACCACCAGGGGTTGAGCTGGCTGTCGGAATGGGGGTAAAGGTCGGGCGCGCAGACGGCGTGAGGGTTGGGGTGGGTGAAACATACCAGCGCAGGGTGGCTGTCGGCGTGCGGGTGGGTGGAACGACCGGAGAGGGGGTGATCATTACTTCCGGCGGGTAAAGCTCGAGCATGGCCGTTTGCCAGTCTTTACCTCCGCTTATCACAAATTCATTGAAGCGTGCCGCTGGGGATGAGTCCCGCCAGGTTGCTAAAGCCGGCAATCGTTCCCACCCGTAAGAATTGGCGCGCTCAGTGAAATCGATCCAATATCCCAGCGGGATGGCAGCTGCTTTTTGTCCTCCTTGTTCATAACTTGTCGTGTCGCCGTTGTGGCGAGATTCGAAATCCCAGGGCAGGTCATGCAGCGGCATCCCCACCGATCCATCCTGGTAAAGCGCCTTTATGTAAACTCGCCAGTAGGTCTCTGCCCCATAGTCTTCCCGTATAGCTACCAGCCAATCTGCATCCATGGGGATGGTATCGAGTGCGAACGCACGTCCAGTGTAGAGCCAGTCATTCCCCATGCCCGGGTTCAATGGAGAGGTCAGCGGGACGTACGCATTTTCGAGGCTGGACAGGAAATCCCAACCTGATTCGCTGGCAATGCGTGAGCGTAATGACTGGAAGCTCTCATCAACCGTATCATGAAGATACGGATTCGGAGCTGTCACACCGTTGAGCGGAACCAGCTGGAACCTTCCACCATTGTCCTCGGGGAGAGACATTAAAGATCGGAGATACAGGGGAGTAGGTGTGAGCTGTACCGCTTGCTGATAGACGGTTTGAACAGCTGAGCTCAAGGCGATATTTCCCCAGGATAATCCGTTCACCGAGCCAGGCATCTCGATGGTTGGAAATACCAAACCAGGGTAATGGGCAGGGTAGGCAGTCAGGTAAGTATGGTTGGGAGCCTGTAAGAGTGTCAGAATCGTCTCCCCATCTGAGCTCCAGGCAGGCCAGTCACCGCTTCCCAGGTTTTCGCGGCTGGGTGTGAATTGAAGAGGGTTGGTGTTCTGAGCGGATGGCAGCTCCTGCCGCAAGAGACTGCGGATACCATCCTGTTCACGCACCCAGACGAGCGATTTACCGTCCGGTGACCATATCGGGTGGGTATCATCACTGGTGGGGTTTTCGCTGATATTCTGAAAACGCTGCTCCTCGGCCTTATCCAGGTCAGCAAGCCATATTTCGTTCTCACCATTTTGGTCGGAAACAAATGCAATCTGCCTGCCCTGTGGAGACCAGGCCGGGCTGAAATCTGCCGCCGGGCTGTCCGTCAGCATGATATTGTCGCCAGGTGTTACCACCGATTGGACTTTGATCTCCAGGTTGTCATCGAGATATGTTTCATAAACCAACCATTTACTATCTGGCGACCATGCCGGAGAAGCATCGTAAGCGAGTGTGTCCGTCAGGCGGGTGATCCCTCCGCTGTCCAAATCGAGCAGGTAAATATCCCAATACCCGCTGCGGTTGGAAGCAAACGCCACCGTCTGTCCATCCGGGCTGATCGCAGGGTTGATATCATCCCACGGACCGGAGGTGAGGCGGGTTAATGGCAGCGGTTGCCCGGCCCCACTTTCTTGCGGCTGGTAGGCGAATAAATGCGAATTCCCGCCCTCATTCAACCCCAGTAAGATTAAACCCTGGTTGAGGGTAAGCGTGCTGATGGGCTGTGGGCTGGCGGTGGCAGGTTCAGGGGTGAATGTTTCCGAAGGCAGGGCGGTGGGAGAATTGGATGGCACGGGCGTCCGGGTGACGGTGGGCGTGATATCGGTTGGTGATTTTTCGATAGATGGGGTGATTGAGGGTATAACCTGGTTAACCTGCCAGGGCAGGTTGGGCATCTGCAGGATTTGCGTGATCCCAATTGCCAGGGCGCTCAACACGAGCAGGTTGAATACTACCAGCAGCACTACGCCAAAAGGGGTAATACGGATCGTCCATCCAACCCGTCGGTTCCGCGCCCGGGTTGAACGGGTTGCACCTGTCGGTTCTGGTTGTCCGCTCATCATCGATGTCTAAGTCAATTTTACCTGTTGCAAGAAATGTGCACAGGCACAAAGCGCCCATTCCTTTAAGTCTATAATGGTTATCCGAGAATGGAGAGAAATCAGGGTAAGCTGCTCATCTGGTATATGGATCACTGTAAATTGGAGGAAATAAATTTCAAAACTTCCGTCATGTAAAAATAAATATCGTTTTACGCTGGTCGACCACCAGCGGGTCTGGGAGCTGGATTTCAACCTGTTCATCGCTCGGTTGAGGCAGCTTTTGGTAATATACAACAGTTTCCATCGTATATTCGCTGCCGTGGACTGGATCTCGTAAATGTATCGTAAGCTCCAGCTTCGCCAGCATGGTCTCGAGGATCGTTGCACGTGCGGCTTCTTTACCTTTGCTGTCGGTGATGGTGAGGCTGATGTCCGGTCGCTTGAGGAACGGGGTCAGCTCAAGGTGGATTTTCACCCGCCCACGCTCCGGTTGGGCGGTGATTTGCACCTCCCGCAGGCGCACTTCTTCGGGTGGCAGCCTGACTACATTGGGGTCATTAAAAAAGATGTCCATCGACCGGGACCCAGGGTTTCTCAATCGTTCTGCACCAGCCGTTGTTTATTGTTGTCGGCTGTATGAAAGCGCAGGCGGTGGATAATATGGCCTGGTCGTATGCACGTTGGTGACGTGTCATGCGATTGCGCGGCATTCCATGTAGAAACGCTTCTCGTAGGCTTCTCCCATCGAAAATGTCTTGCGTGGCAAGGCCCCATCCAGGATCACGGTCTTGAACAGGTCGCTTTTATCCATGCCCGGCACGTAGAAGGCTATGTTCCCCGGCAGAAGCCCAAGCTTAATCACCGTTTCCTCACCGTGAATATAGTCAATCTTCTCAGCCCCACCGTTCATTAAGAAGTCATCCAGGAATGATTGAAGTGTGCCTACCGGTAGATTGGAGCTGGGATTGTTGATTTCCACCAATCCACAACCATCCGCTGTGATCATGCCCATGGTTTGTGGACTGCTGGCTGCTTGCAACACTCCTGCCACCATCTCGGATTGGTCCTTGCAGCGCGTGAAAGAGCATCCCCCCTGGAAGTAAGTGCTCATTGCGGTGGGGAGGTCTTGTTTGAGGTTGAAGATCACGCGGTGGATGGGCGTAAACTCCAGACCTTTATCGTGCACATTCTCGATCTCCACCAGTGCGTACCGCGATGGGTGGTCCATCCCTACCTGCGTTTTGTTCTTTTCCCAGATTGCCTTGGCAGTGGCGAGCGAATGGTTACCATCACCCATGGCAAACAGCAGGACGGGACTGTCATTTCCAACCCCATACCTGGTTGTGAAAGCTTGCGGGTCTGCCAGCTGTTGCAGTGCTGAAATAATGCCAGATTCGACTGCCGGGTTGCTCACCCGGTAACCCTTCAGGTGACCTGAGCCAGCCATCAGCTCAAAGTTATACAGCTCTTCCAGCTGTGCTTTCGCCTTACCCACCGGCTCGATCACGGTGCATTCAGGGTCATCGATCAGCACCAGGATATGCGGCAGCTCGAGTTTTGCACCTTCCCGGATGCGCATCCGGGGCGGCAGGCGCTCAACGATCGTCCCCTCCGTGGCGCGGATCAGCGACCGCGAGCCCTTGTTATAGTCATATTGCTCCAGGTCCAATGCCAACACGATCCCTCGGCGCAGTTTTCCACCCACCTGGCGTTCAACATACACCATGCCCGCAAAAGGCGTGAGCAGCTCCCTCGATAAATAATCCTGCATGCTACGCTGAATATTCCTGATGCGCTCATCCCCACCCGGCTGATCTAAATACACCTCCGGGAATATGAGATTAAGCGTGGAAGGCGCTTCACCGACGGTTTGCTCTACCGTATGCCAGTATTCCGGCTGGGAGGTGAATTGGTCACAGGCAATCACTGCCCACTTATTGAGCTCGATGCCTTTGCGGGGCAGATAAATATCAGGTACCTGGACGGCGATGTTGGGGTAATTCTTCATGGCATCTCCTGGCTGCAGTTGGGATGGTCTTAATTGTACCAGCAGTACTTTGGGCCAATCTTCGGTACATGTTGATTATCGTGTATGTATCTCCAAATAAAAAAACCGCGGGGATAGACACCCGCGGTTGAAAGTAATAGCGAAACCAACATTATTTCTTGGGTAAGCTTACATGCCTGCCATGAAAGCCAGGCCGACTATTCCAGGTCCTGCGTGTACTCCCACCACCGGGCTGACCTCCGAAGACACCATCTCGATGGCGTCTAAGTTTTGCGCTGGCTTGTTCCAAGCACGATACTTGGCATCTTCCGGGGCGTTGGCATGGAGAGATGACAGGCGCACCGGTTTCCTTCCACCAATTTGCTCCGCTGCCAGCTCTACGATACGGTCGAGGCTTTTTCCTTCGCGTGCGCACCCGTTCAACTGCCTTCCACCCTGCCATCCTGCACCGCCAGGATCGGTTTAAAATTCAGCAGCGTCCCCATGAAGCGGGTTGCCCCGCCAATACGACCACCCCGGTGCAGGAACTCCAGCGTGTCCACCGCAAAAAAGAGACCCGTGTGATCCACGGCTTTCTGCGCCAGCTGCACGCACTCCACCAGGGTGGCACCTTGTTCAGACCGCCCGTGCTGCCGTCAGCACGTTGAAATCCCAAGTGCCATGGCGGTAGTATTCGAATTGACGATTTCAATCGGCGCACCCGCGGGCATCATCTCTTTAGCCTGGACGGCTGAGTTGACCGTGCCGGATAACTTGGAGGAGATCAAGATGCTCAGGATTTGATAATCTTCTGCGAGCAATTTCATGTATATGTCATGAAATGAGACCACGGTCACCTGGGTGGTGGTTGGCATGACGGTGGCTTTTTTGATACCGGTGTAGAATTCGCTGGGCAGTGATATTCACCCCATCTTCAAATGTTTCGTTCCCCCATATCAAGACCTGTGGTGCCACGCTGATGTGATACTTGTCCACCAGCTCTTTCGGCATGGAAGCCGTGCTATCCGTTACCAGCGCTATTTTTGACATTATGTATCTCCTACGTGAGGATATGGATCTTTTTAAGCAAAATTAATAATCTTGACAAGGTAATATTTATCTAATTATGGTATAACCCCCCATAAGTCTAAAGTTGCGGTTTACGGGAGTCGGCGTGGCCCAGCACATCTCCATGCTGGCATCGGCTGGACTCTCTTCATTATCTACTCTTGACCATTCCAAACTTACACGCTAAAATGCAGTCCTGTGTTTGAGAACCTGACCGAACGCCTGAATAATGTGTTCACGCAATTACGCCGCCGTGGAAAACTCTCGGCGGCTGATGTTGATACTGCCATGCGCGAAGTACGTCTGGCGTTACTCGAAGCTGATGTCAATTATGGCGTGGTGAAGGATTTCATCGCCCGGGTGCGCGAGCGCTCAGTGGGTGCTGAAGTATCCAAAGCCCTCAATCCGGCTCAGATGGTGGTCAAGATCGTCAACGAGGAATTGATCAGCACCCTCGGCACTCCCGAGCGGCTCAACCTGACCGGTCCCCGTCCGTTCGTCATCATGCTGGTGGGTCTACAAGGGTCTGGCAAGACCACTGCCGCTGGCAAGCTGGCACGCCTGTTACGTTCACAGGGCGAGCGGGTGTTATTGGTGGCAGCCGACCCCTACCGCCCGGCGGCTGTCAAGCAGCTGGAAACCTTGGGCGATCAGCTGGCCGTCCCGGTATTTTATGAGGCTGGTGTCAAGCCACCTGAGCTGGTTGGGCATGCCCTGGATAAAGGACAAAAAGGTGGTAACACAGTGCTCATCCTGGATACCGCCGGTCGTTCGCAGCTCGATAATACCCTCATGGATGAGCTGACGGCGATCAGCAGGAAAGTCCACCCGGTGGAGACGTTATTGGTGGTAGACTCGATGATCGGTCAGGAGGCTGTGAATATAGCCAAGGGCTTCCGCGATGCCATCCCACTCAGCGGACTGATCCTGACCAAGATGGACGGCGATGCGCGCGGCGGCGCTGCCATCTCCATCCGTTCCGTCACCGGGGTGCCGATCAAGTACATCGGCACAGGTGAAGCCATGGACGCAATGGAAGTCTATGACCCCAGCAGGTTGGCTTCCCGCATCCTGGGGATGGGCGATGTGCTGGGCCTGATCGAAAAAGCCGAAGCTGCCTTCGACCAGGAGCAGGCTCAAAAAGACGCCGAGCGCATGTTCGCCGGCGAGTTTTCGTTGGAGGATTTTGCCAACCAGCTCCGGCAGGTGCGCAAGATGGGGCCGATTGCCCAGGTGTTGGAAATGCTTCCCGGCGGCATGGGTCAGATGGCACGCCAGATCGACCCTAAAGACGCCGAAAAACAGCTCAAGATGACGGAGGCCATCATCAGCTCGATGACCGTTGTAGAGAGGCGCCGCCCGGATGTACTCAACGCCAGTCGTCGCCGGCGAATTGCCAGCGGTTCCGGCACCGAGGTTCAGGATGTAAACCGCTTGATCAAGCAGTTCCGGGAAGCGCAGAAGCTGTTCAAGAACATTAAGAAATCTGGCATGCGCGGTCTGCCGCGCTTGTTTGGATGACGGTACGGGAGCTCCCGCATCGTCTGGGAATATACCGGTGGTCCGCGTCCCTTCCGCGCCCCCTTCTATTTCACCGGGCATGTAACCCAGGAAATCTAAATTAAATATATACATCGATAGAAGGAGATTGGTTTCAATATGGTACGAATTCGCTTACGCCGTGTAGGAGCAAAGAAACAGCCCAGTTATCGTATCGTGGCTGCAGATATCGAACACCCGCGTGATGGCCGCTACCTGGAGATCCTTGGATTTTATAATCCCCGCACCAACCCTGGGACAATCGAGCTGCACGAGGACCGCATCTACGATTGGATCAGCAAGGGCGCTCAACCCAGTGAATCGGTTGCCAAGCTGTTTAAGACCAGCGGCCTGACGGAGCGCTATGTGCGCTTCAAAGCCGGTGAATCGCTCGAGGTGCTGATGGCAGAAGCCAAGACAGCCCAGGATTCACGCACGCTGAGCCCGCTAACCAGCCAGCGCAAATAAGCTGTTCAGTTTTATTCCTCTGGCATGTCCTTGTGAAACCGGGAACCCCGGCTGCCCCAAGGATTAAGGAGTGAGTTATGAAAGAGCTGATCGAATTCATTGCCGCTTCGCTGGTGGATGACCCGACACAGGTGCGGGTCTCACAGGAACAGCGCGGATCTAAAGTCTACCTGAAGCTGAAGGTAGCCAAGGAAGACATGGGGCGGGTCATTGGCCGCCAGGGGAGGGTGGCGAATGCCATGCGCTTGCTGCTCAATGTGTCTGCTTCCCGAGCGGGAAAGCAGGCTTACCTGGATGTTGAAGATCCTCAATGAGCAATAGCAAGAAGAATAGGACGCCGGTGAACGCAGCAGGCTCGCCACTGCCCGGCGAGCCTGCCTATTTAGCCGTAGGCAAGCTACGCCATGCCCATGGGGTGCATGGCGAGATCCTGATGGAAGTCTACACCGACTTCCCCGAGCGACTTCTGCCGCAGGATACCCTCTACCTGGGCCCCGGAACCGGTGAGCTCAGGTTGTTAAAGAGCCGCACACACCACGAAGGTCTGCTGCTGACCTTTGAGGGGTATTCCACTCCCGAAGCGGTGGGAGAGCTGCGCAACCAGATCGTTTACGTGCGCTCGCAAGACCGCCCGCCCCTGCCGGACGGTGAGTACTATCAACATCAGCTGATCGATCTGACGGTGATCAGCGATGAAGGTATAACCATCGGGCCGGTAACTGAAATCCTAGAGACGGGTGCCAGTGACGTGCTGGTGGTGCGCCCCGAGACCGGTCCGGAGGTGCTCATCCCGGTTGCCGATGCCTTCATACGGCATATCGACCTGGATAAGCGTGAGATAACCGTGCACCTCATCCCCGGGATGCTCATGGAGGAAGTCTTAACCTTGCTCAACCCCCGCATGTACTGGGTGGGCTTCAATATGGTCAAGGGCATTGGAGCGGTGCGCTTCAAGTCGCTGTTGGATGCTTTCGGCAGTGCTGAAACCGCCTGGAACGCTTCGCCTGAAGCCTTGCTGGATGCCGGTCTCAGCCGGAAAGTGGTCGAGTCGTTCCAGCGGGTACGTAAAGGCGTCTCCCTGGAACAGGTTTGGGAGCGCATCCAGTCTTTCGGAGCGGTTGTGCTCACCTGGGACGACGAGGGATACCCCCGTCATTTAAAGGAGATCGACCAGCCGCCGCCCGTAATTTATGTGCGTGGCTCTCTGCAGGCAGAGGACGAATGGGCGGTCGCCATCGTGGGCACCCGCCGCGTGACGTCCTATGGGCGCCAGGTGGCGGAAGAAGTCGCCACTGCCCTCGCCCGCAACGGGGTCACGATTGTCAGCGGACTGGCGCGGGGTGTCGATTCGATTGCCCACCAGGCAGCCGTCAATGCCGGAGGCCGCACCCTGGCAGTGCTCGGCAACGGGATCGACCTGGTCTATCCGCCTGAGAACCGCCGCCTGGCGACTCAGATCGTCGAACACGGCGCATTGGTGAGTGATTACGCCCTGGGAACCCCACCGGATGGGATAAACTTCCCGCCGCGCAACCGCATCATCTCCGGCCTGTCCCTGGCAGTGATCATCGTCGAAGCCGGTGTGACCTCTGGGGCACTGATCACCGCCTCCTTCGCCGCCGAGCAGGGGCGGGATGTGTTTGCCGTCCCGGGCAACATCAATGCCCCGCAGAGTCAGGGTACCAACCGCTTGATCCGTGACGGAGCCCAGCCGCTGCTCAGCCCACAGGATGTGCTGGAAGCGCTCAACCTGACCATGATCACCGAGCACCAGGCGGTGCGGGTGGCACTGCCGTCAGACCCGGTGGAATCACGCCTGTATAAACTGCTCTCCCACGAGCCGATGCATGTGGATGAAATCCGCCTGCAAGCTGAGCTGCCCATCGAGACCGTCTCATCCACCCTGGCGATGATGGAGCTTAAGGGCATGGTGCGTCAGGTGGGCGGGATGAACTACGTCGCCGTGCGGGAAGCCCCAGAGAGCTATGAAACGTAAGCCAGTGGCTAATTCAGATTATGTAGAAGCTTTATCTGTATTGTTAAAGAACCAGGAGGTTTATTTTGGAAGCATATTGTGTTAAATGTCGGACGAAACGTGAGATAACAGACCCTCAGGCGGTCTATACGAATAATGGAACCCCTGCTACACGGGGTTCGTGCCCGGTATGTGGGACCACCCTGTTCCGCATGGGCAACACTCCCGAGCATGCCGGGATGATCGCCCCCAAGAAGGGTGATAACCGCAAGGGCAAGCTGGTGATCGTTGAAAGCCCTGCCAAGGCACGCACGGTGGGCCGGTTTTTAGGCAAGGGCTACACCGTTAAAGCCTCGGTTGGGCACGTGCGCGACCTGCTGCACTCACAGCTATCGGTGGATGTGGAGCATGACTTCACCCCCAAGTACCGCGTGCCAAACGAAAAGCGCCCCGTGGTCAAGGAGATCCAGGCATTGGCCAAGGAAGCCGCCGAGATCTACCTGGCAACCGACCCTGATCGAGAGGGTGAGGCTATTGCCTGGCACCTGCTCGAATCGGCTAAGATCGAGCAGAAGCGCACCCAACGCGTAGTCTTCCACGAGATCACCGAGCCGGCGATTGCAGATGCCTTCGCCCACCCCCGCGCGATCGATATGGACCTAGTGGATGCCCAGCAAGCGCGGCGCATCCTCGACCGCCTGGTGGGCTACAACCTCAGCCCACTGCTGTGGCGCAAGGTGCGCAGCCGCCTATCGGCAGGCCGCGTGCAATCAGTAGCCCTGCGCCTGGTGGTGGAGCGCGAGCGTGAGATCGATGCCTTCAACCCGGTCGAGTATTGGTCGATTGCCGCCGAGCTGCGCCCCGAGAAAGTCAAGGAAACCTTCATCGCCAAGCTGGCTAAAATGGACGACGCCGACCCCGTCTTGGGGAAGCAGGCTGAAGTCCAGCCTATTTTGGAGGATATGGAACGCTCTGCCTATTCCATCTCGAAGATCAAGCATGGCGAAAGGCGGCGCAAACCGTCTGCACCATTCATCACCAGCACCATGCAGCAGGAAGCTTCCCGCCGCCTGGGATACACCGCCCGGCGCACCATGGCGCTGGCTCAACAACTCTACGAAGGTATCGACCTGGGTGAAGGTGCGGTAGGCTTGATCACCTACATGCGCACCGACTCGACCAATGTAGCCGAGACCGCCCAGGCTGAAGCACGTGAGTTCATCGGCGCACGCTATGGAGCAAGTTTCCTGCCGCCGGAGCCGCCCAAGTACCTGGCGAAAGCCAAGGGTGCCCAGGAAGCGCACGAGGCTGTGCGACCCACCTCGGTGATGCGCCAGCCCGAAGGGATCAAGGAATTCCTCAACCGTGACCAGTTCCGCCTGTACCAGCTGGTTTGGCAGCGCTTCGTAGCCTCACAGATGGAATCGGCCGTCTTCGACACACTGTCGGTGGAAGTTACCGCCAAATCTGATGCGCATGAATACTTGTTACGTGCCTCCGGTTCAACGGTCAAGTTCATCGGCTTCCTGGTGGTATACGAAGAAGCCAAGGACGAGGACCAGGTTTCGGAGGAGGAAGAAGAAAATGCCCGCATCCCTGCCGGCATCCTTGAAGGTCAGTCTCAGAAGCTGGTGCGTTTGCTCCCCGAGCAGCACTTCACCCAGCCCCCACCGCGCTTCACCGAAGCCACCCTGGTGCGCATCCTTGAGGAATACGGCATCGGTCGCCCGTCCACCTACGCGCCCATCCTGAGCACCATCCAGCAGCGTGGCTACGTGGTGCGCGATCAGAAGCGCCTCACCCCCACCGAGACCGGCATCCTGGTTAATGACCTGATCTGCGAGCACTTCCCTGAGGTGGTGGATTACGGTTTCACCGCCAAAATGGAAGAAGACCTGGACCTGATTGCCGAGGGTAAGCGTGTGTGGGTCGATTCAATCCGCGAGTTCTGGGGACCCTTCGCCGAGCAGGTAGCCCAGGCGGAGATCAAGATGCCCGAGTTGAACATGGGACCCGAGCCCATCGGGCGTGCCTGCCCCGAATGTGGGAAAGAGCTGGTCATCCGCTATGGGAGATACGGCAAGTTCATCAGCTGCAGTGGGTTCCCTGACTGCCGCCACACCGAAGCCTGGCTGGAAAAGATCGGCGTGACTTGCCCCAAAGACGCTGGCGACATCGTCAGCCGCAAGACCCGCAAGGGACGCACGTTCTACGGCTGCGCCAATTATCCGGCGTGTGATTTTACCTCCTGGAAGCTGCCCCTGGCGCACCCCTGCCCCGAATGTGGTGGGATGTTGGTGGTGGCGAACAAGAACCAGGCGCAGTGCCTGACCTGCGAGACCATGTTCCCGCTCGACCAGGTGACCGTGGAAGAAGCCGCCGAAGTGGGAAAGTAACAAGCCACCGCATCCGCATAACCAGTGGATGTCCAAAGAGCAGAATAAACACTGATTAATACTTTATATGTGTAGAGACGCCCCGCCCGGGCGTCTCTGTTTTATTTCTTGCAGATCATGTGCAAACATGCCTTTTCAATTACCCGTAGGGGCGACCCGCCGCGTGGTAAATAGGTCATGAATGGTCGCGATTCCATGGATCGTGCATTGAAACGTAATCGTGATGGGTCGCCCCTACTACTCCCGGCAATCCTCCGGGTGGAGGTTTTCCTATCCGCCATCCACCTTTATTATAAATTTCCTAACATTTCTGCAAGGTTGGGACAAAAAAAGCCCAAAAAAGGGATAAAACCGCCCAAAATCCCATATTTATTAATCTTTAACAGACTGTTTCGAGGACTATGCAGTGTTAATATACATGCATATTCAATTCCATCACGTACGTCACTGGGACCATCGCCTTTGGCGGGGACGTGGGAATGTCAAAGCAGGAGGGTCATTATCATAGAGGCGCTCGATTTGAGCGCCTCTAACTTTATTAGCAGGTGTACACGTGGAGTGGCTATGTTTGAGGCACTGGGAGTAGGGATGACCCGCCCTAGGGTTCAGACGGAAGGAATGCCAGGGTAGAACGGACGGGGAACGGCTTGATGGGTGGCCCCTGCGATTCGGGCGTTTACTCTAAAAAGTGTAAATAACGGATTGTTTTATTTGCACTTTTGGCATAAAATGTAAATAAGTCATATCCTTATTTGCAGAGTTCTTCTCAATGGAACCCAACGATTTTTCCACTAGCTCCTCAGGACGTCTCATTCGTACGAGTAAGGGATATTGGGCGTTCATACCTGATCCATTACCTCCTCCCATCAGCTGGTCAGCGAGCTTGATTAATTCCTTGGGAGAGGCGGAGCGCAACCTGGGTCGCCTGGCGAGCCTGGCGGACACATTACCTTCGCCGCATATCCTGGTAAGTCCATTTATCCGCCGGGAGGCTGTGCTTTCCTCCAGGATCGAAGGAACGCGCGCTTCGCTAGGAGATCTGTTTCGATATGAATCTACCCAGTTATCTTTTCTAGAAAATACATCTGATGTGCGCGAGGTGCACAATTACGTACGTGCTATGGATTATGGATTGGAACGGCTCAAGACATTACCCGTCAGCCTGCGCCTGATTCGCGAAATCCATGGGATATTGATGGAAGGTGTACGCGGGGATCAGCTCACTCCAGGAGAGTTTCGCCGTAGTCAGAACTGGATCGGACCACCAGGCAGCACCATCCAAACTGCCACCCTGGTTCCCCCACCAACTGATGAGATGTACCAAGCTTTGGATGCCCTGGAAAAGTTCATCCATGCTTCATCAGATATACCGCAACTGGTACGCGCTGGAATGATCCATTACCAGTTCGAAGCCATACACCCTTTTCTGGATGGTAATGGACGGGTTGGACGCTTGTTGGTGGCATTATTGTTGATCGAATGGGGTCTGATCTCACAACCTCTACTATACCTGAGCGCTTTCTTTGAATCCCGCCGTATGGAGTATTACAACCGCCTGCTCGCCGTTAGCCAGCGGGGCACTTGGGAGGATTGGCTGCTCTTTTTCCTGAGGGGTGTCAACAGCCAGTCTTTGGATGCGGTCGGTCGCATCGAACGTCTGGGAAAGCTGCGAACAGAATTACAGGAGCGTATATCCACAGAACGAGCGGCTCCTCGTTTGCTGCAGACTTTGGATGTGCTCTTTGAGCGCCCTTTATTGAATATTCGTCAGCTTGAAACTGCCCTGGGGGTCCCTTACCGAACGGCACAACGTTATATAGAAAAGATGGTGGAAATTGGTATCCTGCGAGAGGTAACCGGCAGGCCTCGCTACCGCATCTTCCGAGCCGACGAGATTCTCGAGCTCCTTGAACCAGAAGGCAGATAGGATCTTAGTCCATCACGGGATCTGCCTGTCATCAATAAGCAACCCATCAGAGCGTCTCCACACAGGGAAGGATTAACCTGGCATCAGAATTGCAACTTATACGTAATGGTCAAAGATAGTTGCATTTTTAATCACTATCGTCTAAAATTAGAAGCGGTATACCCATCTTCACGCTAGATCAGCATATCTTTCCATTAGACTCTTAGGCTCGGAGATTAAAGATGGACCAAAATCAGATGGATCAAGATCAAACGGACCAGACTCAAACGGACCAGACTCAAACTGACCAGACTCAAACTGACCAACCTCAGACGAACCAACCTACGACGGTCGTTATCCAGGAATACGCCAGACGACCGCTCGTAACGGGAATCGGCGGCTTGGTGGTGGGGTTGATCGTCGGTCTGGTGGTGCTCGGCTGGTGGTTGTGGCCTGTTCAGTGGTATGACGCAGACCCCTCAAGCCTCCAGTCAGACTATCAAGTCTGGTGGATGCAGATGTCGATCATTTCATACGGCGCCACAGGTGATGCAGCCACCGCCAAACTTCAATACGATGCCCTGGGCGATTCTGCAGCCGATACCCTGGCACGTATTGAGTCAAACCCGGGGAGTATCGACCCCAACCTGATCACACAGTATGCTGCCGCCGTTGGAGCGACTACCCAGCTCCCTGCGGAGACGTCTGCACCGGGGGTTACCTCCACCCCAGCTACAACCACAAAGGGCAGGTCCAACCTGACCACCCTGCTGATCGTGATGTGCGTGGTCACCTTGCTGGTAGGCGCAGCGATCGTGGTCTACTTTGTGCTGCAGGGACGCAAACGGACAGACGATATGACGCCCACTTCGCCCATGACCTCCACCGAAGAAATCGCTCCGGTCGAGTGGACCAATATTCCAGCCACGACCGAGCAAGCTCCCATGGTCCAATTTATGGCCTCGTATAAGGGCGGGGATGACCTGTTCGATGACTCGTTCAGCATCGATAGCCCGTCCGGTGAATTCCTGGGTGAGTGCGGCGTGGGCATCTCTGAGACCATCGGTGTGGGTGTGCCGAAAAAGGTGACCGCCTTCGAGGTCTGGCTGTTCGATAAGAACGACATCCAGACGGTGACGAAGGTGCTGATGAGCGCACATGCCTTCAATGACCCGGCTATCCGTCAGAAGCTGGAAGCCAAAGGCGAGCCTTTCCAGGCTAACTCGGGTGGGCAGACCATTCTCGAGACTGCCACCCTACGCCTGGTTGCCCGCGTGGTGGATATGGCTTACGGGCAGGGAGCCATGCCCGAGAGCAGCTACTTCGACTCGCTCGTGCTCGAGCTGGCGATCTGGCAGAAGCAGTAAGCCGATATACCCAAGAAGATAAAAAGAGTGGATCGATGAAAATCGATCCACTCTTTTGTTTTCTTGATATACCTATCCCCCTTTTGTTCCCCCTTCCCTCGCAGGGAAGGGGGAATTAGTTTGAAAAATGGGTA
Source organism: uncultured Chloroflexia bacterium (assembly GCA_963840255.1). Classification (GTDB taxonomy): domain Bacteria; phylum Chloroflexota; class Anaerolineae; order Anaerolineales; family UBA4823; genus FEB-25. The sequence continues at coordinate 516,094 of CAWIYB010000003.1, read as the reverse complement.
CGCATTCGCTTCGCTCATGCATACCCATTTTTCAATAATATGCCGCCAATTAGATGAATCAGATGATGGAGGGGCTTTTTATTCGATCTTGAGGATTTTCAGCTTGAGCTCCCCACCCGGCGTGACCGCCGTCACAACGTCGCCTACGTGACCACCAAGCAGCACCTTGCCAATGGGAGACTCATTGGAGATCCTTCCGTTGCGCGGGTCGGCCTCGGTGGCGCCTACCAGGAAGTAGGTCTCTTGCGGGTCATTACCCTCCTGTACGGTGACGTGTGACCCCACCTGGACGGTGCCGGTGGGACCTTCGCTGACATCTATAATCCTGGCATTATTCAGGATGTACTCCAACTCCTGGATCCTGCCCTCCATGAACCCCTGGTCTTCCTTGGCTTTATGGTAATCGGCGTTTTCCGACAAGTCGCCCATCTGGATGGCAGAGCGCAGGCGCCGGGCTATTTCATCCCGCTTGGAACCCTTCAGCTCTGCCAGCTCAGCTTTTAGTTTTTCAGCACCTTCGGAGGTTAAATATACGTCCTGTTCCATATTAGGTCCTATCAGGGTTTCATTACCGGGTCGAACAGCTTCTGGTATTCTTCCACAGCAAAGCGGTCGGTCATCCCGGCAATATAATCGCACACCGTGCGCTCGAGGCCGCGTTCCTTGGTCCATTCCTGGACGTGGTTGGGCAGGATCGCCGGCTCCTGCACGTAAGCCTTGAACAGGTCATTGATGATGCGCTCGGCTTTCACCGCCATGCGCACCACCCGGTGGTGGCGGTACAGGTTGGCGTACAGGAAATCCTTCAGCTGCCGGTTGCGCTGGTGCATTTCTTCGCTAAACGTGACCACGTTATAGGGCAGGCTTTGCAGCTCGAGCACGGAACGCACACCGCTCTCACGCAGCTGTTTGTCGGTGGCGTAGATCATGTCGCTGACTTCCATATCGATCAGGTTGCGGATCATGCGGTGGCGTGAAAGGTCGTCCAAAACCTGCCCGCGCCAGCTGACGCTTTCCACCAGGATCTCCCATAACGTGAGACCTTCGAGCATGTGAGTGTTGATCATGCCTGAGCGCAGCCCATCATCCAGGTCGTGAGCGGTGTATGAAAGCTCATCGGCGATATTGGTGATCTGGGCTTCCAGGTGCCCACGCAGGTCGGCGTCGTACTCGCGAGCATCGGCGACGTCATACTCCGACTCATGCTTGACGATACCCTCGCGCACTTCCCAGGTGAGGTTGAGCCCGGGGAAGTCTAGGTAGCGCTGCTCGAGCTTGGTGACGATGCGTAGGGACTGCTTGTTGTGGTCGAATCCACCGTGGTCTTTCATCAGGCGCGCCAGGGTGGTTTCCCCGTTGTGACCGAAAGGCGGGTGGCCCAGGTCATGCGCCAGGCAGATCGCTTCGGTCAGCTCAGGGTTGGCACCCAGGGCGCGGGCGATGGTGCGCCCGATCTGGGCGACTTCCAGCTCGTGGGTCAGGCGGGTGCGGTAGTAATCGCCCTCGTAGTTTATGAAGACCTGGGTCTTATATTCCAGGCGTCGAAAGGCAGTGGTGTGCAGGATGCGATCGCGGTCGCGCTGGTATGTGGTGCGGTAATCCGGCTCTTCCTCCGGGTAGCAGCGACCCTTCGTGTTTTTACTGCGGATGCCGTATGGCGCCAGGCTTTGGTCTTCGAGATTCTCCAGCTCTTTACGCGTAAAGTACATATTCCTGCCTATGAACGGATATATTGGACTTGATTTATCCAAACCATATTATAACCCTACTCGACGAGAGGGCTTTCATCTGTGCTATTATGGAGCACCGTACCCAGCTCTTCTCCGGCGAGTGAACGGAGCAGGTTATTCTCAATATCTCCCGAAAAGATGGATGCGCGCAACCCAGGAGCCTGGCTGACCATCGACAGCACCTGGCGCACTTTGTCGAGCATGCCCCCGGTCACGTCGGTGGCACGACGAACCTTGCAGTCCCATTTCAACCTGCAGGAAGCTGGAGGGGGTGATCTCTGGCAGCAGGTGGGTGTTAGCCGGATAATCGCGCCACACGCCAGGCTCCATCCCTGCAAATAGCAGCCGGTTGGGGTGCAGACGAGACACCAGGTGGGCGAACAGGTTTTCGGTGGATAAAATGGTCCCGCCTAGCGCCTGGTCGAATACCACATCGCCATTAACCACCGGCATCAACCCATTCATTAGTGCGCCCTGCAGCGGTTCCAGGTTCCACGCTACCACCCTGCCTTCACAGGCAGTGACTGCCGCAGAAGGCGGGAATGCGAGCGCCGGGAGACCGGCTTTTCCCATTGCGTCCATCACCAAATGGTTCAATTCCGCCGCCTGGCGCCATACTTCGACGAACCCGTACCATTCCTGAGGCGTCTTCACCCCCAGGCGGGTGTGGAACTGACTTGCCGGGACGTGCCCGTATGAACCTGAACCGTGCCCTAACAGGATTTGCAAGCCAGGGTCTGCATTTCGGGCTATGGCGATTTCCTGCGCCAGCCGGTCGAGCACATCGAGGCGTGGGGTATGCGGTTGGTCCTTCACCGTGATCAACGAGCCGCCTAGTTTAATGAAGATGAGTTTTCTGTTCATGTCTTACCGATCTCCGTCACGATCGTGCCCACCGCGCCTGCACCGAGCAGAGCCTGGGCTACCTCAGCGGAAGCTTCGGGTGCCACCAGGGCGATTATACTGCCTCCACGCCCGGCACCCGAGAGCTTGGCTCCCATCGCGCCTGCCGAAAGGGCTGCCTCGATCAGGGCATCCAGCTCGTGAGATGAGACACCCATCTGACGTAGCAACGCCTGGTTTTCATTCATCAGGGGTCCAAGGGCTTCAACCTCGCCTGATTCGATGGCTTTGCGGGCAGAAACCGCAATCGCTCCTGCTGCATCGAACAGCTGCTCGAATTGCTCAGGGTTGCTTTCCCAGGCCTGGTGAACACCGCTCACGGCAACTGAGGTTGGGCTGTGGATACCGGTATCGGCGATGACCAGGGCGAAGGGAGTCTCCACCTTCAGGATTTCGATTGGTTTTCCTTTGATAAAGTAGACCGGCCTGGCGTAGGTCACCACGGTATTATCGATCCCCGAAGGGTCACCATGATAGATGCGCTCCGCTTCGTAAACCAAATCGGAGACCTGTTGGTCGCTGAGGGGATGGCCGATTGAAGCAGATAAGGCGCGCAGGACTGCCGCTGAGACAGCCGCTCCCGAGCCCATCCCACCGGCAACGGGGATGGTGGAGCTAATTTGGATGCTGCAGGCTGGGATACGACTCAGCTTCAATTCTGCGGCAGCTTTACGGATCACGACTGCCAACGGGTGATTCTCCGGCAGGGCTTCCAGGGTCGTTTTCATGCCAATCCCGGGAGCAATGAGCCTGACCAACCCAGGCGGGCTTTTCGGCTCGGCGATGACGATGGCTTTGGCCCTGACCTGTGACACGGGTGCGGCAATAGCCGGCCTCCCGTAAACCACGGCATGTTCGCCGAACAGGATCACTTTTCCGGGGGCTGAGGCAGAAAAAGCAGGCATCGATCTTACCTGGATGGGCGGTTAAGCGGGGATGACGTAAAAGATGACCAACACGGAGAGCATCCACAACAGGATGGCGACCTGGAGCGGTCGATCGGTCAGGAGTACCTCCTCGGGCTCACCTCCGTAATGTTTCACCTGCAGGAGATAAAGGTAGCGAAAGATTCCATAAATCACAAATGGAATGGTCAGCATCATCACGTCATTGGCGGGCAGGTTGGGAGCGGAAAACGTATACAGGCTGTAGGTGATGATGGAGCTGCTGGAGACGATCAGGATCAGCTGGTCTAGCAGTGGCAGGGTATATTCCCCCAGTGATTTGCGGTGGGAATTGGCTTCATCTGCCAGCAGGCTCAGCTCTGCGCGCCGCTTGCCGATCCCCAGGTAAAGCGCCAGGAAGGTGGTGAAGACGTACAGCCAGGGAGAGAAGCGGTGCACGCTGATCAGGGAAACCCCGGCTGCCACGCGTAAGACGTAGAAACTGGCGAGGATCATCACATCCAGGATGGGAGCATGCTTGAGCCAGGCTGAATAGGCCAGGTTGAGCACCAGGTAGGCCAGTCCGATGAGGGCGAACTCAAAAGATAACAGTGACGCCGGGATGAAGACGACGAAGGTGAGCACGATCCCGGCTGTTTTGGCGGTTGAGATTTTCAGTGCACCGGAGGCCAATGGGCGATTTTTTTTGAGCGGGTGCACCCGGTCAGCTTCCAGGTCTACCAGGTCGTTGATAATGTAAACGATGCTGGAGAGCAGGCAGAACAGGATAAAGCCTGCAATGGTGCGGGCAAGCGCCGGCCAATTGGTCAGCTGCTTATCGAAGACGATGGGAATGAACAGCAGCCCGTTTTTAACCCACTGGCGGGGACGCATGGTCTTGAGGAGCGGTTTTACCCAGGCGATGGACATGGTCTACTCATAGTAGTTTACCTGAGAATCCTCAAATCGGTAAAGGAGAATCGGTGTGCTCTTCACCAGAATCTGGGATAAGATATGCAGGTGAGGAAAATTCGGCTGGATATGCTGTTGGTAGAACGTGGGCTGGCGGAGAGCCGCTCACTGGCTCAGCGCCTGGTGATGGCTGGGCAGGTGCGGGTAAACGGTGAAGTGGTGCTGCGGGTGGCGGCAAAGGTACTGCCAGATGTGCAGCTGGAAGTGGAACACAGGCCGCGTTACGTCTCGCGAGGGGGTGAAAAGCTGGAAGCGGCGCTGAAAAATTTCAATGTGACCATTGAAGGGCAGGTGTGCGCCGATGTAGGCGCCTCAACCGGAGGTTTCACCGACTGCCTGCTGCAGCACGGCGCCAACAGGGTGTATGCCATCGACGTCGGCCACGGGATCCTGGATTGGAAGCTGCGCCGCGACGAGCGCGTGGTGGTGATGGAGGGAACCAACGCACGATTCGTCACAAGCCTGCCGGAAGCGGTGCAGGTAATCACGCTGGACGTGTCATTCATCTCGTTGAAAATCATGCTGCCGGTGGTCAAGGATTGGCTGTATAAGGAAGGTGCTGTGCAGAGACCAGCGGGTTCGGTTATTGCCCTGATCAAACCCCAATTTGAAGCCGGGCGCCAGCAGGTGGGGCATGGAAAAGGCGTCATCCGCGACCCACTCATCCACCGACAGGTGCTGGTGGATATATTAAGCAGCGCCCAGGAGCTTGGCTACGCGCTGCGCGGGTTGATCCGCTCGCCGCTGACTGGACCCAAGGGCAATGTGGAATTCCTGGTCTGGCTGGAAGGTTCGGGTGAGCAGTCTGCTTCCATCGAGCAGCTGGCCGATGCGGCTGCATTGGTAGCCGTCGATGCAAGCCAGCCAAGCGGTGGGTCTCCCCCCAGTTAAAATCGGTTATACTATGCCGCGTCAATGACCTCGGAACATATACGTAACTTTTGCATCATTGCCCATATCGATCACGGTAAGTCGACACTGGCTGACCGTTTGCTTCACCTCACCGGCACAGTGCCTGACCGTGACACCACCGAGCAAATCCTGGATAGCATGGAGCTCGAACGTGAAAAGGGCGTCACCATCAAGGCGTCAGCGGTGCGGATGAGCTATACGGCCAAAGATGGGGAAAAATACGAGCTAAACCTGATCGATACCCCCGGGCACGTGGATTTTGGTTATGAAGTGAGCCGCGCCCTGGAAGCCTGCGAAGGCGCACTGCTGGTGGTGGACGCCAGCCAGGGGATCGAAGCCCAGACGCTGGCAAACCTGTACAGCGCACTGGAAGCTGACCTGGAAATCATCCCCATTATCAACAAGATCGACCTGCCGTCAGCTCGCCCGGATGAGGTAGCGCAGGATATCAGCAGCCTGCTGGGCACGCCTCCGGACGAAGTCATCCGCATTTCCGCCAAGGATGGCACCAACATCGAGGCGGTGCTGGAAGTCATCGTCAAGGAAATCCCGTCTCCCAGAGGGGATGAAGATGCCCCCTTGCGCTCGCTTATCTTCGACTCACACTACGATTCGTATAAAGGGGTGGTGGCGTACGTACGCTTGATGGATGGTAGGATCCACCACACCGACATGCTGCACCTGATGGCGACCGGTTTTGACGTCAAACCGGTGGAGATCGGCATTTTCGCCCCGGACCTGCGCCCGGTGCAAGACCTGGTGGCAGGCGAGGTGGGTTATATCGCCACCGGGCTGAAGACCGTGCACGAGTGCCGGGTGGGGGATACGATCACCAACACCGCCAACCCGGCTGACGCCCCACTGCCGGGCTACCGCAAGGTTAAGCCGATGGTGTTCGCCGGGGTCTACCCGGTGGAAGGTGAAGATTACGCCAACCTGAAGGATGCCCTGGAAAAACTGCAGCTCAACGATGCCTCCCTGGTCTTCGAACCGGAGACTTCCCAGGCGCTCAACTTCGGTTTCCGCTGTGGTTTCCTGGGCTTGTTTCACATGGAGATCATCCAGGAACGCCTGGAACGCGAATACAACCTGGATATCATCGTCACCAGCCCCTCGGTTGAGTACGAAGTGGTGCTGCAGACCGGTGAGACCATCTTGATCGACTCGCCGGCCGACCTGCCGGATGAGATGCTGATCGAGCAAATCCGTGAACCATGGATGAACATCGAGATTTTCAGCCCCACCGAATTCTTCGGGACGATCATGGAGCTGACCAAGAAGAAACGCGGGGTGTTTACCTCGCAGGATTACCCCGCTCCCAACCGGGTACAGCTCAACTACCAAATCCCACTCTCGGAGCTGATCGTTGACTTCTTCGACCTGCTGAAATCACGCACGCGTGGGTATGCCTCGCTGGACTACCAGTTCGCAGAATACCGTCCGGATGACCTGGTCAAGCTGGAGATCCTGGTTAATGAAGAACCGGTGGATGCACTGGCGACCATCGTCCACCGCAATGACGCTTATCACAAGGGGCAGGCGGTAATCACCAAGCTCAAGGAGCTCATCCCCCGCCAGCTATTCCTCGTACCGATTCAGGCATATGCTGCCGGTCGGGTGATTTCACGGGCGAATATCAAACCCATGCGCAAGGATGTGCTCGCCAAGTGCTACGGCGGGGATATTTCCCGTAAGAAGAAGCTGCTCGAGAAGCAAAAGCGGGGCAAGAAGCGCATGAAGATGGTCGGCAATGTTGAGATTCCCCAGGAGGCTTTCCTGGCGGTTTTGCGCATCGGGGAGGAGTAAGATCGCCATCGCTTCATCCAAGGGCAATTGGAAACGCATTCTGCCGGGCTTGATCATCAGCGTGACAGCCCTGGCCATTGTATTTTCGCTGCTCGACCTGCGGAAGTTTCTGCTGGCAATCCAACAGGCGAACTTGCTGTTCTTAGGGCTGGGAATCCTATCGGAGATACTCTGGCTGGTAGTGCGGGGAGCGTTTTGGCGTACTTTACTGCAGAATAAAGCTACCTACCATGATGCGTTTATTACTGTAAATGAAGGCTACCTGCTCAATAATATCCTGCCCTTTCGCCTGGGTGAGATCGGGCGGGCATTCCTGATTGGTCAAAAAGCAAAACTTGAATTCTGGCAGGTGATCCCGTCCATTTTGATCGAACGCGCCCTCGACCTGTCTTTTGCGGTTGGGTTGTTTTTGAGCACGCTTCCGTTCGTGATCGGCATTCCCTGGGCACAGCAGGCTGCGATTGCCATCGGGGTGATCGTGCTGGTGGGACTGGGAGCGATTTACATCCTGGCGCGCAACCGCCAGCGGGTGCTCGGTTGGATCGATAAAGCGGGTGAACGCTGGAGCACGGTGAAGATGATTACCGGGCGCAGGGTGACAGCCTTCTTCGAGGGGCTTGGTATCCTGACCGATGGCAGGCTCTTCCTGCAAGCCCTGGGTTGGGAATCGATCAACTGGCTGGTTGCCATCCTTCAGTATTACCTGTTCCTGCGGGCATTCTTCCCATCTCCCAGCCCCCTGTGGGTGATTTTTGCCCTTGGTGTAGGTGCGCTGGGGATCGCTGCACCTTCCTCGCCTGGGGCGATCGGTGTATTTGAAGCTGCCCTGGTGGGTGCGTTGGTGGTGCTTGGGGCGGATGCTTCTACTGCGGCGGCATTCGCACTCTCCGTCCACATTACCAGCTACGTCATCACAAGTTTGATCGGTGGTTATGGGCTGTATAAGGACGGTGAATCACTATCCGGGCTGTATAACCGCCTGGGAAAGATGAAATCTCAAGGAGAAACATAACCCAAGGATGGAAGAAACTTTTCCCCTCCATCCTTCGTCATTGTTATTACCATGCGGATATTGACCACCCTCACCTACTACCGCCCTCATTATTCGGGTTTAACCATCTATGCAGAGAGGCTGGCACGCGCCCTGGTGAGGCGCGGCCACCAGGTGACGGTGCTCACCTCGCGCTACGACCGCTCATTACCCGCCCGGGAGGACCGGGATGGGATACAGGTCATCCGCCCCCACGTATTGACGCACATAAGCAAGGGTGTGCTCATGCCGACGATGTTCTTTTGGGCCTGGGTCAGCATCCGGCATGCCGATATCGTCCATTTGCACCTGCCTCAGCTGGATGCTGCTTATATCGCCCTGATCAGCCGTCTGTTGAATAAGCCGGTCGTGCTCACCTATCACTGTGATTTGCTGCTGCCCAAGGGGTTCATCCATTCGATTGCCAACCAGGTGTCGCACCTGGCGAATAATATCTCTTTGGGTTTATCCAACCGGGTGGTGGTAAACACCCTCGATTACGCCGAGAACTCTGCATTTTTGCGCCGCTATCTCCCCAAGATTGGGGCGATCCCCACCCCGGTCGAGCTGGCAACACCCACCCCGGCGGACGTGGAGCGGCTGAAGCAAAAAACTCAATTGGAGCCTGGGCAGCCCGTCATTGGGATGGTGGCACGCCTGGCAGCCGAAAAAGGGGTGGAATACCTGGTGGAAGCGATGCCCGAAATCTTGAAGACCCACCCCACAGCGCACGTGCTGCACGTTGGGCAGTACCAAAACGTGTTGGGTGAGGAAGAGTATGCGGCAAAACTGAGACCGATGATCGAGGCACTGGGAAACCACTGGACGTTTATGGGGATCCTGCCGGCGGCTGAGCTTGCAGCCTTGTACAAACTGTGTGATGTGACCGTCTTACCCAGCACCAACAGCACCGAGTCATTCGGCATCGTGCAGGTTGAATCGATGGCCAGTGGTACACCCGTGGTGGCCTCCAATATCCCCGGGGTGCGCGAGCCGGTAAAATTGACCGGGATGGGACGCCTCGTCCCTCCGGCGGATGCCCACGCCCTGGCAGAAGGGATCAACGAAGTGCTTGATCACCCGGAAAAGTATCAGGGTGATGTGAATGAGGTAATCACCAGCTTTTCATCCCAGCACATCGCCGAAGAGTATGAAGCTCTATTTCAGGAGTTAACCAAGAGCGGGCAATCTAAAAGTTAAAATGGCCGGATTTTCCCTGAAAACTATGCTCCTAGCTGCCTAATTACCTAATTACCTAATTACCTGATTACCTGATTACCTAATTACCTATTTACCTGATCACCGCATTGCCTTTATTATGACCACCGATAAAGATTTCCTCTGGCTGAACCTGCGTGACCTGCCCTATTTTCGCGCCATGCTCAGGGCGGTGGAGGCCCAGTTCTACCAGCAGTTCGAGCTGCCTGCGCCAACCCTCGACCTGGGCTGTGGTGATGGTCATTTCGGCAGCATAACCTTCGATCGGAAGCTGGAGGTGGGATTAGACCCCTGGTCAGGTCCCATTCACCAGGCGCTGCGAAACGGTGGTTACCAATCACTCGTACAGGCAGACGGCGCTCACATGCCCTTCGCCGATGGTTTCTTTGCGAGTGCCATCAGCAACTCGGTGCTGGAGCATATCCCCCAGGTGCAGGAAGTTTTGGCTGACCTCAGGCACGTGCTCAAGCCTGGGGCACCGTTCCTGTTCTGCGTACCCAACCCACGCTACTTGAGTGAGCTATCCATCCCTGCATTCTTCGATAAGGTCAGGCTTGGCGGAGCAGGGCGGGCGTATACCAGCTGGTTCCGGCGCATGTCGCGCGTCCAGCACGCCGTCTGGCCGGAGACCTGGCAGGAGTGGCTGGACGATGCGGGTTTCAAATTGGAGAAGTGGTGGCACTATTTTTCGCCGCAAGCCATGCGCGCCCTGGAATGGGGGCATTACCTTGGTGCCCCCACCCTGCTGCCCCATGCCCTCAGCCAACGCTGGATCATTGCCCCGTGGCGGTGGAATTTATTCCTTACCGAACGTCTCGTCAGGCGGTATACGCTGGCACAGCCCGATCCCCATGGCACATTCACCTTCTACGTCGCCAGAAGTATCTGAACCGTTATGAGCCAACCTGATTCCAGCGACCATCCTTTCAACCAGGATTACTTTGCAACCGGCCCTTATGCCGAGGTGAGCTTCGCCCGTTACAGCCAATATTGGTGGTCTAACCGCTATTATGCCGGGTTAGCCCGCCGGTTTGGACCGCCTCAGGGTAGGGTGCTGGAGCTGGGCTGCGGGATGGGCCATTTGCTCGCCTGGCTGACCGACCGGTACCAGGTGTTTGGCACCGACATCAACGCGTGGGCGTTATCCCAGGCCAGGCGAAATGTAGCCAACGGGCAGTTTGCACTGTTATCGGCAGACGATATATGTGCCTTCCTGCCTGAGGTATTTGCGATCATTATTGCCAAGCACGTGGTGGAGCATCTCAAGCAGCCGGAGCACGCCATTGCCGAGATGAGCCGCATATTGAAGCCGGGTGGGCTGCTCGTCCTTGCCACTCCCAACCTTAGTTCGCCTATGCGCAAGCGGAAAAAGGGCAATTGGATCGGCTACAAGGATCCCACTCACATCAGCCTCAAGCCTCCTGAAGAGTGGCTCGCCATGCTCCAGCAGCATGGGCTCCGGCCGCGTAAAATCTTCTCAGATGGTTTTTGGGATGCGCCTTATGTATCCATCGTCCCAACCCCCCTGCAAAAACTATTCTTCGGTCTCCCCGGGGGCTTGCAAGCTGTTCTTGGATGGAGTATTATTCCTCTCCGTATGGGTGAAAGCCTGATCGTCCTGGCGGAAAAAGCATGAACCGTGAGCCCACGGTATTGGATTTTGTTAAATCCCTGCTGCGAGGGAAACCGTTAGCGATTCCGGAAGCTCAGGCTTCACCTGAAGGTTCCCCGCCCGTTGCGGACCAGGCCCAAGAACAGCCTGGGGCAGCAATTGAACAGGCTCCGGAAGAAACTGAAGAAGCCGCTCCCGAACCAACAGCGGAGCAGCATGCTGACGGGTTTAGCTTACCCTGGCGCTCACTGCTGGCACTGGGGATTGCCCTGGTGGCGCAGATCTCGCTGATGCCGCGTCCGAACCGCCTCTGGTTACCCGGACTGATCTTGTACCTTTGTTCCGCGGGCGTGCTGGTCTGGGCCGTTTGGAAAGAGGAATGGCTGCCGGCGGAATTGCCCGAAGCCGAAGAACGCCCGGAAGATTACCGTGTGCGCTCCAGGTGGCTGTATCTCAGCCTGCCGCTGGCGTTGGCTGCCTTCCTAACCCTGGGGGGCAACCGCTTCACCAGGCTTAACGTCATACTGTGGGTACTGGCGATCATCTTCACCATCGTGGCATTCTGGCAGGGCGAATTCCCCTTCAGAGGTTGGTGGAGGTGGGTAAAAGAACACCTGCGCTTCCCGTGGAAGCTGTCTTTTTCTGCCTGGACCCTGCTGGTCATCGCCTGTGTGGCTTTGGTGGTTTTCTTCCGCACCTACCGCCTCACTCAGGTGCCCCCGGAGATGGTCAGCGACCATGCCGAAAAACTGCTGGATGTGTGGGATGTGCTGCATGGGCAGACGAGCATCTTCTTCCCGCGCAACACCGGCCGTGAAGCCATCCAGATGTATCTGACGGCGGGCATTATCCAGCTGTTCCATAGCGGATATACCTTCTTGAGCCTTAAGCTCGGTACCATCCTGGCAGGATTGTTGACTTTACCGTACATTTACCTGCTGGGCAAGGAGCTGGCTAACCGGCGGGTGGGTCTGTTTGCCCTGCTCTTTGCGGGTATTGGATACTGGCCGAATGTCATCTCGCGTGTGGGGCTGCGGTTCCCGCTCTATCCTCTGTTCGTGGCGCCCACCCTTTTCTACCTGATCCGTGGGCTGCGTACTTCCAACCGCAACGATTTTATCCTGGCGGGTCTGTTCCTGGGGATTGGCTTGCACGGCTATACTCCCATCCGCATTCTGCCGATCCTGGTGGTGGTTGCCGTGGGTCTCTTCCTGCTGCACCCACAGGCAAAAGGCAAGCGACTGCAGGTGGTCTCGGGATTGCTGGTGTTGGTGCTGATCTCCCTGATTGTTTTCCTGCCCTTATTGCGATTTTCGCTCGAGTTTCCCACCTTGTTCGATTTTCGAGCCTTCTCCCGCCTGGGCATAACCGAGAGCCCGCTCCCTGGACCAGCCGCGTTGATATTTTTAAAGAATTTGTGGAATGCTTCCATCATGTATTTCTGGTCGGATGGCAATATTTGGGTCCACTCCGTCACCGGCAGCCCTGCCCTGGATATTGTTTCGGCGGCGCTGTTCTTCCTGGGAGTGGTGCTGTTGCTGGTCCGCTATATCCGGCGGCGCACCTGGCAACACCTGGTGCTGCTCGTTTCGATCCCCATCCTGATGCTGCCGTCCATCCTCTCACTGGCTTTTCCGGCTGAGAACCCGGCATTAAACAGGGCAGGCGGTGCGATTGTGCCGGTATTTGTGATTGTTGCCATCGCCTTGGACGGGCTCATGTCAGGCGTGGAGAAGCGCATGCCGTCTCAAACCGGGTCGGCTTTCGCCTGGGGAATGGCGCTGATCCTGATTTTCTTCTCCGCCGTGGCGAATTACGACCTGGTGTTCAACCAATACCAGCGTGCCTATGAGCTATCATCCTGGAATACCTCCGAGATGGGGGGCGTGATCCACGATTTTGGAGATATCTACGGTGGCACGAATAATGCTTATGTGGTCCCCTATCCGTATTGGGTGGATACCCGCCTGGTGGGGATGAACGCCGGTGACCCCACGCGTGATTTTGCTCTACCCACCGACGAGATATCGTCTACACTGAACTTCCCCCAACCCAAGATGTTCCTGGTTAACCCTGTAGACGAAGATGATCTCAACCTGCTGCGCCAGCTGTTCCCTCAGGGCACGGTGACGAATTATACCTCCCGGGTTGGCAAGGATTTTTACATCTACATGGTCCCCAAAGCCTCATCATCTCCGAGTGAGCTGCCCCAGCCGTGAAACAACAATTTCGATATGCCTGGATGGAACAAATATTTTTATGGCATTATGTAAAACAACACGCCGAAGTATTGAATAATGACTGAAGCCTTGCCTTCTTCACCTCCCCAATCAGCTCCGAAGCGGAAGATCCGCTGGGTGACTCCGCGGATTTACGATGTGCTGCTGCTGTTTGTGCTCCTGATCGGCTGCGTGTTCCGCTATATTGGCATCCAATGGGGAGATTTTCAGTACCTGCACCCTGACGAGCGTTTCCTGATCTGGGTGGGTACAGACATCATGCCCATCGGGGCGCCGGCAGAAACCCTCGGTCCGCCTCCCAATGTGATTAATAACCCCTGGAGAGCAAACTTCCCCAGCGCATACCCCGACTGCAAGAGCTGGGGTGGCTATTTCGATGCCTCCTGCTCGCCGCTCAACCCGAATAACCGCGGCCATTCTTTCTACGTGTACGGCACGCTTCCCATGTTCCTTACCCGTTATATCGTGGAGTGGGTCTACGGGCATTCAGGTTTCAATGAAATGACCGTCGTGGGGAGAATCCTTTCAGCTTTCGTGGATCTATTATCCGTGGTCCTGGTGTACGCCATTGGGTCCCGCGCCTTTAATAAAGCGGTGGGTCTGCTGGCGGCTGCCTTTGCCGCTTTCACCGTGCTTAATATTCAGCAATCCCACTTTTTTACCATGGACACGTTCTTCAGCTTCTTTACCCTGCTGGCGGTTTATTTCGCCGTCAGGATAAGCCTGGTGGAGCGCGGTGCCAGGAACGTTACAGCGGATGATGTGGACAGCGCGGTCCAGGGCCTTGCTGAGGGGGATGAGGCTGAGCCATCGGAAACCAGCTCCTCCCGCCTGCTTGCGCTGTTCAAGCATCCCTACTTTGCTTTGTCCATCGGTTTTGGTATTGCCCTGGGCTGTGCTGTGGCTTCCAAGCTGAGCGCAGCCCCGGTGGCTTTCGTCCTGCCGGTTGCGTTTGGGGTGGTGGTGTTGCGCAAACCTGCCCAGGAGCGCCCACGCTGGCTGATCAACGCCATGATCTACCTGGGCATGGCTGCTTTTATCAGCGTGCTGGTCTTCCGCATTTTCCAGCCCTATGCCTTTTTAGGACCCGGTTTCCTGGGTGTGCGACCCAACCCGCAATGGGTGTCGAATATCAAGGAACAACGCGCTCAAGCCGCTGGTGACATCGATTTCCCGCCCTCCCTGCAGTGGGCACGGCGACCGATCTGGTTCTCTGCCCAGAATATGGCCGAATGGGGGTCTGGGGAGCCCGCTGGCGATCCTGGCAGCCTGTGGGTTCTTATGGGCTGCCTGGCGGATGCTCAAAGGTGATTGGGAGCAGCACATAGTGTTGTGGTTGTGGGGAGGCTTTTACTTCGTCTGGCAGTCCATGCAGTTTAACCCCACCATGCGCTACCAGATTCCAACCTACCCAATACTGGCGATCTATGCCGCCTGGGCAGTCGTGGAGCTTTGGAACCTCCGCAAGCGTAGGGAAGAGCAGGATTCTACCCGGCAAAATACTCCCCGTCTGTCCTTATTCAAGTGGGCAGGTTCAGCCTCAATTCTCATTGGCGCAGTTGTGCTCATTACCACCCTCGCCTGGGCGGTTGCATTCAGCCTTATCTATGCCCGTCCAATCACCCGGGTGGCTGCTTCTGACTGGATTTACCAGAATATACCCGGACCGGTCAACCTGCACATTCAGGGCGAGGCTGGAACGTACAACCAGCCGGTTTCGATCCCCTATGGGAGCACCATCCACCCTGATCTTCCCTACCAAACAAGTTTTAGCGCCAATGCCAACGGTGTATTAAGCGAAGTATACCTGGCGCATGTCACTAATACTCCAGCGGTACATCATGTTTCAGTGAATATTTCGCTTGCCAATGCGGCGGGTCATACGCAGATCGTGGAAGACATCACCCTGGCTACCACTGAGGTAGGTGGGCAGAAGACCCTGATGAAATTTGATAACCCTGTGACCGTTATTGCCGGGCAGGTATACACATTGACGATGTCTCTCCCGAATTCGGGGCGGCTATTGGACGCATGTGGACCGGTGGATGCTGCCCTGCAGACGGATGAGCGAATAGTGACACAGACCATTCCCGGACCATCTCAGTGCATGGTTCAGAGGGGCTCTCCCTTTATTCTCACCATACCATTCCAGGAAGATGGAGTTCTGGAATCAGTCACGCTAAGCCAACTGGTTGATCTGAACCTTTCACCGAGCCAGGAAACCCTGATGCTGACCATCAGCCCAAGCGCAGATAGCGAGCAGGTATCTACTGCCAGCCTGACAGCAGACCTATCTCCCGGGGCGAACGGCCTTGGTGCAGGTTATACGATGACCCTCGATCGTCCGCTCGTGCTTGAAAAGGGCCAGGTTTACAACCTGGCCCTCGCCCTGACTTCCGGCAGCGGTACGGTCAGCGTGTTCGGTTCTGCAGTTGCCAACGAGGGGGATTGGGATGATGGTCTACCGCTGCGCGTGGATGGGTATGACCCGTTCGGGGGCATCTATATACCCGCTTTGAACTTCAACATGTATACGGATGATAACGCCGAGAAGCTCGACCATTTCATCAACATATACGACCAGACAGAGTATATCCTGGTCAGCTCGAACCGGCAGTGGGGTTCGCTGCCACGCCTTCCGGAACGTTTCCCGATGAGCAGCCTGCATTACCGCCACCTGCTAGGCTGCCCGGATGACAAGACGATCGCGTGGTGCTACAGCGTAGCGCAACCGGGCATGTTCCACGGAGACCTTGGCTTCGAGCTGTTGGCCATCTTCCAATCGGATCCTTCGCTTGGTCCAATCAGCGTGAATGACCAGTTTGCCGAGGAAGCTTTCACGGTTTATGACCACCCGAAAGTGCTGGTTTTTCGCAAAACCGAAGCCTACAATAGCTCCCAGGCACGCCAGATCCTGGACCAGGCTAATTTCGGTGAGATTGTCAGGATCACCCCCAAGAAAGCAGCCTACCACCCGGCTAATCTAAAACTGCCGGATGTACGCCTGTCTGCTCAGACCGCAGGAGGCACGTGGTCGGAGCTGTTCGACCCACAAGCCTGGCAAAACCGCTACCAGGTGCTGGGAGTCATCCTTTGGTATCTGAGTGTGAGCCTTCTGGGTCTGCTGGTTTATCCCATTCTACGCATAACGTTACCCGGCTTGCACGACCACGGTTATCCCCTCGCCCGGACGGCGGGGATGCTGATCCTGGCATACCTGACCTGGATGGCCGGCTCAGTCAATATCCCCGTCAGCCGCCTCACCATCACCATCGTGATCCTGATCATGGCAATCGTGGGTGCCATCCTGGCTTACCGGCAGCGGGAGGAACTGCGCGACGAGTTCCGCAACAACCGGAAGTATTTTCTCATTATTGAAGGTCTGTTCCTGGTCTTCTTCCTGTGCTTCCTGTTCATCCGCCTGGGCAACCCTGACCTGTGGCATCCGTGGAAGGGTGGAGAAAAACCGATGGATTTCTCCTACTTCAACGCCGTGTTGAAAAGCACCACCTTCCCACCCTATGACCCATGGTATGCCGCCGGGTACATGAACTACTACTATTGGGGCTACGTCTTTGTGGGTGTGCTGGTTAAATGGCTGGGCATCGTGCCGTCGTTTGCCTATAACCTCATCATCCCCACGCTGTTCAGCATGGTGACCATGGGGGCATTCTGCATTGGCTACAACCTGAGCCATCCTCGCTCTCAAAACGAGGAGAAGCAGATGGAACCGGATATCCATGGAGAGGATCCACCGCCTCGCTCCTTCACCTGGCGACCCATCCTGATCGGCATCACCTCAGCCCTGGGCATGGCGGTGGTGGGCAACCTCGGCACGCTGCGCATGTTCCTGAAGGGTTGGGAACAGCTGGGAGTTGCGGGAGGGATAACCGACACCACCGGTTTCTTCACCCGCCTGGCTGGTCTGCCGGTCGGGCTGTGGAATAACTTGTTCCGTGGAGCCCAGCTGCCCTACGGATTAGCGGATTGGTATTGGCTTCCCAGCCGGGCGTTCCCTGCCCCGAATGATGTGGAACCCATCACTGAATTCCCCATGTTCACCTTCCTGTACGCAGACCTGCATGCCCACATGATTGCCATGGCAATCGCCATGCTGGCACTCACCTGGGCTGTGGCAGTGCTGCTGGGAAAAGCCCACTGGAAAAGCATCGGTGCGGGGTTCCTGAGCATTGTATTAGGCGGACTGGCTATCGGCGCCATGTACCCCACCAACCTGTCGGATATATATGCCTACCTGCCCATTGGGATGCTGGTTTTGGGCTACGCTCTCTTCCGTTATGCTGATATTCAGCGCTTCACCTGGCTACCGCGGATTACGCCTGTGGTTAAACGCCTGCTCACCGCAGGGGCGGGAATGCTCCTATTAGTGCTGGTTTCTTACGTGCTGTACCTGCCTTACCGCCTTTGGTATGCTCAACCCTACAGCTCGATCATCCCCTGGACCGGCACCCATACCCCCATCTGGTCATATTTCACTCACTGGGGCTTGTTCCTGTTCGTGATCGTCTCGTGGATGGTGTGGGAGACGCGCGAGTGGATGGCAGATACCCCCCTGGTTTCACTGCGCAAACTCGAGAAGTACACCGGGCTGATCCTCGGGGGTCTGGCTGTGCTCTTCCTAGCTTGCCTGCTGATAAGCGTCAAAATCCCCGGGATTGAGAATATGCCTGTAGTGAGCAAACTACCCATCGGGAGGGGTGCTGCCCTCGCCTGGCTGATCCTGCCCCTGGCAGTCTGGGCAGGCGTCTTGCTCCTGCGCCCGGGGCTGCCAGATGTTAAGCGCCTGGTGCTGTTCTGGGTGGGAACGGCATTGCTGATCACCGTGATGGTCGAAGTAGTGGTGGTGCAGGGTGATATCGGGCGCATGAATACCGTGTTCAAGTTCTACCTTCAGGCCTGGGCGTTGTTCGCCTTGAGCGCAGCCGCCGCCCTGGGCTGGCTGCTCGATCCTATCCGCCAGTGGCAGCCAGGCTGGCGCATATCCTGGCGGGTGGTGTTCTCGGGTTTGGTAATCTCTGCATTGTTGTTCACCCTGTACGGCACAATGGCGAAGATCAAGGATCGCTGGGTGCCAGAAGCGCCCCATACACTGGATGGAACGGCATATATGCCGTTCGCCACCTATCCGGCAGATTATCCCAGTACGAGTGAATATACTCCAGCAGGAGAGACCGTCGTCAACATGGATTTAAGCCAGGATTACCGCGCCATCCGCTGGATGCAGGAAAACATACTGGGGTCGCCGGTTATCGTGGAAGCGAATTCGCGCAACCTGTACCGCTGGTACTCCCGATTTACCATCAATACCGGCCTGCCGGGAGTGGTCGGCTGGGAATGGCACCAGCAGCAGCAGCGTGCGCTCAACCCACCCGAGTGGGTGACCAAGCGCATCACCGATATTGATCAGTTCTACACCACGGTGGATACGGCATACACCAAGGAGTTCCTCAACCTTTACCAGGTGAAATATATCGTGGTAGGCCAACTCGAACAAGTGACCTACCCCGGACCTGGACTGGACAAATTCCCCGCCTTCAACGGTAATTTATGGCGGGAAGTCTATCGCGACGGGGATACAGTCATCTATGAGGTGAACCCATGATCCAAATCCTGGTGTGGTGGCTGCTGATCACGGTGCTGGGATGGCTGGCTTTACCCACCTCGATGCGCATCTTCCGCTGGCTGCCAGATCGCGGTTATGCCTTTTCCAAAGCCCTGGGCTTGTTGTTCATCAGCTATTTCCTGTGGATCGGTGCCAGCACCGGGCTGCTCACCAACGACCTGGGTGGAATCCTGATCGCCGTCCTGCTTTTGACTGCCATCTCCGCCTGGTTCTATTTCCGCGGCAGGGGGACGATTATCCCCGAGCTGCGTACCTTCCTGCGCGAGAAATGGAAGATGATCGCCACCGTGGAGGTGCTGTTCTTGTTAGCCCTGGTCGGATGGGCAATCTTGCGAGCATATGTCCCGTACAAGATTGAGCCTACGGGTGGCGAAAAATTCATGGAGATCGCCTTCCAGAACGCCATCCTGCGCAGCCAGCACTTCCCGCCGCTCGACCCCTGGCTTTCGGGCTATGGCATTTCCTATTATTATTTCGGCTACGTGATGATGGCCTTGCTCACCCGGCTTTCCGGCGCGGTTTCGGGTGTGGCTTTCGACCTGTATGATTCCCTGCTTTTTGCGCTTACCTTGATCGGCTCCTTTGGAGTAGTCTATAACCTGGTGGCATTCACCCTCAAAGCCCGTCGCAAGGAGGGCGAAGCTGCTCCTCACCAGGGACCGCCCATCATCGCAGGATGTGCTGGGTGGACTGTTGGTGGCAGTAATGGGCAACCTCGAAGGTGTGCTGGAGTCACTCCATGCCAGGGGAATGTTGCCTGCCAGTTTCTGGGCGTGGATCGATATCCCCAGTCTGGCTAAGGCGCCGGTGGTTAACTCCTGGTACCCGGCAACGTGTTCCTGTGGTGGTGGCGGGCTTCGCGGGTGTTGGCAGATAAGAATTTCCTTGGGCAGAACATGATCGTCCAGCCCATCGATGAGTTCCCTTTCTTCAGCTTTCTCCTGGGCGATAACCACCCGCACGTCCTGGCGCTGCCATTTGTGCTGCTCGCCATTGGGTTAGCATTCAATTTGCTCATTCGGCAGATGAGCAAGAAATCCGTCGTGCAGCAGGATCTTACCGCTGACCTGCCGGAGCAAGGTCTGGATGGCGCTCCGCCAGCCAACGAGCCAGTTACCGAACCCCGCCCCCACGCCCATTGGTGGAACCCGGTCGCATACGCACTCGATAATGACTGGCTGTTATTTGTATTTTCAGCCCTCATCCTGGGTGCATTGGGTTTCCTGAACACCTGGGACCTGCCGATTTACCTGGGTCTGATCATGCTGGCATACGGCCTGGGGTTGGTGATGCAAAACGGGAAGCTCGACCTGGAGGTTGTTTTCCGCACCCTCATCCTGGGTGTGGGTTTGGGCATCCTTTCCGTGCTCCTGTATCTATTTTTCTACCTGAGCTTCAGCTCGCAGGCCGCGGGTCTGTTACCTTACGTCTTTCCGCCCACCCGCTTGCCGCAATACCTGGTGATGTTTGGCACTTTTATCTTCCTGGTGGTGTGCTTCCTGCTGGGTTACCTGCTCCATCAGGAAGGTGACAGGCATGAGCTGTTGAAATCTGCCCTCAACTGGTGGTGGCGCATCCTATTGATCTGCATCGGTGTATATCTGGTGCTCTTGCT
Organism: uncultured Chloroflexia bacterium; assembly: GCA_963840255.1. GTDB lineage: Bacteria > Chloroflexota > Anaerolineae > Anaerolineales > UBA4823 > FEB-25. Next base: position 495,528 of record CAWIYB010000003.1, on the reverse strand, counting down.
GTTGATTGCACTGGCACTTTCCCTATTGAAGCCAGCACCTGATAGTTCATTGATGGCGACCCTCCAGATCGTATTAGGGGGGATGAGTCTGAATGATGCCTTCCTCGCCAGTTTAAGGGCTCGTTTGACTGATCCCTGGCTACTGTTCATGCTTTCGGCGCTCCTGGCACTGGTAATTGCCAACGTTGGCGGGTCTGGTGAAGAAGAGGGCAGCTCCGGAAGAGACCCGCTCCGACCTGGTCGTTCCCATCACAAAAATCACCAGCGATAGCTTTGTCTTTATCCTCGTCTTCACCGGGCTGGCGCTCACTTTGATCGTCGAATTCCTGTACCTGCGCGACAGCTTCGGGGTGCGCATGAACACGGTGTTCAAGTTCTATTACCAGGCCTGGGTGATGCTGGGCCTCGCCAGCGCATACGGAACCTGGTGGCTGTTGGACCGGATCAGGAAACCTGCCCTGAGGATCCTGTTTGCGGCGGGTGCGGTTTTATTTATTGGATTGGGCCTGGTATACACCGTGATGGCGATCCCCAGCCGTGCCGGCGATTTTACCGGCTCCGCCAACCTAGATGGTGCCAGCTCGGTTGCCTTGAATAATCCTGATGATTGGGCGGCAATTGAGTGGCTGGATGCCAATGCTGAACAAGGTATGCCCGCCGGGAGTGTGCCGGTAATCCTTGAAGCTCCATGGTATGGGTCGTATAACTATAATGGAAGGATCAGTGTTTTTACTGGTTTTCCCACTGTCTTGGGCTGGGCGGGACACGAAGGCCAGTGGCGCGGGAATTACGACCAGCAGGCAATCCGGGAGCCTGATATTGCCACCATCTATACCTCCTCGGACGCTCAAACCACGCTGGATTTGCTGCATAAGTTCAATGTGGACTACGTCATTCTGGGTCAGCCCGAGCTCGCCTACATTCAAAATGTCTGCAGCCAATCCGGCGGATGCACCACCAGCTCTGCGCTGCGCAAGTTTAGCCAGGTGCTCCAACCGGTCTTCAACCAGGGGCAGGTGACGATTTATAAAGTACCCTAATTTTTATGCAGAATGGCATTCACCATACTCCATTTACAAGCCCACAACAATGAAGGCGGTATAATACGTCGGATAATCCATGAAAGCAAATAAAACCACCACCGAACATGCACTGTATTGGCTGGCATTCCTGCTGGCATTGGGGCTGCGGCTGTATCAGCTGGGTGCGGGTGCGCTGAGCGAGGTTGAAGCTGGTTGGGCGCTTCCAGCGCTTGGTCTGGCGCGGGGTGGGCTAGTGGATTTGGGTGCGCAGCCGCTGTATATCCTGTTCACCAGCCTGCTGTTCTCGCTTATCAAAGATACCAACTTTGTTGCCCGATTCTTACCTGCCATGCTGGGAAGCTTGCTTATCTGGGTGCCGCTGTGCTTCAGGCGGCAGATGGGCGATTCAAGCTGGTTGCATCGGGCTGGGGTGGTGATGGCTTTCGGTTTAGCGCTGGACCCGGGGTTGGTGTCCCTTTCCAGGCAGGCTGGCAGCCTGATGCCCGCCCTGGTATTTACCCTCTTTGCCCTTGCCAGTGTCTATAATCGGCGCATGGTACTGGCAGGAATTTGCACCGGGTTGGCACTGCTTTCTGGGGTGGCTTTCCTGCAAGGTTTGCTCATCCTGGGGATAACCTGGGGGTTGTACATACTGATAGGCAGAATACTGGTCGAATCTCAGCCAGTGGAAGACAGTAGTGGTTCAACCACAGAGGCAATCCCTGCTGCTTCGATCCGGGCGGGGGGCGTGGCATTTCTGCTCACCGTGGTTTTCGCCGGCACCCTGTTATTCCGCCACCCTCAGGGTCTGGGAGCCCTGGCAGATACCATCCCGGCTTATGTGAATGCATGGGTGAGTTCTAGTGGGATCCCCATACTGCGCTTACCTGCCAGCTTGTTGGTTTACCAGCTTATCGTGGTGATTTTTGCGGTTGTCGCTGCACTGCGCGCCTGGCTTGGTCAGTGGGAGGATCAACAGGCCCGCCTGTTGATGGTTGGATTAAGCATTTGGGCAGTCGTCGCCTTGATCGTACCCTTACTCTATGCCGGGCGGCAGGTGGGAGACATGGCGTGGGCGCTCATCCCCATGTGGGCTCTGGCCTCCTCAGAGATCAGCCGCGCCTTCCTGGCAGAGGAAGATCAGAACACGCGCCTCGTGGGAGGCGGTTTGGCACTGCTGCTGTGTATCTTCGCCATCATTAGCTGGTTCAATTTGCTGGCTATTGGGCGTTACGCGGGAGATGTGAGAATTTATTGGGTCATCATCATCGGGGCATTCCTGCTGGGGCTGGTTGCGGTGATCCTGGTGCTTGCCGGATGGTCGGCAGAAGGCGCCAAATTAGGCGTGATTTGGTCGCTGTGCATATTGCTGGGTTTATTCCTTGTCGCGAATACCTGGGGGATGACCATCGTGCGCCAAAATGGAGCCCAGGAAATGTGGGGCGTTGCGCCATCCACGGGTCAGGTGGAGCAATTGATGACAACCTTGTCCGATTTATCCAGCTGGAATACAGGTCTGCGTGACCAGCTGGAAGTGGTTGCTCTGCCAGATTCAGCTACCCTCAAGTGGGCGTTGCGCGATTATCCCTATGCCCGCTTTGAGTCGTCTCTTTCCACCACCGGATCTCCGCCAGTCGTGATCACCCTGAAAGGGTCTGAGGAACCCAGCCTGGCGCAGAACTATCGCGGTCAGGATTTTGTATGGCTACGTAACCCTGGGTGGCAGGGGATTTTCCCACCCGAATTTATTAATTGGCTGGCTTTCCGCAAGGCGCCATTGAGTGAGGAACAGATCATTTTATGGGCCCGCACCGATATCTTTCCTGGTGGGGGTTCTGAATCAACCGGGAATGCTGTTCCATAAATTCGCCTTTAATGGATGAGATTGGGTATGGAGATTCCTGAAATTATCACCATCGATGGTCCTGCTGCTTCAGGAAAATCCACCCTGGGGCATAAGCTCGCCCAGGTTTTGGGTTATCTGTACTTCGATACGGGCGTGATGTACCGGGCAGTTACCTGGCTGGCTTTGAAGCAGGGTGTGGATATCGGCGACGAAGCCGGCATCACCACACTCGCTGAGGGTGCCCAGATCGATGTTCTCACCCCGTCCGTCGAGGATGGTCGCGCTTATTCAGTCATCGTGGATGGGCAGGATATCACCTGGGAAATCCGCCAACCTGAAGTGGAAGCGCACGTCTCACCGGTGTCTGCCTATCCAGGTGTCCGCCAGGCCTTGTCTGTCCAACAGCGCCGTATCGGTCTGCGCGGCAGAGTGGTCATGGTGGGGCGTGATATCGGCACGGTGATATTACCGAACGCTGATCTTAAAATCTACCTGGATGCCTCGGTCGAGGAACGCGCCCGCCGTCGCTGTGAAGAACTGCGTGGGCGAGGTTTACCGGCAGAGTATAGTGAAATCCTGCGGGCCATGCGCCGGCGCGATGAGATTGATTCTCAGCGTAAAGTTGCGCCTCTGCGACCCGCCGAGGATGCCATTATCCTGTGTTCAGATGGTCTGGATGCTGAGCAAGTGCTCGAGCGGGCAAAATCATTGGTCTTTGAAAGATGAAGAGACACCTGTATCCCTGCTCGTTCGCCATGGAAACGCAGCTGCCTGACCGACAGCTCGGTGCGCATCCATTTTCACAGGAGGCAGCATGACGGAAAGAAGTGTGGCGTCATCGATATGGCCTCCTGGTGGGTATGATCATTCCCATTATGAGTCCCGCCGCCGGGTGCTGCGATTTCTCATCCGGACTATCGGCTTCACCTTATTCGCCCGCATCGACCATGTCGAGGGGGTTGAGAATGTGCCCCTGGATGGTCCGGCTATCATGATGATCAACCATATCGACTTCATCGATCCTTTTGTGGTGATGAATGTATTGCCGCGCAATATCGTCCCGATGGCGAAGATAGAAGTGTACAGCTATCCCATCGTAGGGATTTTTCCACGCATCTACGGGGTGATCCCGGTGCAGCGTGAGGAGATCGACCGGCGGGCGGTCCAGGGTGCGCTGGAGGTTTTGAGAGCGGGCGAGATTATCTTGGTGGCGCCGGAAGCTCACCGCGGCCCACAGCTCCGCCAGGGCAAAGAAGGCATTGCCTACCTGGCAACCCGGGCGAATGCGCCGATCGTGCCGGTAGCGATCGATGGGACCACTGGCTATCCGACCCTGCCTCTGACCCATCGCTGGCGAGAACCCGGTGCTAGTGTCAAATTTGGAGCACCGTTCCGCTTCAAGTCGGAGCAGCGCGCTGGGCGGGAGATATTACGCACCATGACGGATGAAGCCATGTACATTCTGGCAGGTATGCTTCTGGAATATCGGCGGGGTTTTTATTCCGACCTGTCTCTTGCAACACAAGAGACGATCGAGTGGGTCTAGACTAACAATTTAGTAAAGCCATCAAAAATGTCGTCCTACAGCCATAATACGAAGACTGTAGACATGCTATAATCATTTGAGTAAAAAATCAATGTCAAACCACCGATATGGTTATTGATTTCACCTTTCTTGGCACTCCCTTCTACATCGATCAACCACAAGAATTGATGGGGTGGGTGGGTTGGCTGTTCTTATTAAGCATTTTGGCCTTGTTGCTGTTCCGCTGGAGGCGGCTTAACAAACACTGGACGCGCTTGCACGGGGGAATTTTTATTGGTTTACTCACTCTCCTGGTTCTGACTAATTTATTCCTGGTGATTCGCCTGCCCGCCCAGGAGGCGTTAAAAATCCAGGGTCAAACCGTAAACCTGGGTGAATTAGCTATCCCGGTACTGGCAGCCGTACCCTGGGTGTTGGCTGCCGGGCTGCTGGGTGTGTTCCCGGCTGCTGGCATGGGATTGGTTTCAGGGCTCCTGATGGCGCTGCTGGGAACTCACAACCTGTTCACCGTACTCGAATATGGATTGCTTGCCACCTTTCTGGGTGCGGCATTCCATCAAAGGTATCGCACCTGGGTCTTCCGTGCCCTGCGTCACCCAATCTTTGCCACCGCCTTATTCGCCCTGGTCTACCCGCTGCTGTTCCTGTTGGATACCACCCTGGCATCCTCGGGAAGCTTGGCGGCTCGCCTGGATACTGCCCTGTCTCAAGTGGGGGTTGCAACCATTACTGTAGGTGTCCAGTTATTGGTGGCTGGCGTGCTTGCAGAGGTTGCGGCGCTCGTTTTTCCCCGCTTGTGGGGGTCTTCCGGCCCATTGGAGCCATCTCCGGTTGAGCGGCGCCTGCAGAGCAGGTTCCTCTCCAGCCTGGCACTCCTGGCAATTGTGGTCATCGTCGGCCTGATGGCTGGAGATTGGATCGTGGCGGGCAGGGCTGCCACCGGTATGTTGAACGACCGCCTCGAAAGTACGGGTAAGATCGCCGCCAACAACGTCCCCGCGTTCCTCGAGACAGGCGAAAACCTGATCCAGATCCTCGCCAAGGATCCAACCTGGACCCAGGGAACGCTGACCGAGCAGAATATGCTGATGGGCGATATCCTGCGCAGCATCCCGTATTTCAGCGAGCTATACCTTTTGGATTCGAATGGTCAGCCGGTCACCGGGTACCCGGTGGAAGATTTTTATGATGCCAATCCATCGCCTGAAGAGTATATGGGCATCACCCTAGCCTTGAATGGCCTGCCAGTCCAGATGTACACCCTGCCCCCAACCCTGGGAGGGGTATCCGCGCGTTTGTCTTTCCTGGCAGCGGTGTATGGTGAAACCGGTTCACGCGACGCGGTATTGGTGGGTCGCTCTGACCTGGCTTCCAATCCCTTTTTTGAGTCGATCAGCATCTCGCTGACCAGCTTGAACGATATCGACGGTGAGGGGATGCTGCTGGATGATGCCGCCATAATCCTTTACAGCTCATCCAGTGAATGGGTGATGCAAAAATACCCTCTGGAATCATCCTTGCAGGGCAATTTCTTTGAAGGTACTACCCCCGACGGCGTGCGCAGCATGATGTACTCTCAGCCTGTGTGGGGTCGGCTGTGGTCAGTGGTGGTATCCGTGCCGATGCAGGAGGCCCAGCAGCTGGCACTGCAGATCGCGGCACCGCTCATGGTCATCATCGTGATCCTCTTCCTGATTGCTGCCCTGGTGCTGCGCTTCTCCCTGCGTACGGTCACTTCTTCCCTGCAGAACCTGGCATTGGAGACCAACCGCATCTCCAACGGCGAGCTGGATAGCCCACTGGAGATGGGCGGTAATGATGAGGTGGGGCAGCTGGGGCACGCCTTTGAAAACATGCGCTCGAGCCTTAAAGCCCGCCTGGATGAGCTCAACCGGCTGTTATTGGTCAGCCGGGGCGTCGCCTCCAGCCTGGAGTTCCAGGAGTCGGTCAAACCGGTCATGGAGGCCGCCTTGAGCACGGGTGCCAGTGCAGTGCGTGTGGTGCTCTCTCCGGAGGCTTTACCCGAAATGAAAGGCGGCTCGCCTGCCCCAAGCCGCTTCGGTTACGGTAGCGAGAACGAACAGTACAGCTACCTGGATGATCAGATCCTGCCGATGGTCCGCCAGAAGGAAGTGGTGGCGCTGAACAACCTGAGCCGTGTGCGCTTGCTCACCTTCCCACCCAATGCCCCCCGCCCCGAAGCCATCCTAGCCCTGCCGCTGCATCATGAGAACATGTTTTATGGTGCCCTGTGGTTGGCATACAACACGCCCCACCAGTTCGGCACCGATGAGATCCGTTTTCTCACCACCATCGCCGGTCAGGCCGCCCTGGCTTCCGCCAATTCCCAGCTGTTTGCCAACGCTGAAATCGGTCGCCAACGGCTGGCAGCGACCCTCAATTCAACCCCCGACCCGGTGCTGGTGACCGATTATCAAGGACGCCTGCTTCTGGCGAACCCGGCTGCCTGGCAGGTGCTCGGGCTGCCCGGTGAATCGGTCAATGGGAAATCGATCAATTCAATCATCCAACAGCCGGCTTTATTGGGCCTGCTGCAGGTGGTCTCGGAAGAAAAGCAATCCGCCGAGGTGGAGCTGGCCGATGGCAAGGTCTACCTGGCAACCGCCTCATCGGTCATTGTCGAGGGTCAGCCCGTGGGCCGGGTCTGCATCCTGAGAGACGTTACCCGCTTCAAGGAGCTCGACACCCTCAAATCTGAGTTTGTCGCCACCGTCAGCCATGACCTGCGCTACCCACTCACCACGATGCGCGGCTACGCCACCATGCTTGAAATGGTTGGTGAGCTGAACGAACAGCAGACGGGTTATGTAAAGAAGATCCTCACCAGCGTGGACGGCATGAACCAGCTCGTCACCAGCTTGCTCGACCTGGGAAGGATCGATGCCGGCGTCGACCTGCAGCTGGAGATGGTGCCGGTGCAGGAAGTTGTCGACCGCGTGGTGGGTGCCTTGCAGCTTCAAGCTTCTCAAAAGCAGGTGGTGATCTCCAGTGATATCTCGCAGCATGCCATCCCGCTTATCGAAGCCGATTATGCCCTGCTGCAGCAAGCCCTGCACAACCTGGTCGAGAATGCCGTGATCTATACCGAGCCGCGCGGAAAAGTCTCCGTGCGCGTGGAACCAGATAAAGACCAGATGGTGTTTAACGTCGTCGATACCGGTATCGGGATCGCCCCGGTGGACCTACCGCGGATATTCGAGAAGTTCTACCGCGGTGGGCAGAAAGAGGCCAAGAAGCGCCAGGGGACGGGCCTGGGTCTGGCGATCGTCAAGTCGATCGCCGATCGCCACAAGGGTCGGGTGTGGGTAGAGAGCCAGCTGGGTAAGGGCAGTGCCTTCCACCTGGCAATCCCATTCAGGCAGAACAAAGGGGGCAATCGCAGTGAGGGTTGATAAACCCTAATCTTCCTCTCAGAAATACCTCTTGACCAAATCCTATCATTTTAGGTATAATCACTGATTGCATGTATCCAAGATATGACAATTGTTCGCCTGGCGCTTGAGAGAATAAACCTCAAGCGCGGGCTTTTCTTCGTCTATTTTCCAGGAGGCATTGAGTGGAAACAAAAGGACTGACGGCATTACGTATCAGCCTGGCATCTCCAGAAACCATCCGCAGCTGGTCTTATGGTGAAGTACTCAAACCCGAGACCATTAACTACCGGCGCTTGCGCCCAGAGAAGGATGGTCTCTTTTGTGAGGCTATTTTCGGACCAACCCGCGATTGGCAATGCTATTGCGGGAAATACAAGAATATCCGTTACAAGGGGATTATCTGTGATAAATGCGGGGTGGAAGTCACCCGTTCATCCGTGCGCCGCGAGCGCATGGGCCATATCGAGCTCTCCGCCCCTGTCGCTCACGTCTGGTATACCCGCCGCATCCCCTCCTACCTGGGCCTGCTGCTCGATATCTCCCGCCGCAACCTTGACCGTGTGCTCTACTTCGCCCAGTACGTCGTCACCTATGTGGATGAAGACGCACGTCAGAAAGCGTTGAAGCGGCTGGACGATAATATCATCGCCGCCGAGCGTGAGTACGCCGCTCAGATCAACTCAAAGATTGCCGAGACCAAAGCCGGGCGCGACCGTTCATTGGCCGAGCAGGAAGGTCTTCGCCAGCAAATCAATAAGCGTTTTGACGAATCCATTGAGCTGGACCCGATCATCAAGGAAGGTCAGCATTTGGAAGACGTGATCACCGACAAGCAAGGCAAGGTGACTAAAACTGCCATCACCTTTCAGACTGACACAGTGGTGGTTGAAGCCGGAGAGAAAGTAGCCGGTCAGCACCTGGTCCGCCTGCAACAGGTGGTAAAAGAGCAGCTGGAAACCCTCGAAGGTCAGCTAAAGGACCAGAAAGCGCGCGAGCTCGAGCACCTAAAAATGGATGTCGAGCGCATCCGCGCCGAAGCCGACGTGACCATGGAAGGCTTGCGCAACCAGCTGGAAGAGCAGTCGGGCACCGTGCGCGACGAGAATGAAAGCCTGCGCGACGAGCTGATAGACCTGCGACCACTCACTTTCATGGGTGAAACCCGTTTCCGCGAGCTCAAGACCCGCTGGGGGCAGGTATTCCGTGCCGATATGGGCGCTGAAGCTTTTTATGATATCCTGCGCCGGCTGGACCTGAATAAGCTGGCGGAAGAGTTATGGAAAGAGGTTCGCACCTCCAAGAGCAAGCAGAAGCGCAAAAAAGCCACCAAGCGCCTCAAGGTGGTGGAGGCTTTCCGACGCAGCGGTAACCGCCCCGAGTGGATGGTGCTCACCGTCTTACCGGTGATCCCGCCCGACCTGCGGCCCATGGTCCAGCTGGATGGCGGCCGCTTTGCCACCTCCGATTTGAACGACCTGTACCGCCGTGTGATCAACCGCAACAACCGCTTGAAGCGTCTGCTTGAGCTCGGCGCGCCGGATGTGATCGTACGCAACGAGAAACGCATGCTCCAGGAAGCGGTTGACTCGCTGATCGATAATTCGCAGCGCGGCAAAGCCCTATCACGTCGTGGGCGCCGCGAGCTTAAGTCACTGAGCGATATGCTCAAGGGTAAGAAAGGCCGTTTCCGCCGCAACCTGTTGGGCAAGCGGGTCGACTATTCCGGACGTTCCGTGATCGTCGTCGGACCCCAGCTGAAGCTTTACCAGTGCGGTCTGCCAAAGGGCATGGCCCTCGAGCTGTACCGCCCGTTCGTCATCTCACGCCTGGTATCCCATAACTACGCCGCCAACGTCAAGGGTGCCAAGCGCTTCATCGAGCGCAACCGCCCTGAGGTGTGGGAAGTGCTCGAGGAGGTCATCAAGGAGCGCCCCGTCATGCTCAACCGGGCCCCCACCCTGCACCGCCTGGGGATCCAGGCTTTTGAGCCGATCCTCATCGAAGGTTCCGCCATCCAGCTGCACCCGCTGGTGACCACGGCATTCAACGCCGACTTTGATGGCGACCAGATGGCTGTGCACGTGCCGCTCTCTCAAAAAGCGGTTACCGAAGCGCGTGAGCTCATGCTCTCTTCCCGGAATCTGCTGAAACCTGCCGACGGGGAGCCCATTATCAGCCCCTCCAAAGACATGGTTTTGGGTGTCTATTACCTGACCATCACCGATGACTCGGTGAAACACAAGGGTGAAGGGCGCAACTTTGCCGATTCTGACGAAGTGGAGCTGGCCTACAACCTGGGTCAGGTGGATATCCATTCTGAAATCAACGTGTTGGTGACTACCTGGTATGACGACCAGGGCAGCCGTATGGCGCAGGCTGAAGAGCGCTTGCTCAAGACCACCGTCGGTCGCGTCATCTTCAACCGCATCCTACCTCCCGAGATCCAATTCATCAACTGGAAGCTGGATAAGGGTGAGCTGAAAGACCTGATCGCCGAGCTGTATGAAGTGGGTGGTGAAGACCAGACCCCCGAAGTGGCTGACCGCATCAAGGAAATCGGCTTTACTTACGCCACACGCTCGGGTTACAGCATCGCCGTCTCCGATATCGGCGTCCCGCCTGAGAAGCAGAATATCATCAATGAATCGCTGAAGGAAGTTGAGCTCGTCCAGCGTGAATTCCGCCGCGGCCTGCTCACCGACCAGGAACAGAACGAGCGCGTGATCAAGATCTGGCAGGAAACCACCGAGAAAGTCGCCATTGCCGTCAAGGCCTTCATGGACCCGCACGGCAACCTGGCGATCATGGCGGAATTCTGGAGCCACCAAGGGTGGCTTCGGACCTATTTCGCAGCTTGCCGGTATGCGTGGTCTGATGGCTGACCCGTCAGGGCGCATCATCTCGCACCCCATCCGCTCGAACTTCCGTGAAGGTCTGAACGCCCTGGAGTACTTCATCTCCACCCATGGCGCCAGAAAGGGTCTGGCTGATACCGCGCTGCGTACCGCAGATGCCGGTTACCTCACCCGCCGCCTGGTGGACGTGGCCCAGGACGTGATCATCAACGAGCTGGACTGCAACACCCTGGATGGCATCCCCATCCGCAAGGCCGATAATGCTGCCGACCGGGACGGGGGTACCAAGGCCATGGGTACGCGCTTGTTCGGGCGTGTCATCGCCCAGAATGTGACTGACGCCAAGACCGGTGAAGTGTTGGCTGAACGGGGTGAAATACTGGACCATGACCTGGTGCGGAAACTCACCTCCTACGATGTTCCTGAAGTCATCGTCCGATCACCACTTACCTGTGAATTAGACCACGGCATCTGTGCCCAATGCTACGGCATGGACCTGGGGCGTGGGAAGATGGTCGAGATGGGCTCGGCAGTAGGTATCGTCGCCGCCCAGTCCATCGGTGAGCCTGGCACGCAGCTAACCCTGCGTACCTTCCATACCGGTGGTGTGGCTGCCGGTGGAGATATCACCACAGGTCTGCCGCGGGTGGAAGAGCTGTTCGAAGCCCGGCGTATGCCGAAGGGTGAAGCCAAGGTGGCAGAGATTGCCGGTACCGCCCACATCATGCAGTCGGACAAGTATTCGGAGCTGCGCCTGGTGCGCATCGAACATTCCGAGATGGTGAGCGATGAGTTCAGCATCCCCGATAGCTGGACGGTGGCGGTGGAAGATGCTACCGAAGTGGCCCAGGGAGATGTGGTGGCTTTCCTCGATACCGCCACCATCGTTGCCCAGCATACCGGGCGTGCCCGCCTCGAGAAGGGTGATGACGGGGGTACCAAGGTCATCGTCTCTTATGAGGTGCACCAGGAAGCTGAGAATGAGATCCCCACCAACGCCCGCTTTTTGATCAGCGACGGCGACCATGTGGAGCCAGGACAACCTCTCACCGAAGGTTCGCTGAACCCGCACCGTATCCTGCGCATCCAGGGAAAATATATCTCCCAGATGTACCTATTGAATGAGGTGCAGAAGGTGTACTCCTCGCAAGGGCAGAACATCCACGACAAGCACTTCGAGGTGATCATCCGCAAGATGACCTCCAGGGTGCAGATCACCCGCCCGGGCGATACGAATTATCTCCCCGGTGATCTGGTGGACCTGCTCGAGCTCAAGCGGGTCAACGAGGAGCTGCTGTCTCAGGGTAAACGCCCGGCGCGCTTCCTGGAGACCCTGCTTGGCATCACCAAGGCTTCCCTGTCCACCGATTCGTTCCTCTCGGCCTCTTCCTTCCAGCACACCATCAAGGTGTTGGCAGGAGCTGCCATCGCCGCCTCCGAAGACCCGCTGTACGGCTTGAAGGAGAACGTGATCATCGGCAAGCTCATCCCAGCCGGTACGGGCTTTGTCCACGGTCGCTTCGTTGATCAGGTCAATGGTGAAAGCACTGCCCACGACCGTACGGAAGGCGAATTCGAGGACGATTACGCTACTGAGGATTTCGCCCTGGCAGATGACATTGCTGCCGACGACAACTTCTCGGTTGATTAACCCCTATATATACAGGCGCCCTATCGGGCTTCTCAACCGACGGGGCTGGTTTTTCCAGCCCCGTTTTGTTTAATTATTCGTCCCGTAGAGACGTCCCACTGGAACGTCTCTGCTTAACGGAATTCTTCCGGGATGGATTGGTCGCATTCGTACAGGACCTTATGATCGGGCGTTTCCACCATGTAATGGCCCTCATATTTACTAACACGATAATCCTGTAAATGCGGTCCGACTTCGTTCAACGCTTTGACCGCAGCCCAATGCGAATAATTGAATGAACGCCAGTCAGTGGAAGCGTATCCGGTATACATCTCTGACTGGAGGTAGCACACCAGGGCTGCGCCAACTTTGGTGTGTGTCACCGCAGGTAAGATGGGGTCCATGAAGGAAGCGGTTAGCCCAGGAACTGCGTCCGAAGACAGGGTCGACAGGTAGTTAACATTTAAGTGCTTGCCAACAATGGTACGGTAAACGTTATGCCTCACGATCGAGGCATCCACGTTCATGACGCAGATCGAGATGGCGAATCCGAGCGATGCCAGCAATGCCGCCAAAGCAAAATGACGCTCACGGTGCATGATCTCAAGCACGATCACTGCCACGAACAGGATACCTACCCAGATGAGGAACACGCTGGGATACAGGCGTAAGCGAGAGAAACCATGCCAGTCGATGGCCAGCATCAGGCGTTGATAAGCAGAGACCAGGATAACGATCACCAGAAGGGCGATAATGGCGCTTAACCCGGAGTATATGCGCTGCTGCAAGTTGCTTTCACGTTTGGTTAGCGTGCCCAATCCGAGGATCATCAGCAGGCTAAAAACAGCGACGGTGATCAGCTCGATGAAACCACTGCGGGCATACTCTGAATAGGTGTATCCTTGCACGCCAATGTTCGTTTCACCGCCAAAGAAGTAGCGGAATTGGAAAATCACGAAAATGAGGAACAGCAGGCTGACACTCCCCATGACGATGGCTGCCTCGATAAAACCCAGCCTGCGTTTCACGATCGGCATGGCTTCTTCCAGCTTTGCCTCGTCCCTGCTTTTTAATGCCGCATACAGGAATATTCCGGTCAAAATATATGCCACAATGAGTATGATGATCAGCCGCAGGCTCGCTTCGGAGATGCGGATGTGGGGAAAATTCGTGATGAAATTTTTCAGTCCCTGCCGGAATACCAGGTCACCGGTTGCCAGCAAAATAGTGAAGAATACCAATACCGGCAGCGCGATCAGCACACCTCGAACCACTGGTTTGAGAGGAAAACGGCGAGTCCAGGAAGTATCTATCCTCATTTCGCTGATGAATACAAACGGAAGGGTGATCACGCCGGCAATAAGTGAAGCGAATTTCTTAAAATAGTCAAACAGGTTGAAGCGGGTCCAGTTCCCGCCCAGGTAAGTGACCGTCAGCAGACCCAGGCAGACCAGCGCACCGATAATGCTCAGGACTCTCGTTAGCGGTTCCTGGCGCACGAAGGTGATGGTGGCAAAGAACACAAAGGGCACAACCAGCCACAAGCTTTTGAACGATGGTTTCAGACCATTCACGAGCAGCACGAGTGACCCACCCAGCAGGCAGGCCGTCAAATAAATGGCGAAGTTGATCCCCAGCGGTTTGCCCCAAAATAGAAAATCGAACAGCCACCCCAGTGTGAGACCCACGATCCAAACCAGATGTGGATGTTTATTCATCTTGCACCTTCCATATGGAGGCCGCTCAATGATTGATTGCCCGGTACAGCCCTCGACGGCAGGCTGGTTTTTACTAAGCGCTTACGCCTCAGTGGTTTCGGGCTGCTTGGATTGGTAGTTTACTGCGCTTCACTGCCGCGTAAGCATTTGACTCTATTACTATACATCGATTTGAGCTTTCGTCAAGCCAGTTTTGGACTGGGGAAGGGTGACCACATCAGGGCAAGCCCCCTCCAAGTGCAGTGGGGGGCAAGCCCCCTCCAAGTGCAGTGGGGGGCAAGGAAACCGGCCCCGTTTTGGTTTAATAATGTGCCCTTTAGAGACGGCCCACTGGGCCGTCTTCTTACTGCAGGGTGGGGATGCGCCTCACCAGCTCTGACCAGTCATCGCCGACTGCCTTGTGGATGAGCTGGCTAACCTGGGCAAACACGGGGGGCGGCATCACCATTTGCAGGATGCGGGTCATATTCTCGCGGTCGTCGTGACCAATCAGAGGGAATTCCCATGCAATCACATCTGGAAAACGATCTTGGGGCACCAGGCCAGACATGATACCGGCTGCCTTTGCCTGTTCTTCCCTGGGAACGCGCTCCCGCACCAGCCGGTACAGGTGGGCATCTTCCTTGGCGAGGTGGATATCCAGGTGGAACTTGAATGCTGCCGAGGTGCGCGCAGTTTCCAACACATCACCCGCAGAATACGCCTTGTCCATTGCCTCGAATGCTGCATCCAGACCGTGGTGATCTCTTAAATATGCCTCGGCGACCAAAGGCACGACGGCATCCAGTGCGGGGAAGATAGCCGCTTCCTCACCATGGGCATGCCATACCAGCACTTCGTTGAAAAATCGGAATCGCTCGATGGTTGGAGCGAGACCCGGCTTGCCGCGTGCCGTCTCGAGCACCGCAGTGTCGATAATGCTCATATCGTGCCGGAACGCATTATGGATTGCCATGATTGCATCGAGTGGTTCTGCCATTGTGTATCCTCCTCTTACCAGCAATTTGGAATTTGAACGATAGGAGGATTATATTCCCATGAAGAATAAAGGTCAAATTAGTTATGCGGATCCAGAAGATTGACAATGAGAATTGAAGTGGAGAGCTGCCAGGTATCTTTGAGCCGAGGGTGGGAGGTGAGGTAGATCCGTCAAGTCCTGAAATACATTGACAGAAAATATTAACTTTACGAGTATGTATTCATTAAGCGTACTGATCACAACTTGTGGAAATCCTGTAAAATGATATACAATCATTCAGCCAATAGTTTGATATATCAAAACAATGATATGTGAGCATCAACATTGTCACGACAGGAAATTCATCCGGCTAAAAGGATATGATTACCGTTCGCCAGGTGCGTACTTCGTAACCCTGGTCTCCTGGCAGCGGGAGTGTTTGTTTGGGGAGGTGAGTGAGGGAAGAATGAGGTTGAATTGCATAGGAAATATCATCGATTCAGAGTGGCGAAAATTGACCGATCATTTTCCTAATATTCGAGCAGATGCGTTCGTCATCATACCCAATCATGGGCATGGGATTATTGGCATAGAAGACATATCAACGGTAAGGGCGACCCGTCCCACGAATAATGAAATTATGGATAGCGATATTCGATGGGTAAACCAGACCGAGGTTTATCGTGATGGGTCGCCCCTACAGGATATCAATCGGCCGAATGGTCCTCTACACGGTTCATTGGGAGCATTTATTGGGCAATTTAAATCGCGGGCGACTAAACGGATTTGGGCTTTGCCAGGGATGGACAGACATCCGATATGGCAGCGGAATTATTACGAACATATCATTCGGGATGAACAAGAGCACCAGCAGATATTTCAATACATTGAAACAAATCCTTTCCAGTGGGAAGAGGATGAATACCATTCATTAACGCCTGGGAAAATATAAGGGTAAGTCAGGTGAGATTGCATGTCTTATAGCAGGGATGCAGGCAGCACAA
Organism: uncultured Chloroflexia bacterium; assembly: GCA_963840255.1. GTDB lineage: Bacteria > Chloroflexota > Anaerolineae > Anaerolineales > UBA4823 > FEB-25. The sequence goes on along the minus strand of CAWIYB010000003.1, from coordinate 479,554 downwards.
AGGTGGCGAAATGGACAGGGAGCAGCACGGTAGGAAAACAAATCGGGTAGCCCCAACCTAATTGCTGAAGGGAGTGCCGTCCCGCAGAAGAACTTACCGGAGGCAGACTCGTTCCGATACTACAGTATAGTCCGGGATCAACCCCCTCCAGGATCAGTGGGGGCAGGCTGATCCCGGCTACAAAAGGGTTTGAATGTCCTTTGTCATCCAGGATTATGACAGGATTAAGTTTACAAACAATTTGAAACCTGATATTATTTGTTGAACCCCTACACAAGGTTAAATGATTGTCAAATATCGGCTCCAATACCCCTAAACCTATTAGGGACCTGCGTATCACCCGAGGCCGTTAGAAGCTCCGGGTATGGGGTAATTTAATCAATTCCACTGAGGAGGAGAAATGCAAACCGAAAGAAAACATTGCTCTCATCATCTGAGCACAGCAGTGCGCGCCATGCTGGTGCTGATGCTGATCCTACCCGCAATTTTACCCACCGGCCTGGCTCAAGCCAGTGTGCAGACTGGTACGACAGCTGCAGCAACAGGAGCGGGTGTGCTGGATGCCCCGCTGCTGGCGGAAGAATTCGACTACGGCGCAGTTGGGGGCAACCTGACCGCGGTAAGCGGCGGACTGTGGGTTGCTCATTCTGGCGGGGGCACCAACCCGATCCAGTATGCCACCACCAGCCTGACGATGCCTTCTTACATCTCGTCGGGCATCGCCGGTTCTACCACTTTCACTTCATCTGGTGAGGATGATAACCGCACATTTGCGGAGCAGAGCAGTGGAACGGTTTACTTTGCAGCTTTGGTTAATCTATCCTATGCCACCGCCACCGGTGACTATTTCTTGCACTTAAAAAATGCCACCACCGGATTCGCGGCACGCCTTTTCGCCAGGGATTCAACGGGGGCACTGCAGTTCGGCATCGGCACAAGCAGCACCCCGGTGTGGGGCACAACCAACTTCGCCTATAACACCACCTACCTGGTGGTAGCCAGTCATGACATGACCACTGGGGCAAGCATCTTACACGTTCTAGATACCTGTGTGAGCACAGAGCCGACAACACCGCTCGCCTCAGCTGCGGGAGCTGCGCTAACACCCATCGTTGGGTTCGCCATCCGGCAGGGAGGGGCTGCAACTGCGGCAACCGGAACCGTGGACGGCATAAGGGTGGCAACCAATTGGGCGGATGCAGCTACATGCTATGTTCCGCCCCCGCTCCTGGGTGAAAATTTTAGCTATGGTGGGACACCGGGCAACCTGACCGCGGTGAGCGGCGGGCTGTGGGTTGCTCATTCTGGTGGGGGCACCAATCCAATCCAGTATGCCACCACCAGCCTTTCGATGCCGACTTATGGCTCGTCGGGCATCGCCGGTTCTGCCACTTTCACTTCATCCGGTGAGGATGATAACCGCACATTTGCGGATCAGAGCAGTGGAACCGTGTACTTTGCAGCTTTGGTTAATCTATCCTATGCCACCGCCACCGGTGACTATTTCTTGCACTTAAAAAATGCCACCACCGGATTTGCAGCACGCCTGTTCGCCAGGGATTCAACGGGGGCACTGCAGTTTGGCATCGGCACAAGCAGCACCCCGGTGTGGGGCACAACCAACTACGCCTATAACACCACCTACCTGGTGGTAGCCAGCCATGACATGACCACGGGGGCAAGCATCTTACACGTTCTAGATACCTGTGTGAGCACAGAGCCGACAACACCACTCGCATCTGCAACAGGCACTGCGGTGACACCCCTGGTTGGGGTAGCTATCCGGCAGGGAGGGGCTGCCACTGCTGCGACTGGAATTGTAGATGGCATAAGGGTGGCAGCTAATTGGGCCAGCGCCACCATGTGTAACGCGGCACCCCCAGCCACCCTGACAATCGGCAAAACCGCTCCGGCCCTGGTTGACATCAACGAAAACTTTGATTACACCATTTCGGTGGTTAACGACCTGGGGATCAGCTTAATCAACGCTGTGATCACCGACAGCCTACCGCTCAGCGCGACCTTCCAGGCAGCAACCTCCGGTTACGAACTGCTACCCGGCAATGTGATCAGCTGGACGTTGCCTTCCATTGCTGATGGGGCTTCCGCCGTCATTACAGTCACCGTGGCAGCCCCGGCAGCTGAGACCACCCTGGATAACGCAGATTACGGGGTGTGGGCATCCAACCACACGACACGCAGCGTTGGCCTGCCGGTATCGACCAATGTACGGGATTCGAACCTGGTCACACCGATTGCTGTGGCCCGTGCAGCGGGAGCAGGCTGGTATGGGACGGTGGAAGGGAACGTTACCGTACTGCCCGGCACATTTGCCACCCGCTCGTTTACCATCCAGGATAGCACGGGGGGGTTGTACATGTATCCCCAATCTGGTGCAGTCATACCGCCGATGGCATTGGGTGATGTGGTGCGGGTGAAAGGTTTAATCGTTAACTATAACAACTTACTCGAGATGAACCCGGTGGACAATATTACCTGGATCAGCACGGGGAGTGTGCCCGATCCGTTGGTTACGCCTACGGGGAGTGTGGGTGCAACGCAGGGCAGACTGGTGCAGATCGAAGGCACAGCCTTATCTATGACAGGCACGACGAACAAGACCATCTTGTTCAATGATGGCAGTGGGCAAACGACCGTATACGTTTATGGCACGACTGGGATCAATACGAGCTCGTTCACCTTCCCGATGCCGATGCGTGTTACCGGGATGAGTGGGGCATATACCACCCCGCAGGTGAACCCGCGCTACCAGTATGATATGGTCGACCTGCGGGCTCCGACCGTAACCGGCACGAACCCGGCGAACAATGCGACAGGCGTCAGCCCATACCGACCGCTGGAGGCGACCTTCAGCAAGGCAATGGCTCCGGCGACGCTCAACGCGGCGACATTCACTTTGGTCGATATAGTGGGACCGGTGGCTGGCGAGGTGGGATACACGGATGCGACGCAAGCTGCGAGCTTTACACCAGCTGCAGCCCTGGCGGCGTTCACGAGCTATACCGCCACACTCACCACGGGTGTTACCGATAACAACGGTATCCCCCTGGAAGCTGCCTACATTTGGAGCTTCACCACCGGTGAGACTGATGTGACACCTCCATCCATCGTGAGTGTTTCTCCACTCCCGGATGCAGTGGAAGTGCCATTGTCTTCAAATGTAGTCATCACCTTCACCGAAGATATCCGCCCATCGTCCCTGGACCAAAGCCACTTTGTGCTCGAGGGACCGTATGGGACGGTTCCATACGCAATGATGTATAACTCGGTTAATTTTAGTGTCACGCTCAACCCCGAGGCGAAATTCCTGCCTACGACGATGTACACCGCAACCGTGCTTGGAACGACCAGCGATTGGGCAGGACTGCCACTCGGCGAAGACCACATATGGACTTTCGAAACCTCCATCGAACCACCGATGCTGGTTTATTTTGGCGACATCCACAACCATACCAGCAATTCAGACGGCAGCGGCACACCAGCCCAGGCACTGGCAGCCGGCGAGGCAGCCGGATACGACTTCATGGCGATCTCCGATCACTCGTATGCCATTGATGACACCGAATGGGCGAATACACTGGCAGCAGTCGAGGCGGCAACCAACTCCAACTTTGTGGCGCTGCGCGGGTTCGAGTACACCCAGGGTGCAGAGGGTCACATTAATGTTTACAATACGGTGCGCCATGCCGTGCGGACGAATACCGGATGCGCTTACTGCGATTACACGCCCAACCTGGAAGCTGGATCTACCGTAGCCGGTTTCTATCAATGGGCTGCCACCACCGGTATGATCGGCCTAGACCCAGCGGGAACGGTGATGCAGTTCAACCACCCCGGCTGGATCAACTTCAACGATTGGACCTACCATCCTGAAGTTTCAGCCATCGCCAGGCTCGAAGAAGTGGGCAACGGCAATGGCTCATCGTATGCCTTCTCGGAAGACGAGTTCATCCGCTCGCTGGATTATGGCTGGAAAGTAGGCGCTACCAACAACGCTGATACTCACACAGCCTATTGGGGCACGAACACCGACCACCGCACCGGCGTGCTCATGTCGGAGCTGACCAAAGATGCCCTGCTCGAAGCACTGCGCGAACGCAGGACCTTTGCCACGGAAGATAAGAATTTTTTGCTACGCATGAAAGCCAACGGCGCCTGGATGGGTTCCGAGATTGCAAATTCAGGCAGCATGCTGTTCGAGATCGATGGCAACGACCCAGACGGCGAGCTGACGATCCTGGTGCAGATCATCACCGACCAGGGCGTGGTGGCGGTAGAGTACGAGCCGAACGCTGCCAGCTTCACCTGGACGCCTCAATTCGATATCACCACGGGCGTGCATTACTTCTACGTCAAGGTAACCCAGGCAGATGGCGATCGTATCGTCAGCTCACCGGTATGGACCATGGGCAGCGAAGATATCGCGGTCACCGACCTGGTCATCCAACCCACCATTCCCACCATCTACAACCCATCCTTGCTGGAAGTGCGGGTGACTAATCGCAATACCATCGCCCGCACTGTAACCGTGACCCTGAACATAAACGGTGAGTACCTGACGCCTTCCGTCGAGGTGACCGTACCTGGCAATGGTGATGCTTTCGCCAATTTTAGCTGGCAGCCTGCCACCATTGGTGAGGCAACCGTTACCGCCCAAATCACCGGAACACCTGCGGGTGATAACCCGGATGACAATGCGAAAATCCTGAACCTGACGGTGACGGATGAGCATCTCCCGCTGATCTTGATCGATGCGGGGCATGGCAATATGAATGCCACGGGCAGTGAGATGCAGATGTTCGTCGCAGATCTCTCGGCTCACCAGTATAACGTGCTTAAAAACCTGGATATCTTAACTGCGGCTGATCTCAACCCGGAGGTGGTCAAGCTTTTGCTGATCACAGCACCTCAAACTGCCTATAGCAGTGCCGAGCTCACTGCAATTGCTGACTACGTCGCAGCGGGCGGGAACTTGTGGTTGTGCGGACTGTCAGATTACACCGGCTCGGTGCCGTGGGCGGCGACGGTCGCCAACCGCGAGAACGATATCCTTGCCGCCATCGAAGGGCGTACCGGTTCGCTGATCAATATGCGCATCAACGATGACGAGATCATCGATGGGGATGACAACAACGGGTACGTGTTCGGACCCATATGGGGCAGCTTCCCAACTGAGTACAGCACCACGATTGGGATCAACGTCGAGGCGATGGCTTCGTGGAGTGTGAGCTCGCTGCGCGGCCGCACACCGGGCACGCCTCTCACCGCCGATACGCCCGATGTACAGATCGTAGTGCAGGGCGACCTGGATACCGGCTACAGCGGATCTTATAATGACCCCAACCATACCAGCAACGTGGATGCAGATGGGGCGGGCGATGCTTACATCTATAACCCATCCTGGGTGTATCCCAACGATCCTGCTGAGCCTCCGGCGGGTGCTAACCCTGTGCCCATGGCGGCAGTCACCCAGCTGCCCAACAACGCGGGACGCATCATGCTGTATGGTGACAGCAACGATGCCTTCACCACTTTTGCCTACACAGCGGGTGACGGCAAGCAGAACGAGCTGTTCAACCTGGAAGCCGCCATGTGGCTGATGGGTGAACCGCTGCAGCTTTCCACCATTGCCGAAGCACGGGCGCAAAGTGCGGTTAACCAACCCGATAACTTGAACAAACTGGTGTGGGTGGAAGGAGAAATCACGGCGGCGTACGGCGAATTCTTCAACGTGCTTTACGTGCAGGATGCAACCGGGGGTATCACCGTCCACGCACCAGCAGGCGATATCGACCCATCCAATTACACACGCGGAACGAAAGTGCGCGTGGTTGGCACCATCGATATCTACAACGGCGATACAGAAATCCAATTCTTCGAGGCTGAAATGGTGCAGGTGATCAGCCCAAGCACCGGGGAACCGGCAGCCTTACCCATGACCACCCACCTGGCGAGCCTGGAAGAAAGCCAGGGCTGGCTGTCGGTGATCACCGGCACAGTCACAACCAAAATTGGCAACGACACCCTGTTCGTCGACGATGGGAGTGGACCGGTACGCATCTTCCTGGATGGTTATAACGGCGACTTCTCCGACATCCAGGTCAATGACCTGGTGCGCGCTACGGGGTCTGGTCTCGGAAGATGGAGACGGTGGGCGCATCAGGGTGCGGAACCATGGGATGCATCCCGAGTATGCGGATGACGTAAACAAGCTTCCGCAACTGCTCGAGCTGAGCATCTCGAAGGCAGTAGCCACGCCGGAAGTGATCCTCCCGGGAAGCCTGGTGACCTATACGCTCGTGCTGAGCAACACCGGCAGCGGGACCGTGCTGCAGGCGAGCCTGACCGATGATCTTACCCGCAGGGGTTACCTTTGGCGGCTTCGTAGCAGCGGGGGGTGCCACGGAACAAGACGGCACCATCAGCTGGGCTGGTGATATGCCGGTCGAGATGGAAGTGAACGTGGTATTCACTGCCACGGTGGACGTGGACTATGGGCTGTATGGCGAAACCATTACCAATGTGGCTTCATATAATGCGCCTTATGCAGGCAGCGGAAGCGACTCAGTCGCATTCACCATAGCCGGCGCTCCGGAGGTATCGATCGGGAAGAGCGTGGCTGTTCCAGAGGTGTTGAACCCGGGTGATGTAGTGACATACACACTGGACTTAAGTAACGCCGGCGAAGCTGCCGCCCTCGACCTTGTCATGACCGATACCCTGCCAAATGGAGTCACATTCGGGGAGTGGATCCAACAAAATGGGGCGGTGGAAACCAATGGAGTCATCACCTGGGAGGGGGACCTGTCTGGGGAGAGAGTGTTTATCTTCACTGCCGGGGTAGATTATGACTCAAGCGGATATGGACAAACCATCACCAATGATGTGGAGTTTACTTCACTGAACGCGGGGAGCGGTTCGGCATCGGCAGACTTTACCATTGGGATGCCGCTGTTATCGATCGTGAAGACCGTCGAAACAGCGACTGACCCGGTCATGCCCGGTGACCCAATCACTTACACCCTGGTGGTACACAATGACGCCACGACCGGTGCGGTGGGCGTGCATATCTGGGATGTGCTGCCAGACTATGTGGACGGTGAAGATGTGGACGTTACGGCGAATATCAATGCCGGTGCTGAAAGCGTGATCACCATCCCGGCGACACTGGCGATGGACGTGCCACTGGGAGCCATGATCATCAACACCGCCTATTACGAAAGCGGCACACTGAACGGTGAAGCCAGCACCAGCTTCGACGTGTGGGGAGGCGAGGCGATCCTGAGCATCACCAAGACGGTTGAGACGGCGGATACGCCAGCCAAACCAGGCGAGCCGATCACCTATACGATCGTGGTGCGTAATGAGGGCAGCGCCGATGCGGTGGACGTACACATCTGGGATGTGCTGCCAGACTATGTGGACGGCGAAGATGTGGACATGACCGTCAACATCACCGACGGTACAGCGTACACCATCACCGTTACGGCGATGCTAGCAGCAGACACACCGCTGGGAGTGACCATCACCAACACGGCTTACTTTACCAACGGCGATCTGAGCGGTGAATCAAACGTCAGCTTCCAGTTGTTTGCGCTGCATAAGCTTTATCTACCGCTGATCAGGAGGTAGGTATAGACCAGCAATTCGATTAATGCCAAGGGGGCTGTCTAGCTAATAGACAGCCCCCTTGTACCATAACTTCTAACCGATTGAAATTTAACCTCTACACATTCAAAATGTGAGGCGAAAACTCCTGTTATGGAGATGCATAAAATAAAGACCCCCTCCTGCCTCCCCCAAAAACAAAAAGCATGTTTTTCGGGGAGGAGTATTGAGGTTAGGATTGTGCGCCGGTCGAGTTAATTTCCACATTCATAAAAAACGTGAGTAGTTATCTTTTACATATATATAATACGTTCTAAAGCTAAATATTACACAACGAGCCTGGCCCACCCCGCATCGTTGATGTAAAACCGTTTATTAACTTGGAGTGATAGAAGGCGGCTCGCTGGGAGTGATCGCCGGCGGTTCTTTGGGTGCCATTGCAGATGTTGCTGGTGGTTGCATTCTGCTCATTTGGTTTTCAATCATGAAGTTGGTCTTGCGGGTATTCTCTTCAACGCCGATCAACAAATAGATCAATTCTCCGATCGCAATCGTGCAAAGAGAAATGAACCCGCCATACAACAGAACGAGGAAACCGCCAAGCAACCCGCCGAATAATGCCGGAATGAATCCTCCTCCAGATGAATTAAAACCGAATGACTGCGATGCTGATTGAATAAGCGTACCACCGACAACGGATAAACCACAAAAGGCAAGGGCGGCTATGATGGTAAACACCAGGGCAATGTATCCCAAGATGCGAAAGATGGACCCAATCGTCCTTAATGCATGAAATCTCTGTTCCATTTCTTCTCCTTATATGATGATAATAAGTATGTTATGGCTTGATCAATGACCTTGTTGACCAGTCTGCTGCTGTAAACGAACCGTGCACCACTTCCCTTCGAGTAAGATGGCGAGCATGACGACCAACCTGCCAGGAAGCCTTCGCAAGCAACATGCGCAAGCAACATTCGCAAGCAACGTTCGCAAGCAACGATCGCTTGCTATTAATGCGCAATCCCCATCAATAAGTACTATCCAGTATACAACAAATCACAATCCACGGCAATTTAATCGATCCAGCCATGTTTGGTGATCCAATAGGGAATGATGAGCGGCGATACAAGAAAAAGACCTGCCTCATTCCGAAGAGGCAGGTCCTGGCATCTACAACTAGTATCTACTCACCGCGGGATTAGAATTCGTCAGTAAAATTATAGATGTGGTGAGAAGCTATGTATACTTTCCGATGATTTAGACTACCCCCCTCCCAGCCTCCCCCAATTTCCAAAAAGCGGAAATTAGGGGAGGAGAAAAATCGTTCAAGTATCTTTGGCATCGTCAAACCGGAAATAATAGTGCAAAGTCGGAACGGTGAGTAATTACGTCATATACATCGCTCAGGTGTGCATTTCCTTCAGGCTGCCAAATTCCTTGCGGGTTTTGACCAGGATTTTCGTATAGGGTTTATTATAAGTGCAGCACCCAATCGGTTGCTGGCGGATGAGCAGCTCCAGGCAGTTGTCACAGGTGGTGCAGTAGTTGATCTCCTTCTCGCGGCCTTCGCGCAGCTTGAGGGGTAGAAGTGGGTCGGCCAAGGACTGCCTGCCGAGGGCAACCATGTCGGTGTAGCCTTTGGCGATGTTTTGGGCGCCAAAGGCGAGCAGGGCGCTGTCTTTGTGGCTTACCGCCGCCAGCTTGCTCCTACCTTTGCCAAATACCGAATAGTTCGAGCCGATCACCACGGTTTCCTTCTTCAGGTTATCCCTGAATACTTTGGCAAAGTACTGGTGCAGGTAAGCGAAATAGGGATGGTCCTTATCTGCCTGGGTGAGGCTGATGGTGATCGACGGGCTGCCGGCAGATTGGATAAAATACTGCGCCCCACGTTCCTCCAGCCCTTTCACCAGGTCGATCGGCTCGGTAAGGTCAATCACCGGCGAATCCGGTCCGGCAGTGCCGAAGCCTCCGGGGAAGCCTTCCCAGACGGAGATCTTCGAGCCGATGAGGAAGTTTTTATCTGGTACAGCCTTCTGGATGCGCTCGTACAGGTCAAAGGCAAACTGGCGCCGGTTTTCCCACTTGCCACCGTATTTCCATTTGCGGGTGTTGTAGGGCCTAAGGATCTGTGAGCCGAGGTATCCATGACAGAATTTCATATCGATCCCATCGGCGCCGGAATCATAGGTGATCTTGGCAGCCAGGACAAAATCATCCATGATCTTTTCGAATTCGTCTTCGGTGAAAACTTCGGCATCGAAGCCCGGCAGAGGTTTCACCGATAGCCGTTTTGAGAATTCGGGATTGCTCAGCTCGCCAGAATGGGTGAGCTGATAGATGAATATGGTCTTTGGGTTCACCTCGCGCAGGCGCCGGACGAACCTGGTGAGAGCAGGTTGGTTCTGGGGCATGATGAACAGCTGGTTTAGTCGCCCACGGTTTTTGTCGGTGATGGTGATGGCTTCCAGGCTGACCATGCCGGCTTCACCGCGGAACAGGTTCTCATAACGCGCATAGGTCAGATCAGACGGATTGCCCTCGGCGTCGGCATCGGTGCACTCCATAGCCTGGCTGAAAAAACGGTTCTCACTGGTGCGTGTGCCGATCTTGATCGGGGAAAGCAGGATCTCTCTTGGTTCCATTTGCAGTTACCTCCAGTAAGGAATAGTCATTGGGCTTGCTCTAAATACCGGTATTATGCTTCAGTCTTTAATTTTTCACAGAATTCGAGGGTGACACCGTTGGGATCGAGGAACAACACTACCCTCGCTCCCAAATTCGGCAGGTCACAGGTTGGCAGGGTGATCTCAACCCCGGCGCGGCGCAGAAGCACCTCTTGCCCGGCTACGTCATCCACCTGGAAGGCGATATGACGGAGTCCCACTTCACTCTCGTCCCGTGGAGGAGCATGGTTCTTGCCGTGGTAGTCGAACAGCTCCAGGCGTGCCCCGCCGGGCAGGGCGAAATAGGTGATGTCGAACTCACCGCAATCCACAGTTTGCAGCTGCTGCAGCCCCAAGACGTGGGTGTAGAAATCGATGGATTTATGGATATCGGTTACGTTGATGGCGATATGATCAATTTGGCTGATAATCAATGGGATATCTCCATTCATTGGATGCAAAGTTGACCCAACGGCGGCACTACATGGCTTCCCTTTGGCTGATGTCAGGTGAAACGAATACCTTGAACAGGCTGGGGTCACGCCGCAGCTCATGAAGCGCCCAATCCAGGTCTTCCAACGGCACCTTCAACGAGAACAGCGGTCTGGGATCGATGCGACCGTTGGAGATAAGGGTCATGGCATCCGGCCAATCGGCGCCCACACCGGCGCACGAACCAGTGACCTTCTTTTCACCCAGCACAAACTCGAAGGGGCGTATTTTCATGGTATCCTGCTCGCCAACGATGCCAAATGCGGAAAGCTTTCCACCCCGGCGCAGCATGGCAAATGCCTGCTCGTAGGTCTTCACCGTCCCGACGGCTTCGATGACGTAATCTGCTCCGCGACCTCCGGTGAGGCGCATTACTTCCGCCACCGGATCGGCTACATCGTCGATGTGGATGGCGTAGTCTGCTCCCATATCCTTGGCGATCTTCAAGCGCTTGTGGTTATCCCCGAAGATGATGACCGGGGCACAGGCGCGCAACACCGCCATGCGGGCGTGCAACACTCCCAAACCGCAGCCAATGATGGCGACGCTGGTGCCAAGGCGGGCATCCATGGCTTTCGCGGCATGGATGACGCACGAGACAGGCTCGATGAAGGCACCCTCTTCGAAGCTCAGGTTTTCAGGCAGCTTGTGCACCTGGGCAGCGGGGGCTTTTACGTATTCGGCAAATGTACCGTCGGTGTGGATACCCAGCTGGGTAAAATTGTCGCACAGCAATTTTTCGCCGCGGATGCAGTAAAAGCAGGTGCCGCAGCTCATGTTAATATCCGCAGTGACCCGATCACCCTCTTTTAAATCTCGAGAGTTCTTGCCAAGCCTGGCGATCACTCCAGAAAATTCATGCCCGGGAATCATGGGCAGCTTATCGGCTGAATACCAACCGTTGTAAATACTCCAATCGGTGCCGCAGATACCGGTATATTTCACCTTGATCAGCACATCGTTGTCACCGATCTCCGGGACGGGGACTTCCTTGACCTTGATCTGACCCACTTTTTCAAAAACTGCTGCTTTCATCATATTTGCCATTGCATGCTCTCCTTGTTCAATATATCTGAGCTCATTGGAACAAAACGTCGTTCCGACCTTCGTAGGGCTTGTCAATCATCAGGGGTTTCAAATAAGCAATCGTCTTGTGGATGCCATCGTTGCGGCTCATGGTTACATCCTCATGCTCATACGACATGACGTAATCGTAGCCAATCAGGGACAGCTCGGTGATGACCTTTTTCCAAGGCACCGAACCCCAACCGGGGATCCGGAAGCGGAAACCCCGCCCGAGGCGCTGCCAGTCGCCTTGAGGGATGACACCCGAACGGCGGACGTTGTGGACCACCACTTCACCGTCCTTGGCGTGGACGTGGAAGATGCGCCCAGCGAGGGCATCGATGAAATTTTCCACATCGATGCCGAGGTAGATCATATTGGCAGGGTCAAAGTTGAACCCAAACTCTTTGCGCCCGCCCATCAGCTCAACGGCGCGCAGGGCAGTTTCAACATTATAGACAAGCTCATTGGGATGCGGTTCGTGGGCAAATTTTACCCCATATTCACCGAATTTATCCAGGATTTTCCCCCAGCGCTCAACGAATTCCACTTCCATTTCGGCCCAACCCTTCGAATAGGGCCAGGGGAAGAAGCGACCGAAATTCTCACAGCCGATGAAGCCGGTGACCACCGGGACCTCGAGTGCATTGGCAGCCTGGGCGGTCTTGATCATGCGCTCGGTGCCAAACTTGATCTTCTCTTCCTTGGTGCCCTTAAAGATGGCGTCAGTGTCCTTCCCGTATGGTCCGAGCACGATCTGGCCTTCCGGGTGGTTGGCGAGGGCGGAGATGATCAAGCCATACGATTGGACCAGCTTCTTCAATTCGGCAGCATGATTACCTTTGACGATCTCTTCGATGTCTAGGTGGGGGTTATTGGCGAAGGCAGGCATTTCCACCGCTTCATAACCGAGACCCGAAGCCAACTTGAACACCTCTTCTATCTGCGTATCCAGAAATGTAGCTGTGAACAAACCGATTTTCATATTATTTTTCCTTTCGAGATGTAATTTTGAATGATTGATTGGACGTCCTGATCAGCGGGAGCAAGGATTTTTGTAATCGTTCATTTATAGGATGATCAACAAAACCAATTTTCAAGTTTTATAACTCAATTTCCTGCAAGGCATCGCTTATCCTGGCCTGGTAGCCGGCGGCAAGCTCAAAAATGGGGAGCAGCTTTTCATATTTACGATTGTTCGTCTCATCCGGCTCAACCACCTCGAGGATTTGATGGATTTGGTCAATTTTTTCGAAATTCGGCCACAGCCCGCAGCCCACCGCGGCGATGGCGGCGGCACCCAAGGCGGCGGCATCCTGGTCAATGGTGGTCTTTACGATGCGGGTGTTAAAAACATCAGCGAAGATACCCAGGTAGAAACGGCTGCGTGCACCCCCACCCACGAACAGGATTTCATCCTCCAGCGGCGTGTATTTTCGCAGCAGGTCAAGCCGCAGGCGCAGGTTCATGGCAATGCCCTCCATCGTCGAGCGGATGAGCTCGGGCGTGCCATGTTTCAGGTCCAACCCAATAAATGCACCACGCAGGTGCACACTGGCATCCTGCGAGGTGCCGCCCGCCAGACTGGGGTTGAACAGTAACTTATTCGAGCCAACCGGTGCCTGTTCAGCCACCTGGTTCATCAATGTAAAGATATCCTTGCCCGTGGCATTGGCTTCAGCCACCAATTCACTGCACAGGTTATCCTTCACCCAGTTGAAAGAAGTGCCTGCAGAAAAAATACTGACGGCTGAAGTGAACATCTTCGGCATCACGTGGGCGAAGACATAGGGTTTATACTTCCGGTCCAGCACCGGCTGCTCAGATGAGACCGCGATCCAGGCCGAGGACCCAAGGGAGGTATAAACCCGCCCGTCCTGGATGTTCCTGGCGCCTAAAGCCATGCACGAATTATCCACTCCGCCACATACCACCAGCACCTCGCTGCTTAACCCCAGCAGGTTGGCAACTTCAGGGTCAAGCTTGCCGAGGATACGCGTGGACGGGACAATGTTGGGCCATACTTCAGCGGGAATACCACTGGCAGTAATGAATTTTTGAGAATATTTCCAACCCTTCAGGTCATAAATGCCCGTTCCAGAAGCATAGGAGAAATCTGTATTGTATTTTCCGGTCAGGTGGTAATTTATATAATCCTTGGTGCCCAAGACTTTATAGACTTTTTTCCACATCTCGGGCTCGTGGCGCTGGTACCACATCACTTTGAAAATTGTGTAGCAGGCGGCGGGGAACCCGTTCCCGGTGGTCTGATACCATTCTTCCGGGTCAACCTTTGAAAAGAATTCTGCCACCTCCTTTTGAGCGCGGATATCAGACCAGATGGGGGTTTGCTCACGCAGCAGGCTGCCGTTTATATCCAGCGGTACCGCACCCAGGCTGTGCCCGGAAATACCGAGGCAGAAGATGTCATTTTTATCCACCCGGCTGGTTGCCAATAAGGTGCGAGTGCTCTCCACGATCGCGTTCCACCAATCCAGTGGACGTTGTTCGTGCCAGCCTACTTGGGGGTACTGGGTAGCGTAGGGAACAAAGGCGCTTGCCAGGAGGTTGCCATCTGCATCGTACAGGACGGCTTTATTCCCACCGGTTCCGAGATCATAGGAGATGATTTTCTTATTCATAACATTCCTAACCAGACTCTCCAATAGTTACATCAACGGTTGAGCCCTGAGACAGGCACTGCTCCACGATTTTGATACCGCTGTTCAGGTTCACACCAAAGCGTGTTGCTCCGGCAGCAAACATTTCTACCAAGCTATCCAGGCTGCGGATGCCGCCGGAGGCTTTGATCTTTACCCTGTCACCTACAAAAGACTTAACCAGGCGAACATCCTCCACGGTGGTACCCCGCTCCGCCCAACCGGTGCCTGTTTTCACGAAAGTGGCACCGCTACGCAGGCAGATTGTGCAGGCTTTGGCGGTCTCTTCAGGGGTCAAGACCATGATCTCGATGATCACCTTGACCGGAATTGGGTCCACCGCAGCGATGACTGCCCGCACATCTTCTTCAACTTCAGCCAGATCTCCTGAGCGCAGCTTGCCGATATTCATCACCATGTCGATCTCGTCACATCCCGAAGCAGCCAGCTGTTTAGCCTGGGCAATTTTGATTGAGGTGGAATCGGAGCCGGAGGGGAAGCTCACATTCCCCACCAGGAACACACCGGGCACGGCTGCGAGCAGCTGTTTGGTGTACGGAATGAAGCACTGTAGAACGGATACATGACCAAACCCGAACCTGCCTGCTGCCTCCACCATGGTCTCAATATCAGCCTTGGAGGAAGTTGTGCGCACGCAAGAAAGGTCGATCATCCGGGCAATATCGCTGGCGATCAACTTCATTTCAGGGTTTCCTCCCAGGGCGCAGATCGTTCAAAGCGTCGTCTCCAGAATTTCCACAGCATCCAGGATGCATTTACGGCAGGTGGTCTTGAATAAACCCAGCTCGACGACCCTGGCCCGTTCTGTCGGGTCCATCAGGTCATGCCCGATCAATTCGCGGCAGTAGATCGAGCCATTCCTGTCTTTGAATTTAGCGGCCGCATCGGCAATGAGCCGGTAAGTCGTCTCAGTCTCGCTGCCGTAACGGGTGCCATCGGACTTTTCCTTGCCATACTTCAACCCGATGACCATGAATGCCCCGGTGAGGGCGCCGCAGACTTCGCACATGCGGCCCATACCCGAGCCAAATCCGGTTGCCATCTTTAACGCCAACCCCTCTTCGAGTCCAAAATCACCGGCATAGGAGGCCAGAACGGCTTGAGCACAGCCGTAACCACGTTCATGGTATTGGGCAGCCAATTCTTTTTTAGTCAAATTTTGATCCACTTTATTTTCCTCTGACGGTTGAAGCAGCCAGATTCATGCGGTCGAACAGGTCAGGAGTGAGGTCAAAATGCAGAACCTGAGCGACAACCTGCGTCCAGCCGTGGACAAAATATAACCAACCGTCTTCCACCTTCACCTTGCGGCTATCAACCTGAGCCAGGGATTGGTGCAGGAAGTCCAGCTCTCCCCGGTAGTTAAATTCCCAGGCTATGCTGTTTAGGGGGAACACCCCGTTCCAGGTGATGGGTGAACCCGGGGTGTCTTTGCCCATGCCGGTAGCATTTATGATGATGCTGAACGGGGGAAACTTTTCCATGATTTTGTCATTGACCAGAGGGTCGGAGTTGCAGATATATTCAATCTCAATATCCGTGTACAAACCGCCCACCATTTCCCTGGCGTGATCCAACCTGCCTAGAGAACGGTTCACGAAAGTGAATTTATCCGGTCGATCAGCCTTATCTTTTTTATTGATCAGGTGCAGCAAGGTGGCGACGCCAGAACCACCTGCCCCAAAACACAGCACATTCCCGTGCGATTTGGCGAAATAGCCCGAGGCGATGATCGCATCCAGGCTGGCTCCTGACGTGATGGGGTCTTTGGCGTGCCCTTCCAGCCTGCCATCCAGCTTGGAGATGGAAGACACTTCACCGGTGATCTGGGCGTAGGGATCGAGAAAGTCGAACATATCACGTGCCGCATTGAGCAGGTCGATCTTATGCGTGGTGACCAATGAACCCAGCGAGTGGGGATCATATTTGATTTGGGCAACTGCATTGCGATACACCTGGGGGTCATCGTGGATTTTGCAGTCCACGCCTTCCATGACCACCTCCTCTCGACCAAGGATCTTCATCCATAATGGAAAAACCTTCATGATCGAGGATTTGGTGGTTGTCACACCAATAAAATAGAACGTGGGAACAGATTTTTT
This sequence comes from uncultured Chloroflexia bacterium, assembly GCA_963840255.1. Classification (GTDB taxonomy): domain Bacteria; phylum Chloroflexota; class Anaerolineae; order Anaerolineales; family UBA4823; genus FEB-25. The sequence continues at coordinate 462,919 of CAWIYB010000003.1, read as the reverse complement.
CACAACCGGATGATTAAGTATGGTCATTACAGGATCCTTATCATTCCTGGCTAAGCCCTGGCGGATTTTATAACCTGGACGAAATCTGCAGCTCTTTTTGAGATTTCATCAAATTTACCTTCCTTGGCCAGCTGAGGAGGGCAGAGCTCACTGCCCGCACCCACCGCAACCACCCCAGCAGCGAACCACTCGGCAGCGTTTCCGGCACTCACACCACCGGTCGGCATCATGGGGATGTAAGGGAAGGGTCCTTTCAGGGCTTTAACATAGGCTGGTCCACCCAGGGAACCGGGGAATATTTTTACCACGTCCACGCCCATGCTGTAGGCCTGGAAAACTTCGGTGGGGGTCAGCGCCCCCGCCATACACAGCAGCCCACTGGCGACCATCGCTTTGACCAACACAGGCTCACAGATGGGGCTGACCAGGAAGCTTGCCCCAGCCTGCATGGCAGATGCAGCCTGCTCGGGCTTCGTAAGGGTGCCCATTCCCAGCACGATGCTCGGTACCAAATTTAGCGGATAGTGTGCGGACAACCTCTTCTGCATTGGGTGTGCTATAGGTAATTTCGACACCCAATACCCCGCCGGAAACCAAAGCTTCCACCATTTTGACGGTTAATTCTGCAGATGGACCACGGATGACTGCAAGTAAGCCCAGCTGCTTCACTCTTTCCAAGACTTCAGCTTTATTCATTACTCCTCCAGTTTATTTTAATAAATTATCACCAAGCAACTCTGTACAACGGTGGCTCGTTTTTTAACACTGCCAGGCAATCGCGCATGGCGAACCAACCCATATTACTGGTAGCCCCATCGGTTTGGGCACCCAGATGAGGTGTGGCAATCACTTGCGGCAGCTTCAACAGCGGATTGTTGGGGTCCGGCGGCTCTACAGTGAAGGCATCCAATCCTGCCCCCTTGAGGTGACCAGCCTGCAGAGCTGACAATAAGGCGCTTTCATCCACCACCTCGCCGCGTGAGGTATTCACCAGGAAGGAACCCGGTTTCATCTGGCTCAAAAAAGTCTCGTTCACCAGGAGGCGCGTCTCGGGCAACAGGGGCAAATGCAGGCTGATAAAATCGGACTGCCGGACCACGTCGTCCATATTGGTGAGCTCGACATGATTGGCTTGGGCAAAAGCTGGGTCTGCAAATGGATCGAAGGCGATCAGCTTACAATCAAACCCTGCCAGGCGGCGGGCAAGCTGTTTCCCAATTGCACCCAACCCGAGGATACCAATGGTCTTCCCTTCGAGACTGAGGCCGGCGTAGCGAGGCCATTTACCCTGGTGTACTGCCTCCACAGCTTCAGGGATCTGGCGGGCTAACGCCAGGATCAGACCCAGCGCAAGCTCGGCTACCGAAACCGAGTTCGCCCCGGGTGTATTGGTGACGATGATGCCTTTGTCGCGCGCCGCAGACAGGTCAACATTGTCGATCCCCACGCCGTAGCGAGAAATTACTTTCAGCCGGTCGGCGAGGCGCAATGCATTGGCATCGATCGCATCCAAGCCGGCGATATATCCATCTATCCCAGGCAGCAGATGCTCCACTTCGGCAGAACCGAGCGGCTTCCCGGTGGGGTTATAGATCACCTCGCCCACCTGCGACTCCAGCTCCGTCTTGAGACGGGAATCGTTTTTACCGTAGGAGGTAGGAGTTACCAGCAATCGACATTCTTTAAGGTTCATGCTTCCTCCAGATCATTGGCAGCGCGGGTTATCCACGATTTCAGGACCATCCACACCCTCAAGGACCAATTTCCGAAAGCCCTGACGCTCGATGGTGCCGTAATCATGCCCGGCATTTCCGGGGTAAGCGAAGAACGTAACCAGGTCTTCCTGGCGGGAAGTGCATACAGAGCGGTGTGCCCAACGCGGCGGGACATACAAGACCTTGCCGGGAGAGAGCGCCGCAACCGAGGTGTCACCTTCGGGTGTTTCCATCACCATGAAGCCCTCACCGCGCAGACAATAATAGACCTCAGCTGTATCCAGAATGGAATGGAAGTGACCCTTGGTCATGAAAAATTCGTTGCCCACTTTTCCTGGATGGACGATCGAGACGCCCATCAATAACTCGCCCTCCACCTCGGGGCGCTTGATCTCGTACACTTCATAGATCAATCTGTCTTCCTCGGAAAGCATTTTGGCGTAGGTTTCCTGGTCCAAGAATTGACCGTGAAGGGCGGATAAGCGCCTTTCTATGTGATTGTCCACCCTGGAGGGAATCACCTGGGGCATGGGGAGGGTAAATGCAAACGGTAAATCAGCCATCTCATTCTCCTAATTAAATTATCCCGGCGAGTCGACGGGCAATGTTTCCACCCAACATATTCAGACGCTCGATTTCCGGAATTCCTTGCGCGGTAAGCTTTTCCTGGATTTCATCAGGCAGGCTCGCCAACCCGGGACCACCACCGATATTACGATAGAGCGCCGCTTCGGCCATATCGGTGGCAAGGGCGATGCGGTCGGATAGACCAGCAGCAACCATCTGCTCGATCAACGGCCAAAGGTTGGTTCCTGGGAGGTACCTGGGGCGATAAAATGTATCATATTCAAGCAGCACCCCCAGGCGGGCAAGCGCCCTATGCAGGCTGAAATCCGGACGCTTATCCATATGACACAATACCAGCTGGTGGGGAGGCACATCTCGATCTGAAAAGTAAATGCAAGCTTTCTCAGCCAGGGCACCTTTTTCGGTGTGGATTTCAACCAGGGTCCCGGTTTTTGCTGCTGCGAGTGCTGCACCCTCCAGGGCTGCATGCGGGCAGTCAGACCAGGTGGCTTCCAGGGCAATCTTGATAAAGCCTGCCTTGACCAGGGAGGGTGAATTAAGGGTCTCAGCCAGCCCGTTTTCCAGGTCGGAATATAAACGATCACACACCTGTCGAGCGCTGGCAGTGAATAGCCAATGATCAGCAGGGTAATATTTTTTCCGGTGAAAACCCGTGCAGCAGATGATATTAACCTCGGCTGCCTTTGACAGCTCCAACAGTTTATTGCCGTCACGACCGCATTCACCTGGCTGGCAGTCCAACAGGCTGTTTCCACCCCGCGACCGGTACTCGACCAGCTCATTCAAGATCTGGTCGTATTGGTCCAACACCGGACTGTCTCCACCTACACCGGGGATGGGCGAAATCCACAAGTGGTTATGGGCATCGGTAATTCCCAGCTGCTGGTAAGGAACTGGTCCTTGAACAGTCATCACCGGACGCGGTTCAACTGGAGGGAAGGAAGCGTGCATGTAGATCAGGGTTCCAATACTATTTTTAATGACTTGCCATCTTCAGCGGCAATAAAAGCCTGCGCAGCCGCTCTCAAAGGAAATCGTTGGCTCACAATATCTGCCAGATCGACCACTCTTGAATTCACAATTTGAGCCGCCTGCCAGCAATCAGCAGTGCTGCAGGCTGTGGTAGCCGTGACCACCAGCTCCTTGTAGTGCACCAGGTTGGAATTAAAGCTGATCGTAGGCCGGTCCTTGGGAAGCCCACCAAAATAGTTAATCCTGCCCCCGATGGCTGCCAGCTCGAGGGCGCTTTCCTGGGCAGTGTGAATCGGGGCAGCGACGATGACCACATCAGCTCCCCGCCCGCCACTTTCCACATCCAGAATCGATTTCAGATCCTCGGAAGTAGGATCGACCACGCGGTCGGCACCCATCTGTTTGGCTTGAATTGCTCGCCCGACTGCAGGCTCACTTACAATGATGCGCCCTGCCCCGCGCGCTCGGGCTAACTTGACATGCATCACACCGATCGGACCGGCGCCCATGACCAATACAACCTCACCAGGCTGCATGTGCAGCGCATTCTGCCCGCGGAGCACACAGGCAAAAGGTTCCATCAAGGCGGCCACTGCCGGATCGATATAATCGTCAACCGGGATCACATTACCCTGCCGGACGGAGTTGGCCGGGATGCGGACATATTCTGCAAAGCCACCATCCGAGGTGACGCCAATGGCGTCATAATTGGCACATAGATTATTGTTACCGCTGATGCACTGCTTGCAGTGACCACAGCCTGTATTCGGGGCGCAAAACACGCGCTGACCGATGGAATAATTTTCGACTTCTGCACCGATTTCAGCAATCGTGCCAACGACTTCATGCCCCGGAATACGCACGGTGCCAGGAGGGTACATGCGGTGGTTCCCATGAAGGATGCGCAGATCCGTCCCACAGATACTGGCACTGATGACCTTGACTAAGATTTCACCTTTCCCAACCGCGGGCACCGGCACATCTTCAAGGCGTAAATCGTTCGGACCGTGATAAACAGCTGCCAGCATAGCTCCTCGTTTCGTGTAAATCTCAAACTTCCAGAATTTCTTTAAGGTAGACGGGACGCAGCTCCAAAAAGGACTTCGTCCCGGCCAAAACACCTGCCACCGCCCAGCGGCCGTCCATCCCGCCGGCGCGCGGAGGGGTCTCATCCTGGATGCTGGTGACGAAATGTTCGAGCTCGTTGATATATGCCCATTTAAAGCGCTCCGGCCAGGTGCGGAAGATGGGGGTGATCAACCCCTGGTCGCGGTCGGTGCAAACGACCAGCGCCTGTCCTTTTAATTCGCTGATCTGCAGGATACCCTTCTCACCGACGATCTCGACCCGGGCATCATAGCCATACCCGCAGGGGCACACGCCGGAGATCATCCCCAGGCCACCGTTGTAGAACTTTACATTGACCAGGACATTGTCATAGAAATTGGGAGTATCCACCTGGTTAGCGGCACCCTTGAAGTTTGCCACCTCGGTGTATACCCGTTCAAGGTTTGATCCCATGAACCAGCGCAGGGTATCCCAATCGTGGCTGTTAACCTCCGCCAACATCCCATTCGATGTACGCAAGTCACGAGCCCAGGGTGGGGGTAAACCCGGACCATGGGTGTTGGTTTTAATCATCATCGGCTGCCCAATTTCACCCGCCTCGATGCGGGCTGCTGCAGCGATGAACTCGGGGTCAAAGCGGCGCATGAAGCCCAGCTGCAAGAGAACAGAGTTCCGCTCGACCACCTCCAGGATGGCATCACATTCAGCGATCGATAATGCCATTGGCTTTTCCAGGAAAACGTGTTTTTTGTTTTCCGCGGCCAGGGAAGCGATCGGCAGATGGGTGGGAGTGGGCGTGGTGATGACAACTGCATCGAATTGAACTTTTTCAAGGGCAGCCTCGAGTGAGGCGAATTGGTTCTCGATACCAAATTCATGGGCGGTTTCTTCCCGCACCTTGTCCATGGTTTCTACCAGGGCAACGACCTTTCCACCAGGGACGTAGCGGGTAAGGAGGCGCGAGTGGTTCTTACCCACTCTGCCACCGCCAATCATGCATATTTGGATTGGTTTTTTCATCAAAGATTCCTCAACAACCGAATGTTTTGATTGATCCTAATTGTTCGTTTACAAGCGGTAAAACTGGTTTAATGTCTCTTCCAGCAGGATATATTTCTCAATCAAGGGTGCATATATTTCGTGATTATCCCTGGATGGGTAAAACGGCGAGCCATTCAAAATCGCACTTTGCCGGGCGTGCTCGGAGAGGTTGTCTATCAAACCGGCTGCCTTCCCGGCAATCATGGCAGCACCCCAGGCACCAAACTCGCTGCCTTTCAGCCGCTGGTAGGGAACGTTTAGAATATCAGCCTTGATCTGGTTCCACACGTCACTGCGCGCTCCGCCTCCCACTACACGGGCTTCGAGGAGCACCCATTCTGGCAGCGATTGGCGTAATATCTTGAGGTAGTAAGCGTACTCGTAGGCAATGCTTTCCAATATAGCCCGGGTGAAATGAGCCTGGGTATGAGACCATGATACTCCCAGCCAGGCGCCGCGCATGGAAGGAACTCGAGGGGCAAATGCGACCGCCCAGGTGAGGTGAGAAGAACAGCCCGTCAGATCCGGGTGCAACGGAGGCCGCCAGAGAGATCATTTGCGGGTAGAGGTCTTCATCCGTTATGGACAGTCGCTCCCCTTGCGAGCAATTATAGAATTGGTCGCGGAACCAGCGCAAGGCAATGCCTCCGCCGCCAATATAGGCCAGGGGGTTCCACAGTCCAGGAATAACCGAGCGCATGGTGATCAATGCCCGGTTGTGGGTGTCTGCAACGAAATTGGCGGTGCAGCCTGCGAGGACTGCCGCAGTGCCGGCCACATCGAAGAGCATGCCGGGGTTCACGATGCCTGCTCCCAAAGCATTGGCGGCGGTATCCCCGGCACCTGCAGCGATGATCGTCCCAGGTGCCAACCCAAATTCGTGGGCAGGGCCTTCCAAAACCTCGCCAATAATGTCACATGGATCGATGATCCTGGGGAGTTTGCCCTGGTCTAACCCAAAGTGGGTGCAAAGCTCATCCGACCAGACCGCTCGTTGAGCATCAGAAAACCCTGAAAAATGGATGTAGGTATGGTCAATAAAAGCCTGGTCAGAACTTAAACCCGCCAGCCTGCCAGCGACATAAGTGCCTGGCATGACGAATTTAGCCGTACGGGCATACACATCAGGTTGTTCATTCTTCCACCACAGCATCTTCGGACCATGGTCGCAGGTGGGTGGGCAGCCGGTGAGCTGGGTGATGCGCTCGCCCGCTTGAGAGTCCATCGCCTCAATGTAGGGCTGGCAGCGCATGTCCAGCCAGGAGTCAAACCTGGCGACGGGTTTAAAATCTTCGCCGATTAACCCCACACCAGCCATCTGTGAATCGAAGGCGATGGCGGCGATTTCTTGCGGATCGACGCTGCTTAAGGCAATGCAACGCCGGATCGTCTGAGCGGCTGAGGTATAGAAATCATCGCTATCCTGCTCGACGACACCCGGCCTGGGATAATAAATCGGCACTTCGACCGAGGCCTGTGATATAAGCTTGCCATCCACCTGATAAAGCGCGGCCTTGGTCGCACTGGTCCCAAGATCGACACCGATCAGGTATTTTTTCTGCATTCTCATCTCCACCGGGTATTAATTTCAGGAAGAAACACTGAAATTAACTATTTCGCTGCACCGTTGGTTGAACGTGGCCTGGCAGCCGCACTCTCTGCGATTTTTGAATTCGCATCCTGCACCCTGACGAGCTCAACTTCAAACCGCGAACGGTCACCGCGGTGCAGGGCGTGATAATACTCAATCGGCTGTCCATCTGCAGAATAACTGACACTATCGAGCATGAGCAAGGGAGCACCGCGTTCAATCCCCAGCTGAGCAGCTTCGTGATCAGTCGCCAAAACCGCCTCGATAAACCGATGCCCCTTGGTCAGGTAAATTCCACATTCTTTCTCCAGGTATGCATAGAGCGACTGGTTGGATAAATCGGCGCTGGCGAGAGCTGGACAGAGTTCATACGTTATGTAGGTGGTGACCAGCTGGATTGGCTCATCATTGATAAACCTCAAGCGCTGGATATCAATCACTTTTTCACCCGGCTCGATGTTTAAGAATCGCGCCACCTTCTCGGTTGCGGGGCTGACATCTTGGTGCAGCACCTGTGACCCCGGTTTAAGGCCGCGTTCGACCATATCCTGGTAAAAACCGGTCAGTTTTTGCACCAGCCCTTCACTGATCTTGGGGAGGGAGATAAAGGTGCCTTTCCCTTTTTGGCGGGTAATCACACCTTCATATTCCAGCTCACGCAATGCCTGCCGGACGACAGTCCGGCTGACCTGGTAATGCTCGCACAGGTCCTGCTCGCCAGGGATTTGATCACCGGGAGTCCATTCCGCTTGCTGTACTTTTTCCTTCAAAATATCCATCAATTGAATGTAATACGGGATATGACTTTCAAAACTGATTGTATCTTTCATGCTACCCGTCCCGAGGACTCAAAGCGAATTGTTGTAATCCTGTCATTACAACTCATTATAGAAATAAAAGCCCAACCTGTCAATAGAAGCAACATGCCAATCAGCTTGCTGGAGGTTGGGAATGTAAGGCATTATAATTATTTCCTGCGGTGATGTTTCATGACCTGAGTATGGGTAACATCTTGAAATCCGTACGTATAATCGTTATAATAATGTTATCCTGTAATGACAAGTATTAATTTTCCTACATAAAGTGAATAATTCATTCCATTATTTATCGAGAGACGATAAATTTAGCAATTGTTGGATTCAGAACAAATAAAACCCATCAACGATTAGGAGGATTACCATGAAGGTCGGAATTGATAGCTATTGCTACCACCGTTTCTTTGGAGAAGTGTACCCTGACCAAAAACCACCAGCAAAGAATATGACCATGCAAGACTTTCTCACCCGCGCCAGAGACCATGGAGCGGAGGGGGTTTCGCTCGAATCATGCTTCTTCCCCCCGAATATTGACAAGGCATGGTTCAAAGATCTAAAGGCTCAATTAGACAACTACAAATTTGAACGTGTTTATGCCTGGGGTCACCCGGATGGCCTCGAGCGCGGTCAAAACTGGACTGCCTACGATGAGATGGTGGCGGGCATCCCGAATGCCGTCTTGATCGGTGCCGATGTGATGCGCGTGGTGGGGAGCAGCCTGATGTTCCGCCACGAACCGCACGGACCGCAGGTTGAGGCCCTGGCAAAGATGTTTAAGCAAGCAGTAAAAGTTGCCAAAGATAATGGGGTTAAACTGGCAGTGGAGAACCACATCGATTTCACCTCGGCCGAGATCCTGCAGATGCTGGAAATGGTGGATTCTGAATATTTTGGATTGAATTTTGACACCGGCAACTTCCTCCGGTTGTTGGATGACCCTGTGAAGGGCATGGAATATCTTGCGCCACACGTTCTGGCGACTCACGTCAAAGACCTGATGCCGGATAAAAACGCCCGACCCACCGATTGGCATTTCTTCGCTGGAGTACCCGTGGGGATGGGCCTGATCAATAACCAGGCACTGGCCCAGATGCTGCACGAAGCCAACTTCAAGGGATTCCTGGCTGTGGAGATCGACCACCCGCATACCGAGTGGACCGAGCGGGAGGATGAGGCAGTTGGTTTGAGCGTTAAAGAATTAAAACGAATTGCTGCGTCATTGAATTGATCATTCCATCTCATTATTATTAAAAGGAGAGAATGCCTTGAAAACACTAAACGTAGCAATTATCGGTACCGGCTTTATGGGCAAAGCACATAGTAATGCCTGGGAAAGAACACACAAGTTTTTTCAGCTGGGAATAAAGCCGGTGATGAAAGTAGCATGCGACACAGAAACAGAATGCACCGCCACTTTTGCCAACAATTGGGGCTGGGAAAACATTGAGACCGATTGGCGCAAGGTAGTTGAGCGTAAGGATGTCGATATCGTGGATATTTGCACGCCGACCTGGCTGCACCAGGAGATTGCGATCGCAGCGGCTCAGAATGGTAAGCATATCTTCTGCGAGAAGCCGATTACCCTGTCGTACGCTGGCGCCAAGGAAATGTATGATGCGGCAGAAAAAGCCGGTGTGGTGCATTATGTAAACCATAACTACCGCCGGGCGCCGGCGGTTACGTTTGCCCGGCAGCTGATCGACGAGGGAAAGATTGGCACAATCTACCACTGGCGGGGAACCTACCTGCAGGATTGGATTACCGACCCGAAATTCCCCCTCACCTGGCACTTGCAGAAGAAATTCGCCGGAGCGGGACCACATTATGACCTGAATTCCCACAGTGTTGACCTGGGCAGGTACCTGGTGGGTGATATACAGGTAGTTACGGCAATGATGAAGACTTTCATCACCGAACGACCTTTACCCGGTATTGGTGCAGGCACATTCAAAGCCGGCAGCGGGGCTACCGATATGGCGCAGGTCACGGTGGACGATGCATCATTCATGCTGGTGGAATTTGAAAATGGTGCGCTGGGATCGTTCGAAGCCAGCCGGTTTGCGAACGGGCGCAAAAACTACAATTATTTTGAGATCTACGGCAGTAAAGGCAGCCTGGTGTTCAACCTCGAGCGGATGAATGAGCTTCAATACCTCGACCTGTCGGATAAAGCGGATGAGCAGGGTTTCAGGACAATCCTGGTGACCAATTCCACCCACCCGTACGTTGCTGCCTGGTGGCCACCCGGGCATATCATCGGTTACGAGCACGAATTCTCGCATGCGATTGTTGATTTCCTGACTGCGATCGAAAAAGGCACCAAGATAGCGCCAAGCTTTTATGATGGCATGAAAGCCATGCAGGTGCTGGAAGCAGCGATAAAATCATCAGAGACAGGTAAAAAAGTAACTGTTTCTGACATCAAGTAAATGATGGTTTGGTACCATTCAATTATCGGGTCGTTTTAGTGGAGGGACAGGCTGAACCAAAACCCTGTTCCTCCTTTATATCACCGGTAGAAAGGTGTTTATTAGATTTAGCGAGACCAGGAGAGCGAAATGAAAGCTAAACTTGTTCCGATTTTCTTTAAATCTGCTGATGACCCAGCATTCTCCACCCAGCTGCAAAAACTACACGAGCTGCTGGCTGAAGACGCAGAAATATTAGAGCCGGTGCTATTGGGGGCAGCCCTACCTGATACCGACGGTGTAATTTTTCCCGAAATGCTGGGGGCAGCCTTCCGTGAGCTCGAAAAATTTAAGCGCCTACCCCAGCCCCTGCTGATCGTGACGTCGGAATTTGGGACCGTCTCGATGTGGGACTGGGAGATCAACAGCTACCTGAGCTCCAATGGGGTCAAAGTGATCGGTCCCACCAACCTCGAAAAGACCAGGCAGGCATGCCGGGCGTTCGCCCTGAAGCGACAACTCAAACATTCGAAATTATTGGCATACCAGGATAACCCTGCCAGTGGGGGTGGAAAACAGGACGCAATCTTCAAACGATTTTACTGGTGGGAACCGGAATGTATCGAAGCGATTGAGAAAAAATATGGGGTTACGGTAGTAAAGAAGAGTTTTAAGAAGTTAGGCGAGGAAGCCAGCGCCATTCCTGACGAGGCAGCATTAAAGGTGTGGGAGCAGCGCAAAGCCAGGACCCCCATCGAGAACCTGACCAACCGGGCGATCTTGAGCGCGGTGAAGGTCTACATGGCGGTGAAAAGGGACCTGGACCAGGACCCCAATATCATTGCAGCCGGTATCAATTGCCTGAATGAGTCGATGTTCTCGGATACCACTCCCTGCCTAGCATGGAATTTCCTTTATGACGATCAACGCCTGGTGTGGGGTTGTGAAGCCGACCTGGTTTCAATGCTGACCAAGATCTTGATTGGTAAGACCATCGATGTGCCGTTCATGATGACCAACCTGTATCCATTCCAGATGGGCGATGCAGCATTAAAGCATGAGCATATTCCATACTTCCCTGAAGTTGAGGGTGCACCGGAAAACTACATCCTGGCTGCGCACTGTGGATACTTCGGGGTGGTTCCGCAAGCTTTTTCTACACAATGGACGCTGAAGAAGAAAGTGCTGGCAATCGTCGACGATAACGCCAATGCAATTGACGGCCGGTTTGCAGAAGGAGACATCACCCTGGTGAAACTGATGCCGCCGTTTGACCGCTGGTCAATCGTAGAGGGTGAGCTGCCTAAATATGCCCAGTTCGAGAATTCGGATTGTTTGAACGGGGCAGTCATCCGTGTGCCCAATGGTAAAAAATTAGTGAATGACCTGGTCTCACACCATTACATCATCACCACTGGCCACAACCTGAACGAATTGGAAATGGTCTCAAAAGTATTCGACATGGAATGCATCACGTTATAGCCATTGGCAGGAATAATGACCATACACCACCGCCTGACCGCGGTGGTGTATGGTCAGGAAGGCAAACTAATAACCGAATATGTCATAAGTAGTACTAATTTGAACAAAAGATATTGACAAGCTACGCCAAACAGCTATAATGATATGTAATCCTGTAATTAACAGTTCGTTTCCCGGAATTTTTCGGTTCACCAAATATGTTTTGAAGCGCAATTTTGACCGGTAACCTGATCAAGTGATGGTTATTTTACGTCTTGTGAACTCTTTAGCATCTCCAGACCGAATGAAACTATCTCGAGTGATGAAAAGCGAGCCAAACTGTACATGGGAATAGCACGGGAATTGCTGCAGAAGAAATATCGGACGATTACCTCACTGGATAAACCGATGAGGCAGTTACAGGTAGACACCCTACCCAACCAATATTCCATTTCCACTTCTGAAAAAGTGCTGGTTGACCTGATCCGAAAGTATGGGGGTTTTTCAAAATCAGACCTGGTCACATTCACGGAGTATTCCCGGACCAAGATTACCAGCTGTATCGACTCACTGCTTGATAAAAATATAATTGTAGCCAATAATATCACCGGGTACACCGGCGGTCGTCGATCTAAAAAGTTCAATCTAAATGGAAATTTTGGACTGGTGGCAGGCATTGATATTGGTGCAACCAGCATCGACCTGGCAATCGCAGATTTTTCGGGCAAACTGCTCGTCCGCTATTCTGAACCTGCAACGGTTAAAGACGGACCGATAAGAATATTAGGGCGAGTGTGTTCATTGCTGGAGAAGCTGATCCAGGAAGGGGGCTTGAGCTCAAAAAGACTTAACGGCATCGGTATTGGTGTTCCCGGACCGGTGGATTTTTCGGAGGGCAACCTGGTATCACCCCCGATCATGCCCGGTTGGGACCGCTATCCGATCATCCAGACGGTCCAACAGTGGTTCCCATCATCGAACGTGGTGGTTGATAATGACGTGAACGTGATGGCCCTGGGTGAAATTTACCAGGGTGCAGGCAAGGACATTGCTAACCTGATCTTCGTCAAAATTGGAACAGGTATCGGAGCTGGAATAATCTGTGAGGGCAAAATTTACCGTGGGTCCAGCGGGTGCGCAGGGGATATTGGTCACATCGGGGTCGATAAAAATGGCCCATTATGTCATTGCGGCAACAAGGGCTGCCTGGAAGCGGTTGCTGCGGGTCCGGCAATTGCCGGACGCTCATTAGCCGCAGCACAGGCGGGAAAAAGTCCCATCCTGATGAAATATTACGAAAACAATGGAAATATGCTGCGTTCAGAGGACGTGGGGAACGCCTCAAGGGAAGGTGATGGGGTGGCAATAGAAATCATCCGGGAGAGCGGGCAATTCGTAGGCGACGTGCTGGCGGGACTGGTCAATTTTTATAACCCCGGCATGATCGTCATCGGTGGAGGGGTCAGCAACCTGGGTGACCTGCTGCTTTCTTCCATCCGTCAAACAGTACTGCGTCGCTCGCTGCCATTAGCCACGCGTGACCTTATGATTGTATTTTCTGAAATCGGCTCTGATGCCGGAGTGATCGGTGCCATCAATCTGGCGATGGATAATATTTTCAGCCTTGCCACCAACCGGGTAGAGGCTTACGCAGAATAAGGTGTATGCGATGAAATTCGGCGTCAATTCGTTCGTTTGGGTATCACCGTGCACGACAGCAGCCGTAATTGAATTGGCTCCCAAGGTGAAAGCGATGGGATTTGACATTCTCGAGATCGCCTGTGAGAATCCCACCCTGCTCGATATTGCTGCCATAAGAAAAGCGCTGGCTGCCAACCAGCTATCTACCATCATCTGCGGCGTGTTAGGACCTGACCGTAATATCAGCAGCCCTGATCCGGCGATCCGAGAAAATGCGCGCCAGTATGTGCTTTGGCTGATTGATGCTGCAGCCCAATTGAGTTCGCCGGTGGTGTGTGGTCCGCTATATTCAGCGGTAGGCAAAGACCACCTTGAGGACAGCGCGGCGAGAGCGATGGAATGGTCGTTAGCGGTTTCCGAGATCGGCGAAATGGCCGATGTTGCAGCTGGAAGAGGCGTCCGATTAGCATTCGAGCCACTGAACCGCTTCGAAACCGACATGATCAATACCGTTACACAAGGATTGAAGTTTATTTCGGATGTAGGACGGGCGAATGTAGGCTTTCACCTGGATACGTTCCACATGCACCTGGAGGAAAAAAACAGCGCGGAGGCCATCCGTCTGGCAGGCGATAAGATCTTCCACTTCCACGCCTGTGAAAATGATCGGGGTGTCCCTGGATCTGGTCAGGTGCGCTGGCAAGAGATCGCATCAGCATTAAAGAGGGTGAATTATCAGGAGGCGGTCGTGATAGAATCCTTCACTCCTCAAGTAAAAGAGATCGCCCGTGCGGTGAATATCTGGCGGGAGATCGCCCCCAGCCAGGACGCTATTGCCGATCAGGGTCTGCAATTCTTGAAAACATTATTTGCATGAACATCGGTCATAATCGATGAGGTTATAACTATGGCAAATGAAACCGAAGAGATTACTCCACAACCACCGGAACCAGCCGTATCTCCGGCTGTTGAGGTACAACATATTTCCAAGCGTTTCCCAGGCGTAGTTGCGCTGGACGATGTTTCTCTTCAATTCTTCCCCGGCGAGACGCATGCCGTGGTAGGGGAGAATGGAGCAGGCAAATCGACTCTGATGAAGATCCTGTCAGGGGCTTATACGCCAGATTCTGGTGCGATTTATTTGAACGGAGAAAAAGTGTCCTTCTCCCACCCTCGAGAAGCCCAGGAAAAAGGTATCAGCATCATTTACCAGGAATTCAATCTTCTGCCGGAAAGAACGGTGGCGCACAATATATTTCTCGCCCGCGAAACATCGCGAATAGGTATGCTTGACATCGGGAAGATGAACAAAGAAGCTGTTGAAGTTTTAAAGGATCTTGGCGTGGAAAAAATGATCTCGCCAACTGCGCTGGTAAGCAGCCTTTCGGTGGCTGAACAGCAGCTGGTTGAGATTGCTAAAGCCATCTCCTTCAAAGCCAAAGTGCTGATCATGGATGAGCCCACGGCTGCGCTTACCTATACTGAAGTGGGATTACTCAACGACCTAGTCGGAAGGTTAAAACAGAAGGGGATGTCCATCATTTTCATCTCCCACCGCCTGAGAGAGGTATTCGACCTGGCTGAAAAGATCTCGGTAATGAAAGATGGAAAGCTAATTAAGACCGTCAACAAGAAGGAAGTATCGCCCTCGGATGTTGTGTTTTTGATGGTTGGACGCACTCTCGACCATTACTTCCCACCATTAGGAGAACAAGAGGACTTCGGCGATGTCGTATTAAGCGTTAAAAATGCTTCCAACCAATATCTCAATGACATCAGCTTCGAGCTACGCAAGGGCGAGGTGCTGGGCATCGCAGGACTGCAAGGATCAGGGCGAACAGAGTTGGCACAATCAATATTTGGAGTGATGCCTTTTAGATCGGGGGTCATGGAGCTGCATGGTAAGGCAATCGCTGTAAAAAGCCCGGCCAAGGCGATCAAGAACAGGATGGGGTTTGTCACCGAAGACCGGAAATCGGAGGGCATCGCCGCAAGACAACCCATAAGAGACAATATGCTATTAACCGTACGGTCGGTCCAATTTTTATTCGGTTTCATCTTTAAGAATGGGATCAGAAACTCCCGCAAACTGGTGCCCATGCTGGGTGAACAGGTGGATATACGGACCGACTCATTTGACCGTGAGACGCAATATCTAAGCGGCGGAAACCAACAGAAAGTGGTGCTGGCCAAGTGGCTGGCATCAGATGCAGATGTGTTCATTTTTGATGAGCCTACGCGCGGCATCGACGTGGAATCAAAGGCTAGCATCCACGATATGATCAGGGCGTTGACTAAAAAGGGGATAGCAGTCTTGATGATTTCATCAGAACTACCAGAGATCATTGGAATGAGCGACCGGATACTGGTGATGGCAGATCACCGGATTGCTGGAGAGCTTCCAGCCAGGTCAACCGAGCAAGAGATCATGCTGATGGCCATCGGTCATGCAAACGAAACCAAGGCAGAGATGCCTGCCAGCGTAGGAGTGGAATGAAATGACGACCATACCTGCAACCGATAGCTGGTTCAGACGAACCACCCGTTCCATCCACATCCCTCCAGTTTATTTATTCCTGATCGTCATTTTCCTGGTGAGTGGAATTCTGGACCAGATTTATTCAGATGGCCAAATTTTCACCAACCCGGCAATTATGTTGAATATAATCGTCCGTTCAGTGGCATTGGGAATTGTAGCCGTTGGACAGACCCTGGTGATCCTGGGGTCATCGATTGATCTTTCCGTTGCTTATACCATCAGCATCACCGCAGTGATGTCATCCTACATTATGCAAGGCGAAACAGCCAATGTTCCCATCGCAATCCCAGCTGTTTTAGGAATTGGAGTGATCATTGGACTAGCAAACGGGCTGACCATCACCAAATTAAAAGTCAACCCATTCATTGCTACGCTTGGTATGAGTCTGATCATTAAAGGCATCATCAATGCTACGTTTTCCAACTATACGGGTAGTGTACCGAAAAGCTTTGAATTCTTTGGTTACGGTACGATTGGACCAATCCCTGTTTCCATTATCATCATGTTGATTATTTACCTGGCCGGCTGGTTCCTGCTTGCCAGGACGAAATTTGGTGCCCACTTGTATGGTGTAGGGGGGAATGCTGAAGTTGCCCGCCTCTCCGGTGTGCGAACAGACCGGGTCTTGATCGGTGCGCACATCCTGTGCAGTATGACCGCGGTACTCGCAGGTTTTTTCCTGGTCAGCCAGATGCGATCTGGAGCTCCGTGGGTTGGACCGAATGGGCTATATGATCTCAATTCAATTGCCACGACTGTGATCGGCGGGACTGCCCTGTCTGGAGGAAAAGGTGGGGTGTGGGGTACGCTGGCGGGGGTATTGATCTTTGGGATCCTGGACACCACCTTCAACCAGCTGGGAGTGAACCCATATCTCAAAATGGTACTGCGTGGTGCGATCATTGTCTTGGCTGTAGCATCCTACACGATACGCTCGAAGAAAGAAGCTGCTTAAGGAGTGGATCGAATGACGACAACAACGGTTAATTCTCCGGGCGGGTTCTCGAACACCTTACGAAATACGTGGGGCTGGATCAAGAAAATTCCGCCGGTCTATCCCATTTTTTTGATTATCTTTCTTACCTTAGGATTTCTCAATCCGGTTAAATATCAATCCATGAACGGGATCATGACCTTTCTGCGCACGGCTTCACCTTTGGCAGTGCTGGCGGTTGGCGAGATGTTCGTACTGGCGATCGGAGGTTTTGACCTTACGGTTGGTGCGATCGTGACTTTTGTGGTCCTGGTTAGCTCGAAACTACTGGCAAACGACCCTGCCAATGCATACCCTGCCATCATGATCATGCTCGGTCTTGGTGTTCTAATCGGTCTGACCAACGGCCTGATTGTCAGTTATTTAAAAGTCCCATCGTTTATTACCACGCTTGGGATGATGCTGCTCGTGCGCGGTGCGGCCTTGTATTATGTAGGTGGAGCCCCCCAGGGATACCTGACAGATAACTGGCGTGCTTTTGGTCGAAATTACATTGAAAACGTCCCGCTATTCGGTCGCGTCCCGTATGCCTTGATCATTCTGATCGCGATGGCGGTCATTTCTTATATACTATTCAACCGTATGAATTTTGGTAAACAAATCCTGGCGGTCGGCGATAATGTGCGAGCAAGCCAGTTATCGGGTGTAAAGGTTAGATTAGTACGCGTGCTCACTTTCATCCTATGCGCAGTCTTTGCTATCATCGGCGGCATCATGACCGGTGGATACGGTGGAGTTAATGTAACGATAGGTGAAGGATACGAAATGAATGCCATCGCTGCCTGCGTGGTGGGTGGTGTACTCCTGGGCGGAGGTAAGGGCTCAGTGCTCAATGTGATTTTTGGAGCCTTCACCTTGCAAGCGATCGTTAACCTGCTGAACCTGCTTGGGTTGCCCAAACCATATACAGATGTCGTGCAAGGTTTGATCATCATCGGTGCAGTTGCGTATGTTGGTCTTACATCTCAGAAGAAAAAGTAATCTATAATACAAGCTCGCTATACGCGTTTATTTGACTGAATAATAAGCGAGAACAGAAGGAATACAGGAGGTGCACATATAAAATAACAAATAAAAAAGCAGGAGATTGTTGGTACCATAAAAAATATAAATAAAAATTTTGGAGGAGATTTCCTAATGAAAAAGAGTATGTACCTAGTTGTGTCTTTGTTGGTGGCCTTCAGCATGCTGCTGGCTGCCTGCCAGAAAGCTACCACAGAAGCGCCTGCTGTCACCGAAGCCCCTGCAGCAGCTACCGAAGTTCCCGCCGTTCCAACAGAAGCCCCCGCTGCAGCAACGAATCCCGGTCTTCAAATGGATACAGCTACTGTTGCACCTCAGTTCTGGAGTGAAGACGAATACAATAAACAGAAAGATCTGATGACGAAAGCAGCACTGAATCCGAGTGACCCCATCTACCTGCAGTACCTTGAGGAAAGCCCGACCACGATTGCAGACTACCCGCAGTATGCAGATTTTGCTGCGAAGCAACCCCCCTACAATGTCTGCTTCTCGAACGCCGGTGTCAACAATCCCTGGCGTGTAGTGGGTTACATTGATATCCGCGAGCAGGTTGAGCAGCTTCGCACTGAGGGTCTGGTCAAGAACTTCTATCACCTAGACGCCCAGGGTGACGATGCCAAGCAGATCGCTGACATCCAGGATATCATCAACACCCCCGGGAAATGCGACATCCTGATCGTCGCCTCGAACACCAGTGAAGCCCTGACCCCCATCGTTGAGAAAGCTTGCGAGGTCATGCCGGTAGTCCAGTTTGATCGCTATGCTCAAACTGATTGCCCGGTTGTTTCTGAGCGGTCCATCGGTGGTTATGCCTTCGGCATCTCCGGCGCACAATATATCGTTGACAACCTGCCCCAGGGCGGTAACGTGCTTGCCTTCCGCATCCTGCCTGGCGTAGACGTGCTAGAGCAGCGTTGGGGTGCAGCTCGAAAGATCTTCGAAGAAAACCCACAGCTCAACATCATCGGTGTGGAATTCGTCGGCTATGATTCCTTCAAAGCCAACACCGTGGTGAGTGACTACCTGGCCAAGTATGGCAACATCGACGCAGTTTGGATGGATGCCGGCGGTACAGCGGTCACCATCCTGGAAGCCTTCAAGGATGCCGGAGCTCCCTATCCGCAAGTTATGGTAGGTGAAGACCAGGAAGATTACCTGCAGTACTGGAAAGCCAACCTTGAAAAGGCTATTGCCCCCACCTTCGCAACATACCAGTGGCGCACAGCCGTTCTGTCTGCTGTCATGTTCCTGCAGGGAAAGACCGTCCAGCATAACTGGTATCTGCCCCAGCCGGAAGTCACAACAGCCAATCTTGATCAATTCATCGATCCAACCATGCCCCCACTGCACTACGCAATGTGTGGTTGTGAGGACATGACCAATTATCCAGGTTCATGGCAAACTCCCGACATCAACAAGTACGTGGACGTAATGCCGTAAGATCGTTACTTGTAAGCGTTTAGATTTGAGCCTGCTCGAAATTTGAGCAGGCTCATCTAAAATATATAGACTTTCTCGGTAGGAGCGGAATGGACATGATCGAAATCGGATTTCACACAGATGCCTTCAACAGCAGTTATTGGAGTTTCGAGCAAGCCCTGCAGTGGGCGCAGAAAAACGACGTCCACTGGATCGAGTGCGGCATGATCGATGGAGTAAGCTGGATCCATGGGCTGGGATATCAGCCACATGTAGCCATGTGGGAAGACCCAATGATGTGGCGCGATAAAGCTGCCAGTTATGGGGTGAAATTCTCTCAGATTGATGCAGCGTATCCACTATCTTTACCGAATGGGACCAGCTTGGGCGTGGAATATGTGCTCCGGACAATCCGCTGGGCATATTTAGCGGGATGCGACCACATCGATACCACGGATGACCGCTTTGCACCGAAGGGACTTACTAATCAGGAAGCCCTTGAGAATATGAAGCGCTCTTATGGGCAGATCATGGAGATCGCGGAACGCTATAAAATGATCATCGACATCGAGCCGCATGGTTATTACACCACCAAACCGGAATTTATGGAAAAAATGCTCGCTTTTGTCGATAGCCCGTACTTGCGCATGAATATGGATACGGGCAATACCTATATTGCCGGGCAGGACCCGGTCGCCTTCCTGAAAAAGTTCCAGAATAAGGTGAGCCACGTCCACATTAAGGACGTCAGTGATACACTGGCAGCAGCGCTGCGGGGAGAATTGACCGGGATTGCAGTCAGCCAATGTGCGATTGGTGAAGGCGTCAATAAAGAGAACATCAAAAAATGTTTCGATGTCCTGGTCGACATCAAGTATAACGGGGTCGTTAGCCTGGAATGTGAAGGCCAGGGCGGACCGATGATTGAGAAAAGCCTGGTGTTTGTACGCCAGCTGGTAAACGATGCCAACAAGCGGTTGGCAGCCTGATCCCTTCACAATACTCACTCAAGAAAAGCAGGAGGAGCAATGGGAAAGATATATCTGGGTGTGAACATGGAGTTTATCCGCTCGCATGATAAACCCTTCGCCTGGGGGGTTGAGAAAGCAGCGGAAATTGGGTATGAATATATTGAGCCGATGGTGCATTGGGGGCGGGAGCTATTAAGTGAGGCCGGTTATTTTCACAGCGTTTCGATGTACGATGACCCGTTGTGGGTGCGCCAATTATGTGACAAGCATCATATTAAACTATCCGGTCTCTCGGCGCATACACCCCTATGCAAACCTGAGATCAGCGTTGAATATCTCAAGCAGGCAATCCGCTGGGCAGCCGATGCAGGTGCAGGTGTGGTGAACACAGATGAAGGTCCGAAGCCCGAGTGGACTACAAAAGAGATGGATTACACCTTAATGACCTACACGTTGACGGAAGCTGCACGCGTGGCAGAGCGACATGGGATTAAAATCGGTCTCGAACCTCACCAGCAATATTCAAAATCCATGGAAGGGCTGGATAGCATTTACGCCCTGGTGAAATCACCGGCCATCGGAATTAACTACGATACCGGCAATAGCTACCTGGCGGGGACTACCGATACCTACCAGTGGCTAACACACGTGGTGGACCATCTCGTCCACCTGCATGCAAAAGATATCAGCATGGCACAGAGTGACGAGAAACTGGGGAAAGTCACCGGCACCCCAACCGGGTGCGCCTGCGGTGATGGGGTGGTAGATTGGAAGCGAATGATCGAGATCGCGAAAAAATGTCCCAACGATATCGTCTTCAGCGTTGAGTGCGGCACCGTTACAGATGCAAAACGAAGTTACGAACATCTAAGCAAGCTGATCTAGCACCAATTATTGTTCCATTAACCAGGAGGAGCACACATGCGCATCGGTGTTTTTTCAGTGATCTTTCAACAGCTTCCTTTTGAGCAAGCCCTGGATAAGATTTTATCTTATGGGGCCACCGCAGTAGAAATCGGCACCGGCGGACTGCCAGGCGCCCACCACTGCTCGATCGATGAGCTGCTGGCGAGTGCAGAAAAGTTGCGTGCTTATCAAAAAGCCGTCGAGGAGCGCGGCATGATCATCAGTGCTTTCAGCTGCCATTGGAATCCTCTCGACCCCAATAAGGATATCGCCGCGGCCTCGGATGAATTATTCCGAAAAACAGTCCGTCTGGCAGAGCTGTGTGGGGTGCCGGCGGTTAATGTGATGGCAGGTTTGCCTGCAGGATCACCGACTGACCGGATGCCCAATTGGGTCACCTGCGCCTGGCCTCCACACTTCCAGGAGATCCTGGATTACCAGTGGAACCAGGTGGCAATCCCGTATTGGCAGCCGGCAGCAAAGTTCGCCGAAGACCAAAATGTCAAGATCGGTGTTGAGATGCACCCTGGCATGATTATTTACAATGTTGAGACGATGCTGCGGATGCGTGAAGCGTGCGGTGCAGCGATGGGCTGCAATTTTGATCCCAGCCACCTGTTTTGGAATGGGGTTGACCCGGTAGCGGCAATCCGCAAACTGGGGGAAGCCATTGTACACGTGCACGCTAAAGACTGCTATGTTGACCCATTTAATGTAGCAGTGAATGGCTGTAATGACCATAAGAATTATACCGACATCCCGCACCGCTCATGGACCTTCCGCACCATTGGTTACGGGCACGATTTAAATGTATGGAAGGATATCGTCTCCGCCTTGCGCATGACCGGTTATGATCATGCGATTTCACTCGAGCATGAAGACGGGATGATGTCTTTTGACGAGGGTGTTAAAAAGGGGCTGGCGGCTTTGCACGAGGTCGTCACGGTAGAAAGCCCAGGAGAAATGTTCTGGGCGTAATAAAAATTTGATCTACCCTTGACCAAGAATTTTCGGGTGCAGTCTGTTTATACCCGCATGACGAAAGGTCATACCCGGTAAATAAATACACTCCCAGGGTTTAGAGGAGATGATGTGAGCGAACAACAAAGAAAACTCGAAATCATCCGGAACTGGATGGGCAGCCGGAATATAGGTGGTCTTTACCTGCAAAGCGCAGGTAGTTTTGCCTGGGCAACCTGCGGGGCTGCATCCTATATCAATATCGCTACAACGAATGGGCTAGCATCATTATTAATAACTCAGGAGCACCAATATCTATTCACCAGCAACATCGAAGCACCTCGCCTCGAGCAGGAAGAACAGCTCAAGACCCAGGGATGGGAGTTTCAAATTACTCCCTGGCATGCCGGCCAGGTAGATTTGAATGCGTTCTGCCAGGGGTTGGTGCTCGCCTCAGATGGACCGGTCATAGGAGCATTAGACGTATCAGCAGACCTCGCACGCCTGCGCGCCCGCCTGACGCCAGAAGAAGGATTGCGCTTCCGGGAATTGGGTAAGTTTTGTTCCGATGCAATGCAGGCAGCCATCCGGACGGTGAAACCCGGTCAAACCGAATTCCAAATTGCGGCCAACCTGGCAGCTGAAGTGGAAGCGCTAGGAGTACAGGCAACTGTCAACCTGATCGCCACGGATGAGCGCATCTATTCCTTCCGCCATCCACTCCCCACGGCAAAAAAGCTGGAGAAGTATGCCATGCTGATCCTTTGCGGCAGGAAAAATGGCCTGATTTGCTCAATCACACGACTGGTGCATTTTGGACCCCTGAGTAATGAGCTGATGCGCAAGCAGGAAGCTTGTGCCAGGGTCGATGCCGTGTTCATTAATTCCACTCGCCCTGGCAGGAACCTGGCGGATATCTTTGACCTGGTCATACAATCTTATTCCGCAGTGGGCTTTCCGGACGAATGGCGCAAGCATCACCAGGGCGGGGTCTGTGGCTATGAGCCGCGTGAGTACCTGGCTGTACCCGGTTCTACGGATCGCGTGGCATTGGGGCAGGTGTACGCCTGGAATCCATCGATAACAGGTTATAAGTCTGAAGACACGATGCTTGTGGGTGAAAATCGAAACGAAATCTTGACAGCGATACCTGGCTGGCCGGAAACAGCCATTAATGGGGTGGCACGACCATTGATCCTGGTGGTTTAACGAGAATGCCGGTTTGAACCGGGGTATAGAAGGAAAATCTATAGGTCCGTCTTAAAAGTCTTACAATAATTTTGCTTACCTATTACGGTAGGGGCACAGGGGAGAATTCTCGTGCATAACGGTCTTATCCCACCCCTCCGGTTTTAAACCAAACCGGACAGGTGTGCCCCTACTTTTTAAGCGGTCCCTCTAATTTAATCGGTCAACAGCTGATATTTTTATAAATATAAAAGTCTATTCTCCTGTATTTATTAACGGCTCAAGGACAGCAAGCACTTCACCAGGAGCCGAACCTTTATGGACAAACCCTGCTCCAACGCTCAGGGCAGCCTGGTTATCATCAGCATCCAAGCTGAGCATGACGATCTTCAGTCCGGGATAAGCCTTTAAGAGCAAGCGGCAGGTTTCAAGAGCCGGCGCACCATACAACCTCCAATCGAGCAGGAGAATATCAAGCGATTGATCCTCCAATGTCTTGATAAGAGTCTCAGTATCACCAGCTTCATGAATATCTTGAATACCCAACTTTTTATTCAGCAGCAGGCTTAGCGCCTGCCGGCTGGCTGAATTGGGATCTGCGATAAGGATACGGGTCATATTTTCCTCCCCTATAGTATGCTCCAATCACCCCCTGAACGTATCCATCATAAGTAGAGTTTTATCCTAGCCGTTTGGATAGGTTAAGCAGCCCGGATGCTCAATTCAGGGTTTGTAATTACTCACCCATCCCGATAATGATCCACTCAAATATTCACCGGTGATGTGAAAACGCGGAGCAGTGAGTAATTTCCAAGTGTTTAAACACCGGGATTTAGAGATGCCAATAATCCTCACAAGATTTTTTGCTCGATAGCTAATTTAACTGCTTCCACCCGACTATCCACCCCAAGTTTTTGAAAGATATTCGAAATATGGAACTTAACCGTACCGAGGCTGATTACCAGCCTTGCGGCGATCTCGCTATTATTCATACCGTCGACCATGCAACGAAGCACGTCTCTTTCCCGCTCGGTCAGCTCGTTGCCGGGCAAATGTGATTGTGAGATTGAATTAGCCAGAGCCTCAGCTGCTTCGGATGAGAGCGTCATGCGCCCAACGTAAGCCGAGCGGATTGCATTCGCCAATTCGACTGCTGTTACATTCTTCTGCAGATACCCGATCGCACCAGCCTGCAGGGCGCCTTGAACCATGTTTTGCTCCGAAAAACTGGTGAGGGCGATGATTTTTATATTTGGATACTTGCCCCTGATGGCGCGAGTGGCGGTGATCCCGTCCATGCCGGGCATCATCAGGTCCATTAATATGACGTCTGGTGTATACGATCCAGCCATCTCGATCGCTTCCGCACCATCCGATGCTTCTGCAACCAGCTGCATGTCTTTATTCACCATCAAAAACTTACTTAAACCACTACGGACAACGGCATGATCATCCACAAGAAGTACGCGTATAGGAGACATGATTCACCTCAATGTTGGGATGGTAGAGATCGGGATCAGATCATCTTCGTTCCAATCCACTGTCACAGTCGTTCCTCCCCCGAGAGTGCTGGAAACGGTTAATTTAGCTCCGATGGCTTCCGCCCGCTCGCCCATGATACGCATACCCAGACTGGTGGGCTTAATGTTTGCCCGATCAAAGCCAATCCCATCATCTTTAATCTCGAGATGCACGGCGCAGCAGTCAAGGATGATATAGATCTCCACCTGCCTGGCGCGCGCATACTTGACGATGTTGTTTAGGCTTTCCTGGGCAATACGGTAGAATGCCACCTTGATATCCGGCGGGAGCTCATAGTCGCCTTTCACAGACAAGCTCACCGGTAGTCGGGCACGCCCAATAACCGCTTCACTCAGCTGCTTGAGCAGGTCGGGGAAATGCGCCTGGGTGAGAGCCATCGGGCGCAGCTCGAGCAGCAAGGTGCGCATTTCCGCCAGGGCACCACGGGTCAGCTGGCGCAGCTCCTCATTACTCTTACGCGCTTCTTCGGGGTCCAGCTCCCATAATTCAGGCAGCACTTCCGCGATCAAACTGGCGGAGAACAATGTTTGGGTCACCGCATCGTGCAGGTCACGCGCCAGGCGCGTGCGTTCTGCCACAATCGCATCTTCGACGGCTTTGGAGGCTAGTGCATCTTCAGCCAGCTGCCGTTGCTCGATCTCATTTACCAGGCGCAGGTTGGATTCACTGAGCTCCCGCGTCCGCTCTTCCACGCGCTGCTCGAGTGCTCGGCGGTATTCCGCTTCCTGGATGGCCAGTTTTTCGGCAGCCAGTTTTTCCTGGTTGATGTCCTCGATTAATCCAATCAGGTATTGGGGGTTCCCAAGGAGGTTGCGAACGAGCGAGTAGGTCACACGACCCCAGAAGATATCACCATCTTTACGCATGTAACGGCGTTCGACCGTCATGTTGTTGGTCCTACCGTCGATCATGTCTAGCAGTGCAGCCTGACCGATCAAACGGTCAGATGGGATGGCTAAATCAACCGGATTAATTTTGAGCAGCTCATCATGGGTGTAACCGGTAATGCGCGCCGCGGCTTCGTTAATCTGAATAATGTTGCGGTCCAGGTCCGTCATGGCGATACCTACCGATGTATTATCGAACATGGCTTTAAAGCGCGCCCTCTGATTCTCGCAGTGTCTCCTGGTCTTGTTTCTGCTGGTTGATATCTTCCACCATGGTGACCAGGTAAACCACCTGACCATCCGTTTTACGCACTGCTGAAATTGTCTGCCTTACCCAGAATGGTCTACCACTCTTGTGGATGTAGCGCCGCTCAACCTGAAACGAGTTCCTTTTCCCGCTGATCAGGTCATCCAGCTCGGGGAGTCCCAAACCCAGGTCGCTGGGGACACTTAAATCGATGCCATTTAAACCCAGCAGCTCCTGGCGGTTGTAGCCAGACATGTGCACAAAGGCATCATTGATGGCTAAAGGGCGGCGGTCCATGCCCACGAGAGCGATCCCGATGCCAGCATTTTCAAATATTGCCCTGAACCGTCCTTCAGACTCTTGCAGATCTTCCTGGGCGAATTTCTGACTGGTGATATCTTCAGTCATGGAGACCAGGTATTGAAGCTTACCATCTGCACCATGCACGCCTGATACAGTTAAGCGAGCCCAATAAATACTCTTATTTTTACGGACGTAGCGCTTTTCGATCTGGTATGAATTCTCTCTTCCCGTTCACTACATCCCAAAATTCCTGGGAGCCGATCTCGGCATCTTCCGGATAGCCAAGCTCCCGGCCGGTCAGCTGCATCAGCTCATCACGTTCATAACCCGTCATGTTGAGCAGAGATTTATTGATGGCAAGGGGCTTCCGGTCCAGGCCGATCAGACTGATCCCAATGGCAGAATTCTCGAATACTGCACGGAAATGCTGTTCTGAGGCAGCTAGTTCAGCCTGGACGCGTTTTTGTACATCAATATCTTCCAGCATCCCGATCAGGTAAAGAGGCCTGCCCTTGTCATCGAGTACGGAAGAAATGGACAAACGACCCCAAAATGTTTCGCCCGATTTCCGGATAAAGATCATCTCCGCTGAAATGTGGTCAGGCGTGCCAGATAAGAAATCAGCGATTTTGGGCATCGGTTCAAGATCATCTTGCTGCTTGATCATGGAAATGGGTGACTTGCCGATCAGCTCCTCACGCGAATACCCAAGCAGGCGACATAGGGCGGGATTGACATCGGTTATTTCGTTTTTAAGGTTCACGATGCCGATGCCAATCACAGCTGACTCAAAGATAGCGCGAAAACTAGCCTCTGAATGGTTGAAGGAATTCATATTATTGGGTGGGGTTTCGATATGACAGTTTTGACCAGTCTGGTATTACCGGGCATAACCCTAGAATTTTACCTCCTTTTTTGGGAAAGCATTATTAATGGGTATATTTTCGGCCCTTTGAGATTTGCCTTATCATTGGGTAGGATATAAAGATATTTATGATCAGGCTAACGCATATTAACAATAAATCTATAACCTGAATATTCATAATTGCAGCCACATATCAGAACATTTACCTGATAAAACAAACATAAAACCTAGCCACGTGGCTAGGACTATACTCCTCCGTCGACAGGTGAATTTTCGCCGAAGTAGAAATATACTAATGCTATCCCTTAGCTAGGAGGCGAACATGGACGCAATGAAGAGGATACAACCGGCAATTGCAACCCGCGAGAAATCACAGACAGCAGTATCCATGCCAGAGTTGGCTGCAACGGCACTCTCGAAAAAGGCACCCTGGTTGATGCTTTTCTCTCGCATCTCACTCTTTTTCCTGGTCCAGGCAGTGTTTGCCATCATATTTTTCATCGCCGGATCCACCCAGGCATGGGAAAAGAGCGCAAATTGGTGGCCGCTGACGGTAACCATTGCCGATGGGATGTGCTTTGTCCTTCTTTTGAACGTCTTTCGGGCGGATGGAAAAAATTATTGGGATATATTCCGCATCGATCGTAAACATATCCTGGGTGATCTACTCGCCTTGCTGGGACTGACCATCCTTACCGCTCCTATGACCTATCTGCCGAATGTATGGCTGGGACAAGCATTGTTTGGTGACTCAGCAGCCACGGCAGACTTATTCATCCGGCCGCTACCGCACTGGGCAGCCTATATCGCCCTGATCGCCTTTCCCATTGCACAGGGATTAACCGAAGTTCCCACCTATTTTGGTTACGTCATGCCGCGATTTGAGCTGCAAGGCATGAAAAAGTGGCTGGCAATTTCCATCCCCGCTCTGATGCTTGGGCTGCAGCACATTGCCATGCCGTTTCTATTCGATGGTCGCTTCATCGCCTGGCGGGCGTTGATGTTCTTTCCCTTCGCCATACTGATTGGTATTGCGTTCCATTGGCGACCCAGGCTGCTGCCGTATTTCGTGGTGGTACATATACTGATGAATATGGCTACAATTGCCATGTTCCTAAACGTGGCATATTAGAATTAACGGCAGGAACACACCGCCTAAAAGCAAAGGAGTATGACCACGTCACAAATCTTAATCCCGCTCTCGTATTGGCTTCACTCCCTGGGGACTGCCGTCTTGATCGGTTACTACCTGATACTCACCTTGATCTGTCTGCCGGTCTTTAAGAACAACCAGGCTAACCCGGTGAGTGGGACCATTCTCAGTGAAATCTCCATGCGCAGCCGGGGGTGGTTGTATGCCGCGTTATTGATTTTCTTAATCACAGGCATCTACCTGATGCTTACCGATCCCAACTATCTCGGTTTAGGAAATTTTGGCAACTCGTGGAGTATATTCATGCTGGTAAAACATATCATCATCGTGGGTATGCTGGGGATCGGGTTCTGGTTCAATGGCATCAAACGCGTGGGGGCTGAGGTGAGGTCAAACCCTGACACTTCACAGGCTCTTGCCTCGTTCTCCCTATACTCGAAATTGATGATGTTCGCTGGCATCCTGGTCTTGTTGTTAACCGCGCTTTCGCAATCCCTCTGATGTGATGGGATTGGTACAGTGGAGATTTTATGAAAACAGTCCTGATTATTGCCGCGATCGTTGCCGGAATCAGTATCGTGCTTTGGTTGGGATTAAAGGTCAAACCCAGGTCCTTCGCAGCCTTCCCGCAGCAATCGCAGCAGCTGGAAACCATCCCGTTGCCATCGGGGCTGCCCGCACCGGTAGAGCGTTTTTACCGGACGGTATATGGCGATGAGGTGCCGGTGATTAAAACGGTGGTCATCAAGGGACGTGCCTTCCTGAGCCCGATGGGATTCAAGATGCCAGCGCGTTTTATCTTCGTGCACAATACGGGAATGGATTACCGTCATTACATTGAGGCCACCTGGTTTGGGATAGCGCTCATGAAAATTAATGAGAGTTACGTGGATGGAAACAGTCATTTTGAGCTTCCTGTGGCGACGTACGATAACGACCCCAGAATAACCCAAGGGGCAGTGTTGGGACTCTGGGCAGAAGCTTCCTGGTTCCCTTCGGTGTGGCTGACGGACAGACGTGTGCGCTGGGAAGCCGTGGATGAGAAGACAGCCCTCCTGTACATTCCCTTTGGAAACGGTGAAGAAAATTTTGTCGTGCGCTTCGACCCTCAGACCGGTTTATTAGACACCATGGAAGCCATGCGTTATCGCGATGCCGGTGCACAGGCAAAGAAAATCCTGTGGATTACCAAAAATATCCCCGGGAAGAACATTCCTGGTACAAAGCTGAGTGATACCGGGTCGGCTATATGGCTTGACCAGGGAAAACCCTGGGCAGTGTTTACCCTTGAAGAGGTTGATTTTAATGTGGAGGTGAGCGATTATATTCGCCAAAGAGGGCCGTAGATGTGAACGTAATCAACACTGTTCCACGAAATGTTGTGATTTAATTTACACACCACCCGATTGAAGAAATGAGGATAAGATGCCTGCTAATAATAATATGAACGAATTATCCGTAACCTGGAAAGTGGATGAAATTAATGTCGACGCATCCCTGACCCGCCCAGCTGGTGCAGGACCGTTTCCGGCAGTGATCTTTGTCGCCGGTAGTGGTCCGACCGACCGCAACTGGAACACCCCCTTGATCCCGGGGACCAATGGCAGCGGCGCCTTACTCGCCAAGGCGTTGACCCAACAAGGTTTTATCACCCTGCGCTATGATAAGCGGGCGTCAGGCCCTCATGTTAATGAAAATGTAAAACTCATGGCGGGCAAAATCAGCATGCAAGGTCATACCGCTGAGCTGGCAGGTGGAGTAAGCTTTCTGATCAGAAACCAGGATGTAGATAAAGAAAAAATATTTGTCCTGACCAACAGCGAAGGCTGCGTTCATGCGCTCAATTACCAGACGCAAAGAGAAAATTCACCTTTAGCCGGAATGATTTTGACCTCCGCGTTTGCTCGAGCCACAGGCGAATTGGCTCACGACCAGATCGCAGCACAGCTGGGGGCAGTACCTGGAGGGGATGCGATGCTCTCCGCATACGATGAAGCGATGAAGGAATTCATCGCGGAGCGTCCGGTGCCAGTGAATGAAAATCTGCCTGAGGGATTACGCCAGGTGATCCTGGCAATTACACAACCGGTCAACCAGCCCTTCTCACGGGAATTGTGGGTATACAATCCAGTCGCAAACTTAGCCAAAGTCACCATCCCGGTTTTGATTATGATTGGCAAGAAAGATACCCAGGTTGACTGGGAGACGGACGGTCCCCTGTTCGAGGCGGTGGTGGCGGATCACGGCAATATCTCCGTATCCTATGCAGAAACTGCCAATCATGTATTGAAATTCGAGCCCAGACCCCGCTCACAGCTCACCCCTGCCGAGGTTATGGCAAGCTATGGCTCTGATGATGTGATGCTTGACACGGATGCAGTTGGGGTCATTATTGCTTGGTTAAAAGCCCAACTATAGGCAGTTCCAAGCCTACCGCCTCGGATAACGAGACATGTTTTTTATAACGGCGTAGAAATGAAATCCAAACATTGGATCATTTGGTCAGGCATCGCATTAGTGATATGTCTAACCGCGGCTGCATTTAGCTTTGTAAATTTTAGGGCTATGTCAAGCAAGCTGGTTGATAATTCCAGTATGGTTTCATCGACTGGAAGGACAGAATCCTTACAACCAATCCAGCCTGTAAAAACAGGTTTATAAGTTACTGGAGAGAATAGATTGGCGCCTGCTTTACGAAAAGAATTAACCCTTCAATTGCAGAGAGATCCTTAATTTGGAGAAATCGAATCCCTCATCGATATAGAGAACACAACTGAAAATCCAATCCTATGGGTAGAAATTGTAAAGAAAGATATCTTTTGGTCCCCAATTGTTGCCCGCGCCGCCCTGAACGTGAGTGTAGCGTATGCATCGGATGGAGATATCTCGTTCCGCCTGAGAGAGCCGGTCGAATTTAAACACACCGGAGATCTGGCAAGCCTGTACCAGAGTGGTCAGTACACATTTTCCGACACATCCCGGGGCATCATCTCAAGTCCGGGTTATTTCGATTACCTGGCCAGGGAGATTGTCAATGCGATTGTTAAGGATCTGAAAGCAGAAAATAAATAATTGGATCCGAATTCCGACCAGCTCGCTATTGCCGTTGGAACCAATTCAATACTGCTTGTGAAGCTCAATGTTTAGTGGGATCTGCAAAGCCACATTTATCAGATGGTCTCGGCCTGTCGCGTTACCAAATATCCGGGCTGAACAGCAGGAATTCCTGCGAGAAGGATAAACTCAATTAATATGATTGGTAAAACCCAGCAGGGAATATCACTGGTTGGAGATTTTGCGCTCTTCGAATGATATGGGTATTGCTGAAAAACTCCTCCCTTGTAATATACACATCTCATTTGGAGCGCTATAAACTATCCACCTGGACAGGCGAAGACTCTTCTTTCGGTAAGGTACATTGCTCAATGATTTTGTTAAACTGAAATCAACTTCGGTACACCGAAGAAAGGAGAATAAAATGTTCGCTAATACGCAATCCAGACCTATGACGCATATGCTAACCGCCCTCGTGGCGGGTGCGCTCATGCTATCGGCGTGTACACCTGCCATATCTACAACCACGTTGCCCAACCCCACGTCAACATCTGCTCCGCTTGCAACCTTGGAACCTACAGCAACGATGGCACCGGCAGCAACTGCGACGACAATGCCTGAGGCAACGGCAGTACCTACTGTGGCGGTTTCGCCCCAACTTTCCATGGACACCGGCAGCCTCGCCAAAAGCATCCAGACCGGGACGGTCGCAGCCGTAGCTGCTAGCTCGGATGCCCCTTATTGGGAGGTGCTGCCCGAGTATACCCTGGTCACCCTGCCGGGTTTCCCTGTAAATAACTCCAGTATACAACCCCAGATCTTCATTTACCCCGTACAGGAGCTTGGGCAGGTCAATGAAGGTGCGGCTAAGGTGATCGCATCGCTGCAAACCTTGCTCCAGTCGCCGCAGGAGATCCCGAATATGCCCTACCTGCCACTGGGGAACGAACAGCAGGTGATGCACACCCAGGTACAATACCTCGACTTTAAAAACGGCCAGGGTCTGCGCTACCTGACTGAGTTCGCTCAAGCCATCGTACCCATCACCAACTCCAGACTGATCTACACCTACCAGGGGCTGACCAGCGATGGGAAATACTATGTGGCTGCAGTGCTGCCGGTCAACCATCCCAGCTTACCGGCGGACGAAAATGCCACGGACAATATACCGTTGGAATTCAGCAGTGATTACCCAGTTTACCTGGCGAACGTGATCAATAGCCTCAATACTGCGGCCGGAAATAGTTTCACCCCTGACCTGACCCAGCTCGATGCGATGATGAGCTCGATCGAAGTTAAGTAAATCAACTGAGAATAGATGGATCCGGGCGGACCTTGTCCGCTCGGATTTTTTGTCTTATATCTATTATGTAAAAGTAAACAGGTAAACCTATCCACTTGACCAGTTATAAACTCCCCCTGAGGTGGGGGAGTTATTCTTTCAAAAAAGTTATCATATATTTACCATCCATTTGCCAACCATCACCCCACCCACGGAGATTATTCATGGAACAAACCCTGTCTTATTCCGACCGTACCCGGCAAACCTTTCGATCTGCCGATGGGAAATTTATAAAATTTTCTGCCTGGTATTCCATTCTGGTTGGGGTGCTGATGTTCGGCCAGTGGTCTTTTTTTCTGGCGTCTGGCTCCGTCCCCGAGATTCAGACCGAACCGATCGCGCTCGTGTTTCACCTGGCGGCTGAACTCGTCACCGCCGTCTGCCTGATCGTGGGCGGGATTGGCTTGTTGAGCCAGGCTGCCTGGGCACACAACCTGGCCACCTTTGCAGCGGGCATGCTCGCCTACACCACCATCGTCAGCCCTGGTTACTTTGCCCAATCTGGACAATGGCTGCTGGTTGGAATGTTTGCAATCGTCCTGGGGCTGGATTTAGTGAGCGTTTCGATCATAATGCGGCAAAAGGGATTTGGCACAAGCCTGGACCCGTTAAGGAGCCATATTATCGCTCATCGCAAGCAAAGCCGGAACGACCATACTTCCCTATTAATGAAAGGACTTGCAATGAATAATACTTTGATCGAAGCAAAACCCTCTGCAAATTACAGGCAGATCTCCTATGCGATTTTAGTGTTCGTCGGTGTACTAGCCTTCGTGGCCACCTTTTTGTTGGTTGATAATGTATATTACAAGTTCAGTAATAGCTGGTTCCCGAATGTGGGAACCTCTGCCTGGCTAGCCTCGCTGTGGGGAGTGGTTTCACGCCTCCACTTGATAATCCTGTTGGTGCCGCTGGTCATCTGGAAGCCACGCTTATTGGGGTTCCAAATTGGGAAGACCTGGCAACACCGGCGCATGCTGCTGTTCATGCTGATCGCCAATTGCGGTGTCGTCGCTGCGTACCTGTGGCTGACCAACAGCACGACACCCTACAGTGGAAATCAATGGCTGGTGACTGAGATCGTTATCGTCCCAATCGTTGAAGAAACATTTTGGCGCGGGCTGGTCTTCTTCTTGCTGCTCAAGATATTAAGCAGGTTCTACTCAGAAAAAACCAGCACATCCCTGACGGTCCTGTTGAGCGGGCTGGCATTTGGCTTGCTGCATGCCAATAATTTCTTTGCCGGCGTCCCGATCCAATTCATTGCCATCCAGGTGCTCAATGCCAGTATCTGGGGAGTCATGTACGGGTATGCGCGTGCCAAGACCGATAGTATCTATCCGGCGATGTTCCTGCATGCCGCAATGAATTTCGTGGTGGTCCTTTTTTAGAAAAACCTTTTACCGGAACGATCATTTGAAATTACGGTTGTCAGGATAGCCCTGGACGAAAAAAAGTACACCCCATCTCGATTAAGAGTAGAAAAAATGGCGATCAAACCGGCTACTCGTGCAACACAACCCATTAACCCGTACCATTTCTTTGGCTTAACTTACCTGCTGTCCTGGTTGATCTGGATCCCGCTCGTCCTATCCCACTTCGGGATCGGCCCGCTGCACATCCCTGAAGGATTCAGCATTATTGTCCGCCTGTTGGGTGTTTTAATGCCGGCTGTCTGTGCCTTGATATTGACGAGTCGTGCAGGTGGAAGGGTTGCAATCCGGGCACTATTGGGCCGCCTGGGAATCTGGAGGGTTGGCTGGGTCTGGTGGGTGGCAGCGGTCTTGGTCCAACCGGCCCTGTTGGGATTAACCGGTTTGCTATTTAATACCATGGGAGGTCAACCACCGATCAGTCCGGCAGTCGTGACCTCGGTCTCGGCATTGATGGTGAACATCATCTTCCTGGCAATCGCCACCCTGGGCGAAGAAATTGGCTGGCGTGGGGTGGCTTTACCATCCCTCCAGCATGGTATGAGCGCCATCAAAGCCAGCCTGATCCTGGGATTCCTGTGGGCTGCCTGGCATATCCCGTTTTGGCTTCTCCTGGATACCTTCGACCAGTTTGGATGGACCTATCTTGCGCTAAATCTCATATTTATCCTGTTCGGGACGTTCTATATCACCTGGTTCTTTAACCATAGCCGATCCAGCCTGCTGCTTCCGGTTGCATTCCATTTGAGCTTCAACATTCTTAACACCGCCTTGTTCCCGGTGACCACCAGCCCGGAGGCGTTTGCCATATTCGTTGCTGTTGAGTTTGTTATTACTCTCCTGATCATCAGGCATCTGGAAGCACCGATGGCTCAATCAAATGAATAGCATTTTTCCCTGGAATCTATTCATCAGGCATTATTTGCATCCACCTCAAGTCAGAGATATTTGGTAATACAATGAATATCAAAACTACAAAACCTGATTAATTTCTGGAAAGGAAGAAGAACGAGACATGACTCAAAAAACCATCCTGATCATTGGGGCAGGCGTTGCCGGGCTATGCACAGGCATTTACGGACAAATGAACGGTTACCAGACGTGGATCGTCGAAAAACACAAAATCCCGGGCGGTCTCGTCACAGCCTGGAGACGCCAGGGCTACCTGGTCGATCTATGCATCCACTGGCTGGCTGGTTCTGGTCCGGGATTCTTTCTGAATCGCTATTGGGAAGAAGTCGGCCTGCTCGAAGGACGGGAGTTTTTACAACATGACCGTTACGCTGTATACCATGCCTGTGATGGGCGCAAGGTAAATTTTTACTGCGACCCTGACCGTCTCGAAAAACATTTGCTGGAGCTCGCTCCGGAAGATGCAGGAGTGATCCATGAGTTAGCCAATGGGGTACGTCTTGGCATCCGCTTCAAGCCCCCAGAAATCGAGCAATATGAAGCTGGAACAATAGCCTGGATGAAATTTATCGTTGGGATGATGCCGCTGGTGAAGGATCTGCAGAAGTGGAGCAAACTCACGGTAAAGGAGCTGGCGGAGCGCTTCCACAGTCCACTGCTGCATGAAGCCCTGCTCAACTTGTTTGAGCCGGATTTTTCCGTCTTCTACATGGTGCTTTCCCAGATGGGCTTTATGTATCGGAATCAGGCCGCATACCCGCTGGGTGGGTCCTTGCCACTGGCGCTCAGCCTCGAAAAACGCTACAAGCAGCTTGGCGGCAGGGTGCAGTACCGGTCTCGTGTGGAAAAAATCCTGGTCGAAGATGGGCGGGCGGTGGGTGTGCGATTCATGGATGGAAGCGAGCAGCGCGCCGATGTAGTCGTATCAGGTGCGGATGGATACACCACGATATTCAAGCTGCTGGAAGGAAAATTTACCGATGAGCAGCTACGCGAGCGCTATAATACCTGGGTACCATTCCGGTCGGTGATCTACGTGAGCGCTGGCGTAAAGCGAACCTTCCCAGATTATCCCTTCTCGGTGGAAGGAAATGCCTTCGAGCTGAACAGACCTGTGATCATCGCCGGGGAAGAACATAAAATGATCCCCATCCGCATCCGCAATGATGACCCGTCGTTTGCTCCGGAAGGAAAAACCGTGCTGACTTCAGCAATCTTCACCGATCACCAGTTTTGGAAGTCGCTTGAGTCAGACCGCTGTGCATACGAAATCGAGAAGGAGAACGTTGCCCGGGCCTATCAGGATGCCATCGAGCAGGTATGGCCAGGTATCTCAGAAGACGTGGAAATGGTCAATGTGGCCACTCCGCTGACCTTCGAGCGGATGACCGGCAACCGGAAAGGCAGTATCACCGGCTGGAAGCTGACCCCCACGCAGGCGATGGCTAAAATCCCCAAGACGCTGCCTCTACTGGACAACTTTTGGATGGTCGGTCATTGGGTATATCCCGGAGGTGGGGTACCAGGTGGTGTCGCCACCGGGCGGGAAGTCATCTGGAAGCAGTGCAAGAAGGATAAGAAGGCGTTTAAAACTGGTTAACGGAGAACATGGATAGGGACAAATCGCAATGAGTATTGCCATTATTTCACAGCTTGGACTCAAACCAAATGCACTACCGGGCGAGACGGTCATCATCACCGGGGCAGGTGGTGGGATCGGATTCGAAGCCGCGCGCTCACTTCTATGGCTGGGTGCCAACGTCATCATCGCCGAAATTAACGATGTTAATGGTCTGAATGTATCCGAAACGCTCGGAAAAGAATTTGGTATGCAGAGAGTGCTGTTCATCCGTACCGATGTCGGTGATGAAACCAGTGTGCAGGAGCTGTACCACCAATCCATCCGGCGTTTTGGCAAGGTGGATGCAGTGATCAACAATGCCACCATTGCGGTTTTGGGAAAAGTACAGGACGTGCCCATCGATCAATGGGATCAGAGCTACCAGGTCAACCTGCGCGGACCAGTGCTGATGGCGCGCACATTTTTACCGGATATGATCAGCCGCCATCATGGGACCTTCGCCTGCGTGTCATCCACAGGGACAGCTTTCCTGGGTGGGTACGAGACTTTCAAGGCCGCCCAGGTGCACCTGGCAAACACGCTGGATGCTGAGCTGGAGGGAACGGGCGTGTTCGCATACACTATCGGTCCCGGGCTCGTGCCGACCCAAACCGCCAGTGATGCGGTGGTCAGGCTTGCCCCACAAATGGGCATGAGCGTGAAGGAGTTTTATGAGCTGAATAAGAATGCATTACTTACCGTTGAGGAAGCCGGGGTAGGGTTCGCCCTCAGCATCGTTTTTGCCGAACGGTTTAAAGGGATGGAGATATCATCCCTGCAGGCATTGAAAGCGGCTGATATTAATTATGGAAGCGCGGGAGGCGAGCAGGACACCATTCAGGTGAATGCTGATAAACGCGTGCAGGCTGCGAGCCTGTGTGAGAAGGTCCACCAGACCCTAAAAGAACAATCTGAGGGCTGGAAGCATCGCTCGATCTTCGAACGGCAGTGGGTGATACGCGATTTCCGTAAAACCGCCGGGATGAGTGCGGAGGAATGGCTGGCGGTGTTGGAACAGTTAGAAAGAAGCCTGCGAGGTGAAGGTGAAGTGGTCGTACCAGAGCTTACCAAACTTACGGCATATTACAACCACCTGGTGGAGCTGGCGAAGGGTTATGAGAAGGACGCAGTAAAATTAGAAGAGAACCTCAAGCATGTATACGGCTGGCGAGATGAAGTGACCGAATTGGAAGCGATGCTGAGGTAAGGAGGCGTTCATGCCACGGAGAATCATTATCACCGGAGCCAATAACGGCATTGGACTGGCAATGACCCATGCCCTGCTGGCGATGGGTGATCAGGTTGCCGCACTGGACGTTTCCCTGTCGCATCTGGATGAGGAAGCCGATAATTTCCTCCCCATCGTGTGTAATGTGACCAACCCACAACGGGTGCAAGCCGTGGTAGATGAGGTTGTCGCCCGCTGGGGCGGCGTGGACATCCTGATCAATAATGCCTGCCTGGCTTTATTTACCATCTTTGAAAAACGCTCCATGGATGACATTCGGCGTGAGTTCGAGGTCAATTATTATGGCTACCTCAACCTTATCCGTGCCGTACTGCCAGTAATGAAAAAACAAGGACATGGGGTGGTGCATAACGTCAGCTCGGGGGTCGGCTTCACCGGCATGCCCGGGATGATCGGCTACACCTCCACCAAGGGAGCAATCGAATCGATGACACGCACCCTGTCATTGGAATACGCCAAACAAGGCATTGCGTTCAATGTGATGCACCCTCCACTCACGCGTACGAAATCGGCAGCGCCTTTCGGTGTGCCGGCTGAAATGATGGCAGACCCTGAAGTTGTCGGTCGAGGAATGGCAAAATTGGTCGGCAAGAAACGCCCTGTGCTTGCACCTGGGATTGGCAACCGCATTCAGGTATGGATAAGCTACCATTTTAGAGTGACGATGGGAAAGTTTCTCACCAGGATGGCTGATAGGGCAAGACGGAATACAAAACAGACCGGTTGAGCGGTAGATCCTCATGCCGTAATTACTGGAAAAAGAACCCGGCTGTAGAACATCGCAGGCACAGACAGGGAATG
Organism: uncultured Chloroflexia bacterium; assembly: GCA_963840255.1. Taxonomy (GTDB): domain Bacteria; phylum Chloroflexota; class Anaerolineae; order Anaerolineales; family UBA4823; genus FEB-25. The sequence goes on along the minus strand of CAWIYB010000003.1, from coordinate 424,210 downwards.
CAGCCGGATTTAGATTTATTCCAGGTGGGTCATTGACCCGCCATCGCCTCGGCACGATGCTGGATGCCGAGTAACATCCCCCGTTCCATGATGAAAACGCCGGGATGGATGATGCTCCAGATTCCACCGGTCATGTTTGTGCGCGTGCGCAAGACCAAGCGGGAAGCACCATCCGGTAACGGCTCGATCACGAACTGCCATAAATCGACCCACGCACCGTTGTCTTGATGCCCTAATACAACGGTATAAAGTGGCCCCAGCAAGGCAGCTTTATATGGCGGGGAACCGACAACGAAAATATGGGCAACGAAGGTGCTGACCTTCAAGCGCTGCTTCAAAGCCAGCAGGTTGGGGATACCTTGCCCTTCCTGCCCCTGTACAACTCGCTGCAGGTGATGCATCCCCAGCTGCAATTCTTGGATTTCGAGAGCGGCACGGGTGTGCGCTACCTGACCCAATACAACCGGATCCGGTGCCGATCAATAATAGCCAGCTGATCTACACCTTCCAGGGGTTGAGCAGCGACGGTAAATTCTATGTCGCCGCAGTCCTGCCGGTTACCCACCCTGAGCTGCAGGCTGGTCCCGAATTCAGCGCTGAATATGCCCAGGCGCTGACCGACAATCCGGGCAATTACCAGGAATATCTCACCAGGACTGTCTCCCGGCTGGACCAGCAGCCTGCCTCGAGCTTTACCCCCAGCCTGGACGAATTGGATAGCCTGGTCCGTTCAATTACTATTCCGCCGTCAGAATCTCCAACCACCACCCCTGAAGTGTTCAACCCTGCCCCCATTGAAGCGTGCTGGCAGATAAAACGCGTGAAGACCTGGCAACCCGACTGGGCATGGACCTGGCCTCGATCAGCGTCGTCGAGATTGCCCAACAAGATTGGCCCGATAGCTGCCTGGGTTTGGCACCCGCGGCGACCCTGGAATGCACAAAAACGGTCGTGCCAGGTTGGAGAATCATTTTAAATGCTGGCGGTCACACCCATGAATACCGGGCGAATGCAGATGGCAGCTTGAACTCCTACAGCGGACCGGTGACTGTAGCTGGTCCGGATGTGTGCACGATCCCCGGAACAAGTATGATTTACAGCCCTGAAGATGGCTATTGTTTTGCTTACCCGGTGCGCTTTCACCGCACGAATGAACGCGGCCCAATTGCCATCTCTGGACCCGCCTACGGCCCCGGACCTGAGCCGCTGTATTCCTCGATGACGCTGGAAATATCCAGCCTGCCTGAGTGACAGACCCTGGATGAGGCAGTGAATCATTTCATCGCCGAACTCGGTGACGTACCCATGCCACAGACACGCCTGACGCAGTCGGTTGGCGGTGAAGCAGCTTTAATGGTGGAAGTGGTACCGGGCATGCTGGGATCACGGGATGTGTTTCTGATCCAGGCGGGAAAATTATTCCACTTCACGTTTTGGCCTTCGCCACTTGCGGCGGCTGATACTGCCGCAGATGTGGAAGACCTATACCAGGTGGTGACCGAATCCTTTAATTTCCTGGGATGATTTACAATCTTGTAAAAATCGGTAATCACGATTTTGTATACAATTGCCAAGCACCTTATTAAGTATGATAAAACAGCCTGTATATCGATAGATGCAGGCAGTTTTTATAATCCAGTGGGGATGATTTATTAATAAGCTGTATATTGAAACTGTCCCAGACCAGCCTGGGCATCTGCATGCAGCTCTTCGCTATCAGGGGACGAGGACGATACGCCCCATCACCTGACCGGTTGCCAATTGTGCCAGCGCCTCATTGACCTGCTCCAGCGGGAATTGCCCGACGATGAGCGGACGCAGCTGTTTTCGGGCGACCAGCTGGACCACTTCGGCTAATTCCTGGCGCGTATTGCCGCGCGCTCCCATCAGGCGTACTTCCATTCCCTGCACGAATCGTTGGTCGAGGTTGAGGGTCTTGCCAATGTCGATATAAGCAACCATGACCACCGCACCACCCGGCTTGACGCATTTAATCGACGGCTCGATGTCTTCGGCATGCGGGCGGAAAACCGTCACTGCGTCCACCCCTTTACCGCCGGTAATGCTGCGGACCTCCTGGACGAAGTCACCTGCTGCTGCGTTCACCGTAAATTGGGCACCATTTTCCCTGGCCATTTCCAGCTTGGATTGCACCGAATCGACCGCAATGACCTGAGCACCAATGGCTCGCCCACACTGGACTGCGTGAAGTCCCAGTCCACCCAGTCCCATGACCATGAGAGTTTGGGTGGGCTTCAGGTCAGCCTGGGTGCGCACGGCGTGCCAGCTGGTTGCCACGGCGTCTCCCAGGATGGCTGCTTCTTCAAAGGAAACCGCCTCTGGGACGGGCACCAGGTTGGCTTCGGGAACCAGCACATATTCAGCGAAACCCCCATCGCGGTCAAAGCCGAAGAAACCGCGCCGATTGCTGCACAGGTTTTCGTGCCCGGTCAGGCACGGCTCACACTGGCCGCAATTCATGTACATATAGACCACCACCCGATCGCCAATGTGCCGCTGGCGCACCTCGGGTCCGAGGGCAACGACCTCACCGGCGAACTCGTGCCCCAAAACAAGCGGCAGCTTCAGTCGAGGATTCTTGCCGCGGAACAGCTTGAGATCAGTCCCGCACACTCCGGCTGCACGAATGCGCAGCAAGACCTCAGCGCCCACCGGATCGCCCAGCGATCTCTCTTCGGGCAGCATCGGCAGTTCGTATTCACGCAGTACCATCGCTTTCATATCATCCTCCTCTACCAATATTTAGGGACGCCGCAGGAGATGAGCTCCTCGCACGGGTATTTCGTGAGGATCTCATAGCCTGTAGCTGTAACCAGCACTTCTTCTTCGATCCGGCAGCCCTGGCGCCCATCCGGCGTTTGGGCGTACGTTTCCAAGGCGAACACCATGCCTTCCTGAATGGGGAAGGGGCTGGATAACGACTCGATGCGGTTGATGCCCGGCTTCTCGTGGATCGACAGGCCGATGCCATGCCCGGTTGCCAGTCCCCTGGCTTCCAGCTCGCTGTTCAACCCCCAGGCCTCATAAGTTGGGTAGCGGGAAGCAATGTCAGCCGAGGTAATGCCCGGTCGAACCACGCTCACTGCGTCATACAGCCAGTCGTAGGTCTGGCGGTAGGCGGCTTTTTGCTCAGGTGTGGGGCGACCACAGATGAAGGTGCGGTAGTAGCAGGTGCGGTAGCCATTGTAGGCGTGCATCAGGTCAAAATAGACCAGGTCTCCGGGGCGAATGATCCGATCCGAAAATACGTGTGGATGGGGGCTGCTGCGGGGACCGGAGACCACATTGACACACTCAACATCTTCCGACCCCAGGCGATAGAGAGTTTCATTCGCCACAGCCACCAGCTCGTTCTCACGGATGCCCGGACGGATGGCGCGCACAATGGTGTCGTAAGCTGCATCAGCCATGGCTGCGGCCACCTTGAGCAGCTGGATCTCATCCTGGTTCTTGATCAGCCTGGCGTCCAGCATAGGGGAGCGGGCGTCTACCACTTCCATCCCTGCGCGGTGCAAGGCATCCAGGAACACCACATCCGCCGCGTCAACACCGAGGGGTTCGCCTTCCAGCCCATAATCGGTCAGCATACCCTTGATCGTGCGGGCCAGGTTTCCGGCAATCTCTGCCCCCTTGGTAGTGTCTGCCCGGGTCCAGGTGGGTAGAGCATAGCGGACTCGGTCGGCAATCCAAGGCGAGTATAGTTTATGTGCCAGGGCTGCGGTTCCCATCTCGAACATGATCGGGTCTTGCCCGCGGGGCAGGAGGACATAGCGGTTCATCTTGTCTCTGGCCCACTCGCCGATGTGAACGCCGGTGATATAGCGGATATTGTAAAATTCAAAGCAAAGAAATGCGCCGATCCCGTATTTATCCAGCTGCTCCCTGGCACGAGCGAGCCGGTATTGCCTCAGCCGGTCATAGTCAACCCGGGTTTCCCAGTCGACAGCCATCGTTCCCCATGACATAAGCGCACCTCCTCAGACGAGATTGGGTTTATTTACCCACAGCGCCAACAAAATAATTGGAATACCGTTCCACTAATCGATGTGCTTTATGTAATTATTATATACCAGAAATAGACTATCATCTCGTTATTTTCAGCGTGATTTACAAGTATTTTCCTCGAATTACGACGAATAACGGCTGCATCAGGCTGTAAGAGCGGTTAACAGTCGGATTTCCCCTGGAAAAGCCCGATCCAATGCCATTCCAAGGGGTGGACGATGGTTATTTGTCAGGTTTTTAGTATTGACAGCGCATCAGACACATGCTATTATACAATAAATTCGGAACAGCAGTTCATTTTTTCAAGTAAATATGCGCACTTTTTTAGGATATAGTACGGTATCTTGTTCCATATTGTGATGGATGAGTTCCAAGAATCACCGTTCAGGAGGAATACCAAGTGGATGAGTTAAGCGATGTTACGACGGGCGTAAAAGCTGTCAGGCGGGCGTTGGATGTGTTATCTTGCTTTACCCTGGAGGCTCCAGAGTTGAGTTTAGTCGAGATCTGCGCCCAGACCGGCCTTCCCAAGGCTACTGTTCACCGTTTACTGGCTACCCTGGCGCAGTCTGACTATATCGTCCAGGATCCTGAGACAAGTGTCTATCGGCTGGGACATAAATTTTTAGTGATGGGTGCGATTGCCCGCAGGCAGATCAATTATCTCAATAAAGCCGAACCAATCTTCCAGCAGCTGGTGCCTGAAATTGACGAGACGATTGCTGTAGCCAGCCTCGATGGTGACCACCATGTATGCACGTTGGTGGTAGAACCGGAGAGACCGGTGCGGGTCACAACCACCATCGGTGTGCGCAGACCGTGCTACTTTGGTGCAGCCGGCCTGGTGCTGCTGGCCTACCAGCCAGAGTCTGTCCTCGATGAAATCCTACCCGCCAGCAAATTGGAGGCTTTCACTGTTTGGTCTGTTACGGATGCCGCCGACTACCGCAGGCGCCTGTACAGCATCCGTGAACACGGGTATGCCATCGAGAAGGGCGAAGCCTTCCCCGATGTAACCGCACTGGCTTCCCCGATTTTCGACCACCAGGGAAAAGTGGTCGCTGCAGCTGCTATCGTCGCTCCCACCCATCGCGTGCCAGACGACCGGGTAGGTGTGCTGCTGAACAAGCTGATCGAAGCTACCTGCCGCATATCGCGCGAGTTGGGAGCCTCCCAGGTGACGCCTGTGGCGGTTTTTACCAATAATTAACTGGACGTATATGCCCTTTAAGAAACACATACAGCAGAAATGCTGTTGACTACCCAGGTAGGCCCGCCAGGCTCTTTAAGGCTGGCCGTTAGCGACAGTCCTGGCACATCGAGTTCCACATGAAGCTATCAGGAAGGAGCAACTTATGTCTTGGGGAGTAATGGGTGTAGATTGGGAAACCAGGGTTGACTACGATAGGCTGCGTACTTACCGGCTTAACCGCGCCAAGGAGCAATTGGTTCAACAACAAATCGGCGCTTACCTATGCTTTGACTTCAATAATATACGCTACCTCACCGGGGTCCATATCGGTGAATGGGCGCGTGATAAAATGCACCGCTACGCAGTTCTACCGCGAGGTGGTGAACCCATTCTGTTCGAGTCGGGTTCGGCCGGAGCTGCCCGCCGGCTGTATTCCCCGTGGATCGCCGACCGTGTGCGCCCGGCGGTAACCTGGTCTCGCGGCGGCATTCCCAACTGCGACGGGGTTGCTGACAGGCTGGCCAACACGGTCAAGGAGATCATGGCCGACAACGGGGTGGAGAATGAGCCCCTGGCGATCGATCTCACCGATATCGTCCTGCTGGATGCCCTGCATCGGGCTGGAATTGAGACCATCATCGACGCCCAGGATAGTTTGCTGGACGCCCGTCTGATCAAATCGGCGGATGAGGTGCAGCTGCTAAAAACCGCCGCCTCGATGGCGGATGCAGCCTACGACACCCTGGTGCGCTCAATCAGACCGGGGATCAAGGAGAACGAGCTGGTCGGTCTGGTCTGCCAGACCCTCTACAGCCTGGGCTCGGACGATGTGGAATGTGTGAACGTCGTCTCCGGACCGCGCAGCAGCCCACATCCGCACGTCTTTTCTGACCGGATCATCCGACCGGGTGACTTCGTCTTCTTTGACGTTATCCATTCCTTCAACGGCTACCGCACGTGTTATTACCGCTCATTCATCTGTGGTCGACCGACCACCGATCAAAAAGCAGCTTACCACCAGGCATACGACTGGCTGTACCAGGCGATCGAGATGGTGCAACCAGGGGTGACCTCGCGGGAAATAGCATTGAGCTGGCCGGAATGCACCACCTGGGGACTGAGCTCGGAAGCTGAGGCGATCGGCATGGCAATCGGGCACGGCATAGGCCTGTCCATCCACGAGCGACCGTTCATCAGCCGGATGTGCTCCCTCGAGAACCCGTTCACCCTGCAAAAGGGGATGGTGATCGCTATGGAGACCTATGCCCAAACTCCAGATGGTAAACATGGCGCACGGATTGAGGAAGAGGTATTGGTGACAGAAGACGGACATGAAGTAATCACCAAGTATCCCTGCGAAGAACTGATTTCATGCGGGGTGCCAGTCTATTGGTAACAAGAATCGATGTTGTTGCCTAAGAATTTGACCATAAAACGTTGTTTGGCTCAGGTTTTTTTGTTAGCAAAGATGGAACGGAGGTGAGATCGAAAATAATGACGGAGTGAGGATGAGGATGTATGCGTAATGACTACGCAAAGTACGTACTTGGTAAGGAGAATGTACTTCCTTGTAATCGACGAAGGATTTTATCAAAATCCTTCCAACTTTCGATAAGATCCTATTAGGAGGAACCTAGTGAAAACCTTTAGAAAGGGATTTTTCAGCACGACGATCATTTTCGTCCTGTTTACCATGCTCCTGGTCGCCTGTGCATCACCGACAGCAGCTCCAACCGATCCGCCAGCCGCGGCTGCGAACACTCCCACGCCGAAGTCGTTGGTTATTGGCGAAATCGAGACACTGACGGGTGCATCATCTGATAATCTCAAGCTAGCTGCCAGTGGTGCTTACCTGGCGCAGCAATATGTTAACAACCACGGCGGGATCACCATCAACGGTGAGACCTATATGGTCGAGATCAAGCTCGAAGATAACAAGGGGACGGCAGATGGTGCTTCTGCGGCTGCCACCAAGCTGATCCAGGACGAGGGCGTCCGATTTGTTACCGGCAGTGGTCCACCCCCCCTGACCGCCGCGATCGGGCAGGTAGCCGAGCCAGCGGGCGTGCTCTACGCCAGCATCTACAACAACGGCACCGAGGCTGAACAGAACCCTGACAGGAAATTCACCTTTATTGCCAACCCCGATAGTTTTGCCGGGCAAATCAGCGCCATGACCTATCTGAAGGAAATCCACCCTGAAGTTAAGACCATCGCTTATGTATTGATTGATGATGGCCAGATAGAGGCCAATACACCTCAGGTAAAAGCATCTGCCGAAGCACTGGAGCTCACCATCGTCGGTGACATCATCGGTTTTGCTCCACCCACGGTAGATTTCACCCCGATCGCCCAAAAGGCACTGGAGACAGATGCAGATTCTGTCATGTTGGGCAATGGTCCTACCGATTATATGGGCCAGATGCTCAAGAACCTGCGGACGATGGGCTTCACTGGACCCATTTTCGTGTGCTCCATGACCCCACCGCAAGACATCATGAAGATCGCCGGTCCAGAAGCATCGACCAACTTCTTCGGGCATGGTATCTCTGAGCTGGTTACAGTTCCCGATGCACCAGAGATCACCAAAGAGGTAATCGCCATGGCGGTCGCCGATCCTGAAATTGGCCGCTTTGATATGATGATGGCGCAAGGCTTCGATGCCATCTATACGATGGTACAGGCGATAGAGAAAGCCCAAAGCCTTGACCCACAGGTTGTGGCAGCGTCATGGGAAAAGGCGACTTCCATCGACACCGTGTTCGGTGCTGGAACAATGGGCGGTCTTCAGACCTATGGTATTAACCACAGCGTATACACCCAGCTGCCCATCCTGAGGCTTGAAAACAACGTGTTATCGTGGGGTACATGGGAAAAAGGCATTGTCATGCCGTGATCTTTTCCCCTTAGAGGGATCCAGTCTGACAACCTTATCCGTCAAATGGTAAGATTGCAGATACCTTGGTTCGTAGCGGGTCAGGCCGCCAGGGGGCGGTCTGACCCGTTGAGGTCATAGCTTGCAACCTGTGGAGTGATAAACATTAGCTGATGAATACACTCATAACGTGCACGGTGAATGGCCTGGTGTTATCGTCGATTTACATCCTGGTAGCACTCGGTTTTGGCCTCCAGCTTAGCATCATGGGCATATTCAATTTTGCTCATGGTGCTATTTATATGATCGGCGCCTACGTCACCTACGGGCTTGCAGTTGGGTTGGGTTTGAACCAATGGTTCTCCCTGGTGCTCTCGGTGATCCTGGTGGGCGCCTCCGGGCTGTTCCTGGAGCGGTTCTGCTTTCGACCCTTCAAAACCATTCCAACCCGCATGATCGTGATGGCAATTGCCCTCATCATCATCCTCCAGACTACTGTGGAAGTGACTCTCGGCGGCGTCACCCGGGCCATCCCTGCGTTTGTACCGGGCATCTTGAGAGTTGGCTTCATCTCAGTGGATGCTGAACGCATCCTCACCTTCGGGATCGGCGCGGTGCTCCTGATGACCTTGACCTACATGATCCAGATGACCAAGGTGGGGCAGCAGATGTTGGCAGTGGCGCAGGATGCGGAAGGGGCCGCCTTGCAGGGCATTGACACCCACCGCATCGCGGCTACGGCGACGGTGATTGCCTGCGGCACTGCGGCGCTGGCAGGCTCTCTGATGGCAACGATTTTTAGTATGAATCCCTTCATGGGAGACAATATCCTCTTGAAAGCCATCCAGGTGGTCATCCTGAGCGGCATCGGCAGCATTGGTGGCATCCTCGCCGGTGGACTGATCATGGGAATGTTGAACTCCTTTCTGCCCGTGCTAACCCAGGCCTCCGTGGGCGAGCTGATTACCATCCTGATCGTTATCCTGATTTTATTGATCCGTCCCAAAGGCTTATTCGGATATGAGTTGTTCTAGGGGCCGGAGGCGGATATGCGCATAAAATCATTCCTGGGGCAGCACAAACGGATCACCACGCTCGCCAGCCTCGCGCTCTTGATCGGCTTCCTGTTTGTTCTGCCCCCATTGGGATTGCGGATCTACTACATGCATATCCTCATTGGAGTGTTCATCTGGATCATTGTCGCCAGCTCATTACGGGTTTTAGACCTATCCGGGCAAGGGTCGATTGGTCACGCCGCATTCATGGCGATTGGAGCCTACACGTCGGGTATTCTAGCAAAATACCTGGGATGGAGCCCGTGGATCACCATGCTGATCGGCATCGGGGCAACCATCATCATTGCATTCCTGGTCGCCATACCCTTCACCCGCGTGAGGGGCATCTATTTCACCATGGTCAGCCTGTTCTTCGGGATCGGTGTGCTGGCAGTTAATCAGGTCTTCAGCAAGTACACTGGCGGCTACTCGGGCATCGGGACGATTCCAATGCTGTTTGGTTATAACAAGACCCCTTACTACTATTTCATTCTGGCATTGATGCTGGTCTGCCTGGGCCTGATGTACCGCCTGGAGCACAGCCGGATTGGCCTGACGTGGAAAGCCGTAGCGCAATCGCACACCGTCGCTTCCAGCATCGGCATCAATGAGGCCTGGCAGAGGATCCTGTGCTTCGGTGTGGCTTGCACCTTCAGTGGTGTCGCTGGGGTGGCCTATGCACACTATTTCGCCCTGCTTACCCAGGAGACATTCAGCTTTGGCACCAGCATCAACGTATTTGTCTATATGACGGTCGGAGGAGCAGGCTTATTTGCCGGACCGATCGTGGGCACAGCCGCGCTACTGATCATCCCCGAGATCTTTAGACACTTAAAGGAATATGTGCCATTTATTTTCGCCGGCATCCTGCTGCTGGTGCTGTTCCTGATGCCGCAAGGGCTGGCGGGGTTGCCCAATCAAATCAGGCGCTGGCGTGAAGAACATCCGAGGAAGGCAAAAAAGATCGAGCCGGTGGACGAGGTGGCTAAGCGTGCTGCTTGAAATCAGTCAATTGACCAAGAACTTCGGCGGGCTGATGGCAGTCAATCAGTTCAGCATGGGCGTCGATGAAGGTCAGGTGGTGGGGTTGATCGGACCAAACGGCGCCGGCAAGACCACCGTCTTCAACCTGATCACGGGTGTGATCCGCCCATCGGCAGGTAAGGTGGCTTTCGATGGCAAGGATGTGACCGGAAAACGCCCCCATACCCTGGCAAGTGCCGGAATCGGGCGTACCTTTCAGCTAACACCGCTCTTCACCGAGTTCACCACGCTTGAAAATGTGGTCGCGTCCTACTACCTGCACCCGAAATCCAGCTTCTGGGACTCTTTCTTCAATACCCCCACCTACCGGAAAAACGAGGCCTACGTATTGGAACAGTCTTTAAAAATCCTGGACCTGGTGGGTTTGAGTAAAGTGAAGGATGAGCGCGCCCGGAACCTGCCCCACGGCTACCAGAAGATGCTGGGGATTGCCAGGGCCCTGGCGGTGAAGCCCAAGCTGCTCATGCTGGACGAGCCATTGGGTGGGATGAACACGGACGAGATCGCTTTCACCATGGATATAATGGCAAAAGTGCGCCAACAGGGGATGACCATCCTGGTAATCGAACATAATATGCAGATCCTGGATTTGTGTGACCACGTGGTGGCAATCAATTTTGGGCAAAAAATAGGGGAGGGCACCGTCGGCGAGGTGAGGGGCAATCCGGAGGTCATCAAAGCCTACCTGGGAGAGCAAAATGCTCCTTAATGTATCCAACCTTACCGTCCACTACGGTAAAGCTGTGGCGCTCGAAAACGTATCCATGGAAGTCGCCGAGGGTGCTGTGGTGACCCTGGTGGGCGCCAACGGGGCAGGAAAAACCACGCTTCTCCGCACCATGTCGGGCTTGATCCCTGCCACGAGCGGGGAAATCTGGTTCAGGGGCACCCGGATCAACGGGCTCCCGGCAGCCAAAATCGTCGCCTTGGGGCTGGTGCATATTCCCCAGGGCAGGAGACTGTTCCCTTATCTTACCGTATTGAGCAACCTGAAGCTGGGTGCAAGCTTGCGCAAAGACCAGCAGGCGATTAAACGGGACCTGGAAAACGTCTTTGAACATTTCCCCCGCCTGTTTGAAAGACGCACTCAAAAGGCTGGCACGCTGAGCGGAGGCGAGCAGCAGATGGTGGCCATTGGTCGCGGCTTGATGGCAGACCCAAAGCTGTTGTTGATGGATGAGCCCTCCCTCGGCTTGGCACCCTTGATGGTGGCGGAGCTGGTGCCGGTGATCCAATACATCAATGCGCGTGGCATCAGCGTGCTGCTGGTGGAACAGAATGTTTCCCTGGCGTTAGGGGTTGCCAGTAAGGGCTACGCACTGCAGGTCGGCAGGATTGTATTAGAGGGGGATATCGAGCAGTTCAAGACCAGCGAAGTGGTCAAGGCGGCCTACCTGGGGAAATAAAGAAGGCGGGCTGGTTTAATAACTTATATGAGATCAATCGGATGATCGCGGCTGGGGTCACCTGCCGTGCTCTTCGGCGGATGCTGGGTCACGTCACCGCCACCTGCTGTGATCTCCAGCGGTGCCGTGCTCTTCGGCGTCCCTGGCTATCTAAACCCGCTATGCTCACTACATTCCAGGGACGCAAGATGAGCCGCTCGGCTTTGCCTCCCTTGCTTCAGCAGCGCACCTGATGGATGATATTCTCACTCCGATCCCGATCGATCTCGGTGATCTGGAGAAATAAACTCGTAAAATAGCTAATCTTAATTCAACCCAGATGAGGCTGTCCCAAAAGTATTTGGGGCAACCCCTACCAGGCCGATAGCCGATTTTAACCTTGGGTAATATTCTTTCCGGAAGCAATATGTTTATAAAATCTCGTAAATCCTCGAATTGCAAACATTATCACAGCCAGGATCCCGCCTGCAAATAAGCCAATCAGAGGAAATAGACAATGATTTAAACTTGGATACCCACTATCACAAAAATTCCAGGACCATAGATCCCCATTTTCAGACAAAGCAAACCGTAATAATGCTCTAGGTCCGTCGGCGAAATAGTCAATATTGTAGTATTGTTTGACTGGAAACGATAACGACGGGATTTGAAAAATTGGTGTGTAGTTTTGCTCGGGATGAGCCTGGATACCTACGTATCGTTGTGATGATTGATTATCATATATTACACAGTGAGTTGTCTCCACATAAATAGTTTCTCCGGTAATAGTTTCAACTAAAAGATTGTATCCATCCACATTCCCAATAATGCGCACTATCTTTTCTGGTGGGCGATTTAATTTCTCCCACACCGTAATTGAACCTTGGCTTCCAATACTCGCAAGCACGAAACCAATGATTACTCCAAAGATTGGAAAAATCCAAATTGGAAATCGTCGATTTTTGTTCATTACATTTCCCCTCCCCATAGAACAATTACTGTTTTACTTATGTATTTGTAGAGTGATTTGATTTTATCATCAATGGTTTTTTTGCATCGGCTCTTGTAATCTCGAATACGTATGAAATATAACCGTTTAATTCTTGAACAATGGATATCTTTTTAACATAAAATAATAACATTGGCAGATCTTTAACTACAATAGATCCTCTAGGAGGCGATCTAATAACAATTTTAGACCCCAATTTGTGACTAAACCAGTTCAATCTACCTATCCCCTCGAGGCGTACTCGCTGCCCCTCGGGGCGAAGAGTCCTCCTGGAAGTTATTCACACGGAGGATACACACTTGAGACTTGCTGGAATAGAAAAAGGTGGGTACTACCCATACCCACCACAACTAGCGGACGCCATGGCTTCCTGGTTCATCCCGCCTCTAACAGGCACCCGCAGGCGCATTCTCGACACCTGCGCCAGGGAAGGCGAAATAGCCAGTATCCTGAGTAGGCTGCTCAACAGCGAAACCTGGGTCTGCGAGCTATTTCCCTGCCGGGGCGAATAAGCTGCCATAAGTTTGAACAAATGTCAGCCAAGGGTCCACAGGTGTTCAAAACCTGTGAGGTCTGGGATTTTCTATATTGGTGTAAATAAATATCGAGGAAGGGTTTGGCACTAACCAGGATTGATTTACGGAGCTTGATTTATCCAGTCCATAAGTTTTGCACCGCTCGGTATATGCAAGCGATACGGCACCCATTCGCCAGTCTTTACGATAACATACCCATCGTGATCTTGATAAACAAGGTAACGACTATCAGGACTCCAGTCAAAAAAATTCCAACCGTGCGAGAGCGCATGAAGTTCATGGCCATCCGATGAAATTACATATTGAATTGTCCCTGTTGATGTGTTAACACCATATGACAACCATTCACCATCTGGGCTCCAATTGTGTAACTGAGCATTATCCAGATAGAACAATGTGGTTCCATCCGGTTTGATCACTGATAGGGGGCTGCCGTCGGTACGGCTACGAATCAGCAGGTAGTCTTGCTTCGGGTTCCAAGAAATATTGAGGTGAGGGTCTAAGTCCACAGCATATGGATACAAAAACGCAGATGTGTTGCCAGGCAGGTCATAAATCCCAATTCCCTCAACACTTGAGCCATTGATGCGACCCATCACTTCCCATGCGACCATATTGCTATCACCTGACCAAGTAGGATAATAAAAATAATAGTCGCAGCCCGGAAAAACATCCTGATCGAAATTCAAAGGCATTGATCCATTTCCCAATTTATAAAGGACAGGATCGCCACGATCGCTATAAGCTATGTACTCACCATTGGGAGAAACCGCAGCTTTGTTATATGGGCTGGATGAGCTCGTGCCAATGATATTGATATTTCCGTTCATATCGATGAGAACAGGATAGCTAATGCAATCGCTACTAGGACCAGAACGAAGCATTGGGTATGCCAGTAGGGTATCACAACGATTTCCCAACCAGTCTATAGAACAAAAGTATTGATCTGGGCTGGCAGTTATATCTACCGTCTTTCCTGTGACCAAATTTTGAACCATATACTTATCAGATGCATTTCCGTTTTTATCAACGAGGATGCTTTCACCCGTAGAGCAAAATTTTGCCGTATATTTACCTAAATTATTCTTCACAGGCAATCGGGAACTGCCATTCTTTGTTATGATCCATAAGCCAGACCAGGTTCGATATACAATTCCTAAAGGGGGTTTCATAGATAATTCTGGAGCGATGATAGACGTTGACTCCAAGATTGGACCTTTGTCCAGGGTCGGTTGGGGTGTAGAGGTTGGATAATAGCCGGTCACTTGCGTTCCAAGGCAGGGTGGTGAGAATGTCGCCGCTGGAATTAATGTCGGCGTAGGTGTGAGGGTTAGGTATCGTGCTATCGACCTAGGGGAAGGCGATGTGCAGCTGGCCAGGAGAAGCATGACGCTAGAAAATAAAAATAATTTTACATTCATAATAATTAACCCTGGTGTTAATTAAAAGTGTAGATGAATGACTATTTAGAATAAGAAAGGTATGACTTGTTTGATTAGAGTATACATCGAATTGTAAAAAGGACCATAAAATCCACGATTACCATACTGTATCGGAATATTTGCACCGCAACTGCGCGGGATCTGCGCGCGATATTCATCGTTATGAAGCAAGGATTGCCGACCGGAAGTATGTTTTGACAGAGTTAAGATGTAATAATCACTCTAGACTTGTGGGCCTGGAGGTATTCGAACCCTCCATCTCTTGCTCCGAAGGACTGGGATCCTTCCGATCATAGTGGCTGGGATGCTGGGGTCACGTCACCTGCCGTGCTGTCACCTGCCTTTAGGCGGCTTCGGCGGGCTCTTAACCCGCTATGCTCAATTGGCTCGCGGTGCTTTCTCCGACTCCGATCCCGATCGAACTCAAATCTCGTTGTTGTTCTATTAATACCCCATCGGTCATGCGCCAGACTTTGTCGGAACGCTCTGCAATGCTGGGATCATGCGTGACGATAATGACACAATACCCCTGTTCATGGGCCAATTGCCCAAGGATCTCAATCAATATATCCCCATTGGCCTTATCCAGATTACCTGTGGGTTCATCGGCTAACAATACATGTGCGCCAGTGGCGAGTGTGCGGGCAATGGCAATTCGCTGCTGCTCGCCCCCCGAGAGATTGGCAGGGAAGCGCTTGAATTTATCTTCCGTTATCCCGACTGAGGATAAATATCTTTTTCCCCTATCCTGAATTTCTTCCGTTGGAACACCATTGAGCTGCATGGGAAAGCAAACATTTTCCAGGGCGGTTAAAAGGGGAAATAGATGGAATGCTTGAAAGATCATCGAAACCCGCTCGCGGCGATATTGATCCAAATCCAGGTCGGCAAGGGATTCACCATCGATATAGATGTGCCCCTGGTTGGGCTGGTCGAGACCAGCCATAAGCGAGAGCAGGGTAGTCTTACCACTGCCTGAAGGCCCGACGACGGAGTTCAGCTTGCCACCTTCAAACAGGCAGGTAACATCGTTGACCACCTTGCGGTCACCGCCTTTGTATTGATAACTTACGTTTTCTAGCTTGAGCTCAGGCATATTTCGCTCCTTATTCTTTGACTTGTAAGAGCTCAATCGGTTTTTTATTGGTGACCGATATAGCGCCGATCAACAACCCGACCAAAACACCTGCCAGGTATAGCCCAGCACTGCTCAATAATGGCATCGGTTGGCAAAAGACCCGATGCCGTCCACAAAAGACGAGAAATCCCCAGACCAATGATCACCCCGATGATCGATAGGATTAAGGGCTCACTGATCAACGCCAGCCGGACAGCAGTTCTGGTGGTTCCCAGCACACGCATGATGGCGGCCTCCCTGGTTGCTTGCAGGAGGAGCAGTAAACACAATCCCGCCCCGATCAGAACCGACACGGTCATCACCACCGGGTAGAGCACCTTGAGCAGGGTGATGTTCTTATCCAGTTGGCTTACCACCACCTTCAATTCTTCATCCCAAATCATGAAGCGTAAGTCGCCAGTCCCTGCGCCGGAGGCTTGTATGACTTTTTCCATCTCTGTGCGGAATTGCGCCAGCTCTCGATTTTTCGTTGGATCGAGGCTGAAATGCGCCACTGTGTACTTGATATGGCTTCCTTCTATAGATTTCATGTCAGAGAGGGAGATTAGAATAGAATCTCTGGCTGAATATATCCAAGGAATTTTGCCCCCTTGAACACCGAATGATCTCCCACCCGAGTACTGTCCAACAATGACACAGGGGAAGATATTCGTGAATGGGTCGGTGATCTGAACCTTCTCACCGACCTTAAGCTGCAGCTGCTCGAGCAGGATGGCCGGGAAAAGCGCTGGTACACCATCTTGCCGGATATCGTCCAGCGTCCGTGGTTGGGCGATGCGCTCCATATCCCAGCCCGTCGCAAAGCTGAGTGAACCGGGATCTGC
The DNA here is from genome assembly GCA_963840255.1 of uncultured Chloroflexia bacterium. GTDB lineage: Bacteria > Chloroflexota > Anaerolineae > Anaerolineales > UBA4823 > FEB-25. The sequence continues at coordinate 407,684 of CAWIYB010000003.1, read as the reverse complement.
CAGGCCGGAATAAAATGCGTCAGGAGTGTCATAGGCATACACCGGGAAGAATCCAACAATGGTTTCAGGGGTATCGAAATTTCCGATTTCCGGCCAGGTGATATCCGCCTCGAGAGCACTGCTCTTCACGAAGCCGCTGTTCATGACACTTTGGATGGTCTTCTGGTAGATAAAGCCGCTTCCTTTGGTGGGTGTTTCTTCGGTTGATAATCTTGTCGTATCGGCCAGCAATACGTCGGCTTGAACCACGGTGGTATCGTAGAGCCGGTCTACTTGTATTCGACTGCGTTCTATAGTTTGCAGGATCCAGCCCGAGGCGAGGGTAAAGCCCAAGGCAATAGCCAGGGTCAGGAAGGATTTAAACCTGGAACGCATTAAATGATGGATCACATACCGGCTCAAGGAAGAAGGATGGTATTTGCTCTGCGCAGCGAGATTGGCTTTGCTCACCGGAGGTCCTTGCAGTGTTCTTCCATCAGCATCAGCATTACCAGCCAGGCTTGAATATAAGGGAGGAATGGGTTTAGTCAATACGCCAGCACTCCTCAGCTTTTGCGCTCCTTTTGCCCGGTAAGTCTGGCCTTGAAGAATCTCAAAGACAGGTTTCTGGGACAGTAGAAACACTCCCAGCCAGGAAAACAATGCCAGGAGAAGGAAAATTGCCAAGCACAAACCAGCCAGAAAGAAGGGATTGAGGTTTGCTGAAGGATAGACTCCGGCTGGCGTCGGAATGGTGGATATGGAGGCTTTGGCTTGATGTAATGCGTAATTCCAGGATGGAAGCCCACCCAGGATGATGCCGAGTCCGCCTAACAAAAGCAGGGGCAAGACCAGCTGGCGGTTGGCTGGCTTTACTGGGACACCTAATGCTCGTAAAATCGCATAGTCGCGTCTGCGCTGCATCAGGTAGATAAAAACCGCCATGATGAGCGCCACGACCATCAACAGGCCAAAGACCAGGATATCGGCGGAGGAGGAGTGACGGATAGGATCCACCGCAGCCCAATAGGCTGGTCCATTGTTGGGGAGAAATGTCAGGTTGATACCCAGCTCCTGAAGGGGAGCTTTATTCGCCTGAGTGAACTGGGTTTCGTGACGTGGAGTGTCGAGAACAAAACTATACTCACCTTCTGCACGATATGGATATTTTGTTGATGATGCAAAACCAGGTCGCAAACTGGATGATGGAATATAGGCAAGAAGCGCGGTATTAGTAGTTCCTTCGTATAATCCAACGATTTTGAATGTATCCTGGTAGGTCGGGTAAGTTCGCCAGGCGAATGTATCTACACCATCGCGAATCAAACCATAAAAGGTGTCTTTTAGCGGCCGGAAGGTGAGCGTAATCTCATCACCTAGCTTATAATCTCGCATGGCTGCGAAGTCATTTGGCACCACGATGACTTTGCTCTCGGCAAGCTCGTCCTGGTGGTTCAGCCATCGTCCTTCGACCAGGTAATACTCGCGAGAGGTTTCCTGTGTATTAGGTATAGCACTCATGTCTGCGGTGGTGATAATGCCCAGTACATGCAGGTTTTCGTTTAGAATATCAATATCATTTTTAATGGACGCCATTGCAGGAGTGCTGAAATCAATACTCGCCCCACTGGCTAACGGGATATACCAAAGCCCTTGATCATCCAGCGGCAGGAGCTCAAGATCAGCGAGGTGTGTGTTTTCCCAATCAAAATCCAGCGGAAAACCGACTTCTTTCCAAGAACGTACAAGATATCTTTGGCCTGCTTCCATTTCCGCGATCAAGGGAACAGCGGCTTCATTGCCTTCGAACATAAAAAGGACGCCTATCGATGAGCCTTGCCTGGCATCCTCGGGGTAAGCGGCTAAAAGGGTATCAATTCTAAATTCGAGATAATAGCCGATCGTTATCTTGTCTTCCGGCTGTTTCCGTTTATCATCCTTTACTTCTTCGTTCGCGATAAGCTCGCCTATAAACCATCTATCAGTATTGTGGACATTGAACCAATACTCTTGAGGATATCCATTCATTATTCTACTGTTTGACCAGAAGAACCTTCCATACGAATTATAAGTTTGCTGCAAGACGCCTGATACCAACTGCCGCTGGTCGCCATAAGCGAAATTGGGGCTGGTTTTGATCAAGTCGATCCCGGCTGAAACATCACCTGATTCGGGATCATTTACATTTTCAAGGACACCGATAGAGCGGTAGTAGCTGCCTAAAACCCCTGTTTCTCGCTGCACCAGAATATATCCAATGGCTTTGGTGATGAAGCCAAAGGAAATTAGCCCAAAAAGGATCAATAAAAGTAAAGAGCTGAATGGTTTGCGAAGACTGGATATGAGAGGAACATTTGTCTTCATGGAGATTTACAGCTGATCAGATATTGGAAATAATTAACGAAATAGCCCACTTGTGATTTATTAAGAGACTATTGATGAAGTAGTTTCTTTCGATTGGATATATATATATTACCACCGCATAAAAAGAAAGGGTGATCAATTCGGTGTAATTTTCTCGTTAAAAGCGGGAGATTTATTATTATTTTCCTAATAAAAGCAAGATTGATCTCAAAGTTACCTGGAGACCGGTGATTTTTTCACCAGGACTAATGCTGGGACCATCCTGATTGTGCTTTAATTGAACCTGTTAGGTGGAAATTTGGAAATCAGCTCAATTTTATCGAGTAAAATAGGCGCCCCCGGCGGGGAATCTGCTGTGGTCTCCAGCGAATTCGAACCTCCCGATCACAAACGTTCGGGATTTCACACTACCGTCTGATCCGAAGATTAATGTTGTGGCGAGATCCCTCCGGCCGTAATCTAATCAACGGATAAAAAAATGCTATATGCTAATCACTGACAGCTGATTGCTAAATATTGCCCTGCTCAGCCTGCCATTACCGCCATGGCAGCTCTGACCACATCCGCTTCCTGGGGCACGTAGGTGTCTTCGAGGGTCGGGCTATACGGCACCGGTACCCAGGGTGCACCCACCCGCTTGATCGGCGCATCCAGATAGCCCAGGGCCTTCTCGGCTACCACTGCCGCCACCTCACCGCCAAAGCCACCGCGCAGCGGTGCTTCATGCACGATCACCAGATGACCGGTCTTACGCACCGAAGCCAGGATCGTTTCCTCGTCGAGCGGCTGCAAGGAGCGCAGGTCGACTACCTCCACACTCACGCCCTCCTTTTCGAGGCTCCTGGCGGCTGCCAGGGAGACGTCGACCATCCGCCCGTAGGAGACGATGGTGAGATCTGTACCCTCACGCTTGACGTCGGCTACCCCGATGGGGACGATGTACTCACCTTCAGGCACCTCGCCCTTCTTGGCATACAGCATCTTGTGCTCGAGAAAGACGACCGGGTTGGGTGTGCGAATGGCGGCTTTCAACAGCCCCTTGGCATCGTATGCCGTGGAAGGCGCCACAATGGTCAGCCCGGGGACGTTGGTGAGCAGTGACTCAACACTCTGGCTGTGATGTGCGCCTGACCGGCGTCCGGCTCCGTAGGCTGCCAACCGTATGACCATGGGTGCGGTGACCACCCACCGGACATATAGTAGACCTTGGCGGCGTGGTTGGCGATGGCATCCATGGCGATGGTCACAAAATCGGCGAACATCACCTCCACAATCGGGCGCATGCCCATCATTGCAGCTCCCACACCCGCTCCCACCAGGGCCGATTCGCTCAGTGGGGTGTCGAACACGCGCTGCTCGCCAAATTCTTCGTACAGCCCGGTGGTGACCAGGAAGTTGCCTCCGTGCTCGGCTACGTCTTCACCCATCAGGAAGACACTCGGGTCTCGGCGCATCTCTTCGGCCATGGCTTCACGAAGAGCATCGCGGTACATAATCTCTCTCATATTCGCCTCCCACCGACCAGAGCCGGGTCTTCGGGGGCATACGCCCCTTCCGTCAATTCATCAGGAGGCGGGAAGGGACTCTCTTCTGCATAGCGCACGGCGGCCGCAATCTCAGCCTGCGCCGCTTGCGGCGATGCTCTCCTTGCTGGCCTCATCGAGCAGCCCGCATCCCATCAGGTAGGCCTCAAACCGGCACAACGGGTCTTGTTCATGCCAGCTGGCCACCATCGACTGGATCGCGCAGGTATTCGGGTGCCCTGGCTTCGCAGTGGCTGCGGTAGCGGAAAGTCATGCACTCGAGCAGGGTGGGACCGTCTCCTGCCCGGGCTCGGGCGATGGCTTTCTGGACTGCTTCATAGACCACCAGCACGTCCTGCCCATCGACCCGCTCGCCGGGGAAGCCGTACCCCTCCGCCCGACAGGCAAAATTATCTCCGGCAAAATGCTTTTCCAAGGGGGTATATTCGGCATAGCCGTTATTTTCAAGCACGAATATGACCGGCAGCTTGAACACACCGGCGAAGTTCAGCCCCTCGTGGAAGTCTCCACGCTGGGCGGCTCCGTCACCGAAAAAGTTGACCACCACGTTATCCTTTTTTTGCAGCTTGAAAGCCAGGGCCGCCCCCACCGCCACAGGGATATCGGAACCGATCAGCCCCGTCCCCAGCAGCACCCCCCGTTCGGGGTCAGCCATGTGGTGGGTGGTGGACTTGCCGCGGGCGGGTCCGGTAACTTTACCGAAGATGCCCGCCATCTGCAAGCTGGTCGGAACGCCCTTGACGATGAAAGCTCCCCGCGTGCGCAGGGAAGGCAACACCTGGTCTTGCGGTCGGAGACCGTAACAGGCGCCGATGGCGATCGCTTCCTGTCCCTGGCTGCCGTGGGGCAGCTCGACCACGCCGCCATGACCCCACAACGCACACAGGCGGTCTTCAAATTCACGCGTCAACCGCAGCAGACGGTACATCTCGAGCAGGTCTTGGGGTTGTAGCTGTTCAATGTATGCCATACCTGTTCACCTTTGACAGAGCAGTGCCTTAGACCACTGCTCTACTTTATTTAAATTCATTCTGGTTTTTCCAGGCGGTTTTTTACCGCCTGGAGGAACTGTACCGCAGTAGCGCCATCCACCGCCCGGTGGTCATAGGACAGGCACAGGTACATCACCTTCGAAGCCACAACAACACCTTCCCGCACCACCGGCGCATCAGCAACCTTTCCCATCCCCAGCACTGCCACTTCGGGCAGGTTAATGATGGGGGTAAAAAACAGCGAGCCGAAGACACCTGAATTCGTTACGGTAAAGGTGCTGCCTTTCATATCATCCGGGGTGAGCTGACCAGCCCTGGCTTTGGCACCCAAAGCGTTGATCTGCTGGTCAATTTCAGCCACACTCAAGCGCTCGACGTTCCTGATCACCGGCACCAGCAGCGCACCTTCGATGGCGACTGCCACCCCCATATGGACCGCATTCTTCACGATAATCCGGTCTTCCAAGACCCAGGCGTTGAGCAGTGGGAATTCATGCAGCGCCTGTGCGGTCGCCCAGGCAACGTAGGCAGTAAATGAGTAGCGCGTCGATGCACGCACTGCAACCACCTGCCCCATGTCCACGTCCATCACCGTGGTCACATCCGCAGCTGTCCGGCGGCTGAGCGCCATACGCTCGGCAATCCTGCCCCGCTGACCGGTGAGTGGGATCACCTGGGCATCCTCCCCCTCGGCGGGTGAGGCTGCCGGCTGCCCAGCGGAAAAAGCGCGCACATCCTTCTCAGTCACCAGCCCATCTTCGCCGGAGCCTGGCACTTTGGAAATGTCGAGGCCCAATTCCTGCACTAATCGCCTGGCAGCAGGCGAGATGGGTCTGCGCCCCCCAGGAATGGGGGCAGGGATTGGTAATGGGATAGCGATTGGAGCGGCCTGGGTAGCGGTTGTGTTTTCTTGGGCGCTAACTTGCTCGCCTGCGTCTGCAATGATGGCGAGAGGGGTGTCGACATCCACTTCGGACCCCGCTTCCACCAATATCTTGCGCAGGACACCTTCATGAGGTGCTTCCAGCTCATGGGTGGCTTTGTCACTTTCGACGACCACCAACAGGGCGCCCTTATTGACGATATCCCCTTCATTCAAAAGCCACTCTACCACCCGCCCCTGGATCATGGATTGGGAGAGCACCGGCATGCGTATTTCATGGGTCATGGTCATTCTCCTCAATTACGTGTCTGCAATGCACTAAAACCGGCTTCAAAGCTGACTTTCAGGTCACTTTCAAAACATTAATACCGCCTCAAACGGAACATCCTACAAGATGTGGCAAACAATTCCATTAATGCGGTAATTTTATGCAACTTAATTCGATAAAAAACGGAATGGCGTCTCATTTATTTGACGTAATGGATATCATAGCACAACCATCGCCAGCTTGTCAATAGTTCCGGGCGCCAATTTACAGGCTTAAACGACCTAAATTGGTGTCAGGGGCTGATCTGAGACCTATTTTGGCACCATTCGCGGGTCAAACCCGGATTTACACGCCGAAGAAAGGCATTGACAAGCGCTTTACCCTGTGCTAAACTATTTATAAATTTGGAACGACGGTTCATTTTTGTATCATTTTATTACCTGAATATAGTTTGATTAGCAATATCATATCACCTCGCCTCTGTGTGAGTCCGGATTACCCCGGTTGATGCCCTGAACTGCTTGGTATAAGTTATAGCGCCAAGCCTCGGGATAGGAGGAAACAAGAGACATGACTTCCATGCTGGGTACATTTACCATCCATCAGGTAAGCTCGGTGGTTAAAGACCTTGAGGCTGCCATGGCTAATTACTGGCGCACTGCCGGGATTGGTCCCTGGAATGTATATACCAACAGCGCACCACCCCTGCGCTGCTTCTACCATGGTCGCCCGGCAAACTACAAAGTGCGGGTGGCAATAGCCAAGTCTGATCAGATACACATGGAGCTGATCGAATATCTCGAAGGAGATAGCATCCACCGGGATTTTCTGAACTCCGGTCGGATTGGCGTCGAGCACGTAGGGACCTTCGTGGCTAACCTGGACCAGGCACTGAAACCCTACCAGGACATGGGGATTGCAATCCTCCAGCAGGGAGAAGGATTGGGACTGAGCGGTGATGGGCGCTATGCCTACCTGGACACCGAACCGATCCTTGGCACCATATTGGAGCTGATCCAGAGTGCCACGCAAGCCAGCCTCCCTGAACGAATCTATGCACCGAAAGACTAACCCAACCAAAAGGAAAACAAAATGAGCGAGTCGCTAAAAAGAGGTATCCAAGTCAATATCGCTGATGCACCCTGCGTCGAGCCACCCAAGCACACCAAGGCGCTGTGTTGGACTTTTATCACTCCCAAAATGCAGGAGAATAAAGCCTTTGAATTGATGCTCACCACAGTGCAACCCGGCGGTGGCGCGGAGATCGTGACGCATGCAACAGAGCATGCCTACTACGTCATCTCCGGTCGCATGCAGGCTACCGTTGAAGACCAGGTGTACGACCTCGGTCCGGGCAGCTGTCTTTACATGGATAAGGAAGCCGCCCACGGCTTGAAAGTGGTGGGCGATGAGCCAGTCAGCTTCGTTGTTATATTCGCTCCAGCCCGGCAGTACGCTTAGACACGCCTCCATATACGCAGCACAGGTCTGGTACAATGACCAAGGTCATGATCAGCAGCGAGGAATCAGGCACCCTGGTGGCATTCACTGCCCTGGCACCGCTGGCCTTAGGCGGTCTGGTGGGTCTCCTGGCAGCGCGTGGCTCCACCCAGGAGACAGGAGTAGACCAGGCTGCCATGGTTGTTTTAGCGGTCGGAATCCTGGCTCTGGTCGTTTCGGTGTTCCACCTTGGCAGGCCATGGCGGGCACCCCTGGCACTGCTGCACCTGGCTACTTCATGGCTGAGCCGTGAGGTGATCCTGTTCGGTTTTTTCCTGTTCTTCCTGGCAGGTTATGCCATACTACCGATTTTCAATCTAAACGATACAGCCTTATATATCATCGGGCTGATTGGCGCTTGCCTCGGGCTGGCGGGTACGCTTGCCACCGGTGAGACCTACCGCCTGCATGCCCGTCCAAGCTGGGACCAGGGACTGACCATCGTCTCATTTCCCCTGGGCGCACTTTCGACCGGGGTGCTTTTTGGCTTATTTGTCGCCTATCAGTTCGCCGGGATCGAGACAACAAGCTATATCTGGGTGATAGCTGCGTTGTTCCTGGTTGCGTCGCTGGCGGTGACCTTGTTGCGGACCATCCTGATCCGGCCGTTAAGCGCTGAGGCTCGAATTAGCCGCCAGCTGGCATTGGGACCCTACTTATGGGTGCTGGTGGTGCGTGTGATTGCAGCAACGGCTGCCCTGGTCTTGATGGGGATGGGCGGTGGGGCACAATACCTGGCATGGCTGCCGGCGTTGCTGGGTGAGTTTGCCGACCGGGTGCTGTTTTTCAAAACCGCCGTCCCAGTCACGCTGCGAGGCCGGTATTTATGATGGCTATTCCCGCCCAGGCTCATGCTCAGGCACAGTCACGGGCTGCCATCTATGGTTTCCTCGCCTGGCTGTTCCTTGAGCAGCCGGACGCAGTTTTTGTTACCCGCCTGCTCGAGGACGAAGTCCAGGATAATATCAACCGTCTCAGCTCCAAAATTGCGCTGGATTCCAGGATGCTCGATGGGCTAAAACAAATGCGCTTCTCGCTCTTGAAGGGTGAATCTCGTACAACCGATGATTTGTGCCGTGCCCTGGCGATAGAACACACCCGCTTGATGCGCGGCATCGGGAGTAGTTACGGTCCGCCGCCGCCGTACGAGAGTCTCTACCGCTCATCAGATACAGGTAATGATCACTCATGCCTGTTACAATTGACGGAGTTCTATCATACCGCTCATGTGGCAGTCCCAGCCGAGGATGCTGAGAGGGTGGACTACCTTGGACTCGAGCTGGACTTGATGCGCCTGTTGTGCGAGGAAGAATGCCACTCGCTGGAGCAGGGTAACAGGATGGAAGCTGATAATTATTCCATCCTGCAGCAGCACTTTTTGGTTGAGCACTTGCTGGCCTGGGCACCGCGTTTTTGCGATTCATTCCTGGCTCACATGCCAAAAGGTTTCTACCACGGTGTGGCCCTGCTGTTGCTTGGCTTCCTGGAAGCGGAGACAGTGATTGCTGATGAGCAGCCGGGTGAAAGCCCGGAGTTTACTGGTAACACAGGACTGGTAGTGGAAAAGTGAGAAAAGCGAACATGCCAACGGAACATGCCCAGGTGAATGACCTGGCAAACCTCATCCAGCGATTATTCAATCGACCCGGCGGGATCATGACCCGGGATGACAGCAGTGCCACAAAGCCGCTGGTAGAGACCAGGGTGTCTGCCTGCCGGATGTGCGGGAACAAGGCCTGGTGCACGGTCATCGTCACCATCCAGGATGGTGTGGTGGTGAAAGTGGAGGGCGACCCCGCCAACCCCATCAGCCAGGGCAAGCTGTGCTCACGTGGTCAGGCTGCCATTTTCAACCTGTACAACCCCTACCGGGTCAAAGCGCCGATGAAGCGCACCAATCCGCGCAAAGGATTGGACCAGGATCCCGGTTGGGTGGAAATCAGCTGGGAAGAAGCCTTGAGCACGGTCGCCGAGCGGTTGCGCAAGATCCGCACGGAGGATCCCAGGAAATTCGCCCACATGTGGGGGTTCGGCGGCGATTGGTGGATCGTCCAACATGAGGCTTTTCTACCCGCTTTCGGCACACCCAACCTGCTGCGTTCACACGGCGTATTGTGCCCGGTACATTATGGCTGCTCACTCGTCCAGGGCACCATGCTGGACAAACAGGACGTTGAATACTGCCAGTACCTGCTCACCATTGGCGGCTCGCTCGGACCCAACCTGGGCAGCGCCCATACCACGCGCGCCCTGAGCAGTGCCCGTGAGCGCGGGATCAAGCTGGTGGTGGTCGACCCGCGCTGCAGTCATGAAGCCTCCATCGCGGATGAATGGATCCCAATCCGTCCAGGTACCGACCTGGCGTTTGCCCTGGCCATGCTCAATGTGGTCATTAATGAAATCGGTATTTTCGATGAACCATTCTTGAAGCAACGCACCAACGCCGTGTACCTGATCGGTGAGGATGGTTATTACGCCAAGGAAACCTCCTCCGGCAAACCGCTGATCTGGGACCCGGTGGACAGCACTGCCAAGACGTTCGACGATACAACGATCAAGAGTTATGCATTGGAAGGCAGATACCCGGTCGCCGGACGGATGCTACCGACTGCCTTCACCCTGGTCAAGGAGGCGGTGCGCCAGTATGCACCTGAATGGGCGGAGGAAGTCACCACTGTGCCTGCCTCAACCATCCGGCGCATAGGGCGTGAATTCGTTGAAGCCGCCCATATTGGTGAAACCATCACCCTGGACGGTGTGGTGTTCCCCTTCAGGCCGGCCCTGGTAAAGGGAGAACGCGGGTCTCTCGGCAAGTGGGGTGGGGCTTACGAGCACCTGGTGCACAAAATGTTGAATATGCTGGTCGGTTCGCTGGACGTGCCCGGGGGTGACCTGGGTTCAGAGACCGGGCCGGCGCTTAAACCGGGACCTGACGGTGTGGTCATGCCTAAGAAGGAAGCCGTGCCGGTGCCATTCAAGTTCCCGCCCGATATCGACCTGGCGCAATTCTATCCCAACCGCCACACCCTGCCGCACATGGCCTGGAAAGTGGTCCTTGACCCGGCTAAATACAGCATCCCTTATGAGCTCGAAGGCTTGATGATCTACGGGGGCAACCCGATCACCAATAACTCAAATCCCGATGAGGCCGTTGCCGCCCTGTGCAAGATCCCCTTCATCGTGACCATTGCCTATATCTACGACGAAGCTGCCCAGCTTTCGGATGTCCTGCTCCCCGAGCCGGCGCTGCTCGAACGCTACGGCATCCAGGAGGTGGGTACCGGCCACTTTGTCCAGGCTCAGGATGCAAGCATGCTGCAGATCAATGGTGTGCTGGCGCGCCTCCCGGTGGTGCCGAAGCAATTCAAGACCCGCCAGGCTGATGACATCTACCTGGAGCTGGCTGAGAGAGCAGGCTTTTTATACGGTGAGGGCGGGCTGAACGACCATTTGAACCAATTCTGGAAGCTGCAAGCTCCCCATCAGCTGGAGTTGAATAAACGCTACACGACGGCCGAGATCCTGGACAAAGCGCTGAAATCAAAATTCGGGGTTGAAAATGGGATCGAATATTTTCGTGAGGCGGGCATCTATTACAAGATGCGCAGCAAAGCGGAAGCATATAACTCCTTCTATTATCCCATGGGCACCACACGCTACGCCTTTTACTTCGAACACCTGCTCCGCACCGGCGACACGCTGCGCCAAAACCTGAGCGAGCACGGTATGACCATCCCCGGGCAGGACATGGAAGTGGTATGGCGTTTTTACCAACCCATCCCGCGGTGGGTCGGGCGTCCTGATGAAGCTGCATCTGGCGAATACGACCTGTTCGCCATGAACTGGTCTACACCCCAATTCCGTATGCACAATTCCGACCAGACCGGCAACCCACTGCTCAATGAGCTGGCCGGTGAAACCGACCCTTACCAGTTCGTGATCCTGATGAACCGTGAGACTGCAGCCCGCAAGGGTCTGCATGATGGTGACGAAGTGAGAGTGCAGGCATACTGGGGAGGCAGCACCGAGGGTGTGCTCAAGGTCACCAGCCTGATCCATCCAGATGCGCTGGGAGTGCCGGGAAACCATGGCTTCAAGTCTTCGTTCCGCAACCCGGCGACCCGCAAAGGACCCCATTTCAATTCCCTGCTCAACAGCGCGGAGGGGACTTTTGACCCGCTCCACGGGGGCATCGACCGGAACCCGCGGGTGAGGGTATCGATAGTCGGAGGGAAGCAGGCGTGAGATACGCCATGGTTATCGATCTGCTCAAGTGCGTGGGTTGCAATGCCTGTGCGGTGGCGTGCAAGCAGGAAAATGCCACCCCGCCCGGGATCTTTTGGAGTAAAGTGCTGTTGTACGAATCGGGTGATTACCCGCAGGCGCAGCTGCATTTTCTACCCATGCTGTGCATGCACTGCCAGGTGGCGCCTTGTTTGGAAGTATGTCCCACCGGGGCTACGTATCGCGGCGAGGGTGGGTTGGTGCTGGTAAACGACGATTTATGCGTCGCCTGCCGTTACTGCATCATGGCATGCCCGTATGAAGCCCGCAGTTACAATTCTACCCGCCCGCACGAGTACTATACCAGGCTGGGCATGACGGAATTTGAACAGCAGGGTTATAAGCAGCACCCCAAGGGATCGATCGAGAAATGTACTTTCTGCGTCCAGCGGCTGCGTGAAGGCAAGCAACCAGCCTGCGTGGTGACCTGCCCCAGCCAGGCCAGGATCTTCGGCGACCTGGACGACCCCGAGTCAGCGGTGGCTAAACTGGTGGCAAGCGGGACTGCCAGACCAAGGCTCGAGGAACAGGGAACCAAACCCTCGGTTTTCTACATAGAATAGGATCTTCACCTTTGCATGTCGATCATGCAGACTAAATCAGATCCACATCGTGCGAGTGCGATTCCTGGATGCCTGAGGGGGTGATGCGGATGAACTCGGCTACTTGCCAGAGCTCTTCAATTGAACAGGCGCCGGCATAACTCATCCCCGAGCGCAGACCGCCCACCAGCTGATGGATGACATCCACCAGCGCGCCTTTATACGGCACCGTGGCCTCGACACCTTCAGGAACGACCTCCTCCCAGTCTTCGATCGCCAGCTCACCATTATTATTTAGCTTCTTGCGCTCGATATTGGCTGAAAGTGATGCCATACCTCGCACGATTTTATAGCGCCTGCCTTCGCGAATGACCGTCGCACCCGGGCTTTCATCGGTGCCAGCCAGCAGACTCCCGATCATCACCGTGCTGGCACCAGCCGCCAGCGATTTAGTCATATCACCGGAGTTGCGGATGCCGCCATCGGCGATGATGGGGACATTTATCGCTTTCCCTGCTTCAGCACACTCCATGATGGCGCTCAGCTGGGGCACACCGAATCCGGTCACGATTCGGGTGGTACAGATTGAGCCGGACCCCACCCCAACTTTTACCGCGTCTGCACCTGCCTGAGCCAGGTCGTTTACCCCTTGGGCAGTAGCCACGTTTCCTGCAATAATGGGCACATTGGGAAAACGCTGCTTTAATCGGCGCACCATCTGGATCACATGGTCGGAATGCCCGTGGGCAATATCCAAAACCAAGGCGTCTGCGCCGGCTGCCTGGCAGCTGATCGCACGCTCCATATCATCCGGGCGGACGCCTACTGCTGCACCTACCCGCAAGCGACCACGGCTGTCCTTCGTGGCATTGGGATGTTTCTGGATTTTTATTATATCTTGCGCCGTGATCAATCCTGCCAGATGACCATCAAGATCCACCAGCGGTAGTTTTTCGATGCGGTGTTCGTACAGCTTGCGGCGGGCTTCCTCCAGGGTTTCACCCTGGGAGGCAGTCACCAACCTGTGGCGAGGGGTCATCACCTGGTGTAGCGGGATATCATCGTGCGGAGCTAACAGCACATCGCGGTGGGTGATAATCCCCACCAGCAGGTTATCTTTATCCACAACCATCAAACCACCCACGCCGTCTTCTTCCATTCGCTGGCGTGCCTGCTCCACGCTCTCATCAGGTGAGATTGTCAGTGGAGATTCAACCACCAGGCTTTCAGAGCGCTTCACACGGGTCACACAATCAGCCTGATCTTCGATCGTCATGAAACGATGCAGGATCCCAATTCCTCCCATCTGCGCCATGGCGATCGCCATGCGGGTTTCGGTCACGGTATCCATATTAGCCGAGATGATGGGGTTGGAAAGGTGAATCCCGGGCACCAGCCAGGTATCGGTTGAGACTTCTTTTCTGCTGTGGATGGTAGAACGGTTCGGAACCAGCAGAACATCGTCGAAGGTTAATCCTAATTCAGTACGAATGTTCATATTTCTACCCAAATGTGACCCGCAACCAGGAATATTTGTATTGATCGGAAAGTCGCACCACTAACTCCGATTCAATTACATTATAGTATCTTTAGCTCAGGTTGGAATAAAAATCGTCTGGGGTAAGCTCTTCCAGATTATCGATGACGATATCCGCGGACGCTAGGGAAGACTTGGGATGGGTGGTGTAATTCACCGCTGTCCACCAGCACGCCATCCATATCCCACAGGACGGCGTGTTTATTGACCATAATGCTCGAGGTAGCGGCGGTGGGCGCGGTCGACCTCCTCCGGCGGGATCTCATCCGGCTGACCCAGCTGCAGAGCATAGAAAACTGTACGGGCTGCATCCTCGACCATCACCGCCGCCTTCAGCGCTGCCTCGGGCGTGCGCCCAATGGTGAACACACCATGGTTCTTCATCAGGATTGCCGGGCTGGAGCCAATCGAACGCACGATCTCCTGACCAATTTCATCGCTCCCAATTTTAGCGTACGCCCCGACTGGGATAGGACCGCCAAACTCATCGCAGATGGCAGTCAGTACAGGCGGGATGGGCTTGCCAACTGCCGCCCATGCGGTGGCGAAGGTGGAATGGGTATGCACGATACCATTCACGTCTGCCCGGTGGCGATAGACATAGACGTGGGCAATCGTATCTGAGGAAGGCTTGTATTTCCCTTCGATCGCTTTTCCATCCAGGTCCACCACGCACATCGACTCAGGAGTCAGCTCATCATAACGGACACCGCTCGGCTTGATCACCACGTAACCAGTTTCCGGATCACGCCCGCTGATGTTTCCCGAGGTCCAGGCTACCAGGTTGTTGCGCGGCAGCTCGGCATGTAACCGGCAGATCTCGCGGCGTAATTGATCAAGCGACATGCTTCACCTCCGCCTTGATCTTTTTGAGTGTCTTCATCACGTTGTTCTCACCCCGTCCGAAATAATCATGCAGGCGAAGGTACTCAGCGAATAGCTTATCGTATACAACCTGGTTCTCCGGGATGGGCTTGAAGGTCTCCTCTTTGAGATGTGCCATCACCTGGGCCGCCGCGTAAATCGAATCATAACCACCGGCAAGCTTTCCCGCTGCCACCGCGCCGAACATGGCTGACCCAAGAGCAGGCGTCTGTTTGGAGGCAGTGACCTTGATCTCGCGACCGGTCACGTCGGCGTAGATCTGCATGAGTAATTTGTTCTTCTCCGGCAAACCACCGCAGGCGACGAGCTCATTGATCGGCACACCGTTGCGGTGGAAGGTATCCACAATGACCCGTGTGCCGTAAGCGGTAGCCTCTATCAGGGCGCGGTAGATCTCCTCAGGTCTGGTCGCCAGGGTGGCTCCCAACAGCAGGCCGGTTAAGTCCACATCCACCAACACGCTGCGGTTGCCGTTCCACCAATCGAGAGCCAGCAGACCTGATTCGCCGGGTTTCAACCTGGCTGCTTTTTCTTCCAGCAACTGGTGGATGTCAATATCGCGTTTCTTGGCCTCTTCTGTATAGGATGCGGGTGTGCAGTTCTCCACAAACCAGGCGAAATGATCACCCACACAGGATTGCCCAGCCTCATAGCCGAAGTAACCTGGGATGATGCCGTCTTCAACATACCCGCATATACCCGGGACCATGTGCTCATCATCGCCCAGTACCATGTGGCAGATGCTTGTGCCCATGATCATTACCATGCTCCCAGTATCGGTTACCGTGGCCGCCGGGACGGCTACATGAGCGTCCACATTTGCGACTGCCACTGCCGTTCCCGGATTCAAGCCAGTCCAGTGGGCGGCTTGTGAGGTCAATCCTCCAGCACGATTGCCGATCGGCTGGATGAAGCGCGACATTTTCTCGTCCACCACGGTTTCAAGGCGCGGGTCGAGGGCAGCAAAATACGAATCTTCCGGGAAACCCTCACGCTTAGACCAGATGGCTTTGTAACCAGCAGTGCACGAGTTGCGCGTCTCCACCCCGGTCAGCTGCCAGACGACCCAGTCTGTGGCTTCGAGCAGGCGGTCAGCTGCCTGGTAAACCTGAGGGGCTTCATCCAGGATTTGCAGAACCTTGGAAAAAAACCATTCGGATGAAATCTTTCCGCCGTAGCGGTCCAGCCACTTGAGACCCATCCTGCGGGCTGTTTCGTTGATCTTATCTGCTTCGGGCTGGGCGGCGTGGTGCTTCCACAGCTTAACCCAGGCATGCGGCTCACGGCGGAATTCAGGCAGGTCACACAGAGGTGTGCCATCCTGCTTAACCGGCAGCATGGTGCAGGCAGTGAAATCAATCCCGATGCCAATCACGTCTTCGGGTTTTACCTTGGACTGTGCTAACACCGCCGGGATCGTGCTCTGGAACGTCCTGATGTAATCCTGAGGGTCCTGCAGTGCCCAGTCGGGTTCGAGGCGGATATCGGTACCTGGAACAGGCAGTTTCTCGTCGATGACGCCATGCGAATAGGGGTAAACCGCGCTGGCAACTTCCCTGCCGTCTGTGACGTCCACCAGCACTGCCCGACCCGATTCAGTGCCAAAATCCACACCGATAGTGTATTTCGTCATAAGAGCCTCCATTTATGGGGTGATAACCACTTTGAGACCCTCCCGGCGCGCGGCTACAGCAAAGGCTTCTGCCGCTTGTTCGAGGGAGAAGGTGTGGGTGACCAGCGAGCGGACATTCACTTTTCCACTCTCCACCAATTGAATCGCACGCGGGTAAGTGAGCTTCATCCTGCGCACCAGTTTGAGGGTCAACCCCTTGCGCCGGGCTGTTGAGGCAATGAATGAAGTCCGGTCGTCCGATGGTATGCCTACCAGGATCACTTTTCCACCCGGGCGGGCAGCCGCAACCGCCATCTCAACGGCTGCATTTTCACCAGCCGCCTCAAAGACCACATCCAGACCCCGCCCAGCCAACCGCCTCGCTTCCTGATCATTGAAGCTGTTCTCAACTACATATGCCTCATCCGCTCCATGAAGGTGTGCCGCCTCCACCCGGTGAGGGAGGACGTCTGTGGCAATTACCTCACTCGCCCCAGCCAGCCGGGCCAGCTGAAGAATTAGCAGACCGATCGGTCCGCAGCCAAAAATGCCCACCGACATGCCAACCTTCAGGTGCGCCAGGTCCATCGCATGGATGGCAATCCCCAGCGGTTCCAGCATAACCCCGTCAGCGTCTGACACCTGCTTGGGTATGGGATATAAACAGCGCCCAGGCCAGGTCATTTGCTCGCGCATTGCGCCGTCCTGGCTGCTGTGCCCGGCGAAGATCAGGTTTTCGCACAGGTTAGGGTCACCGCGCTTGCAATATTCACATACACCGCAGGCGATGGCTGGATCCACTGCCACACGCACGCCATCATCGGTCAAGGCAGTAAACTCATGCCCCAGCACAAGGGGTTTATCCAGGCGCGCGTCCCCGATGCCGGCCTCGTTGAGCCAGTGCAAATCCGATCCGCAGATGCCGACAGCTGTGACCCGTAACAACTTCTCCCCTTCTCCAGGGATCGGGACAGGCTCATCATGCAGGCGTAAATCACCAGGATTGTGCAGACGAAGTGTTTTCATTAAATCATTCCTGAGCAGAAAGGATAATTACATCATATGGCGCCAAGCTAACCTGCCCGCTCAACGCTTCGTTACCAAGGATGGTGACGTACCCATCCGGCAAGGAGACCGTTTGGGTCGCTTTGGTATGGTTTAAAAGGAACAACAAATGCTGATTTCCTTGACCGCGCGCCGCAGCCTCGACCCCCTGGGGGGTGGTCAGGACGCTATCAATCGACAACCTATCGACCAACCAGGCGAATAAAGCCTGATATAACGTAGATCCACCAAGTGTTCCGACATAAATTGCCTGACCCTTTCCATAATCGTTGCGCGTAACCGCCGGTTGACCGGCATAATAATCTTCGGTATACCGCGCTACCACTTCCGCACTGGTTGGGGCGAGGACGTCAATCCAAATATCTGCTTCGATAGGGCCTGAACTGGTTAATGCCAGGAACAGTAAACTTAACTGGCTGGGCGGTGCCGGCTGGTAAAGAGTCACTCTCCACCACAGTCACACCGCAGACTTCTGCCAACAAGCCGGGCAGCGGCAGGTCCACAACCGCATTCGCATCATCTTTTACACCCGAGCGCGAGGTGATGACCACCGTTCCACCTTCCCGGACGTAACTTGCCAGGCTGCTGGCGATCCCGTGGGTCATAATGTGCAGGGCTGGCACAATGACCAGCTTATATCCGGATAGATCCGTTTGTGGAGAGACCACATCCAGGGTGATATTTCTACTAAAAAGTATCCGGTAAAGATCGGTGATGTGGTCGTTATAACTAAATTTGGGATTATTTGGCTGGACCTGGAAAGCAAAACGGCTATCATAAGATTGCATGATGGCGACTTGGGCCTTGACAGACTTCCCGAGGATGGAATCCCCGATTTTTCGAAGCTCTGCACCCATACGCTTGATCTCGTCATATCTGCGACCTGGCTGACCATGATGGTCAAGCAGGCCAAACCAGTACTGTTCCGTCCCAAAACGAGCCGTCCGCCAGCGGAAAAAAACCACACCGTTCGCTCCATGAGCAATGGATTGATAAGCCCACGAGCGCAGCTGACCCGGGCGAGGCGTGGGACTGACCGTCTCCCAACCGCTTGGACCAGCCTGTTGTTCCATTACCCAGAAGTTTTTCTGCTTCAGCCCGCGCATCGTGTCGTGACCAAGGGCAGGGACTGTCGGATCCACCGCATTCAAGTCTTTTTGCCAAAAACCAAGGGGATAATTATCCCAGCTGACAATGTCAAGGGGTTGGGCTAATTCATAATAATCCAATCCTTCGTAGCCAAAACCCATGAAGTTATGCGTGACAAAATGCTGTGGACAGACCTTCCGTAAAATGTCCACCTGCATTTGCAGGTAGGCAAGATAAGAATCCGAAACAAACCGCCTATATTCAAATCCAAGACCCGGGTTGGGTGAGCCTGAGGTTGCCAGCGGGAGGGGTATCTCAGTCCAATCGGTATAACCATGGCTCCAAAAATCCGTCCCCCAGCGTCTATTTAATTTCTCCAGGCTGCCATAGCGCTTCTGCAGCCATCGCTGGAAACCCGCCTGGCAGGTTGGGCAATAGCATCGTTCACCGAACTCATTGTCGATTTGCCAACCGATCACCGCGGGGTGAGAGTTGTAATGTTCAGCCATCGCAGAGACGATGGATTGAGAATGCTGGTGATAGAGGGGCTGATTGGGGCAATATTCACGGCGGTTGCCGAAACTCACCCGAAGCCCGTCATCACGCACACGGAAAAGTTCTGGATGTCTGGCTCATCAACCAAGCAGGCGGGGATGCGGTTGGGGTACCGAGAACAGCAACGATTCCCTGCTCATGCAGCACCTCCAACGCCCGGTCGAGCCAGCCAAAATCGTAGGTGCCCTGCTTGGGTTCCAGGCGTGACCAGGCGAACTCAGCCAGGCGGACAAGATTAAAACCCGCTTCTTTTATCAGGCGGGCATCCTCCGACCAGCGGGCTTCCGGCCATTGTTCGGGGTAATAATCAACACCAAAATAAAAAACGGATTGTTCCATCGAGGTCGTTAACCAAGCAAGAAATGATATTACAAGCCACCAGCCAGGTGATAATACAAATCATTCCAGCGTAATTCTTTGGCGAATTCAGGCAGACGAGTGTCGTTGTCAATCACCAGGAATTCAATGCCTGCCATCTCGGCGAAGTCAGCCAGGTGTTGGGTGGTAACCGACTGGCTGAAGCCGGTATGGTGGGCTCCACCTGCCAGGATCCAGGCATGCGCTGCCACCTTCAGGCTGGGTCGGGGGACCCAAACCGCACTGGCGACCGGCAGTTTCGATAGTTTTTGTTCTGGTTGGATCACATCGACCTCATTAACAATCATCCTGAAGCGGTCTCCCAGGTCAATCAGCGTGGCATTAATCGCCGAACCGCTACCCACATTGAACACCAGCCGCGCCGGGTCAGCTTTGCCGCCAATCGAAAGTGGGTGAATTTCCAAGGACGGTTTATCAGATGCTATCGATTCACACACCTCGAGCATGTGGGCACCCAATACCTTGGGACGTTCCCCGCTGAAGTCATAGGTGTAATCTTCCATGAATGAAGTACCACCCGTAAGGCCAGCACCCATCACCTTCATTGCTCGCACCAGGGCAGCCGTTTTCCAGTCACCCTCGGCCCCAAACCCATAACCTTGCGCCATCAAGCGCTGTACCGCCAGACCTGGAAGCTGCGCTAAGCCATGCAGGTCTTCGAAGGTGGAGGTGAAGGCGGTAAAACGACCCTGTTCCAGAAAAGCCTGCATCCCGATTTCTATTCTGGCGGCATCACGCAGCGACTGGCGTTGACTGCCTCCAGGGCGTAGCGTTTCTGCTACGGTGTAGGTGTCATCATATTCGGTCACCAGGCGGTCGATTTCCGGCTCTGCAACGGCATCGACATACCTGACCAGCTCACCCACGCCGTAACCATTTACGGAATACCCCAAACGGATCTGTGCTTCGACCTTATCCCCTTCGGTGACGGCGACCTCACGCATGTTATCACCGAAGCGGGCAATGCGAGCGCCCTGAGCATCGTGCCAGGCACAAGCAGCACGCATCCAGGTTGCCAGGCTGGAAAGCACATCATCATCCTGCCAGAAACCGACAATGACCTTACGTTTCAAGCGCATCCGGCTGCCGATAAAACCAAATTCCCGGTCGCCGTGCGCCGACTGGTTGAGGTTCATAAAATCCATGTCGATGCTCGACCAGGGAAGCTCACGGTTGTATTGGGTATGTAAATGCACAAACGGTTTTTGCAAGGAGCGCAACCCGGCAATCCACATTTTTGCCGGGGAGAAAGTGTGCATCCAGGTAATCAGTCCGATGCAGTTACGAGAGTTATTCGCTTCCCGGCACAGCTCGGTAATCGCATCGGGGGTTGTCACCACGGGTTTGAAAACCACCTTCACCGGCAGCTTACCCGACTGGGTCATTTGCAGCGCCATCTCCTGTGAATGCTGTGCCACCTGTTTGAGCGTGGCTTCGCCATACAGGTGCTGACTTCCGGCCACAAACCAAACTTCTAATTCTTTGAGGTTCATCATCACTTCCTCCTCGTGATCTTATTTTATAGTCGGCCAACCCTTAGGGTCAGCTCGATCCAAAATAATGCCTGGCTATGATTTGATCCTGGTACTCCGGAGCAAGCTCGCAGAAATAACCGCTCCAACCCCACACCCGAACAATTAAGTTCTTATGTTTTTCAGGATGTGCTTTAGCATCGAGTAATGTTTCAATGTTTATGCTGTTTAGCTGCAGCTGCTGGCAGCCCAGCTGGGCAAAAGTGCGTACCAGCATGGCAGTCTTGCGTATCGATTCTGGATTGCGAAAGACGGAGTCAGAGAGCTCCATGGTGATCGGTCCGCCGTTATAGATCCGTTGGTAATCGATCTTGCTAAAAGATTGGAGCATGCTGATCGGTCCACGTATACGTGCGCCCAGCGATGGTGAAAGGTTGGCGCTGAATGGTTCGCCTTGGTGGCGTCCATCCGCAGTGGCAGAGACAAGCGGCTCGCGCATACCAGAATGACCAGCTGCCAGCCAAATATAGTACATGGCAGAACCTGTACCAGGTCGCAAGATGCCCCCGCGGGGTGTGCGCCCGTAGCTTTCACAGGCAGTCGCCAGATCATCGAACAACATCACCAGCAATTTGTCGGCAGTAGCATCATTATTGCCGACTTTTGCACCTTCTTCTGCCAGTTTACGACGCAGGGGTTCATAGCCAGTGAAATTAGCCCCCAGTGCCGATAGCAGCTCGCCCGGTGGAACACTACCCTCATCAAAAACAAATTGCTTCACCGCCGCCAGGGCATCACCAGCATTAGCCGCGCAGGCACCATGAATTCCAAAATTGTTGTACTTCAACCCGTCGGACAGATCCCTGCCTTGTTCAAGACAACCGTGCATGAAAACCGAGTAATAGGGAGCCGGCGGTAACAATAACCGGGAATAGTCTTCACCGAGCTGACGAACTTGTCCAGCAATATTTTCCGAGACCCGCTGTAGAATCCGCTCAAAATCATCCTGAGCGGTGAGACCAGTCCGGATGGCTTGGTCGACCGCTGCCGGGAATGACACTGCCCCAATGTTGACCACTTCCATCCCCCGGCCGGGGATGATAAATTCCCAGCAAGCTGCCACGACGTAATCACGGGCATCCTCGATGGAATACCCGTGTGATACAAGGGCGGGAATAACCACATCGTCATTACTATATTGGGGGAAACCTAATCCCATGCGGGTCAGCTCAGTGGCTAAAGTCAGCAGGTCCAGGTCGGTATGCGCCGATATGCGCAGGTTAATTTTTGGATCTATCAGTGACAGGTCACGCGAGACCCGCAAAACCATGCGGGTGAGCTCATTCACAGCTGGATCCCCACCAGGGGTCACGCCACCCAGCGTGAGCGACTGCCCATTGTCACCTTGCTGCACTCCCGGATAGAGATCACTATCCTTATTCAGCGAGATGAAGAACTCTGCCAACAATTCTTCCGCACATTCAAGCGTAAGGCGTCCTGCCTGCAGGTCAGCGGCCAGGAATGGCCACATGTACTGGTCGAACCGCCCCAGACCTACGTGATAGTGCCCGCTAAGCCATACCACAGCATGGCAAAGCCTTACTGACTGCAGGGCTTCATGGAAGGTGCGGGCAGGGTGAGCCGGCACCTGCTCGAGAACATCTGCAATATCACCCCTCCCCAACTCACGAGCCCCGTGAGCATAGCGATCTGCCAACCCGAGGAGCGCATCGATTGTCTCGATCGCACTATCGATAAACTCTAACGAATTCGGGTTGCCCACTTGGCGCAACCGTGTGGTAAGTGCAACTTCCTTGCGTCCGAGCAGTCCTTGGATCAGCAGCAGGTTCCAATCTGCGCAAATATTGCTCACCGGACCAAGCTCATGCAGTGTTCGACCGGTAGTCTGCTGAGTCCATTGCCTCTCTGAGTATATTGGTGATACCGTGGGAATCGTCCGAGTGAACACGATGCGTTCATCCGGTGCAATGATGACAAGCTCAGCCTCACACTGCCTTCGAACCAGGCGCGCCACGCGCCTGCACCATGATAGCTGCCCACTTTCGCATTCAGCTAGGACATCTATAGGAGCGCCCTGCCTCAAGGAGCGATGTTCACCAGCCCGCACACGTTCCTTCATAGCTGTCAAGCGGTCGTTCATGCGACAACCACCTTAATACCGGCCTGCTCGAATATCGCCGTGTTGAGGTTTAGCTCTTTCGATTCGTCATAATCGGGTTTGAATTGCATCCCAACATACTCATATTTCGAGCCAGCAGCTTTGTTGTAAGGCAGCAGGTCCACCCTTTGTAAGCCGTGCATTCCAAGCAAAGTTTGTGCAATATCTGCCAGGTTCTGGTTGGTATCGGTGATACCAGGCACCAGCGGTACCCGGACTACAAAAGGTTTGCCTATCTCATCCAGGATGTGCAAGTTGCTCAATATTAAAGTGTTATCACAACCGGTATAACGTCGATGGGCGGCACTATCGATCAATTTAAGGTCAAAATAGATCAGGTCTGACTGATCAATAAGGCAGCGGAAATCCTGTTCCTGCCCATAACCCGAGGTATCTAATAAAACATGCACATCATTAAGCAAATCGATCACCTCTGCAACAAACTCTGCTTGCTGAAGCGGCTCACCACCGGAAAAAGTGACCCCGCCTTCATTGGCCTGCAGGATTGCAGCTTGCTGGTTCAAGAGTGCTGCCAGCTCTACCGCTGAATATTCTTTTCCGGCAATTCGCTCCCCGGAAGGAGCCCGGATTAGCTGGGGCTCCCGTGACTGACCCTCGGGGTTATGGCACCACATGCATGACAAGGGGCATCCTTTCATAAACACGGTTACTCGTATGCCTGGTCCGTCGTGGATGGCGAATTCCTTTATGTCAAAGATAATTCCAGAAGTCATAGTTAATCAAATGTACCCAATTAATCTTAGTAAAAACCTGTACCAAACGAAATTATTTGTGGATGAGCGCCTTGGCAAGCACAGCTGCCGAAGCTGCATCCTCGGCATATCCATCGGCTCCAATATCGGCGGCATATTTGGCAGTAACCGGCGCGCCGCCGACGATTACCTTCACCTGGCTGCGCATACCGGCGTCTTCTAGCAAGAATATAACTTTTTTCATACCGGTCATCGTCGTCGTCAAGAGCGCTGAACAGGCAACCAGGTCAGGTTGGTGTTCTTTCACAGCCGTTACATAGCTATCTGGGGATACATCGGCACCCAGGTCAACTACTTCAAACCCGGCTCCTTCCAGCATCATCCCCACCAGGTTCTTGCCAATGTCGTGCAAGTCGCCCTGCACCGTGCCAATGATGACCTTTCCGACCGCAGCGACATTGGCTGCCGTCAAGTACGGGCGCAGCAATGCCAGACCACTTTTCATTGCCCTCGCCGAGATCAGCATTTCGGGGATGTAGAATTCGTTGCATTCGAACCTGCGACCGACTTCCTCCATTGCGGAAATGAGACCTTCCTTGAGGATTTGCTCAGCTGGAATTTTCTCCGCCAGAGCTTTTTGCACCAACTCCTGGGTGAGGAGCGTCTCACCATCGATCACGCTTTGCCGCAGGTTATCAATTATACTCATTCATTTTCTCCTCTTCATTGTTCCTATACCCTGATTGATCCTGGAGCAGCTCGATAAATGCCAGCATGTTCTCCACCGGGACGTCACCTTCCACATCATGCGCCGGGGCAAAGATGTAGCCACCATTCCGTCCAAGCTCCAATAACCGACGGGTTTCAGCGCGGACATCATCAATAGTTCCATACGGCAAGATTTTTTGAGTTGACAGGCCGCCATGAAAAGTCAACCGGCGATGATACTTGCGCAGAAGGTCTGGTACATCCATTACCTCCGGTTGGAATGGATTGAAACAGTTGACACCAAGAGCGATAAGGTCTTCGAGCAGCTCATCGACATCTCCGCATGAATGGATAAATACATATTTTTCCGACTCATGCACGGCGCGATACATACGCTCCACAACCGGGCGAATAAACTCGCGCCACAGTTTCGGCCCCATCTGCAGGCCGCGCTGTTGACCCCAGTCGTCTCCAAAATATACCGCATCAATATCGTATTTCAAGGCTTCCATCAGCTGGGTGATGTTGTATTCCGCAATTGCATTAAATAGCTCCTGGACGAATTTAGGGTGGTCGTAAAAATCCATCAGAAGATTTTGCATTCCGCGCAGGGTCCACGCTCTCTCGTACAGCGAGAAACCGATCTGGAAGACCCGGAAACGATCGTAATATTTCATGATGCGATCGGGTATTGGGGCAAAAAAACGCTGATCGAGCGGATCGGGAAAGGTATAGTGTGTCAGGGTTGGCTCAGCGAGCAGGCAACCTTCGATATTGCCGATATCCTTGTCCACACTGCGATCCCAAACCACGCCGAAAACATCTTGAAAGCGATCGTTCTCCAGCTCGGTGAAAAAGCCGATATCACTACCCAGCTTCAGCAGGTGGTTTTGCAGCGCGACCTCCAGATCAATCCCAGCAAAGTGTGCTTGAAGTTTCGCCCGTGCTTCGCGGGTGAAACCGTACGACCAGGGCACATAGGGTGGTACCCTGCCTTCTAGAACTGTGTGAATTACCTCCCTCTTGGTCATAACGATATCGCGTAATTAGCAGTGGTCAATCGATGGTCCTATGGTAGCGCCTGGTAAGCCGTCTGGCGAATGGTATCGACCATTGACCAGAAATTCTCCAGGGGTGTATCCAGCTGCAGGTTATGCGTAGGTCCGATGATTAATCCGCCGCATTGGCCGATGGTCTTCAAGCGGGTGATTACCTCTGATTTAACCTGCTCCGGAGTGCCAAAGGGCAGGGTCTGCTGGATGTCGAGCGAGCCCCAAAAGCACAGTTTCCTTCCATATTCAGTTTTTAACCTCAGCGGGTCCATCGCCATGGGTTGGATCGGGTTTAACACATCTATGCCGATTTCGATCAAGTCGGGGATGATGGGATAAACCACTCCATCGGTATGATAGGCAATCTTGATGTACGGATTGACTTCCCGCAACGAAGCGATCAGTTCAGCCATGCGGGGTTTGAAGTATTGGCGCCACATTTTTGGAGACATCAGCATCGAGTTCTGACCACCGACGTCATCGCCAAGCCAGATCATGTCCACCCCCAAACTCACCAGACGCTGCGTGACGACCTTGTGATAGGAATAGGGGATATCCAGGACAAGGTTGGCTTTGTCTGGGTCCATCGCCATATCCATCAATAACTGCTCGTAACCGCGCAACGCCCAGGCTGATTCGAAAATCGTCGTTGGCGTCACACCGACGATCCAATATTCATCTTTGAATACTTGCAAAACGCGTTGGGCCTCTGCGTAGAGCTCTGGACGGTTAGGATTGGGGGCAATATAAGTTTCCAATGCTCGATCTTCGGTCAACGGGTGACCCGAGGGCTCTGTGTATTTTCCTATCCCATACGGGGTTTCGTAGTCAATGGTCTTCCAAACTACTCCCCACTCATCACAATAGGTGTCGACATCCTGGTAGCCAGCTTGATAATATCCATTGACCCATCCCACCGAGGTTAATAACATATCTTCGTCCAGGGCAAGCTCGAGCGTATAGTCGTTGCCGCCCCCATGTGGATTATGCAGCCCCTGTCCCTTTAATTTTAGGTCGGCCTCGAGACGGGCTGCAAATTCAGGGGTAAAACTGACCTGCATCGGGCAGCGATCGGGTTCTTCATGGTTGAGTGCAGTTAAGACACGCTCACGGTGTTTCATATCCTTGCTTCCATAGGAAGTGTAATATTCTCATACCCTAAGCGGGTGATGAGTGACTTCTTCCATATTGCAGGGCGGTATCGAAAGCCGCCACAATATTTTCGGGTGGAACGAATGCCTGGATGTTGTGCACCGCTGCAAAGACAAAGCCTCCACCGGGAGCCAGGTCATCGATACGGTGTTTCACCTCGTCAACCACCTCCTGCGGCTTACCAAATGGCAATACTTGCTGAGTATCCACACCTCCACCCCAGAAAACGATGTCATGCCCGAACTCAGCCTTCAATTCCCTGGTATCCATACCTTTTGCCGAAACCTGGACCGGGTTTAGGATGTCAAATCCGATCTCGATCAAATCGGGGATCAATCCCCGGGTTGCCCCACAGCTGTGATAGAACAGCTTGGCATCCGTTTTTTTCTTGATTGCCTCAACCAGGCGTTTCTGCTTCGGCTTGATCAGTTTCCGGTAAACCTCGGGGTTGATGATCCAGCCATTTTGCCCAGCCAGGTCATCCCAAAAGGTGAACACCTGGATATATGGGCCGACTTGCTCGAGGTATTGGTTGCATGATTCGATATATATATCGGTGATGGTTTCCATCAAACGGTCTGCAAAGGCAGGTGCGGTAAGCAAAGCCATTAAAAAGTTTTCCAGTCCCATCACCCGGGCGGGTTGCTCAAAGATACCGCCGCCGATCACTGCACTGCCCACCAACGCGTAGTCGGTGGTTTCATACAGGGTTTTCGCCCGCAGACCCAGTTGTTCATTGACTTCGACCGGATCAGGAGGCGGCCAGTGATAATTATCCAAGGCAGACATTGTCGCTTCTTTAATCGGGAAGTCGACCCAGTCAAAATATAACCCGCCTTTTTTGGGCATATGCAACTTCGCCCCCCAGCGATCGATGAAAGCAAAATACTCGCCTTCTTCGAAAATATCCACACCGACCGTCGTCGCGGCGGGTAGCTGAACCATGCGAAAATCTACACCAAACCGCTCCATCAATCCATCATCAACATAGGGCAGCTGCTGCACATAATCCAGCATCTTTATCTTCTCAATCGGCAGACCGAGGTACTTTTTCAGCTCGATGTAAGTCTGCCTGACGATTGAGCTGACGATCGTCGCGCCCAAATCGATTGGGATGCGGTCGGGCTCCTTGTGATCGAGGGATTGTTTTACCCTTTGACGGGATGTCAACACGTCCATATCCACCTGGACGAAGCACCTTTGCAGGCTGGAATCGAAGGACCGGGATACCTCGATCCCTGGGTCAGTTGATGTGGTGTATATTTATGAGGCGGTATCATTCGTAGTCTGCGTTATTAATCATTCTGTACTACAATAGGCACGAGTAGAGGTAGCATCAAAAACGTTTTACGAGGGTTCTTATTCTTCGTCATTGTTATTTCCTTGCTGGGCTGTCAGCCGAGGACGGATTCATCGATTCCTTCTCCAGCAACACCAGAAGCTCGGGTTACAGTCCTGGGTCAACGCGAGTATGTTATCCACCAGCAATTAGACCTCGTCAACATAGGATCTGGCACACCTGAGAAGCAGAATATTTGGGTGGCGTTGATCCGAAGCTTTCCTCCTTACCAAGATGTACCATCAATGGATATTTCTCCGAAAGACTATCAGCTGGTGACTGATGAATTAGGCAACCAATATGCCGAGTTCGATTTTTCCGGGCAACCCGCTGGCACAACCCAGATGGTAGCGATCGATTACCACGTCGTTGTGAACGAATTGACATATGATCTGTCAGCCTGCCAGGGGCAGCTTCCGAATGAATTCACTCAACCCGAGCTGCACATCGAATCTGCCAATCCCCAGATAGTCGCCCTGGCGAGTGAGCTTTCGCGAGGTAAGGGCACGGTGTGCCAACAAGTGCTGTCTTTTTATAATTACGTCGCAAATGATCTGGTCTACACCTCCAATGGAAAGAATTGGGGCGCACAAGCTGCCCTGGGACCCATGGGTGCTGACTGCAGCGAATATGCTTCCCTTCTGGCTGCACTCAGCCGGACACAAGGCATTCCGGCGCGTTATTTCGAAGGCTTGCGCTACCTGGAAACGGGAACGGATGCTACAGCCAAAGTTGAGCATGCCTGGGTGGACGTATATATGCCCACCGTTGGCTGGACCGCGATGGACCCTACCCTGGGACGGAATCTGATCAACCGTGAGACCTACTTTGCCCACTATACCCCAGACCATATCATCGTCACCACGGGAGCAAGTCCATCGGTGCTGCGGGGCAGCAGCTACTGGACCTATCTCTACTGGCCGGGAGATAGCACCAACATACGGGTCGATGGACAGTGGAAGATCGAGCCAGTCGGCGATACAGGACATTAGGCATAATCTCCGATCAAATCAGTATTCCTATCCACCTGATAAACCAGTGGTGATGATGATTGGTTTATATAGGTAGTTGGAGAAGCTGTGCAAGCGAGGCGCTCACTCCCCACGTCTGCGTAGGAACGTATGCATAATCATCGATAACACGATAATAAATCCATAGATCAGCTGGGTCCAGAATCCGGTCAGACCGACAGCTACTGTTGCAACTTCAATCGATCCAATGATAAAAGCTCCCAGGAATGTGCCCAAAATCGTGCCGACGCCACCAAAGACGGACGTCCCGCCCAGGAAGACCGACGCCAGAGTGCTCAGCAAATAACCGCCCCCCAGGCTGGGCCAAAAGTAAGAAATGGAAAAACTGTACAATAAACCAGCAAAAGCTGAGATGATGCCAATCAACATAAAAGCTTTGATGCGTGTACCACCGGTATTGACGCCCATCAGCTCGGCGCTGTTGATGTTGTCTCCAGTCAGATAGACATGAGCCCCAAACCGATGGCGGTTCAGCAGAATCCAACCCAGGATTGTGATTATGATCAGCCATACCATCTGCATAGGCAAGTATCCGCGGATTTTGCCAACGAAGAGTGGGTAAAAAATCGTGCTATTTACATATGTCAATGTAAAATTTGCTCCTTGGGTGAGCACCAGCACCGCACCCGCCCACAGGAATTGGGTACCAAGGGTGACTACTAATGATGGAATGCCAAACTTCACAATGATGAAACCATTGAGCCAGCCAATAATCGTTCCAGCCAGCAAAGCAGCAATAATTGCCAGTCCTACGCGAATGTTCGCACTACCAATAAAGGCTGTCTCATTGTATATGAAGGAGAAGGCTACCATGCCCATGGCCATAACTGATGTAAACGAGAGATCTATTTCCTTCGCAATCACTACAATCGTTAAGGGAATGGCCATAATTGCAAAGTAAGGAATCGTGGACATTAATGCAAAATATATCTGTTTGTTTAAGAAGACGTCGGGAGCAGCAATAATGAATATGAGCCACAAGGCTAGAAAGACTCCGAGAATTCCAAGCTGGGCGCTGTAACCGCGGATAAACCTCCTGACGCTGAAGCTCTCTCTGTAATGTTTTGTACCAGCGGGTTCGGTTTCGTTGATTTGAGATGTCATTCTATGCTTCCAATCTCGAGCTAGTCGAGGCTGCCGGTTTCTGCGACATGAACCATTTTATCCATCAGCTCAGATACGCTGATATCCTTCGTCATAAACTGTCCGGCAACTGCGCCTCGGTCGATCACCACTACACGGTCAGCGACGTTGTAGACGTGAAAGATGTTGTGGTCGATAAAAATGGCGGATTTACCCGCTGCCTTGATGCCCTTCACGAAGTTAACCAGTTTAGCTGACTCTTTTAGCGAGAGGCCCATGGTAGGCTCGTCGAGAACGATGATTTCTGCATCAAAGTATAGCGCTCTTACGATGGCAACACCTTGCTTCTCACCCCCAGAATATTTTCCTACACGCGAGTCTGGGCTGACTGCATGGGAAGTGAAGCCCATGGATTCAGTCATCAAGCGGTGAGTTTCATCCCTCATCTTCTGAATATTGAGGAAACCCATGGAGTTGCAGATTTCGCGTCCCAGAAAAATATTGCGCCATAATGTTTGTAGCTCTGCCAGGGCGCGTTCCTGGTATACGGTTTCCACACCTAATTCCCGGGCTTTAGGAACCGAGAGGTTATCCACCTGCTGACCATTGAAATAAATCTCCCCGGAGGTGGGCTGGTAATAGCCGGTAATGATCTTGATCAACGTGGATTTTCCGGCGCCGTTATCACCCAGCAGGCCGACAATCTCATTGCGACCCAGCTGAAAGTTGATATCCTCCAGCGCTTTGACCTCTCCAAATGATTTGGAGACATGTCTAAGTTCGAGGCGGTATTCCGACATAAGATTATCTCCGTTCCGAAATTTAATAACCCATCTACTTCGAAATCATGTATTGTGGTAAGTTTTGCAAGGGCTAAATAGCGTGGGATCTATCTCGAGCTACTTAGCCCTTGCTTGTTTTTTTATTGCTGACCCATCAAAGAAAGGAAAGCATCAGCTAGTATATGTCTATTACACTCTAGCGAACCTGCTTTTCGACTAACGGAGCTACAACATCGATATTGTCTTTGCTGAGAAAGCCTGCGCCAGTATCAACTAACAAACCAGAGAAAGAGTAGTTATGGGTGAGGCAAATCTGCAAAACACCGAAGTAGCCCTGCAAGAACTGCTGCTGGTCGATGACCAGCTGGAGCCATCCACCCTGGATCGCAGTAACGGCATTACCAGACGCATCGAAACCAGCGACATAGACATCGCCCGCCGCCTTGCCGGCGGCTTCCAGGAAGGTCTGCGTGGTGCCCGTCAGGTTGCCATGATCTAACACTATCAGTTTAATATCCGGATTGGCGGACATAATACCAGTGAAGACCGGTACGCCGGCTGCGGCACTCTTGTTGGTGGCGTCATCGATTTCTTGGTAGATCACGGTCAGTCCAGCGGCTTCCAGAGCATCCTTTACGCCTTTGGTCCGTTCACCACGCCCTGCCTGTGCCAGTAAACCCCACAAGAAGGCCTGATCGCCAGATTTCACTCCAGAGCGCTTGACTGCTTCCTGTCCTAGGGCGTATCCAGCATCGTAAAGGATGGCGCCAGCATAGCCGAAACCATTGGGAGCATATTTTGCTTCTGCCAGAGGCAGCTGGGTGTTCATGCTGGTCACGATTATGCCCTGTGACTCGGCATCATCAATGAGGGGATCAAACGCAGTATCACCAGGGTGACCCATGATGGCAATTCCGTTAGGCTTGGTGGCGACAGCCTGTTGGAACTGGCTGATCATCTTGGCAGGATCCCAATCGGACCACACATATTCCACCTGGGCGCCTGTATCAGCGGCTGCCGCGAGAGCACCGTTATAGACGACTTGCTCAAAACCACCACCGGGAGTTCCACCGGGGAAGAAGACGATTTTGGTGTTTGAGCACCAATTGGTTCCAGCGGCAGGCGCAGCACCTTCGGTTGCGGCTGGAGCAGATGTGACCTCGGTTGTCGGGGCAACTGGGGCTTCCGTCACTGGGGCTACAGGGGCCTCCGTCACCGGGGCTACTGGGGCTTGCGAAGTTGCAGCTGGGCTGCACGCTGCCAGAACAACGGCTAGCAAGATAATCAACGTAATGCTTTTTGACACAAACTTGATCATTTCATCCTCCTTACAATTTTTTGAATATTTTATTCAGAGTCTTCTTTGTTGTATGTGAAAAAATCTATTTGTTGTCGGGAACCTCCTTTCGGTAAAAAAGTGCATTTGGATATTGAAAAATCAAAATCCATTCATCTCAGGATGAGGGTGTCTCAGGATTTCATGGAACTCGCCCGAATGATTAATTCCGGCCTGACCAATGTAACTGTTGCCTCATCGAGAGTCTTTAATTGACGGTTTGCTTCAATCATCCTGTGCAGGGTATACACGACGATACAACCGCCATCAATAAGCTGCAGAAATATTATGATGAGGGGAAGCCAAATAAAAGGTTGATTCGGGGATATTATCATACCTAACGATAATCATCTCCTGTGAATGCCTCACCACCTGTTTGAGCGTAGCTTGGCCATATAGGTGCTGGCTTCCGGCCACAAACCAAAGTCCTAGTTCATTTTGATCTATCATAATAGCCTCCAAAACGAGGTTCAATATTCTCAACTGATCAGGTTACTGATCGGTGATATCAAGACAATAGTTCGCAAACAGCCTGGCTTTTCCCGTCTCAACACTGAGCATGATATAGAAACCATGCACATCCTGGGGTACAGATACCTCCGTTGTCCACTCTGCCGTACCTTTTGCTGGGGTTATCGGGACAGTGATTATATCGGGTGTCTGGTAAAAGCCATATAAAATCCCATCATCACCAATAACGGGTGGATTGCCTATATGTACATAGGTCGGGTATTCGCCGGAGTTGGATGTCTTCCAGGCAAATTGAAGACTATTTTCGGTCCGCTGAACTCCTTCAAGAGTAAGAACAACTTTGTTGATTGCGCTAATTTCAATGTCGGACTGTTGAATTAATCCCTCAACCTGTTCTGCAACAGGATAAACCAGG
Organism: uncultured Chloroflexia bacterium; assembly: GCA_963840255.1. GTDB lineage: Bacteria > Chloroflexota > Anaerolineae > Anaerolineales > UBA4823 > FEB-25. The sequence continues at coordinate 374,474 of CAWIYB010000003.1, read as the reverse complement.
TTTGATGAAATATCATCCAGGGATATTTCCAGGTCACCTTCAACCTTATTCTTGTCCTGTTCATAGTAATTATATTGACCGGTAACATAGGAATATGGGATGGTTAGCCTGGAGCCGGGTGCAACATCAGCTCCTGCGCATTCTACATAGATAAGTTGGGTGACAGGCTCGGTCTTCGTCCCCGCGGTATAACCCCTCATCTGGAATCCCGGCGCTAACCTATGGCCTCCGGTGCTCAGGAAAACTGTATTACAACTTGTGTCTTTCCCACCGGAGATTAGGGTAGCTGGTTTATTATCGATTGCATTCATTGCACTCCAGTCACCTGTATCATTCCGGATGGTAATATCTATGTGAACATCCCCATTAACAGATTTACCAATATTTGTAGCCGTGGCGTACCAACCGGATTTTCCTTTGTTGGACGATCCGGATGATTCTAATCCTTCCGGTAAAACGATATAAACGCAGGCCAGGCTTATCATCGCATAAGCAAGGAGGATTATTAGATAAGCTTTCCTCATGTGCATCGTTTTTCCTCCACAATATTTATCCATTCTGGCGAGCCAGCTCCTGGTAAACGCTCACTAATAGAACAGATACTAGTTCTAAAGTATACATCTATCCTGGTTGATGAATTCTATAATTACGGCATTTCGAAAATAGGTTAAATCTCCGTGCGGATTATTGATCGAACTTTGGTAAAAGAGGTCTTATTAATGACAAAGTGTAACCATATTCAGCTTGCATATCTACACCGCCATCAACCGCAGTCACAGTTTTTTCTTGTCCATCATAGGAAATCGTGAGATAGTGCGTATAACACGTTCCACAAGGATTGTGGTAGGTGCTATACATTTTTTCAGTAAACCATCCATAATCATCACTGATCGTTTTTAAGGTTTGCTGTACTTCACCTAGATCAACCTGACCATCAATTTTTTGGGTGCCATTATCAGCAACAACCCGTCCATCCGGATAAATTGCATATATCTCATTCACGCAACGCGTTCCTCCGGCGCGATGATAGGCGATCACGGCACCATTTTTAATCAGATCGGCCACCTCTTGTTCTCGGAAGGGTTGTACAGCGCAATGATTCGCACTGGCTTCGGCATTATTTCCAATGCCAAACAAGGAAGGACCAAAATAGATCGAAAGACCGGAGACGACCACGAAAGCACCAGTCCCAAATACCAGCGCCCATCGTCGCCGAGGCGTTGCGACTAAAGATCGCATCCATTGTTTCTGAGGTCTTCCCCCCTTGCGTGATGCTAAGTAGCTCTGGATGCCAATAAATACCAGCATGAGTAGACCGATGACGATTTTTGTCCACCAGGAGCTCAGGGAGCCAATGAATTGGATCAGCACCTGAGTAATGGCGATAACCATAACCCCGAATAGAGTCCCAAAGACGTATCCTTCACCACCCGTCAGCATCGTGCCACCGATTACCACCGAGGCGATCGCATCCAACTCAAATCCAGTTGCGTACAAGCCATGTCCGGAAGAAACAAACATCGCCAACGCGATACCGGCTAACCCGGAACAAAATCCATTGAATGTGTAAACCAACACCTTGGTTGAATTTACCGATAGTCCCATTAGTCGGGCAGATTGTTCATTCCGACCTTCGTATCCGCCAATAGAATACACTGTTCGACCAAAACGTCTAAAATGAGCCAGATAAATCGCAAACCCCAGCAGAAGAAATGAAACCACTACAGGAATAGTTAGATAAGGTGGGGAATTGCCTTGTTTCTGTGCCAGCTCGGTTATTCCAGGGATAAGAAGTTTAGTTTCTCCGATCAATCGAAAGATTGGGTTGTTGATAGCTATGGCATCATCACTAATAAAGAAGCACATGCCGCGCGCAAACCACATCCCGGCCAGAGTGGCGATGAATGGTTGTACTTTCATAAATGTGATAATGCTGCCCATCGTGGCGCCCAAGGTCATCCCCATCAATAACATCAGGAGAATCACCACCCAGGCATTCCAACCGTTCCGAAGTAACGCAGCAGAAGCCACGGTTGTCAGCGCAACCACGCCACTCACCGATAGATCAATCCCTCCTGTAAGGATGACAAAAGTCATGCCAATTGCGCTGATTAACAGATAGGAATTATTCCTGAACAGATTAAAAAATACTTGTGGATTTCGCATGGCGGGAAAGAAGATAGCTCCCACGCCGTAGGCAACGAAGACCAATATTGCGGTCACGGTCAGAGGTATAAATCTGCGATATTTTCTTATCAGCGAATTTATTCTCTGTAGCATGGCTATGCCTCTTTCCGCTCAGCTCCAAGTCTTTGGAACAATCCTCGCACTTGTTTCGAGTAAAGCATAATCACGAGGATCACCACAACCCCCTTGATTGCCTGGAGCGCAAATGCCGGGACACCGATCGCGTACATCGAGGTAGTCACTGCTTGCATTACCATGGCGCCGATAATACTGGCAAGCAATGAGAATCGTCCACCTGACATCACAGTACCACCAATCACAACAGCCAGGATTGCATCCAGCTCCAGGCCCCAACCAATGTTATTGGCGTCGGAGCTTTTGATGTTCGCACTCGCTACCAGACCTGCAATCCCAGCACACAGGCCGCAGAAGGTGTAAACCAATAATTTTATTTTTCTTTCACTGATCCCGCTATAAAAGCTGGAGCGCGCATTAATTCCGGTTGATTCAATGAACAACCCAACCGCAGTTTTGCGAGTAAAAAGCCAGGTAAGTGTATAAATAATTGCAACCAGATAAAGGCAGAATGGTAGGATAAACCACCCTTGCCCTATAAATGCATATGGATCATAAAATATTTGGATGCGTACACCATTGGTAATTAACTGTGCAATTCCTCTACCCGCGATCATGAGGATGAGAGTGGCAACCATGGGTTGAATCTTTCCATACGCCACCAGGATCCCATTCCATAACCCACACAGAATCGCGACTAACAGCGTGATAATCAAAACAACCCACAGTGGCTGCCAGGTAAAATGAGGATCTCTGACCAATGCCTGTATTTGGGGTGATAATTCCTTTCCGAGTACATACGGATTCATCAAAAGGGCTGCTACCGAAGCAGCGATTGCCATCACCGCTCCGACAGAGAGGTCAATCCCACCCGTAGCGATCACCAGTGTCATTCCAATTGCAAGGATCGCCACAGTCGAACCGTTCCTAAAGATATCGATCAGACTGCCATATAAATTATTTCCTCTAACCTGGAATCTAAAAAAACCTGGGATCAAGATCAAGTCAATGACCAAAATGATGATCAGCGCCAGGAGAGGAAAAAACAGTTTGCTTTCTGTTATTTTTCGCCAAGAGAAGGATGACATAGTCTTCTTCATGATTCGCTCCCTGCAATTTCATGCATTATTTTGCTTTCATCCACTTCTCCGCTAAATTCTGCAACCTTCTCACGCTCCCGTAGCACATCGATGCGGTGGCTAACCCGTAATACTTCTTCTAACTCTGAGGAGATGAAAACGATCGCCTTTCCCTCGCGAGCCAGGGAGAGAACAAGTTTCTGGATCTCAGCCTTGGCACCCACATCGATACCGCGTGTGGGTTCGTCCAGGATTAATACCTGCGGGTTTGTTGCCAACCAACGGGCTAAAATAACTTTCTGTTGATTTCCGCCGCTCAAATTTTTTACTGGCTGATCGGGTGAAGGTGTGGCAATATTCAACATTTCGATGTATTTATCGGCAATTTCGTATTGTTCACGGACACTTAGAAACTTAAACCATCCTTTGCTTGCTTGCATCGCCAGGATAATATTCTCTCTAACCGTGAGATCGTCCACAATTCCAGCTGCCTTCCGATCCTCAGGGCAGAGAGCCACTCCACGCTTAATCGATCCGAGCGGAGAGTGATCGCGTACCAAATTTCCGTTCATCAATAGCTCACCGCTATCAGGCTTATCGCTACCGAAGAGTAAATTGGCAATCTCGGTGCGCCCTGAGCCAAGCAGACCAGCCAAACCGACAATCTCGCCATTATCCAAATCAAGGTCAAATGGTGCAATTGCACCTATACGGCCCATTCCCTTAGCTGAAAGGACTGTTTTACCTTCAATCTGGTCTTCGACGGCTAATTTAACTTTGGACATCTCGTCAAATTCCACCAGGGTCCGCCCAATCATTTTCGTGATCAATTCGATCCGTGATAATGACGCCGTATCGAATGTACCAACCAGCTTCCCGTTGCGTAAGACTGTGATCCGATCTGAGACTTCAAAGACTTGACTGATGAAATGGGTGATAAAGATAATTCCTATTCCATCATCCTTGAGTTTTTTCATCACTTTGAATAATTGCCGTGTTTCGAGGATTTCCAGACTGGAAGTTGGCTCATCCAGTATCAGAATCTTTGCCGATGTGATATCGAGCGCCCGTGCAATGGCTACCATCTGTTGGATGGCAACCGAATAGGTATCTAACCGCTGGGTAACATCAATGTTTATGCTCAAAAGGCTGTTGAGTACTTCAGCCGCCTCAGCGTTCATCTTTCTTAAATCAATTCCACCAATTTTATTATGAGGCTCTCTGCCAAGAAGAATATTTTCAGCTACGCTTAGATTCATACATAAGTTGATTTCTTGATACACGGTGCTTATACCCAGGTCTTGTGCATGTTGAGGAGACCTGACCTGAATCTCTTTTCCATCCAATGTGATCGTGCCCGCATCTGGATTGTCCACCCCCGTGAGAACCTTGATCAAGGTAGATTTTCCTGCCCCATTTTCTCCTATCAGGCAATGGATCTCTCCCTTTTTCAAAGAAAAGTCTACATTATCAAGAGCATGCACACCGGGGTATGTTTTGGAGATAGCCGTCATCACAAGAAGGGTCTGATCTTCTTCTGACATGATTGCCTACCTTCCGAGGAAAAATCGTTGTACTGATGGGAAGCGGTAAATTGAGCCGCTTCCCATCTAAAAATCAGAAGTACGTGATCTTCACCAGGAAATTGAGGTGGAGATCAGGTTTCATGAATACTAATAGGTACGACCAGCGGTAATTTCCGCCAGGTTGGGGTCTGTAGCACGGAAAACACCTTCCTGAGAAGGGACCCATTTTGGAAGTTCTTCGCCATTTGCAGATTTCAAGGCAGCTTCGTAAACCTGGGGAGCCAGCAACGGGTTGCATTCCACGGTGACGTTGAGAGTACCATCCAGCATCGCTTTGAAGGCATTCCCAGTTGCATCGAAGGTGAGGACTTTTACATCTTTACCAGGAGTAAGTCCTGCTTCTTTTAGAGCTTCAATGGCACCAAAGCCCATTTCATCATTCTGGGCAAAGATACCCTGCACATCCGTGCTCTCTTTTAACCAGGCTTCTGTCACTTGCTTACCTTCTGTAGAGCTCCAGTTGCCCGTCTGGCTATTGGTGATCTCGATACCGCACTCCCCCATCTTCTCACGGAAGCCCTGGCCTCGATCTTTAGCTGCCGATGATCCTACATTTCCAACCAGCTCCCAGACCTTCTTGCTTGCGGAGCCTTCGAGCAATTTGCACATTTCCTCAGCGCCTTTACGACCTTCCAATGCAAAATCGGAGCCAATGTATGTGGCATAGGATGTGTCTGGAGCATCGATCCGGCGGTCTTCAATCACCACCACTTTACCAGCATCTTGGGCTGCCTTCAACATATCTTCCCAGCCGGTCGTCTCAAGAGCCGCTAAGACAATCACATTCACAGCAGGATCTTGAATGAACTGCTGGAACCCGGCAACTTGCTTTGCAAGGTCATTCTGTGAATCGTAGAATTTCAATGTCAAGCCTAATTGATCCGCAGTTTCCTTAAAGGATGATGTGTTGGCAGCTCGCCAGCCACCTTCAGAGCCTGTTTGGAGAAAACCGACGACCAGGTCCTTATATTGGCAATTGGGTGCGCAGGCTAATTTCGGCAAGGTTGGTTCTGCAGCCGCAGGCACTGTAGTGGGAACAACATCTACAGGTGCAGTTGTCTGTGTCGCTTGAGCACAGCCCGCTAAAACCATCGTCGCAATGATGAATACAAAAACAAATTTTCTGAGCTTTAACATTTTCCTCACTCCTTTTTTATTTTTATTGTTCTCCGTTTGGAGAGTTCATCAAAAACCTTCTTTATTAATTGGTTTCTTTACTTGAGTTGTCGTTCTTTCTCAATAAAATTGACAACCTGTTGTTTTGAATAAATACTCTTTTTTCTGGATAAATAGCTCCCAGAGTTACCTCCTTTCATTGCTGAAGAGATGCACGTTTGGTTGTTGAATGAGTAAAATCCAGTTCGCCAAAGGAAGTTTTTCATCAGGATTTCATGGAACTCGCCCGAACGATTAATTCCGGCTCTACCAATGTGACACTTGGCTCACTGAGGGTCTTTGATTGACGGTTTGCTTCAATCATCCTGTGCAAGGTTTGCACAGCAATGCGACCGACATCAATAAGCTGCTGATATATTGTGGTAAGGGGAGGCCAAAAATAGGCTGATTCTGGGATATTATCATACCCAACGATCGCCAGTTGTTGGGGAATTTGGATTCCCATCCGACGGGCAGTACTTAATGCGCCCAGGGCAATTTGATCGCTGCTCGCAAATACGGCATCGATATCCGGCGCCTGCTCCAGCAGCACGCGCAACCCCCTTTCACCCGAGTCAGCGTTCCATTCGCCTTCAACCACCAGGGATGAGGGTGTCTCCAGTCCGGCGTGCTGCATCACTGCTTTCCAACCGGCATATCTTTCGCGCGCTTCCCACCAGGTTAGTGGTCCGGTGATAATGCCAATCTTCCGCCGTCCTTGATCGATTAAATGTTGTGTAGCCTGCCTGCCACCCAGGAAGTTATCCACTGCCACTACCACCAGCCCAGGTCGCGGTTCTGAATTGAGGAAAATGATTGGCGGAAATTGGTCCAGGTGACTGGATTCGAGCCACGCCCGGTTATTCCCCACCTCTGGCACAGCCCACAGGATTCCATCCACCCGATGGGTAATTAATGTGTCCAGCACTTTTTCACTGTCACCGTTATCGGGTCGATCCATAAGATTGAGAAATAAGGAATATTCCAATTGGTGAGCTTGCTGTTCAATCCCCAGCACCGTGCGCGATGGGCCGAAGTAATCAATCCCCCAAGTGACAACGCCCAATGTGTTGGTGCGCTGATGGATTAAGCTACGTGCAAGGACGTTGGGGCGATAGCCGAGTTCTTCAATTGCTGCCTGCACACGTTCGCGGGTCTCTGTTCTTAATTCACCCTGGTTGTTGACTACTCGCGAGACGGTCTTCGTGGACACACCAGCTAATTTGGCCACATCCTTCAATGTAGTGGTATGGAATGAACCATTCGATTTAGAAATTGTGCTGTCTTGCTTGGTGATTGTGACCATTTTGTAATCTAATTTTTTCGCCTGAGCTGAGAAAATAAATTGTGCAATGTCACCGTTGACGTTAGCGTTGACGACAACGCTGTCATTAACATTATACTCATAATTAGTGACTTGTCAATAGGTTTCTGGAATTGGTCTTGATTAATATATAAACTACCGGTATATAATTAATCAGTTGTATTGCGTAAAAATCCCTCATCAATCTGGTCCGGTATCACCCAAGAAAATATTCTGCTTTGTATGGGGATTGTTTTATATGGGGGTATAGAAATTCAATCGATACTACACAGGCAGGTCAGGCAGTGGCAGGATGAATCAACAGGGTCAATGTGAAAAATTTTTCGCCTCACGCCCTGATTTATTAAAAAATGTTGGGGTAGATAAATGATTTGGACGAATTCCAATAATTCGGCAGCGCCATAGGTTGTTCACCATCTCGTTCCTTGTATATGTATTCCGGATAAAAAATCATGGAGGTAAAGACGATGGTCTTTACACATCTATCTCGAATGGAAGAAATCAGGCTTAATAAAGAAAAGTCACTTAATTACAGAGAGGTTACAACTCCGCTGATTGTCCTGGGAAGCATCACTCTCCTGATCGGCATCTTCGTATTGGGATACACAGGGCTGATCGCCGCTGCTCCGGCTGAAAGCGGTTCTTCAGGAGCAGATATAGGGGGGAGTTATGCAATTTGTGTCGGAGTTGCTTGTCTTTTCGGACTCATTGGAATTGTCCTGGCACTCGCTGGCATTATTCAAATCGTAATATCTCAACGTGCACTTCAAGCTACTGAAGGGGAATACCAGACATTACGCTCACAATTATTAGCTGTGTTAGCTGAGAGTGATTCACATTGAGATTCATCTTCCGGATTCAGTACTCAATATACTGCTCACATCATCCAATCGATTATCGGGACCTTGGAGGGCAATAAAATGATTTATAAACTTCTTTACCAAATAGACGATAAAAGGCATAGCAAGGAACAGTCTTTAAAAACGAGGGGCTTAAACGCTACACAGATTTCCGCGGGGATCATAATCGTCGTGGTAGGTGTTTTATTCTTAGCGTATACAGGGCTCATGGCAGCTGTTGCAGGCCAAAGTGACTCGCCAGGTTCAGAGTCTGGTTCTGCCCAGGTAATTACAATTTACGGTAGTATTTCCAGCTTTTTCGGAGTCAGTGGTTTTATGTTGATCCTCATTGCCGTCATTAGCCGAAGGAAATTTAGTCGTGACATTGAAACGGATGAAACGGAATATCAGAAACTGCGATTACAGGTGATTGATTTGCTGGAGTCGCCACAAGGAATTTGTTGTAAGAATCTTGTAATTGACCAAAACACTATGGTTCAGAATGCAACCGGATTAATCCCCTAGAGTATTTAATGAGCGTGAAAACGGCAGCAAGCTTGGGGAGAGAAGAAGATGAGTACTATCATTTCGAACTTCCCAAGAAATGTCATTCTCAATTCTGCTTTATGCAAGATAAATTCTTAATAATTCCATCAATATTGATGAAATCTTGCCCGGTAAGTAACCCAGTGAAACCGATTCGTCGAGGAAATGTCTTGGGGATAATCACAAAAAAATATTACACGCAGGCTACCCCATCTGTTAAACGACGCATAAAGTATTATGTCAGCTAACGATCACCAGTTTGATTAACTGGTCTATGATCTCGCCATCTCAGTACGCTTGACCACAATTACTGTGAAATCATCTGACTGGGGCTGCCCCCCCACGAATTCCTGCACCCGCTTCAGGAGTTGGTCGCAGATTTGTGCAGCTGAAAGGTGACTGATCATTGCAAGCTCAGTTGCCAGTTGCACGGCACCAAATTGATTATCATGGATATCCATGGCTTCACTCAACCCGTCGCTGTAAACGACCAACAGTCCACCTGGTGGGATGGTTACCGTCTGCGTATCTAATTTAATCTCCTCGGTGATACCCAGGGGCATGCCAATTCTCGCGGTAATCCCAACCAGGTGAAGGTTTTCATCCAACACCAACGGATGTGGATGACCAGCTCGGCAATATTCGAATCGTCCTGAGTTATCGAGGACGCCATACAACAAGGTGACAAACATTCCTGAGTGGCTCATCTCAAGCAGCTGGCGGTTTACTTGCTGCAGGGTTGTTTCTGGTGACGGGTTGCGCGCAGCTTCAATATGCACCAGGCTTTTGGTTAAATTGATAAAAAGAGCAGCCGGGATACCCTTATCACAAGCATCACCAACAACCAGCCCGAACCGATGGCGATCAATCGAAATAAAGTCATAATAATCTCCACCCACCTCCCGGGCAGGCATTGTCAGGGCGGCAATTTCGAACCCATCCAGATACGGTATTCGGTCTGGTAATATGCTATCCTGGATTTGGCGAGCAATTGCCAGCTCTTTTTCCAACCTTTCCTTGATCACCAATTGTTCTTGTGCGGTCTCAAGCTCTTGAAAAGCCTGAGTAAGCTGGCGGTTCTTATCACGCAGGTCGAGGATTGTAGCATTCTCCGTATCTTCCAAATGGCGGCTTATTTGCTGTGCCATTTCGTAGGCAAGGCTTGGGTACCGATGTAGTAGCTGATCGAATTCATGACGATTCATCTCCAGTGCATAGGTGGGTGTGTGCGCCCTTACACTGGCACTATGACTTCCATGAGGATCGAACAGGCTCATCTCGCCAAACAATGAGCCAGCCGGCCTGATCGCCAGCTGGCGTTCGTCAGTGGTACCTAAAGCCTTGATCACTTCGGCTTCACCTTCTAATAAAATGTAGCAGCGCCCATCCGATTCACCTTCTTGTAGCATCAATGTACCTTGTGCAAACTCGCGCGGTTTCAGCGTCTTTGCCAGGTGCTCCAACTCGGGTTGGGGTAAGCTTGCAAACAGGTGAACTTTAGCTAGGAGAGCCACACGCCCACTTCGCTTCATATCTTTTACCTCGCATCTAAGGAAGCATCAGTGACTGCCTGGCTCATACCCTCAAGTGGGTTGAACCCAGGTTCTCTACGATGAGCGATTCTGCAAAGATCGGATCGCAGCTTCAGGAAAATCGTTTTCCGGAAGCCGATCTTATCCTCACATTATGTTCCCCAGGAATGGGTGGGATCACCCCAGTGCGAGACCTTTGCGACGCCCCAACCACCCGATTCCGGCGGGGAGGAGGGTTCTAAATGGAATTGGTGTTTTTCGTAAGTGAACCGGATCCACTGCTCGCCATTCCAAAATCCCAAGCAGAGTTCACCGCCAGCCTCCTTGGCGCGGGCAAGGTCGCCTGCATTGTAACGCACACGGACTTCGATGGGTGGATCAAAGACCAGCACTTCAGTGTCTGGCTGCGATGCATCGACTAACTTCAGGTTGATCACCAGACGGAAGGGTCGAAATCTCCCAGGGACTGGTTCCATCGGTATGTCCTTGGGTATGTCGATCCGTAGTGCCTGAATGGGTCTGGCTCGGGGAGGAATATTAACGACGACTTCTTCTTCCGGGAAAACCATGCGGGTGGATGATTTTTTTTTGGCCATTATTAACTCTCCTACCTACTCACGACTCGTTTGGGTGTTTTCTTGCTGTCGGATCTGGATGCGGCGATGCTCTGGCAGCTGCTCCAGGTACGACCGGCGCCACTCCAGCAGGCTGATCCTACCGGCTCTTGCCATAAGCTCGTTATAACCTGCCTCGATAACTCGGTTAGCGAGCGATGCCTGACTGGTGGCGGTAAAAACGTCAGCGCACGTCTCATATGCAAGCAGGGGAAATTCCATACCAATCCCTGCTTGTTGTTGCAGATAATCCCAAAGAGGAACTGCATAGCGCTGGGCTGCTTCCAGGTCGTTCAGTGCCACCATGCAGCGTGCAACCCCGGCTTCGGCATCGTGCGCATTGCCAGAAGCACCAATCTCACCAAGAGTGGCTGCCGCCTGCTCAAAACCAACCAGCGCTTCATTGATCTGCCCGGCTTGTTCCCTTGCCAGCGCCGCGTAAGTCTGACCGACGGCATAGTCGAACACGTTGTTCATCGCTTGTAACTCTGGCAGGCATTGCTCCAACTCCAGAAGGACTAAAGGTAAATCACCATGGCGCAGGTATGCCAGGGCAAGGTTAAGTTGACCATACACAAGAAACCGGCGGTGGCCGATGGCTTGCGCCATTTCGATACAGCGCTTGAGCGCAGTAATGCCTTCTTCGGGTACACCTAGCTGGGTGTAATCGTAACCCAGGTTGGATAGTCCGATAATCTCGCCTTCGATATTACGGGTGCGGCGATTGATGACCAATTGTCGTTCTAGTAGCTGAGCCGCTCGGGCCATATCACCAGTCTCGGAGTAGAAGTTGGAAACATTCGTCAGGTTGCGCACCAATACCTGGTCATCAGCTACTTCCTCAGCGCAGAAAAGCGCCTCTGCTGACGTCTGAGCTGCGGCCTTCAGATCACCGAGTCGAAGCTGGCAAATAACTTTCAGGCCCAGGATGAGCGCCTCGCGTCGTCGGTCGTGTGCACACAACGTAGCTGCTAACCCGCGGTTGTAGGATTCTAGTGCCCGCTGATACTGCCCCACCACCTCCAGTGAGTGGCCTTGCCGGTAATAGGCTTCGGCCACAAGGTTGTCATCGCCGAGTGATTCTGCTAAGGCTACCAGAGCTGCGTCATCTGCCATGCGCGCTTCAGTTTCGCCGAGGATGCCGAGGATTTCGTCTCGTCCAGCAAGCGCATTCCAACGGCGCCTCAAGTCGGGACCTGCCGGGGGTGAATACGGGTCAGAAGGAAGGAGGGTCAAGGCGCGGTCAAAAAAGGTGCGGGCTTGGGCAGGGGCACCCTGATTTCGGGCGCGTGTGCCCGACATAGTGTACCAATCAGCGGCCAGGATCCGCTCGCCAGCTGACTCGAAGTGTTCGGCGATGACGGGAGCAAATTCGCCTGCCCGACCGTGTGCCTGGGTCGCAGCGATCAGCCAGGCAGCAGCCTGCCCATGATATGCTTGCCGGTCGGATTTAACCAGCGCCTGATAAGCCGTATCGCGCAACAGTCCGTGGTGAAAGCGATATTCTTCAGTTCCCGCAAAGGTTGATGTCTCCAGAGGATAGAATAACCCACGTTTAAAAAGCGGAACCAGCTCGGCATCGGCAATAGGTTTATTGCCTCGTATCGCTTGTAGAGCCGAGCGCCAGAATACCCGACCAATAACCGAAGCCTGCTGCACCAGAATCCTTTGAGCTGTGTTCAAGCTATCCAAACGTGACTCAAGTAACGCAATCAGGGTCGATGGAACCTCCAAACTACCCAATCGTTTGGGGTCCAACTTCCAAGGACCACCTGGCGGATCCCTGTGGATGGCTTTGACATCCACAAGTGACTGGATGAACTCTTCCAGGTAGAAGGGATTGCCATCGGCATTTGCCAGGATCCGCTCGCGAAGGGTATCGGGCAAGTCTTCGACGTTATGCAGGATTTCGTTTAACAATTCCAGACTTGCCTGCCGCGTGAGCGGACCCAAATCAAGCTGGAGATTCCTCGGAAGGGGTGACGGTACGGGAAGGGACACATCCGCGGAAAGCTTCTGCTGACCCCAGCCTGGAAAGCGTTCGGTTAGGATCGGGCGGGTAAGGCACACCACCAACAAAGGAAGCTGCGGGTACTCTTGAGCCAATTGAGCGATAAAGTTCACTGTTGGGACGTCTGCCCAGTGGAGATCGTCGAGCATGAGAACAGTGACCGTCTTACGTGCGACAGCTGCAAAGTATTGGCTGAGATAAAGTCGTGCCCTCTCGTGCAACTGCTTCGGATCATTCACCACTCCCTGAAGGTAAGGACTGTCAGAGAAATCAAATCCGAGCAGTGAGCCCACGAAATGAGCCTTCATCTCAGATCCTTCTTCAAGGAACGGGGTAAGCGCTTCCACCATTCTCTGGCGAGTGATATGGGCCGGATCGGTGGTGAGTATGCCAAGGCGATAGGAAATCATGTCGCGCAGCATACCGAATGGCACAGCCATCATCTGGGGAGCTGCCCGTGCCTTGAAGGCAATCAGACGGGTAGGAATGTGGGCGACCCAGCGGTCGAACTCATACAACAGGCGGCTTTTTCCAACCCCAGCCTCGCCGACCACAGTAACAACCTGGGTCTCCTGGTTTTGGATAGTGCGGGTCAAGGCTTCCTGGAGTTGCCGCAGCTCAACATCGCGCCCAATAAAGCCGGTCTCGACGCCCTCCACGCCGCGCGTCATCGTGTAGAACGTGCGAGGTCGGGCAGCCAAAACTCGATATACTGCAACTGGCTGTGGAAAGCCTTTTGCTTCGATGGGGGGGATAAACTCGACTTCAAACGCACCACGAATATGCTGGTGGGTAAACTGTGAGATAAACATTGTGCCCGGCAGGGCTGCCTGTTCCATGCGCGATGCAAGACTCACCGTGAGGCCCATGAGCGTTGATTCAGCCTCTGTAAACCTGCCTGCTACTACCCGGCCAGTGTTAACACCGATGCGTATGTCAAAGCCGAAAATCTGGAAACGGTGATTCAATTCCTCAGCAACGATACGTGATTCTGCCAGGATTGCCAATCCAGCGCGAACAGCCTGGCGGGCGTCGTTTTCGTGGATTCTGGTGAGACCAAATACTGCTTCGAATCCATCTCCCATGTACTGTGTTACCTGTCCACCAAAGGCTTCTATCGGTGCCGATAAGCGTTTGAGAGCACCACCCATGACCTCCAGAACTTCCTCCGGCTCCAACCCCTGGCTCATCAAAATCGAGTTGACGATGTCTACAAACAAAACCGTAACAAGGCGGCGCTGTCGGCTAACTGGCTGGTGTTGTTCCAGACCAGCCAGCTTCTCCCTCAGTGGAACCAATGCGGCATCGACGACGCGGTCACCTAAAACTGTGCGTTGGGCTTCCAGGGCAGTAATTGCCTGCAATAGCTCATCGATCTCCGCCATATCACTCTCCGAAGATCAGAAACAGGATGTAAAGGATACTTAAGATAAGAATTTTTATCCCAATCATTCTTCCTGTTACAGTTAATTTATGAACCCTCGGAGGCTGTTCTTATAAGGTAGTCGTACCTGCAAATGGATAGTAAGCTCCGAGAATGCGATTAGCAGTGACCCCCATGTCTCGACATTAGCCATATCATTATCCCTGTACTGAATGGATCGGAGGTTGATTTTAAAGCATCAAGCCTCGATGGAAGATCTTATCAAGGCATTGTACCACTTTTGGACCCGGTACATCTTGAAAATTTCCTGGTCAAAATGGCTGGCGGTTCAGGCACTATGTGAAGCGGCTCGAATGCTCAATCAGTGATTACAAAGCTCACCCCCGTCCATTACCATCGCAAGAACGGTGTTTTGAGTGAAGGTATTAAAGTTGAGGCGACACTTGGGTTTCGTAAAATGCTACAGCGTCCACGACGCACTGGGTTTGTTAAATTGGACTGAATATCCTGGGCGTGTACGCAACAGATCTGGAAGCTCGCGCAGATACGACTTGGGCAGTCCGGGCGACAGGTAGACAGCTCCATTGAACAGCTCTTTGTTATGCTTCAGAATTCCCGCCCGCCGCGCCTCAGCGACGACATCCTGGTAATCGGTCCATAGATAAACGCCAATTGTCACCCATACACCATTTGGAATCTCATAATCGTCAAGCACAGCCAGGGTTTCGGAAATTGTCTCCGGTGTCTCACCTGGTGCACCTATCATTAAAGAAGCACCGAAAGGGATCTTGGAACGGTTCAATGCTTCAAGCGATTCCCGCACTTGCCGGACGGAATAACCCCGTTTCATAGATTTGAGCATCTCGTCAGAAGCTGATTCAATGGAAAGATTTACATAGAAACAGCCAGATTCCTCCAACAGTGAACAAAAGTCTGCAGAGATGCCTACCGGACGCAGATCTCCAGTGCCCCATCGAAAGACACTTTTTTCTGCGATTATCTCTTTACATATTGCTTCCGCATGCTGGCGGGGTGCATTGAAATTATTCTCGCAAACCATCACCCTGCAGCTGTGTGTACTTTCGAGGATATGTCGGGCTTCCGCTAACACCCGCTTGGGGCTCTTTAACCGATAACGCTTGCCTTCCAGCCTGCTATATGGGCAGTAGGTGCACGAAAAAGCACAGCCGCGCTTGGTCATCACTGCAGGCGTAATTCTTCTTTCAGCATACTGCCGCCAATCGACCAGGTCATACGCCGGAAGCGCTTGCTTATCCAAATCCTGCACCAGGCAAGGCGAAACGTAATGGAAGCCGCCACCCTTCCTGAAGACGCTACCCGGTACGGTGTAGATATCCCCGCCTGCACTTTTCCGGCTTATGTACTCAGGAAATGATTCTTCCGCTTCACCCCTGATGCCGTAATCCAAATCCAGATATTCCAGCCAATCACGCCCATAATAATTAAACCCGGGTCCGCCCAGGACGATCGAGGCATTCGAGTTTTGTCGGATAATGTCGGTAATTTCCTTAACCCGCGGTCGTAAATCTGTGTGACGGGTGCCCAGGGGTGCATCCATATCAATTTCATCCCCGAACACCAGGCGGATCGAGACGCCTACAACATCAGGGCGAAAATCCATCAGCACGCTGGTCAGCTCATGTTCCAGGTCAACGGCAAATAAACGCTCATAAATCTGGACTTCGTGTCCTGCCTCGCGTAATGACCCTGCTACATAGACGGGTCCGGTGGGAGCTGCGGGCAGCGAATTCGATGAGATAATGAGTACTTTCATGCTAGGAACCTTTCGATTTAATCCTTGTACTGAGAAAACTTAGCCTCAGCTACCAATTCAACCCCTTAGATCCAACCTCAGGCAGGCACCTGTACAGTCTTCTCTACCTCTGGTTTGCTATCCGGGCTCAGCCCTTCATTCAATCCATATCCGCTCTCGATCAGCTCCACCAGCTTGCGGGTAAATCGCGCCGCTGGCGCCCCGTCGATCACATCATGGTCGAAGATGATCGTCACGCTGAGCATATCGCGCCCCTCGATCCGCCCATCTACATCCGCCAGCTTGTGGGCGGTGCCCCCAACCACCAGGTCGAGCCCATGGGTGCCGCCAGAAATCCCCCAGCCGCTGTGACCTTTTCCAAACATACCCACCGAGGATATGCCAACTGTGCCTGCCATGGAAGTAACAATCGTTGGGTTGCGGCTTATGACCATCCGGAACAAAGCTTTGAACAACCCCGACAGGGGCCACGGAAGAAGCAGGGCGGAACGGAACCAGGTGGGCATGCCATTGCTCGGTGGTACCGGTGCCGACTGTGCCGAACGGATCTCCTGGTGGATCTCCTGGAAGGTTTTATGGTTGGCACCCCGGACGATATAACCCGTTAAGACACGCGTTTCACCTTGCTTTCGCTCGATCATGAACCCTACATCCACATCGTCGAACACGATGAGTTGTTTGCTACCCTTCCTGTAAGCCTGTACTGCCTTGTCTTCATCCACCGCGCGCGCCAGGCAGAAAGCCAGGTAACTGGTGAAGGAAAGCTGCTCACCGGTTTGCGCTTTGTAATCATCGATAAATTTCCTGGCGACCGTTACGTCTACCTCCAGCAGGGCATACATTACATGCCTCCCCACTTTAAGCTCGAGGTAGGCAGGCATGGCACGACGCTCAGGAGGAAAATCAATGATCTGATAGGACCCGATTTTTTTATTCATGGCTGGATGCCTCCATTTTTTATCTTAGAAGAGTAATCACTCGCAGGATTATCGGTCATACTTCACCACACGCCTTCCGCCCTCAATTCCTCCAAGGCAGCTTTATGGACTTCGATCAGCTGGGTGATATCTTCATCCTTATGGGCGGTGCTCATGAACCCGTGATGAGGTGCGATATGCAGCCCGTTCTTTCGGTAAAGCAGCCTCAAGCCAGCACTGATGAATCCATTCGCCTGGCGCACATCCCTGACGCTGTTGACCGGTCCACAGATTGGATGCATCCAAAACATGGAGCCAACACCCGTGGTTATCGCCGGAAAATCCCTTTCTTGAGCATACCGGTTGATCTCATCCCTGAAGCGGTCACCCATGGCGTTCAAGCGCGTGTACAAGCCTGGTTCCTTGCTCAGGCTTCGCAGGACGGCAGTACCTGCAGCGGTGACCAGTGGATTGCCGTTGAACGTCCCTGCCATCAGGATCGAACCCGGTTCAGTATCGTATTCCATTAGACGCATGGCTGCGGTAGTCCCACCTACCGCCCCGATGGGTAGACCTCCACCGGCGATCTTGCCGAAGCTGCTCACATCAGGAATAACACCATAGAATTCCTGGGCTCCTCCTGGAGCTAAACGGAAGCCGGTAATCACTTCGTCGAAGATCAAGAATGCCCCGATCTCGCCCGTGATCGTGCGCAGCTCGGATAGGAATTCCTTGTTTGCGGGGATTGTGCCCGCCGCGCCTTGCACAGGCTCAATGATCACTGCGGCCAACTGGGATGCATATTTACGGATTTTATCGAAGGCGGCAGGGTGATTATAGGGTAGTACGATGGTGTCCTTCCACGCTCCTTCAGTCAGGCCCGGGCTCTCGGGGATTGCTGCCGGGTCATCGATGGATCCGTGCTGGTCAACATTCGGACCAGGCCGGCCGAAGCTGACCGCCAGTAGATCGTGTGTTCCGTGATATCCACCCTCGAATTTCGCCACCAGCGGACGCTTTGTGGAAGCACGTGCCAGGCGGAGAGCGTACATGGTTGCCTCGGTTCCTGAGTTGCAGAAGGTCACCTTATCCACACCTGGCACCATATCGCAAAACAGCCTGGCAAACTCATACTCGTGTTCGTGGCATTGTCCGTAATGAGACCCGCGTGGCAGCGCCTCCTTAATCGCCTCCTCGACTTCTTCCGGGGCATTCCCGAGGATCAAGGTGGAAAAACCCAGCATGTAATCAAGGTATTCATTGTCATCCGCATCCCAGATCCGGGCACCTTTCGCTCGCTTAACCACCATGGGGAAGGGATCCGCCAGCCTGAAGATGCTGCCTACTCCCGCCGGCATCACCGAGCGGTTCTGCTGCCAGATGGACAGTGATTTCGGACATTTAGCCATGATCTCGCCGCGGTAGGCGTTGAGGAGGGCGTTGAGTTTTTCGTTGTTGAGCATAGTATTTTTTCCTTTTATTGGTGAGGTATCATTCGTCTTCTACGACGCCACGGATCCATTCAAGGGTGAGTTTCACTACATTAAGAAACGGCTCGATGGACAGGACCTCAGGGGTATCCCGGTCCTGATGGTAGAAAGCAAATTGCTGCTGCGGAACCTTGAATGCTAACAGGGGTAAAGCCTTCAGACCAACCCGGCTAAACGGAGCTGCGTCGCTTCCCGCTCCAATAGTCGCAGCGCCAATCTTATAAGGCACACCAGAGCGCTCAGCGGCAGCCACCACGCTTTGCACCATCTCGGGTGAATTCTTCACCGTACCATTCACGTCTGAGGTGAGGATGGAGATGACCGGGTAAGCGACGATCTCATAATTCAGCACCCATACATCCAGACGTTTAAGCTCATCCAGATGGCGCTCCACGTAACGCCTCGAACCTCGCAGGCCGGCCTCTTCACTGCCGAAAGTTATGAACCGAATCTCAGTGCCAGCTGGGATGGAAGCGGGATTTTCGACCAGGAACCTGCACATTGCCACTGAAACCGCACACGCGGAGAGATTATCCGCCGCGCCGGGCACAATGCCTCCATTTTTCCTCCCTCGGTTGAGAAACAAGACATAGATTATTGCCGGTACGATCGGGAAAACCAGTAACACCCATCCTATCGTCCCAAAGACCACAACAGCCTCATTGCCAAGGATTAAACCCGCCAGTTGGATGAGGCACATGGCCAACAATGTGATCAATCCAATAAAATAGGTCGCCGATAGGACATAAAATCCAATCCCAGTATACCGGAGCCAGGTATTCTCCGGAGCACTATCATGGTGACCACTGATGATGAGAAGACGTTTCACATCCCTGGCTTCAGGCTCGCGTAGACTGCCGATGACATTGAGGGATGTTTTCTTGGGGAATAACGGATCAAACACTTCAAGGGAGAGAAGGAACTCGAAGATGAACATCAATGGTGCGAGGATGGCAAACACCACGGCTGCAATCGAGGTAATCCAGGGTGATATCCCCGTGAAATGGCCGGCTGAAATATTCAGCACAACTGCAAGAAGCATACAAAGCGCTCCCGGGTAGGTACTCAAAAAGGCATCGGGAGCAAAGATGAAATCCTCGGCAACCACATTACCTGCACCCAGGTGAGTCTCCAACTCGTTCTTGATCACCTCAGCGCGCTGGCGCTCCTGCGAAGTACCTGGCAAGCCTGGACCCACCTGGATGCAAATTTTCTTTACCAGCTCCAGAGCATACTCGGCATCCAGAGTTGTAATTTCAGCTGGCATGGACCAATTCTTCTTTCACCGGTGGAACATCATCCTTGATAACCGTCTCATCCAGCCCATAACCGCTCTCAATCAGCTCCACAAAGCGCTTTACGAAGCGGGTGGCGGGTGCCCCATCGACCACATCGTGGTCGAACATCACCGTCAGGTTAAGCATCTCACGCGGCTCAATGCGTCCTTCGATAACGGCTGGCTTCCAGGCCATGCTCCCCACTACCAGGCTGAGGGAAACTGGGGTTGTAGCTATCCCCCATCCGCTGTGTCCCTTGCCAAACATCCCTACAGCAGTAACCGCAACTGTTCCGGAGGCTGACACGCGGATCCTTGGGTCGCGGCGTGTGGCCATACCCATCAAAGATTTAACCACAAGGGATAAAGGCCACGGAAGCAACATGACTGAACGGAACCAGGATGGCATGCCTCTATCCGATGGCACCGGTGCCGACTGCACCGCGCGGATCTCCTCATGAATCTGGCGGTAAGTTTTATGGTTGGCGCCCAGGAGGTTATGCCCCATCAGGGCAGTATTTTCCCCCACTTTGTGTTCAATCATCAAGCCAACATTTACCTCATCAAACTGGATGATCTTGTCTCGGCCTTTTAAGTAAGCTTGCACTTCCTTATTCTCATCCACGGCCTGCGCCAGGCAGTAGACCAGGAATCCGGTGAACGAAAGCTGCTCACCGGTACGTTCCTTGTGCCTGGCAATAAGCTGTTGGGCGACTGTTACATCCACTTCCAGCAGGCCGTACATCCAATGAGTTGGTCCCGAAAGGTTGAGTGCATTCAGCCAAATACGCCGCCCTGTGGGGAGGTCGATAATATGATAGGATCCGATGTTTGAATTCATGGGTTCATATCCTTTATAGGAAAGCTCGCGGCCGCTACTTTCTTAAGCTCCGAAGGATCAGGCCGGTGCGCAGGATAGCCCAAACACCGGCGAAAGCTCCACTGATCCGGGCAATCCAGGCAATGTCGGGCATAAAGAGGTGTAAAAATCGGATCAGTCCACTGGACTGCAGATATACCAGGATTGCTGCCAGTGACAAATTAGGGATCAGCGGAAGCAGGATATGCTGACCCCAGGTTCGATCGGTGCTGGGACGGAGTGCCGGATCGCGTTCCCAATGGCGCAGCATCTGCAGGGTGGCAGCAGCACCGATAATCTGGAAGAGTGGGATCAGCGGAAGGAAGCGCATGATCCACTGGATAAATTCCAGCTTGATCGGAGGCGGCTGCTGACCGGCTAGCACGGCTGTCACACCCATTCCGAACTCCTCAGTGATCATGGGTAGTCCATAAGGGTCGGCGTTGAGCAGCACCACCATACCTTTCTTCTGCTCTGGAATGAGCGCCATAAAAGCAGAAAAGTCAGGCACATTACCTCCATGCGAATAGGTTTTCGTTGGACCCATATCGTTTTCGAACCATCCCATGCCATACTTTCCCGTCGAGATACCAAATGCGAGACATTCCACCACCCCGCGGTGCAGCTCGTCTATGCCAGCGCTCGACAAAATTTGCACTCCGCCATAACGCCCACCGTTGAGATGAGCAATCAGGTAGTGGGCCATGTCTTCTGAGGAGGAGATAAGCTGACCAGATGGTAGTGAACCGAGCGGTACAGGCAAATCAGGCGCAGGAAATGGTAGACTGAACCAGTGGCGATGACCCATTGCCAGGCCATTTTGTTGGGCGGTCTTCTTTGAGCTGTAGCTGTGGCTCATTTGCAGGGGGTTAAAAATATGGTTTTGAATGGTATCGGCATACGATTCGCCGCTGGCAACTTCGATAATCAGCCCCAAAATATTGAAATTCAGGTTGCAGTATGCCCACTTCCCACCGACCGGATTGGTTTTCAGCATTGATAAAGCCCGCACCTGGCGTTCATTGGCGTCTGGGCGATTATCCAGCTCAGCCAGGATAAGCTGCGAGGCCATAAAAGACAAGCCACTGGTCTGGTTCAAAAGGTGGCGCACAGTCATTTGCGCAGAAGCCTGGGGGTCTGCCACGCGGAACCAGGGAAGGTAGCGCTGGACCGGGGCATCCAGCTCGACCTTACCCGCCTCGACCAGCTGCATCACCGCCAAAGCGGTGATTGACTTGGTGAGCGAGCCGATAAAGAAGGGTGTCTGTGGGGTGGGTGCTTCACCACCGGGGCGGGCACAGCCGAAGCCGCGCGAATGCACGATCCGGTTACCCTCGACGATGGCGAGTGAAGCACCCGGGATGTGCAGGCGCTGCATCTGCTCTTCGATATAGGTATCGACCGCATCATACGGGTCACCTTTGGAGGTTGTTTTTTCCAGAGCAGTCTTGGCGAATAGAGCGCGGGTCATTGCCAGGCCGGCACCGATAGCGCACGAGCCGATAAGCAGTTTCTTCTTGTTCATCGTGTATCCTCCTTATGACCAAAGTACAAGAAAACTGGGAGGAAATCAATAGAACAGTCGCTAGAAACTTGATATCCACCTGGTCGCAGTGCGAACCAGCTGCGAGAGATTGGGTTTTGGACAGGTGTAGTGTCCATTGTCGCAAGAAATCGTTTTATCAGGATTAGCCGGGAGGCGTGCTAGAAAAGAAGTTCCTGACCGCATTGAGGGTTTGTGCGGTCTGTTCATCATGCGGGTTATGTCCGGCACGATCGATGAGCACCAGGCGTGAGTTGGGGATGCAGTCCACCAGCTCTTGCTGGTGTTCAGGCGGATAGATAAAGTCTTGGCGGCCTGCCATCACCAAGGTGGGCACTTGAATTTCACCGAGGCGGTCCATCACCGTCCACCCCTTGAGAAAGTGGCTTTCACTATAAACGAAGGTCTCGGGCTGCAGCTTCGTTTGTAATCCCCAAAAAAGCATCTGCGCGAGCTGCGATAGGTTGGTATAAGGGTTGTATGCGTTAGATAGTTTCATCAGGGAAGGGAACATCTCCTTGGGCTGTATCTGCCCGTTGAAGTAACGCCGGCAGAGATCCACGAGCTCCGGGTCAAATCCGCGTTTGGCCAATTCTTGCGGTGCCTTCTCCTGTGCCCAGCTGTTTGCAGCACCTGTATCCATCAGCAGCAGGTGCGACAGGTTTTGAGGATAACGCAGCGCATACTCGAGGGCAACATACCCGCCAAAAGAATGCCCGAGCACCGCCCACTTATCGAAACCCAGCGACTGGCGCAGTGCATCTGCATCGGCAGTCAGGTTTTCCATCGTCATGGAGGAGACGTCCGCCCCTTCTGAACGGCCATTGCAGCGGTGGTCATAGAACACGAGGGTGAATTGATCCGAGCACGGCCTGAAAGCCATCAAGGTATAGAGATCAGCACCTGGACCACCATGCATCAGCACCAGTGGGTAACCTTTACCCATGATTTTCACGTTCAATGAAATCCCCCGGATCGCCATTTTTGCCATAAGCGTCCCTCCCGAGCACACATTCCACTGAGCTGCGCCTGGTATTCTATTCTACCGATCTTGGACTTATTGCATCATCTTGTGATTATTGGCTAATTTACAATAAAAGTGGCTCGACATGCAATTTTATTCTAGCATATTATTCGAAAATCCAAGCTGATAATGAGTGAATCATCCTTCCCCATCTTGAGTTGCCAGGGTTACATATAAGTGATGGATATACCCATCTCTGCGGAAAATATGGCGGCTATTGATCGAATCGAGGCTATGGCCATTGATTTGCTGGACACTGCCATCGGTAAAATGGATCTCGATGGAGTCCTGGATTGAAGCCTGGAGGATCACTGGTACCTGACAGATTGAATATGCGAGGGAACCAACCTTCAATTCAATCTGCTGTTGCCGCCCATCAACACTCCAGTGTGAATATATTGCAGGAGTGGTAAGAAATTCTCGCCTGTCGAGCAGCAGGAAATCAAACGCCAGATTACCGTTTTCGATGGAAAAGCCAAGCTCAATCTGGCGGGTGATAATTTCTTCTTTGACCGCTCCGGTCATACCCGGCTGCCTGGCCCCGTGACCCTTGGGGGTGTGTGAATACGGGTCCGTCGGGAAAGCACCGTAAACACCTGGCGTCTTATTGAAACATTGCCCCTTGCGGATATCCGTGTAGAACTCGATTAAAGCACCGGAAGATGGCTCGCTTCGCGTGCGAAAAATCGTTTCCTGCACAGCCAGTAAGAGTTTGGACACCATGTGCCAGTAAATACTACCCAGTCCCTCGTAGGCAAAAAAGGTCCCGGAACGTCCGGTAAACTCATCGTGGTGAAATGAATTTTCAAAAAGCGTCTCAATCTGTGCGGACTCATCCTGTACCATTTTGGCATATCTTGGATTATGTTTTAATTCATTGAGGGAGCGGGACACATCTTTCAGGTTGTGGATTTGTCCACTGAAGTGATAGTTGCCGTCTTCGTCCATGGTGATCAAGGTTTTATCCTGCGCCTTGCCCAGCTCAGAAAAGAGCGTCAGGTCACTGACCACGGATGGTGACAGGCAATTTTTTTCGAGAAAACCTGGCAGCTTCCGGTCTGGATAGAGTATGTAACTGTGTTGGTTGGGCTCATACAGTTGGCTGTGCTTCATGCTCGCAAGAAGAGCCAGCGACTCTTCACCGGATAACAGCCCCGATGAGAGGATGGCTACTTGACCTTCCAACATTTCATAAAGATGGCTGATGGAGGCCTGACTGTCGCTCAGATGCAGGATGTTGTAAGCGTGAACCATGTGGTCGCCGCGTTTATTGGACCGTAATGAATGGTCGACATACTGCAGCGCCAGGTTTAGAAAAGCAACCATATCACTGATCGGTAGGCGGATCGATTCTTCTGAGAGACCATGAGAATAACAATTCCAGCGATAATCACTTCCCGCCTGTCCCAGCGCATCCATCATGGTGCGCCTGTCTTCATCGCTGAACGAATTCTTTATAGCACTGCGGAATTGGGTCAGGGTTTTAGCGACCTGTGAATAAAGCTCCTGGACTTCTATGCTTATTTGGACCGTATTAATATCACTCTGATCCAACAATTGCTTATAAAAACCGATGAACCGCCGTAAATAGCACAGGGTGACAACCGATAACCCTTTGCCCACCAGGGCATTGTTGGCATCATTCCACTCCGGGCGTTGGGTATTCATCCAAATGCCACCTTCAGGGACGAAGTTCACCAATTTAGCCAGCAGCAAAGTGAGCAGTTTTTCGGCGAGATTGACGTGTAATATCCGCCCGTTGCGAGTAAAGGTTAACTTACCATCCGTCCCATGGTCACTCACCCTTTGCTCAATTTCACGTTCCAGCTCCCAGTCGAAGGCGATGGTATTGAAAGCATCCCTCAGCAAATCAGAATACGGTTTGATCCGGTAGGGGATATTGGCATAACTGAACATGGATCGACTAAGGAATGATTGAAGCTTTCCGGGATTCACCCTGGCACTGATTTCCATCAATTTTTGCAAATAGATGATCTGGTGGTCGCTCCAATAACCAATATTCGCCCAGGGATTATTGGGTTGGGGAAGTTCCCAATCCAACCCCTGCCGGTTGATTCGATAGGGATTGTAGCCATCTACAGTGGTCGCATTCAGGAATGCACAAATCATATTTTCGACATACTGTGGATAAGAGTAGGCGAGCGCCTCCCAGTTCTGAAAAATATCGCGCCAATTCCCTTCGTAGTCCAACTTCCTGGAGCCGTCGTCTTTTTTTATGTTGATGCTGAAACGATTCCAGGGACGGCTGGGGTCACCATGCCGCCGGCTGAATGACAGCGGTAAGTAGGCATAACTCAAGCGAATAAGATCAGCGTTGCCGCTCTCTTCTGCCCGGGCTTGAAGGTCAGAGAGGTTTATTTCTCCCGGTAATTCGGAAAAGAAGGCTGCATTTTCATCAAGAACTATGCGATTACGAGTGGAGACAAAATCTATAAAATCGACAGTATTCACGCGGTATTGGTCAGTAAATATGCCACCGCGCATTCCATTGAACATCACGTTAGCATAGTGATGATCACAGTGAGCTTGATGATTGGAGACCTGCACGCCATCGGCACACGCAACAACCTTTTCCAGCTCCGAATTGTTCGAGGCAATGTCGCCTTCCAGGTCATCCAGCAGGATTGATCGATTCGCTCGCAGCCTGTTGATCAAATGGACAATTGCTGCGCTATCCTGGCACACATCTGCGATCAGATGCCATGTCCGTTCTGTGTTTGGAGCAAGGTCAATCTTGGAATGGACAAAATAAGCGCCCCGCTGCCCACGCATATCAGTTTCAGTCAGCAAGCCGGCTCCAGCGCGGAAATGGTTGAGCTGTTCTGATGAAAGCAGGTACCCAGCCTGATCAAGACCGAGCTGAAACACAGTCGTCGCCAAAAGGGATTCGCTGGGCTCAGCCAGGTCGGTCAGTTTTGAGTTTAGCGTATAGATGGCCAAACCGGTTGCAGGGTTAAGTTCACTGCGTTTATACGCATCCAAAAGGCAACTGAACGTGTTCTGGGTTAACTCGGAAACGTTGGCAGGCAGAAGATTTTGAACACCATCAAGAAGCTCGACCTGGCAGGGTTCCTTCCCTGAGTTTCTTAACCTGTTTGTCTTGATGAAGCCGAAAGTATCACTGGTTCGCCAGGAATAAGAATAAGTCAGTCCCAAAGAGCAGTTTATTTCTTCAAAAACAACCGTGGTACCTTTTACATTCTTGTAAATATTCCGTTCGATCTGGTAACTACCTTGCCCTCTTTCTGATAACGGTTCCCACAGGCTCGTCTGCAAGCTACGGCTGACCAAAAATATCGCTTTGCTTCCTGTGTGCTCATAATTTTCAGTCAGCTTATCCTCGGTGTAGTAGGGAAAAAGCGCTTGTTCAGCGCTAACCCGACCGGCTGAGAGCCCTCCGGTCGATGATATATATAGCCAGTGATCAGAGCTGCTGACGATGCTCATAAAAAACGGTTCCATGGCGTCAAAATTTTGAATTTTATAAAATTTTTCGCCAAACATGACAACAAATTCCCCCTCGATGCCTTGCGCTGAATGGTTTTGAACTGTGTCACCGATAAATATCGGATTTACGGGTTGAATTGTCATATGGATTCCTTCATAGAGATTAAGCACCTGCCAGGTCAACCAGGCTATATGGATTGAGCAACTGATTTCTGATATAAGCAATATGATGTCAGGTTATTTTACCCTTTCATGGAAAATCCATACGATAGTGCGATGGTCCGTCCGCAACAATTGGTTCCTTGGCGAACAATAACGGGACTTACAAAATTTCTTCACCCTGGCCATCTCCAGCCAGCCAACCCACATTTTGAGCTCAAAGACATGAATCGGTTGAATGGTACGCAATCTCTAATCAGGAATGTCTCAATATCGGAGATTGCCACTCATGAGAAACTGGGGGAAATAATACAAAAATCCGCCATTTGACGGATTTTTCTTGTTAAAAGCTGGCATCAAAAAGTTTCTATAGTGAGCGTGCCTGCACCGAGCGAAGCGAGTGTGGAGCGGCTCGAAAGGATTCCCCCCTGCGGGGACGTCAACCAACCATGAAATAAAAAGTGAGCGTGCCTGCACCGAGCGAAGTGAGCGTGGAGCGGCTCGAAAGGATTCCCCCTGCGGGGACGATCAACCAACCATGAAATAAAAAGTGAGCGTGCCTGCACCGAGCGAAGCGAGCGTGGAGCGGCTCGAAAGGGCTCCCCCTGCGGGGACGATCAACCAACCATGAAATAAAAAGTGAGCGTGGAGCGGCTCGAACGCTCAACCAATAGCTTAAAAGGCTACTGCTCTGCCATTGAGCTACACGCCCGGATTGCGAAAAATATTCTATCACGCCCGCCCTGCTTAAACAAGCCTTGACTTTTCACCCTGCCCTTGTTACCATCAAGCAAGATCACGAACGAATTGAGGCATTATCCATGGCTGGTATCCCTAAAGTAGAAGGGGCTGCTTTCGAAGCCGAGGTTCTCCAATCCCCTCTTCCCGTACTGGTAGACTTTACCGCCGTCTGGTGCGGACCCTGTAAGATGCTTGACCCGGTGGTGACGCAGTTATCTCAGGATTGGCTCGGCAAGGTAAAGGTCGTCAAGCTGGATGTGGATGACAACAGTAATCTAGCGGTTCAATTTGGGGTCATGTCTGTGCCAACCCTTATTTTGTTCGTCAACGGAAAAGTCGTGGAGCGGATGAGCGGTTATCAGCCGAAGGACCGTCTCATCTCGAAATTTGGCTCTTTTATCTAACCAGTAAATTCGCCAACTAAAAATAACCAAGGCAGATGTGGGATCTGCCTTGGTTTTTTATCCGTGGCGATAAACCGTATTATAATTGCAGCGAAAACCTTATTGCGAGAAGTTGCAATAGCGGGAAGTATCAATAACTGCTCAGCGAAGATATTGGAAAAAGTCTATGTCTCCATGCCAAACCTATATCGAAACTTTACGCTCTCACGGCTTCCGCATCACCCCCCAACGCGAGATGATTGTCCAAGCCATCGCTCACCAGGGTAAGCATATCAATGCCGATGAAGTGTTCGCTTTGATCCAGGAACGGACTCATTCAGTTAACATCGCCACTGTGTATCGCACCCTTGATTTATTAGTCGAACAGGGTCTCGCCAGCCGCATCGACCTGGGTGAGGGGCGTGTGATATACGCCCCCAACCAGCACGGAACTCACATGCACCTGGTCTGCCGGCAGTGTGGTCAGGTATTGGATGCCGACCAGGAATTGCTGTCTGTCCTGGACCAACAGCTCCAATCCGGTTATCAGTTCGCTGCCGACCTGCACCATATCTCAGTGCTTGGACTTTGCAACGACTGCCAATCAAAATAGCCAAAATGGAGGCTCCGAATGTTATTGTCACCTGTTCATATGCACATTCCAGATGGATTTTTATCAGTCCCTGTCTCGGTCATATTGTGGGTTATAAGCATTATTGTGATTGGTTACGCCCTCAAGCGTGTCACTGCAGATTTGGGTGAAAAGCAGGTGCCACTGATGGGCGTGATGGCAGCTGCCATCTTTGCCGGTCAGATGCTCAATTTTGCTGTCGCCGGGGGCACCTCGGGGCACCTGATCGGAGCTGCAATCGCCACTATTTTACTGGGTCCCTGGGCAGCCATGCTGGTGCTTACCTGTGTGGTTTCGGTCCAGGCGCTGATCTTTCAGGATGGCGGGTTGTTGGTGTTGGGCGCCAATATTTTCAACATGGCCATCATTGCTGTTGTAGTATCATACATGATCTATCGCAGCGTTCAGAAACTTGCAAAAGGTCAGTCGTGGGGCATCTTCGTGGGGGGGTTCATCGCTGCCTGGTTATCAGTTGAGGTAGCTGCCCTGGCTACAGCCTTGGAACTGGCAATCTCAGGTACCTCACCTGCGAATATCGCCATCCCCGCTATGGGGGGCATCCATGCGCTCATTGGAATAGGTGAAGGACTGATTACAGTAGGTGCACTGGCTTTTATCTACACCACCCGGCGTGACCTGCTAAAAGCGGGTGAAACCACCCCAGTACACGGCAAACTCGTATGGGTAGCTGGATTGGTACTGGCTCTGTTCCTGGTGATTGCATCACCACTGGCGTCCTCTCATCCAGATGGGCTAGAATGGGTGGCTGAACAGAAAGGCTTCTTAGAAGCAGCCAGAAGCCCACTATACAAAATCATTCCTGATTACCTGTTACCAGGTGTATCCAACACGACCTTGGCGACTATCCTGGCAGGGATTATAGGTGTACTGATCGTCTATTTGGTTGCATTGGGGTTGGCATATTCACGACGTCGGAAACCAAGAACAGATGGGGAGTAAAAGGTTTGACATTATGCAAATCGTGGATACATAATGCATGTCCATTTTCTAGACCCTTATCGCCCACGCGATAGTGCCATCCATCGGCTTGACCCACGCATCAAGCTGGTGCTAACAGTGGCGTTTATCCTCACCAATGCCCTGATCCCAACCGGCGCATGGCCATTCTATATCCTACTATTTGCGCTGATCCTTTCAGTTGAGTTACTCTCCGAGTTGGGGGTAGGTTATGTGCTCAAGAGGGCAGCACTAGCATTTCCCTTCGTGTTGGCTGCCCTGCCGCTCATCTTCACTATCCCCGGGAAGACCATATTCAGTCTGTCTATCGGAACCTGGGAAATTACCGCCTCTCTCCCGGGATTGGAGCGCTTTATCAGCATTGCTCTCAAATCATGGATATCCATGCAGGCTGCCATTGTGCTAGCAGCCAGTACCACCTTCCCGGATTTACTAATTGCCATGCGAGCAGTCCGCATCCCCCGACTATTGGTATCCATCTATGGGCTGATGTGGCGTTACCTGTTCGTGCTGGTGGATGAAGCTATACGCTTGATGCGTGCCCGGGCTGCGCGCAGCGGGCAGAGTGACCGCCCAAATGCCAAAACCGGGGGCAGCCTCACCTGGCGGGCACGGGTAACTGGCGGGATGGCTGGTAACCTTTTCCTACGAGGGTTTGAGCGCAGTGACCGCATCTACATGGCAATGGTGTCACGCGGCTACGACGGTGAGGTGCGCGCCATGCCTCTTCCGGAGGTTCAACCCACTCAATGGATAGTTTTGGTCGCCTGTTTGAGCCTGCTTACCGTTTTCCTCGGTTTAGCGATCCTGTTATGGGGGTAAACCATGCACCACTCGATTGAGATCCAGAACTTGAATTATGCTTATCCCGATGGCACGGTGGCACTGCGCGATATATGCCTGAACATCGCCCCCGGGGAAAAGGTGGCTTTGGTGGGACCCAACGGTGCGGGAAAATCCACCTTACTGCTTCACCTGAACGGTATCCTCACCGGCCAGGGATCCGTACAGGTGTGTGGGCTTCAAGTGGTAAAAGAGAATTTTGGACGGGTCCGTTCCTGCGTCGGGATGGTGTTCCAGTCACCCGAAGATCAGCTCTTCTCCCCAACCGTATTCGATGACGTTGCTTTTGGTCCGCTTTACCAGGGTCTTCCCTACAATGAAGTCATGCTGCGCGTAGATGGAGCCCTGGAAGCGGTCCATATGCTGAGCTACAAGCCGCGGATCTCGCACCACTTGAGTATGGGGGAGAAGAAACGCATCGCCATCGCCACGGTGCTCTCCATGCGTCCGGAGGTATTGGTGCTGGACGAGCCAACCGGTGGTTTAGACCCGCGCTCGCGCCGTTCATTGATCAACCTGCTGCAGGAGCTACCCCTCACCATGCTGGTTTCCACCCATGACATGCAGTTGGTGGGTGAAATTTTCCCGCGCATGATCGTCCTGGACGAAGGCAGGGTGGTCGCGGATGGACTCACCCAAACCTTGCTGAACGATGCACTGCTCCTTGAAACGCATGGTCTCGAAAGACCTACCTGATAGATAATAAACGGGCTGGCATAATTACTCACCAGCCCGCTAATTTACAATCAATTTCCGGTAACGTGCTATTCGCAGCCTAACCCTGCAGCTTTGCGTAAAACTGCGACTTTGTCCGTCTGCTCCCAGGGCAGATCCAAATCATCACGCCCAAAATGCCCATATGCCGCTACTTTACGGTAGATCGGGCGGCGCAGATTCAGATCGCGGATGATTGCCCCAGGGCGGAGGTCGAAATTCTGAATGACAATTTGTGCGATCTGCTCATCGGGGATTTGACCTGTTCCGAAGGTTTCCACATTCACGCTGAGTGGGTGGGACATTCCGATGCCGTACGCCACCTGGATTTCCACCCGGTTGGCCAACCCGGCCGCCACGATATTTTTGGCAGCATAGCGCGCCGCATAAGCCGCCGAGCGGTCCACCTTGGTTGGGTCCTTGCCGCTGAAGCAGCCGCCCCCATGCCTGCCCATTCCACCGTAGGTATCGACGATGATCTTGCGCCCGGTCAAACCGGAATCACCCAGTGGACCACCAATCACAAATCTTCCGGTAGGATTAACGAAGATTTTGACCTTGTCATCCATGAGCTCCTTGGGAATGGAGGGCTCGATGATGTGTTCCATCACCGACTCACTGATCTCAGCATGGGATACATCCGGCGCATGCTGCGTGCTGACCAGTACCGTATGCACGCGCTTGGGTTTACCATAACTGTATTCGACGGTAACCTGCGTCTTACCATCCGGGCGCAACCATGGGATGGTCCCTTTCTTGCGCACTTCTGCCAGACGGCGGGCTAATTTATGCGCCAGGTAGATTGGGAGGGGCATCAGCTGGGGTGTCTCATTGCAGGCAAATCCAAACATCATACCCTGGTCGCCCGCACCAATCGCATCCACCTCCGCCTCGCTTGTTCCCCTGGCCTTGGATTCCAGCGAATGGTTAACGCCCATGGCGATATCGCTGGATTGCTTGGATATTGCCACCTGGACTGCACAGGTATTACCATCAAATCCCAGCTCACTCGAGTTATATCCCACCTCAGTGATGACCTTGCGCGCCAGCTCATCGAAATTCAGGTTGGCGTTCGTGGTAATTTCGCCGAGCAGCATGACGAAGCCGGTCTTGGTCGCCGCCTCACAGGCCACGCGCGAGGACGGGTCTTGCGCAAGGCATTCGTCCAAAATACCATCACTGATCTGGTCGCATAGTTTATCGGGGTGCCCCTCGGTCACCGATTCGGAAGTGAACAGAAGACTGGGGGAATTCATAAAAGTATTGCTCATCTAAGCCTCCAAAAAAGAACTTGCCCCTTCTGGTCAGGAAAGGGCAAGGAACGAGCGTTCACTTGAACTGCCCTCTCATCTTCCAGAAATTACCTCTGCCGGAATTGGCACCTTGAAAGCGATGATGCTGAATGGATAAACGGTGATCGCTGTTCGGTTGTCGAGGTTTCACAGGGCCGGTCCCTCCACCTCTCTGGATAAGAGCGCCTTAGGGGCTGCTAAATTATCGAGCGGATAATACCATGGGTAGGGGCAACTGTCAAATAGACACGCTCAACCGGTCCATAACCAGGAAATCATGTAATAGCCAATCACCACCGCCCACAGCCAGGCATCTATCCGGTCAAATACCCCACCATGACCTGGCAGTATGTTCCCCGAATCTTTTACCCCCATCTGGCGCTTGATCATGCTCTCACCCAGGTCACCCAAAGTTGGGACAACTGCCATCACCACACCCACCAGGGCTCCCCTGAGGGGTGTAATACTCGATGATGATCCAGCTGCCATCTGGAAGAGGGTCGCGAATAAAATTGTCAACGGTACTCCGATAAGGATTCCCCCGAAATAACCTTCCCAGGTTTTATGAGGGCTCAGTCGGGGGGATAGTTTATGCCGCCCAAATCTCTTTCCAATGAAGTATGCACCCGAATCGGCGAACATAACCCCTGCCAGGATAACCAGCAGCCACCATTGACCCTGGTTAAGATTACGTATGGAAATAAAGTACGCCCCAAGCCAGCCAATATAAAACACCCCTCCCAGGGTCACGCCAAAATCAGTGGCTGCCTGGTCGCGTCCGCGTTCGTATGCCACCAGATGGTACGTCATGCAGACCAGGATGATCAGGCTGATCATCCACGCCGAGCTGGCAAATCCATTTAGCATGCGCCCTAAAAGGAGTAGGAGGACACCCCCAATAACGCATATCCTCGCTGGCTGAACCCCCCCGATTTGGAATAAAGTCACATATTCCCAGGCTGCTGCGCCCATGAAAAGAGCTACCAGGGCAGTCAGATACCATCCGCCAAGCCAAATAGCTGCCAGCCCGATGGGCAGCAGGATGATGACTACCAATATGCGTTTAGCGAGCATCGCCTTTTTTGGGTTTGATCTGCCCGGTGGTGAGACCGTACCTGCGCTCGCGCTGGTTGAATTCCTTTATCGCTTTCAACAGTTCTTCCCGGTCAAAATCCGGCCAATAAGTGGCGGGGAAGTACCACTCGGAATAAGCCCCCTGCCAGATCAAAAAGTTGCTGCCGCGCAACTCGCCTGACGTGCGGATAATCATATCGGGGTCAGGTACCCCGGCAGTGAACAGGTATTGGCTCACCAGGGCATCCGATACATCCTCTTCTTTTACCCCATCCCGGATCATGGCTTGTATGGCGCAAACAATCTCATCCCGACCACCATAATTAAATGCGATGTTAAGCATCAATCGGTCGTTCTCCTTGGTGTAATCCATGGCTTCCAACACTTTTTTCCGGAATGAAGGTCGCAGCCGGTCCAGCCGCCCGATATGGCGCAACCTGACCCCTTGGTCATGCAGCTCTTGAAGCTCGCTATCGATCACGTTCTCAAAAATGCGCATCAATCCCTGTACCTCCGTGGAGGGTCGACCCCAGTTCTCCGTGGAAAAGGCATAAATCGTCAGGTATTTGATGCCAAACTCAATACAGGCTTCAATGATCCGGCGCAGGTTTTCAGTGCCTGCCCGATGACCCGCCATGCGAGGCAAGCCGCGTGCCAATGCCCAGCGCCCATTGCCGTCCATAATGATCCCGATATGGGTGGGGATTCTTTCGGGCAGAGCGTCGTTCTCTTCAGGGCTCATACTTCCATGATTTCCCTTTCTTTGCGTTCACCGACTTCATTCACCATCTCGATGTATTTGTCGGTCAGCTTTTGCAGATTTTCCTCGCCCTCTTCAAGCTCATCCTCAGAGATCAATTTTTCATGTTCGAACTCGCGCAAGTCTTTGATCCCATCCCGCCGGACGTTACGCACCGCCACGCGTGCTTCCTCCAGGCGGTTATGGACCAGCTTCACCAGGTCATGCCGGCGTTCTTCGGTCAATGGCGGGAGGTTCAATCGAATTACCTTGCCGTCGTTATTGGGTGTGAGACCCAGGTCAGACGCCATGATCGCCCGTTCAATCGGCTTCAGGGTCATATTGGGTTCAAATGGACGGATCATCAGCATACGCGATTCGGGCACACTGATGGTTGCCAGCTGCATCAGTGGGGTCGGCATCCCGTAATATTCAATCGATAACTTCTCGACTAATGCGGGTGAAGCTCGCCCGGTCCGGATCCCCGACAGGTCCTCCTCTAACGCCTCGAGTGCTCCTTTCATGCGATCTTCAGCTTCAGTTCGTGCTTCCTTTAGCATAGAGGCCTCCATGTTTACTGGTCGTGCATAAACTGCGGTCTATTTCTGCTTTCTAGGTATGGATAATATTTCTTCCTATAGGATACCCGAAAATAGTCACACAGAAAAGGGTAAATCATCGAGATGATTATAATAAACTGGTAATTACTTTTACCTTATGAACAGGGCTATAAATTAGGCAATCCCCATACCCGTAGGATTGCATAAATATGTGGTACCGGCATGTGATGTTCTGATAGGGATCACACCCCCCGTACTTATTCCGAGCTCACCAGAGTGCCCACTCTCTCACCATAAACCGCTTTCAGCAGAGCTCCCGGCTGCCACATATTAAGCACCAGGATGGGCAGGTTATTATCCATGCACAGGGAAAGTGCCGTGCTGTCCATTACCTGCAGCCGGCGGTTGATCGTATCGATGTGGGTTAATTGTTCGAAGCGGACTGCATTGGGGTTCCGTACCGGGTCAGAATCATAGACGCCATCCACCTTGGTGGCTTTGATCAACACATCAGCTTCAATTTCCATCGCCCTGAGGGCTGCGGCGGTATCTGTAGAGAAATACGGGTTGCCCGTGCCGCCCCCAAAGATCACCACCCGTCCTTTTTCAAGGTGCCGGATGGCTCTCCGGCGGATATATGGCTCAGCTACTGCCCGCATTTCCACCGCCGATTGGACCCGGATATACATACCCATGCGCTCCATGGCATCCATCAACGCCAGCGCGTTCATCACGGTCGCCAGCATGCCCATATAGTCAGCTGTCGCCCGGTCCATCCCGCGCTGTATGCCCGTCCGGCCGCGCCACAGGTTGCCTGCACCAATCACCATTGCCACATCCACATTCTGCTGGCGAACCTCGGCGATAATCTTTGCCACCGATTCTGCCTGTTCGGGGTGAATTCCTAATCCATCAGCCCCTCCAAGCGACTCACCACTCAGCTTGATTAAAACACGCTTGTATTTCAAGATTCGTTCCATTCGGGCCTCCCGGATTCTACCGCTTAGAAATTATAAAAAGCATAAAGACTATCATTTCCCAATTTTAACAAAAAAGCCAACCCGAGGGTTGGCTTGTGTTTCTATGCTTGTGTATCTTCGCCCACTTCCCATCGGGCGAATCTCCGGATAACAATGTTTTCACCGACCGCAACAATGTTTTGGTTACGCAGATCCTCGACGGTAATTTCATCATCTCTAACATAAGCCTGGCGTAGCAGACAATGATCATTATAGAATTTTTCCAGTTTACCGTCAATAATCCGCTCGATTACATTCTCAGGCTTTCCTTCTGCCTGCGCCATAGTGCGGGCTTTGGTGCGTTCCTCCTCCAACACCGCCGCCGGGATATCTTCCACCCTGACCCACTTGGGATCACCGGCTGCAATCTGCAAAGCCACTTCATGCGCAAACTTACGGAACCTGTCTGATCGAGCGACAAAATCAGTCTCGCAGTTCACTTCAACCATCACGCCCACGCGCCCATTTCCGTGTGAGTACAGCTCCAACATGCCTTCCAATACCGCACGATCGGCACGTTTAGCCGCTTTCGCCAACCCCTTTTCGCGCAGGAATTCTAACGCTTTATCAAAATCACCGTTGTATGATTCGAGTGCCTTGCGGCAATCCAAGACGCCTGCCCCGGTCTCTTCACGTAATTGCTTAATTTGTTCAATACTGATGGTCATGATCATTCCTCTCGCAGTCCGCTTTTCTTCCTAGGCCTGGTCGTCTTCTACTGGTTTTTCGGTCTCTTCATCTGTTACCGATTCTTTGGTTTCCTCAACCTCTGCTGCCGGTTGTTCTGATTCTTCTTCTAATGCAGCTGGTTCAGTCTCTTCAGCTTCCATCAACGGCGCTTCAGTTTCTTCTTCAGCAGTCAGCTCACTGGTCTCACCCTCATCCAGCTCACTAACTTCTTCTGCAAGCTCGCCGGTCTCTTCTTCAGCCTGCTGGAACAGCTCGCCTTTCTCTATTTCAGCCACATCTGCCAGCTCTTCTGCGATCTCTTCTATCTCAGCTTCTGCCAGGTCCCTGGGGTGTGCCACCAGCTTTGCCAGAGTCGCTTCACCCAGGAGTTCCTCGTCCGAAAGCTCGGCTTCTTCCACGCCTGCCCGGGCAACGGTTCTCACCTCTTCCTCGATGATCTCTTCCTTGCGTGCACCCAGACCCTCAAGGGCAGCATCGGCAATCTTCCCAACTACCAGCTTGATGGCGCGGATGGCATCATCATTGGAAGGGATGACATAATCAACATTCGAGGGGTCGCAGTTGGTATCCACCATCGCCACCACTGGGATGTTGAGTAGATTGGCTTCATGGATGGCAGTCCCTTCGCGAGAAACATCGACCACAAACAGCATATCCGGCGGGCGCACCAGCTTGCGCACACCACTCAGCAGACCTTCAAGGCGCTCGATCTCACGCATGAGGATCAAACCTTCTTTTTTGGTGATGCGACCAAAGTCACCGCTGTCACGCATGCGCTCCAGGCGCTCGAGCTCGTTGATCCTTTGGCGAATGGTGCGCCAGTTGGTCAGCGTGCCACCCAACCAGCGCGCAGTGACGTAGGGCATGCTGGAACGGGTAGCCTCCAGCTGGATGGTTTCCTGAGCCTGACGCTTGGTGCCTACGAACAACACCACTCCTCCATTGGCAACCGAATCTCGGACGACGTTGAAGGCTATATCTAATGCTTTTGAAGTTTTTTGAAGATCGATGATGTGAATGCCATTACGCTCGGTGAAGATATACGGCTTCATGGCGGGGTGCCATTTGTGCGTGCGATGCCCAAAGTGAACACCCGATTCCAATAATGACTTCATAGGAACAACTGACATATTCTTTTTTCTCCTTGTGCGTTTTTCCTCCGCTTCCCTCATTCCAGCCGGGACCGCCGGTGAGATTCTAGCTCACCATTACTGCGGCACGCACCGGTTGGTCAGAAAGCGTGTGGGATGATTAATCGCCTGCCAGGCAGGCATAACCGCTCCCGCCTGAGGCGGGAGCGGGTTGGAGTATACCATAATTTTGTTGGAATCGGCCAGAAATTTCCCTGGGCAACCCGAAGTTGAATCCCTGCAGGTTTATTTTGCTGATACCACTACCTATGGCGTCAAAACCAGGTGTGTCTTGGCTGCAGACTGCACTTGCTGCTCGTCCCATAACATGGGATGGTATTGGATCATACGCCAATTGTCGATCTGATCGTCATAATTGGGGTGGAAGGCATGCCCCGACTCCCCCGTTGTGTTGGTCGAAAGAGACGCCGGAAGGTCACTCAAATCCACGATCATCCTCTCCGAAGGCAGCCAGGCGACCTGGTAGGCTTTGGATGAGTCGGTTTCAGCCGCATTCCAGGAGGTTGCGTTGACGATAGACCCGCCGCCTGAGGTCCTGTATGGTCCACGGTTGAAGATAGCTTCGATCGGCCCGATCCCCGATGAACCCAGGGTCTGGTTATGGAAAACCACCGTATGGATGTCACCCCAGGTCCAACGCGCAGTGTTTTTACCCAGCAATTGATCCAATTCGGCCACTGCATCGGTGAAAGCCAGGGTCAGGATATCATCCCGCTTCTCTACAGCCGGGGTGGTTTTATCGTCCCACCACGCATTGTCGGGGGTTTGGGAAATGCGGCGTGTGATCTCGAACCAGGCATCTCCGCCATCCGGCCAATAATCTTCGGGCAGCTCATCGTGAAAAGTCCTCGCCAGTACTGCCCGCCAGTAAGTGTTATACACCGCCGGTGCAGCCAGGTCCATTTGGTTCTGGTAATCCCACCCGGTGAGCTTATCACGCACCTCGATCAGGTGCTCATCTTGCAGGGATAGCTGCATCAACAGAGGCACCATGGTTGCCGCCGATGCATTATAGTCGTCTCCATGGATCTTCTGGATGTAGGCGGCATCAATCGGACCGGGTGCATTCTCGATCAGCTGGACGATCCGCGCTGCCCGATAGCCGTAATCCTCTGCGGTGAGGTTGAATGCATACCCCGGTCCTACCACTTCATTGTTGGCGCTGGCAATATAGCCTTCCGGAGGGTTGTAAGCATAGGGTAGCTGGTCGAATGGGATATAGCCCTGCCACTCATAATCATCCGTCCAACCAGGGACGGGATAGTCACCAGTGTGGTCTGCTTGACGGATGGGGATGTTGCCGGGTGTCTGGTAGGCAATATTACCTTCAGTATCTGCATAGACCGTGTTTTGCGACGGAACGGCAAAATTACTCGCCGCTTGCCGGAATTCAACCCAATTTTGGGCACTGTCATAGCCAAATATCGCCTTAAAGATATTGACCGGCTCGAGGGCGGTCCAACGCATGGTTATGGCAAAGTCATTCGGCAGCTCGACCCCCCAATTATCCTGCACTTTTTGATGGTCAGTCGGGTTGTCCCAGATCACCGGGCCATGCCGGGTATAACGCACAGTCAGGTCGACCGGGTCAGCCCCTGCCACCTGCAACGCCTCGTGCACCAGGGTCATATCCACCCACTGGCCATTAACCTCATACTGGTTGGGGTTGTTTGGATTAATTTTTTCGATATACAGGTCGAGCACGTCTGGTCCTACGTTGGTGAAACCCCAGGCGATGTGGTCGTTATGACCGACGATCACACCCGGTACACCGGCAAAAGAATAACCCACCACATTATATGGGCAGTTTGCCCCTTCGGGCTTGCAGTGCAGACCAACCTCATACCAGATGGAAGGCATCTGTTCAGCCAGGTGCATGTCATCCGCCAGCAAGGGCATTCCGGTACTCGTTCGGCTGCCGCTGATTACCCAATTGTTCGAGCCGATACCACTCCCGGTTGGACCCAATATTGCTTCCATTTTCGCCATGGTGGCAGACAGACTCTGAAATGCCGGAGCCAGCCCAACCAATGCCTGGCTTGCCTGTGACGAGCCTTTCGAGCCGGCGGGTATGGCACCCAGTGGCAGGTGATTGACTACATAAGGATGGTCGGACGGGTAGGGAGGATACAGGTCCGCCAGCTGCTCAGGGGAAAGTGTCTTCAACAGGAGAGCATATTCGACTTCTGCATCCATCCGGCTGGAGCCCAGGTCCCAGGCCATGGCTTTTCCCCAGGTGAGGGTATTGAGCGGCTGCCACGGTTCAGGCGCATACCCACGGTTAAGCAGCTTGAGCACGGCATATTCAAGGCTCAAGGCAGCGCCCTTGTGGTCTGCCAGATAGACATTCACCCCATCCGCATATGCTTGTAGCAACGCAACCTCGTCTGGGCTCATTGTATCCAGCTCTTGCTGTGCTACCCGCGCCCAACCCAATGTGCGCAAGAAGGTGTCCGTCTCTAATTCGCTGCTTCCGAACATCTCCGACAGCCTGCCTGAGCCGATGTGACGCCAGAAATCCATCTGCCAGAAACGGTCCTGGGCGTGGACGTAACCCTGGGCGAAGAACAGGTCGTGAGTGGTTTGAGCATAGATATTGGGGATGCCGTAGCTATCCCGGTAGATATCAACGGGACTACTTAAACCGCTCAGCTTAAGCTCGCCATTGGTGCGCGGGAATGAGCTGCGTGCCAGGAACACCCCAAACACACCCAGCACTAAAGCAAGCACCACGATAACGCTGACAATCGTAACCAGCACTCGACCGAGCTTGGTTGACATAACTCCTCCTTTGGCAAGGAAAGTGGTATTAGCGTGCTTTTATATTCAGTTGTCTGTATGCCGGAAGGGTCAGGAACACCCGACTGGAAAGCAATTATCCGCTAAGATGGGGGTTTACGCAAGGGGGGATGTGTGGCGAGCGGTTTGCTTTATGCTATTAATAATGGGATGGTCCTGATTTTTATGGCAAATTCACTCCCTTTGTATTGTAGAGGCGCAGGGGTGATATTCCGAGGAAAACCGTCTTATCCAACCCCTGCGCCCATTTAATTCTTGAAGGTCCCAAACAACACCAGTGAAATCAGGGTCACAATTCCTGTCTTCTGAAGATCAACCAGGCTGCCACCAGGGACATCACGATCAAGACTATGCTGACCCCCAATGCAATCCAGGAGGCGGTGAGGTCACCCTGCATTAGGCGCTGGCCCCACGTGTTCAATTCACCCGGCAGAAATCTTCCCAGGTTTCGGATGGCACCGACGATTAATCCGGTGGCAAGGATTCCTATGGCAATCCCGCCTGCTGCGGCTTGTGATTTGGTGATTGTGCTGCAAAATAAGGTAATCGCTACGACGACCAATATATACACGAATAAAAGTACATTAAGCACTAGCCAATGCACGATATCCATGAATTCAAACAATAGTCCGGTGTAGTAATAACAGCCGATTCCAGCGATCGCAATGGCGATAACAAAAACTGCCGCCAGGCCAAGGAACTTCGCCCCTAAAAAGGACCCCCTCGGTAAAGGTTTCACCAGCATCATGGCTGCAGTGCCTTTGTCCTTCTCTTGTGCAACCGCCCCCATGCCAAGCAGGACTGCCAGGATGATACCGAATTGGCCCATATTTTTAACATATTGGATAATTGCATCCCGCACCGTTGGGGTAGGGATGATCGCAGATATATCGCTCCCTTGAGGTACGTATGCCGTCTATAACTTCCGGGATTATCTTAGCCACTAAGGGAGAAGACACACCAAAAAATACCAATACAACCACCACGATAAGCAGCCGGTAGCTGCGGAGGATTTCCATGCCATTCCTTACGTAATGCAGTGATTAAGTTCATTTTTCGGCCTCCTCTCCACCAACCAGCTGCAGGAAGACGTCTTCCAGTGATGGCTTCGGACCACTTCATACCGGTTCAAGATCAGTCCCGCTTGGGAAGTTGATCGTAGCAGTTCGGTCCTGGCGATTGCAACATCTTTCACAATCACCCGCACGATCAACCCTGTCGATTGAAACGCTAGTCACCCAAGTTC
Organism: uncultured Chloroflexia bacterium; assembly: GCA_963840255.1. Classification (GTDB taxonomy): domain Bacteria; phylum Chloroflexota; class Anaerolineae; order Anaerolineales; family UBA4823; genus FEB-25. The sequence goes on along the minus strand of CAWIYB010000003.1, from coordinate 332,751 downwards.
TCTCGACGTCAACATTTCTTTCCATGGGGTCATAGCCGCCTCACTTTGCTTCATCCACCTCCACTTCCAGTGCAGGAACGGCGTACTGCGCCAGCAGTTCCTCCCGAGGGGCCTCTGTCACTAATTTACCCCGATTAATGATCCCTACGGTGTCGCACACTCGTTCCACATCTGCCAGGATATGGGTGGACATGAACACAGTGCACTGCCCGCGTAGCTGCTCGATGAAATCCAGCACTTCCTTGCGTCCCAAGGGGTCAAGGGCGCTGGCCGGCTCATCCAGGAACAGCACTTTGGGACGGTTCATCAGCGCCTGGGCTAATGCCAGTCGCTGGCGCATGCCACGTGAAAAACCTCCAATCTTCCTCTTGGCGGCTTCTTCTAGTCCCGCTACTACCAGCAACTCTTTGATCCTTGTAGAACGCTCTGTAGCTGGCAAACCGAATATCCGCCCCACATAGTCCAAAAACTCGGGTGGCGTCATCCATTTGTAAAATGCCGGCTCTTCAGGCAGGAAACCAATCTGGCGGGAAATATCCCGCCCATTTGAAGTCACTTCTTTTCCCATCACCCAGGCTTTCCCGCTGGTGCTATGCGCCAGCCCGGTCAGAATGCGGATGGTGGTGGTTTTACCGGCGCCGTTAGGTCCCAGGAAGCCGAAGATGGTGCCTTCCTCCACGCTCAGGTTCAAGCCATCCAGGGCAGTAAATTCCCCGAATACTTTATGCAGCTCTTCTGTACGAACAGCGACCATGACGCTAGTCCTCCCGCCCGATGATGAGGTAAATGATCGGTCCAATCAGCTCACCGAAGATGATAATGATCGCCCAGAGCCATTTGGGTAAATAACGTACCTTCTCCCGGCGGATCAAATCTACCAGAGCGATAACCACCAGGATCAGTTGAATCAAGACCAGAGGGATGATAAAAGGCAGATACTGCATAAACTGCTCAAAGGGGGTCAATGAAATTTCCATTTTGCATTCTCCATTATTATATTTATACAGCAGGGGATAAAATCTGTACTTATATTATCTATTTAGATGCGAGTTTCCTCCTTCTGTCGATGATCAATAAAATTTTCAACTCCCCATAACTACCACCACCGCAATTGCCTGGGTTTGGGTGTGGCTCAAGCTGAGCGCCCAGTTGTTCAAGTGGTGCTCGTCTGCCATCCTTTGGGCCTCGCCGTAAAGGTGCAAAATCGGTTCGCCGGAGCAGCCGCGGCAGATCTCAATCTCCTGCCAGGTGATATGTCCGATCCCGGTACCAAACGCCTTGGCCACGGCTTCCTTGGCTGCGAAGCGGGCTGCCAGCGAGGCGATGTTTTCACCATTTTCAGCCAGCTCGGTTGGAGTGAACACGCGTTGTAAGAATCGTTGGGAGTGCCTGAGGTAGGCATGCGTAAAGCGGTCGATATCGATTAAGTCAACACCGGTCCGTAAAGATGGCATGCGTGCTTTGCTCTTCTAAGTGGCTGTTTCAAACGTGCCGGCGGTGGCTACTGCCAGGCGGTCTGGGTGGAGATAACGCTGGCCAGTCTCCAGGATTTCCGCAGCGGTAATACCCCGCACCAGGTCGGGGTAGTGCTGGTAATAATCCAGACCCAGGTTGTAGCGCTCAAGGTTGAGCAATGAGCTTGCTACCCCGGCATTCGATTCAAGCGAGAGCGGTAGGCGACCGATATAATTGGCCTGGCTGTCGCCGAGCTCCTCGCTGGACACCGGTTCGGTGACGAATCTTTCGATTTCCTGCCGTATGAGCGCAACGACTTTTTCCAGATTTTTCGGGTCTACCCCGGCAAGGAACAGCCACGGACCTGGACCGATCCCACCACTCAGGCTGGACGAAGCATGGTATGCCATCCCCGAACGTTCGCGCACCGATTCGCCGATTCTGCCCATCATCCCGAACTGGCCCAGGATATTGTTGCCGATTGATGCCGCCAGGAAGTCGGGGGATGGGCGTGGTGGACCTGCCACTCCCATAATGATATCTGCCTCTGACTTGCCAGGGATATTCACCTGGCGCGAGATCGTCCCACCCAATGGATTCAATGGAGGAAGCTCGGGCTGATCAGGCTGGAGCGGATTTTCCCAATCAGCCAGGTAACGGGCGACTGAATCGGATACACGCTCCGCCTCCACCCCACCCACGATCGAAATCACCATGCCGCGTGGTCCAAAATGCTTCTCGTGGAAGGCTACCAGATCCTCCCGCTTGATTGCCCTGATCGTCTCCGGGTGCCCATCTTCCGGTCGGCTGTATGGGTGACCAGCGTACACCAGCTCATCAAAAGCGAGCGAGGCCATTTCAGACGTATCCTGGGAACGGATCGCCAGACCGGTCAACAGCTGGTCGCGCAGACGCTCGACCTGGTCCACCGGGAATATCGGCTGGCGCATCGCCTCTGCCAGCGTCCCCAGGAGTAGATCCAAATCTTCCGCCAGGGCATGCCCATAGAACCCAATCGAGTGAGTTCCGCCATCGATACCAAGGCTGGCGCCGTTCGATTCAAGTCCATCATAGATCTGCTGGAAGTCGCGTTGGGCAGTCCCGCGCATCAGGGAGAGGGCAGTAAAACCTGCCAGCCCGAGCTTATCATCCGGCTCGAAGATGGCTCCCGCCGAAAGGTAGCCCGTGACCACCACAGAAAGGCTGTTCATATTGGGCCGCGAGAGGATGACGATCCCATTGGGGAGTACCCGCCGGACGATATCATCAGGGCCTGGAAGTGAATGGATGCTCAAGTGTGGGTCACTCCTGTTATTGGTTAGGATCAAGTACTGTGCTTATTGAGCAGTTGTCTCAGGCAGATACACCCCCAGCGTGCGGTTCTGAGGCCGCAAGCAGGTCTGCGCCATTCGTTGGACATCCTCGGGGGTGACTTTCGCCAATCGATCAAGATAGTTGGTGAACCAGTCCACGCTGGCGAACATCTCTGCGAAGCCCATCCAGAAAGCCTGGTTGGAGATCGACTCACTACCGTAGGCGAAAATGGCACGTGCTTGTTTTAGTGCTCTATCGAGCTCCTCAACTTGCGGAGGTGCATCCTGCAGCAGCTTGATCTCTGCTTCCATGGTAGCAATACAATCACTGACGGTATGCTTGGGATGTATCGTGATGACCGTCGTGTATAAGTACGGGTCAATCGTGGCTTGCAGTCCACCATTGACGCCGATCGCCAATTCTTTTTCCACCAGTGCCTTATACAACCGGCTGGTCTTATTGGTGATCCCTCCCCCAAACATATTCAGGTTGGTAGGACCAGTCAGCAAGCTGTCCAACAGGTTCAGGGCGAAAAAGTCCTGGTCATCCGCGGCAGGTGCCCGGTAAGAGACCTGCAGGTATACCGTCTCACCCGGTCCTTCCACTGATACACGCCTCTCACCGCTTTGAACAGGTTCTGTCCTATCAAGGCGGGAGGGTAGTGCACCAGCCGCGAGCGGCTCGTACAGTTCCCGAATGCGCTCCAACATCACCTGCGTCTCAAAATCACCCGCAATAGAGAGCACCGCATTATTGGGGATATAGTAGTTCTGGTAGAGACGATAAAGGTCGTCCCGTTCCATCGAATACAAGTCGGATAAATCGCCGATGATTTCATGGTGGTATGGGTGCACACGGAAAGCTGCAGATTGCACTTCCTCGCTAAGCCTGAATAGTGGTTCGTTCTCACTGCCCTGGCGTTCGGAGATCACCACGGTGCGCTCAGAATTGACCTCGTTGGGGTCAAACGAGCAGTTGAACATGCGGTCGGCTTCCTGTTGCAGGGCAAAATCAATCTTATCCGCAGGCAGGGTCTCGAAAAATGAAGTCCAATCCAAAAAGGTAAAAGCATTGAGATAACCGCCATCCCGCGAAATCGTCCTGTCCAGCACACCAGGCGGGAATTTCTCTGTGCCCTTAAACATCATGTGTTCCACCCAATGTGAAGCACCGGTCAGCCCCGGCACTTCATCCCGTGAACCCACGCGATACCAGATCCATTGGCTGATAATAGGTGATGTATGGATCTCTTTTAACAAAACCAGCAAGCCGTTGGGTAGGGTTAGTTTGGTCAGGGTCTCATTCATTCAAAATACCAGGTTATGTCCGTGTTTTAGTTACTTCGATGATAAATATTCAAGGAGTGACTGGGTTTACTCACCAAAAATCAGTCGGCACAACCAGCCGGTCAGCCAATTATTGCAAATCAGTAATTCATCCGGAGAATTGAAGGCTGAGCCCATGGTGGTCTTGTAAGGTTCAATCGCTTCCTGTAAGCCGACGATGGATTGGTGCAGGTCAGTTTTATCAATCGCAATATCCACCGGTACCTGCAATGTAATGGGAACGGTTATATCCACCGGCACGCTCGTGCTGACGGGTATGGTCATATCGAAGTTGGCCTGCAGGGGTGTATTGGCGGGCAGGGTGAGGTCGGTGGTTACGGCGGTATTATTCAGATAGATCTGTGCCCCGGTGATATTGGATTCTTCCGTCAGGGATAATTGGGTGTTCTGGTTAATCGGCAGGTCAAATGCGACTGGCAGGTTGTCTTGAAGTCTTACCGTTGTTTCCACCGGTACGGTGATGACAATGTGAGCCTGGTCCAACATCGCCAGGCTGTTGGAAGCCTCAGTAACCAGACCATCCGAGACGAGCGCCTTGAGCGCAAAAAAGTGATGCCCAAATGAGACCAGTAATCCGACTAATATGATATTTACCAATAATGAAAAAATGCACGCCACCGTCCAGAAGGCAGGAAAAAACTTCCCTTGATATACCACCTTTTGCAATCTTGGCGATTTGCGGTAATAATCCTTACCGTCGTTTATTAATATTTTCGCCTTTCCACCTGCGTCCTTGACCCCATCGATAATTTTGGTTCCAGTCTCAGACAGTGGATCCGCCTTGGCTTTTGCTGCTGGTTTGGATTCAGGTTTGGGTTCAACTCCCGGATCTTGAAGGTTCGGGTTGGAATTGTCCATTTGTTACCTCCGGAGGTATATAGGCTGAATATAGCACAAACAGTCTGATTAGGAAAGCATATTTACTTGGTGAGAATTCGAACGAATACAATCAGCCAATTGAAAAATCTCTCTTGTGGAATTTTCTTCCTCAGGCTAAAATATCGGGGCACATCTCTACCGGTGGAAGGAACCATGGATCCTTAAATTGGTACCCGGGGCTGGCTTGAATTATCACTTAGACGGCGAAAGCCGTCTTTTTGAGGAGAATAAGATTTGGTTGAGGACACTTTCGAGAGATATCTCGTAGCAGTGATTGGCGCCGGTCCAGCCGGATTGTTTGCCTCCAGGCTGCTCGCCATGAACGATGTCCATGTGGTTCTGCTGAACCGCGATATTCTCCCTGGGGGGTTAGCGGAGTACGGTATTTACTACGACAAATTCAAGATGAAAGAGGGTCTGCGCAGACAGTTCCAGCAAATCCTGGAGCTCACGGCGATAGACTATTATGGCAACGTGAATATCGGCGAGGCGGGGAATTTCCGCCTGTCTGATTTACGTGCCATGGGTTTCCAGGCATTGTTAGTCACCGCAGGCGCCCAGGGGACGAAGTGGTTAGGTTTGCCGGGCGAGAATTTTGTCGGTGTTTACCACGCCAAAGACCTGGTGTTTCATTACAATTTACTGCCTCCTTTCAGCACTCAGGATTACCGGATTGGCAAACGGGTGGCGTTGATCGGTGCGGGAAACGTCATGCTGGATATGGCACATTGGCTGATCCGCGATCTACAAGTGGATGAGGTCATATCCATCGTGCGCAGAGGTCCCAACGAGGTAAAGTTTTCAAAGGAAGAGCTGAAAATTGTGGTCCACAACCTCGACCTGGGAAGGTTATTCGCCGAGATCGAGCGGGCACGACCCATCGCAGTCTCGGTGGATCAAAATGTGGATGATGCCAAAGACTACATCCTGTCGGCGCTGCCCAAGGGACTGGAATCGGTATCGAAGACCCATTTTTATTTTGACTTCCTGGCTTCGCCCAGCCGCATCCTGGGGGATGAGAATGGGTTCGTCAGTGGGCTGGAGGTCGAGGATACCACGCTGGTGTGCTCTGAAGGTGAAGTACAAGCCAAAAGGTTGGGAACCAAGCGCCTCTTGAACGTGGATACGGTGATATTTTGCATTGGCGATAAGGTGGACGAGTCCTTTGGTCTACCGATCCGCAATAATGCCTTCGTCAAGAATCCCAACCCGCTGCACCCCGTCGAAGGTCTGTCATTTGAAGCGTTTGATCCTGATCTCAACCGGCCGATCGACCGCGTATTTGTAGCAGGTTGGTCACGGGAGGCCAGCAGTGGGTTAGTCGGAGTGGCGCGCAAAGATGGTGAGAATGGCGCTCGGGCGGTGCTGGATTATCTTCAAACCGCACCCAGGTTGGTTGACCCCAAATCAATTCTGGAAGATTTTACCGCCAGGCTCGAGAAACTGAACACTTCCGTGGTCAAGAAAGAGGACCTGGAAAGGCTGCGCGAATCAACCCAGGCGGAAGCAGAAAAATTGGGTTTGCCAGATTATAAATTCGCTACCAACGATGAGATGCTGGCAGTGATGAAGTTAAAAAATCCCGTATCGGGATGATGGGGAAGACCAAACTAACATCTACGATTAGAGCTCGCCGATAACAGGTTGGGGTTTTTTATACGGGATGAGCAGGAGCAGGCCGATTGCGATCACCACCTCACCAGCCAGGACGCCAATCTGCTGGTAAATGCCGAATACCGGCACGATTGGGTAATTGTTGCTGCCAAAGCCAAAGATATCTGCCATGCCACAGGCGACGGTGATCACATATCCGGTACACACCAGGCGTAAGCCTATGTCTGATGCAATCGATTTCTGCCCCCCGTTCCATAACGCTGCCAGGCTGATATACCCCCCCAGGCAGATAATGCCCAAACCCACCAGGAAAGTGGCAATCTGCACAAAACCAACCACCGGGCTGCGATCAAGACCGTAGACCCCAGGTTCAGCACCCAATAAATATAAAATGAAACCTAAAATGGTCACCCCCAAACCTATACGGATGCGCAAACTCCCGTTCGACTTGCGAACAGGCTGAGCATCGGTCATACAGCCTCCGGCAAGGTATTTTGAAGATGTAACAGCCAGTTATTGCCCAAAATGGCGGCAGTGTCGGCCTCAGTATACCCCTTTTGCCGAAGAATTGGAATTATTTTGCGGATGTCAGAAATCGTGTCGATCTCAAAGGGAACGGATTGCAGGCCAAAACCACCATCGAAGTCAGTGCCAATCCCCACGTGGCGTGCATCGCCTGCCACCTGGCACACATAATCAATTTGAGCAATGAAGTGCTCCAGCGTCACCACAGACCTGCCGCCAGTTTCATGCCAGTCAGGCTGTAAGAAATTATTCGCCGGTATAATCCCCATCACACCGTTTCTTTCCAGCAGGCTTTGAAGCACCCTGTCAGTCAGATGCCGGTTGCTGTTGGAGCCTTTTATTAGCGCCAGGGCATTGGCATGTGAAGCGACGATAGCACCAGGGTAGCTATCCAGAGCTTGAAGAGCAGCTTTTTCATCCATATGGCTGATGTCAAGGGTTAGATGGAGCTCAGCCATTCCATCCAAAAGCGCATAACCTTCGGTAGTAAGCCCGCCCGGCTCATGGGTGCCACCACAGAAGCGGGTTCCCACCCAGGCTGGTCCAATGATTCGCACACCACGCCGGTACCAATCTTCCAATTCACCTGGTTCACGCACCCCCTCCGCACCTTCCATTAATATCACCAGTCCCACCGGGTGTTCCTCGGTATCGCTGCGCTGCCAATGCGCCAGGATGGATTTTAATCCAGATTGGCTGGCGATCTTTTGGAACAACGATGGGTGCTCATCAACCAGGCGGTCATATGCATCCAGCTGCATGCTGTAGCGCATATGGGCTTCTTCATCAGAAGCATAACACTGCCGGTCCCATTCGCCCAGTTTATGCCGCTGTGGGGCTGCGAACAGGGTGGAAAACACTACGGCAGCTTTTGCCCGCTGGTAATCCGGCCAACCCAGCAGGCTGTCATCATTCACCTGGGGTGTCAGCCCACCCGCTTCCCTCTTGCGAGTTTCAGCTGCAGAGAGAGTGTAATCCCTCCCGAAGGTCAGCATGTTCCAGGCAAGGTCTTCATGCGAATCGACGAGTAGAAGGTCAGTCATAGGGATGTTGATGATACCAGAGTTTGTGAAATCTGGCGGTCAATCTTACCCATGGGATATTGAGACAATTCAGCCGCAGTGACCCACCTTACCTCCGCCGCCTGGATTGGATATGGTTCTCCTCTCACAAGGCTGCATACAAAGGCATACAAGGTGACGCGGAAATGAGTGTAAGCATGCCGGAACACCCCAACCTGGGCACCTACCGAGATTTCTGCCCCCAGCTCTTCGCGGATCTCGCGCTGCAGGCAGGTGGGCAAGTCTTCACCTTCCTGGAGCTTGCCGCCCGGGAATTCCCACAATCCCCCCAGCAGTCCATGCGGAGGCCGGCAGGCAATCAGCACCAGGCTTCCTCGCCAGATCACAGCCGCGGTGACAATATGGTGTGGGATGGCAGGCCTGGGCAGGAGCACCGGTCGCTGTTCCTGGATCCCAAGTAAATTTGCCTGGCAATCCGCTTCGAGCGGGCAGTGCGCACAATTAGGGCTTTTGGGGCTGCAGACGGTGGCGCCCAGCTCCATCATGGCCTGGTTATACTCACCGGCTTTACCATGGGGAAGGTATTTGGCTGCCAGACCCCACAATATCTCTTCCCCGGTTTTCGAGCGGGCATCCTCACCGACGTTAAAGCAGCGTGCTAAAACACGGCGAATGTTGCCATCCAGTGTGGGCTCATCACGGCCAAACGCAATCGAAGCAATGGCCGCCGCAGTATAGCGCCCTACACCGGGCAGCTTGCGCAGAAGCTGTATTTCCTCCGGCAGACGGCCGTCATATTCCTTCACCACCAGCTGGGCAGCCCGATATAGATTGCGGGCGCGACCGTAATAACCCAACCCTTCCCAGGCTGTCAGTACATCCTGCAGGCTGGCGCTCGCCAATGCCTCAATGCTCGGGAAACGCTGCAACCATCGCTCGAAGTAAGGGATGACCGTTTCCACGCGTGTCTGTTGCAGCATGACCTCCGATACCCACACTGCATAAGGGTCGGGGTTGCTCCTCCATGGCAGACGGCGTGCGTGAGCGGCATACCAATTGAGCAAACAGGTAGAAAAAAGGTTGCTATCCAAGGTTATTGTCGATAATTTGGAGAAATGTTGAGGCCTTATTTCCGATAAATCAGGAATCCGAGCATTGCACTGACCAGGATGATTATGGCTGGATTGACCTTGGTGAAAGTTAATAATAGAAATGTCCCTGCCACGAAGAGCAGCTTATCCCAACCCTGGGCTAGTGCCTGCCCCCAGCCAAGATTTTGCGCTCCGAAGACGGTTTTTGCCAAATCATAAGCTGTCCACAACAGCAAGCCCACCACCACCGGTCTGACAGCCTGGAGCATGGCTTTCACCGCCGGGCTGTTCTTGATCCCAAAAAAGAATACGATCAGAATGAGCATTAGCACGGTAGTCGGGACGACCGTGCCGGCTGCGGCTGCTATCGCCCCGGGCATACCGGCCAGCTGATAGCCGACGTAAGCCGATACCTGGGGTGCGATCGGTCCGGGGATGGCGTTGCCGATTGCCACAGCATCAGCAAACCCATCGGGAGTGATCCAGGGTACGCGTTCAGTCTGGCCGGGTGGGGTCCAGGTGGCGCTGGTGGTCTCGCGCTGCATCAACGCCAATGAGGCCGGACCGCCTCCCCATGAGAACATCGCCACACGCGTGAAGATAACGAATATTTGCCAGAGTAATAGCATGTTAGTCATAACCCTCTACACTGGAAGATATGCACATTGGTTCGCATTTCAAGGGACGGATGGATATTCCCCACTCGACCGGGCTTCACATCTGAAAGCCTGCTTTTGCCGGGACAATCTTAAATTGATAGTTCTCCACATAATCCAGCAGCCGGTTAACCAGCCCCTGCCATTCCTTGGTGTCTAAAATGCTCTGCATGGCGGGCAGGTCTGGCATCTGGGCCGTGGCCATGATCTGGGGCTGGTCGCCATACATGGTCAGCCAGGCGTCTTTCAGCTCCATCCCCAGCTGCTGCACCTGCGGGATGAATTCACGCACAACAAATTCGAAGTATTCCTGCTCGCGTCCCGGGGTAATGTCCCAGGTCATGATAAGTTTAACGGTCACGGTACTGCTCCAATTCGATCAATGTTGGTAATCCAACACCACCACATGCGTCTCTTCAGGGATCATGCTCTTCGTCACTTTTAACGAAGGTTGGGGCTTGATGGTTCCCAGTCCCATTTCCTTTAGGAATTTACTCAACGGAGCCAGCTTGAGGTTACAAGCTGGGGTGCCAAAATGCATGGGGATGACAAAACCCGGCTCCAATAAGCTGATCACTTCCGCAGCCTTGGCGGCATTGAGACCTCCCCCGCCACCCACCGGCACCAGGGCAATATGTACTGTGCCCAGAGCTTCGATCTCAGTCTGGGTCGGGACGCGCCGCAGGTCGCCCAGGTGTGCCACCGTCACCCCTTCGTAATCGAATACGTACAGGGTGTTGCGCGGATCATCCGTATCCCCTTTACCAACCCCATTGGTCTGGATGCCGGTAATGAATACTCCACCTATCTCATACTCTCCTGGCGTGTTGATCAGGTGTGAATAACCCTTCACACCCAAAGTGTAGCTATGCCCTGCTGCCTCGTGGCTGACGGTGAGGATATCTGCCCTCAACTTAAGCGGCTCATAACCCGCAGTCTGACTATCATATGGGTCGGTCACTACAGTTGCCAGGTTGCGCTCGGTCAGGCGAAAACAGGATAGACCATACCAGGTGATTTCCATTAAGCCTCCGTTGTTGGTTGAATTATATCATTGGCAGACTTACCGTTGCTTTTGTCGCCCTTTCTGGCGGAGATGAGTGCATGGTATGATAGATTTACCATGAGTCACAAGCCTCCTGTCCTGCACGTCAGCCAATCAGCAGGTGCGCAGGTAAGCCTGCTTGGTGAAAACTGCTGGCGGCTGGGAATTGCTGCCAGCTCGAAGCCCGCCTACCGCCTGGCGCAGCTCGATGACAACGCTCAGCTCCGCCGAAGCCACTTCAAGTGGCAGCGTCCCCTCACCCTCAGCCTGCAGGCACGTCTCTCGGCTGAAAATATCCCCGGCACGTGGGGGTTTGGCTTCTGGAATGACCCGTTCAGCTTTTTACTCGGTTCTGACCGGCAGAAGATGCGCCTCCCGACTCTGCCGGATGCAGCCTGGTTCTTCCATGCCTCTCCCCACAATTACCTCTCCTTCAGAGATGACCTGCCGGCATCAGGTTTCCTGGCTGCCACTTTCAGCTCGAAGAAAGTGCCGCTTGCCTTGCTGGCCCTGGCTTCCCCGTTGCTTGGGCTAACCCTTCTGCCCCAGACAGTAAACCTTGCCCGGCGGATGCTTCGCCGAGAGGTTCAGCAGTCTGCCACGTCGATCCATCTCGACATCACCGAGTGGCACAGCTACACGCTTGAGTGGCAGTCAGGGCAGGTCAGGTTCAGCCTGGATGGAAAGGAAGCAGCCCACACGGATATCGTGCCACACGCTCCTCTGAGTCTGGTGATTTGGATCGACAACCAGTACGCCGCATTACCGCCTGGGGGCAGAGTGAGGTATGGCAGCTTGCCCAACCCTGAACCCGCCTGGATGGAAGTGAGGCAGATCGAGCTGCTGGAGCATACGGGCCGAATCGGCTGATTCGCAGCTAAATTTCTCGCTGCAATAATTTCACATAAGAGTATAATAAACGTTTGCTTGCAAGGAGGCATAACTTTATACCGTAATGCGACCCGTTTATCCTTTCACAGCCATCGTCGGACAGGAACGCATGAAGCGCTCCCTGGTCTTAAACGCAGTGGACCAGCGCATTGGTGGAGTGCTAATCCGTGGCGAGCGCGGTACCGGCAAATCGACCGCCGCTCGCGCCATGGCAGCCCTATTACCTGATATTCAAGTTTTCGCCGATTCACCCTTCAACGACGACCCCGAGGCACCCCTGACCTGGTCTGATTGGGTGAAGGAGCGTAAATCGCAGGGTGTTGAGCTTAAAGTTGTCAACCGCCGCATCGCTTTTATCGACCTGCCGATCAGCGCCACCGAAGACCGCGTGGTGGGCACCCTGGATATCGAGGTTGCCATCCAGAGAGGCGAGCGCATCTTCGAGCCGGGCGTGCTGGCAGCTGCCAACCGTGGCCTGTTGTACATCGACGAGGTCAACCTGCTGGACGACCATGTGGTGGACCTGCTGCTCGACTCTGCCGCCATGGGCGTGAACGTGGTTGAGCGCGAAGGAATTTCGTTTGCCCATCCTGCACGCTTCATCCTGGTGGGGACGATGAACCCTGAGGAAGGCGACCTGCGACCCCAACTTTTAGACCGCTTCGCCCATTCTGCCGAGATCTACGGTATCCGTGAAGCCCGCGAGCGTGTGCTGATCATGGAACGCAACCTGGCTTTCGAGGAAGACCCCGAGAAGTTCCGCCACCAGTGGCTGGATAAGGAAAAAGAGCTTTCCCACCAAATCGAGCTGGCACGTGGGTTGGTGGACCGGGTTACCTACAGCAGCCGCGACCTGCTTTCCATCGCTGGCCTCACCGCCTCGCTCAATGTAGAAGGTCACCGCGCTGACCTGGTGATCCTCAAGACGGCGCGTGCCCAGGCTGCCTTCGAGGGGCGTAAGTCGATCACCGAGCGCGATATTGCCCTGGCAGCTGAGCTGGCACTGCCTCACCGTATCAGGCAGGGACCATTCCAGCAGGCAGTCGTTTCGGAAGACGAGCTGCAGGAGCGCATCGAACAGCTGCAGGGCTCCACAGCCAGCGCAGGAGAGCCAGAACCAATGGAGGAGGACGAAGATCATACTCCACACTTTGATAAAAAAAAAAGACCTAAACCTCACCTCGCAGGAAGACCAACCGAATCCGAACCAGAGTGAGCCTTCTCGCCAGAGCGTCTTTGACATTGGGAATGCATATTGGTGGGATGGGGGAGAGAAAGTAAAGACCGGTGAATTGTTCCGGCCACGCAACCTGAATACCAATTTAGACCAGCTGTACCGCAAGCGGGCGGGAAGGCGTTCACGTACCCACACCGACCGAAAACGCGGGCGTTATATCCAGTCGCGCCCGGCGGAAGGAAAGACGGATGACCTTGCTTTCGATGCCACCATCCGCGCCGCGGCACCCTTCCAAAAAGAGCGCTCCGAAATGCGCAAGCGGGTAGCTTTTGCCATCCGCCCATCCGACTTTCAGCGCAAGGTGCGGGTGAAAAAGACCGCCAATTTCGTGCTCTTCGTGGTGGATGCTTCCTGGTCGATGGCGGTCGCCGAGCGTATGTCGGCGACCAAGGGTGCCATCCTGTCGCTGCTCACCGACGCTTACCAGAGGCGTGACCGGGTGGGCCTGATCGTTTTCCAGAAGGACCGCGCCACCATGGTGCTGCCGCCTACCAACTCGGTCATGCTCGCCCAGCGTGCCCTGGCGGATATCCCCGTGGGCGGGAAAACACCCCTTTCCGCCGGGTTGTACATGGCACACCAGACCTTGCTGCGTGAGCGCATCCTGCACCCCGACGTGCAACCCCTGGTCATCCTGCTGACCGATGGAGCAGGCAATGTGTCGATGAGCTCGATGCCTCCACAGGATGAAGCCCACCGCCTGGCGGAGCAGATCGCCGCCGATGACATCCACTGCGTGGTGGTCAATATGGAACATGCCGCCTTCGACCAGGGGCTGGCACAATCGCTGGCCGACCACCTTGAAGCTCCATGCTATACACTGAGCGAGCTCAAAGCCGAGACGTTGTATAAAGCGGTGAAAGAAGAGATGGAAACCGGAAGAGGGTTGTAGGGAATTTGTAGATTCTGTCTTGAAGTTATTGGTTTTTTTTCGAGCTAGTAGCTACCTTATCATCCGCAGATAAATTATTGATCATATATGGGTGTAGCTTAGAAACATAATACGATGGATCAGCACCGGCGCTCAATCAGGATGAAAGGTTATGATTATTCCTTACCAAGACCTTATTTTATAACAATTGCCACTCATCAACGGTTTTGTCTCTTTGGCGAGGTTGCAAATGGTGATATTAAGCTAAATCAGTTTGGTAGTATCGCGTTCGACCAGTGGACACGTTTGGAAAAACGCTTCCTACTATCTGATTATTCTACATTTGTCATTATGCCGAACCATATCCACGGAATAATTTGCATTGTTAGGGGCGCAGGGGAGGAATTTACTCATGAGACATTTGAGAATCCTCCCCTGCGCCCCTACATTATCTCAAACTGCGTGCCAGGTTCAATAGGAACCATTATTCGTGCTTACAAGGCTTCTGTGACATATCGTATTAATGCTATGCGAGGCTATTCTTATCCAAAAGTCTGGCAGCGTAATTATTACGAGCATATTATTCGCAATGAAAAAGAATATGAGGACATCTGGAATTATTTCGAAGCTAATCCCGAGAATTGGATGAACGATCAGTTAAACCCAAATTCATCTCTTGAGTCAAGGCATAAAATCCATACATAATTATTTTCAATGTGCTATTCATATCTTCCCATCTTCCCAATTAAACCAATCCTGTGGATACTTGTACTTGCAGCGCTCACTTGGGGTAGGTTTATATCCCGCCAGCACCTATTTGGGTACTATTCAATAATTATTAGACTGTCTAAACGCTAGCCGCTGCTTCTCCTCGGATTCTTCAACCCCGTCTTCAGCTTGCTGCCCACCTCACGTTTCACCCTGCCTGCCAATACGGGATCGTACTCCTTCAAAAAGCCTTCAACCGACTGCGGGTCGAAATATACCAGCTCCCTGAGTGCCCATGACAGGGCTTTAACCACCATATCCTCATGGTCAGCCGCCAGCATGCGGCAAATGGAGAGGGTGCGTGGCACATCCCCCTTGCCGCCCAGCGAGCGGATATTGAAAGCTACTGTGCTTACCAACGCAGCCCTGCGCCACCAAAAATCGGTCGAGTTGGCCCACTTCACGATCAGTGCATCGTCGACCATGCCATCGCGCCAGGCAGGACCCGACAGTGTGCGGGCGAAGGAATCCGTCGCCCACCAGCTGTTTATTCCCTGACCCAGCAGTTCCAGCTCATCTGCATCCAGCCTGCGGTAAGCAGCTTTATGCCCGGCGATCAGCTCGTAAGCCTGCCAGCGGTGACCATAGGTGAAGAGCAGCGCTTTCGCAAATGCCAGCACATATTCAGCAGGAGCCTGGCGAAGTAGCCCGTTGAATTTCAGGCAGATGGCACGCTCGCTATCGGTTTTATGGACAGCCAGCGCCCGGTGCTCAGCGTCGAATGCGCTCGCCAGCTCTATTGGCGAGCTCCGGTCAAGGGTTATCATGTGCCTTCATCTGGTTGAGCGATATCGATGGTCACTTCCCAGATCCCATCCGCAAAGCGCGTGCGGTGGGGCAGACCGCTTCGCTTGACCAGGTCAAGCATGCGGTTATTGCCGACCTGCAGGTTGCCGCTCAGGTAATGGATGCCCCTGGACCGGGCATAGCTGACCAGGTGCCAGAGTAGCAGCTTACCGATGCCGCGACATTGATATTCATCCGCCACCACCACGGCTGACTCGGCTATCTCCGGGTCACCCGCATCCAGCAAAGCATAGCGCGACACGCCGACCACGATATCCTTGCCGTTCTCAGCGCACAGTGCGACGAACGCCATGCGCGAGGAGTAATCCACCGTTGCAAGATACCTGGCTTCTTCATTACTCAGCTCTTTTTTAAAGGACAGGAAACGCAGGTAGATACTTTCCATCGATAGGCGCTGGAAGGTGGCTTGCAGGTCGTCGGCATCATCCGGGCGGATGGGGCGTATGACGATGTGGGTGCCATCTTTGAGGGTGACGGATTGCGGGTCTAGAGAAGCGGCAGTTGGGAGCATGAATGTTCCTGGGAACCTAGGGTTGGATCGCACCTGATTGTAACAGATAAGGGATGAAGAAAAAGTACCTTGAAATCGGCTTGATTTTCTGATAAAGTATAAAGAGCAAGATAAGTAGATTTGATCGCAGATAGATAGGGAGGACTATGCTGGTCGCAAAACAAGTAGCAGATCTGATGACACTTATCCGGGGGATAATGGCATTCCTTGTAGCTGGGCTGGGTCTATTCGTCGGTCCGCAGGCTTTGCCACTGGTGGCCTGTATCATGATCACCGATTGGTGTTTTGATTCGTTGGATGGTCCAATTGCACGTCGCAGCCAGGTGTACTACCACTCCTGGATTGGGGACCATGACCTTCAAGTCGATATGACCGTCTCGGTTGGGCTGCTGATTTTCCTGCTTGGAGCCGGGTATGTAAGCTGGTGGGTGGGTGTGGTCTACGTGTTAGCCTGGGCGATATATTTCCTCCGCTTTGGCGTCACACCCGCACCAGGGATGCTCTTCCAGGCACCAACTTATTTTTGGTTCATCTGGATGACATTGAAGGGTGCGCCTGGGTTTGGGGCACTGATCATCGTATTCATCCTGGTTGCCATGATCATCACCTGGCCAAAATTCCCCATGGTGATGGTGCCGGGTTTCCTGGAAGGCATGCGCAAGGCTTTTAGGCCTTTACGAAAACATTAGGTGAAAATCGGACAATCTACGGTATAATCAGCCGGATTTAGCTATTTCCCCGGCTGGAGCATGAATGCCAATTGCACACGAAGTGTTCATCGAGACACCCCCTGGGAGGAGTGTCTCTTTTATTCTATTTATCAGACCGTTCATTCGACGGTTATTAAATCTACCCGGATTTCGCCTCTTACGCCCACTGGCACGGAAAGTACGGGCGGTCAGTGAGCCTGTCAGTCGTCTATTCGTACAACGCCTCCCGGTTCTCATCCGGCATGGCGAAAACAAGCCCCTCACCATCATCAGCGCCAATCTATGGCATGATTTCCCTAAATATCGACAATGTACTCAAAGGTTGGATAGCTTTGCCGGAATGGTCGAAACGGAACATGCGGATGTGGTGCTGCTGCAAGAAGTGTCGCACCGCTCTAACTTCCACGTAGACCAGTGGCTTTCGGAGCGCCTCGGCATGGCTTATGCTTACTCGCGGGCTAATGGGGATGAAGCAGGCATCGGTTTTGAAGAAGGATTGGCGGTGCTCAGCAGCTTCCCGATCCAAAGCTTATACCTTCAGCAGCTTGGATCATCTGCTAACGTTTTCGTACACCGCCTGGCAATGGGGGCAAAGGTGCTGTCACCCTGGGGTTCATTCGCAGCCATTTCCGTCCACCTGGCACTGCTCAGGCGCCAGAACTGCCACCAGCTGTCTCAATTGTATACCTGGCTCAATAAGATCATGGGAGGACTGCCCACCATTATCGGGGGCGATTTCAACTCTCATGAAAATTCTCCCCAAATGACCCGGGTGCGGTCTGCCTGGACGGATACCTTCCGGTTAATGCATCCCGATGCAGATGGAACAACCCACGAGATTTGCACACCACAGGGTAGAGTGATCAAGCGCTCACGGCTGGACTATATCTTCCTACGCCCTGGAAAGGCGAAATGGAAAGTTCTGGAGACACGCCATTTGGATGGAAGCAACGGACCTCACTCAGACCACCGCGCCGTGCTCACGCGCCTGGTGTTAAGTAATTAACCAGGAATTGGCTGGGAAACCGCTGGTTTTAACATTAAAATATACCATCCAGAGGCGGAACCCGTTGTGGTGAGGAGAAACTAGCAATGGAATTCTTCGACGTGATCAAAAACCGGCATTCGATCCGCACCTTTTCTGACCAGCCGGTGGAAGATGAAAAGCTGCAGCAAATCCTGGAGACAGCTAACCTGGCTCCATCAGCCGGAAATTTACAGGCTTATGAAATCTATGTGGTGACCGATGCCAAGAAACGGGACGGACTCTCCTGTGCCGCCCTGGCTCAGGAATACGTTGCCGTCGCCCCCGTGGCGCTCGTGTTCTGCACGCACCCTGAGCTGACCCAGGGGCGCTACACCGAACGCGGCACCCGCCTGTACACCGTGCAGGATGCCACCATTGCCTGCTCGTTCGCCATGCTGGCAGCCACCAACCTGGGTCTGGGCAGCGTTTGGGTGGGCACATTCGACGAGAAAGTAGTTCGCCTGATCGTCGGGGCGCCTGATAGCCAGGTGCCGGTGGTCATTTTAGCGATTGGCTACGCCGCAGAATTCCCCGACCAGCACCCCCGCCGCCCATTGGACGAGTTAGCCCATCGGGTGAATAGTTAAAAAAATATGTAAGGGCGAAGCAAAGATCATTTGCTTCGCCCCAACAAAGAAATCAAAACGTAGGGGTGGGTCTCAGACCCACCCCTACACTTATATCGTCAACACCGCCGCACCATCCAGCTTGCCGCTGCGCAGGTCATCCAAAGCCTGGTTGGCATCCTCCAGGCGGTAGGGTGTGACGGCGGTCTTTACCGGAACCTTTGGAGCGAGGGCTAAAAACTCCTCACCGTCCTGTCGGGTGAGGTTGGCTACGCTGCGAATGGTGCGCTCCTCCCACAGCAGGTGGTAGGGGAAGGAGGGGATATCGGTCATGTGGATGCCTCCACTGACAACCACGCCCCCCTTGGCGACGGCTTTGAGGGCAGTCACCATCAATGCTCCCACCGGCGCCAACACCAGAGCCGCATCCAATTGCTCGGGAGGTGTCTCATCCGAGCCACCGGCCCAATAAGCACCCATCCTGCGGGCAAACTCCTGCGTAGTAGTGTCTCCCGGACGGGTGAATGCATATACGCGCTTGCCCTGGTATGCCGCCAGCTGAGCAATGATGTGCCCGGCGGCGCCAAAACCGTAGATGCCCAGGCGTTCAACATGTTCCCCTGCCAGGCGATAAGTGCGATACCCGATCAGCCCGGCACATAACAGTGGGGCGGCATCGATATCGTTGTAGACTTCCGAAAGAGCGAAGCAGTAGCGCTGGTCCGCAACGGCATACTCGGCATAACCACCATCCAGGGTGTAGCCGGTGAACTCGGGATGGTCGCACAGGTTCTCCTGCCCGCGCAGGCAGTAGCGGCAGGTGCCATCGGTGTAACCCAACCATGGAACGCCAATTCGCTGGCCGAGGCTGAAGCGGTCCACCCCTGCTCCCAAACGAACGACCGTGCCGACGATCTGGTGCCCCAGGATGAGCGGCAATTTGGGTTCGGTCAGGTCGCCATCCAGAACGTGCAGGTCTGTGCGGCACACCCCGCAGGAATGCACGTTGATCAACACCTGCCCTGGTTGGGGCTCGGGGACGGGGACCTCAGCCAGCTTGAGTGGCTGGCGCTGCTCACCGAGTAGCATGGCACGCATAATCGTCGGAATGTCCATAACTACCCCTGGCAGCAGGGGCACAGGTAGCATGCGCCGCCGAGATAAGCAAATTTTTCAATGTTCGTTCCGCAATCGAGGCACGGCTTTCCGACCGTCTGGTTACTCATCAATCGGCTGTAACCTCCGGGCTGGTCGAACAGGTCATGCTCCTCCTCCCTCCCGCCCACCTTGATCGCCTGTGCCAACGTATCCTGAACCGCGCTGTACAGCTTAAATCGTTCATCCGAGCTGAGGCTGGGGATCTTGCGGCTGGGATGGATCTTGGCGCGGAAGAGGATATCCTGCAGGTAGGCGTTGCCGATCCCATGTACGTGCTTGCTGGTGACCAGGAAACCCTTGATGCCTTTTTTGGTCTTCTCAGGATATTCCTCCAACAGCTGGTCAAAACGTTGGGGAGTGAACCCTTCCGCCAGGGGTGGTATGCCCACTTCGTCATACGGATGGCTGGCGAGGGCCGACTTTTCCAGCAAGCCTACAAACCCCCACATTTGCAGGGCAAAGGTGAGGCTGGAACCATCGGAAAAATCCCAGCGCAGGTGGTATTTGGCGGGTAGAGGCTGCCCCAATGGGTGGTAGAGGATGCGCCCACCCAGGTCAGCAAATAATATCAAGTGATCTTGACCCACATACAATAATATCGAGCGACCGTAGCTGCTTGCACCTGTAATCTGTTTACCCGCAAGGATAGCATCGTATTCTTCGGCAGACTTGGTCAACCACAGGAATTTATGTGTCAGCGGGCCGCGGGTAAAGTGCTGGAATGTCTTGCCGGTGAGGGTTTCATCCATCTGGCGGGCAATGGTCATGGCCTCAGGCATCTCAATCATATGCTTCTCCTTGTATAGAGTGATTTTTTATGATCAACAATGCATAACAACAATTCAAGACACTACTTGGCGGTCACACTCAATTTGCCTATTTGGATGTAGGGCATCAGACCGGTGAAATAGGCGAATGGTCCACTGACCCATTCGCGCTCCCTGCTGATGGCGATGATGTCTTTAAGTGCCTCAAAGGCATTGCCTGCCAGCATCACGTCTTTCACCCGCCCGACGAGCTTGCCGTTCTCGATCTTGTATCCCAGGAACAGGTTGACCGAGAATTCACCGTTGATCGGGTTGCCCTGTCCCAACCCCAGGTAATCATGCACCAGCAAGCCCTTTTTGGTGTTGCGGATGATGTCTTCGTAGGGCGTTGTCCCCGGGGTGATGACCAGGTTGGTAAGGGTTCGTGAGGAGCCATGCCCGGTGGGGTTCACCCCGGCGCGCCCGGCAGTGTCAAGGTCATAGATAAAGCTGCGAAGCACACCTTTTTCGATGATGGAGGTGACTTTACGAGCCACACCCTCATTATCAAACGCGCTGCTGCGGGGGCCGAACTCGACGAATGGATCGTCCACGATGGTCAGGCTCGGGCTGGCTATTTGTTGACCGAGCTTATCGTGCAGGGGCGATGACCCGAGGTGCACGTTCTTGCCATCCACCGCCAACCCTAAAGATAGCAACAGGGCGATCGACCCGCCCGGCGTAAAGATCACCGGCATCTCGCCTGATTCGATCGGGGCAATCTGTTCAGCCATGCGGAAGTACTCGATTGCCTGGGTGGCGAGCTCTTCCGTGTCTACGCTGCGCTTCTTCTGGCCCACGCCATGACCGGCAAACAGGATATCGGTGCCGCGCACCAGCTGCCCACCCGTGCCCACGTTAAACTCGGTGTGGTCGGCAGAATATTCTGCCCCGCGTGAATTGGCATACTCGACCTTGTACACCGATTTATTGATCGAAGCACCTGCCAGGATCTCGGTGTTATAGCTTTTGACCATATCCATCATCTGCTGCCCCATACGGATCATCTCCGGCTTCTCGAGCGGCAGGAGGGCAGGGTCAAAGATTTTAACCGATTCGAGCGCCTGGGCATCCGGCAGCTCAAAATGCGCCGGGCTGCCGAATTCGGCGGCTTCAAGCGCCCGCTGCACCACTCCATCCACATCCAGCGGGTCAGTGGTGCTGGATTCGCCCACTTTCCCATCTACGATGACCTTAACATCGATCTGGGTACGCTGGGAGCTTGCAGCAGACTTGAGGCGGTCATTCTCAAAGTCAACTGCACTGGTTTCCTGGGTGAACATGACTGCCTGGGCTGCCTGTGCTTTTTTGAGAGCTTCCGTAACGATTTGTTGGACGATCATTGTTGACCTCCTACCACGCAGTTTTGGATGCGGATATGTGGCCCACCCAGCCCCACACGCAACGGCTGCTGGTCGTTCTTTCCACAACCTCCAGGACCGTTGGGTTGGAATGCCAGGTCGTTGCCGATTTGGTCAATGTTTAGCATGGTTTCGAATACATTGCCCGTCAGCACCACATCCCGTACCAGCTCTGCCAAATGACCATCCCGGATCATGTAGCCATAGGCGGCACTGAAGGTGAACATCTCCATGGCGGTGGTCCCGCCGATAGCTCTAACCGCATATACTCCCAGCTTGATATCCTTGATCATTTCCTCGAAGGCAATTGTCCCCTGGTCGATATAGGTATTTGTCATGCGCACGATGGGAGGATGTTGGAAGTGAACCGCACGGGCATTCCCCGATACCGGCTCGCCCATCTTGGCAGCCGTCTCGCGTGAATGCAGCCGCCCAACCAGGATACCATCCTTGATGAGGTAATTCTTGCGGGTGGGCGTCCCCTCGTAATCATACCGATGGGTGCCAAGCCCACCCGGCAGTGTGCCGTCGTCGATGATGTTCAGGTTCTCAACTCCGAAACGCTTGCCCAGCTGCATGATCTCCTGCATGCGTGGGTTCTCATACACGAAATCTGATTCACTCAGGTGACCAAACGCCTCATGGGTGAACACACCGGTCATCAACGGGTCGGTAATGACCGTATAGGTGCCACCGCTGACCGGTGGTGCTGCCAACAGCTCGACCGCCTTCTGCGCTGTTTGCCTGGCTTTCTCATGCATACCTTCGACACCCTGGTAGCCATCAGCGCTGCCGCCAGTTTCGAAACCAGTTTGTACGATATTTCCTTCACGGGCGATTGCCGCAATCATCAAGTTGGCATCCGGCACTTCCTCTTCAATATAAGTGCCCTCCGAGTTGGCGAACCAGATCTGCTTGAAGCTATCACCATACTTCACCGAGCTGGTCTGGATATTTTTATGGTATCCCAGCACAATTTTGTTATATTCTTCCATCTGGGCTTTTTTCTCCGCCAACGGCACCTGGCGGAAATCTTTCTTTAAAACAGCTTTTACTGAATCAACTACCGGCTCACCGGGGGCAAAATGTGTGCTATCCCTGCCAACCAGCCGGGCGGTCTCACAAGCTTCACGCACCCGCTTGGGCAGATCCTCCAGGTCATTAAAGGTGGCATACCCCCACCCGCCTTTATACAACGCCCTGACGATGCCGCCTACAGTGCGCGCCGATCCAATCGTATCCAGGTCAGGTCCACGGAAGCTGACCCAGGTATTGGTCTTATCCTCGAGGCGTATATCGGCGTATTCAACATCTTGAACTTTTAGACTTTCGGTTAATCGATCGCGCATTCCAACCTTCCTATGCTGAGTCTTGTTTATGTCCATTTACATTATCTATTTGGTGCACCCGATTCAATACTCAAGTACTCCAGGTTTTTTTCAAAATTATCGTAGAGATGACCCGCTTCTATCAATTACCAGGTAAATCTGTTTGCACATCTTTCACCATCACAGTGCAGTGCTCCCGGTAATGGTCACATGTGTTTGCCCGGATGAGCTGTAGCAGATTGAGCGAATCATCCGGAAAGTCGTAACTATATGGCAGGTTGAGCTGTTCGTCACTTAACGCCTCGATCACCGTCATCACTCCCCGGTACAGGTTGCGGAATTCGATCACCACGGAGGTGAGCGGGCGATCCAGGTTCTCGGCATACACGTGGGCGTTGAAGCGGTGAACGTCATCCCAGTTCGCCATGGCAGGATAGCGCGGGGTCATCCCGGTCATCATGTAACTTAACCTATCCAACAGGTACTTCTCCCAGGCAGCAAGGTGGACCAGGATATCCTTGATCGACCATTCCCCAACCGCACGCGGCGTGACCAGCTCATTTTCAGTAAGTTCGAAACAGATGCGCTCGATGCTTGCCCACTCCCGGTCTAGCTCAGCCATCAGCTGTGCCCGGGTGGATTTTTCTGGATTGTGAATCATAACATCACTCCTATCTACCCCCTTATCCTGCAGTTTTTCAGACTGCTATTATAACCAAACTAGCGCACGATGGTAGAACCTGCCGATCCATCCGGATGGGCGGAGACAATGCGCCCGTCTTTTTCAAGCCTGCCTTCGTAAAATATCTCGCCAGCGTGAGCTACCCAACCGCTGAGCACCATGGGCAGCGGACCATCAGCCGCCAGCCATTCGCCGTTATATTTGCGTGCCAGGTGGACGTGCGTGCCCGTCGCCAGACCGCCCTCGCAGGATGGATGCCCGATGGGAGTGTCGACCTGCACCATGCTGCCGGGGAGCACGCGCCCTTGGTCGGCAACATGCATATAGAACAACACCCAACCGGTCTGCTCAAGCCCATCGCCGTCCAGGTCAATAGTGACAATAC
The DNA here is from genome assembly GCA_963840255.1 of uncultured Chloroflexia bacterium. GTDB lineage: Bacteria > Chloroflexota > Anaerolineae > Anaerolineales > UBA4823 > FEB-25. Next base: position 308,696 of record CAWIYB010000003.1, on the reverse strand, counting down.
CGCGCTCGGAGCGAATCACCAGCCCGGCGGCAGACGCGGTCACCCAGGATCTGGAAACGGCACACGCTGGTTCACCGGTGATGGGGGCAAAGTCTCAGCGCGCCACGCGGCGTGCCGGTGCGCCAGGAAATGTGTGGTCCCGACGTCAGGCTCCAATCCTCGCCCGGATTGAAGGGAAGCTCGAGGCTGGGCTGAACAAGGTCTGCCGGGAAGATAGGACCCACACGGTCAGCTGCCTCCCAGGCATCACCAAACATCGCCTTGTAGATCGCCAGGAACCCATGTGGACCATACACTTCATCCTGCCAATCCTGCTGGCGGAGATAAAACTTGGAGGCAAGGTTCTGGACCGCCACCGAACCGGCATTCAAGCCCGGGCTGATGCGGACATGCACACTGCTGGGGAAGACCAGCTCCGTCAGCGTGCCCTGCCGCCAGCCATAATAGCCGATGTTGAGCTCCTTGGCTACCAGGGAGAGCTCCAGGTACAGACCATGATAGTCGGGAACGTAAAAGCCAATCGGATAATCAACCTGACTTGGATTAAAAGGCTCGCCTCTCACCCAGCCGGAGCGAAATTCCAGGAAGGCCAGCAGAACCTGGGGGTTGATCGATGACTCCGTCGCCACCCGCTGGACGATTTCAGACCCGCTAAGCCATTCACCCGTGTCCATCTGTTCACGATAAGTGCTCAGGTAACCGCCAGCCTGGGCAATAAAGTCAGCGGTCTGGAAACCGGCCGCGGCTGGGGTATTGAGGACGATGCTATCTGGTAACGCCGCACTCGGGTAGGGGGGTTCGCCCAGTACGTTGGGGATGATGAGCTGCTGCCCGGGCTTCAGCAACACATTCGATGGTTGTGCCGGACTGATCTGCTCAGGGCTGACGCCGAAGCGGGCAGCCAGGGCAGTCAGTGTATCCCCCGGTTGGGTCTGATAAGTAAACGGCGGAATGGTGAGCTCCGGGTCGGGCGTAAACCATTCACCCGGTTGTCCTGGGCCTGGTGTGGCGGTCTGCAATCCCTGGGAGGGGTCAGGAGACTCGCCCGTCGCAATTGGCGTAGTCAACCCCACCTCAGGGGCGGTTTCGCCGGTGGGAAAAGACAGGTCGGGGGAGGCAGTTGCAGCCTGCCCGGTGGGAAAGCTCAGGTCACTAACCCGGCGCCTCGGCAGGTTGCATGCCAAAGCTGGGATCAAAAAAACGCTCAATAAGCTGATCCAAATGACCGCTCTGCGGCGTGGTTTATACATCCGTACGCTTGACAGCTCCTGGTGGGGTCGATAACCTTTCATGCCAGCTCAGGAGACCTGGCCAGCCACCTGCTCCAGCCTGTCCACCAGACCTGCCAGGACGCCGAAAGCCTTCTCGACCGGCGCGGGGGTAATGAGATCGACGCCTGCCAGCTTGAGCGAGTCAAGCGGGTACATCGAGCCACCCAGCTTGAGGAACTCGAGATAATTATGGGCAGCATCCGGCTTGCCAGACAGGATGCCATCCACCAGCGCGTGGGCACCTGAAATACCGGTGGCATATTGATAGACGTAAAAATTCATGTACATGTGCCCGAACTGCGCCCAGGTGATGCCAATCCGGTCGCGGTCGAAATCCACCTCGTCACCATAGCCTTCCCTGAACAGGTCGGCGGTAAGCCCAATGAGGATATCGGCGTTGATCGGCAGCCCCTTCTCGGCCCGGTTATGCAGCTCCAGCTCGAAACGGGCCAGGGTGGGCATGATGAAGAAGTAGCGGTGGTAGTTCGACATGGCCTCTTCGATCAGGCTGATCTGGAATTCTGGCGCTGTTTGGGTCTCGAACAGGTGCCGGCGTACCATGGCCTGGTTGAAATTGGAAGCCACTTCAGCGACGAACAGCGAATAACGGCTGTAGATGAATGGCTGGTACAGGCGGCTGTGGTAGGAGTGCAGCGAGTGACCCAGCTCATGCGCCAGGGTGCTCAGGCTGAACACATCATCGGCGTAGCTCATCATGACGAAGGGCCGGGTGCCCATCGAGCCGCTGGAGAAGGCGCCCTCACGCTTGCCCTTGTTGCGTGAGTAATCCACCCAGCGATCAACTAAAACACCGTGTTTTAGTATATCGACATACTCTTCACCCATGGGCGCCATTCCGTCGGCGATCCACTCGACCGCTTGCTCGAAGGGGATGACCGGTTTCTGGGCGGTGAGAGGGGCTTTGATGTCGTATACATGGAACGTATCGTAGCCCAGCAGCTTCTTACGCAGGCGCCAATAACGCTGCCAGGTGGGCAGGTTCTTCTTGAACACCCCGATCAGGTTGTGGAAAACATCCACCGGGATATTGTTGGGAGCCAGGGAGGCATGCAGGGAGGAGGCATAGCCGCGCGCCCGGGCGTTGAACACATCCTGGCGGATGGTGGCGGTGAGGGTGGCTGCCAGAGTGTTCTTAAAGTTGAGATAGCCATCTGAATAGTTCTCCCAGGCGGTGCGGCGCACTTCCCGGTCGGGGTGAGTGACCAGGGAAGCGATGCTGGCCTGACCGACCTCCAGCTGGGTGCCATCGCTAGCTTGCGCAGGTCGGAAGGAGAGCTCGGCGTTGTTGAGGGCGTTATAGATGGAACTGGCGGCGAAGAAGGGGTCATTGGCCATCGCCAGAACTTGCTCGACATCACCCGAACGCACATGAGCCTGGCGTTTCTCCAGCCGGTCAACGTAGTGGGCGAAGAAGGCCAGCCTGGGTTCGCTCTTGATCCATTGGCGCAGTTTAGAGAAACCAATCTGCACCAGCTCCGGGTCGAAGAAAGCGGTAGCGGCGCCAAATTTCGCCATCAGGCTGCGACCTTGCCCATTGCGGGCAGCCGCCTCCTGGTCGAGGGTGTCTACAGCATAAGCATTGCCGGAATATACACTGATCTTTCCGTTCAGCGTGCCAGCTTCCTGGAACAGCTGGATGAATTCCACCAGTTTCTGCGGGGCTTCACCCAGGTGACCCTGGTAAGCCGAGAGACCTGGCAGCATAGCAGTCAGCTGGGTGCAGGCAGCGTCCCAATCCTTGGGGCTGGGGAAGACGGAGGCAAGGTCCCAGGTCTGCTCAAGTGGGACTTCACTGCGCGGAGGAAGGCTGGTTGTATCGGTCATGTTTAACTCCTGGAGCCGGAATGAGGTTGAGATGCCAGCGAGGGGTGATTTTTCTCGCTGGGGGCGTTGCCCGGGGTTATTATAATCCCACTGTGTAAGGGTACCAAAAGCTGAACTCAACCAATCCTTCGGGCGGATATTCGTCAGTGAAGGTCCTTCCTCCCTGCCGCGGGATGATAAAATCGAAGGGAGGCTAGATGATGCTAACTCCGATAGACTGGCTGCTTGAAGGTGAGCCGTGGGTCGAATACCGCACCCGGCTTGATCTGCTGGGGCAAAGCGAGGGCGAGCCACAGGTTGCTTTGGCACGGGAGGGGTTGCTGGCAGACCCGCGGGTGCTGGCCTTGCTGGCAGAGCTTTTGAGATGGCCGGGGACGGTCATCTCAAGCCACAAGAGCGCCGGGCAGCCGTTCCACAAGCTCACCTTCATCGCCGACCTGGGACTCAAACCCGGCGATCCTGGCGTGGATGAGATCATCGGGCGCATCCTGGAGCACCAATCAGACGAAGGACCCTTCCAACTCTCCACGAACATCCCCACCCACTATGGGGGCACAGGTACCGACCAGTGGGCATGGGCACTGTGCGACGCCCCGCTCAGCGTTTATGCTCTGGCGAAGTTTGGGCTAGCGGAGCACCCTGCGGTGAAGGCTGCTACCAGCCACCTGGTGGGATTGGTGCGCGATAATGGCTGGCCGTGCGCCGTCTCCAGGGAGCTGGGCAAATTCCGCGGACCAGGGCGTAAGGATGACCCCTGCCCGTTCGCCAACCTGGCGATGCTGAAAGCTCTCTCAGCCAGACCGGAGCAGGCTGACAGCCCGCAGTGCCGAAGCGGTGCCGAAACCTTGCTATCTCTGTGGGACGAGAGCACCACCCGACATCCGTTCATGTTCTTCATGGGTACCGATTTCCGCAAGTTGAAGGTGCCCCTGGTTTGGTATGACCTGCTGCATGTGCTGGAGGTCCTGTCAGCCTTTTCCTGGCTGAAAGGTGACCGGCGCCTGCTGGATATGGCCGGGCTCCTGAGCAGCAAAGCCGACGACCAGGGTCGTTTCACGCTTGAATCTGTGTGGACCGCCTGGAAGGAGTGGGAGTTTGGGCAGAAGAAGGAGCCTTCCCGCTGGCTCACCCTGCTGGCGTGGCGCGTCCTTGCCCGCCTGGGGATGGAGCCAATTCGCTAAGCGCGGGCTGCATATCCAAATCAGCTGTTTATATAGCGTATGCGTTTGCCTGACTAAAAAAGCTGCCACAACGATGGAAACAAAGCATCTGCGATGATCAGTTGTAGGTTAGGTAGAGTGCGGTGATCTTCCGCACGAAACCCAACATATTTCTTTTTACCATCACGATTATCCCAGCAGATTTTCGGAGAGCAATCTTCCACTTGAATTCCGCAGATTCATCTCCTCACCAATATTATGAGTAATAGGATGGGTTTTGTGATAAAATCGCATCCACTGTTCATATTTACCGTCTAATTAATTATGACGAGAAGGAGGATTTATGCGCATCAATTTGAGCAGTGTCATGGTGGAAGATCAAGAACAAGCCCTCAAGTTCTATACTGAAAAGCTGGGATTTGTAAAAAAGACGGATATGTCGGTGGGTGAATACCGCTGGCTGACCGTTACCTCGCCTGATGGAGTGGAGGGTGTTGAGCTCGTCCTGGAGCCGATGGGGTTCCCGCCCGCCAGGGAGTACCAGAAAGCACTCTTCAGCGCCGGCATCCCCATTACCGCCTTCATCTCCACGAATATCCAGGAAGAATACCAGCTGCTCAAAGCGCTGGGGGTGAAATTTCGAAGTGAGCCCCAGGTGATGGGCGCCATCACATCGGTTTTATTCGAGGATACCTGCGGTAACCTGGTCAACCTGGTTCAGCCGGGAACATAATTAGCCAGAACCGATGGGCAGTAGTATTTTCAATAAATAGGTATACCCGAAAAGAATGCCAATAATTTCCAATGTTCTGAGTTGTATGCGGATATAGAATATACTTACCGGCGAGGACGATAGCTCGTTAAGCATATAAAATAAAAACCACCGCGCTTACTTCAGAAGGGAGAGTTAACATGAAAAAAGTCAGGGTTTTGGCAGGCACCCGCAAGGGCGCCTTCGTGCTCACCGCCGATGTCGCACGTGAAAATTGGGATGTCAAAGGACCGTACCTTTCAGGTTGGGAGATATACCACCTTAAAGGATCGCCGGTCAACCCCGACCGGGTGTATGCCTCCCAGACCAGCGGCTGGTTCGGGCAGGTGATCCAGCGCTCCAACGATGGGGGGAAAACGTGGGAGCCGGTGGGCAATAAGTTCGTATATGATGGCGACCCTGGCACTCACCAATATTACGACGGCTCACAGCGCCCGTGGGAATTCAAACGCGTGTGGAAGCTGGAACCCTCCCTGACCGACCCGGAAGCGGTATATGCCGGGGTGGAGGATGCCGCCTTGTTCCGCTCGGAGGATGGGGGTATGAACTGGCAGGAGCTGCCCGGGCTGCGCGACGTCAAGGGACACCTGTGGGCACCCGGGGCGGGCGGGATGTGCCTGCACACCATCATTCAGGACCCATCCAACCCCAAGCGTATGGTCACCGCCATCTCGGCTGCCGGGGCTTTCCGCACCGATGACGGCGGCGCAACCTGGCAAGCCATCAACCGCGGCTTACAGTCAGGATTCGAGCTGCCTGACCCGACCGCCGAGGTGGGACACTGCGTGCACTCGATTACCATGCACCCTTCGCATCCCGACCGCCTCTTCATGCAGAAGCATTGGGACGTGATGCGCAGCGAGGACGCTGGCGAGCAATGGCACGAGGTGAGCGGCAATTTACCCAGCGATTTCGGATATACCATCGCCGTGCACTCGCACGAACCGGAGACGATTTATGTCGTGCCCATCAAGAGCGATTCGGAACACTTCCCTCCCGATGGCAAGCTGCGTGTCTACCGCAGCCGCTCCGGCGGGGATGAGTGGGAGGCGCTGACCGATGGTCTGCCGCAGAGCAACTGCTACGTCAACGTCTTCCGCAGTGCCATGGCAGTGGATACGCTCGACCCGTGCGGGGTGTACTTTGGCACCACCGGTGGGCAGGTGTATGCCTCTGCCGACAGCGGTGACCATTGGGTGCCCATCGTCAGAGACCTTCCGCCTGTATTATCTGTCGAGGTGCAAACATTACCTTGATCCGCCTTGTGCTGCCGCTGCATCTATCCAACCTGGCTTCCACCAGCCATGAAATCACGCTGGAAGTGGAGGGTGATGCTTCTATTTCCACCACCCTGGATGCTCTGGAAGCCCGCTACCCCATGCTGCGCGGCACCATCCGCGACCAGGTCACCCTGCAGCGCCGCCCGTTCATCCGTTTCTTTGCCTGTGGGGAGGATCTATCGCTGGATCCACCCACCGACCCACTGCCCGTGGAGGTTGCTTCAGGGGAGCAGCCCCTGCGGGTGGTGGGTGCCATGGCGGGTGGGTGAGCCGGGAAAGACCGCCGCTGTAAAACCACATCAATCTGAATTACCTGCCGGGTGATCCGGCAGGGTGTAGACGAGCGTTTTGGTGGTACCGGTCCCACCCGCACCATTGAGTTTATCCTGAGCAAAGCGAAGGACCGGAATCCTCGTACCCCAGGCGCTCGGTGACTCCTGAGGCGTAGTAATTCCCGTACAGCACGCCCATCTACGGACCGAAAAATTTGTTTATTGAGACTCAATGAGCAATAGAATGGTCTATCACTGGCAACCAGCTCGGTGATTAATCATCTATCGGGCTGCGCACTGCCTGAGGACCAAGATTGAGGATGTTGGAACTAACTATTGGAGATACTGATCTTCTCTGTGGTCATTTCAACTTTAAGACGCTTGGTGTGGAACAGGATGTATTGTTTGATCCAATACAGATACGATATCTCTTACTGATAAGCATAATTCTTCAACCGCCATTGTTCGCCGACCTGATCAAGGAGTCTTTTTTTCGGCGGAAGTACGGATCACTTGTCTATCAACAAGCATACCGTTTTTGATATATAATACTTCTCAGGACCATTTTACTAAATAATAACTTAATCGTGACTAAATATACCGCACCAAGCTTTCATGTTGGATAATTTTCTGGTTAGCTAGATGGACAGCAAAACATTATTATTCAGAGTAACACCGTTCAGCAATTTACTCAACCAAAGGAGTAACCACCATGAATGAAGATAGCAAGAGTCCGGTAACGGGCATGGCTTACAAACACCCGGTGGGCAAAGGCACGTCTAACCGGGAATGGTGGCCGAACCAATTGAACCTCAAGATCCTTCACCAGCGCTCTTCCTTGTCCAATCCCATGGGCGAGGCATTCAACTACGCTGAGGAATTCAAGAAGCTCGACCTCGAGGCTGCTGAAGAATGACCTTTTCGCGTTGATGACGGACTCACAGGATTGGTGGCCGGCCGATTTTGGTCACTACGGGCCGCTCTTTATCCGGATGGCATGGCACAGTGCAGGCACTTACCGCATCGGGGATGGCCGCGGAGGCGCGGGGTCTGGCGCCCAACGCTTTGCACCTCTCAACAGTTGGCCCGATAATGTAAACCTCGACAAGGCGCGCCGGCTCCTCTGGCCCGTCAAGCAGAAATACGGCAAGAAGATCTCCTGGGCCGATCTCATGGTCCTCGCCGGCAACTGTGCCCTGGAGTCGATGGGCTTCAAGACCTTCGGATTCGGCGGCGGGCGACAGGATATATGGGAGTCGGAAGAGGATACTTACTGGGGGGCCGAGTCCGAGTGGCTTGGAGACAAGCGCTATTCTGGTGACCGGGATCTTGAGAATCCCCTCGCTGCCGTGCAGATGGGTCTGATCTACGTGAACCCGGAAGGGCCGAATGGTAATCCAGATCCGCTCGCCGCCGCCAGGGATATCCGCGAGACCTTCGCCCGCATGGCGATGAACGACGAAGAAACGGTCGCACTGATTGCCGGTGGACACACCTTCGGCAAGACCCATGGCGCCGGCGATCCTTCACTGGTTGGTCCAGTGCCGGAAGCCGCCGGCATCGAAGCGCAAGGCCTCGGCTGGAAGAGCAGGTTTGGCAGCGGCATGGGTGATGATACGATCGGCGGCGGCCCGGAAGTTACCTGGACCGCAACGCCGACGAAATGGAGCAATACCTTCTTCCAGAATCTGTTCGGCTATGAATGGGAGCTAACCAAGAGCCCAGCTGGTGCATATCAGTGGACACCGAAGGGTGACGCAGGCGCCGGTACGGTGCCATATGCGCACGACCCGTCAAAACATCGCGCCCCAGCCATGCTGACCACAGACCTCTCCTTGCGGTTCGACCCGGTTTACGAAAAGATATCAAGGCGCTTCTACGAGAATCCGGAAGAGTTCACGGATGCCTTCGCCCGGGCCTGGTTCAAACTGACGCACCGCGACATGGGTCCCCGCTCGCGCTATCTCGGCCCGGAAGTCCCAGCAGAAGAGCTGATCTGGCAAGACCCAGTATCCGCCGTCGATCATGAGTTGATCGACGCGGCCGACATCGTAGACCTCAAGAGCAAGATCCTTGCCTCGGGATTGTCTGTCTCCCAATTGGTCTCGACCGCCTGGGCGTCGGCATCCACGTTCCGTGGTTCCGACAAGCGCGGCGGTGCGAATGGAGCACGCATTCGTCTTGCGCCGCAAAAGGATTGGGAAGTCAACCAGCCGGCCCAACTGATGACTGTTTTGCAAACCCTTGAGGGAATCCAAAAGGAATTCAACCGAGAGCAATCCAGAGGGAAGAAGGTTTCGCTCGCTGATTTAATTGTCCTGGGTGGATGCGCAGGTGTCGAGCAAGCCGCAAAGAATGCCGGTAATGCTGTGACCGTACCCTTCTCGCCGGGACGTACGGATGCGTCGCAGGAGCAAACCGACGTAATATCATTCGCTGTACTCGAACCGGTTGCAGACGGGTTCCGTAATTATCTCAAAGCAAACTATTCCGTAAGAGCAGAAGAACTGCTGGTTGATCGTGCGCAATTGCTGACGCTGACCGCTCCTGAGATGACGGTTCTCGTTGGTGGTTTGCGCCTCTTGAATACCAACTTCGGAGGGTCGCAGCACGGCGTCTTCACCAAGCGGCCTGAGACGCTCACCAACGACTTCTTCGTGAACCTGCTTGACATGGGCACGATGTGGAAGGCAACCGCGGCAGACGAAAACGTGTTTGAGGGTTGTGATCGCATAACGGGCTCACTCAAGTGGACCGGCACCCGTGTCGACCTGATCTTCGGTTCGAACTCCCAACTCCGCGCCTTGGCGGAAGTCTACGCATGTGCGGACTCCCAGGAGAAGTTCCTGCACGACTTTATTGTGGTGTGGAACAAAGTCATGAACCTTGACCGTTTCGACCTTGCCTGAGCGTAGCATAAGCGTTTTAGCGGGCTTCTGACAGGGCGGTAAAAAAACGGTCAGCTAACAACCGGTTCCAGCGGACTACGTACCGCTGCTGAACCGGAACGCTAGTCAACACCTCCTGCTACCCTTCCTGGCACCTCCCCAAACCTCCTGATCTCCTCCACCGTGTTGTAATCCCAGCGACAGCGGAACCGGACCCACCCGCACCATTGAGTTTATCCTGAGCAAAGCGAAGGACCTGAAGCATCTAATCCCAGGCGCGACATTTTCCGCTCCACAGGTTTCCCCACCCATTCGATTAATTTCAATGCCCCCAGCACTCCGTCCATGCCTTCGAACTTACCCGGCGGGTCCTTGGGAGCGGGGCGCACTTTATACGCTCTCAGGCTGTCCAGTAGGTCGTAATTCCCGTACAACACGCCCATGTGCGGGTCGAAGAACTTGTACTGTGAGACTCAATGAACAAAAGAAGGGTTTACCTCTGGCAACCAGGTTGGTGATTACTCATCCACCGTGTTGCGCGCTACCTATGAGCCGAGATTGAGGATGAAGAACCATACTGTTGGAGACACTGATCTTCTTTGTGGCCATTTCAACTGGAAGGCGCTTGTTATGAAAGAGGAGGCGGTGTATGATCTAATATAGATACGATTTATCCGTTAGGTAGGTGTAACCCTTCATCCAAAGCCGGTTGCGGACTTGATTGAGGATGCTTTTTCGGTTCAAGCATGGATCATTTGTCGGTTATCAAACACAGCATCATCGCCATATAATGTTCAATAGGACTATATATAGGCTAGTACGTCGCAAAGTTGCATTTGTGAGTTGAATCTACTATATAATCGTGATGAAGAATAAAACTTTGCTAGTGAGGATCTTATGTTTACAAAAATGACTTCCCGATGCACATTTATATTATTTGTAATACTTATCACTGCCCAGAGAATAGGGTCTGGATATAGTCCCGCTTTAATCTCCGCATCTCAGACCACTTCAAGCTCTTGGGTACCAATAGGTTCCTTGAATATTGCTCGTAATTCTCATACAGCTACACTACTTCCAGACGGACGCGTCTTGGTAGCTGGGGGTGGGGACAGTGCTGGGGCCAGTGCGGAGTTGTACGATACCGTTAAGGGTTCTTGGTCAGTGACTGGCTCATTGAACATCTCTCGATACGGCCATATAGCTGCATTATTACCTAATGGAAAAGTATTGGTAGCAGGGGGATATCATAATTATTATGCCATATCAAGTGCTGAACTATACGATCCAGATACGGGTATCTGGACAATGATTGCTCCTCTACAAAACGCTCGTGCTTGGCCCACGGCTACTCTCTTGCCTGATGGGCGTCTTCTTGTAACAGGTGGTGTCGATTCTTATCGGCTTAATGACGTTGAACTATATGATCCATCTACAGGGATTTGGACTACCACTGGATCTTTAAACAATGCTCGTTCTAATCACACAGCGGTATTACTTCCTGATGGACGCGTCCTTGTAGCTGGTGGCACTAACGATTCATCTGAAGCACTGGCTAGTGCCGAGCTATATAATCCGTCTACCGGTGTATGGGCTATAACAGGTTCACTAGGAACTGCTCGATATGTTCACAGAGCAACCTTGCTAAACAACGGGCTTGTTCTAGTGACTGGAGGCCGTTCCCTTAGCGGATTCTATAACAGTACTGAATTATACGATCCAGCAACGGGTATTTGGGCACCCGCTGATTCAATGAATGTTGTCCGCGGGATTCATACAGCTACACTTCTACCGAATGGGTTTGTTTTAGTAACAGCAGGATATAATTTTGACGATCTTGCCAGCGCTGAGCTATATAATCCTACATCAGGGAAATGGTCATTAACAGATAATCTTAATACCTCTCGCTATGACCACACAGCCACTTTGCTGTCAAATGGGTACGTTCTAATAACAGGTGGTTATAACCTTGATCTTGGTGCACTCACGAGTTCGGAGATATATAATAACCAACCGATAGGTGCTTGGAACACCACCGGCAGTATGGAAACTGGTCGCTACCTTAGCGCAGCAACATTAATGCCTGACGGTCGTGTTCTGGTGGAAGGAGGTTGGGGAATTGGTTCTGTCGCTCTTACTAGTGCAGAAATGTATGACCCAAGTACAGGCAATTGGAGTATTACTGGCAGCCTCAACACTGGCCGATATTGGCATACGGGAACTCTATTGTTGGGCGGTCATGTATTAGTGGCAGGAGGCTATGATGGTAGCATCATACTTAACAGCGCAGAGATATATGATCCGGTCAGGGGTGTTTGGAATATGACTGCTTCTATGCACCATGAACGCGGTTGGCATACAGCGATATCATTGCGAGATGGGCGCGTCTTAGTGGCAGGAGGTAGGGATAATAATAACAACCCTCTCAATAGTACAGAGATATATGATCCATCAAAAGGTATGTGGAGTGACACGGGCAGCTTAAATACCGCCCGTTACTGGCACAAAGCAGCATTGTTACTGGATGGCCGTGTATTAGTGTCGGGAGGTTACAACAGCGGTACACTTGTCAGTGCAGAGGTGTATGATCCAAGCACAGGCATCTGGAGCGTTACTGGTAACTTATCTTCTGCCCGTTATTTACATACATCAACACTATTGCCTAATGGCAATATATTGGTGGCAGGAGGTAATAATGGCAGTAATTATCTCACCAATACGGAGGAATATGATCCGGGCACAGGTACTTGGAGCACTTCAGGTAACATGATGATCGCTCGCTCTCTGCATACAGCGACACTATTGCAAAATGGCCAAGTACTGGTTACCGGAGGTGAGGGGTATTCTGGATATCTCGCCAGTTCAGAGGTATATGACCCAGCCATTGACATTTGGAGTGCTACGGGTAGCTTGAATACAAGTCGCTATTTGCATACAGCGACACTACTGACAAATGGTCATATTCTAGTAGCAGGTGGCTATAACAATGACTATCTCACTAGCGCAGAGGAATATAATGGGGATTTAGATTTTTCTCCTGTTTGGCGTCCAATTTTGGACTCATTATCATCACCCCTCCTCCTAGGCAGTCAATTACAGATTTCCGGCAGCGGCTTTCGTGGTTACAATTTGACGGAAGCTTCGAGTGGGTCGACAAATAACTCGGCTACAAATACACCATTGGTGCAATTGCGTCGACTTGATAGCGATCAGATGTTATGGCTGTTGCCCAACCCCACTGCTTATTTCTCTAACACCATGTATGTCTCGAAACCTGTGTCAAACTGGCCATTAGGTTACGCGATGATTACTGTTTATGTAAACGGAATCCCATCTGTTTCTAAACTAATCCAAGTAATTGCACCTAATAAAATATTTGTACCACTTGTTTTACGGTAGAGACAACGATGGGGTGATTTTGAAGTAAATCCAACATCCTTGGTAGACGACCCACGCATAGCTAGGTATTGTAGGATCGACCCAATAAAGACTATCTAAAAAGGAGCACGCCCTTCCTGCATGGGGTAGAGTTATCTATGACGCTCACCTTAAAAGCCGACCGTGTATATCTGGCGAATAAATATCGCGACGCCTTTAATATAGAAAGAGGATGATATGAACGACAAAAATATTGTTAAACTTCTTATTTTGGTCTGCTCAATCCTTATTTTTAGCTCGGTAACATCATCTATACCATGACCCTGATGGCACAGGGCTAGTGCAAGTCACCTGTTCTGATCTTGCTGACGATGAGCGGTATTGGTCTCCAGAAGGTTAAAAATCGCATTTAGGTCAGCACAGACTCCAAGAGGGATCTATACAGTCAATGTAGATGGCACAAATCCTGCTCTGTTGATTGTGCAAGAAGGGATAACCTTTATGGAAAGGTCACGGACGGAAATCGCTTTGCCTTCTCAAAAACCAGCCTCCCTACCCTCAATTTCGGTAGATACATCTATGATTTGGCGACCTCAACGACCCCTGAATAACGAACACCCAATACAATCACAACTCAGTTGATTGGTCACCAGATAGTACCTTCCTCTTCTTCAGTTCCAATCGAGACGATAACAGCAACTTCGATATTTACACGATGACTGCCATGGGAGGTCAAATTACGTATATATCCAATAATCCAGTAGGTGATTCCGAACCCAATTGGACAAAGTAGATAGTTGTGCAATGGATTTGGAGGATGATTCCTGTTTATTCAAAAGCTGCCTAACACCGGCTCCATCTGACCGTCCGCGGCGGAGGTACGCTGGTGCACTTTACCAACTTTCGGCAATCATGATTTCGTCACCTTGCCTACCCCAGCGGCAGGTGATCCAATCCATTAGGCTCCAACTGACGTGATCTTCGTTAATTCCTCCCCAAATTCCCTAATCTCCTCCACTGTTCCCCAAAGTACGGGGACTGCGCACCCAAAGACCGGGTGCTTGGTTGTAGTGCACCGGACCCACGCGCACCATGCCGCCGGAATCCTCCAGACCCAGCCTCTTCGTCACCTCCAGGGCATAATAATTCCCATCCCACAAGAAGATATTGGCCTCGTCCAATTCCTCCGCCACCAGGTGGGGGGAGATCGGGCGGGTCTGGAGACCCGCCCCTACAGTCAGGGTAAACGCAGCCGTCGGAACGCGCTCCTCCAGCCGCTTCGTATCCGTGATGCCATAAACGGTCACGCCCAGCGTCTCCGCCAGGTTATCCAGCTAGAGGCGGCTCAGGCTTCGGCAACCGGCCTGAGGCTCAACGATCGGCCGCCAGGTTCAGATTCTGCGGTTCAAAAACGTGCCTTCACGGAGTTCTGTGAACGCTTGGCGCAACTCTTCCTGCGTGTTCATAACAATCGGCCCGTACCAGGCGACGGGTTCCTTAAGCGGCTTCCCCGAGATAAGTAAGAAGCGGACACCATCGTCGTTGGCTTCAACCAACACCTCGTCGCCCTGGCCAAAAAGCACCACCGTGTGGTTGTCCGCTTCCGATGGAGGCGTCGTCTCCCACCATCCCACGCTTTCGGTCGGTACTGCGAGCGGGCCAGAGGTGTTGCAGAACTTCCCCGCCCCTGAGATGACATACGCGAAGGCGTTCCGGTACGTTTCAACCGGGAGTGACTTTCTCTTGCCTGGTGGTATCGAGATATCAAGGTAAATTGGATCAGCAGCAACGCCGTCTGCCGGCCCCTTTGCACCCCAGAAACTTCCGCATATTACCCGTACCTCTGTCCCATCGTCGTCAGTTACCACCGGAATTTCGGCTGCTTTTACCTCCTGGTAACGCGGCGCGGTCATTTTCAATGAAGCGGGCAAGTTGGCCCACAACTGAAACCCATCCATGCGGCCCGATTGGTCACCCTTGGGCATCTCCTGATGAATAATCCCGCTCCCGGCAGTCATCCACTGCACGTCGCCGGGACCGATAATGCCGCTGTTCCCCATGCTATCGCCATGTTCGACCATACCAGCCAAGACATAAGTGATCGTCTCAATCCCCCGGTGTGGGTGCCAGGGAAAGCCGGCTATATAATCCTCGGGAATATCATTGCGGAAATCGTCGAGCAGCAGGAACGGGTCAAAATCAGAAGTGTTGCCGAATCCGAAGGCGCGGCGCAGATGAACACCTGCGCCTTCTAATGTCGGTTTGGATTTAATGAGCCGGTTCACTGGTCGAGTTGTCATTCGTCTTTCTCCTTTCCTCCACCTCACCGCGTTTCGAAACGTGCTGTGCGGTTTGTTCAGGTTATTCAGAATTGCATCTCTAAGCCCGTGCCGCGCTTTGATTTACTGCACCAACAGCCGACCGGATTGCTCACTACCTGGCATTCACGTATGGACGATACGTGAACTCCCAGCGTCTGAAGCGCGATTTTTACCCTACCTGGCTTGTAATTTTCCCCAACACCTCCCCAAACCTCCTGATCTCCTCCAGCGTGTTGTAGTGCACCGGACCCACGCGTACCATGCCGCCACTGTCCTCCAGCCCCAGGCGAGTGGTGACTTCCAGGGCATAATAATTCCCATCCCACACGTAGATGTTGGCTTCATCTAATTTCTCAGCCACCAGGTGGGGGGAGATCGGGCGGGTCTGGAGACCCGCCCCTACAGTCAGGGTAAACGCGGCGGTCGGCACGCGCTCCTCCAGCCGTCTGGTATCGGTGAGACCATACACCCTCACTCCCGGCGTCTCTGCCAGGATGTCTAGCAGCGCCCGGCTCAGCTCGAACTCGTAGCCGCGGATGGCAGACATGCCCAGCTTGAAACTCAAGCGCCGCCCGCTGAAATCGCCTGCATAACGCTCGGCGTGCTCGGCGCTGAAAGTTTGCCCCACCCACTCGATATATTCCAGCGCTCCCAGCACCCCGCACATGCCCTCGAAGTTACCCGTACCGGTCTCGAACTTGCCCGGCGGGTCCTTGGGAGCGGGGCGCACTTTATACGCTCTCAGGCTGTCCAGTAGGTCGTAATTCCCATACAGCACCCCCATATGCGGGCCGAAGAACTTGTAGGACGAGCACACCAGGAAATCACAGCCCAGTTTCTGCACGTCGATCGGTCCATGAGGGGCGTACTGCACCGCATCGATGTACACCAGCGCACCGGCTTCGTGTGCCAGCTGGGTGATGTGTGCCACCGGGTTGATCGTCCCCAGAGCGTTGGAGGCATACCCCACCGCCACCAGGCGTAATATAACCTTCACAAATACTCACCATGTGTAACAGGATAGGTATAATCATTGGCGGATGCAGACAAACAGGTATAATCAATGTATGGATTCAGAATTATCCCACATCTTGAGCAAGCTTAAAGAATTGTTGCCAGTGCTTTCCGATCGATATAAAGTGCAAGAACTGGGTGTATTTGGCTCGTATGTACGCCAGGAGCAGCGCGATGAAAGTGATTTGGATATCCTGATCACATTTTCTGAAACACCAGGCTTATTGAAGTTTATCGAGTTGGAAAATTATCTGAGCGATGTTTTCGGGGTTAAGGTGGACCTGGTAATGAAAGATGCGCTCAAGCCGACAATCGGTAAACAAATACTCAAGGAAGTCATGCGAGTATGAAAGGGCAACATACCTACATCGACTATTTGAAGGACACCCTGGAAGCAATCGAAAAAGCTACAATGTTCGTTGAGGGCATGGGTTATGAAGAATTCAGCCGCGATGCGAAAACGGTATATGCAGTCATCCGGGCTTTAGAAATTGTTGGAGAAGCTACCAAGAAAATACCGCAAGAAGTGAAAGATCACTATCAAGAGATTCCATGGCGGGAAATTGCGGGTATGAGGGATAAGCTTGTCCACGATTACTTTGGGGTAAACCAGGTCGTTGTATGGAAAGCAGTTTCTGAAGACCTTCCGGGGATAGAGCCATTATTGCGGAGAATGCTGGCAGACGTTCTATAGCCCCAAATTGACAGTTTATATTTTAGTCTCCGCAATCCTCCTTAACGCTTCCCCAAACCTCCTGATCTCCTCCACCGTGTTGTAATCCCAGCGGTAGCGGAACCGGGACCACCCGCACCATACCCCCAGAATCCTCCAAACCAAATCGCTCAGTGACCCCTAAAGCATAGTAATTCCCATCCCATACATAGATATTTCCCTCGTCCAGCTCTTCCGCCACCTGGCGCGGCGGTTTACCGGTCATTGTGAACGCACAGTTGGGCACACGCTCCTCCAGCCGTTTCGTATCGGTGAGACCATACACCCTCACCCCCGGCGTCTCCGCCAGGATGTCCAGCAGGGTGCGGCTGAGCTCGAACTCGTACGCACGGATGGCGCTCATGCCTTGCTTGAATTTCAATCGTCTTCCAGAGTATTCACTCGCATAGCGCTCGGCTTGATCCTCCCCGAAAGTCTGTCCCACCCATTCGATATACTCCAGTGCCCCCAGCACCCCGCACATACCCTCGAAATTGCCCGTGATGGGCTCGTAAGGGCGAGTCTGAGACTCGCCCGGATCCAGCTTCATCCCCGGGCTGCCTAACAACTCGCTGAAGCTGACCCGACGGACTGGAGCTTGCTTGGCCTGCCAGGCTGCCGCACAATCCAGCTAGATGCGCCCGCTTCCGCCGGGTAGCTTAGCTCGAGGTCGTTAGGTGTCTGCATTGTGGATAATTTCGGTCTATAATAGGGTTAGCTGTAAGGGTTGAGCCCGCGGTGCTTGCCCGTTTTCATTGTCATTCTAACCGCCGGTGGCACCACTCGCTTCGAGGTATCCCATCATTCTAAGGGATCAATACTCCGCAGGCGTTCATAGAAGAGCGTTCGACTAAAACAAGCAAAACCCGCGCGGCTGGCTGTTACAGGTATCATATTTAGGGTTAGGAGGTAAAAGAATGAAAACCCCTCGCATTTTAGTGGTTGTGTTATTCCTTATTGTCCTGTCCACTGCGGCATGCAGCGCGCCCCAATCGACTGCAAGTGAAGCCAGGGCTGAAACCAGTACCCCGGCAGCCTTGGCAACAGATACTGAAGCGCCCTCCCCCACAGCCACCCCCGAACCCTCCCCCACGACAACCCTCGTACCCTCTCCTACAGCAACCCAACTACCCTCCCCCACGGCGACGCCCATCATCAGCCAGCTAAAAATCGTGGAATGGGCCGTATATCCCTATGCCAACCTGGCAGATCCACAAAACACAGATACCCGCGTAGAAATCCTTGTCCGCAACCCGAATGAATTCCCGGTACGCGTAAACATGGACAAAGTGGAACTAAGGCTGCTGAACGCAGCCGGAGAAATTGTGTACACCAACTCAAATTCGACTTTCTACATTTGGGAAGGTTCCTGGATTCTGGGGGGAGAAACCGCGGCAATTACTGCCTGCCTATGCTTCGAGACCGACGGTGTGACAAAGCAAGAGTGGGAGGCGCTTGAACTGGCTGCTCCCCTTGAAGCGGCACCGGGAATCGCCTACACAACCGATGTGAATGTGACCCTCGGCGAGTTTTTCTCCCTCGAAGAAGCCCACCTCGGTGGCGATCAATTGGGAGCGGAAATCAAATTGGTAAATACGAGCGGTCAGGTATTAAAAAGCTTCGAAGTCCGCGTGATTGCACGGGACGCAAACGGCAAGTATGTGGGGGTAGCCATCAATGGCTCATTTGGCGACTGGGATAGCTCTGGAAATTATGTGAAGATTGAGCCAGGCGCTTCAGGCGGGGGCATCATCGTTTCGATGATCGACTATGTGGATGGGCCGCTTGAATATGAGGTTACAGCGATCGGTATTCTGGCAGAAAAGTAGAAACTATCTAAGGATGAGACGCTTCTTAACACCGGCTTCAGCGGACGGCGGCTCTGATGCTTGTACGCAGGCGCGGTTTGCCAGAATTGCGCAATAATTAAGAAGGAGCCTTGCTGGTCCTGCCGCTGCTGCCACACCGTTAGCTCACATTTGCCGCAATCCTCGCCAACACCTCCCCAAACCGCCTGATCTCCTCCACGCGTGTTGTAATGTACCGGTCCAACCCGCACCATGCCGCCTGAATCCTCCAACCCCAGTCGCTCGGTGACCCCCAGGGCATAGTAATTCCCGTCCCACACGTAGAAATTTGCCTCATCCAATTCTTCAGCCACCTGGCGGGGAGGTTTGCCGGTCATTGTGAATGCACAGGTAGGCACGCGCTCCTCCAGCCGTTTGGTATCGGTGAGACCATACACCTTCACACCCGGCGTCTCTGCCAGGATGTCCAGCAGGGTGCGGCTGAGCTCGAACTCGTAGCTGCGGATGGCAGACATGCCCAGCTTGAAACTCAAGCGCCGCCCGGTATATTCATCTGCATAACGTTCGGTAAATTCAGCGCCGTAGGTCTCACCCACCCATTCGAGATATTCCAGCGCCCCCAGCACCCCGCACATGCCCTCGAAGTTGCCCGTGCCGGTCTCGAACTTGCCCGGCGGGTCCTTGGGAGCGGGGCGCACTTTATACGCTCTCAGGCTGTCCAGTAGGTCGTAATTCCCGTACAGCACGCCCATGTGCGGGCCGAAGAACTTGTAGGACGAGCATACCAGGAAGTCACAGCCCAGTTTCTGCACGTCGATGGGTCCGTGGGGGGCGTACTGCACCGCATCGATGTACACCAGCGCACCGGCATCATGCGCCATCTGGGTGATGTGCACCACCGGGTTGATTGTCCCCAGGGCATTGGAGGCATACCCCACCGCCACCAGGCGCGGCTTGCGCTCGATGGCTGCCTGCATCTCTTCCATATTCAACGTGCCATCCTCGGGGTGAAAGTCCGCGTATATGACCTCGCAGCCGCGGTCTTCAGCCGCCATCACCCACGGCGTGACGTTGGCATCATGGTCCAGGCGGGTGACCACGACCGCATCACCCGGGTTGAAGGTGCGCACCAGTGACCGGCTCAGGTTGAAGGTCAGGCTGGTCATGTTGGGACCGAACACGATCTCATGCGGGTCGGGGGCATTCAGGAAGTCGGCTGCCGCCATCCTCGCTTCCTCCACCAACGCATCCGACTCTCGGCTGGTGGTGAAGGCGCCTTCGTGGTTGGCATTGTGCTCCACCAGGTAATCTTTCATCCGGTCGAGCACGGTGCGTGCCACCTGGGTGCCGGCCGGGTTATCCAGGTAGATGGCATCGCGTGACAGGGCGGGGAATTGGGAGCGTATGACGGGCAGGTCGAGTGGCATGGTGGGACTCCTGAAATTTCTGGCTTGGGATGGGGTTAATTATAATTCGGTTGAAACGGGCTCTTATGCTAAAAATCGCCTGAATGAATGTGTGCGGAAATTACAGGTTAAGGTACAACCGATCAAGATAATAGGATGGCATGCGCCATTCATTTCGCTGGGGATTCATTTCTTGCGAGCCTTTCAGCTTCTTTCAATTCCTCCGGCGTATTGATGTTGAAGAAAGCCACCCTGTCTGGATCATACGCGAGAATTTCTTCTGTATCCAGGTAGTGGATGTGCACCTGCTCGAACCAGGCATCGGCGCGACGCTTACCGGCTTGTATCGCATCTTGTATATGCGGCAAGCATGTTTCACAGCGATACACCGCGTGGAACGGCTCCATTCCCGCCTCCGTGCGTGGGATGACCACATCGGCACCACGCTCGCGCAGCTGCGCCAGGGCAACCAGGAAGATCTCCGGGCTGGCGAAGGGCATGTCACATGCCACCACCGCTGCATAAGGTTGCGTAGCCGCCATCAAGGCAGTGTACAGGCCTCCCAGGGCGCCCAAACCTGGCAGCAGGTCAGGAATGGGGGTGAGACCCAGGAAGCGGTAATTTTCAGGCTGGTTCGATGTAATGATCACCTCATCTGCGATCCATGCCAGCCGGCTGAGCAGGCGCAGGACCAAAGGCTGCCCGAGGAAGGGCAGCAGGGCTTTGTCTGAGCCCATACGGCGCGATTCGCCTCCCGCCTGGATCGCCAGGGTCAGCAAGTTGGAACTCCAATCACCTTCAGAATGTTTTTCACAGTACTCATCACGAAATAAAGATGATTATAATGGGAATAGGCTCAAGGAGTAGTATTCTATGAAGACCATGGAAGAAATCCTGGATGAAATGACCGTCGAGAATATGGAGCTGGCGGAAACGCTGCCAGATAACTCCGTGCGCTGTGTGGCGTGCGCCCACCGCTGCCTGATCCGTGATGGGCGGCGCGGTATCTGCCAGGTGCGCTTCAACCAGGGAGGCAAGCTGCGTGTCCCCTGGGGTTATGTGGCTGGTCTGCAGGCTGACCCGATCGAAAAGAAGCCTTTCTTCCACGTGCTGCCCGGCAGTGATGCCCTCACCTTCGGCATGCTGGGGTGTGACTTCCACTGCGCCAACTGCCAGAACTGGGTCAGCTCGCAGATGCTGCGCGACCCATCGGCGGATGAGTCGATCGGCTACTCTGCGGCGCATCTCGCCCGAGCAGATGGTGCTGGCAGCCAAAAAAGCCGGGGCGAGCGTGATCGCCTCGTCTTACAACGAACCGCTCATCACCTCCGAATGGGCAGTGAGCATCTTCAAGCTGGCGGTGGAGCAGGGCCTCAAGTGCGTCTACGTATCCAACGGCAACGCCACCCCGCAGGTGCTCGATTACCTGCGACCCTATCTATCCGCCTACAAGGTGGACCTGAAGACGATGCGCGACAAGCAGTATCGCCAGCTGGGAGGGGTGTTGAAAAACGTGCAAGACACCATCCGCAGGGCACACGAGCTGGGGCTGTGGGTGGAAGTGGTGACGCTGGTCATCCCGGGCTTCAACGACAGCACCGAGGAGTTGATGGATGCCGGGCGTTTCATCACCTCGGTCTCGCCGGATATACCCTGGCACGTGACCGCTTTCCACCCGGATTACAAGATGACCGAGCCGCGTCCCACCCCCACCAAAACCCTGCAGCGGGCAGCTGAGATCGGGCAGGAAGCGGGACTCAAGTTCGTCTATGCCGGCAACTTGCCGGGCAGCCTGCGGGAATACGAAAATACCTGCTGCCCCAAGTGCCAGACGCTGCTGGTGGAGCGCACGGGTTACGTCATCCACCAATACCACCTGACGGAGACCGGCGCCTGCCCGAAGTGTGGCACGAGAATCCCCGGGATCTGGACGGACCAACCCGGGTCGGTGAAGCTGGGCGGCTGGGGAATGCCCAGGTTATTCAGCTGATGATTTCGGAAAGGGATACTCCGCTATAAAGCGGGTTACTTGCGCAGTGTAACCCGCATCACTTGCCGGTCGACTGCCCCAAAGCGATATTTATACTGCTCATCCCCCCGCATGAAGTCGAAGTACTTGCGCTGGCGTTCATTAGCCCACTCCAGCAAATAGCCCAGTAGCACCCAACCGGGCGAAAGCTCGCCGTATTTAAAATCCAGGCCCGAGTTATACACCCAGATGTGGTCCATAAAGTCGAAGTTCAGGTAGCCGGCGGCTTTCTGCCCGTTCACTTCGATGAACGCCAGCTGCAGCCAACCAGCTTTATGCGCCGCCTTCACGATTGAGTGCATCTGGCCCCGCATGGCTGGGGTGAGGAATTTAGCTTTATCTTCGTCGAAGGCCATGAGCCGTAAAAAGTCGTCCACTTCCTGTTCCAGGTTATCCCCATCCTGCATGATGTACCAGCTCACCGGCAGGTAATACTCTTCCGACCGGCGTATCTTGCGCCTGATCTCGTGGCGCTGCTTTTTGTCGATGCCGCAGATATACTTCTCCCAGTCGCCAGGCAAGGTGATATACGGGCAGTGCTGCAATGCTAGCTCCGTATAACTCCATCCCAGTTTTTCAGCAGCTGCGTGTAGAGCTGGCAGGGTGGGCGAGCTCTCCAATAGGTTGTACCAATCCAACAAGTGAGAGCCGGGCAGTTGCTCGTCTGCCAGATACGCCAGCAGTGCCTGCATGAAAGCTGGGATATCTTCAGGTCGGGAGATGATATCCAGGTAATCGGATATCTCGATACTGCCCAGCAGCATCAGGGCAGGCTCACCCTGGCGGTTATCCGTCAGGAAGAGCGGGGCAATCCCCACCAGCTGTCCCTGCTCTGCCCGTGCAGTGACCACGTATAGTTCACCCTTTGACCACTCTCCCCCACCCAAACCCTGCCACCAGGCGGTGATATATTCATGGCGTAGAAACGGCACATGACTTGCACTTAACGCGAGCAGGTCATTCCATTCTTTTTCCAGGCTGATCAAGTCTGGCAGGGTGCGGACGGTGGCAATGTGCATAGGTTCTCCAGGCAGTATAATTCAAGCTAGATTTTACCAGTATAATCATCCGGTATGAATTCTTCCCTCGATCTCAACCTGCTGTTAATCACCGACCAGGGAGAAGGTGGACAAAGCGAAATTCCCGATCTGTTTGCAGGAATGCCACCACGCCGGGCGGCGCGCGGGCGTGAAGCTGATAGCCTGATCATATACCTTAGCATGGCAGGCAACTCACCCCTCACCCCCAGGGAGCATTCCCGGCTGCTCGAAGAGATGTCGCAGAAGTTCTACAAAACTACCGGCAGCCTGACGGCGGCACTGCGCACGGTTGCTGAAGCGCTCAATTTGCACCTGCTGGATCGGAATCTGCGCAGCACCAGTGCAGGCAGGCAGGGAATCGGCCAGCTGCTGCTGGTGGCGTTACGCGCCGATATGCTGTATATCGCCGAAAGTGGTGCCGTCAAGGTCTATTTAGTCACCCCGCAGGAAACGCAACCCTTATTCGACTTGCAGACTTCCGGGCGTGGCTTAGGTCTCAGCCGCTCCTTACCCGTGCGCTACCTGCAGATCAAGATGGCGGCGGACGATTACCTGGTGCTGTCCACCATCTCAGCCCCGGGCTGGTCAGACCAGTCCATCAGGCATCCTTCACAACAGGGGGTAGAAGCCCTGCGGCGGCAGCTGGTGGAGAACGCCGGGCAAGAATTCAATGCCGTCATCGTCCAGGCTCAATCAGGCACTGGCAAGCTGAAGCTGCTCAAGCGCAAGGCAGGAGCAGCAGCCACGGCATATCCCCCAGCTGCAAGACCAGCCACTGGGAACGGCAGCAACAATAACCGTGGCTGCCCAGGCGGTTGAAAATGCCGGGCAGGATAGGGGTTTAGGGGTACCCGCACCCGCTGCGAGTTCGCTGCCAACCGAGGATAAAGGACCTGAGACCAGCTCGATCCCTCCAGTAATCGCCACACAAGCAGCCACCGAAACGCCAGCTTCACGTGGGGAGCGCAATCAGCCGGCTCCCACTTCGGAACAGCCTGCCAGCCAGAACCCTGCTGCCATCACCGCAGCTCAGCCCCAGGCAGGAGCGCCCGCTGTGGAACCAGTCCAACCTTCGGCGACCACAGCGAAGCCCTCCACACCACCCCCCCAGCCGCCTGCAGACAAGCCGGCTCCAAAGCCGCCTCCGTGGATGAAATACCTGGTTGCCATTCGGGTGACGTTAGGGTCGGTCCTGGCGGCGATTGGGCGTGCCACGCGCAGCGCGCTTGCCACCATCGGTGGTGCTCTGCTGCGTTTGCTCAAGAACCTCTTACCCGATGCCGACGTCTTGCGGCTGCCGCCCTCAACCATGCTCTTCATTGCCATCGCCATCCCCCTGGTCCTGGCAGTAATCGGCGGCATCGTTTTCCTGCAGCGTGGCGAAGCGCAGCAGCAGCAAATCTATTACCAGAAGGCGGTGGAGAAGGCAGCTTATGCCGCAAGCTTATCCAACCCGCTGGAGCAGCGCCTGGCTTACCAGATTACCCTGGGTGAGCTGGATAAGGCGGAGGAATACACCGTCACCAGTCAGTCTCAGGAGCTGCGCACCCAGGTGACTGCCAGCCTGGATGCAATTGATTCGGTGAAACGCCTAAATTACCAACAAGCCATTGTCAACGGCCTGGAGAGCGGTATAAACGTGACCCGTATCGTTGCCACCACCGTAGACTTGTACCTGCTCAACGGAGCGCAGGGAAATGTGCTGCACGCCATATTAACCAGCCGTGGTTACGAGCTCGACCCCAACTTCCAATGCGGACCCACTAGTGGACCGATCGATGTGGGTCCATTGGTGGATATCGCCGAGCTGCCCCCGGGAGCATATGAAGATGCCAGCGTGTTGGGGATTGATTCGAATGGAAATTTGCTGTATTGCGTGGTCGGTTCACAGCCATACAGTGCAAGCCTGGCTCCTCCCAATACGGGGCTGGGTGAGCCGGTTGGGATCACCTTCGATGGAGGTGACCTGTACGTATTAGATCCGCAGGTCAATGCAGTGTGGATTTATCGCAGTATGGAAGTCAGTCAACAGCCACGCCTGTACTTTGGTGATTCAGTACCGCCGATGCAGGATGTGATTGACCTGGCAGTCTATAACGATGATTTGTTCCTGCTGCATGCCGATGGACATACCACCAAGTGCGTGTATAGCGGGATGGCTCAATCGCCCACCCGTTGTGACGACCCCTTCCCCTATTCAGACAACCGTCCGGGGCGGGTGCACGGACCCGTGATCGAGGACGGTATTTTTACCCAGATTTTCTATGCTTCCTTCCCTGAACGCTCGATCTTTTACCTGGAGCCGAAGAACCAGTCGATATATTATTTCAGTGTCCTGCTCACATTGCAATGGCAGTACCAACCCCAACAACCCCTGGCGGCGGGTGATGCAACGGCATTCGCCATCAGCCCAAACCGCCTCGCCTTCCTTGCCATCGGAAATACCGTTTACTATGCTGCCATGCCTTGATTTAAGACCGCTTTGAACCGCTACCCCCTCATCTCATCACCCCTCATCCGCAGTCATCGCGCAGACATCATTGCACTTATCCTTGCCCTGGTGGGCTTTTTAACCTCCGCCCTGGTCACCCAGCGCGTATACGACGCCATCCCCCACATTGAAGACGAGGTCGCCTACGTCTGGCAGGCTAAAGCCCTCATCGAAGGGCACCTGACCGTCCCTTCACCGCCGCACAGCAATAGCTACCTGGTGCCTTTCATCGTTGATTACAACGGTGAACGGTTTGGCAAATATCCACCAGGTTGGCCGGCAATGTTAGCCGTTGCCATCAGCGTGGGGGCACGTGCCTGGATCAACCCCTTGTTAGCCGGGTTGGGCGTATGGCTGACTTATCTACTTGGTAAGCGAGTTTTTAGCACTTTCGTCGGACTGCTGGCTGCCGGACTGACCGTCACCTCTCCCTTCTTCTTGATGAACTCCGGCTCCCTGCTCTCGCACCCGTTTGGGCTGGTGCTCAGCAGCCTGTTCGTCTTGGGCTGGTTGGGGTCATTCTGGGATGACCGGCCGGGCAATGAAGTTGAGCATCCTGGGCACACCAGAAAACAATGGTTTTACACCCTTCTCTCCGCCTTCTCGCTGGGGGTGTTGATCCTCACCCGCCCAATGACGGCCTTGGCAGTGGCAGTACCTTTTGGCATCCACGGGCTGTTCGTCTTGTTCAGTGGTGATGCCCGGGCACGCCTGCGATTGATTGTTTTCAGCCTGATTGGAATCCTTGCGGTGGGTCTATACCTGCTGTGGCAGTATGCCCTGACGGGTAATGCCCTGCTCAACCCCTACACCTTGTGGTGGGCCTATGACAGGATCGGCTTTGGCCCAGGGCATGGGCGTGGAACGGCCGGCCATACCCTGCAGCTGGCGTGGGTCAACATGCGCGGCAGTCTACGGGCAGGCAGTTATGACCTGTTCGGATGGGGTAGCCTCTCCTGGATCTTCCTGCCGTTTGGGCTATGGGCATCCAGACGCAACCCCAAGGGGTTGCTTATTGGCAGCGTCGTCGTCAGCATGGTGCTGGTTTATACGACCTATTGGATCGGGGCAACCCTGTTCGGACCACGGTATTATTATGAAGGTCTGTTCAGCGTGACGATCATTAGCGCAGCCGGTATTGCCTGGTTGGCAGGTTGGCCGATCAGCCGCAGCACGCCATTTGTTCGTTATTCGGGTTGGCGCAAGCTGCGCCCTCTCCTGGTTACTTTAGTCTTAGGTGTATTGGTGGGAATTAACCTTGTACTTTATCTGCCCAACCGGCTGAGCGGGATGGTGGATTTATTCGGCATCACCCGGTCTGACCAGACGGCATTCCTGTCACCGGCAGCCCGGTCACTCACCCCTGCCCTGGTCATTGTTCACACCGACCGCTGGATGGAATATGGTGCGCTGCTGGACCTCGAAAATCCTGACCTCACCAGCCCGTTCGTTTTCGCATGGACGAGCGGCCTATCCTTTAACCCCAGGCTTGCAAATGATTTTCCAGACCGCACGGTATACCATTATTATCCCGGGCGGTCATCCCAGTTATATGCAGAGCCTTTGGAAGGTCCTTAGCAGGTTAAGGATATGGAGTTTGGGGCGCTTGCGGAGTGCCCTCAGGGGTGGGTGTTTCTGTCGGAATTTCAACCGGTGGAGGGTTGTTCTGTTGGGTGCATTTATCCGCCGCGTAGACTGCTGTTGGCTCAACCTGTGAGCTGGCTAATAAAGACATGTATGTATCGTATTGTGCCTGGGCGTCGCACCATTGTTCTTTGGCGGCGAACCAGTCCCCATAACCCAGCAGGGCATCCATGTACCGGCTGGAGGCGGTCCACCCCGATAAATCGCTCAGG
This sequence comes from uncultured Chloroflexia bacterium, assembly GCA_963840255.1. GTDB lineage: Bacteria > Chloroflexota > Anaerolineae > Anaerolineales > UBA4823 > FEB-25. The sequence continues at coordinate 281,153 of CAWIYB010000003.1, read as the reverse complement.
TTCGGGGCAGCACTTGCCAGTTGTGAAAAATAATAAATCGCCTGTCCCCAATCGACGTCCCAGAAACTGGCTCCACGAATGTAAAGGTCTGCCCAATCGCGCCAGTTACGTGCCTCAGAATCCAGGGGTCCAAAGCGTTCAGCCAGGGTCAGGTCATAATTCCCACCTTCCAGGTCATGCAGCTGAGCGATCTTATCAATCCCCCGGTTTCGCAAAGCAACGAAAAGCATATCGTCCACTTTGACGGCCAGATAATCCGGATAATTCTTGCGCAATAGCAGTAGCGTGTCGATGGTGCCGGTCCAATCGCGCCCGATCAGCTGGTTCTGAGCTTGGGCAAACAGGTCGTCCCGGCCGCGGAAATCGGGCGTTGGGGTGGAGGTGGGCACCGGAGCAGTGGTGGGGGTGGCAGTGATGCGCTGCTGGGTCAGCACGAAAGTGAGCTGGTTCGATGCATCGGGGAAATTCGGGTCGATTTTGATGAGATATTCAAGCCGCTGGCGGGCGCGGTCGTAATTCCCAAGGGCGATATCTTGCAGCGCCAGGGTATATTGGTTGGCGGTCTCGCCAGCCACCAGGGTGGATTGATAATGGGTGCGTTGGTCGATGGCCGAGTTATATCCGGCGAATCCGCTGCCACCGGCAATCAATGCCAAGAACAGCACTGCCAGGAAAGCCCATAAGATCCACATGCGGCTGCGCTTGGGGTTCTCAGGGGGCAGGTCGGGAATCTCCGGGGGCAGGATCAATCCATCATCGCCTGCTATGGATGGTTGGGTTTCACCGAGCGCTGCCTGTTCCTTACCCTCGGAGAGCGCTGGCTCTACCGGCGGTACGACGTTTGGTTGTCCCATCTCACCCGCCTCAGCTGAGATGGGCATGGGTTGGGTTACGCCCGTCTCTGCCGTTTGATCGGGCTGCGCGGCATCATGGGGCAGAGTTTCACCGCCCGCGGGTTCAACTTGTCCATCCGGCTTGTTGGAAGTCGGACTGGTTTCGTCTAAATTAGGAGAATTCATTCCGCCAATTATACCTCAGTGAAAAAGACGCCCTGGGCTGGCTGTTGGTTCCAGGAATTTATCCAGCCGTTGGGCATTATTTCGGCCGCCCAAGCAGCTCGGCGAGTTTTATCGCCTGGGAGGCATGCACCAGGGCAATCACTTCATCGACGGGGGAAAGCTCGGTGTTGCCATTGGGTACGATCAGCTGTCCCTTGCGGATCACTGCAGCAAAGACGCATTGAGGGGGTAGCTCGATTTCTCGCAGCTGTTTTCCCACCACCACTGCCTCCGGATGCACTTTCTCTTCGACGATCGAAAATTCGCCTTTACGCAGTTTTAACAGTGTCATCATGTCACCCAATGACATTTCCTCAGCGATCAGCTTTGCCAGGATGTCTGATTGACATAAGGCCACGTCTACCCCCATCTCAGGGGTAAACAGCCAGATATTTTTGGGGTTATTGACCCGGGCGATAATTCTTGGAACACCAAACTCAAATCGTGCTAATGTGGTGATCACCAGGTTATCTTCATCTTCACCGGTCACTGCCGCCAACACCTGGGCTGTCTCAATCCCGGCACCTTCCAGCACGCTGGGAGAGCTGCCATCGCCGGCATATATGACCTCTGCGGGCAGCTCCTCCTGCAACCTCTCCAGTACTGCCGCCCGGTCTTCGACCAATCTGACCTTGTGCCCACCGCTGAATAATTGGGAGGCAAGCTGTGAGCCGGTCTTACCACCGCCAACAATGATGACAAACATCCTAACCTCCTTCTAACAGCCCTAAAAGGTTTTTGAAGCGTCCTAATGCCGAAGCCAGGATGGCTGCATGGATCAGGTCACCTTCCTGGAACTGGCTTCCCAGGGTCGGGAGGAACGCCGCACCCTGGCGGGTGATGGCGATGATGCTGATCTCATTTGAAACGGTGACGTCTTTCACCATTCGTCCAGCCAGCTGGAGCGGGACTTCGATGCTGACCAGGCTCACTTCTCCGCTTCCAAAGCTGACGATTGGGTCCAGCTCGGCTGAGGTGAGCATCTCGCGCAGGCGCTCGGCACCCCAGGTGGTCGATGAGATGGTCAACATCCCCAGGCGACGATAAATTTCTGCACGCTGAGGGTCGAACAGGCGGGCAACAACCCGCGGTACATGGAAAATGTTATGCGCAATCCGGGCTGCCACAATATTGGCATTATCCGATGAGCTGGCTGCCGCAAACGCATCCGCCTGTTCAATCCCAGCTTTCATCAATACATCCCGGTCAAAGCCCACCCCGATGATCTTCTGACCCCTAAAATTAGGTCCCAGACGTGCCAGGGCTCTTTCATCGTAATCGATCACCACCACCTGGTGATCTTCGTCGACCAACAAGCGTGCCAGCTGCTCGCCGACGCGACCGCACCCCATTATGATGACTTTCATGTTTCCTCCTTACTCACGGAACTATTGATCACCTGATGAACAAAGCGTTCTCGGATGCGAAATATCATCTTCAATATCCAATCCATGCCGTATATGATGAACGGGAAAAAGATTATTCCAACCCATAATGACGGAGGTATGGGGACATTTCCAAATAAGTTTGCCAGAGGTTTGATATAGATCAAACCCAGCAGGATGGCGATATCAATGATCACCCCGCGGATTAGGGTGGGATTGCTCAACCAACCAAGGTAACGTCCGCGGTTACGCTCGGTGCGGCAGGCGAATGCATTTCCGACCTGCGCCATGACCACGCCGGCATAATACACCGTAATCGCCAGGCTGTTCTGGTTGGCATGCGGAACAGTTGCAAAAATCTGGTCGTGCAGGGATTGAAAGAAAGGGTTATCCAGCCAGTTATTCACAAAGTAAAAGGCAGCGAAGCACAACAAGGCCTCGAGCAGCCCGAGCCACAAAAATGACCGGCGCAGCAAGCGACCATCCACCACAGGTTGGTTCTTGCGCCTCGGCGGGCGCTGCATCACATCCCGCTCGGGGAGTTCACTCCCCAGTGCCAGCGCCGGAAAGAGGTCGGTTCCCAGGTCAATTGCCAGGATTTGCTTAACACCCAGCGCCAGCGGCATCACCGCCGGAGTGAGCAAGGCTGTCATGATGAACGGTAAAATCTCAGGCACATTACTCGAAAAGATATACGTGGTGAATTTACGCAGGTTATCATGAACCGTTCGTCCTTCTTCGATGGCCCGTGCAATGGTGGAAAAGTTGTCATTAGTAAGGATCACATCTGCCGCTTCTTTGGCTACATCGGTTCCCACCAACCCCATCGCCACGCCTACATCGGCTTTACGCAGTGCGGGTGCATCGTTTACCCCGTCACCCGTCACTGCCACCACGTCCCCGCGGGCTTGAAAGGCTGCCACCAGGCGCAGTTTGTGTTCAGGTGCCATCCGGGCAAAAATCACTTCTTTTTCCAGCATGCTTTGGATCTCGATATCGTTCAGCAGCTCCAATTCTGCCCCGGTCAGGATCAATGGGTTCGGGGCAGTCAGCAAGCCAATGCGCCGTGCAAGGCTCTCAGCGGTCAACCCGTAGTCGCCGGTGATCATCACCATGCGCACGCCTGCCTTCCGGCACGTGCTCACAGCCTCCGTCACCTCCGGGCGCGGCGGGTCCATCATCGCAGTCAGACCCAGGAATACCAGGTTCGCCTCGACTCTATCCGCGGTGTAACTCCCCACGCGTGGGGGAAGCTCGTGATATGCCAGCGCCAGCACCCGCAGCGCATTGCGGGCATAATCATCATTGGCAGACAGGACACGCCCGCGCCAGCTATCATCGAGCGGTATCACCTCGCCATGCATGCGGATGTACGTGCACAGTTGCAGTACCTCGCGTGGGGCGCCTTTAATGAATGCGATCTGCTGCCCAGGTGATATGTCGGGGAATGAATCTTGCCGCCGGTTCACCTGATGGATGGTGCTCATCCGTTTACGCCTGGCATCGAACGGAATTTCGTGTATGCGCGGCACAGTGTGGTTGAGTGTATCTTCCACCATGCCGTCTTTTAATGCCAGCACACGCAGTGCGGCTTCCGTCTGGTCTCCGAGCACCGTCCACTGCGGGTGGTCTGGTGCCGGTGGGTTGAGCCTCGAGTTATTGCACATGATGGCAGCTGTGAGCAGGGCATGCAAATCATTCTCCGCCGCTTCGCTGCCAGGGTTGGGGACGAACTCACCTTTTGGCTCATAGCCCATACCGGTAACGACCAGCGGTTTACCGCTCACCCATACCTGCCGTACTGTCATCTGGTTTTGGGTCAGGGTGCCGCTTTTATCGGTGCAGATCACCGACACATGCTCCAGGGTTTCAAGGATGGACAACTTTTTAACCAGCACCCCCTTCTGTGCCAGTCGCTGAACTGCTGCAGCCAAAGACAGGGTCACCGTCGCAGGTAGACCTTCCGGGATGGCTGCCACGATGATCCCCAAAGCCAGGAGAAAGGCCTCATTGATCCCCATCTGGACGTCGATGATACCCACGGTAAATACGATCGCCCCCAGGCCCAGCGCAATTAATGAAATCGTCCGCGTGAGGCGCGACATCTCTTGCTGCAGCCGGCTGGGTTCCTCGCGCACCGCCTGGGTGAGCCGCACGATCCGCCCGAACTGGGTAAGCATCCCCGTGGCGTAGACCACCGCCCTGCCCGTCCCTGAGACCACCGAGGTGCCAGCAAAGACCAGGTTTGGTCGTTCCACTTCGCTGATCCCGTCCCGCAGTGAGGCATCTGATGTCTTGCGCGCCGGAACTGCTTCGCCGGTGAGCACCGAGTTGTTGGCGCGCAGTCCATATTCCTGGATGACGCGTGCGTCGGCAGGGATATTATCCCCTTCCGCCAGCACCAGGATGTCACCCGCCACCAGCTCACTGGTGGATACTTTGACTTCCACCCCATCACGCACCACGCGGGCATAACTTGGTAATAAGTGCTGCAGCGCCGCCGTCGCCTGTTCTGCGCGGTATTCCCGCCAGTAGGAGAAAGCTGCATTCACCACCACCACCACCCAGATAATGACCCCTAAAGTGGGCTCACCCAGCCATAACGCAATCACACCTGCCAGCCACAGCAGTAGTGCCATGGGGTGGGCGATAAAACCCAACATTTTACGCCAGGCAGGTTCACGCGGCGGCTCAGTCAGCTGGTTGCTGCCGTAAAGTGAACGGCGCGCCTCCACTTCGCTGCTAGTTAATCCATCGGAGCATGTTTCCAGTGAATCGAATACTTCGGAGATTGGTAAGGTGTAAATAGGGTCAGAAATCATAAAAAATCGCTATGCGTTTTGAGCACATAGCGATTGTATCATACCGACCGAAAAGCCTTGTTTATATGCTTTCTCGTGCCTCAGGGCAGATGCCCCTCTTCCGCAGGGGCTGTTTCCTTGGGTTTTCCGCCCAGGCGAGGTTCTTCCGTCTTCTCCAGGTATTGTGCCAGGAATGATGGCGCTTCCGGGTGGTCATTATGCAATGCATGGTCATAATCACCTGCCGGTGCGGGTGGATCATACCGCACTGGTCGGTTCACGCCGAGCAGGGCGAAGAAGTGGGTAATATTCACAAGCACATGATAGCGATATTCCTGCATTTTCAAAGACTGCCACTCGACTATCGAAGCCATGGCCCCTTGCACGCGTGCCTTCTCGCGCACGATGCGATGGATTTGCTTGGGTGTACGGACCCCTATCGGTGATATCAACAAGGCGTTGGCTGCCAGGATCAATGCACTGAACGAGATCAACACCACCCATCCACCTTCGGTCCATTTGCCGACGATCTGCCCGATGAACACAATCCCTGACAGCACACCAGCAAAGCCGGCTCCGAATGCTCCCCATTTTCGGGTTCGTCCAGTGAAATTCTGCAATATATGCTTCCGGATAGAGAAACCCATGACCATGATGGGCATAAACACGCCAACACCATAAAAAGGGATTGCAGCTGAACTGCTCCCTTTGACCACAAACATGATGATAACCGTAAGTATGTAGCTGATGGTCACAGAGCGGGTAAAGGTGCCCCTGGGATCGCGATAAACGATGATCTCCGGTATTTCGCCGATGGAAACATCTCGCCATTCTGTGGCTTGTAAATCCTGGAAAGCGGTCATGGATGCAGCGGTTAACATCATCACAGCCAGGATTTGATAAGCCCAGAATAGAATCTCACCCCCGGGGATTTGAGAAAACCCGATAAAAGCCAGGTTGCCTACCAACGTACGTCCTAATGTCCCATCAAATACATCAAAGCGGATTGAAAATGCGGATAACAACAGAGTTGTGATCCCACCGTAGAATAGAAACGAAGTCTGGACTATTCTGCCAATGCCTGACTTGCCACTGTAGAATTCCCATAATTTCTTCCAACGGGGTATTCGTTTTTTCGCCCAGGCAATAATTCCCGCATCTTCATTCTTAACAAATTGGATCCCGTTCGACATGGCTTCCAACCCGGTCAATGCAACCAATCCCTTCATCGAAGCGGTGAGGAAATGATACAATGCCTGCCCAATAGTTACTGGCTGGGGAGATTGTGAAACAGGTACTGCTGGCACGCCGCCAAAATGAGCAATGAACAATCCAACACTCATAACAATTGTCATCAGGAGGAAGGTACCCAATAAGGTAAATACTACCTTCCCGGATTCTCCTCGTCCACGGATGGTGATGAACCAATTGATCGTGACCAAAACTGCAGCAATGATGAAGTGCCAGATCCATGGAATCCCGGTTGCATTCCGCAAGGATAACGCTTGATCAACACCTGATAATGTCGATACGACAATCGTAAATAGGTAGTCCTGGATCAGCACGACTGCAACGATGAGGCTGATCCCAGCTGATAAATAACGCATCGATGCGGTGTAAGACCCACCACCTTCATTGAAAACCCCCAGTGAGTACATATAGAGCAGACCGAAAATTGCGTTGGTTACGGCAATCACAGCTACCGCAATGAAGCCCCATTTCTGGAGCCCGTACGGGTGCAAGGCACTCATCATCTCGCCGGTGGCGTAATAGAATGAAGTGAAGTAATCCACCCCAAAGAGGGCAATCGCGGCCAAGAGACCAATCTGACCGGCACCATGCACATGTGCGTCCTCTGCACGCTCACGAGGCGCGACGCGATATACCATGAAAACTATGACAATCAATAAACCAATGGAAAACAGCATTTTCCTACCTTAAAAATTCCCCTTCGAGGGAACTTAATTCAATCAATATCTGCCTGCGCGTGGATTGGCTCATGCGCGTGTCCTGGGCAACTTTCGCTGCCTGCATTCGCACTGCCAACACGACAAAGGCCGGTACAAACATAACCCGCCCTGCCGGGATAACATCAAAGTTATATTCTTCGATCGTCAGGGTCTGATCATTGAAGTATGGCAGGCTTAAACTTAACCCGCGATCCAGGTCATGTGATGTTGCCCGTCGTCGGATCGTCTGAATGATCCCCTTCACCTGGAAATGTGCCAGGGCTCGCCCCTGGTTCACTAGCTGACCCAAAATCCCATAGCGTTTGCGCTGATATTCCTCGTCTGCCACCATATAGGGTGCCAGACCTACCGCATGGTGCAAGATGGATAAATACCTCTGCATCGAAGCGATTTGATTTTCAGCTTCGCTCAGATTCTCAGAGAGCAGCCTACCTTCATCATCAAAGGACACCCATTGAGGCAAATAAAACCTGCGCGCAGCCTCCACATACGGCACCAGCAGCTGCTCACGCCCTCCCTCACCGCGATCCTCCTCAACGATCATCGCATCCGAGGCTGCGGTCAAGGCAGAGCTCGAGGTGAATTCGTCGTGCAACGGAATGCTTGGAATCTCGTCACCTTCCAGCGTGGTATAATGCACGCCCTTCCCAGATGGGAGCATGTTGTAAACCATATACATGACCAATGTATGCCGGATTAGAATGGCACTCGTGGAGACAGCCGGGTTTGATGATTGCTCCAGCTCCATTAGGCGTGAGCGTAATGTGGTACGTAAGTCTGTGTGTATCAAGCGGCCCATCCGGCCTCCGATCAGCTGTTCGCGAACCTCTTCAGGGACCATGCTGGTTTTGCCATCAGTATCCTGCTCGGATAAGAGCACCCGGTCTGGTAAGCTAAACCTGACCTGGGATAACCCCTGCACGATCGCCTCCGCCATTATGGCTGCCTGGGTTTCTAAAAATCGCTGCACCAGGTTTGTTTGTACTCTGGAGAGGGCCTGGTTGCCCATGTATTCCTGTCGGAACTGGCTGACCAAATTAACAGCAATATTTGGTGAGGTAATGGTAGTTATGAGAGCTTGTTCTTCCATATTATTTTCTCTACCTTCCTAAGATCTCTAAAATCATTCTAGCCAATCAAAATAAAGACGAGACAAATTTTTTGAGCAATGTAATTAAAAAATAATAAAAACCTCCCTGGTCAATGGGAGGTTTTTACTTGCTATAAATAACGATAATTATGGCAATTTGTTCGGATCATCCCCTGGTGCAGTTTCCTTCGGCTTGCCCCCTACCTTGGGCTCTTCTTCCTTTTCAAGGTACTGGGCTAATAGTGAAGGAGCATCCGGATGATCGGAGTGAATAGCTTCATCGTAAGTGCCGGCGGGGATCGGCGGTTCAAATCGCATCGGTCTGCGTACACCTAACAACTCGAATACATGCGTTATAAAGACTAAGACTGAGTAGCGATACTCCTGCATCTTTAAGGACTGCCATTCGACAATTGAACCCATTGACCCTTGGACACGTGCCTTCTCACGCACGATGCGGTGGATTTGTTTGACGTCACGATAACCGATGGGGGATACCAGCAGCGTATTGGCGGCCAGTACCAGGATGCTGAAGGTGATCAGCACCACCCAACCCCCTTCAGTCCATTTGCCCACAATTTGACCAACGAAAACGAGCCCAGCCATGATAGCTGCAAACAGAGCCCCGAAGCTGCCCCATCTGCGGATCTTTCCGGTATATTTCGCTAGGATATGCTTGCGAACTGCTAATCCCATGACCATGATCGGCATGAATACGCCAATGCCGTAATAAGGTACAGCAGCCGATTGTTTAGCCTTTAAAACTAACATGATTACCAAAGAGATGATATATCCCGCAGTAACTGAACGTGTAAACGTTCCGGCCGGATTGCGATAAACTACGACTTCAGGGATTTCACCAATGGCGACGTCTCGCCAGGCGGTAGCTTGCAGGTCTTGGAACGCAGTCATCGAGGCGGCAGTTAATAACGCAACTGCCAGGATTTGGTACACCCAGAACAGAATCAAGCCACCCTGTATTTGGCCGAATCCAATGAACGCCAGGTTACCTACCAAAGTACGCCCCAGGGTGCCGTCATAGGCATCAAACCGGATGGCAAATGAAGTCAGTAGGAGTGTGGTAATTCCCCCATAAAACAGGAACGAAGTCTGGACCAGCCTCCCGATGCCCGACTTTCCACTGTAAAATCCCCACAGGCCTTTATACCGAGGAAGACGTTTTTTCCCCCATTTAACGATCCCGGCATCCTCATTCTTAACGAATTGAATCCCATTGGACATGGCTTCCAGACCACTCAGAGCGACCAGACCCTTCATCGAAGCAGTCAACAAGTGGTACAACGCCGTACTTAGTGGAACCGTCGTGGGCTGATCGGTCATTGGCAAGGGAGCGACGCCTGTTGCATGGGCTCTGAATAATCCAAAAGCCATGGTAACGGTGAGAATAACGAAGATGAACAGCATGATGAACACCACCCGTGCTGATTCTCCTCGACCCCTGATCGTCAAGAAGTAATTGATGGTTACCAGGATCGCCCCAATCAGGAAGTGCCAAAACCAGGGTATTCCGGTAGCACCGCGCAACGATAATGCCTGGTCTACCCCCGACAGGGTGGACACGACGATGGTAAATATATAATCCTGGATCAAGACCACCGCTACCACAAGGCTCAACGCCGGTGTAAGATAGCGCATGGAGGCAGTATAAGATCCACCGCCCTCATTGAAGATACCCAACGAGTACATGTATAAGAAACCAAATACGGCATTGGCAAAGGCGATGAAGGCAACTGCTATATAACTATATTTCTCCAGTCCATATGGATGCAACGAACTCAGCATCTCACCGGTGGCATAGAAGAAGGATGTGAAATAGTCCACCCCGAAAAGCGCCACGGCAGCCAGCAAACCAATCTGTCCAGCACCATGCACGTGAGCGTCTTCTTGTCGCTCACGTGGGGATGCGCGATAAGCGAGGTAACCAACCACGATCAACAGACCGATCGAAAATAACATTTCTATATCTGACCTAATTAATTATGATTCAGTGAATGCTTGTTCAAGAGAACGCAGTTCTGCTAATAGGTGTTTACGTGTCGACAGGCTCATGCGCGTATCCTGGGCAATTTTCGCTTCCTGTTCCCGTGCCGCTCGCACCACGAAAGCCGGGACGAACATGATCCTGCCAGCTGGAATTACCTCGAAACCGTAATTCTCCATTAGCAGGGTTTGATCATTGAAATACGGCAGGCTCAAGCTCAACCCCCGGTTCAGGTCGTGTGCTGATGCCCGCCTGTGTATCGTGCGGATGATCTCTTCCACTTCGTAACGCGCCAACGCTCGACCCTGGTTCACCAGCTGTCCCAGGATTCCGTAGCGTTTGCGCTGGTACTCTTCATCTGCCACCATGTATGGTGCCAGCCCCACGGATGAATGCAATACCGACAGGTAACGCTGCATGGAGGCAATATCCGCCTCGGCCTCACTCACGCTTCCAACTAATAAATGTCCTTCGTCATCAAACGCCACCCATTGCGGCAGGTAAAACCGCCGGGCTGCCTCCACGTATGGCACCAGCAGCTCGCCTCTGCCGGCTTCACCCCGGTCGTCCTCAGCTGCAATTGCATCGGTTGCCGCGGTGATGGCCGACTCTGGCTCCAGCGCGCTTTGCACCGGGATGCTGGGGATTTCTTCGCCCTCCGCCGTCGCATATTGCACCGACCTGCCGGCTGGGAGCATGTTGTGCACCATGTGCCCGGCAATGGCATGCCGCAGAAGACCTGCGCTTACCGAGACGGAGCGGTTGGAGGATTGTTCCAGCTCCCCCAGCCGCAGTCGCAGCGCGGTACGCAGGTCAGTGCGCGTCAGGCGGTCCATCAAACCACCCGTCATTTGCTCGCGCGACTCGTTCGGCACCACCGCCGGCTTGGAATCAGCCTCGTTCTGCAGCATCACCCGATCCGGCAGGGTGAACCGAACCTGGGGTAACCCCTGAATGATGGCCTCTGCCACAGACGAAGCTTGCGTCTCAAGGAAGCGCTGGACGAGGGGAGGCTGCATCTGGAACAGCTCCTGATAGCCCATATATTCCTTTCGCAGCTGGCTGACTGCGTTATCCTCTAACCCAGGGAAGAAGAGGGGTGCTTTTTTAGATCGAGATTTATTTGCCATGTCCACTCCCAAACTTGCTAATTGTACACTACTATATTTCTAGCCCATCTTTAATTCTGAAAAAATCTACTCATCCATCATGAAGCGGTAACCGATGCCTGGCTCATTGCGAATGATACACGGATGGTCAGGATCTTCTTCCAATTTCTTCCGCAGCTGCCTGATGTATACCCTCAAATATTCCACTCGGTCTGAGTCAGATGGGTCCCATACATGCGACAGGATCGATCGGTTTGTGAGTACCCGTCCAGCATTGGCTGCCAGGTAAGCCAGCAGTTTGAACTCGGTGGCGGTCAGCTTGACTTCTACGCCATCGCGGGTCACCGTATGCAGCGCCAGGTCAATGATTACAGTTCCGGTATCGATGATCTGGCTCTTCTGGCTGCCAAGGGTCTGCGCTGAATGGCGCAGCGCCACACGGATGCGTGCTAAAAGCTCCTCGATGCCAAAAGGCTTGGTCAGGTAGTCGTCCGCACCCTTATCCAGGGCAATGACTTTATCCTGTTCACTCTCGCGTACCGATAGGATGATGATCGGTACCTGGGTCCATTCTCGTAAGCGGGCACACACCTCAACGCCATCCATATCCGGCAGGCTGAGGTCCAGGATGATCAAGTCTGGCGGTTGGGCGGCTGCCAGTGCCAAACCATCTTCCCCACGGCTGGCCACGGTCACTTTGAACTGCTTGGCGGTCAGTATGGTGCGCAACGCCCGCAGGATCTGGGCTTCGTCGTCAATCACCAGGATGTGCGGTTGGGCTGTCATTCGTCGACTATCTCCATCTTGCTCCCCTTGGGAAATCCCTCCCATGAAAGCGGGAGGGAAAAATTGAAGGCAAAACCCGTGTCCAGGTTTTCTGCCCATATGCGCCCACCGTGCGCCTCGATAATCCCCTTACAGATGCTTAAGCCCAACCCCGCACCGGTGACGCGATCTGCGGCAGTCACCCGGTGAAACTTGTCAAAAATGCGCTCAAGGTCTTCGGGGGCCACCTGCGGACCCTGGTTGCTTACCATTACTTGTAGCACTGCATCATCTGTTTGATGTGCATGGATGGAAATCACGGTTCCTTCCGGGGAATACTTGGTGCTGTTGCTGATCAAGTTGATGAACACCTGCTCAATCTGGAAATAATCCACCGGCACGAGCGGCAGGTCCGGCGATACGTTCACATCGATTTTATGCTTCTCGGTTTGTGTGCGCATCCTCTCGACCGCGCTGGAAACAATATCTGCCGTTGAATTCCAGCTCCGATCAGGTTTCAGTGAACCCGATTCGATGCGCGACATATTGAGCAAATTTCCTACCAGCTGGTTCAGGTGATCGGTCTCCTCCTCCACAGCAGCCAGCAATTCCACCCGTGCGTCTGAATCCCACGCCACTGCTTCACTGCGTAAACTGGTGACGGCAGCTTTGATGGTTGCCAGGGGCGTCCGCAGCTCATGGGAGACAGACGATAACAGGGATGATTTAAAGCGATCACTATCTTCCAGCAGGCGTGCCCGTGAAGCCGCATGCGATAGGTGTACCCTCTCCAGAGCCAGCACTCCCTGGCTGCCAAATGTATTCAATAGGCGTTCTTCTGCCGGGGTGAGCCTGAGTTCCCCTCGCCAGACCTTTATCTCGCCCAGGAACCCACGTGTCGACTGCAGTGGCGCGATATGGGTGGGTGTAGTATCAACATCCACATCCGTCTGTGAGCGGTCTTCCAGCCTGACGTGCCGCGCCGGGTTCTGTCCTTGCGCTTCGACCAGAACGTCCACCCGCCCGGCGTGCAAGGTGATCAGCGTCTGTTCGGCCAGAGCCGAAACAATTTCCTGTTCGTCCTGCAGACCCGCCAGGTGCATGATGAGCTCATATAAATGGATGGCTTCATGCTCACGGGCGGTAGTCTCTGCCAGGCTCTTGCTCACCCTGCCCACAAGCTGACCAACCGTGATCGATACACCCAGGAAAGCGATCAACACCAATAAATCTTGCGTGCGGTGCACCACCAGTGTGTAATAAGGTGGCACGAAAAAGTAATTTAATGTTAAAAAGGAAGCGACCGCTGAGAGGGCTCCCGGACCCAACCCCCATAGTACCGAGCTTAATACTACCGGGAGCAGGTAGAGCAGCGACAGGATGGTGTGGTCCTGCCCTCCTGGGCTGCGAAAGGGGAGAAAGATCACAGTGAAAACACCCGTCACCAGCAGGGCTAACAGGTATTCCGCCCCGGGGAAAGCTCTTAACCGTTGGAAAGGATTCAACCGCATCATCAGGATAATTATAACTTCTGGGAAGAAGTACTACTATCAGATTATCTACACGATGTGGATCACACTTTTAATAAACCGGCTGATTCTGTGCTCAGATGGCAGGATTTCGCCTGATAAGGGTATAATTTCAAGCATGACCGACTTCCACTTCTACCACCTCATCGAAGTTCGCTATGGTGACCTTGACCCTCAGGGGCACGTCAATAACGCAAAAATCCTCACCTATATGGAGCAGGGGCGTGTTTTTTACCTCAAACAGCTCAAATTATGGGAAGGCGGTTCCTTTCTAAACCTCGGTATTATCCTGGCTGATGTTCAAATTACGTTTCGAAAAGTGATCCAATTTGGTGATCCCGTCAGGGTAGGCGTGCGCATCTCGCGCCTGGGCAATAAGAGTATGACCTCAGAATATCGCCTCGAAGATGCACGCGACTCCACTGAATTTGCCACCGGGACAAGTGTGTTGGTGGCCTACGATTACGCCAATAAGCATTCCGTAGCTCTCCCCCCGGAGTGGTGCAAGGCAATCCAGAAGTATGAGGGGTTGCCAGAGTAGTCATCAGCTGGTCTTCTGGCTAAAACACATTCCAGGTCTTGTCAGGGGAAACCCAGCTCCTCCTTCGATGGGTGGAAGCTTTCTTCAAGGAGCATTCGCATGTCTATTCCAACGATTGATTCTGAATTCCTGTTGTCCTTTCTCTCCGGCCTGTTGAACACTCCCAGCCCAACGGGTCTGGCCGAACCCGCCATCGCATTCGTGGAGCAAGCGCTCGCGGCTTTTCCCGCATTATCCCTCAAGCGCACCCGCAAGGGTGCCCTGGTCGCCACCTGGCAGGGTGAGAATTCTGATGCACCCCGGGCGCTGACCGCCCATGCCGATACGCTGGGCGCGATGGTTAAGCAGGTCAAGCCCAATGGACGGCTAACGATGACCAAGATTGGCGGTTTTGCCTGGAATACGGTCGAAGGAGAAGGCTGCTGGGTCTATCCCAGCCAGGGTAACCCGGTCCGTGGCTCGATCCTGTTCGAACTGGCATCTGGGCACGTCTATGGCAGCAAGGTGAGTGACACCAAGCGCGAGGATGACAACATGGAAGTGCGCCTGGATGCACGGAGCACCACTCCAGAAGAAACACAGGCGCTGGGGATTCGAGTGGGTGATTTTATCGCCTTCGACCCTCGCCTGGAGATAAGCAATGGTTTTGTGCGCTCACGCCACCTGGATGATAAGGCTTGTGTTGCCTGCCTGGTGGCAGCCATCAAAACGCTGTACGATGCCGGCTTGAAACCTGCTCAATCGGCATATTTTCACTTCAGCAATTATGAAGAAGTGGGTCACGGCGCGGCTGCCGGTATACCCGCTGATGCCACTGAGCTGCTCAGCGTGGATATGGCTGCCGTGGGTGAAGGGCAGACCTCCGACGAGTTCCACGCCACGTTATGCGTCAAGGATTCAGGTGGACCTTACCATCACAGTCTCAGCCAAAAGCTGCGCCGGCTGGCGGATGACCATGCCATCCCCTACAAGGTGGATATCTACCCGTACTACGGCTCGGATGGCGAGGCGTTCTGGCGGGCAGGTGGGGATGTGGCGGTCGCCCTAATTGGTCCCGGGGTGGATGCCTCACATAATTACGAGCGCACCCACCTGGATGCCCTGATTGCTACCACCCAATGGGTCTGTGCATATTTGTTGAGTTGAGAAGTTGTCGAAATTAAATTAGATGGATATCCTCAAAGTAATTGCTTGGATTGTCGCAAGATACTCGGTCAACGGATTTATAACGGATTAGCGGATAATAGCGGAAGGAATATATTTGGATCCGACAATTCCATTTCAAGACTTGACCTATAACATTATCGGTGCCGCTATGAAGGTGCACGGTAGCTTGGGACCTGGTATTAAAGAAGAACATTACCAGAGAGCCCTGGCGATTGAGCTAAGGCAAATCGAATTAGCGGTTTCTGAGGAGCATTATGTAGAAATAAATCATAAAGATGAATGGCTTGGACGATTGTATTTGGATCTACTTGTTGAAGATTCAGTGATCGTCGAAATAAAATCTTTCCCCCATCTATTAACAAATGAGGAAATCGCCCAGGTGATATGCTATCTTGCAGCAACTGGATTAAAAGTAGCCCTCCTGCTTAATTTTGGCCGTAGGAGGCTGGAGTACAAACGCATTCTGCCACCGCGCATCATTGACGGCTGGCAGGAGCGCATCCAACGTTTCCTATGGCGACCCAAAGACCTCACTCAACCCCCACTGCCTTGAAGAAACTGTTTGAAAACGATCATCTAAATTCCAGCTGAAATATGACTATTCCTAAATTATCCGCTAATCCGCTATTCCATCCGTTTACCGAGCATGTCATGTTCCTCCCTATCCCATCCGTTTACCGAGCATGGTATTTCCCTCCATTCGCTAATCCGCTATTCCATCCGTTTATCGAGCATGTCATGTCCCTCCATATTCCATCCGTTTACACAGTATGTCATGTCCCTCCATATTCCATCCGTTTACAGAGTATCCGATGTCCCCCTCCCTTCCCTTCCTCTTCGATGCCACTCTCCCACCTGTCTCCCTTTCTGCGGTGCCTGCCATCGCCCGTGCAGCTGAAAGGTTGGGTTTCGCCACGCTTTGGTCCACCGAGACCATGCACGACCCCTTCCTGCCTGCTGCATTGATCGCTGAGCATACAAAAATTCTTGGCTGCGGGACCGCGGTCGCCATCGCCTTCGCCCGCAGTCCGGCGAACCTGGCTTATACCGCCTGGGACCTGGCACAGGTTTCAGGTGGGCGCTTCATCCTCGGGTTGGGGACGCAGGTAAAAGCTCATATCGAGCGGCGTTTCGGCATGCCCTGGCCTGAATCGGTGGTGGGCAGGCTGCGTGAGCAGATTGATGCGGTGCGCGCCTTCTGGCACACCTGGCAGACCAATGAGCCATTGAACTACCGCAGTGAGCATTACAAGCTTTCACTGATGTCACCCTTCTTCAACCCCGGTCCAATCCAATTTCCGGATATCCCCATCTACATCGCCGGGGTAAATCCCGGTCTCGCCAGGCTGGCTGGTGAGCTGGCGCAGGGTTTCCATGCCCATCCCTTCCACACGGCTCACTATCTGCAGGAGGTGATCCTGCCCGCCGTGGAGCAGGGGGCGGCCAAAGCTGGTCGATTAAGGGCAGATATAAAAGTATCCACCTCTGCATTCGTGGTCACCTCACCGGAAGAAGAGACCTTTGTGCGGGCTCAAATCGCATTCTATGCCTCCACTCCCTCGTATCGACCCGTGATGGAGCTCCACGGCTGGGGCGATACTGTCAGGCAGCTTTCCGCCCTGGCTGCCCGGGGTCAGTGGGTTGAAATGGCAGGGTTGGTGAATGATGATATTCTGCAAGAGTGTGCGGTGATAGCCCCTGCCGAAGGATTATTGGCCGCCCTCACCGACCGGTACCAGGGTAAGGTTGACCGCCTTGGGATATATATCCCGTTCTGTCCTGGTGAGCGCGATGAATTTTGGAATCTAATATTGCAAGGCGTATAATTTCCCTTGATGGAAAACGAAGCATATTACGCCAACCTGCGCACCCGTATGGTCAAAGAGCAAATCATCTCGCGTGGCATCCACGATGAGCGGTTACTCGATGCCTTGAACAATTTACCGCGTCATTGGTTTGTCCCCGAGGAGTATGCCAATGCTGCCTACGCCGACAACCCGCTGCCCATCGGCCGCGGTCAAACCATCTCCCAGCCCTACATCGTTGCATTGATGACCGAGCTCCTGCTGCTGCAGGGGGATGAAAATGTGCTGGAGGTGGGGACGGGCTCAGGTTTCCAGGCAGCCTTGCTGGCCTACCTGGCGCACCACGTCCATACCATCGAAAGACATGAAACATTGGCTGAAAAGGCAAAACAGATATTATTGAGGTTGGGTCTGACCAATGTATCCGTGCATGTGGGTGATGGCAGCCTGGGTCTGCCTGAATATGCTCCATACCAGGCAATCATGATCACCGCCGCTGCCCCACGTGTCCCCCAGCCGTTAAGTGACCAGTTGGACGAGGGCGGTCGCCTGGTGCTGCCTGAAGGTGGCGCAGGCGGGCAGATGCTGGACCGGTGGCGTAAACAGGACGGTGTTTTGGTGCAGGAGCATATCGCCCCGGTGGCGTTCGTGCCCTTACGCGGCCAGCACGGCTGGAAGGAAAATAACTGGGGGTTCTATTGATCGATCAGTTTCGGGTAGGCGGGGTCAGGCGCCGTTCGGTCTGGTTCAATTACTCCTCTTGATGCTCCAAAGAGGTCAAAGCTTCGCCGGTGGACTACGCTCACACCCAGCCGCCCGAGAGCAGCTCGGTGAGCTCTGGTGCCGTAGCCCTTATGGGCCGCGAAACCAAACCCGGGAAAGTCCAGGTCTAGCTCTCTGAGCAGCGCATCCCGGGCAGTCTTTGCCAGGATGGAGGCCGCGGCAATACTCAACGAGCGGCAGTCCCCTTTGATCAACGCGGTCTGGGGAATAGAAATCTCAGGCAGGAACAGGTAATCCAGCAGTAGATGGGCTGGCGATATGGATAATGCTTCCAACGCCCGGCAGGCAGCCAGACGGGTGGCAGGCAGGATGCCAATTTGGTCAATCTCTTCATTCGAAGCGAAACCTACCCCCCAGGCCGCCGCGTATTGGAGGATTTTTTCACGCGCAATCTCCCGCTGCTCGGGGCTCAGCTGCTTGGAATCGCGCACCCCCTTCAAACAACTCGCCATAATCATGTCAGGCGGCAGGATGACTGCAGCTGCGCTCACCGGTCCGGCCAACGCTCCACGCCCTGCCTCATCTATCCCAGCTACTGCCGTGAGCCCGGCCTCCCATAATGCCTGCTCAAACGAAAGGTCAGGCTCGGGAGGCACGAGTGAGAGGTCAAAGGCTGGCATGGCGGCGGGTGTAAATTCCCTGGATTGAATTTAACCGGATGGTGAGCAGGTCAACCCCCATTTTGAAGGAATCACGCACCACACTGATCTTGCTGTTCGGCCTGTAGTACCACTGGATGGGGATCTCAATCACCTTGTATCCCAAGAGTCGGGCGATGAACAGGATTTCCACATCAAACGACCAACCCGTCATGGTCTGGCGGGGGAACACATCCTGCGCCACTGCTCTGTTAAAACACTTGAAGCCGCATTGGGTATCTTGCAAACCCGGTAATGCCAGGGTGCGGATCAGCCCGTTATAAATGCGTCCGACAAAATGACGGTAATAAGGCTCTCCATAACGGACGGCTCCTGGGGCTTCGCGCGAAGCAATGGCGATATCCGTCTCCAACAAGGCAGGCGGTAGGAAGTGGTTGATCTCCTCGATCGGCATGGAAAGGTCTACATCGCACATGAACCGGTGCTCGCCCTGTGCGGCGAGCATTCCCTGCCTGACGGCTCTACCCTTACCACTCAGTGGATTCTGAAGCACTTGCAGCTGTGAATTACCGGCAGCAAAATCCTGTGCAATCTGAAAAGTCTTATCCTGGCTCCCATTCTCAACCACGATCACTTCACTATCGTATGCCTGCCTGGCACAAAACTCCATCACCTGCCTGAGGGTGTCGGGCAGGCGGGTCTCTTCGTTATGTGCCGGGATGATGAGTGATAGAAATGGTGTGGACAAATTCTTCTCTTGTGATTGCACTGGTCAGAAAATTCTCAACGCATAAAGGATAGCTACAAACAAGACTAAAATAGTTAATACCATGAGCACTACAACGATGATCCATTCCTTTTGGGAGAATTTAAATTTCTCCTCAACGGGTGGGATGGTTAGATCGGTTCGGATTGGGATTTCTGGCAGGGTGAGGGGGGCTTTCTTTTCAGGCAGCTTCAGGTCTTTGCCAAAGAAGTCCTCTCCTTCGCCCAGCAGGATCGCTTTTTCCGGGTTTGCCATGATCTCCAGCGAATCGGACAGGAAATTGATCTCGGTCTCCTGAAGGGCTTCTTCGCCGTAGTTCAGGCTGTCAACAAAACTATCCACACCATCCATCAGCACGATCCGGATAGCCGGATTGCTCCGCTCAATGTTCACCCCTGCGTTGGCAAAGATCAAAATGGGTATGATTTCCGGGTTGGATTTTCCATGCGCCTCCAGAATCTGCGCCAGCTTTTGAGAATATTCCTTGGTTTGCTTGATCAGGTTGGGGCGTGCAGGTCCATATTTTTGGCTGGTCTTGTTCATCTCCCACCATGTATCGTCCTTCGCCCGGAAAAATCCCTTGGCATGGCTAATATTCAGCAGGTATACACCGGCAGGTCCAACCAGGATGGGACGGAACGGCTCCCCACTCCCCTCGAGTTGGAGGTCGCGCAGCATGATGAAGCGGTTATCCAGGCCACGCATAAACCGTGCCACGATGGCATCTTCAGCGTATTCATCAGAATTACCCAATTGTAAAAACTGCCTGACCTGATCGACTACCTTTTCGATGCTATCTTTATCGGCCGTCTTTTGAGCGGGCGCAATCAGTCTCATAGCTGTACTCCCTTTAATACGAGCCCTTCAATAGGCATTTTACTGGGATGCAAACTAAATGCCAGGTAATCCGAAAGCAGCCGAACGTTTGCTTGCAGAACCTGTTTATTGTAGTGTTCCACCAGTTCTAAAGATAGGTGCTCAAAAACCTCGTTTTGCATGCGTTCTTCTGAAGCCAGCAGAGCATAGTATTCCGGTGCAGAAATACCCTGGCGGGAAGAAAACACTTCCACTGTTTGGATGGCAGCACCGGGCACCAGCTGGTGTGAAAGCAAGTCTCGCCATTCGATAAGGTGATGGTCCTCGACGAACGGCAGCCAGTCATCCGCTAGCACCCGCCCGAGGCAGGTCCCCACATCCTTGGGCAGCCCAGGCAGGATTTGCAAGTCCAGGTATGCTCTCAGCACATTATGGTAGTACAGGCCCTGGCGGAACGTTCCCCAGGCGCAGTGTGGACCGAATGCCGGGGCAAAAATTCCCTTTACCCACAGCCAATCAGCCTGCAGGTGGCACAGGTAACCAGACAGGAATGCGATCCGTGATGCCGGCAAGCCTGTGGTCGCTACCAGGTCAGGATAGGCAGTCAAGAAACAATCCCAGGCAGGTTGGTCACCTATCTGGATGGGTAAATCGAAGAAGTGGGTTGCCTCTCGCGTTTGACCTGATACTACCTGGACGTCAGGGGCTGTGCTGCCGAACATGAACTCGCCGCGGTAGGTCCGCAGGAGCTGGTTGACCGGTTCCGGCATGGCGGGATGGTTGATCAGCTGATCAGCCAGGCTCAAATGGTAGAAGGGAGTTGGCACTCGAAAATTATACCAGCCTGCAGCAAGGTCTATTTAGCCAACAAAAAAGCGGCCATTGCAGCCGCCTTTCATCACATCTATAAAAAATTCCACCGGGTTATATGATCGGCACACCGGTCAGATCGTCCGCTGAAGACCGGGCTGTACCGACTGCAATAACCTGTTTACCATTCTGCTCCAGCAGGTGCACAGGTTGGCTGACGGTGAACTTACCCCCCAGGTTGAGAATACGTTCGCCGACCACATAACGCTTGCCGGTCTTGAGCTGGTCGATAAATGCTCCCCGGCTTAACAAGATGCAGTCGGAAAAAATAGCCCCTCTGCGTTCGTAGACTCTCACCCACTCAAGCTGTCCATCTGCTTTGAAATGGGCAGTTTCCAAAACGCCGTCATACTTAATTTTCGCCATAAGTCGGGGCGGGCGGACTCGAACCGCCGACCCCCGCGTCCCAAACGCGGTGCGCTGCCGAACTGCGCTACACCCCGGCGCGGGTGAGTATACTTTATACTCTCAACATGGTCAAGTAGAATGGCGCATGCCTTTGCGTGCCAGGCTGTCCACCCGCTGGTTATAACGGTTCCCGGCGTGCCCGCGCACCCAATTCCAGCTAATCTCGTGCTCACTCAGGCTGGCTTCGAGAGCCTGCCACAGGTCGATATTCGCCAGCTTACCACTCTTTCGTTTCCAACCCCGCCGCTGCCAATCCGGCAGCCATTCGGTGATCCCCCTGCGCAGGTACTCTGAGTCGGTGTAGAGATCCACACGGCAGGGCTCGCTGAGTGCGTTCAACGCCTTGACGGCCGCGGTAAGCTCCATGCGGTTGTTGGTGGTACTCTTTTCAGAGCCGTGCAGCTCTTTCTCGTGTTTTCCAAAGAGTAACAGGGCAGCCCATCCACCCGGTCCGGGGTTGGGCTCACACGCTCCATCGGTGTAGATCGTCACCCGGGGCAGGTCTGCCATCAGCGCACCTGGTCGTAGATGTCCGCTGCCACCAGGTTAAGGTTTTCCAGGATGGTAGGGATTTGGTCACTGGTGGTCTTTAAGTCAATCAGCTGACCCAGGGCGTCATTCAGCGCCCAGCGCATCTCGCTCCATGACTCCAGGCTCGGCTCACTCCGCGTAACTGGCAGGAGGGACAGTGCCTGGGCCCACATGGGGTTTTGGGCTGCATTCTCATCCAGATAATTTAAAGTGCTCTGGCGGGTTGGGTATGTACCTAGCTCACTCACCCATTGAGCCTGGTTAGGCGGGTAGAGCAGCCATTTGACCACCAGCCAGGCGGCCAGCTGTTGTTCTGGCGTCGAGCGGGTGAGCAGCAATGATGGACCATAGGTATCCACCACTGCCTGGTTGCGGGATGGAAACGGGATCACCGCCCAGTGATCGCTGCTGCCGGCTTGTGATAATGCCTGCTGCTGGGCGGGGATATCAAACAAGCTCCCCACCCTGAATAAAGCCTGGCGGTTGGCAAATTCGCTTTGGGCGTCTACCATCGCATCCGACCAGGCACAGCCCTTGTCCACCCAACCCTTGATGCTTTCAAATGCCTGCTCTGTTTGAGGGGTGTTGAATAAATAACCTTCAGCGTTGGGGTTGGTGATTTGTCCCCCAAAGGCATATATCCAGCCCGCCAGCGCGCCAGGTTGGGGAGTGATCAGCCATCCGCCCTTGCCCTGGTCAGATTTATTCCCCTGCGCAGTTACAGCTCCAGCCGCTGCACACGCCTGGGCGGTGAACTGTTCCACCGTGGTGGGTGGGTTGCTGAAGCCGAGCTCCCTGGCCCAGCTCTGGTTGTAGAACAGCAGGTAGGCCGAACGGTAAAATGGGATTCCCAGGCGTATCGTTTCGCTGGAGGAACCGGTTTTGATCAGGTCTTCCTTCCAAAACTCGGGGTAAAAATCAGCCTGCTCGTCGCTTGTCAGTCCCCACACGGGGTCATCCACGTATGGGGTGAGGTCAGCCAGCACACCGTCACCGTTCCAACGCTGCGCCTGGTAGCCATAATCCACCACTACCTCCGGCAGCGTGCCAGACATGATGGCAGTATCCACCGCCTCATCCAGCGCCCCGAAACCATTGTACGAGCTTGCCCGCGCATGGATCCCCCACTGGTTGGTTAGGTTGAACTCGTCCAGGATGTTTTGCAGGGCGGCTTTGCTTGAGCCGCTCCAGGGATGCCACAACGTCACCTGCACACCCTGCAAGTCTGTTCCGCTCACCCCCAGGGGTGAAGGAGTTTCCTCGTTCGGTGTGGGCGGGATGGGAGGCACCGCGGTTGGCTTGCTCAGGCTGTGCACCTCGGTGCTGCCTTGGGTCGGAGCAATGGCTTGTGCCACCACCGTTTGGGTGCTCGCTGCCGGGTCACTGCCAGCCTTACCGTTAAAACTGATCGCCAGGATTGCCAGGAGCAGTGCCAACCCTAGAGTAATGCCATAAAATAAGGTAAGATATCGCTTCAATGCCTGATCGGGGCCGGAATAAATACGCACTCGTTTCTCCAGTCCCGTCATTATATCAAATAGAACCTTGTGCACCTGTTTCCCACTGCCTTATGAGCGACGTTACTCCCCATAACCTTCCCCGTATCAAATCCTTCCAGCTTCCCGGTCTGCCCCTCAGTCCCGGCTTTATCCACCCGGATTACCAGGGCGGGTCGATCCTGAACCTGCCTTCCAGTATTTGCCAATCGCTGGGCGCCGGTCCCCTGGGCGCAGTCGCCTTGCGGCCTGAGCTGATGGTCACTATCCCCAATAATGTGCGCCGCGTAATCCTGGTTTTGGTGGATGCCCTCTCGCTGCACCGCTTGCAGCACTGGATGGCTGATGGTACTGCCCCGGTTTGGTCGCCTCTGGTGGAGCAGGGCAGGCTTTCCGCTATTACTTCGCTTGTTCCTTCAACCACTGCTGCCGCCCTCACCTCCCTATGGACCGGGCGCAGCCCCGCCGAGCATGGCATCGTGGGCTATGAGCTGTGGCTGAAGGAATATGGCATCGTCAGCAACATGATCACCCACTCACCGATGAGCTTCGCCAATGACGCCTGCAGCCTGGTTAGGGCGGGTTTCAACCCCGAACAATTTCTGAGCCTGCCCACCCTGGGCACCCACCTGGCTGCATCCGGCATCCGCAGCTATGCCCTTCAGCACCGCAGCATCCTCCACTCGGGTTTATCGCAGATGTACTTCAAGGATGTAAGCCTGCACGGCTTCCTCACCCCCTCCGAGCTGTGGGTCAATCTGCGCCACCTGGTGGAATCCAATCCCCGCCAGCGCCAGTATTTTTGGGTCTACACCGGTCAAATCGACCATTTCTCCCATTACTACCACCCGGATGATGAGCGCACTGCAGCCGAGTTTGGCGATTTCAGCTATACCTTCCAGCAGCAGTTCCTGGATAAGCTCTCACCATCCATCCGCCAGGGCACGCTCGTCCTGCTGACTGCTGACCATGGCATGATCGCCACCCAAAGGTCAGGCAATTATGACCTGCGTAACCATCCCGAGCTCACCCGCCTGCTGCATATCCTGCCCACCGGTGAAAGCCGCCTGATGTACCTGTTCATCAAACCCGGTCAGACGGAACAGGTGCGTAACTACTTCGACCAGACCTGGCCCGGGCAGTTCTCCTTCATCGACCCGGCTGAAACCGTATCGAAGGGGCTGTTCGGACCCGGCACGCCTCACCCGCACCTGTCAGACCGCCTGGGTGACCTGATCGTGGCAGCCCATGATGACGCCTACTTATGGTGGGCAGAAAAGGAGAACCCCCTCGTCGGTCGCCACGGTGGTCTCTCCGCTGAGGAGATGATCGTGCCGCTGTTGTCGGTGGAGTTGTAAAAATATATGAATTTACAGGGATATGTGCGGATAAACACGGATAAGTAATCAGCTTAGTTATAGTTGAAAGAATCTAATACTTCTTTGTATCCCTTCTATTATTTCTATTAAATCTCAATCCTTATCCTGTTCATCCTGTCCATCCCTGTTAAAATTGTGTACATGCCTCCCACCCTCACCGAGCTCATCACCCTCGCCCGCCAGGCGGGGGATATCCTGCGCTCCAACTTCGGCCTGCACCTGCAGGTGGACCACAAGGGCGTGATCGACCTGGTCAGCGAAGCCGACCGTCAGTCGGAAAAGTTCCTGCTCAGCTATATCCGCCGGCGCTTCCCAGCCGATCGCATCGTAGCCGAGGAAAGCGGCGAGCTCGCCGGTACTGCTGACCACACCTGGTATATCGACCCGCTGGACGGCACGATTAACTACGTCCACGGCATCCCCATTTACGCCGTCTCGATCGCCTACGCCGAGGCTGGTGCACTGCGCCTGAGCGTGGTCTACGACCCAATGCGCGACGAGTGCTTCAGTGCTCTATCCGGCACAGCCGGAGCATCAGGTGCCGGCGCCTGGTTGAATGGTGCGCCCATCTACCCCTCCGTCACTTCTGACCTCGACCATGCCCTGCTTGTCACAGGTTTCCCCTACGATATCCGCACGGCTCCAGATAACAACCTTGACCACTACACACACCTCGCCCTGCATTCACAGGGGGTGCGTCGTCTCGGTTCTGCCGCCCTCGACCTGTGCTATGTTGCCTGCGGTCGCTTCGATGGGTTTTGGGAGCTGCGTTTGAAGTCTTGGGATGTGGCCGCGGGTGCTTTGGTTGCCTTGCAGGCTGGGGCTGCCGTCACCGATATGAACGGCGGACCCAACTTTATGACCCCGCCTCAATCCGTCCTGGCTTCCAACCCCCAGCTCCACCCGTTGCTGCTGCGCCAGCTGAACAGGTCTCGCTGATCAGCTGCTTTTTAGCTGATTTATCTAATCCGTCTTTATCCTGTCTATCCCTGTAGATTAATTCTAAATTTTGCCTCATTCGTTTCGCAGCAGCCTCTCGAAATCCTTCAGGCTCACCCTGGAAGTCAGGTCAAGGCTGAGCGGCGTCACAGCCACGACGTGCTTCACCCGCAGGGCATACACATCTGTATCATCTGCACTGCCGCTGAACTCCTCGATTCGCCGGTAGCCAACCGTCTCCGGCTTATCCCACGAAACACGTTTCGGTGTGACCGGCAGGAAGTACGCCTGGTGTGACAGGCGGGTGACCTCCCACGCTGTTTCTCTTGTGGCATTCCACGGCACATCCACCTTGAGTAAATCCACATCCTCGGGCAGATGGCGTTCCAACATCATGCGCCCGAACAGGGCAGTGAAGAAGGCTGCGGCAGAAAAGTCTATCTTTGTAGAATAGGACAGGTGCTCGGCCGTATCAGTCTCCAATGAGACGGCCAGCGCCGGTATTCCGTTGCCCGCTCCCTCCAGCGCTGCCCCCACCGTCCCCGAAACGGTTACCCCCACCCCCATGTTCTCGCCGTAGTTGATCCCCGAGACCACCAGGCGGGGTGGCTCTGGCATGATCTCACACACCGCATGCAGCACCGCCTGGGCGGGTGAGCCACCCACGCTGTAAACCGTCCATAGCTTGCCGTTCACATGCATCTGCTGCGGGGTGATGATCCCATCCGATGTCGATGGTAAGCTGCGCCCCATACCCGAGGACTGGTTGCGGGGTGATACCACGTGCACGTATCCCAGCTCCGAAAGCGCCCCCGCCGCAGCCCACAGCCCTGGGGATTGGATGCCATCATCATTAGTCAGCAGGATTTGGATTGGTTTTTCCATCATTCTCACCCTCGTGGGAAAATAAAAGAGCGCGAATTCTAATCAAGAAGCGCTCTTCGTAATTCGTTATTTAGGCGTCCCTGGGGCAATTCGAACGCCCGACCCTTTGCTCCGCAAGCAAATGCTCTAATCCGCTGAGCTACAGGGACGTTTGCGCCAATAATTTTACCACCATCTATTAATAAATCAATGAAGTGGTACCAGGAGTCCTGTTTGGGATATTATGGGAACCAGCTCTGCAAGAGTATCTTAACCCGCTCAAAAACTTCGGGCAAAGCCGCCGAGACTGCTGGACTGAGCTCGATGCCGGTGGACAGGTCGACGGATTGGACGCCGATCAGGTGCAGGTGGGTGGGATAACACCCCCGGAATTTAGCTACACCCAGCACCTCCTGGAACCCTACCTGGTGCTCAGATAGTTTCATGCCGTTGTATAGTTGGATCTCATCCTGCGCCATCTCGACCAGGGCGCCGCCTGGTTTACCGGCATCCACCGCGTCCAACACCAGCAGGTGGCTGCACGCTTCCACCAATGGCAGCAGGTTTAATCCCAGCACGCCGCCATCCACCCACTCGACTGGAAATTGTGCACCCACCCTGATTTGAAGATATTGTAAGGCATGGATCCCAAAGCCTTCATCACCCAGGAGCAAGTTCCCCAGGCCGAGTACCACTTTCCTGTTGGGGTAATCAAATTCAGTCATATCGAAGTTCCAACCCGCCATTCACCCCACTGATAACCTGTATGTGAATGGCGGGTCAGAATGGAATTCACGTCAGCGGTCAGCGCACCGTCACCCCGATGCCTGACGGTTTGCCTCTCGCATCCACCAGGTGGACAGAGCAAGCCATACAGGGATCGAATGAATGGATCGTCCGCAAGATCTCGACCGGTCGTTCCGGATCGGCAATGGGAGTGCCGATCAGGGCTCGTTCGAACGGGCCAGACAGGCCGGCTGTATCGCGCGGCGATCCATTCCACGTGGTGGCAACCACCGTCTGGTAGTTTTCAATCTTGCCATTGGCAATGTTCACCCAATGACCAAGTGCGCCGCGCGGTGCTTCGGTGGTACCCCAGCCAATCGCCGTCGATGGCCACGTGGCTGGATCCCACAGTGCACCATTATGGATGTCAAGGTTGCCGCTGTTCATATTGCCTTCCAGCTGGTCGATCCAGCTGCCCATCTCTTCGACCACCAGCTGGGTCTCAACTCCACGGGCTGCCACACGTCCCAACGTGGAGACGAGTGCCCCCGCCTCGAGGCCCAGCGCGCCCAGCATCTCATCCACCTTTGCTCTTACCTGTGGATGACCATTGGAGTATGCCACCAGCATGCGCGCCAGCGGTCCAACCTCCATCGGGTAGCCATTGTAGCGCGGCGCCTTGAGCCAGGAATATTTCCCATCCACATTCAGATTATCATAAGGCGGCTGCGGCCCGGTATATGTGGGTTGGGTTTCGCCTACCGAAGGGTGCAGACCGCCGGAATCGCCTGCACTATAGCTGTACCATGAGCGGGTGACGAATTCCTGGATCACCTGCTGGTCCATCGGCTGGCTGGGTTCGCTTATATTGCTGTTGAAGATTACCCCTCGCGGCAGCCAATAGGAATTTGGGTCATTCCCGTTCGCCGGAAAATCACCGTAGGTTAGGAAGTTGCCCACACCCGCGCCGTAATTCGCCCAATCTTTATAGAAAGAAGCGATCAGCTTTAGGTCAGGGAGGTAGACCTGGGTCACAAAGTCGGTTGCCTTGGCAGTGAGATCGCGCAGCTGGGCGATCACCTGGGGGTTTATGGCGTGGTTCCCAACTGGGTTCACCGGGATGGCCATCCCACCAACCAGGTAGGTCTGCGGATGAGGGTTCTTACCGCCCAGCAGGGCATGAAACTTGATAAATTCGCGCTGCCAATCCAGTGCTTCCAGGTAGTGCGCTACAGCCAGAAGGTTTCCTTCGGGCGGCAAAATGTACGCCGGGTGACCCCAATATCCATTGGCAAACAGGCTTAACTGGCCGCTGTCGACCAGACCCTGCAGGCGGCTGCGAACGCCGGAGAAATATTCCGGGCTGGAGTTGGGCCATGGCGAGATCAAGCGCGCCAGGGCACTGGTTTGAGCTGGGTCAGCTGATAACGCACTGACCACGTCGACCCAATCCAAGGCATGCAGGTGGAAAAAATGGATTACATGGTCTTGTACGTATTGGGCGGCCTCCAGCAGGTTTCGCACCAGGCGGGCATTATCTGGAATGGTGATCCCCAGCGCATCTTCCACCGCTCGCACTGACGAAATGGCATGCACCGTAGTACAGACCCCGCAAATCCGCTGGGTGAACAGCCAGGCTTCGCGTGGGTCGCGCCCTTTCAAAATCGTTTCAACGCCGCGGAACATGGTGCTGGCGCTCCAGGCGTCTGTCACTTTACCGCCCTCCACGTTGGCTTCGATGCGCAGGTGACCTTCAATCCGGGTAAGAGGATCGATCACGATCCGGTTGCTGCCCGGAGGAGTGGGATTCCCGTAACTGTTGTCCTTCCCGACCAGGGGTATATAGATGTCTGACATTTTGAATTCTCCTCTCTAAACGTCCTCTACAGGCTGGTAGAACGGCGTCATCGTGTCCCAGAAATGGGGCATGGTACAGCCAATACAGCCATGCCCGGCGCCGATATCCCAGTTTGTGCCGCCATTCCATTTCACTTGCCGGCAGTTAGCACGTGTATCAGGACCCTTGCAGCCCATCCTGTACAGGCACCAGCCATTCTTGTGACCTTCGTCACCCCATTCGAGCACAAACTGGTGTTCCTCGTAATAATCTTCGCGCTCGCAATCATCATGTATTTCTTCTCCGTAGGCAAAGTACGGGCGACGAGCAGAATCCATATCCGGTAATGTGTTAAAAGTGATCAGGTAAACAATGGTCGCTACCAGGTTGACTACATTGGCTGGGCAACCGGGCAGGTTGACCAAATTGGTCAGTCCTGGAAGGATATCGCTCACCCCCACTGCACCCGTCGGATTGGGCAGCGCAGCCGCCAACCCGCCATCCACGGCACAGGAGCCCAGGGCGATCGTTGCCAGCGAATTGGGTAGCACCTGCTGGGCAATGCTCAAAGCTGTGCGCCCGCGGATCGTGCAGTAGATCCCATCCTGCGCCTGTGGGATCGCACCTTCGACAACACACACGAATTGGTTGGGATACGTCGCCAGCACATCGTTCAGTGATTTCTCTGCTGCGAATCCAGAAGGCGCCATGAGCGTCTCGTGATATTCAACCGAGATGAAGTCGAGCAGCAGGTCGACCAGTCCCGGGTCAGTGACACCAGGTTGCAACGGGTCGGGTCGGCTCCCTGCGCGCAGGAACGATTCGCTGTCCCCGGTGCAGTCTTGGAATTCCAGCCACACCACAGGCACACGGGTCGCCGTACTCAGCGCCTCGGCAATGCGGTTGACGTATGTGACAGGCAGTGCAAGGGCACCGGCCATCAGGCTGCAGAACTTGATGAAGCTGCGGCGGTTAATATTCTGGCGCGCCACATTCTCCGTCGAACGGTCATTTTCAGAAGACATAGTTACCTCCATTTTCTTTGTTTTATTCGCAAAGACATCCGCAGGTTACCGCTATTCTCGAAGAATCTGAAAATTTAATTGACGTTTATTTATAAGTCGCAATAACTATGGAAAAAGGTACGCAGGTGACAATTTTTTAATCTTTAGCATGAGCCCATTTCTGCCTCGACGAGCGGTAATTTACCAAACTAGAAACCATTAATCTACTTCTCACGTCTCTTGATTCTCACTCCAGGCAGTGGTAATATGAACGCATGTACCTGCGCGGCGGGAAACTGAACATGAAGAAGCGCACCCGGCGCCCTTCGAACCCGCTCCTGATCGCCTTCCTGGTGGTGGCCATCGGGGGGCTGATTTATTTTTAACCAGGTGGTGGTGCCTGAGATGCCCACGCTCTTCATGGCGTCTCCCACGCCCACCCGCAGCCAGGAGTCGGTGCTGAACGAAGCCCAGGCTTTCTTCAAGGATGGCAAGCTGTCGCAAGCCATCGATTCTTACAAACAAGCCGTCCTGGCTGACCCGCGCAACCCTGCCACCTTCATCGACCTCGCCCGCACCCAAATCTTCGCCGGGCTGTACCAGGATGCGGTCACCAATGCCGAGAATGCCCTGCTGCTCAACCCAAACAACTCCATGGCATATGCCATCAAGGCTTCCGCCCTCGATTTCCTGGGTAAATTCGACGAAGCCACCCTGGCAGTCAACAAGGCCATCGAGCTCGACCCGAACAACGCCTCGGCTTATGCCTACTATACCGAGATCCTGCTCGACCAGGGCAACTACGAAGACATCCAGGCCGCCATCGACCTGTCGCAGAAAGCCAAGACGCTCGACCCGAACTCGCTTGAAACCCACCGGGCACGCGGCTATGTGCTCTTCAACACCGGCAACTACGCTGACGCCATTTCCGAATACCTGGCAGCCATCTCCATCAACGACAAGCTGTGGGACCTTCATTACTCCCTGGGGGCGGTCTACAAGATGCAGGGCGAGTATGATAAGGCCATCCAGGAGATGCTCACCGGGGTGGCGCTCAACCCCACCAACCCCGATATCCTCACCGAGATCTCACGCACCTATGCCACCGAAGGTCAGTACGGCAAGGCGATCCAGTTCTCTGAACAGGCTCTCAGCCTAGACCCGACCAGCGCCCGTCTGCACGGCAACCTGGGGGTCATGCTCTACCAGAATGACGACTACGCCCGGGCAGCAGATGAGCTCACCCTGGTGGTCCACGGCGGCACCACCGCCGACGGGACGGTGGTGGAGGGTCTCCCGCTGGCACCGGGGCGCATCGCCGATGATTACTATTCCATCTACGCCCTCTCGCTCACCCAGCTGGACCGCTGCCCCGAGGCCATCCCCATCCTGCACCTGATCCTGACCAATATTGCCGAAGACCAGGTGGCGTATTACAATGCCAGCCAGGGGATGGACTACTGCAAGACCGCTTCCGGCACACCTCCGGCTGCCACCCCCACCGCAACCGAGACGGCAACCCCCTGATATGGGCCAGATACAGGACGGTAAAACCTTCAATCTCCACCCGGTCAGGAGCAAGTCCAACCCGTACCGCATCATGGTGCTGGCTTTCCTGATCCTGGGCGGCATCTGGCTGCTGCTCTCGCTGGGCCGCGGGGAGGTGCAGTCTCCGTTCAACCCCACACCCACCCCCACGCGCTCGCCCCAGTCTTACATCATGGCTGCCCAGGCTTACTTTGCCGCCGGTAAGCTGGATGACCCGGCTACCGACCAGGACGCCATCGGTGCCTACCAGCAGGCGCTCCAGGTTGACCCTACCAACGCCCTGGTGTGGGCTGAGCTGGCCCGCATCCAGACCTATTCCTCCAGCACGCTCAGCACCGACCAGGAACGCCTGGACCGTCTGCAAGACGCCCTGACCTCGGCCGAGAAGGCGGTTGAGCTGGCCCCCGATGACAGCACTGTCGCCGCGATCTACGCCTTCGTGTTGGACTGGAACGCCTCCAGCAACCTGGTCACTGCCGGCGACAGCGAGGCCTACCTGGCCAAGGCTGAGACGTCTGCCACGCGGGCTTACCTGCTCGACCCGCAGAATGCCCTGGCGCTTGCCTTCTACGCCGAAGTGCTGCTCGACCAGCAGAAGTGGGACCAGGCTCAGCAGTATGCCAAACAGGCAGTCGAGCTCGCCCCCGACTCGATGGATGCCCACCGCGTGCTGGG
Organism: uncultured Chloroflexia bacterium; assembly: GCA_963840255.1. Classification (GTDB taxonomy): domain Bacteria; phylum Chloroflexota; class Anaerolineae; order Anaerolineales; family UBA4823; genus FEB-25. The sequence continues at coordinate 248,690 of CAWIYB010000003.1, read as the reverse complement.
CACCGTGCTCGAGGGCTGGGGCTATTACCGCGATGCCATCGATGAGTACATCAAGGCTTCGCAGCTCACCCCCAACCTCACCTTCCTGTACTTGCGCATCGGTCTCGGCTACCGCCAGCTGCAGGTGTACAACACCGCCCTGGAATACTTTGAAAAAGCCGCCACCATCAACCAGCAGCTGGGGATCAAGGACCCCTACCCATACATCGCCATCGCCAAAACCTACGCCCAGCAGGGTGAGTTCTTCATCGCCTCGCGCAATGCCGAGAAAGCCCTCGCCTTCGACCCCTCCAACGCCGATACCTACGGGCAGCTGGGCATGGTCTATGTGCAAGCGCGCAACTACGAGACCGCCCTACCCGCCCTGAAGTGCGCCGTGGACGGCTGCGCCGCCAAGGACAACGAGACCGTCGCCCAGTTCGTGAAAAACGGTACCCTGGGTGAGGAGGCTGCCCTAAACGCCGATGTGAAGCCCCTGCCGCTCACCAACCTGAACGTGGCTTACTATTACGTGCGCTACGGTTCGGTGCTGGCTTACCTCAGCTCGCCCGATAACGGCTACTGCTCGCACTCGCTCGAGCTGATGACTCAGCTGCGCCTGACCTACCCCGACGACCCCGTCCTGATGCAGAACGTGGCGGACAACGAAGCCACCTGCCGCTCGCTGATGGGCACCCCCTCGTCGGATGTCCCTTCTCCGACCGCCCAACCCTCCCAAACCGCCACCCCTTGATCTTTCGCCATCATTTGTAGCCGTCGGTCTTGTAGCCGCTATCGTTGATAGCGGTAATCTTTTCGGGCCGTGATCACCGATCACAGCTACAAATTATGTTTCCTATCCTGAAAATCCTGGATATCCCTGTTTATCAATATCAGAATTTTGTTAGAATCAGCGTTTTCCTCTTGACGTCCTGCCCAAAATTGGGTATTATTCAGTACGGTTTAGCACTCGTTCGGGAAGAGTGCTAAACCGCAAACTGTCTCTTAATCCAATCTATTCCACAATAGGAGGTGGCTATGTCCATCAATTTCAAACCGTTAGGCAGCCGCGTGGTGGTTGAACCCATCGAAAGTGATGAGATCACCCCGAGCGGCATCGTTCTCCCCGAAACTGCAAAAGAAAAACCCCAAAAAGGCACCGTCCTGGCCGTTGGCCCGGGTGACCGTGATGACGAAGGCAAGCGCATCGCCATGGATGTCAAAAAAGGTGATGTGGTCCTGTTCGCCAAGTATTCCGGCACCGAGATCAAGGTGGATGGCAAGAAACTGCTCATCCTGCGTGAATCTGACTTGTTAGCAATTGTCGAAGATAAATAACCAAGGTTAATGAAGGAGTATTGAATTATGGCAGCAAAACAACTGCAATTTTCTGAAGAAGCCCGCCGCAAGCTGAGCAAGGGTATGGACGTCCTTGCCACCGCCGTCACCACCACGCTTGGTCCTAAGGGACGCAACGTGGCGTTAGACCGCAAATTCGGCTCACCCACCATCACCCATGACGGCGTCACCGTCGCCAAGGAAATTGAGCTGGAAGACCCGTTTGAGAATATGGGTGCCCAATTACTCAAGGAAGCCGCCACCAAGACCAACGATATTGCCGGTGACGGAACCACCACCTCCACCGTGCTCGCCCACGCCATCGTCGCCGAAGGCATGAAGAACCTGGCTGCCGGCTTCAACCCGATGCTGCTCAAGCACGGCATCGAGGCCGCCACCAAGGCCGTGGTCAAGCAGATTGGCGAGGATGCCATCGAAGTGACCACCAAGGCTGAGATCGGCAATGTGGCCTCCATTTCCGCCCAAGACCGTGTGATCGGTGAGCTGATCGCCGATGTGATGGACAAGGTCGGTAAAGACGGCGTCATCACCGTGGAAGAATCCAAGGGCCTGGAATTCGAGACCGAGTACGTCGAAGGTATGCAGTTCGACCGTGGCTACGTCTCACCTTATTTCATCACCGACCCCGAGCACATGGAAGCCTCCATCGAAGACGCTTACATCCTGATCTACGACAAGAAGATCTCCGCCGCGGCTGATATTGTCCCGCTGCTCGAGAAGCTGGTGCAGATCGGCAAGCGTGACCTGGTGATCATCGCCGAGGACGTGGACGGTGAAGCCCTGGCTACCCTGGTGCTGAACAAGATCCGCGGCATGCTCAACGCTGTCGCCGTCAAAGCCCCTGGTTTCGGTGACCGCCGCAAGGCTATGATGCAAGACATCGCCGTGCTGACCAATGGTCAGGTGATCTCCGAAGAGACCGGCCGCAAGCTGGAAAGCACCACCATCGCCGACCTCGGTCGTGCCGAGAAGGTGGTCATCACCAAGGACGACACCACCGTGGTGGGTGGCAAGGGTGACGCAGCCCTGATCAAGGGCCGCATCGACCAGATCCGTGTGGAGATCGACAAAAGCACCAGCGATTATGACAAGGAAAAACTGCAGGAACGCCTGGCCAAGCTTTCGGGCGGCGTCGCCATCATCCGTGTGGGTGCAGCCACCGAGACCGAGCTGAAAGAGAAGAAGCATCGCGTGGAAGACGCCCTGTCTGCAACCCGTGCCGCCGTCGAAGACGGGATCGTGCCGGGTGGTGGAGTTGCCCTGATCAACGCCATGAAAGCCCTTGAAAGCCTGAAGATGGACAATGAAGATGCCCAGATCGGCGTCAGCATCGTCCGCAAGGCGCTGGAAGTACCGATGCGCAAGATCGCCGAGAACGCCGGCAAAGATGGTTCCGTCATTTTGGATACCGTCCGCCGCACCCAGAAGGATAAGAAGAACAAGAACATCGGCTTCAACGTGATCAGCGAAGCCTACGTGGACATGATCAAAGACGGTGTCATCGACCCCGCCAAGGTCACCCGTGGTGCGCTCGAGAATGCAGCTTCCATCGCCGCCATGATCCTGACCACCGAAGCGCTCGTCACCGACGTGCCTGAGAAGGAAAAGGCCCCGATGATGCCGCCTGGTGGTGGTGGCATGGATTACTAAGTCGAATATTTAAAAGTTCGCTAGCAGGGACGGTTGAAATGACCGTCCCTTTTTTAATTCCAACTGGTTGTGCAATGATGAATAAAAAAGAGAAATAGATAACCACGAAGTACACTAAGGACACAAAGGAAGAACTATGATCATGTTGTGGAGAGACGCCCCGGCGGGGCGTCTCCGTGTTAACACTGCGAGGTCGATTCCGAGCGTCGGGGAGAACGATCTGGGACGCCGGGAAGGGGACTCACGCTCTTTGCAAGTGGGCTGGAAAGCAAAGGATTAAGCTCGCTCCGATTGAGGCTACTTCTCCTGCGCTGGCAGCTCAAATGTTATGCTTGGAGTGCCATTTTCTATCCTGAAAATGGGGTTTAGCGTCTGAGGTGAGAGATCGGATAACCCGGGCGGTGTCGTGAACTGCCAGGTCTCCGACACAGTACCCACGGCGTAATCGTTCCGCGCAGCCACCGTCCACTCGTAGACTTTACTTGGGTCCATAGAAATCGTGTCCTGGGTGCCGCTTACCCAGGTGAAGTAGTACGAAAATCCCCCAATTTCGCCCCACTTCAGCAGATACTCGATGGCATCAGGTACAGCTGACCATTGTAAAGTTACGGTGGTGCTTGGAGTCAGGCTCCCATTTGCGGGTGCAATTAGAGCCGGAGCAGGCAAGACAACTCCGCCTGAACCTGATCTAAAAGACCAGGTGGCTGAAAATGGACCTTGGAGGTTGCCGCATTGGAACCAGGCGCGGTAGTAATAAATCGTGGCTGGATTTAAGTTGGTGGAAAAGCGGAATTGTTGAATTCCGGGACTTGCATAGCTGGCTAAACTGTTCCACATGTTATTGAATGCAGAGTCAGTCGCTACATCCAAATATACAGCGTCGGCTTCCGGATGACTGCCGTCGTCCCAGGTAAACAGAGGACTAAGGGTGACCAGCTGGCCTCCATTTCCGGGGAAAACCAGCGTGGGGGTTCTTGAGCAGACCCCATAGTCTCTGTATACAAGGGGTAGATACCTTGGGTTGGCCAGAGTGAAGGTTTCGGCAGTATAAGCTGAACCGGTTGTGTTTTGACGGACTCTTGAAAGGTCAGATGCAAATCCGCTGTATGCCTTGTCCGTCGACCCCTGAGCAGCGGCTGTCATGGTGAGAATAAGCAACAGAACTGAAGTAATGGTAATTGCGATACTAATAAATGATCTGGTTTTCATTTTCATAGTCCTTTTTATCCTTTCGATCAGTCTGAGAATGCATATCCGTAGGAGGGTACAGGAGTGTCTTTAATGACCGCTGCTTTCTCTGCCGTGAGCTACTCATACCCCTGATTGCCAACATTGACATACCTTCAAAAAAACGGTTACACTTCAGGGCAGGTTGGCAGTATTTTTAATTACACAAAGAAAATCTATTATATCCGATATTCGCCTGCCTTTTTTACTTGTACAGGCGACCCTTCAAGATAATCCTCGTTCCGTTCTAGCGCACGATCCTGGTTATCCGCTTTTTCTCGACATTATCGAGTGGGTCGCCCCTACAGATCCACCTGATCAGGCACCGCTTGCACAAGGCTGGTCTTCCGCTTCCGGATCGCCCGGTGCAGGTAGAACCCCGTCACAAGGCTAAATATGGACGCCAACAGCGATAGTATTGCAGTGACCAAAATAATGAGCGGCGAACTGGCAATGATGATCCGCGGCGGGGAAAGATAAAACATCAGCACATAAACCATGGGGAAAAACAGGATGTCTGCCACAGCTGCTCCTACCAGGGGGAAGATGGACCAGACGATGGAAATGCGTAAGGCATACCACAAGATCAGCCACTGCATGCCTCCGAGGATCAGAAAATAGGATATGGTCCACCACACAATGCCCTCAATCTGGTCGGATTGAGCCAGCAGCAAGAAGGGGTAGCTGAAGGCAGAGCAATCACTACAGCTCGTACGGATGACCACCCCGATCAGCAAGGGGAAGCCGGCGAGGGTGGGGGCAGCGATCCACCAGCGGGAGACAGGCACCTCCGTCCTGATCAGCTGCCACTGCAGCACCGCCCCCAGGGTGATAAGAATGATGAAGGGAAGGATGCAGATTAGATTCGTGAACGGGTACTGTAAATACAGTTTCTGATAGTCATGAATGTTTAAAAACATCCTCCCGCATAAAATCTCGTCCTGATCAGCTCATTCAGCAAGTCTGATAGTACTGCGAATGCAATCACCAGGGCCGCGGCCGCCCACCAAAACAGTACAAACCGCACCCTGCCTAGCCCGTTTGAGAGACCTGCTCCGGCGGGCTGCACGCCTGAGTCTGCCAAGGCGCCTACGGTTGCAGGCTGAGCTGTGATCGGTTGATCATCAGCCAAGCGCAGGGCGTTTTTCTGACGCTGACGGTGCTTGAGCCTGACGGCACATTGGGCGAGAAACAACAGGCTGGCGATACCCAGCAGGGCGAGCCGCCAGTACAGGTTGGGGTTGAGGCCGTTGAAGCGGATATCGATCGCCGTCCGGTCGCCGGCAAAAGCCTGCTCGACCATCTTTTGCGCCCGGGAACAGGCTGACCCGCTCTGATAGGGGGGCACGAAGTCAACCGCCTGCGACTGGATTTGGATGGAAACCGCACACACATGATCATATGAAGTGGTAGCCTCCAAGTGACCGCTCCAGGGCAGGGACAGGTCGTCGAGGTAGTGACCTGGGTATGAGTGGAGGTTAAAGTTACTCGAGGTAAACGTCCTGATGTAATCGTCGGCGTAGAAGTCCAGCCGGAACAGCTTATGGACGCCGTAGATCTTCACCGTGCAGACCACTTTTCCCCACGGGTCCGGCTTGCATACCAAAGTGGACACCCGCCCGGATTCTGGTCCCATCATAAATTGCGCCAGCATCACCAGCGAATAGAGGATGAAGAACAGGTTGACGGTGAACAGCCAGTCCTTGATCAAATTCCGTGTAGGGTGGTGGTGACGGCTTGAAGCCTCGGTTTTCATGCGCACACTGGATGTGGGAATATTATATCAGGAGGAGGGGTGAGGGCTGTCCTCGTGAATGCTGCTTCGATTAACGGTAGGATTCTTATCAGCTAGAATATTACTAGCTACAAGCCTGGAAGACACACCATATAGGTATTTAACCTGACTCGCAACCGATTCCATCATGATCCCCGTCAAAATTATGCGGATCAGACGGAAGGACTTGAAATCGACGATATTGAATATCTGGGCAATCAAGATCAGGTGGTGGAGAAGGTATACACACTGTCGGATAGGCAGGATCACAATTTCCACCACCATTGCCCGGAGGATTTGTCGGAAGTGGAGCAGGAGCAGGAATCCACAAACCTAACTGATTTGTTCTTGCATAGTTTTCAGCCTCTGAATACGCTGAGGCACATGAAACATCCGGCGGATATCGATATGCGGTCGCCAGACCAGATTTTACTAATTCGTAATTTACAAACGTGTTACCGACGATCACATATCGAAGAAGACGTTTGTATTGATCAATTTCAGAGACATCACGAACCAATGTAACGTTCTTTCCATAGACAAGCTCGGTATTTCGGACCGTAGCTGGTCCATAACCAACATCTCCTTGTTCAGGAGTATCCATACCAATATAACGAACCTCATAATTATTACCATCTTCGAGAGTGACCACAATGGTGTCTCCGTCTGTTACCCCGACAACATAACCAACCTGACGAAGGGTATTTCGTGGTATACAAGATTCGACATTGATGGGTAAAGTTGGCAAAGGTCTTTGAGTCTCGGTAGGAATAAGAGTTGGAGTAGGGGTGGGTGTTATTGTTGGAGTGGGAGTAATCGTGGGAGTGTTAGATGGAGTAGGTGTGAGGGTTATCGTTGGAGTTTTTGAGGGTGTAAATGTATATGTTGGAGTGTGAGTTTGGGTTGAAGTAGCTGTAGGTGTTATTGTTGGTGTTGAAGTATGGGTTGGAATCGAGTCAACGATCATAGAAAAAGTTGTCCCAGTACCTAGGAATATGAAGGTAAGAGGAATCAAGATTAATACTGAGGAGTATGCGCCAAATAATAATTTACCAGATATTGATGAATCAATAGACAGTAAGTGTCTCAAATAGCTTATTGGAGTGATTTTCTCGTAAAGCCTAAGTTGGTTTCCAAGATAAACAGCATTTTCTCTATGTGTGGCTAGTTTTTTTATAGCCAACGACCTGGCCTGATCGTTTTCGACGATCATATGATCATATCGTTGTTTAATCGTTGTTAAATCAGTCTCCAGGTCTAATTTAGCAATATTTTCTTCCTGATTGACTTTTAATTGTTCTTGCGCATGTTTTGATCTAATCTTTTCTTCAACTTCCGGTGGCACGCGAACAGGTTTAGAAGAAGCTAAGCCAGCTTCAACATATCTCCGCCATGCAACAACACTGCTAACTTTTGCTTCTCCAAACCCTGGAATGTTACTCAGTCGTTCAGAGGATACCTGAGCGGCACATATAACACCATTTTTTATAAGGCGCTCCTTGAACTTGGGCCCAATCCCTGAGATATTGGCATCCTTAATTAAGGCTAAACGTAAACCCTGATTGATATAAGAATTCTGAAGGTGAGATAGGGTCGAAGATATCTCATTACTTTCAGATAAGGAAATCTCGTTTCGATGCCTATTTAGATGTCGAATTTTTTGTGAGAATTCATTCCTGCGTTTAGATAATGCGGCATCTCTGTCTTGAAGCAGATTAGACTTTTTAGTAATATGAAGATTAACATCACTCGCAATTCTCCCGATTTCCGAATCCAACTTTTTAGAAGTACGTAATATATGCTGTTTTTCTTTTACGGTAACTTGCTTATTGTAAAAATAACTCAATATTGCAACACCAAATAATGAGATTAGTAGAGAAAAGAAAATAATAAGCAGGAGAGGAAGACGGAATGGGTTTTTTGAAAAAAATAATATGCATAGCCCGATGATTAAAACGAGCAAATTAAAGGCAACGAGGATAAAAACCACATAGCGTGATAGTAAAGGAGCCTTATTAAATTGTTTTGATTCCATTGGAAACCCCTCGATATATAGCGATTCTAGATATCTTATTAATCATATGATACCATTTAATATGGAATTATATCGAGTTGAAGAAGGAATTTACAGGAGAAAAAGTTCGCTTTTTAAAGAAAAATGCTGATTCTTCACCAGGGTTTTTATATTGACGCAAATACGGATTTTGATGATCAAAAGTACTTATAGCGATATGGGAGAACGCTGACCGACCTGGGAGATTACTAATTCTGATAACACAAGGGCGATGAAGATTTAAGGTTTATTATATTATTATGATTTCTGACTTTTTACGGCTATAAATAATCTAGATTATATTTTTCAAAGAAATTTTTCGTGGTTGACAAAGCTTGAAACTAATAATACTCTATACAATATGTATACTCTGAGGGTAGGATTGATCAAGAGAATAAGTCGTCGAATCTATACTAGAAATCCTTGAAAATTGAAAGGAATTGGTTTCATATGGAAATTTCAAAAAAAATAAAACAATTTCGGAGCAGATGGAATATCAATTATTCGGAAAGAAATGATTTTGAATCTTTTCAAAATCATATTCTTTTTTCTACCGATAAGATACTTGGAAATTTTTTGTTATCTAGAAGAGGTGTTAGTGATAAATTCGCATACTTAATGGGTAGTCCTATACAACCTAGATCGGTTATCGGTAGCAGAGCAGTACTCCAGTTATGGGAAGAAGAACAACAAAACAGTATATTTATTCAAAATATTGTCTATATAACATTAAAAAACTCTTCATCGCTTATTCAATTAATTACTGCTTTACAATATTTAGTTTGGGTGCTAGAAGAAGAATCAGAAGCACGGAATATCGTTGATGCCTTTATTGAAGATGTACAGAAAGCCATTTACCTAAGTCCATCTCTAAATGTCAGACTTATAAAGCGCGATTCAGGAATTTTATTTTACCCGGCTGGAGCCAAACTACTTGACGATAAATTGGTTAACGATAATCTTCTATGGTTGGAAGATTATCCAAAAGTTTTAAAGCATTTTGAAGAAGCACTTCTAATTTATGGCATGAGAGATGTAGATAAATATCGCAATTTGCTGGATAATTTAAGACTAGCTCTTGAGCAATTACTAAGAACCATTCTCGGTAATAAGAAGACATTAGAGAACCAAAAAATGGAACTACTATATTGGATAAAAGAAAAAAATATTAATCAACAGATTGTTAATATGTTCAATGAGTTATTATTCCAAAATTACCGAATATATCAAAATGAGAATGTGAAACATGGTGATTATTGGTCTCCTGAGGAGATTGAGTTTATGATTTATCTGACTGGAAATTTTATACGATTGTTAATTCAATTACATAAGAATACAGAAAAATAATAAAAGCCTTGCCAATGACCAAAATAAAGGTGAATTAACGGGGAAAAATAAATCAACTAATAGATATATCCCAATTAGTGATCATTCCAGTAAGAGTATGAGAGGAAGTTGAGGGTGTTATAAGAATCATGCTATACTGGAATCAGCCGATAATTCTCCATCCGAATTTCTTTTCGATAAGACAACACCATGTCCATTCAGTTAATACAGCAGTATTATGCCAAGGTCGACCAGATGATCCGGTATGGTGGGACGCGCAACGAGAGCGTGCCGCGTAAGACCATTTTAAACTGATAAATAAATTGATGGCAATTGCCGTAAAAAGTTGATTCACACTCTAAATTTGGATGTATTTATTTTTAAGGCACACAGCAGATAGTGCGCTTTATTGAGAAACGTTATTTATTATTAGGCATAGATAAAAATGATTTCATTAATAACTACCCGATTGTAATTTAAATTGCTTTTATCCTAACAGGAGTGGTTTAAATGCTTAATTTATCCGTTGGTCAGAAGAAAAATCCCCTTGCTGTAGAGCAATTGATTACGCTCCTTTCTGAGGCTGACTTGAATGGGATGTTATTCATCGGATATCCCGTTCTAACAGATTTGGATAATAAAATTGTGATAGACGCTCTATTAATCTGTAAAGAACATGGGCTTATAGTCATCGATTTCGATGATAGAACCGCGGAACAAATTAATTTTGAACCGATTAGGCAAAAACAAGATGATCTTTATCGAATCCTCGAAATAAAACTTAAGGGCTATAAATCTCTTATGAATGGTAGGGAATTAGCATTTCCTGTGAAAATTGTTACTTTGGTTCCGGAAATTCACGAAATCATCCAAGAAGAGGATTTATTAATTTCTGGACTAGATAACTTTCTTGAATTAATTACATGCTTTGATCCGATTGATAACAATTTGCTAAAAGATATTAATGCCGCTATCGAGAGAGTTACAAACGTTAGGCCTCCAAGAAAAAGATCAAATATTAAGAAAGATGACTCAAGAGGCGCAATATTAAAAACAATTGAAAAAGAAGTATACAACCTTGATAAATGGCAGAATAACGCAGCTATTGAAACTCCAGATGGTGTTCAACGCATCCGCGGCTTGGCCGGCTCTGGGAAAACAATTGTGTTAGCTCTCAAGGCCGCATATCTGTATGCAATACATGAGGATTGGACGATAGCTATAACTTTTCAAACACGGTCTCTGTATCAACAGTTTGAGGAATTGGTTAGGCGGTTTACATGGGATCAGATTCATGATGAGCCGGATTGGAACCGCTTGAGAATAATCCACGCTTGGGGAGGTGTTAGTCAACCGGGATTTTATTCTGAAGTGGCTAAAGCACAAGGTATCACTCCAAAAAATTTTAATTATGGAAAACAGTTAACAAGCACAGCCTTTGCATTTGATGCAGTATGCTCTGAATTAATTACAGAAATAAATGAGGATGCATTTGAACCAATATTTGATGTAATCCTTGTGGATGAAGCTCAAGACTTTCCCGGTTCTTTTTTTAGACTTGCATATTTAGCCGCGAAAAAACCGAAACGAATTATATATGCTTATGATGAACTACAAAATCTAAGTAATTTTACAATGTTATATCCATCAGAATTGTTCGGATCTGATAAGGAGGGAAATCCTCATGTATCACAGCTGCGGAATATCAAGGGTAATCCATCCCAAGATATTGTCTTGCCTGTGTGCTACAGAAATACTCCATGGGCTTTAGCTATCGCACATGCGCTAGGTTTTGGAATCTACCATGATGGTGGATTAATTCAATATTTTAATGATCCCAAAGGACTATGGGAGGAAGTTGGATACGAGCTTGTTGCTGGTCAGTTTTTATCTGGAAATATTGTTAATTTGAAACGGCGTCCGGGTTCGTATCCAGACTATATAACTCGTTTAATTGAACCAAATGATTGTATTAAGTGCGAGATATTCCCAGATAAATTTGCCCAAGCAAAAGCCGTCGCTAAACAAATAAAAATAGATTTGAGCGAAGGTGAACTAGAGATGCGCGACATCCTTATTGTCCTTCCGGAAGCATATACCGCAAAACAAGAAGCTGTAACTATTTTAAAAGAGTTGAATGAACTAGGTATACCTGGACACTTAGCCGGTGTTACAAGTAGCCTCGATGAATTATTCAATGATGATGCGATAGCTATATCTAGTATATATAGAGCGAAAGGTAACGAAGCTCCCATGGTATATATACTCAATTCGGATTATGCCTTTGAAGGTACAGAACTCACCAGACGCAGAAATATTATTTTCACTGCAATAACTCGATCAAAAGCTTGGGTACGCTTATTTGGTTGTGGATCAGGTATGAAAGGGTTGAAATTAGAGATTGAGCAAGTGAAAAAGAATGATTACAATTTAACATTCAAAGTACCTACTGAACCCGAACTTGAAAGGATGAGAAAACTCTATCGCGATATGACACCTCAAGAAAGAGAAAAATACCAAAAATTTGAGGAGAACCTGAGCTATTTCGTGGAACAAATACAAAAGGGAAACATGTCAGCGGAAAATTTACCGCGAGAATTGCGTTCAAAATTACTTGATCTCTTGAAGAATATAGAAAATGATGAATAAAAATTCGATGGTGGATGAGATAAATAAAATATTCATACTACTTCTCGACAAAGAAATAATTGTTGACTATATACCGGCTATCATTCGAGATAATGAAGGTGACAACACTACATCAATAACATGGGCTGGCGCTCCGCACTCATTATTTACAATTCTTGGTGGAGAATTTGCATCAATACAGGAATATCGATACCTAATTCAAAATCGTTACTTTAATGGATTGTTATATGATGGTTCAATACTTCAGATTTGTTGTCTGTTTGAAGGAGAGATATTGATTAAGCACCGTTACTGGTATTATCCTTCTCCAATATTATTTTCTGAAATTGATGAACAAAAATTCAAAACAAGTGATGATGTTTTATTATATTTTGACACGTACCTAGAGGATGAAGCTGATCAATTGAATAATTGTTTAAGTGATCTAGATTTTTCTGGTTATAAAGGTGCTTTACGTGCATCATCACCAATTAGATTTGATTATGATATTAATATTAAAAAAAAGGGTCACCCAAATTCGCATTTAACAACAATAAATCGAGAGTGCAGAATTCCTGTCTATGGGCCAATTTCAATTGGGCACTTTATCCGTTTTATATTCAAAAATTTTTACAAGAAAGTTTGGGACCGATTTCCCGAGTTCCAGAAATGGAATTTGAGTTTTGGTAATCGCACAGTAGATGTATTAGATACCTATGATCTATTTATTGAGTCTATCACTCCGTAAAATAAATAGATCATTTACGTTCGTTGGTGTAACATTCTTTCCGATAATGCAAGAATAAATACAATTAATTCGAGTATTTAATTCTAGCGAATATAAATTATTTATATGTTGTTATAATCATCAGACGAAAAAATACTTAAACAATCTTCTGCGAAAAGGAAAATTATTATTTGGGGAAAAGCAGAAGATAATAAACAGTTATGTTAAAACCTGCTAGTAAGCTAATACGCCTCACCATGGCTTCTCTACAAATAGACAATCCCCGCAAGATTAGGCTTCCCAGTGGACCGTCTTTCCAAATAAATGGTTACAGGCTAATTTCCCTTTCGCATTAATAACAATATTCATCAATCAACGCATCAGATGCGTCGCGTAAGTACGCGCAATCTCCGCCAGAATTATTCCAGATGGGATTCCCCGATCCATAATTAAACCCACAATATTCAGGATGATCCTGGTTTGTATACACACGGCACGTCTGATTTGGTAGTATAGAAAAACTTGGGAAAGTAAAAACGTGATTGGCATTATCACGGAGGGTCCAGTTGGATAGTTGAATTCCGTATGGTTCAATATTCCGGATGTCTACGTACTCATCCGGTTCATTTTGTCCTGAACCTTCATATATAATGTTTGTAATAATAATGTTTCCAGTATTTGGCGGTTGAGGTGTATTCGTTGGGACGATCACCGTTGGATAGACCGTGCTATACGTCGCCGTAGAGGATTTCGCCTTATTGATGATCGGTAGGTAAAAACTATGTCCAGCGGCACTGGCTGCCCAGGTAACATAAATTGGAAATGCTAAAATCAATATGCATAAAGACGCCAATATAACTGGTTTTTTACCCCTAACCATGGCTACATCCCTCCTGTATATTGTGCGAAATAACGTGGTGAATAATCCTACTGCCTTATACTATACATCAGTTTGATGTATAGTCAAGTTCCCTACGTAAGATGAGAAATCTAAAAAAGGAACCAGGAGGTGAGGTTATAAAAATAAACATACGCCTAAAGCGAAAATATGAAGACCGTACCCCCCTCCCGCCTCCCCCGATTCCCAAAAACGGGAATCAGGGGAGGAGAAAAAAGATAGACGCTTCGGCGGGGTGGCCCCCCTCTAGATTCAGTGAGGGGCAGGCCCTCTCCAGTTGCAGTGGGGGGCAGTTTTTTTTAATGGGCGACCCTTCAAGACCATCTTCGTTCCGTTCTACCGCACAATCCTGGCTGTCCGCGTTTTCTCGACGCTATCGGGCGGGTCGCCCCTACAGGTACGCCCGAAACCCAACCTGGATTTATCAGTGTAGAGACGTCCCACAGTGGGGGGCCTCCACGCATTCACCCGTAGCACACTTGACAATTTTATTATATAATATAGTTCATCTGAATAGTCGGATATCGGTTTTTATATCCGACACACAACTTCATCCATCCACAAACTCAACAGGAGGAAAACACAATGAGTCGTAACCTACGTGATGACCGCATCTTCCCCATTACCCGCATCGTCCTGGCAGCCGTCGTCCTGGTGCTGGTGACGGCATTCGTGATCCTGTATTTCTTCCCACACACCACCCGCACGAGCTTCGCCTGGGAGATCAAGCCCCAGATCATGGCGGTGTTTATGGGCGCCGGCTATCTATCGGGTGCCTATATGTTCCTGTTCGCCATCTTCGGCCGCTTGTGGCACCGGGTGCACATCAGCCTGCTGCCGGTGACCGCCTTTGCGGCCAGCATGCTGCTGGTGACACTGCTGCATTACGACCGGTTCATCCACTCCAACTTCTCATTCATAGCATGGCTGGTGATCTACATCATCACCCCATTTTTAGTCCCCTGGCTGTGGTACCACAACCGGGTGACTGACCCCGGCACGCTGGAAGCCCGCGACAGGGAAGTGCCAAAACTTGTCAGGCAGATCGCTGGCCTGATCGGCATCCTCACCCTGCTGTTCTGGCTGGTCAGCTTCATCAACCCGCCCTGGCTGATTTCCATCTGGCCGTGGACGCTGACCCCGCTCACCGCCCGGACGATCTGCGCCTGGGGGGCGCTCACCGCAGTGGATGGGATCGTCTTGTATGGGGAGAGGCGCTGGAGTGCCTGGCGTTACAACATGCAGGCAATTATCCTGGGGCAGGTGCTGATGGTGATCGGCAGCATCATCCACCGCCAGGATTTCAATAATGGCAGCCTGATGAACCCCTATTTCATCGCCATCGTGTTGATGCTGGTAGCGGTCTCCGCCCTATCCGTGTGGATGGAAATCGAGCCTCGCCGAGAAGTCTGGGGTGCCTGAGGCGGTCGAGCTGACCGAATGAGGTCGCCGGAGGTACAATTCCATCCATCCACAGGCACCTCAGGAGGACAGCAGCATGGCAGATACCATCAAGGTCAACCGCGCCCCGGTACTCACTTTGTGGGGCGTCATCGTGGCGGAAAGGCTCGGCTACCAGCATGACGAAGCCCTGACCCTCGGGAAAGCCGTGGCGGGGCTAAACGCCCAATCCAAAGGCCAGCGCCTGGGCATTTTTTCACCGTCCGAAATGGAGTTGGAGGCGAAAATTGCCGAAAGTTCCAGGCAACCCCAGGCGGGCGAAACGCGGCTGGTGGAAGTGGTGGGCAGAATGGTGCCGGCGATACAAACGGAGAGCGGGCTGCGGGCAACCGCCAAAGGTGAGGCCATCGATCCCAAAAGCGTCGAGCGCTACCTGGAGAAAAAGTTCGGTGATGCGCTGGGTGAGGTGCAGGCTGCCCTGGAAAGCCTGGCAGAGACTTTCCCTCCGCTGGAGCTCGAGCAGCACGCCTACAGGCTCTACGAGCAGTTCCGCCCGGCGTGCCCGAAGGGACTGCCGGTTGGGGCGCATCCGGCGAGCTCAAGCTGGAGCGCATCCGCAAGCTGGCGAAAAAGACCGAGCACCCGCCTGCGGAGTGAGCACCCCCTCCTCTCCCCCCAAACCCAGGGGGGACCAGGCCTCCCCCATTTAGAGACTAAATGGGGGAGGAAAAGAGCGTCCCTGCGGGAGATAACTGGTGAAGGCGAAGGGAAGGGCGACCGAAGTATAAACAGGGATTGCCAGAACGAATAACACGGCCAGTAGAACGACCTTTATTCTCCTTGACATGCTCCAACCCCTCCCAAAACTCACCCCAGAAGAGGAGGTGTGCTTTACAGTTTTACATCCAAAACCATCGTGGTGCTGTTATACCCGCCTGCCTACGCTACCCCGTTACTCCAGGTTCTGCTCGATGTCCGCCAGCAGGTCGCGCAGCATCGACTTCTGTGCTTCCAGGGTTTGCTGGCCAAACTTGGTGTTGCCCTTGATAGCCTTGATGGTATCGTCGCGAGAGTAAAACGGGCCGGTCATCGGTCCTCCGGTGAACTCAAGGCTGGAGCGGACGCGCTTGATCACCAGCTTTTTAAAATCGTCATCGGAGAGCGCATCCACCGGGATAATTTTCTCCTTGCGGGTGATGATCTCCTGGTAGTAGATGAATTTATCCCGTTCGTGGTCGTAACACAGCGGCTGTTTTTGAGCGTCTGCATTGAGCTTGGGAAGTGGCATGGCACAAACCCTCCGCCGGTTCTACCGCCTCAATCTGCATGGTAGATACTCGCCATTTAGCTATGTTTCATGTAGTTACCCGGCAATTCCATTATAACATCCGGGCCCACCCCGCCGTGTAAACGCGCATCATGGGAGCAGGTAATTGTCTGGAGGGGGCTTCCGGGCAGTGCAGGCAGCCCCCTCGGGTGGTGTGTTGCTTGAATTGTGCGACTCTCAAAGCCAGGAGAGCATCAATCGACCAGCTCTCCAGCCGTCGCCAGCGCAGAATTCCTTCTCGATCTCCATCATCGGGAAGCAGATCTTCACGTAGCGGTAGGGCAGGATCTTGGTGGCTGGGTCACCGCACAGCTTAAGATGGTCGCGATCGTAGGTGAGGTAGCTGGCTGCCACAGAGCCGGGCACTGTAGCGATGGAGGCGTTGAAGGCGGCGACGGTCGCATTGTAGGCGTCCTGGGCGGTGGCACCATGAGCCATGCTGATATCGAAGGTGCTGTCGGAGCGGGCGAACAACTCGAACTCATTCACCGCCGGGGTGGCGGGGCTATCCCACTGCAGGATGAAGTTCTCGGTGTAGCCGGCGTAGCACCTGGCACCTTTCGCCACGGTGTCGGGTCCCAGCTGACCGGCGGTCTCGCAGCTGAGGAAATGGATCGCCTTGCCCTTGACCTCTGCAGGGTCGTATTGGCAGACTTCCAGTATATGGTCGCCCATATGCCCGGTGTAGGTGGTGTAGTTCCCATGACCGATGCCGCTGATATACACGGTGAGGCCGTTTTTCGCCTGGGGGACGAAGTTGGCTCGCGTGTCATTGATGCCCTGCAGCACGATCACCGTGTAGCCGGCGGCGGTGAATTCAGGATGGACGTTCTTGATACGGTAAACGGTAAAGGGTGTGGTGACGCCATCGGTGGTGTTTTCGCAGAACAACGCCCGCGTCTTCAGCTTGAGCCAGATGCAGCGGACCTTTTGTCTCCAATAGGGCTTGGGGATAACCGGAAACGGCGGCATGACCGGGTATTCAGGCAGTGGGCCGGGGGCCAGGCTGGCGATGAGCTCGTTGCAGTATGCCATTTCAGCCTGCACCAGCTGGTTGCCGATGCGGGTGCTCTCCTTGATATTTTCGATGGCATCTTCCTTGGTGATCACGCCGGCGCCGATGATGGCGAGCGAGAAGTTCGGTTCGAGGGCGTAGCGCTCCACGGTGAGGGTGGTCTGTTGCTCCGCAGGCAGGGCAAACAGCGATCCCAGGCCCAGGCGGGGTGCGTCTACCAGGTCTTTGGCATAGAGGAATTTACCCGTGGGTGAAAAAGTTAGCGGCTTCTTGGCCGCATAATCCTTGAAATCCAAATTGCCGATTTTCATACTATTCTCCTTTGGTTGGACGGAAACCTTCATTGATTAAGGTTTCCCGGTGAAATAGATCTGACCGCTGTGATCACGAATCACTTGCCTCCTTTCATCACTCGTTCAGGCGACCGCCTCGTCAATGCGGTGAGCCAGCTGACTTATACCCTTTACAGGCAGCACTCCAGTACACGGGCACGTGCATTCCAATTCTGGCTGCGAGACCAGGCGCCGTGCTGACGTACCGCTGCAACAAATTCGACTATAATCATTTCGTGGCTGATCCAGGAGAAGGGAAGCGGATATGAAATTACCGATTGAGACCTACGACCTCGGCAAGCGCTACCGGGATGTAAGAGCTGTCGAGCAGCTCTCCCTGCAGGTAAGTGAGGGAGAGATTTATGCGTTCCTGGGACTGAATGGCGCAGGCAAGACCACCACCATCCGCATGCTGCTGGGGATGATCAAGCCTACCAGCGGATACGCCAATGTGCTTGAAACCAGGGTGGTCGTCGGCAACCGTGAGCCCTGGGAAGCGGTGGGCTACATGGTGGAGGATCCGCATGCCTACCCGGAGCTGACGGTCTACGAGAACCTGGAGGTGAGCAGGCGCCTGCACCCGGGCACCCCGAAATCGGCAGTTGGGCAAACCATCGATAGGCTGGGACTGGCAGCCTATGCCAACCGGCGGACAGGCACACTTTCACACGGCAATGCCCAGCGGCTGGGACTGGCCAAAGCGATGCTTCACAACCCCAGGCTGCTCATCCTTGACGAGCCGGCCAACGGGCTAGACCCAGCGGGGATCGTCGAGATCCGCCAGCTGCTGCTCGAGCTCACCCGTGAGCGTGGTGGGACGGTGTTCATGTCCAGCCACATCCTGGCTGAAGTCTCGCGGCTGGCCGGGCGGATCGGGATCATCCACCAGGGGCACCTGTTAAAAGAATTGAATATCGATGAGCTGGAGCGCAACCGCAGGCGTCGGCTGCTGATAAGGGCGGTCGATACCGAATCAGCCCGGCGAGTGTTGCTTGCCAGCGGTGAGGCGGCCGAAATCCTGACCGATGGGAGCATCGCGCTCAAAAGTGCAGCCTCAATCGAGCACCCGGATGACATCAACCGGATGCTGGTGGAGGCCGGCTACCCTCCAACCCAGCTGCTGGTTGAGGAAGAAGAGCTGGAGCAGTACTTCCTAAGGCTGGTGGGAATGGAAGGGGAGGCGCAAAATGAGTAACCTGACCGATATGGTTTGGATTGAGCTGCGCAAAGCCATCCGTTCACGAATGCCACTGTGGACCGCATTGGGGTCGTTGTTCATGCCCTTCGGGATCGCCTTCCTGCTTTTCGTGGCGAAGAATCCGGAAATCTCCCGCAGGCTGGGGTTGGTCAGTGCCAAAGCCAGCCTGGTCCAATATGCGGCCACCGACTGGCCTACCTACATGGGATTGCTGGGTCAGATTGTGTCTGCCGGTGAGTTCTTCATACTCGTGTTGGTGGTTAGCTGGGTATTTGGCCGCGAATTTGTGGACGGCACGCTGAAAGACTTGCTGGCAGTGCCGGTGCAGCGTGCGAGCATTATCCTGGCAAAATTTATCGTGGTGGCAATCTGGTCGGTGGTGCTGACAGCAGTCATCTTCATCGCCAGCCTGGTCATGGGGGCGCTGATCCGATTCCCAGGAGGCTCGCTCAGCGTGGTCCTGCAGGGCAGTGGGCTCGTGCTGATCACCGCCTGCCTGGTGATTGGGGTGGCTCTGCCATTTGCGTTCTTCGCCAGCCTTGGGCGGGGGTACCTGCTGCCCATCAGTGTGGCGGTGTTGTCGGTGATGGCGGCGAACCTGGTGGTGGTACTTGGGCGGGGTGAATACTTCCCCTGGGCGGTGCCGATGCTGTACGCCCAGGGAAAAACACCTTTGGCACCGGTCAGCATCTGGATCGTGTTGTTTACCTGCCTGCTGGGCATGCTGGCCACCTACCTGTGGTGGAAGTATGCCGACCAGAACAGGTAGGCATGTTCTATTCATTTTGTAGAGACGTCTCACCGGGGCGTCTCTACAAACACAGCATACCCGATAATTTGAGACAGTCGGGTCAGGCGTCGCTATTTACTTTGCCTGGTAGCACGAAGAACCATGGGCGCCTATCCCACGCTTCTATCGTAGCACACCAGCTCCAGCAGGTTCCCCTCGGGGTCTGTGAAGTACAGCGAGCGGACGTGCAACCATTCATGTTCTACCGCATGTACCTTCAACCCCAGCCCCTCGAGGCGCTTCATTTTCGGCTTCGTAGTCTTCCAGGGCGATGTTTAGGGCGACGTGGTGCAGTGTCGTCCCTTCCGGGCTGAGCAGTGGAGATTTGTTTTCTAGCAACCAGCGATCGGTGGCAATAAACAGGTTGAGCACCTGTGGATGACCGCCATAACCCTCGGCGATCTTGAAGAACACGAAATTCTCTTCCCGCCTCAACATCTCGAGCCCCACCACTTCTGCGTAAAATTTGTGCATTGCATCGAGGTCCGTCACGCGGATGGATACCTCACCCAGAGCTTTGATAGTTCGTTTCGGTGAATTCATTGTTTAAAAGCCTCATCCCAACTGCCTGTTCATTACCCGCTACTCTTCCCCGCCACCCTCACCATTGCCTCCAACGACCGCTCCACATCCTCGTCGGTGGTCGCCCAGGACGAGACGCTGATGCGCATTGCCGTGCGACCGTGCCACACCGTGCCTCCACACCAGCTGGTGCCATCGCTCTGGATGCCTGAGATCACCCGGTGGGTCTGCTCGGCATCGCCGAATGCCACCAACACCTGGTTGAGCACCACGTCGTTGAGCACCTCGTAACCGGCTGACTGCAATCCTTCGGCAAACCGCCGGGCCTGGCGGCAGTTGCGGTCGACCAGGTCAGCCACGCCGCTCCGCCCAAGCGTCTGCAAGGCAGCCCACACTTCCACCCCGCGGGCGCGCCGCGACAACTCGGGCACGAAGTCAGACGGGTTGCGGAAGGGGCTGTCGGTGGGGAGGTATTCGGCGGTGACGGCCATGGCGGCGCACAGCGCATCGGCATCGCGCACCAGCGCCAACCCGCTGTCATAGGGCACGTTGAGCCACTTGTGGAAGTCGGTAGCCCACGAATTGGCCTGGTTAATGCCGGCAGTGAGCTGCGCCATGGATGGGACGGCCATAGCCCACAGACCGAAGGCACCGTCCACATGCACCCACGCTCCCTGGCGGTGCGCCACTGCACAGATCTCAGCAATCGGGTCAAACGCGCCGGTGTTGACGTTGCCGGCCTGCACGCACACAATGGTGGGACCCGACAAAGCCGGCAGTGCCTTGGCGTTTAACCGGCCCTGAGAGTCGGTGGGCACCTTCACCGTGCGGCTGCGGCCGAGACCCAACATCCCCAGTGATTTGATCAGCGAGGGATGGGCTTCGGCGCCAACGACCACCGTGATCGGCGGAGCGTTGAACAGACCGTCGGCCTCAACATTCCAGCCGATGCGCGTGAGCACGGCATGGCGGGCGGCTGCCAGAGCGGTGAAGTTGGCCATGGTTGCCCCGGTGACGAAAGCCCCTTCACACTCAGGCGGTAGGCCGAACAGGTCAAGGATCCAACCCTGGGCGATTTGCTCAAGGTATGAGGTGGCTGGCATGGCGTTGTAATAAGCTGAGTTCTGGTCCCAGGCTCCCGCCAGCCAGTTGGCAGCCAGGGTCACAGGCAACGACCCGCCGATCACAAAGCCGAAAAAGCGGGGACCAGCCATGGCCATGGTCGCCGGAGAGCAAACCTCATCCAGCTGTTTGAGCACCAGCTCTGGGTCGCCCGCCTGTTCGGGAAGCGGCTGGTTTAGTGCGGCGAGTTTAGCCACCGCTTCCGGGGTTGGTCCCACGCCCCGAGAGTCAAGACCTTCGAGATAACGGATCGCGCGCTGCGCGGCATCTTGCAATAATTCTCTCATGCTAACCTCCTTATGCCTCCGGCGGCTGCCACAATTCCACCTTGTTCCTGTCGGGGTCCATGAACCAACCGAATCGGCCATATTCACTCTTCTCGATATCACCGACCGGCTGGGCACCACCCTCCGTCACCTGGCGAAGGGCCTCTTCCAGGTTATCCACCACCAGGTTGAACATGAACTCCTTGTCTGAGGGTGAGAAGTAGCAGGTAGTGGCGTTGAATGCGCTCCACACCGTGTAGCCATTTTTGGGCATGCTGTTTAGTTGGAAAGGGACGAAGGACATGCCCGATTCTGATTCAATGTTGAGACCGAGCCACTGCGAATACCAATCGCAGAGCTTCTGAGGGTCGGGTGATTTGAAAAAGACTCCCCCAACACCAAGCACTTTCGCCATTATTTATATCCTCCTATGTGTGTAAAACACAACACCCCCAAAGATGCTGCCCCCGTGGTCATTTTATCATGTTTCAGTCGGTATTTACAGGCAGGGGATGCCGAGGCGGTCGAACCCCAAACCAAGCTCACTTACTGTGCGGGAGAAATACTCCTCGCTTAGGAATTCTTCCAGTCCATGGTTGCGGTACACCTTATCGGCATAGTGATAGTTCATCCGGTCGAGGCACACATAATCCACTTTATCCATAAGCTCGTTCGCCAGGCTCTCGGCATGTGGCAGGATGGGGGCGATCATAGCATAGGTGCGGATCCCCGCCTGGTGCAGCTCGCCCAGTGCCCGCAGCCTTTCGTTGATGGAGGGTGCATTGGGCTCGAACAGCTTGCGCATGTCATCGTCAGCAGTGGTGATGCTCAGCCCGACCTCGAAATATTTCCCCATTTTCAGCACGTCCAGGTCGCGCAGCACCATCGGCGAGCGGGTTTGGACGGTTACCGGCCAATCATTTTCCGCCAGGATCTGCAGGCACTGGCGGGTGAGCTTATATTTCCCCTCCAGCGGCTGGTATGGGTCACACACCCCGCTCACCCACACCCGGTCAGGTCTTTTGCGGGTGATCTCCCGCTTCAACAGCTCAGGGGCGTTCAGCTTGACGTCGACAAACTGTCCCCACGCTTCCTTGTGCCCGGTGAAGCGCTTCATGAAGTGGGCATAACAGTACACGCAGCTATGCTGGCAACCCACGAAGGGGTTGATCACATAGGGGTAAATCTTGGAGGCGGAGAGGATGGTCTTGGACTGGATTTCCTGGATGTTCATAGCGGTATTATGTGGGGTTCATCTTGTTCGTCGGTAGAGACACCCCGGCGGGGCATCTCTACCAGAAGACAGCAAAAATTGACTTCTGGGACTATTTAGATTACGGAGGGGACCACTTCCAAACACCCAGGTTAGACAGGGTCCAATACGCTTCTCTGAGGAGCAGGTAATGTTTGTGTTCCTCTTCCGAGAGCCGGCTGAACATGGCATGACCTTCGGGGTCGCTGATCTGCTCAGCCAGGTCAGCGTAGGTTTTTTCTGTCCTTTTCTCCAGGTCAATCGCATCCAATACAATGCCAGCGGCACTTTTTCGATCGGTTTCTTGAGCGGCTTTTACCTCAAATATCGGCGGTAGGGGGAAGTTTTTCCCGTCATAAGATATAAAGGCGCCTTTTTCGGCCAATGATTTCTCCAGCTCGCTGATCTTGGTGAAATGGAATTTCTCGAACTCGCTCAGCTGCTCGAACAGCTGCCTACCCAACGGGTTGGATATATTTTTAGCATTGCTGGCGTAGGTCTCAGCGGCAATCCTTTCATTCTCTTTGACGATCCTGATGGCATCCAACAAGTTTGTGTTGCTCATCCGCTCCTCCATATTGATATATAAGTATATTCGGGTTGAAGCCAATTATAGCCTGTGGAGACGTTTCGGTGGGACGCCTCTACAAATACTGTATTTCAGCCAGAGTACATCTCTCCCAGGAACTGTTTGAGTGCCGGCAGATAGCCGTCGAAACGGGTGCGGCGGATGTCATGGCTGGCGCCTGCCAGGTGCACCACCCGCACCTTATCGTTCACTCGCCTCGCTTCCTGCGCCGCCTCCTGCGAGACGATGGACATCTTTTCACGGTCGCCGATGATCAGCAGCGTGGGGACGGTGATCTTCTCGAACACGGCGAAGGGATCCACCAGGTGTATCTGCATGGTAGCCATCGAGCCCAGGAAGTCGTAACTCACCCGTTTCTTGGCCTCCACCCAGGGTTGGATCTCGTCCTCCGGGTAGGTGGGAGAGGCTTTGCGCGCCATCGGCACCCCGATGAACTTTGGCATCAGCTTGAACATACGCATGAATTTAGCCATCATCTTGCCGATATCCTCACTCTTGATGGTCTGTGAGCCATCGCCGAAGGTTTCCCCCGGCAGGATGATCGGTGGGTCTTCCAAGAAAATGCCGCGCGTCAGCTCGGGGTAACAGGCAGCCAGGTTCATCGAGGTGTCGGCACCCAGCGAATGCCCGCCTACCACCGGTTGATCGAGCTTGAGCGCCCTGATTAGCCCCGCCAGGTCTTCCACCCGCTGCTGGGAGCAGTAATCCTTCTTCCCGCTGGACGATTTGCCGTGACCGCGCCCATCCGGCATGATCACGTCATAGTCTTGCTCCAATTGCTTCGCCACGTGGGTGAAGCACAGCCCGTCATCACCCGCCCCATGGTTGATCACCATCGGCGGTTTGCTGCCCCCGGTGCGGTAGTAGTGGATCTTGAGATTGTTGGCGGTCACGTAGCCGTCAGACCAGTCAGGCATGGCATGCTCCTCTAATCGATCAATACGCCCTATTTTACCCTGCGTATGGGGAAGATTGCCAGACCGTCATGGGGGGTATTGGTTGAGATTGACCCAATTTAGAGATCTTCGATTATTGAGATTGTTTTATGCTAGGGGTGATCGTTGATCATCAGTTTCCACCTTGATACCATCTCCCGCTGCTGCTGGTCGTGATCGCATTGCTGCCTAACCTGTCCCGAGGCACGAGGGAATGGTCTCCCAGCTCGTTGGGTAGAGACGCAGCATGCTGCGTCTCTACCGTACCCTCACGAATTTCGGGTACATCGATCACAATGATACCGTGCACATGATTGGGCATGATGATAAATTCATCTAATGAAGCCTGCGAAAAATGGTTGGGTATCTCTATCCAGCACTGTAGAGCAATCTTACCCAGGGGTGATCGACGAACATCACCATCTTCAATCTCCCCAAAAAACGGAATCCGGGCGCGGTTACAAATCGTAATGAAATACCACCCCACAGCAGTGTAATCCCAACCCTTCAACCTGCTGGACGCAATTCGATATTTATTCTTATATTTTGGAGGAGAAATGGTCACAAGGTGAATTCCTCCTGGTAGAGACGCCCCACCGGGCGTCTCGGTGATGCCAGCTGCGACAATGATGCTAAATATAGCATAAATCAGGTAAAACCAGTTGGTCATACATCGAAGGGATCATATTCTGATCGCTACCCGTTACTCTACGCTTTCCTTAAATCTTCTTAACCCTCTTGTGAGATTAGAACTTATGTGCTATAATGGAAGTGCTTATTCTTCCACATCGGTTGGTCTGTACCGATGTTAGGACATCTTCATTTTATCATTTCAGATAAGTAATGTCCGTATACCCGTATGGTCTTTACCGGTATAGGTGCCAATCTACAGACATCAATCAGTGGTCTTCTGTACCGATTGGGTTGTATCCGTAAAAGGCAGTCGTATACCAGTATGGTCTTTACCGTAAGGAAGTGCTCTCCTTCTGTATCTGGTCAGTGCTCTCCTGTATCGGTCAGTGCTCTCCTGTATCGGTCAGTGCCCTCCTGTATCGGTAAGTGCCCTCCTGTATCGGTTGATCTATACCGATATGATCTCTGACCGATATGATTCTATACCGATATGCATTTCTATACCGATAATGATCTTCCACGGTATAGATGCTCACCCCTACTCTAATGTACCAATTACCTAATTACCTAATTACCTAATTACCTAATTACCTAATTACCCAATCTACCTGGTCTTATAGCCGAGCCTGCTCCTTCTGGCTTGGTATGGCTTGCCCCGGATACCGAGTGGTCTTCTCCGTATGATTACCTTCTCCTGGTTCCCCCGAATTGTTCCGAATTATTTTTTTGTTGAAACAATTCCATGCTGTGATCTTGAAAAATCGGGTCGTTCCTCTTCGTTTTTTTTACCGAACGAATCGATATCCAGCCATTCGCGGAGAATAAACGCCCTGTTTCTTATCAGCCCGGAACATTCCTCATCACCTCCCTCCTGGCGTGAATCCCTCTAGGGATATGATAAAATTGACCGCATTCTAGTAAAAGGAGCAAAATTAATCATGGACCAACCTCAAGGACAAAAGCCTGCCCTGACCGTAATCATCCAGTCATGGTGGACTCCAGCTCTGGCTGTGATCATGCTGGTGGTTGGGTTATTGGTAGGCTATCTTGGTCGCCCGTTATTGAATAAGAATGCTGACCCCACCGGAGAAGTCGCAGCTGTGACTACGCCCGTGGCAACCTCAGCGGCTACACTTCAGGCTGACGTGGCTTCCGGCCCAACACCCACAGTCAACCCAACCGTGGCAGCCATTACCACCAGTGATGAGCTGATGGCTTACCTGGTGAGCAACACCACCCACTTCGAGGGCGACCCCAACGCCAAGGTCACCATTATCGAATTTAGCGACTATCAGTGACCCTACTGCGGGCGTTTCGCCGCTGACGCGGGTCGTCAGATACAAACAACATACGTAGATACAGGCAAGGTACGTCTTGGGTATTTTAACTTCGCCTTCCTGGGTGATGAATCGGTGTGGTCAGCTGAAGCAGCTGAGTGTGCCGGAGATCAGGATGCCTTCTGGGAATACCACGATTATCTTTTCTCCCACCAAAATGGTGAGAACCAGGGGTCATTCAGCAAAGACAACCTGAAAGGGTTTGCAGTTGCCATGGGATTGGATACCAAAGCTTTCAACACCTGCCTTGACTCAGGCAAATACACCCAGTTCGTCCAGGACCAGACCAGCAGGGCACGTGAATTGGGTGTTCAATCCACACCCACATTTGCCGTCAATGGTCAGGGTGTTACTGGCGCGCAGCCTTTTGATGCCTTCCAAAAGATCATCGAAGGAATTCTCAACCCGGTTACCCCCAACCCGATAACCCCGACCCCGTAGTAAATTGGTAATATAGATACAGCGAGCAGTTGCCCGTCATCTGCTCGCTGTCGATTTGTTGGTATACTTTAGATTGAGTGAAGGAGATCCTTCGACTCTGGATTTTGTTCCAATGCCATCCATCAATGACCCCACCATCAGCTCCAATGACATCGTCCGCCCAACCCTGGTGGAGGTGGACTTAACCCGCCTTTCAGACAACTTCACCGCCATCCGCCAGCACGTCTCTCCTGCCAGGGTGATGCCCATCCTTAAAGCAAACGCTTATGGTCATGGACTATTGCGCGTGGCGCAGCTGATGGAATCGCTTGGAGCCGATTACATCGGTGTGGCCGTCTTGGAAGAGGGCATCCTGCTGCGTGAAAATGGCATCCGTATCCCCATCCTGGTCTTGGGAGGCATCCTGGGCAACCAGGTGCCGGGTTTCCTGAAATATGACCTGACCATCACCGCCTCCTCCATCGATAAACTCTCCCAGGTGGATGATATAGCTGCCCAAATGGGAGTTAAGGCTAAAGTTCACCTGAAGATAGACACAGGCATGGAGCGCATCGGGGTACATTATTACCACGCCCACGATTTCCTGGAGACTGCCCTCAGATGTAGATCGATCAACCTGGAAGGCATCTATTCGCATTTTGCCAATGCCGACCAGCCCGACCTGCATGATGCTCGTGTCCAGCTTGATCGCTTCCAGGAAGTGCTTTTTTACTTTGAAAAGCACAGCTTGCCGCTCCCACCTCTGCGGCATATGTCGAACTCCCCCGCCATCCTTCAGCTACCCGAAGCCAAATTTGATCTCGTCCGACCCGGGCTGCTCCTTTATGGAGTTTATCCGTCCTTTGAGATCCCGCATTCAGTCATCGTCCGCCCTGCTCTCAGCTGGAAAAGCCGCGTGGTGTATTTCAAAGTCATCCTGCCTGGGCACCCGGTGGGATATGGTTCCACCTGGCAATCCGATCATATGGTGCGGGCGGTCACTGCCCCGGTGGGTTATGGTGACGGCTACTTCCGCAGCATGTCGCATAAAGCCAGCGTGCTCCTGCGCGGTAAAAAATACCCGGTGGTTGGGCGCATATCCATGGACCAGATCGTGATCAATATTGAGTGGGATAGCGGTTATAACGACGACGAGGTCATCCTGATCGGAGAATCGGGTACTGAGTCGATCACCTGCGAAGATTTGGCGAGCTGGGCTGGTACCATCCCATACGAAATCCTGACCAATATCAACACCCGCGTGCCGCGTATCTATAAAGGCGAATGACCTTGTTCAATATGTCGTTTTTAGTAAAGGTTTTCAGCCTTGAATTCGGGACAGCCCACTCAGGTGGGTAAGATATTGGGTTCTAATCTTTCCGTCACCAACACCACCAGCCCGGCAAATATCAAAAAGATTCCGAAAGCACCCGCCATGGTTAATGTTTCATGCAGGAATACCACCCCCAATATTCCCGCAGTCAGCGGCTCCCCCAGGGTGAGGCTGGCGGCGGTAGCCACCGGCACCAGGCGCAGCCCGCGTGCAAACAGGGTATACGCCAATCCAGCGGTGATCACACCCAGGTGCAGCACCACCAGCACTCCTGCCGGTTCCTTCAGCCAGTCCAGGTTGGCCTTGAACAACAGCGGCAGCACGAAGCAGGCTCCCAGGCAGAAAGTGACTGCCATCACCGACTCGGGCGAATGGGTTTCGATCAAGCCTTTACTGACTGTGGTAAAAATGGCATATGAACCCCCCGCACAGATCGCCAGGAAGATGCCATATGGGTCGATATTGATTTTCTCGCCCACCGCCACCAGTAGCGCACAGCCAATGATCCCCAGCAAGGTGGCAATTCCCCAACGCCGGCTGGGGCGCTCGCCTCGCACGATGAATCCGATCAAACCTGCCAGGATCGGTGTGCTGCCGATCCCCACGATGGTGCCTACAGCCACACCCGCACGTGCCACTCCGGCGAAGAAAAAGAGCTGGTATGCCGCCATACTCACTGCCCCCGCCAGGGTCGGCCAGAACGACCAGGGTTTCCCATCACGCAGGGTTCCTCGCATCAGTGCGATTGCCAGCAAGGTCAGCCCACCCACGGCGATGCGCAGCGTGCCGATAATGATGGGTTGCGCTCCGGGTGGTGCCAGTGCCTGGGCGGTGCCGTTGGTGCCCCACAGGCAGGCAGCCACCAACACCAGCCAATATCCCTGGTACTTCATTGAACCCTTCATCGCCCTGTAAGTTTATGGAGCAGGAGTATGCGCATTACTTTTTTGGCAGGCTGGAGGCATAATCATACCCGGCTTGAACCCAGCTCTCGAGGTCTTGATCGATCGTGGTGCCTTCAGGAGCTACCAGCACCCAACCTGCCATGGGCTTCCCAGGCATGACCATAAAAGGACGCACGTGGGGTTGGGCTAATGCCGCATCATTATGATCGACACCCACCCGCACGATCATGTCCTCTCCCTGCACGCCACACGCCAGGTTGCCGTTGAGCATAAAACCTACTCCCCCGAACATTTTCTTCTCGACGATGGTTGGGTAAGCTTGCAGCGCAATACGGATGCGCTCAGCGAGTTGTTGGTTGTAAGCCATGCGCGGCTCCATTCAGACTCAGGTTGCGGAGAATTCTACCCCAGATTTTCGTCTTATCGCTGGTTTTCTTGCCTGTGTTGTTAAAAATAAAACTGGCAGGTCCTAATAACTTAAGACAAGCCAGTTATGAAAGTATATCTATATCTACAGGAAGCTTTCCAGTAACGCTCCCACTTCCGCCATGGTGAACACCGGTCCATCCACGCACACCAGCTTGGTGCCCAGGTTGCAGCGCCCGCACTTGCCGATCCCACAGTGCATGCGCGCTTCCAATGTGACGTAATTCTGCTCAGGTTTGAAGTTCAGCTTTTCCACCAGCACCCGGTTGACGAAGTGGATCATGATCGGCGGTCCGCAGGTAATGGTGATCGTGTTGCGCGGCGAGGGAGCCACCTTCTCCAGCAGCTGGGTGATCAACCCCACGCCCTCAGTCCAGGTGCTGTCAGCCTGGTCAACCGTCAGGTGTAGCTCGGAGTTAGGAGTTGCCCGCCACTGGTCGTATTCATCGGTGAACACCAATAGGGATGGGTTGCGCGCTGCCCATAGGATGAGGAAGTCTCCATAATCGCCCCGGTTAGCCATCACCGTTTGGATTACCGGACGTAAAGGTGCACCACCTATGCCTCCACCAATCACTACCAGGTTTTTCCCCTTGAACTTGTCCATCGGGAAGCCGTTACCCATCGGACCGCGCACCCCCACCATGTCACCCACTCCCAGCTCATGCAGGTCAGTGGTCACTGAGCCCAGGCGGTTGATGGCGAAATCGAGGGTTGCATCACCATTATTGGGGATGTTGGCAATCCCGAAGGGTGCCTCGCCCACTCCAAAGGCTGACACGAAGGCAAACTGCCCGGGCTTGTAATCATGGAAGGCTTCGCAACCCCCGTTGAGCATTTCAATCCGAAACAGCTTGATCTCGGTGGCGATGTCTTTCACCTCCACCAGTTTACCCAGGTAAGGCAACATGGGGTTGTTAACCAGTTTATCGCTCATCGCTTACCTCCTGCTCACGTGCACCAGTACCTCGGTGATATCCACATTCACCGGGCAGGCATCGATGCAGCGCCCACAGCCTGTGCACGAGACGGGTCCGTAGTGCAATGGGAAATAATAGAATTTGCAGAAGAAGCGGTTGCGCAGCCGTTGGTTCTTCATAAAGCGTGGGTTGTGACCGCCTGCTACCCGCCGGTAGGGGATGCCGTTGCATGAATCCCAACAGCGGATCCGCTCGGACTGGTTCTGTCCATTCCCACCCGGAAGGGCTTCATCGCGCACGTCGAAACAGCGGCAGCTGGGGCATACATAGGCGCAGATGCGGCAGCTGAGGCAGCGTTCAGCTAACTCGGCCCAATAGTCATCATTAAACCTGGCAGGCCACACTTCCTTTGCAGGCACCGATAACTCACGTTTCCTGGCATGCGTGGGGTGCGGACGGATCTCAGATAACCCATCGAATACAGGGAACTTTTTGCTGATCTTCTCGCCTTTCTCAGTGATGATCTCAGCCACAAAACCACCATTTGCAGCGGTTAGCATGATATCCATCCCGGTGGGGTCATCTGGTGCTCCCCCCACATTGGTGCAAAAACAGCTGGCGCCCACCGATTGGCAAGTCAGTCCAATCAGGGTGGTGTTTTCTCTCCGGCGGGCATAATACGGGTCCACGGGTTCATTCTCGATGAACAACGCATCCAGTGTGAGCAGTCCGCGTGCATCGCAAGGGCGCACTCCGAAGATGATCGCCTCACCCTCCGGCAGGGTTTCAGTCAGCTTCACCTGTCCATTCATCTTTTCGATCAGCATCAATCGCTCGGTGGGAGGGAAGAAAGCATCCTTGACTGACATAAAAGATCGCACAAAATCCCATACTACTTCCCGGGTATCTGGCACCGGTCGGTAAAGGATGTTACCGGCAATATTAAGCGGGGCAATCAGGGTTTGTTCCGTCGCCAGGTGGTCGAGCCAGGTGGCTAACTCCCGTTGGGTAAGGTAGTTCATGGGAGGTTCTCCTCTCCGCCCAGGATAGTGACGAAAGGAGGCGGTACTGCCGCCATACCAGCCCGGAAACCAAATATGGTGTCCATCTCCTGGGCCATCTTGCGGTGGATCAGGCTGAGAGGTAGATCCATTGGACAGGCACGTTCGCACTCATTGCAGCCCACGCAGCGCCCTGCCAGGTGGTATGCCCTTCCCAGATGGAATGCCCTCTTCTCGTCGACGTCGATCCCCATCCCCACCCACAGCGAATCGTCCCGCTCGTACAAGCAGATCGGACAATCGCACATCGGGCATGCCTGCCGGCAGGCGTAACAGCGGATGCAGCGGTCGAACTGGCTGAGCCAAAAGTTCATCCTTTCCACCGGTGTCAGGGCCTCCAGGTGGTCTATCCCCGGATAGATATGTTCGGGTGGGATTTCACGGTAAGTCGCCTCTGGGTCTCCAATCAGTGTGTCATAGATGACCGGAGTGCGTACATTACACGCCGCACAGCGCGTTTGGATGGGTCCGCTTTTATCATTGCCGAATCCGGCCCCCTGCCTGATGCCGTCACACGCCATACCGATGATGTATACCTGGTCACGCAGGAAGCGGTTTTCTGCCAGCAGCACATTGATCGAACGGCTGTCGCAGGGTTTCACCACTACTGCCGCCTTCGGCAGCTTGTCCGGCTGCTTTTTCTTGCCGCCATCCGTGCCCCAGCCTAATTTCTTACTTAAATAAGCTGATAGATTATGCGTACAGTCCTGGTTCCATACCAGTCGCTCCACATTTTCCGCCTGGTGGATGAATGCCGGTCGTGTGCGCCCTCTGGGACCAACTTCGAACCCGATTACACTATCCACCAGTTTATTGGTCAGTAATTCTCGGGCTGCCGCCTGAAGTGTGCTGGTTTGCTCATCATGGAGGGAGGTGTGATAAACGGCATGCTTTGGTTGTTCGTCACTGAAAGCCGAATAACGGTGGCTGATCGGCTCGCGTTCCCACACAAAGTGTGCCCCTCGCTCGGCCACCTTCCAGTGGATCGGTCCGAGGGCACGCACCGTCTCGGTGAAATCTATGGCGATGCGTGAATAACGTTCTCCCTCTGAGGCCGACACCCAATCCAACCGCACTCTTTCCGGTTCCAGGCCTGCGTAAGCCAGTAGTGCCTGTAAAACAGGCAGGCGCTTGGCTGCCCGGTGGTTGCCCGTATTGTAGTGGCACTCGCCGATGTGGCAGCCCAACACCAACACACCATCTGCCCCCTGCTCAAAGGTGCGCATGATGATCTCAGGGGAGACCCTCCCAGAACATGGTACGCGGATATCGCGAATATTAGCCGGAGACTTCAACCGGGCGATGCCTGCTGTATCAGCCCCGGTGTAACTGCACCAGGTGCAAAGATAGGCGATGATCTTGGGTTCAAATGCCATGCACCACCTCCTATTGATTGAGGATCCCGGGAACAACCGGTTCAAAAGCCAGCGCGCCGATCATCTCGTTGACGATTTGTGAGTCATCGAAATGGATCAAGGTGATGGCTTTGTCACGACAGGTTGAGGCGCAGGTGCCGCAGCCTTTACACAGGTAGGTATTCACCGAAGCTACACTCTCCTTCAACTCGATGGCGCTGTACGGGCAGGCATTGACACATAAGCCGCAGCCTGCGCAGCGCAGCAGGTTCACCGAAGCCACCGACGGGTCAAGTGCAATCGTCCCCTGGTCGAGCAGGGATAGGGCTGCTGCGGCTGCACCCCCGGCTTGGGCTACACTATCAGGGATATCCTTGGGGCTTTGGCAGGCCCCGGCGATATAAATGCCCTCCGTCGAGGTCTCCACCGGTGCCAGCTTGGGGTGCTTCTCAAGGAAGAACCCATCAGGACTGCGGCTGACTCCGAACATGCTCGCCACTTTGGCGGCATCCGCCTGGGCTTCGAAACCGGTGGAAAGGATAACCATATCCACCTCGATGTGGTCAGGCTGGTTGAAGAAGCTCTCGTCCCATTTGACCACCAGCTGCCCGTCCTGCGCTTTGATGCTTTTCACCCGCCCGTGGTAGAAATTAACCCCTTTGCTGCGTGTGCGGTTATAAAACTCTTCATAATCTTTACCGAATGTGCGCATATCTCTGTAGATTTCGTGTACTTCGGCACCCATATAATCGTGCACCAGCTGAGCCAGTTTAAGCGAGTACATGCAGCACGCTCGCGAGCAGTATTCATTGTATTTATCGTCCCGGCTGCCAACGCAATGCACAATAGCGACCTTTGTTGGTGCCTCGCCATTTTTAAGCATCACCTTGCCACTGGTGGGACCGCTGGCATTGATCAAGCGCTCGAATTCCATCGAGGTGAGCACATTTTCCAATTGACCGTAGCCCAGCTCGGGGATCCGTGATGGATCAAAATCCTTGAAACCGGTTGCCAGGACGATCGTACCTACCTTCAAGTCAAGGATGCTGTCTTTCATGTCATGGTCAATCGCCCCGCGCTCGCACGCTGACAGGCATTCAAGGCATTCCGAACAAATGCCGCACCGTAAACACCGCTCCGCTTCAGCAAGTGCCTCTTCTTCGCTTAGCGTCAGGTCGACTTCCTTAAAATTGTTCACTCGTTCTTCTGCTGGGATGGTGCGAGTTTTAGCCCGTGGGTTCTCCGCCGCCCAACCGGTCTCCATCAATTTACCCACTTCGTCTTTCGTAAAGGTGGCCGTGGGTAGCCTGGGTGGTTCCTGAATCCCTTCTGGTCCACGCAGGAATCGGTCGATGCACCTTGCCACGTGGTGACCTTCGCCGATTGCGTCCACCACAAAGAAGGTGGTTCCCCGGCGTACATCACCCGCGACAAATACTCCCGGCATGCTGGTCATCATCTCATCATCCGTCTCGAGTCCCATGGAGCTGAGCTTGCGGATGTGCGAGCCTTCTGGTAAGAAGCTGAAGTCTGGCTGCTGCCCGACTGCCCAGATCACCAGGTCACATGGGATCACATGGTCGGTGCCGGGAATCTCCTCCACCTGACGTTTACCATTGACGATCGCCCCCACCTTGGCTTCCACGCAGCGGATGCCAATAATTTTATTCTCCCGGATGACCACTTCCTTGAACACCCGGTTGCGGATGATTTCCACCCCTTCCTTATTTGCTTCGTCGAGCTCATTGAATGAGGCACGCATACCGCGGCACACTATTTTTACCTTAGGGCTTCCCAGCCTGACGGATACTCGTGCTGCATCAAGGGCGACATCCCCCGCCCCGATCACGGCAATGTCGCGCCCACTCAGGTCAATTTTCTCCCCCAGGCACGCCCTGCGAAGTAAATCCAGGCTCAGCCAGTTATCGGGGTGCTCGGTGCCGGGGATGTTCAGCTTCCAGGCACTGTGGGCGCCGGTTGCGATGACCACGGCGTTATAGCCTTTGGTAAACAAGCCGGGGATGTCGTACACCCGCGTGCTTAACTTCATCTCAACGCCTTCATCCACAATTTGCTGGATTTCCCAATCCAGGCGGTCGTACGGCAGGCGGTGCGGTGGGATACCCACCCGCATCATCCCGCCCGCGATGGGTAGTGAATCAAATACCGTTGCCTGGTGACCGATGCGCACCAGGTCCAAGGCTGCCGTCATTCCCGCCGGTCCTGCACCGATGATGGCGACTTTCTTGCCCGTTGGAGTTGGGTCGTGGGAGAACGGCGTGCCCACCAATGACTTATCGCGCATGTTGGGCAGCTCATCCCGGTGTTCATATGCCCAATCGGCGACGAACCACTTCAGCTTCATGATACTTACCGGTTCGTCATACAAGCCCCGGCTGCATTGCTCCTCACAGCGCCGGTTGCATACCCGCCCGCACACCGAAGGGAATGGATGCTCCCGCCGGATGGCCCAATAAGCATCCGCGTAGCGCTTTTGTTTGATCAGGGCAATGTATCCCTGGGCGCGCTGGTCGGTGGGGCAGGCAGCCCGGCAGGGTGCGATGCCGCGTTTCTCGATCACGAACGCGCCGGGCACTGCCTGGGCTGAATTACGGTAGGTGGCTTTACGGGTGCTCAACCCTTTGTCAAAAGTGTTTATCACAT
The DNA here is from genome assembly GCA_963840255.1 of uncultured Chloroflexia bacterium. GTDB lineage: Bacteria > Chloroflexota > Anaerolineae > Anaerolineales > UBA4823 > FEB-25. Next base: position 213,266 of record CAWIYB010000003.1, on the reverse strand, counting down.
CCACTGGGCAGACGTCAGCGCACTTCCCACAGCCGGTGCATTGGCTTTCATCCACAAAGCGTGCCTTTCGGCGCACCCGCACCTGGTAGTTGCCCACGTACCCGGAAATATTTTCAACTTCACTGTAGCTCAGCAGGCTGATGTTTTCGTGGCGTCCAACGGACACCATTTTCGGTGTAAGTATTCAGGCTGCACAGTCTAGAGTGGGAAATGTCTTATAAAGTTGAGCCATGTGCCCACCGATATTTGGCTCACGCTCCACCATGTATACCTTCTTGCCGGCATCTGCCAGGCGAAGGGCAGCTTCAATCCCGGCGATGCCCCCACCCACCACCAGCGCACTTTGGTCCATATCCACTGAGCGCATGTTCAGGGGGCGGTGGTGGTGAACTCGGCTGACCGCTGCGCTGACCATGTGCTTGGCTTTATCTGTTGCCATCCCGGGGTCATCTACAACCCACGAGCAATGCTCGCGGATATTTGCCATCTGGAAGAAGAACGGGTTCAATCCCCCTTCCCGGCATGCCCTGCGGAAAGTCGGTTCGTGCATCAGGGGCGTACAAGAAGCTACCACCACCCGGTTCAGTCCCTGTTCACGAATATCCTGCTTGATCAAATCCTGACCTGGGTCTGAACACATGTAAGTGTAATCGCGTGCCAGCACGACTCCATCAAGCGTCTGGGCAAATTCCACTACGGCTTTAACATCCACTTTTCCGGCGATGTTTGTCCCGCAGTGGCAGATGTAGACTCCCGTCTTTATCTTGGAGAGGTTCATACCACCTCCTGTTGAGGCATTACGGATAAACTCGCAACCGATAGGATTCCATCTATTTCAGCCAGGATTTGGTCCTGGGTAAAGCCATTCTGGATGGCTGCCTGGGCAGGGCAAGCCGCCGCGCACGCTCCGCACCCTTTACACAACACCTCATTAACATAAGCCACCATTCGTCCATCGAGGACAACCATCTCGATGGCATGATATGGGCACAACCCTTCACAAGTGCGGCAGCCCCCGCATTTCGACTGGTCAATATAGGTAGTGAACGGTTCCAGGGTGACGTGCCCGGCATCCATTAAAGAAAGTGCTGCCGAGGCAGCCGCCCCGCCTTGCGCCACACTGTCGGGGATGTCTTTCGGGCTCTGGCAGGCGCCTGCCAGGTATACTCCATCTGTGGTTGTTTCCACCGGTGCCAGCTTGGGATGCTTCTCCAGGAAGAATCCATCCGGACCCCGGCTGATGCTGAAAGTTTGTGCCACGTGGGCGGCATCTGACTGGGGCTCAACCCCGGTGCTCAATACAACCATATCCACCAGCAGCTCGGACAGCTGACCGGTGTATACATCCGTTGTGGATATTTTTAATTGTCCGTTGTGCTTGCTGATTTGCAGGCCTCCGTCCGCCATTTCCTGATCAAAACGGGCGAAATGGACCCCCGCTCTTTCCACGCGCTCGAAGAAAGCTTCATAGCCCTTGCCGAAAGCGCGCATGTCGCGATAATACTCATGCACTTCTGCACCCACATAGTCGCGAACCAGCTGTGCCAGCTTGAGCGAATACATACAGCACACCCGTGAACAGTATTCGTGGTAGTCTTTATTGCGGCTGCCAACGCAGTGCACGATGGCGACACTTTCCGGTTTACGGCCGTCTTTGAGCCGCACCTCACCGATCGTCGGTCCACCGGTATTAATCAACCGTTCCAGCTCCATGCTGGTCACGACGTTTTCTAGCTCGCCATAGCCATACTGTTGGATGCGGCGGGCATCAAAATCCTTGAACCCCGTTGCCAGGACGATCGCCCCTACATCGATATCGAGCAACTCTTCCTTCTGCTCGAAATTGATCGACCCGGTCAGGCAGAATTTTTCACATGCCCGGCATTTGCCCTTTTGGAAGTAGGCACAATTTTGGGTATCGATCACAGGCACGCGTGGCACTGCCTGCGCAAAGGGGAAGTAGATTGCAGCCCGGTTCCCCAACCCCAGGTCAAACTCTGATGGGATCTTTTTCCACGGGCATTTTTCAACGCAGGTTCCACAACCAGTACATGAGTCTTCATCAACATAGCGTGGTTTACGGCGCACCCGCACGGTAAAATTGCCCACGTACCCGGAGACTGATTCGACTTCACTGTAGCTCAGCAGGGTGATGTTTTCGTGGCGTCCAACGGACACCATCTTGGGAGTGAGAATTCAGGCGGCGCAGTCTAACGTTGGGAAGGTCTTGTACAGCTGCGCCATGTGCCCGCCGATGCTGGGCTGCCGCTCTACCAGGTAGACGTGTTTGCCCGCATCTGCCAGTCGCAGGGCGGCCTCAATCCCCGCGATCCCTGCCCCCACCACCACGGCAGACTGTTTCATATCCACCTGGCGAGCCTCGAGTGGCGCCTGGTACTGCACCCTGTTCACCGCGGCAGATACCAGCGCCATGGCTTTTTGCGTCGCACCGGCTGGGTCTTCCGACACCCACGAGCAGTGCTCCCTGATATTGGTCATTTGGAACAAGAATGGGTTGAGCCCTGCCTCGGCACATGCCCTGCGGAATGTGGTCTCATGCATCAACGGTGAGCAAGAAGCCACCACGATACGATTCAGGCCCTCACTGCGGATATCATCCTTAATAAGAGCCTGGCCTGGGTCTGAACACATATAGGTGTAATGGCGGGCAACCAACACGTTATCCAATGCAGCTGCATGGTTGGTGACTGCTTCCACATCCACCATGCCGGCAATGTTGGTGCCACAATGGCATATATACACACCGATCTTGGGGCTGCCTCTACTGGTTGGTCTCATCCGGTGTTTCTCCTCGAACAATGTGTCACTTCGATAAAAAGGGCACCTGATAATCCGGACACAAATTGTTACCTGTACAATAATGCAAAATCGTCGCTTAGCAATCTTTAATTACAATAAAGCGACACAATGGGCGAAACTATGCAACTTTCCTCGCATGGATCCCGATTTCTCCTCAGGTTTCATCTATAGCATACTTGTGCCAGGATGCACAAAATAGTGTAATTTAGCACAAATTAGATAGGATGAAAGTGACATAAGTCTGAGGCAAGCAAATTCGCAGACAAGAGTTGTCATTAGGAGAGGAAATGGATTTTTATATTACCGGTGTATGCATAAAAACCGGAGAACCTATACCCTCATGCAATATTGCATTCAAAAACTACTTTTGCTCAATTCTAGTTAAAAACTATCATATCATTCTGCGTTTCACCTTCAACCAATTTGGGTGCCCTGATCACAGTTATAGAAACCAGGACGCACGTTCCGTTGTAGAAGCGCGGCTTGGTTTTGCTAATTACGCATAACCGAGTATTGGATGAGGTTGATAAGCTTGTTCCAAATAACGGATTTCATCTGGAGAGAGCTGCACAGAGATGGCAGCAACAGCATCGTCCAGATGATGAGGCTTGGTAGCGCCAATGATTGGGGCGGTGATCACCGGTTTAGAGAGCATCCAGGCCAGGGCTACCTGAGCCATGGGCACTTTACGGGCTTCTGCCACATCACTGACCGCTTGTGCGATGGTTAAGTCTCCATCATTATACAAACGTTTACCAATGGCATCCGTCTGGGCACGATATGATTCATCCTGTTCATTCGATGGTTTACGCGCCAATCTCCCTTTGGCCAGCGGTGCCCAGGGAATAACGGCGACCTTCTGATCGTTGCAGAGGGGGAGCATTTCGCGTTCCTCCTCCCGGTAAATCAGGTTGTAATGGGGCTGCATGGAAACGAAACGCGCCCAACCATGCAACTCCGAGATGTAAAGGGCTTTGGCAAACTGCCAGGCATACATGGATGAGGCACCGATGTAGCGGGTTTTTCCAGCCCTTACTACGTCATTCAGGGCTTCCAGAGTCTCCTCAATCGGGGTTTCATAATCCCAGCGGTGGATTTGGTACAGATCGACGTAATCCGTCCCCAGCCGTTTGAGGCTGGCATCGATCGAGCTTAGGATATGTTTTCGGGAGAGGCCGCGATCGTTGGGTCCAGGACCTATATCGAAATACACCTTGGTGGCGATCACCACCTCTTCGCGGGAAGCATACTCACGCAGTGCTTTACCAACCACATGTTCGCTCAGCCCATTAGAGTAAACATTAGCGGTATCGAAAAAATTGATCCCCAATTCCAGCGCTTGTTTGATGAACGGCAGGCTGTTTTTTTCATCCAACGCCCATGGCCAGCGCTCAGTTGACCCTCCGTAGCTCATGCAGCCCAGGCAGATGCGCGATACTTTCATACCGGTTGATCCAAACCTAACAAACTCCATTGCTTTCTCCTGATTCCTGATCCTTTTTATTGATGACCAACGATGTGATGCGGAACATAAGGTTCTTCCAGGTATGCCACATCTTCCTGCGTCAGTTTAACGGACAGAGCGCCGACGGCATCTTCCAAATGGGTGATCTTCGTTGCCCCAATGATGGGCGCGGTCACAGGCTCTTTCTGTAACAACCAGGCGAGTGCGATATGCACGCGCGGAACCCCATACTTTTCTGCAATCTCCGCGACCCGCACCACCACTCGTCGATCCGTTTCGGCTGTCGCATCGTATTTGCTTTTCGCGATTTGATCGGTTTCGGAACGAAGAGTGCTTTCCGATGACCAGTCACGCGTCAATCTTCCCGATGCGAGTGGACTATACGGGATCACACCGATCTTCTCCTCGCGGCAAAGTGGCAGCATCTCACGTTCCTCTTCACGGTAGATGAGGTTCAGATGATCCTGCATCGAGACGAAGCGGGTCCACCCATGCTTCTCAGCAACATACAGCGCTTTCTGGAACTGCCAGGCGAACATGGCAGAAGCTCCGATGTAACGGACCTTGCCGGCCTTCACCACGTCATGTAGCGCTTCCATCGTCTCCTCAATTGGAGTTTCGTAATCCCAGCGATGGATCTGGTAAAGGTCGACATAATCCACCTCAAGCCGCTTCAGGCTTTTGTCGATCTCGCTTAGGATCGCCTTGCGCGACAGACCTTCGCCATTCGGTCCGTCGTGCATTTTACCGCGTACCTTGGTGGCAATGACGACCTGGTCCCGATTGGCGAAATCCTTCAAAGCGCGTCCGAGGATCTCCTCACTCTTTCCAATGGAATAAACGTTGGCTGTATCGAAGAAGTTGATCCCCAGCTCGAGGGCTTTCTTAATGATCGGCCGGCTATTTTCCTCGGTGAGAACCCATTTGTGAACCCACCGCTCCGCATCCCCAAACCCCATGCAACCGAGGCAGATGCGTGAGACTTTCATCCCGGTTGAACCTAATCGTACATATTCCATGGCCTTCTCCTTTTAGTTGCATGGGTGCGAGATCTCACTAATAAAATTGATTAAGCGTTGGTTGCACACGGCACTAGTTTGATTGTTGAGGAGCGTGCTTCCGGAGTAATGATTGTGTTGACAATACTCGGCCCATAGCGGCGGTACTTTGTGCGGTAAGCTTCGTCAATCTGGTTGTTAATACCTGGGTCGGCGTCCACGAAGGTGACATCTTTGTCAACGCCACCAGCATGGATATGGCCTTCGTGACGCACCTGTGTGCCACGGAACCAGGCGCCGGTGCGACCGTTTACTGAGCGGACGTAAAGATCATCACCGTAGCGGACTGACCCAAATCGTCACCGGCTTTCGCCACGTGCCATCACCACGGAGAGATGTGAGCTCCATTTCTTCTGCACTTCCGAGCTTGTTGAGCTCGTCGTTCGTCCAAGTTGCCATTTTCAAAATTCCTTATACAGTGGCTTGCTCAACGATTGATTAGCCGCTCTATTTCTTGGGGATATCGTGTTCCTTGCACCGTAATCTTCGAGATTGCACTTTCGATCTCCTGGAGATCAGTTGATGTAAGTTCGACAGCCAGTGCTCCGATATTTTCATCCAGGCGCTCTAGCTTCCGGCTGCCCGGGATGGGAACAATCCACGGCTTTTGAGCAAGCAGCCAGGCGAGGGCGATTTGAGCTGGTGTCGCTCCCTTCAGTTCTCCGATCTTAGCTAGCAGATCCACCACGACCTTGTTTGCTTTTCGAGCCTCCGGGGTGAAGCGTGGCATGCGGCTGCGGATATCAACACTGGCAAATGTTGTATTTTCGTCAATCTTTCCCGTAAGATAGCCCCTACCCAGTGGGCTGAATGGCACGAAACCAATCCCGAGTTCCTCGCAAGCAGGCAGCACTTCCGCTTCAGATTCTCTCCACCACAGTGAGTATTCGCTCTGAACTGCTGTGACTGGCTGGACTGCGTGGGCACGGCGGATCGTATTTGCTCCTGCTTCGGAAAGACCGAAGTGTATCACCTTGCCTGCCTGGATCAAGTCTTTCACCGCTCCCGCAACATCCTCGATAGGCACTGATGGGTCTACCCGATGTTGATAGAACAGATCGATAGCATCCACCTTGAGCCGCTTGAGCGAAGCCTCGGCGACTCGCTTGATCTGCTCTGGACGACTATCCAGGCCAAACGCTGGACTCGGCCCCTTTTGTGGATCGTGTTTGAACCCGAACTTTGTGGCGATCACCACCTGCCCACGGAAGGGGGCGAGGCCTTCGCCGACCAGCTCTTCGTTTGTGCATGGACCGTAGACTTCGGCCGTATCGAAGAAGGTGATGCCACGGTCAACTGCGGCGTGAAGAAATGCGATCATCTCCTGCTTGTCGGGAATGGGGTATTCATCGTGGCTCATTCTCATACAGCCAAGGCCAAGAGCCGAGACTTCCAGGTTTCTCTTTCCAAGTTGACGCTTTTGCATTTTATGCACTCCCATCATTTATTTTATTAGATAATTTCTAAGGCTTGATCATCAGTATGAATTATTTCTTTCTCTTTTTCCAGTACCGTGTGTTCATATACGTTTATCTTATAATCCAACAAGTCTAAAGTTTTTTGCATTTCTTTCATTTTAGCCGCGAGCAAGTCTCGCTGATCCTTTAAAATATCTTTTCTGGCTTCGATGGTGGCGTCACCTTGTTGAACCAATCTGACATATTCAATCAGCACTTCAATGGGCAACCCCACGCTCCTCATGCACTTGATAAATTCAACCCGCTTCACATCAGTATCGATATAATCTCTGATACCGCTTCCATTGCGATTTACCGGTGGGATTAAACCAATCCGCTCATAATAACGCAGCGTATCTGACGAAATAGAATATCGTTCACTTACTTCCGCGATCTTCATATATTCACCTCTTATTTATAGTGTATCACTTGGAGTTGACTCTAAGTCAAGTGTTTTATGTAAAAATATCAAGCAGAAATCTACAGGTATAGCTCCACAAAAAAGAAAGATATATAGAGAACCCACCCTCACATGATTGCATCACAACCTCACATGTACGGTACACAACGATTGTTGTGAAGCTCTATATTGGAAGGTTAGCTTAAATCATCCCCAGTATCAGCCAACTTGCGCACCCGTTTCAGGAATTCTGGTGTATTCAACCCTCGCTCGAGGAGATAGGTAAGATAATTCCCCATCAGGTTTTCAAGCTCCAGGTCTACCCCTACTGATAGCCTGGCGCGTTGTGCTTCAGCGTAATTTGATCTCTGGAAATGCCTGAGTATATGTAAAGCCGGCATGGTCACAAGGCGTACTCCCGCTTCTTTAGCCCCGCATTTTGGGCAAATCACCCCACCCTTCTCAAACGAGAAGTATTGGTCTTCAGCCCGAATTTCCTCTCCACAATTTACGCAGTGGATCAGCTGCGGGCGAAAACCAACCAGGTCAAGCAGCCTGACCTCGTAATAACGTACCGCGAACGCCGGATCGGGTTCCTCATTTATTCGCCTCAGAGTCTCACTTAACAGGCGATACAAACCGATATTCTCACCTTCCTCGTAGGTGAACCGGTCCAATAATTCGATAATATATGAGGCATACCCCATGCGTACAAGGTCCTCGCGCAGCCACTGGTACGCCTCTTTCGCCTCAGCCTGGGTCACGATGAGTAAATCCCGTCCATGTGCCAGCTGCAGATCCACGCGGGTAAATGGTTCCAGGTGTCCGGCTTTTCGTGAGCGCGGCTTACGCACTCCTTTTGCCACCACCTTCACTTTCCCAATTTCGCGCGTGAACAACCAGAGAAGGCGGTCTGCCTCACCCCAATCTGTGTGGCGCAGGACGATCGCTTCAACCCTCTGTGAGCGTGAACGGCTGGGCATCAGTTTATTATAATCGTTGACTCACCTCCATATTCCTGGTAAAATCCCACCTTGCCTGCGGCGTTGTACCCTTCGCCCAGGCAAAATTTTGCAGATAACGAAAGGGCTTGAGAAAATGAAAGTACTCCTCCTGAAAGATGTGTATAAATTGGGTCGCGCTGGCGACGTAAAGCGGGTTGCAGACGGTTACGGTCGTAATTATCTGCTTCCTCAAGGCATGGCAATTTTGGCGACTGCCGAGTCGCTTAAAATGTCTGAGCGCATCAAAGAAAAAGCCAACGTCCAGCGCGCGATCGTTAATCAAGAGATGGACGCTGTTGCCAAGCAGCTTGCCGGGCTTACCCTGGTCTTTCCTGCCAAAGCTTCCGAGACGGGCAAATTATACGGGTCTGTGACCTCCCAAATGATTGCCGATGCCGTGAAGGCAAAATCAGGCGTGGAAGTTGCCCGCCGCCAGATTGATTCTCAACCATTACGCATGTTAGGTGAGTATAAGGTCCATATCCGCCTCACGGTGGATCTCATCCCCACCATTGATGTGATCGTTTACCGCGAAGGCGAGGCATACGTTGCCCCTGTTCCAGGCAAGGCTGCCGTTCAGGTGGTTGAGGAAGTTGAAGTCGAGCCTGAACCTGCCGACGAATCCGAAGCGGAAATCGAAACCGAATCCGAAACTGAATGATCTTGCAGTTCAGATAATCATAAAACGGGTACTGGATGGGCGCAACCTCTCCATACAGCACCCGTGTTATCGTTTAAGCCTGCTGTATAATACAGTCGATGTCCATTGGTACTCAGCTCCGCCAGGCAGGCGTGAATCACAATCTTTGAGTCTGGACCAGGCAGCTCAAGCGACGCATATCCGCTTGCACTACCTGGAAGCCTTGGAATCCGATAAGTTCGCATCACTGCCCTCAACAGCCCAGCTACGAGGTTTTTTACGCGCCTATGGGGATTATTTAAAGCTGGATTCGTCTACGCTCATCCGCCTGCTGGAAAACGACGCATCATCAAGCCAGCCTTTGGTCGCTTCTCCTTCAATCACAAATGAAATCAGCGCATCACCTACCAGCTCGGAGGCTATTTTTACAGAGCTTGGCAGCACGCTTAAATCACAGCGTGAGTTGATGGGCTTATCTCTTGGGGATGTCGAGCGGCATACCCATATCCGCATGCACTATATCCAGGCCCTTGAATCTGGGGATATATCCCATTTACCATCCCCGGTCCAGGGAAGGGGCATGCTAAGTAATTACGCTTCTTTCCTAGGTCTCAATACCGAAGCCGTCTTGCTGCGCTTTGCCGATGGCTTGCAAGCCGATCTTTACGATCGCCAGGCTGCCAGGAACCCCTCCACAACCTCCCAGAGTCAAAAAGATGATGGCAGGCTTCCTGCGCGGCCTTCGCAGCTGAAACGTTTATTCTCCATGGATTTATTCGTTGGCGGGTTCATTATCGTTTTCCTGCTGGGGTTTTCCATCTGGGGTGCCCTGCGTATCTCGAAGCTGAATTCAGCTAAGCAACCATCGCCAACTGCGCCTCCCGTATCCGTAATCTTGCTGTCTTCGCCAGAAGCGGCTTTGACCGGCACTCCCGGCCTCACACCCGGCATTGCGGTTTCAGCTGTCGCGACGGAAGTCATTGATTCCATAACGATTAGCGGGACTCTGCAGCAGACAGCAACGCCGGTCTTAATTGCTTCCACCCCAGGTCTCGAGAACGCCCCCATTCAAGTGAACATAATCGCTAACCAGCGTGCCTGGATGCGTGTGATAGTGGATGGAGAGACCGTGTTTGAAGGCAGGGTGACGCCGGGCAGTGCATATACATTTGCCGGTAATGAACGCATCGAGCTGCTGACTGGGGATGGCTCCAGCCTCAAGGTTTTTTTCAACCAGGATGACCTTGGCCAGTTGGGAGCAGTAGGTGAAGTGGTTGAACGCATCTTTACCATTAGTGGGGTCGAGACTGCCACGCCTGCTTTCCCGTCGACGAATACCCCCGTCCCCACTGGCACGATCACTCCCACTCCCACGGGCACTTTGAACGGTCCAACCGCCACGCCTTCACCGACGCCGCGACCATAATTAATTTCTACTCGAAATAGAAATGAAGAATAAATCTTTCCACATGATTTCACTTGGTTGTGCCAAGAATACTGTTGATTCAGCCTCGATGGCTCAAATTTTAGCCTCTGCGGGGTATCAGTCCACCGACGAGCCGTCTAAAGCCAGGGTGTTGATAGTAAACACTTGCGGTTTCATCGGTCCGGCGAAGGAAGAGTCCTTCGGGGTCCTCCAGGAGCTGGCAGATAAGAAGCAGGCGGGGCAGATATTAATCGCCGCAGGTTGCCTAACTCAACGCTATGGGGCTGAAGTTGCCCAACGGGTGCATGGGATCGATGGCATTCTCGGGACGCGACGCTGGATGGATATCCTCGATGTGGTAGATGCTTTGCGGCATGGACAACATCCCAAACCGCTCTATCACCTGCCGGACGTTGCTACAGTGGGCACCGATGAGCATGGCGTGCTGCGCGCCGGTATTCAAGGGAAAAGCGCATTTGTGAAGATTGCCGATGGCTGTCGCCGTCCGTGTGCATTTTGCGCCATTCCGCTCATCAAGGGTCCCGCTGTCAGCCGGCCGATGGATGTCATTGTCGATGAGGTGCACCAATTAGGCGCCATGGGGATGCATGAGATCAACCTGATTGCTCAGGATACCACCGATTATGGTTATGATCTCGGATTGAAGGATGGTCTCGCCCGCCTGCTCGAAAAAATTACACAGGCTGTGCCTCAATTGGATTGGGTGCGAATCATGTACGCTTACCCCGGTTATGTGACCGACCGGCTGATCGAGGTGATGGCAACCACCCCGCATATCCTGCACTACCTGGATATGCCCCTGCAGCACGCTCACCCCGATACACTCCAGCGCATGAAGCGACCTGCCAATATGGATTGGGTGCACCGCACCCTGGAAAAAATGCGGATCGCCATGCCGGATCTGGCACTACGGACGACTTTTATCGTCGGTTATCCCGGCGAAACTGAAGCTGAATTCCAGACCCTGATGGATTTCGTTAAAGAGATCCGCTTTGACCGGGTTGGGACGTTTCAATTCTCCTTCGAACCGGGTACAGCCAGTGAGCCATTAGGAGACCCGGTTCCGCCGGAGGTCAAGGAAGAGCGCTACGATAGGTTGATGGCACTTCAGCAGGATATTTCTCTTGAGCGCAACCAGCGCTATATAGGCAAGACCCTGGACGTGCTCTTCGAAGGACAGGGTGATGGGTTATCCCTCGGTCGTAGCTACCGGGATGCACCTGAGATTGATGGGTTGGTCATCGTGGAAGGCAGTGCACCTGTTGGTGAGCTTGTACCCGTCCGAATAAACGGCGCGATGACCTACGATCTGAGTGGGGTGATGGTTGTGAGTCGGTAATGGGGCTTCAAGGTGGATTTAAATGATGAATGCCTGGGTGAGGGGGGCACCCAGACATTCATCATATTTAATAATACACGATAGTATCAATTTTGACAAGGGTTAAAAGCAAATTGTAAGACAACTTTTGGCGCCCCCGGCGGGAGTCGAACCCACAACCTCGGCCTTAGGAGAGCCTCGCTCTATCCTTTGAGCTACGGGGGCTATCGCCCGAAATTATAGCATGGAAACATAGACATATAAAAAATCCCGGGAGCTTAACCTCCCGAGAAGTTGGATTTCTGTGGATGGATTTCTATCGTAACCGACCCGTGACGATGGCAGCTTTTACCTCCCCGATCGCCTGGGTGATCTCAATTTCGCGCGGGCAGCACTCGGTGCAGTTAAAAATCACGTGACAGCGGTATACACCAAACTGATCATTTAGAATCCTCAACCGCTCAGCGGCTGCTCTATCGCGGCTGTCAAATATGAAGCGGTGTGCCGCCACGATTGCTGCTGGTCCCATATATTGGTCGCTTGCCCAAAAAGACGGGCAGGAGGTGGTGCAGCAGGCGCACAGGATGCACTTGGTGGTATCGTCGAAGCGTTCGCGTTCATCAATACTTTGCAGCCGCTCCTGGGGCGGGGCTGGCTCATCATTGACGAAATACGGCATCACCGATTTATAGTGGCTGAAAAACTGGTCCATGTCAACGATCAGGTCTTTGATCACTTTTAGCCCAAGTATCGGTTCGACGGTAATATGCTTTGAATGCATGTCCTTGAGTAATGCCTTGCAGGCCAGGTGGTTGCGCCCATTGATGCGCATCGCATCAGAGCCGCAAATTCCATGGGCGCAAGAACGCCGGAATGAAAGTGTGCCGTCATAATATCCTTTGATATATTCCAGCATATCCAGAACGCGGTCCGTGGGCTGAGCTTCCAGTTTATAGGTTTCGTAATGCGGTCGTTTGTCTTTTTCAGGATTAAAGCGGAAGACTTTGACTTTTACTTCCATGGCTGGCACCTCTTCTAATAAACTCGCTCTTTAGGCTGGTAATTTGTGATTACAACTGGTTTGTAGCGCAGCTCAATCGCGCCATCCGGTTTTATCCAGGATAATGTATGCTTCAGCCAGTTGGCGTCATCGCGTTTGGGGTAATCATCACGAGCATGTGCCCCACGGCTTTCCATGCGTGCAAGAGCGCACACTGTCACGAGCTCAGCAATCTCCAATAAGTTGCCCAGCTCCCACAAGTTGATCATCTCTGTGTTGAAGATTTTCCCCTGGTCGTGCAGTGGGATGTGCTTGTAACGCTCGCGCAGCTCACGCACGGTCTCCAATGCCGACTGCATCCCGTCACCGGTGCGGAACATCCCCACGCAATCCATCATGATGGCTTTCATCTTGCTGGAAATTTCCAGTATTTTCTCATTGCCCTGGGCGTTGCGGATGAGGTCGAACTGGGTCTGGGAGAACTCGGTTGGGTCGGTGGGCAGGGATTGAAAATCTGCGCCTCTGGCAAACTCAGCCGCCCGAAGCCCTGCGTGTTTTCCGAATACGATCAGGTCCAGCAGAGAATTCGTCCCCAGGCGATTAGCCCCGTGGACAGAAACGCATGCCACTTCACCTGCCGCATACAACCCCGGCATGACGGTATTGTTCTCATCGACCACCGCTTCACCATATTTATTAGTGGGGATCCCACCCATTGTGTAGTGAGCTGTCGGCTGGACAGGCATGGGCTGTGCTACCGGGTCTACGCCCAGGTAAGTTCGAGCAAAGTCTACAATATCCGGCAATTTGGCGATGATCTCTTCGCCGGTCATTTTATACTCTGAGCCATCCGGGCGTTTACGACCATCCAAGGCTGCGTATTTGTTCACCGTCTCCGGTCGGACGTCCAAGTACAAGTAATTTTGACCGTTGACGCCGTTGCCAGCTTTAATCTCCAGATACATGGCGCGGCTGATCACATCCCGTGAAGCTAGGTCCTTCACTCTGGGTGCGTATCTCTCCATGAAGCGTTCGCCTTTTCCATTGATCAGCACCCCTCCTTCACCTCGCACTCCTTCGGTGATCAGGATGCCCAGCTTATAAATTCCGGTGGGGTGGAACTGGAAGAATTCCATGTCTTCCGTTGGGATGCCATGCCGCATGGCGATGGCAATTCCATCTCCGGTGTAAGCATAGGCGTTAGAGGTGATGTCCCACACCCTTCCGTGACCGCCTGTAGCCAGGATGACTGATTTTGCATGGAATACGTGTAATTCGGATGTCCCGAGCTCGATTGCTACCACCCCGGCAGCCGCCCCGTTGACCACCAGCAAATCCACCACCTGGAATTCATCGAAGAAATTGACGTTATTCTTCAGGCACTGCTGGTAGAGGGTCTGCAGGATCATGTGCCCGGTACGGTCAGCTGCGTAGCATGCCCGCCTGACTGGCTTGCCGGTCACGTTATTGGTATGTCCACCGAATGGGCGCTGGGCGATCTTGCCCTCAGGCGTGCGAGAAAATGGTAAACCATAATGCTCGAGCTCATACACTGCCTGCACCGCTTCGTAACACATGAACTCGATAGCATCCTGATCACCTAAATAGTCGCTTCCTTTGACCGAATCAAAGGTGTGCCATTCCCAATGGTCCTCTTCTTCGTTTCCCAGAGCTGCCCCCACCCCTCCCTGGGCAGTTCCGGTGTGCGAGCGGGTCGGGTACAGCTTGCTGATCACGGCAGTATTGGCAGTCTTCGAAGCATAGAGAGCTGCCATTAAGCCAGCACCTCCCGCTCCGATTACGATGACCTCAAATTGGTGTTTTTTCATAATGTTATGGCTCCTCACATCCTGTGTCTGCGTTAATAAGCAGAACCGATTACTACGTAGACGGCGATAATGATCATTGCCATCCAGAGCAGTGCAAATAACGCCCGAACGAATGGCTGCCATAACGTGTGACCGATATAGTCCTCAGCGATCATGCGCAGACCGTTGGCTGCGTGGGTGAACGCCAGGAAGATGATCAAGAACTGCATGATCTGCCAGAAAGCATTTGCCCATCCCAGGGTCACGTCGGGGATGTTGCTGTTGACCACATGGCTTGAGTTGGGGAAGAATGTCCAGCGCAAAACGGTGGGCAGGTCCATCTGCAGGCGAGCCCCCATATACATCGCCAAAATTAGCCCGATCAATGCCAGAACCACGATCCCCAGCCCGGAGATACGGGTAAACAGCCACATCAGGTAATCAAGGTTAATGCCGCGTTGTGGGACGTAACGAGGTCGCATATCCTTATCTCCTTTGCTAAGCCGCGGGGGTCAGGGCATTTGTGACAATGATAAACACCGTCAGGGCGTAAATTGGGATAAAGATCGCCCATTCAAGGTAGACTGCATCCCTTTCATACTTAAGCAGTTTAGGCCATATATCTAGGATGACGACCCTCACGCCATTGATTGTATGGAAGAGCACACAGAAGACGACCAAAATTTGGAACCACCATGATTCGTAGATGATATTGATCGTTGTCCCCCAGGTGCCTAGTAATTGCTGCATTGAGAAGGATGAGAGCACATGCATCCCAACGAATAAGCAAATCCCCATTGCGGTGAGGCGGTGGAGTGAGAAGGAATGATACGAACCGCCTGCGTTGTAGAACAAACCCCTGAAGCCAGAGTACTTACCATAAGCCATGTTCTCCTCCTTTATCCTCACAAAAATTACGAAATTGGGTTTCCCAATTATCCCATTTGTCCTACATTAGGTATTAGTGATGAAACTCATGGATTATTCATATTACTTATCCTTATCATCATAACATGATATGTTCTACAATTATATGTGCGGGATAAGACGGTCTTCCTGTGTCATTGATGTACAATATGCATACCAAGCTGCTCATCGCACCCAACAGGAAGATCGTCTTCCCGGTTTTAATCATTGGCATAAACACACTGCTCACCAGGAGGTACACATGCCCAGTTCCCCCCATATGAGCCGCCGCGAATTCGTCGCCATTGTAACTGCTGCCACAGGCACGGTTATGGGTGCCTTAATCGGTATACCCGCCATCGGTTACCTGGTTGCCCCATCTCTCCAAAAGGTAGCTGCCGATGCCTGGATACCAGTGGGTCCGGTAGCGAATTACCCGGTCGGTACTCCAACTTTATTTAATTTCAACCGCACAAAAGTCAATGGCTGGGAGAAAACCGTCAATAGTTACGGCGTTTATATCGTCAAACAGGATGATGGTACATGTGTGGCGCTCTCCAACAAATGCACCCATCTGAGCTGCCGTGTAAACTGGAAGCCTGAATTAACCGTCTATATCTGCCCCTGCCACGATGCTTATTTTGATATCGACGGGCAGATCATTAAAGGTCCTCAACCTCGACCTCTGGAAGCGTACGAAACCAAGATCGAGGAAGATATTCTCTACATCCACTTCGTGGGGAGTTAGGTATGTTCCAAAAGACCTTCAACTGGTTAGATGAACGGCTCGGGCTCAAGACGATCTATTCCACAGTCCTTGACCGTAAAGTGCCTAAAGTTAATTGGTGGTTCACCCTGGGGAGTGCCAGTCTGTTCCTTTTCGTCCTCCAGGGAATCACGGGTATCATGCTCACCGTTTATTATGTCCCCTCGCCCGACCATGCTTATGACAGCATCCAATACATTATGACTGGCGTCAGCTACGGCTGGTTGATCCGCGGCATCCACCATTGGGGCGCCAGCTTGATGGTGTTGATCGTTTTCTTCCATATGTTGCGCACATTTTACTTTGGTGCTTATAAATATCCACGCGAATTCACTTGGGTCACTGGTGTATTCTTACTCCTCCTCACCTTGGGCATGGGTTTTACCGGCTACTTGCTCCCCTGGAACCAACGTGCTTACTGGGCTACCACGGTTGCCACATCCATCGCTGGCACCGTACCTTTTATCGGCAATTTCATTAATCAAGTACTGCGGGGTGGCAGCGACCTCTCTGCTGTTACCCTGGCTCGTTTCTTCTCGGTTCATATCTGGTGGTTCCCCGCCATGATTGCTGGCTTGATCGGCGTTCATCTCTACATGGTCATTCGCCTGGGAATCTCTTCAGTCCCCAAAGAAGAAGACTAGAAAAAGGAGACTGCCGTGAACGAAGAGCAAAAGAAACAATACAAAGAAAAATATTCCCAGGAAAAACAGAACGGGGTCAAGTTCTGGCCCGATATAATCTA
Source organism: uncultured Chloroflexia bacterium (assembly GCA_963840255.1). GTDB lineage: Bacteria > Chloroflexota > Anaerolineae > Anaerolineales > UBA4823 > FEB-25. The sequence continues at coordinate 196,432 of CAWIYB010000003.1, read as the reverse complement.
CAAAGACGTCGTTATCACTCTGGCTCTCTTTATCATCCTGGTCATCCTTGCCACCTGGATCGGTGTCTCCCAGGAGCCAAAAGCTGACCCGTCCGATTCTGCCTACGTTCCTCGCCCTGAATGGTACTTCCTGTTCCTCTTCCAAATGCTCAAATATTTCCCCGGAACGCTGGAATGGCTTGGTACAACTATCATTCCGATCCTTGCAGTACTGGCATTAATCTTGCTGCCCTTCTTCGATCGCAATTCGCGCCGCTATTGGAAGGCCCGCCCATGGGCTATCGGTATCATGACGGTGATGGTGGTTGGTATCGTAGTCCTCACCGTTATGGCGGTTGCCACCACCCCGGCCCAGGAGGTGACCGGCACTATCGCCGGAACCGTCCCCGAACAAATCCTCGCCGGGCAAGACCTCTATTCGGTAAATTGCACGGAATGCCATGGTCCAGAAGGTGAAGGCGGAGAGGTCAAGGGGGTCGAAGGGCTCGAAGGTTTCATCATGAAGCCCATCAACAGCAAGGATGAAATGTACACCCGTGATGACCAGACTTTGGCGGATATTATTTCTTATGGTCAGCAGGATTTGGGTATGCAGCCCTTTGCGCGTGCTTTTGGAGGCGCGCTGGGACCATCCGACATTGATGCCATGGTCACCTTCATGCGCTACTCCTGGGATGACCGGGTTGAGCTACCTCAGGAGGTTTCTTCTGCCAACGCCATCCCAACGCTTGCCGCGGGCGAGGTGCCCTCCTATGAAGTACATATCTCCGCTATTCAGAAACGCTATTGTGTCTCCTGCCACCGTGCGGGCAAGAAGAACAATAATTACATCATGGATAACTATGACAACACGATCAAAACTGGCGACCATGCTCCAAACCTGATTGCGGGTGATCTGCTGTGCAACACCATGCAGATGCTGAACCGCGTCGAGGGGCTTGATGCTGGAAACCCAATGCCCCCCACCCGCGCTCTTCCGCCGGAATTAGTCGCCATATATCAGGCCTGGATCACTGCTGGTATGCCTAATACAGCCGCCGATGCCGCGGCTCTATCCGCAGGTTCAGCGACACCAGCTGCCATTGGCACCCCGGTCTCAACCGGTTCTGTAACGACAGAGGTTCCGCTGGAAGTCACTCCACAGGTGACACCCGAAGTAACACCTATTCCATAATTGTCCCTGGGCACGGTGGTCGAATCGCCGTGCCTTTTTGATTCCTGTTGTGCTACAATACCGTGCATGTCTGTTAGCCCTGGGCGCTTTTTACCCATTGTCACCACCCTGTTAACCATCTTCCTTGTCTGCGTGGGCAGTGCTTCTGCCCAATCTGGGACTACTGCCGTCTTATCTCCTCCGGATACCGGAGATTTTCCTCATCTAATTACCTACCTGGATGTCCATGACCCGTCCGGTGGATTCGTCCATGACCTCACTCCTCAGGATGTCAGCATCCTGGAGGACGGAGTATCCGTGCCAGTTGCTGAGCTGGTAGAGCTAGCTCCAGGCGTCCAGTTTGTGGTTGCCACGTCTCCTGGTGCTGCGTTTAGCATCCGTGATTCCATGGGTGTCTCGCGCTATGAGCATTTGCTACAGGGTCTCCTTGCCGGCACCTGGTTCAACCAGCCTGCGGGGGTGGATGACTTCAGCTTACTTAGCATGGGTGGCCCGCAGCTAACCCATTCATCCGACCCGGCTTTGCTTTTAACTGCCCTTGAAGATTATTTACCTGGGGAACAGGATGCCGTTCCCAGTCTTGAAGTGCTTGCCGCAGCCTTGCAGGTTGCCTCTGATCCCACCGCCAGGTATGGAATGGAACGCGCCATCCTGTTTATTACCCCTCCCCAAGGAACCGACGTTTCATTGGGTCTTCAGTCGATCATTTCCAGTGCGAATAAGCAAAATATTCATATCTATGTGTGGCTACTCGCCGCCCCAGAGGTTTTTGAATCGCCCGAAATCAACCAGTTGCGCAGCCTGGCAGACCAGACGCATGGAGCTTTTTTCGCTTTTTCGCGCGACGAGCCTGTCCCCGATCTGGAAACCTTGCTCGAACCTCTACGTTATATCTACCAGCTCGGGTTCAGCTCGCAGGTCACTGCCCCAGGCACCCACCAGGTGGTTGGTCAGGTGACCACTCCCACCGAGCTAGTCACCTCTTCACCCCAATCCTATGAGCTCAATTTAAAATTACCCGCCCCAACCCTGCTGGATGCACCCAGTGAAATTGTACGCACCTTCGCTGCTCAACCAACCCCCGGGACGGCGGCGATAAGTGCTGATCTACTGCCCGATGAGCAAGTCTTGAACATTAACGTAGCTTTCCCGGATGGTTATGCCCGTCCGCTCACCCTTACGCGCCTCTATGTTGACGGAGTCGTTAACGTTGAAAACTCCCAAGCTCCTTTTGATAGGTTTGTATGGGATTTGCGACCCTATACCCAGGCAGGTGTGCATACCCTGGTGGTCGAAGCTATAGACAATCTGGGACTGGCTGGGAAGACCAGTGCTACGTCGGTGAGGATCATCGTTCCATCCACCGCTCAAGGTATGTTTATCGCGGTTTCACAAAAAAGACCCTTGTTATTGGTCGCAGGCGTTGTTGTTTCAGCATCTCTACTGTTGTTGGTGCTTATCTTAGGTGGGCACATCCGCCCCAAGCCGCATCCTGGACAGGTTAGAAATGGTATGGGCGGGACTGAAAAAACCCGCCCGGTGGGATCTCACACCAGCTCAGGCCAGCCGGAGAACCTGGTAAATAGCCCAATCAAAACCGCTGTCATTGAATCTGTTATAGTAAGTCCGCGTTTAAAAGGTTGGTTTGAACGATTGCCCTGGTTCAGGCAAGAAGAACTACCCATCCCTGCCATTGCTTATTTGATCCCCCTGGTGGGGTTTGACGAGCCTACTATTCCTGCTCCATTGCAGATGACCACCGAGGCTATTTCTCTAGGTAGTGATCCGCACCTTGCTAGTCACGTTATCACCGACCCTTCAATAGAAGGGCTCCATGCTCGCATCCAACGATCTGATATATCGTTCCTGATCACCGATGCTGGAACCATCGCCGGTACCTGGGTGAACTATGAGCCGGTTGTTTCTACCGGCACGCGATTGCGGCATATGGATATCATACACCTGGGAAGGATAGGTCTTCGCTTCCAGCTTTCTGATCCGGGTCAGCCGCGTAAGATTACTGTTACACCCCTGGAGCCGCATCAGTGATCTCTACCTCCCATCCCCACCTGCACATTGCCGCTGCCTCTAATCCGGGTTTGAAAGGTAAGCTGAACGAAGATCGATATTCAGTTTCCGCTTTCCGCTTCAGCGCTGATGACCATACGCCATCTGTCCTGGCACTACTTGCCGATGGTATTGGTGGGCATCACGGTGGAGAGGTTGCAGCGCAAATCGCCGTCGAACATATCAACAAGTATGTCGCTGAAAGTCCTGCCCATCAACCCGCTCAAATCTTGAAGCAGGCGCTTACCTGCACCAATCAAATCATCCTTGACCGTGCCAAGGAAAACCCGGCGCTTAATGGGATGGGAACCACCTGCGTGTGTGGGTGGGTTATTGGAAGTCGCTTGTATGCCGTCTCTGTCGGTGACTCACGCCTCTACCTGCAGCGCGGCACCAGGCTTATCCGCCTGACAACGGATCACACCTGGGTTCAGGAAGCCCTCACCCAGGGTTCGCTGATGCCCGATCAAGTCACCGGGCATCCCAATGCCCACATCATCCGCCGGTTTCTTGGTACCTCGAGTGCGCTCAATCCCGATCTTCGGCTGCGCATGAGCAGCAAAGAAAGTGATACCCAGGCAGAAGCTAATCAAGGTCTGCGTTTATTCCCTGGAGACCGCCTGATGCTATGCAGCGATGGCCTAACTGACCTGGTCCAGGATGCCGAGATCCTTGACATCCTCCAAACCAACCCTCTCGAGGGGATCCCTGCCCGGTTGATCGACCTTGCCAACCAGCGCGGCGGTCATGACAATATCACCGTGTTGTTAATGGAGGTACCGCAGCCTGCCCATGCAACCCAGCCAATGCGCGTGTTACCTGTACCGGTAATCATCACTGCTCGAAAGCCTGCCCGTTCGGCGGTTTCATGGTTGATGATCTCCTTGCTTCTAGTGGCGATCCTGTTGATGGCTCTCTTGTTGGCATATTTGCGAATTCCCTTATAAAATGATCACTCGGAATGCTGGCTTTGCACCAGCTTTGATGTGCAGGGTGATTTGCCATTGATGATTTCTAACTTTCCCCTATCGTGCTACGGTCTAATCTGCAGTGTTATACTCCCACCAGGATGGCGAACTTGAGGGTGCATGAAGGCTGTTCTTGAGAGGAATGCAGGGTTGAAATTCTGGCGCATTGCGCTGGTTGCTATGCTGTGCCTTATTTTATTAATCAGCTGCGTGTATCCCACTCCGAGGAGTTCGGATATCACGCAGTCTACACTGCCGTACACGCCGACGATACATCCGGATGTTACCAATACCCCATCGGTCTCCACTAATCCAGAACCCACCCAGCCTCAACCTGAACTGACAGCTTCACCCCAGGTCACGGTGATTGATGCTTCGGCCACTCCCGCGGCGGCAGGTGAGGTCATTACCCAATATGATCTAGACGCTGTCTTAGATTATTATGCTCACTCACTCTCGATCACTGAAACGATTCGCTATAACAATCAAACATCCGAGATCATCTCAAGCTTGATCCTGGTGGTTGAGGCTAACCGCTGGTACGGGAGCTTTACTCTGCTCTCCCTCACCTGGGCGAATGGGGAAATAATCAATGACTACAACTTGCAAGAAGCCCATCTTGAGATTCCCCTGACCCAGCCGCTCAGCATCGGCGAAAAGGTGGAATTAACTCTCGTGTACCATTTGGAGCTACCAGAAATTCCTCTCCCATCTGACGTAACCCGACCAGTCCCATACGGCTATTCGCAAAGGCAGACCAATATTGTGGATTGGTATCCATACATTCCTCCCTACCAGCCGGGCACGGGGTGGTTGGTCCACCCCAAATGGGGTTTCGGAGAGCACCAGGTCTTAGATGCTGCCGATTTTGACATCCAACTCACCCTGGCGCAGCCGGTTTCTAACCTGTTGATGGCAGCTTCCGCCCCGGCAGAGCAGGATGAGCTTGTCTATCGATATCATATGGATTCTGCCCGCGCATTTGCTATATCCGCTAGCACCGAGTATTTACTTCAGACCACTACCATGGGGGATGTGACCATTAACAGCTACTCCTTCCTATATGACCAAAAAGCTGGCGAGCAGGTGCTGCATGATACTGCCGCTGCCCTTGAGCTGTATGGCAGATTGTTTACACCTTACACACACTCCAGCCTGAGCGTGGTCGAAGCGGATTTCCTGGATGGGATGGAATATGATGGATTGTACTTCCTCAGCCGCGGGTTCTATAACCTGTATGACAACACCCCGCAAGGCTATCTTACTTTTATTGCTGCTCATGAAACCGCTCATCAGTGGTGGTATGGTCTGGTAGGCAACGACCAGGCGCTCGAACCCTGGTTGGATGAAGCCATGTGTACTTACATGGAACATGTATTTTATGAAAATGTGTACACCGATTACCCGACTGCCTCGGGCGAATCGATTGTGAACTGGTGGTGGTATTACCGCGTGAATTTCTATGACCCGTCAGGCTGGGTGGATGGTGCGATTTATGATTTTAGCCTTTTCCGTCCTTACCGTGACGCCGTCTACCTGAACGGGGCAAAATTCTTTCAGGACCTGCGTACGTTGGTCGGTGACGAAGAATTCTTTGCCTTCCTGAAGGACTATGCCAGCAGGGAGGCTGAACATATAGCTACCGGCAACGATTTTTTTAGGATATTGAAAGATCACACTTCCAAAGACCTGGATGATTTATTAGCCAGGTATTTCAAGGATGGATAATTGGCGTTAATTATCAAACCAAATAATCACGATTGGTGTTTATATTGCTAATCCTTCCGCTTAAAGCTAGAATCCAGAATAAATGACTACGCCTCTCCTGTTTGACGTATTTACCCTTTTTCCTGATGTCTTCACCCCCTATTTGGAAACCAGCATATTGCAGCGCGCCCGAGAGTCTAACCTGGTTGAGGTCCAGCTGCACAACATCCGTGATTGGACCAACGATCGCCACCACGTTTGTGATGATATTCCCTACGGCGGCGGTGGCGGCATGGTGATGAAGCCGGAGCCTATATTCACTGCCGTCGAGGGTATACTCGGCAATCCACCCTCCTGCCCCATAATCCTGCTCGACCCTCAGGGTAGGGTATTCACCCAGGCAGTGGCGCAGGAGCTGTCACAGCATTCACATCTGGCGTTATTGTGTGGGCGCTATGAGGGGATTGACGAGCGTGTCCGTCAGCACCTGGTGACCGATGAAATATCCATCGGCGATTATGTGCTCAGCGGGGGTGAGCTCCCCGCATTGGTCCTCATTGATGCCATTACCCGACTGATTCCTGGAGCGCTGGGTGACCCGGGTGGCGCAATGGATGATTCACATGCCACCGGGCTGTTGGAATATCCCCACTATACGCGCCCACCTGTCTTCCGCGGCTGGAGCGTCCCTGATATCCTCCTCTCCGGCGATCATGGACGGATTGCCAGGTGGCGGCGCCAGCAAGCCCTGCTGCGCACCAGGCAGCGCCGCCCAGACTTGCTAGAAAAAGCAGACCTTTCTGATACCGATCGCGACTATTTGGATAGTTTGGAGTTTGATAAGTAGGCGGCTTTCATTCTGAAGAAGAATTACCTGCTGGTATTAATCGCTTGAGTAGAGGAGACCGGTATGCGATTTTAATTATGGCAAGATATTCCTGCTTGGATTTGGGTTCTTTGGGGTCAGCGTCATCTGGGCTACCTACAACGCCTTTGTGCCCATCTTTCTTCAAGATAAGTTTGGCCTACCGCCAGCCCTGATTGGGTTCTTCATGACCCTGGACAATATCGCCGCACTTTTTATCCAGCCACCGGTAGGAGCATGGTCTGATCGCCTGCGTACTCCCATTGGTCGGCGGATGCCATTTATCTTGATCGGTGCCCCGATCGGCGCGATTGCCTTCGGTATCATCCCAATTGCGGCTGTACTTCCGTTGTTTGTTGCTTGTACTACCACCCTGCTGCTGAGCATGGCTTTTTGGCGAACCCCCGTGGTTGCCCTGATGCCAGATATTACTCCCTCACAAAACCGTTCTCAGGCAAATGGGGTCATCAACTTCATGGGCGGGATTGGATCGATAATCGCCTTTCTGGGTGGCTCGATGCTATACAAAATGAATCCTGCTTATCCTTTTTGGCTTGGCTCGGGATTGGTAATTCTTGCAGCTATGTTGGTCTTCATCTTAATCCGCGAACCCAAAGTTCCTGAAGAAAGTAAGGATGACAAACCCAGCTTGTTTGGCAGCCTGTGGACAGTCTTGACCGATCCTGAGCGAAGTGCATTGCGTATCTTTTTGGCGATTTTCTTCTGGTTCGTGGCCTATAATGCCGTGGAGGCATTCTTTACTCTCTATGCAAAAAATCACCTGCTGATGAATGAGGCAGATGGGGCTCGCTTGTTGGGTCAGCTCTCCTTGCTATTTGTGGTTTTTGCATTACCTGCCGGCTATCTTGGCAGCCGTATTGGGCGACGGATCATTATTTCTATAGGCATTGTGATCATGACCTTTTGTATGCTCGCAATGTATTTTGTACCAATTGCAAACCTCACCACGGTGCTGACAAAGTTGCCTTTACTGGGTGAAGTACCGGTTGTTGGTCTGATCCTGATGGTTGCCGGTTTAGCCTGGGCGTTTATCAATATCAACTCGCTACCGATGGTTGTAGATATGACCACTCTCGCTCGGGTGGGGACTTATACCGGACTATATTACCTGTTTTCCACCCTGGCAGCTATCGCAGGACCGAACATTAATGGCTGGGTGATCCAGTTAAGCGGGAATAATTATAGCGCCACCATGATTGCAGCACCGATCTTCATGATCCTGGCTTTCATCATGATGTTGGGTGTGAAACGTGGTGAGGCGCTTCCTCAGCTTCAGACAGTCGGCCAAGATGCAGGCGAAATGTCTGGTGTGATAGAAAATGCACCTCCCGTTTAATATCGAGGTACTTTATCAAGATGATTGCATACTGGTAGTTAATAAACCCACCGGGCTCGCAACCTTGCCTGATGGCTACGATCCATCCCTGCCGCATATCAAAAGTGTGCTTGAGCCGCAGGTTGGTCCGTTGTGGATTGTCCATCGACTGGATAAAGACACCAGTGGGGTGCTCGTGTTAGCCCGATCAGCCTCTGCTCACCGTTCGCTGAATACCCAGTTCGAAGAGCGGCTGGTATCCAAGGTTTACCATGCTCTGGTAGTCGGCAACCCTGATTGGAAGACAAAAACAGTCAGCCTGCCACTGCGCTCAAATGGGGACCGGCTGCATCGCACTGTGGTAGACCAAGATCGCGGTAAGTCAGCCATCACCCATTTCAAGGTCCTGGAACGTATTGAGAATTACAGCCTGCTGGAGGCTGTTCCTGAAACCGGTCGTACTCATCAAATCCGCGCTCATCTCTATGCACTGGGTTTGTTCATTCTGGGGGATAAACTCTACGCCAGGCGGGCTGACCTTCAAGATTATGAGTTTGCTTATCAAATCGATCCTTGGACGGAGTTGGCTTCCTCGATGGGCTTGCACTCCCGATCACTGGAGATTGCCCATCCACACACCGGGGAGAGGCTCAGATTTAAAGCTCCTTATCCGCCTGAGTTCATAGCTGTACTAGAGCGGCTACGCTCATACCCTTTTATTATGTAACAGTGCCTTCCATAGGTTAGCTCAGATACCTGGAGTAAGTGATCTGAACTAATTTCCTTCTCAAATGCATCATGGCGTGTTATAATCCTGCACCTCGCCGCCCCTGGCGGCTTTGTGTTGAATAAAAGCAATTATCTGGAAGTATTTTGAGAGGTGGTCCACCATGAACGATCTATTGAAATCTGTTGAGCAACCTGAAAACCCCAATATCCCCCAGTTGCGACCAGGTGACCTGGTAAACGTCCATATTCGCATCAAAGAAGGTAACACCGAGCGCATCCAGGAATTTCGAGGTACGATTATCAGCCGTAGAGGGCACGGGAATGATGCCAGTTTCACGGTTCGCCGTGTAGCCAGCAACGGCATCGGCGTTGAGCGCACTTTCCTCACCCGTTCACCCAGGCTGGAGAAAGTCGTTATCCAGCGTCATTCTCAGGTGCGTAGGGCAAAGCTTTATCACCTGCGTGAGCGCACAGGAAAAAACGCTCGTCTCAAGCAAAAATTTACCGCTTGATTTAAGTTAAGTGTATTAATCGGGGTGCAGTTCACTGAAGAGCTGCACCCTTTTGTTTTTAACGTATAATTTACTACGGTACCATTAGCAAACTCAACCAATCTGGGATGTACTTCCGGAGGAATCATGCTTCGTGCTCTCTACTATAACGGGAATACGGATCTGCTGGCTGAAATTTATCCAGCAGACTATGCGGCTGCCATTCAGGATAAATCAGGCATCCTGTGGGTTGACTTTAGTGGTGAGGACCCCGAACCCACTGAACAAATATTACTGCGTACATTTGGATTCCACCCCCTTGCTGTTGATGATGCTCTTCGTGAAACCCACGTACCCAAAGTGGACGATTGGGAGAGTTATTTATATATCGCCATGCATGCCATAAGCTTCACCAGCGGAGAGGATGATATTGAAGGCATTGAATTGGATATTTTTCTGGGAGATAATTATATTGTCACCCACCATGATTTTCCCATCCAGGCACTCAACCGGGTTTGGGATTCATCCACCAAGGATAAACGATACTTTAAACGCGGTGCTGATCATGTCTTGTATAAGTTGACCGATGAGCTGATTGTCGACTATATGCAAGTGGTAGAGTCACTGGATGAAGAGATTGAATTGGTAGAAGCTGAGGTACTGGGTAAACCATCCTCACAAATCGTACAGCGCATATTTACCCTTAAGCGTGCCACGCTCCATTTAAGGCGAGTACTATCCCCTCTGCGTGAAGTTTTGAATAAGTTGGCGCGTGATGATTATGATGTCATTGATGCTAAGGACCGGGTCTATTTCCGCGATGTCTACGATCACCTGGTGCGTTTGCATGATATCTCCGAAAGCCTGCGTGACCTCGTGGGAGGTGTGTTGGACACCTATCTTTCGGTCATTAATAACCGTATGAATGAGATCATGAAGACCCTGACTCTGATCACAACCTTGTTCATGCCAATCACATTCGTGACTGGCTTCTTTGGGATGAATTTCTTCCAACCCGTCTCGACCGAATTGATCCGCTGGACCAGCAACCCCGTATTCATCATAATGCTTATCATTGTCATCTCCACTCCAGCCGCGATGTTCCTGTGGATGCGACGGCGTAAATGGATGTAAGAGGCGTGGAATATGTTTAAGATTGGAATGGAAAATAATTCCGAAGGTCGCTCGCAGGCCTGGGTGTTGGGTCACCCGGGTTGTTTTGCTTATGGCACAGACGGGTCTGGTGCTTTGCGGGCTGTTCCACAGGCGATCCAAAATTACCGTGCATGGATCGCCGAACACACCTCAGCCAATTGGCTGGTTGGTGCAGATACCGAATATCACCTGGAAGAGACCTGGGAATGCTACACCATCAACGACGAGTATGAGTTAGCGCAAGAGGGTTATGAGGTGAATGCCTGGTTCCGCCATGATTGGGTCCCATTGAGCGCTGAAGATATAGAACGCGGACTCCTTTTGCTTGGATGGGGTAGGCAGGAGCTGCTGAAAACTGTGAGGGGTTTGAGCCTTGACGTACTCAACCGGGCATACCCCGGAGAGCGCTGGAGCATCTCGGGGATCCTGAACCACATTGGTGGTGCTGAGTGGTGGTACCAAGATCGGTTGAGATTGATATTTCCCCGTTCAGAAGTGCCGGATGATCCATTCCAACGCCTGGAGCTGGTCCGATCACACCTGGTTGAAATTCTGCCCGGTTTAGTTGGCTCCACCCAAGTAGTGGGCCTCTCCGGTGAGTTTTGGAGCCCGCGCAAGCTGCTGCGTCGGGCAGTCTGGCATGAATATGATCATATAACCCACATACGGAAACTCCTATGAAGAGCTACGATTATGCCCACCGTTCAGGGGTCAGGCACATCACCTGGGATGACTTTGCTTCCCTGGCGCGGCAATTAGCCGAACGCCTGGAACCGTTCCAGCCTCAGATTATCCTGGGGAATGCTCGTGCGGGGTTGATTCCCGCAGCTGCTGTAGCTTGCAGCCTGCGTTGTGAAATGTTCCCCATCCGCCTCACTCACCGGGTCAACGATCGAATTATTTACGACCCACCTGTGTGGAAGACGCCCATCCCGGCTGAAGTGGCAGGCAAGGTGGTTGTGGTCATCGATGAAATCGCAGACACAGGCAAGACGTTGTTCATGGCAGCCAGTGCCGCCAGGGCATTGGGAGCAGTGGAAGTGATCACCGCCAGCCTGGTGAGTCATTCCTGGGCTGAGCCTGCTCCCATGGTATCTGCCCTGGTGACCGATGAGTTTATCATTTTCCCATGGGACACGTTGGTCTTGGACCAGGGCAAGTGGATCACGCACCCCGAAGTCGAAATGGGTTTAAAAGCCCAATCCGGAACTCCCAATATTTAGTGCTATAATATTTTTCCTTATTGGTAAAATGGATGGATTATGGCGCTTGATCGCTACGGACGACGACTTCAATATTTACGCATCAGCCTGACGGATCACTGCAATTTACGCTGTTTGTATTGTATGCCAGAGGAGATGGTCTTTCGTCCATCTGCTGAGTTGATGCAAGATGACGAAATCCTCACCCTGGTGCGTTTATTCGTCAGCCTCGGTTTTGATAAAATCCGACTCACGGGGGGTGAGCCTACCATCCGCCTGCATGTGGTTGACCTGGTGAATCAAATCGCCACCACGCCGGGTGTGAACGTCCTCACCATGACTACCAACGGTGTCTTGCTCTCCCGGTTGGCGCTTCCCTTGGCACAGGCTGGATTGCAGCGGGTAAACATCAGCCTCGATACTCTGAACCAGGATAAATTTGAAACCCTAACCCGTTGGGGATCACTGGAAGATGTTTGGTCCGGCATCCAGGCAGCCGAAGCTGCTGGTCTTACTCCCATCAAGATCAATACCGTCGTGGTTCGTGGCTACAATGAGCTTGATATGGTTGACCTGGCGCGCCTCACCATGGATCGCCCCTGGCAGGTCCGATTTATCGAGATGATGCCGTTTGGCGGGAATAATGATTTCCAGATGAGCCAGTTGGTTACAGCAGATGAAATGCATGCTCACATCGAATCTCACTTTGGCCCCCTGGAACCTGTCAACGGAGGTGATTTGGATGGCGAGGCGCGGATTTTCCGCCTGCCACAAGCCGCAGGAGATATAGGCTTTATCTCATCCGTCACCACCCCGTTCTGCCATTCCTGCACTCGCGCCCGCCTTACCCCCGATGGACGCTTGCGGCTATGTCTGCTGCGTGAGGGAGAAGTGGACTTGCTCTCTCCTCTGCGTCTCGGTGCAAGCATGAATGAACTGCGCAAGCTTATCATCGATGGGCTCTGGCAAAAACCTTGGGGACACGCCCTGGCACAGGGGGTTATCCCTTTGAACCGTGGCATGAGCGAAATCGGCGGCTAGTGGGTTTAACTCAGCAGCAGCCCCAAAACCGCGGCTGCGATAGCCCCCATTACAGAACAGGCAAAATTTACTATATCATTATTGATCCACCGCAAGCCACGGATTTGCTGCGTTGGGGTGCCGCACGAGTGTAGCGGGTGTCGTTCGGTCTCTTTTTTACATGAAGGGCACCAATAGATAGCCTGCACCGTTGCTCCCAGCAGCGAATCGAATAGCGACCCCACCAAACCTGCCAGGATGATGATTAGCAGAGCACGGAACCAACTTTGGCTGGCTGAAACGAGTATTGCTGCCGTTCCAATCAAAGCCGCCCCACCCACTGCCGCCAATGTGCCAGTCAGCGTGATTCCGCCAGAGGTGCCACGGTCGACTATCTGACCGGTGGTGATCAGACGGGGTGGAATCTCGCTCAGTACACCCAGCTCAGTCGACCAGGTGTCGGCGTTTACCGCTGCCATCGCACCCGCAAATACCACCCATAACCATTCATAGTGGGGTGAGATGGCATATCCCACTGCCAGTAGAGCTCCCAGTCCACCATTTGCCAGCACTTGCCCCCAATCACGCTGGCTTCCCTTGGAGAATTTCTCTGCCAGGTTGGTTTTTCGCGTACTGAATGCCCGCGTCAGGGCGCTCGAAGAGATGAAAAAAGTAAGCAGAAGCACAGCCCATGCCAATCCTCCCAGGCCAAAGATCAAGCTGCCGGTTAATATCGCCGCCCACGCACCGCTGGGTGAAAGCGCGCCTGCCCTCCATGCAACCAACGCAATGAAGACAGCCAAGATAAAACCAATCGTAATCTGAAGATAGATACTCATATCCTCGGAAGTTACATCACTCGAAGGATAAAATAAATTGCCCCTAAAAATAACATGCTGGTAAGCGCAGAACTTGCCCACATTAAATAACCTAATGCTTGGGTATCTTCCCTGCGATAGAAGAACAATCCCAGTAACAGGTCTGCGATGAAGAAAAACGTATTTAATACAGGTAACAGAAGGATTCGGATGCCTGGCACAAGCTCCACCGCTGAGCCATCTGGGTTTAGCCGAAGGGCAGTCATCGGGTGGCTGGATATGCTCAAGCTGACCCAAATGATCACCCCCAACGCCAGGACTGCGCTCAAGATGAGCAGGACGCGCGCCGGTAAATCAGCCCAAGAACGTGAGAACAGGAATGTGGGATAGATCGATGCCGGTTGAATGGATTCAAGCGAGCCAAATTCTGACAGCTTGCGGTAAGTAGTTAAGAATCCGGTCTGATCAGCCGGTGAAATGGCGAATAACCGCCCTGAGGTGATGATGACCACCAGGTTCGTGTCGCGGGAGGCAATGAATTCCACCTCTTTTCCATCTGCCTGCTTCTTCACCCCCAACACGGCACCGGGGATGCGGACCAATGGTTTTGCCAGCACCATCCGGTTTTGCTCGGTGGATCCCACCCAGGTGACCTTGTTGATCGGGATTTCCTCGTGCCGCAACCCCCAGTATAAGCTGATGCCATCCCTTGCCAGGATATATCTCGCCTGTTGAAGCGCAGACATCCGGTAGATCAATACAGGCAGGAACGCAATCGCTACCAGGGTGCCCAAAAGGTATAAAAGAAACGTGGGACCGCTTTCCGCATGGGAAGCCCTCCACAACCCAAAGATGCCCAACATTGCCAGGATCATTACAGCAGCCCCGTGCAGAATCATCCCTTTACGACGAGGTGGGCGGAAAATAAATACCTCTCTCACGAGAGGTATTATAGTCGAGATTGATTTGAGCGATCCATAGCTCGGTTTGGCGGTATATCTGTTATTTAATGCCGTAGACCACGCTCACCGATACGGTCAGGGTAAGCTGTCCGGTTGATATGGGAACACTACCTCCTCCACCAACCCCAGCCGGGGCAACTTTATTGTCGTAATAAATTGGACTGGGAGAGCTGCTGTAGTAACTTATCGTTTGCACATCACCCAGGGTTGCACCGGCAGCTTCGGCGAGCTGTTGAGCCTGGGCTTGGGCATCTGCCATAGCCTGGTCGCGGCCAGTTGCCAGGGCGGCTTCCTTGTTCTGCACATCAAAAGTGATGCCGTAGACAGTGTTGGCGCCTGCACTGATGGCTGCATCCAGGATATCTCCGATCTTGGTTATATCGCGCATCGTCACGTACACTGTGTTGTCTGCCATGAAGAAAGTTCCGAGCGACTCACCCGACGGGGAAAACTTTTCCTGCTGGTAAACACTAAAGTTCGTCGTCTGGATATCCTTGGCATCGACTCCCTGAGCCTTGATCGCATCGATGACTGCTTGCGTCTGGGTGTTGTTGCTCGCAACTGCCTCTGTAGCCGTCTTTGCCTCGCTGTGTACTCCGATGGATACATAAGCAATATCCGGAGCCAGGATAACCTGAGCATTACCCGTGACGCTGATATTTCGCGTCTGGGCTTGCCCAAGCTGGATGGATGCACTGCAGGCGCTTAATGCCACCGCAACGATAATTAAAATTGTTGGAATTAATATTTTAGTACGCATAGTTACCTCCATGTAACATTGTTTATTTTTGTTTCTCTAAGACGAAGGATAATGGAAGAAAGTTCCAGCTAATGGATAACAGTGCAACCGGTTCATATTTTTCCCTCTTGTCTTCATTAGACCGCAGTGCTATACTTTGCAGATTGTACCGGAAATCTCATGATTTATGAATAATTTACTTTATCAAAATACAGAATCAGTTGATAGCAATACGAGCTCGATGGGTATCAGCCTGCAAAACATTATTGAAGATGACGACCACCCTCCGAGTAGTCGGCGCACACCCAGGTGTGCGGTTAACAACGTGATTATACCTGCAGGGATCAGGATGGCATAACAGGGAAGATTCTCATACGAATCTTTTCCCGGAAGTGGCTGCACACCAGTCATGCCTTCCGGGAATTTTTTTAACTCCTCACCTCCTGGACCCTCAAAAGTTATATGGTTTGACCCTGTATGTCTCAGGAGGTGAAGCATGTTATACGCCAGTGAATTTATCGGCAAGCCCGTGGCAGATGCTGACGGAAAGCGCATCGGCAAACTCAAGGATTTACTTGCTGCCCGTCAAGGGGAAGTCCCTCACCCGCTGCTCGTAGCGATTGAAGTCAAACAGCATTCCGGCACAATCTTTATCCCTATGGATGAAGTAGCGGCTTTGATTTCCATTGCCATCCCCTTGAAGAAAAAAATATCTGAGATCACCCCATACGTACCCTCCACGGAAGACCTTCACCTGGTGCGTGATGTGCTCGATAAACAGATTATCGACACCGATGGTATGCGCGTGGTACGAGTCAATGACCTGGAGCTCACGCGGGTCAACGGTAGTGTTTACGTCGCCAATGTCGATATCAGTGGGGTGGGCCTCGTCCGCCGGTTGGGTTTGGCTAGCCTGGCCGACCGTTTATCTGCCCATCCTCGTACGTCTGAGCTTCCTTCCATTATTTCATGGGATAATATCGAGCTACTCGCCGGAGATCAGCCAATGCGCTTAAAGGTACCCACCTCGAGGATGTCTGATTTGCACCCCGCCGACCTGGCCGAGATATTGAGTGATCTCAGCCGACAGGAGGGCAGCAAAATCCTCGAGACCCTGGATATCGAAACCCTCGCTGATACCCTCGAAGAGGTCGAACCCGATTTTCAGGCCAGCTTGATCGAGCGAATGCCTGACGATCGGATTGCTGATGTGCTGGAAGAGATGGCACCCGATGAAGCAGCAGACCTACTGGCTGAGCTTCCCCAAGACCGCAAGCATGAACTACTCGAGCTAATGGAAGACGATGAAGCTGAGGATGTCCGCAAGCTGTTGGCTTATCCTGAAGATACTGCCGGCGGCATTATGAACACCGAATATTTCATCGTCCCCGCATATTTCAAAGCTTCCCAGGTCATGGATCGCTTGCGAGAAACTGCCCCCGAAGCTGAGACTATTTATTACATCTATGTAGCCGATCAGGATGACCACTTGCTGGGTGTATTTTCCCTGCGCCAGCTGGTATTAGCCCAACCCGATGCGATGGTGATCGATTTCATGGAACGACGGGTGGTGACAGTGGATTTAACTGACAGCCAGGACGATATTGCCCAGGTTATTTCAAAATATAACCTCCTGGCGGTACCGGTAGTCGATGAACAAAAACACATTCACGGCAT
Organism: uncultured Chloroflexia bacterium; assembly: GCA_963840255.1. Taxonomy (GTDB): domain Bacteria; phylum Chloroflexota; class Anaerolineae; order Anaerolineales; family UBA4823; genus FEB-25. Next base: position 179,522 of record CAWIYB010000003.1, on the reverse strand, counting down.
TGTCACTGCCGATGATGCGCTGGATAAAATTATTCCTACCGCCTGGAAGAAGCGCTTGCCGCGCTTTTATCAATAATGGTGTCTGGTAAGCTGATCCGGTAAATGGTGTAGTTCAGACGACAATCTCTAATTAGAGGGTAAAGATCATGAATCTGTGGCAGCGATTAAGACCCTTCCGTCTCCGCTTTGCATTGCTGCTGGCAGTGGTCGGTCCGGGTATCATCACTGCCAACGTGGATAACGATGCTGGTGGTATCACCACCTATTCGGTATCCGGTGCCCGTTATGGCTACGCCTTGCTGTGGATGATGCCACTCGTCTTGATTGCCCTGATCATCGTGCAGGAGATGAGCGCCCGATTGGGGGTCGTTACCGGCAAAGGGCTTGCCGACCTGATCCGCGAGCGCATGGGGGTCAGGGTGACGACAGTGATCCTGGCCTTATTGGTATTCGTAAACCTGGCCAATACAGTCAGCGAATTTGCCGGTGTGGCCGCCAGTATGGAGATATTCGGAGTCAGCAAGTATATTTCGGTGCCTATTGCGGCTGTTGCCGTGTGGTTCTTGATCGTCAAGGGGAATTATAAAGTCGTCGAACGGGTGTTCCTGGTTGCCAGTGCCATTTATCTGGCGTATATCGCTTCCGGGGTGATCGCCAATCCCAATTGGTCTGAGGTCGGTCAGGCCCTGGTTTCACCTACGTTCCATCTTGATGTGGGTTATGTGACCATATTTGTGACTATTATTGGTACCACTATTGCCCCCTGGATGCAGTTCTATCAGCAGTCCTCCATCGTGGATAAAGGTCTCCAAATCAAGGATTACGCCTACGAGCGGGTGGATGTGATCGTGGGTTCCTTTTTTGCTGTCATCGTAGCTACATTTATCACGATTGCTTGTGCCAGCACGATATATCAACATGGATTAAATATTGAATCCGCTAAAGATGCTGCTCTGGCACTCGGTCCTTTGGCTGGGAAATACGCTTCCACCCTGTTTGCCTTGGGACTGCTGAATGCTTCATTGTTCTCCGCTGCGATTCTTCCGCTCTCCACTTCTTACACGGTATGTGAAGCTTTCGGCTGGGAGAACAGCGTTGGCCGCGACTTAAAAGATGCTCCCATCTTCTTCGGCATTTATACCGCTTTGATCATTTTAGGCGCAGCCATTATTCTGCTTCCCATCCAGTCTCTCATCCAGGCTATGTTGATCAGCCAGACGTTCAACGGCGTGCTTCTGCCGGTCATCCTGATCACCATGCTGGTGCTGATCAACGATAAGCGCCTGATGGGTAAATTTAAGAACGGGCGGCTGTTCAATATCCTCGCCTGGATAATCTCAATTATCCTGATCATCCTGGCGGGAATACTTATCGTTGTAACATTTCTCCCCTCAGGTTAATCTACCGCAAGATATGCTGTCTTTGCTTAATCTCGACTGGTGGTGATGAAAATCATCGGGCGACGCTTGGTTTCATTATAAATGTAGCTTATTAAGCTGGTTCTCAAGTCTTCCTTCAGGTCACCGTTCCCTTTTCGAACCGTATCTCGAATAAGCTTGTCCATCCCTGCCATCAGATCGTCGGCATTACGGATAACGATAAAACCGCGCGTGATGATTTCCGGGTCTTCTCGCAGTTGGCAGGTGCTCCGATCGATAGCCAGGTTCACCAGCACGATCCCATCCCGGGCCAGCGCTTCACGTTCACGCACGATACTCGGGCCAATATCACCCACTCCAGCCCCATCGACGAACACGTACCCACCCGGCACCCTCTCACCCAGTTTCATCACGCCGTTATCGAATTCGAGCGAATGTCCATTCTCGACCGTCGCCACGTGGTCATCCGGGATACCCAGCTCGCGTGCCAGGTCAGCATGTTGGTGCAAGTGGCGCAGCTCGCCGTGGATTGGAACGAAATTCTTCGGTTTGACCAGGTTGATCAACAGTTTCTCTTCCTCCTGGCTGGCATGCCCCGAAACGTGCACAGGCGCAATGGCGTCATAGATGACATTTGCTCCACGCCTGAACAGGCGATTGATCGCCTTATGCACGCTTTCCTCGTTCCCCGGGATCGGGTGGGATGAAAGCACGATCGTATCTCCTGCCTGAAGGTCAAACTGCCGATTTGTACCGGTTGAAAGCCTTCCCAAAATCGAGGATGGTTCGCCTTGCGAGCCTGTGCACATTAGTACGATCTCATTCGGCTTCATTTTTAGCGCCTGGTCGACGCTCACCATCAGATCATCAGGGATGTCAAGGTAGCCGAGCTTGCGTGAGATTTTCATATTCTCGTTCATGCTGGTGCCCACGAATGCCATTCTTCGCCCGTGGTTGATGGCGATGTTCGCCACTTGCTGCATGCGCGAGATAACGGAAGCGAAGGTGGCTACGATGATCCGACCGGTTGCCGTCCTGAATACAAGGTCTAATGCCGGCTCGATAACCCTCTCAGACGGAGTCCAGCCGCGCTTATCGGCGTTCGTTGAGTCTGCCATCAGCGCCAGCACTCCCCGACCCGAGAACTCTCCCAGTTTGGCAAAATCCGTTGGCCAGCTGTCCACCGGGGTATGGTCAAATTTAAAATCACCCGAGTGGATGATCAGCCCCGCTGGTGTGTCGATCCCCAGCCCCACTCCATCTGGAATGGAATGACACACGTGGAAAAATTCGACCTTGAACGGGCCTATCTGGGCCATCTCACCGGCTTTCACCGTGTTCAAGTTCACCTGGCTGAGTAGACCGCCTCTCGACAGCTTGATCTCCACCAGGCCGCGCGTCAGGGGAGTGGCGTATATCGGCGCATTTATCTGTTCCAGCAGGTGGTGGATCGCTCCCGTGTGGTCTTCATGACCGTGGGTAACGATGATGCCACACACCTTCTGGCGTTTATCAAGCAGGTATTGGAAATCGGGGATTATATAGTCGATCCCCAGCATGTCATTTTCAGGGAACATCAGACCGGCATCAATGACCAGGATATCCTCGCCATATTCAACCGCCATCATGTTCTTGCCAACTTCCCCCAGCCCGCCCAATGGGACGATGCGTAATTTTTTATCGCTCATATTTCCTATTTCTCTTTATATAAATTCTACGGTGGGATTCCACCAATTAGTTCGATGACTGTTACTATTTTTCATTGTAGCACGTACAGTGCGATTCTGCCAAGCGAGCGCAACTTACCTTCAAACAAAACATCGGAGAATTACTAAAACCATCTGTGAATGCGGGATGCAAGTGATCTTCTTGTGGGATGCAAGTGATCTTCTTGTAGGATGCAAGTGATCTTCTTGTGGGAGGCAAGTGATCTTCTTGTGAGAGACTACTGGTCTTCCAGCCATGTGGCGATCCTCAACTCGACGGTTGTTCAAGGGTTGGTTATGATTATCACACCAATCATCAAACGGTGGCTGAATTGATGTCCGATGCACAGGTAGTAAAACATACGATCTATTTGTCTAAACTTTTTCCTGGTGCTTGTTTTTCTTCCAAGCGAGCTTCCAGCTTCTTTTTCACTTCAGACCATTCATTCGGCAGCAAGCTGTACACCACCGAGTCTCGTATGTAACCATCCGGCAGGATCATGTGGTTACGCAGCACTCCCTCCTTAACCACCCCCAACCGTTCGAGGGCTCGCTGTGAGCGCACGTTCCGACGATCGGTTTTAAACCACACCCTGACACAGCCCAATACCTCGAAGGCGTGTTTCATCAGTAAATACTTGCAATCTGTGTTGACCATCGTCCCCTGGTAGTTTAACCCATACCATGTTCCGCCGATCTCCAATGACCGGTCCATTGTGTCGATATTCAGGTAGCGAGTGCAACCAATGGCAGACTTCGATTCCAGGTTGATCACCGCAAATGGCAGATCAGTCCCTTGTTCCTGCAGCTTGAGCAGCTCGCCCACCCACGCTGATAGCTGCTCAATGCTTTCCATCTTCCCGTAGCGCATATAGCGCCAGATTTCCTCTTCAAGTCCTACTGTCGCCAGGGCGGGGATGTGTGCCTCAGCGATTGGCTCGAGACGCACGTACCTCCCGGTCAATGTTACCGGTTCGATCTTCAATGCGGTGCCTTGCTCGGGTCTCATCGGTACTTCACCAGCTCAGCGATGGTGATTAGGTGCCTTCTTCCCATGAATTCAGGTACTTTTCCTGCTCAGAGGTCAATTTATCGATCTGCACGCCCATCGCATCCAGCTTCAGGCGGGCGATCTCGCGGTCGATTTCGTCCGGAACGCTGTATACTCGCTTCTCCAGCTTGTCAGCATTTTTAACCAAGTATTCCACGCTCAATGCCTGGTTGGCAAACGACATGTCCATCACTGCGGACGGGTGTCCTTCTGCTGCTGCCAGGTTGATCAGTCGGCCTTCACCCAGCAGGTTGATCCGGCGGCCATCCTCGAGCAAGTACTGATCCACAAATTGGCGCACAAGTGTTTTTCCCCGACTCATTTTTTCTAGCTCGGGGATGTTGATCTCGACGTTAAAATGACCCGAGTTAGCGATGATGACGCCGTCTTTCATCACCTCGAAGTGGTGCTTATCGATCACATTCAGGTCGCCAGTCACAGTGACCAATATATCGCCGATTTTGGCTGCCTCACTCATCTCCAACACCCTGAAACCGTCCATTACGGCCTCCAGTGCCGGCAGAGGGTCCACCTCGGTGATCACCACGTTGGCACCCATGCCGCGTGCCCGCATCGCCAGCCCTCGTCCGCACCAGCCGTATCCAGCGATCACGAATACCTTACCAGCCAGCAGCACGTTCGTAGCGCGCACAATACCGTCGATAGTGGATTGACCAGTGCCGTAGCGGTTGTCAAAGAAATGCTTGGTCTGGGCATCGTTTACTGCAATCACCGGGAATTTCAACGCCCCATCCGCTGCCATCGCCCGCAGCCGGATCACGCCCGTGGTGGTTTCCTCCGTACCGCCCATCACACTCGCCAGCAGGTCACGGCGTTCCTTGTGCAACGTACTCACAAGGTCGGCACCATCATCCATGGTGACATGGGGAGAATGATCGAGTGCCGCTTTGATGTGCTTGTAATAGGTTACGTTATCCTCGCCTTTGATCGCATAGGTCGGCACCTCGTAGATATTGACCAGAGCCGCTGCCACGTCATCCTGGGTAGAGAGCGGATTTGATGCGGTGATCACCAGGTCAGCCCCTCCCAGATGGAGTGTCTGTGCCAGGTTGGCTGTCTCTGCAGTCACATGCAGGCAAGCTGACATGCGCACACCCTTCAATGGGCGTTCCCTGGCAAACCGCTCGCGGATCAGGCGCAGGACGGGCATCTCACGCTCTGCCCAATCAATCCGCCTACGTCCACCTTCGGCTAATTTTGGTTCCTTAATATCGTAGTTTTCCATCTCTCTCTCCCATTTCCATGTTCAGGATAAGCGCATCTTTATTATTCCAATAACCTGTCCAGCTGTCCGTGGTCGTTGAAGTGCTGCCTGAAGCGGGTGACGAACTCAGCCGGGGTGTAGAAATGCCCCTGTGTGCCCTCCCGTTCAAGGCAGTAGGTAGCTGCCAGTGTTCCCATCTGCCCGCAGATTTCAAGGTCTAGCGCGTGGCTAAATCCGGTTAGAAATCCTCCCCGGTATGCATCTCCCACACCGGTGGGATCGACAATGTGTTCTGGCGACACCACAGGGATGGTGAATTCCTTGCCTCTTGAATAAACCGTTGATCCCTGGCTTCCGCGCGTTACCACCATGAACTGAAGGTATTTGAGCATATCCTGGGCGTTCATGCCGGTTATTTTTTGTGCCAATCCGAATTCGTAATCGTTGACGAACAATGCCAGCGCCCCTTCGATGCCTGTACGTAGTTCTTTACCAGTCAATCTTACGATCTGCTGGCTGGGGTCATACAGGTATGGGATGCCCAGTTCACGGCATTCGACCACGTGCTGTTTCATCGCTTCTGGGTCACTGGGCGAGATGACCACCAGGTCTGGAGTTTCCCCTACCCACCTTTTGAAGGACAGCTCAGTCGAACACCCCATGGCGCCTGGATAAAAGCTGGCGATCTGGTTGTTCGAGCGGTCGGTATTGCAAAAGAAGCAGGCCGTGACGGATCCGGGGATGACGATCGTCCTCGTGGTATCCACACCTTTGCTTTCCAGCCAGGCGCGGTATTCTTCGAAATCCTCGCCCACGGTTGCCATGATGTGGGCGTGCTCACCCAGCAGTGCCAGAGTATAGGCAATGTTGGGGGCGATGCCGCCACGCCGCTTCCGGAATGAGTCAACTAAAAACGACAGGCTGATCGAATCCAATTTATCGGGCAGGATGTGGTCCTTAAAGTAGCCCGGGAAGGTCATGAGATAGTCAAACGCCACGGAGCCGGTGATAATGATATACATATGTGTACCCTACACAAAAAGACGCCCTCGTGCGAGAGCGCCGGGATAGTGTGAAGCGCATAAAGTTTAACATGGGACGCCGGGTTTGGGAAGGGGGTCGGTCATAGCGTCAATCATTATGTGTAGCATAACAGGCAAACCAGATTATAATTAGTTAGTTTTAGTCTACAATAGAGGGAAAAATGAGTGATTTACAAGATTATTACCGCATCAACGATTATCTGAACTCCCTGGTGCCCGAGAGACCCGATGAGATGAAAGCCATGGAAGCCTATGCCGAGCAGACCAACTTTCCCATTATTGGTCCTGTATGCGGCTATCTGTGCTACCAGATTGCCCGCATGATCGGTGCCCACTCGGTGTTTGAGATGGGTTCAGGCTACGGCTATTCCACTGCCTGGTTTGCCCGTGCCGTGGTAGAGAACGGCGGAGGCAAGGTTCATCACGTGGTATGGGACCAAAATCTATCCGACGATGCTCGTCAACATCTCGACCGCCTTGGTTATACCAGCTTCTTGGAGTACCATGTGGCAGAAGCCATCGAGACATTGTCACAGACGCCAGGTCCCTTTGACCTGATCTTCAACGACATCAATAAGGAATGTTACCCCAAATCCTTACCCATGATTCGGTCAAAGCTACACCCCGGTGGCGTACTGATCGTGGATAACCTGCTGTGGCACGGGCAGGTTTTCGATGGGCAGGATAACGATCCCACCACGGAGGGAGTTCGCGAGCTTACCAGGGTATTAACCACCGACCCCGACTGGGTCTCAACGCTCATCCCCATCCGAGATGGCATGCTGGTGGCGTTCCGCTGTTGATCATCCCCGGTCGCACCTTATTCGTCCCAGAGTAGGAGAAGGCCAGTCCGGTGTTCCCCACAACCGGATCTCCAACCCTCCCGCCTCTTGATATGCGCTGAAAGCGTAGTATAATTTGCGCAATTAAATCCCCGTGTTGACCGGGACGAGTAGCTGGCAGACATCCGCTAGAGATGGGAGATCAATGGCTGAAAGTCTCCTTCGGAAATATTCCAGCGAAAACCACCCGTGAGCGTAACCCCGAAAGGTGTAAACCTAATAGGGCGAACGGCTGACCCCGTTATCGGTCTAAAGAGAGATGCCAGTTTGACCTGGCATAAATCTGGGTGGAACCGCGTGAGACTCCTCTCGCCCCAGTCGGGCGGGAGTTTTTTGTTTAATCGATTAGCCGTCATTGCGAGGGGAAACTTCCCCGAAGTAGCTGCATTTACGACTGTAATTGTAAAGTGCTGATTGCTTGGGCAGAAGGCGCCTTCCACCCAATTAATGGGTGGATATCGCAATGACCCAATACCAGGAGGCAGATATGGCACAAACACACAAAGAACATTACGAAGAATCGGAGCTTTACCGCATCCGCCACTCGGCTGCGCACGTGATGGCCGAAGCGGTGATTGAACTCTTCCCGGAGGCCAAGTACACCATCGGTCCGCCCATCGAGAATGGCTTCTACTACGATTTCGACCTGCCGCGGCCGCTCACACCCGAAGACCTGGAGAAGATCGAGAAGCGCATGCGGCAGATTATCGCCGGGCACCACAAGTTCGTGCGCCAGGTAGTTTCGGCTGACGAAGCACGCCAGATCTTCAAAGACCAGCCGTACAAGCTGGAGCTGATCGCCGGACTGGAGCAGGGCGGTTTCGACGAGTATGGCAACCCGCTCGACGAGAAGCCGGAAATATCCATTTACACCTCCGATACGTTCACCGACCTGTGCCGCGGTCCCCACGTGGATAACACCGGGCAGATCAATCCCTCCGCCCTCAAGCTGCTCAGTTCGTCCGGAGCTTACTGGCGCGGCGATGAGCACAACCCCATGCTGCAGCGCATCTATGGCACAGCCTGGAAGACCGCCAAGGAGCTGGAGGAATACCTGAACCTGCTCGAGGAAGCCAAGAAGCGCGACCACCGCAAGCTGGGCAAGGAGCTCGAAATCTTCACCTTTGACGAGGAAGTCGGTCCGGGGCTGCCGTTGTGGCTGCCTAGAGGCGGCGTCATCATCGATGAGCTGGAAAAGCTCGCCAAGGAGATGGAAGATAAAGCCGGCTACCTGCGCGTGCGCACGCCTCACGTGGCTAAAGAAGACTTGTTTATACACTCAGGTCACCTGCCTTATTATGCCGAGAGCATGTACCCGGCCATGGAGCTGGAAGGGGTCAAGTACTACGTCAAGCCGATGAACTGCCCCATGCATCACAAGATCTTCGGCGCGAAGCCGCACTCCTATCGAGATATGCCCGTCCGATTGGCGGAGTATGGCTCATGCTATCGCTATGAGAAAAGCGGCGAGCTGATCGGCCTGATGCGCGTGCGCTCGATGCAGATGAACGATGCCCACATGTACTGCTCTGAAGACCAATTCGAGCAGGAGTTCATGGGCGTGATCGCCCTGTATCACCAGTACTTCAAGATCTTCGGAATAGACAAGTACATTATGCGGTTGAGCACGCACCATAAGAATGGACTGGGCTTGAAGTACGTCGATAACGAGCGCCTGTGGCTTAAGACGGAAGAAATGGTCCGCCGTGCCATGGACAACGGCAAGGTACCTTATGAAGAGGTGCCGGACGAAGCGGCTTTCTATGGACCCAAGATCGATGTGCAGATCTGGTCGGTGATCGGCAAGGAGTTCACCCTCGCCACGAACCAGGTGGATTTTTCCCAGCCCGGTCGCTTCAACCTGAGCTTCATCAACCGCGACGGTCAGGAGGAGACACCCCTGTGCATCCACCGCGCCCCATTGAGCACGCATGAGCGCATGATCGGATTCCTGCTGGAGCATTACGGGGGCAACTTCCCGGTGTGGCTGTCGCCAGACCAGGTGCGGGTGGTGCCAATCACCGATGCTCACAATGATTATGCCCAGGGTCTGGTCAGCCAGATGAAAGAAAAGGGGATCCGGGCCGAAGCTGACTTGAGCAACGAGCGCATGAACTCCAAGATACGCCAGGCCCAGCTGTTCAAGGTGCCGTACATGCTGGTGGTAGGCGACCGTGAAATGGCTGAGGGCACAGTTTCGCTGCGCCGCCGCGATGGCTCCCGCGCAGATGCGATGCCCGTCGACGAGTTCATCCGCACCGTCCGCGACCGAATTGAGCAGCGGTCGAGCGAATTATAAGATCGATGGAGAGGCGAGTCGTAATCCGGGTATTGAAATCACCGGACCGGCTCGCCCCCATCGTTGTATACCTGTGCGATAGAGAGACCCAGGTAGGTTGAATAGCGGGGGATAGGAATTGAACCTCAAAAAAACAATTCCATTCAATTAATCTTTCCATGGATAATCCCTGGTTATTTCAAGAAATTTAGGCATGGCGAAAAGAATTCACCTTTGGTCGGGGAATTTATAGCTGTTAATACTGAAGGAGTAAATATAGTAGAGGGCATTCGTATTAAAAAAAACGACGAGGAACGATGTCGGAAACTGTTGAAAATCCACGAGTTGATGTATTTACTAGTGATGACTGGCTATTTGCAATCTTTCATACAGAATTAAGAGTAGATGGCTCCCTGAAAAACAACGGGGACAGGTTCGTCGAGCTTCGGAATTTGGTAAAAAAACTTGGATTCATAGAGCGCTCTTCTCGTCATGACACTTAAAAGGACCTACGCGATGGAATCGTTATGATACTTTGCGAAATAATTTCGGGTTGTGCATAATTACGTTCTACCAGACAAAATCAACCGGAATACAGGCGGCATCCTCTAAAACGAAATTATGAAAATGTGCTAAACAAATAAAAATCAATTTGTACAGAAGTACACTTACCGGTAAAGACCAACCGGTATACGGGTGCCTTAATCGACACAGGAAACCACTAGTCGATCAATGAAAGCACCCTAATGTAATTACTCACAGAAATCGAGAAAAAAACCGATTGATCTATATTGTAAAAGGCAGATTGCTCCCCGAAAAACAGCGGGGACAGGTTCTTCGGGCTTCAAAGTGTGGTAATAAGCATTGGATTCTGTGAACGCCCTCCTTCCCCGAAAACCAACGGGGATACTCCCCCAAGATCAGGGGGGATTCCGCAATGACAGTTAATGGGAAATTATTATTCGAATTTGCTTACATTTTTACCTACGAGTGCGAACAGTGAGTAATTACACCCTTACCGGTAAAGAGCAACCGGTATACGAATGCTTTCATTCTAATTAACCATAGGAAAGCATTCTAATTATAGCACAAATGTTCTAAATGTCAAGAGGCAATTTTGGGAAAAGTGAATATTTTAAGGTTTCTGATAAGGGTTCTTATGACAGCAGGCGACTGTCTCACAGAAAAACCTTACATCTTTGTAAGGCGAGTGATTTAGCACCTCAATCAGCCGTATTTTAATCTTTAACAGACTGTTTAGAGGACTGTCGAGGACTAAACTATCGATATCAATACTGAGTTTCACCCCATTCTTTCACGTACGCTACTGGGACCATCGCCTTTGGCGGTGACGTGGGAGTGGATGGTGACCAACATTAGTAGAGACGTTCTCCTCTGGAACGTCTCTACTTTATTAAGATAATACCGCTACTGCTCAGCATGGCATACTTAGTCAACTGGTACCTGGTAACTTATCATTGATAGCTGATCCATCCATAAAGTGTCTAATTTCCCCCAATACGTTGACGATAAGGTGTAAACTATGGTATTATCGGACACGCTAGATGCCATACTGCGGCATCTAGCCGTATTAATTGTACGTTTTGAAAGGAGTAAGATATCAGCGCGACCCAATACAGAATCAACGAGGCTATTCGAGTCAAAGAGGTCCGTTTGATCGGCGCCAATAACGAGAATGTGGGCGTGGTCTCCATCCAGGAGGCCATCCGCATGGCAAATGAAGCCGACCTGGACCTGGTAGAGGTAGCTCCCAATTCAGACCCACCCGTATGCAGGATCATGGATTTCGGGAAATTCCTCTACGAGAAGACCAAGAAAGAACGCGATGCCCGCAAAGCGCAGACCAAGATCGAAGTTAAGGAGATACGCTTCCGGCCCAAGACCAACATCTATCACCAGGGCTTCAAGATCCGTGATGCCCGTGGTTGGCTGACGGATGGCAACAAGGTAAGGGTGCGCATCCGATTTCGCGGTCGTGAGATAGACTACGTTGACCTGGCGCTGAATGACCTGAAGAAAGTCGCCGAAGAACTGGCGGACCTTTCCACCATCGAACAAGCCCCCATGATGGAGGGTCGCAGTGTGGTGATGGTTTTGGCACCCGCCAAGACGATGAAGAAGAAGCCGTAAACTAAAGTTCATAAAATTTCCCCGCGGGCGCTGGCGATAGCCTCAGAGGCTGCCGTCGTTGCTCCCCTGACGGGGTTTTGTGTGAGAAGGAGTTAAGCCTGTGCCTCGCAAGCAAACAACCAAAAAATACAAACTCAAGACCCACAAGGCGACCTCGAAACGTTTCCGAGTCACCGGGACGGGCGTGGTAGTGCGCACCAAGGGTGGTAAAAGCCACCTCCGCCGTCGCACCCCCAAGCGCGTCAAGATGCTGTTCTCGGAAATGGTCCCGGTCAAAGGACGCGGCATTATCCAACGTGTCCATCGCCTGGCACCCTACCTGAAAAAGGCAGGGTAGAGACGCTCCATCGGGACGCCTCAACCCATCCTATCCACCTTTTATGTGCGGCCGTTGGGTGCACAAAACTGGTAGCCTGAAGCTACCGGCGCCCAGGGGTTCGCAGGAGAGAAAATAATGGCTCGTGTAAAAACTGGTCCGTATCGTCACTATCACCACAAGAAAGTACTAAAAATGATGAAAGGTCAATTTGGCACACGCCACCGTCTATACCGGCGTGCCAATGAGGCCATGCTGAAGTCATTATGGTATTCTTTTCGTGACCGGCGCCAACGCAAACGCGATTTGCGCCACCTGTGGATCGCTCGAATCAACGCCGCGGCACGGCTTAACGGTTTATCCTACAGCCGCCTGATCCACGGCATGAAGACATCCAAAATCGCCATCAACCGCAAGATGCTGGCTGACCTGGCAGTGCGAGACCCGCAGGCATTCGCGGCAGTCGCTGCCCAGGCGAAAGCCGGATAACCCTCACACTTTCTCCACACAAAACTCCCCGGAACCCGTTTTCAAGCAGAAAACGGGTTCTTTGTAATTAGTTACAAGGACCCCCTCCTACCTCCCCCAAATTCCAAAAAGCGGAATTTAGGGGAGGAAAATCATTTTTGTCATGATGTGAATGGACAGCATCGAGGGATAAACGGTCAAGTTTCGGTTGAATAAGATTGAATACTTTATATTTAGATGCTAACAGGGTGGGTAGGTAATTATAAATATACAATCATTGGGGTAAAATGGGAGCTATTACGTGGTAGGAAAGATGGACAATACACTTAGAGCTCATACCTTCCCTACCGGGCAGCGGCTTGAGATTGCCCAGGGGAATATCACTGCCGAGACCACCGAGGCGATCGTCAATGCCGCCAACCGCTACCTTGAACATGGAGCGGGCGTGGCGGGTGCAATCGTCCGCCGCGGTGGTCCGCAGATCCAGCGGGAGAGCAGCCAATGGGTGCGCGAACATGGGCTGGTCAGCCACGGCGAGCCTGCCTATACCAGCGCAGGCAATCTACCCTGCCGTTACGTTATCCATGCTGTGGGTCCGGTGTGGGGCGAGGGAGATGAAGAAGGCAAGCTAGCAGCTGCCATTCTCGGCTCGCTGAAGCTGGCAGAGCGACTCAACCTCACCTCAATCGCTTTCCCTGCCATTTCCACCGGTATCTATCGCTTCCCAATTCCACTTGCTGCCCAGGTGATGCTCGCCGCGATCCGGGGTTATCTAGCGGATAATCCCACTTCACGTTTAGAGCTCATCCGTTTGGTACTTTTTGACCGTGAAACATGGCAGGCATTTGCCGACGCTGTGGAGCAGAATGATCACCTCGGTCCATAACCCCACAGCCCAATCTGTACGTAAGCTGTTAGCTCAGGCAAAAGAGCGCCGGGTGCAAGGAGCGTTCGTCATCGAAGGGGTACGCCTGTCAGAGGAGGCACTACTGGCGGGCTGGGAGGTGCAGCTTGTCCTGTTCACCGATCAGCTAGACCAGCGGGGACAAGCCGTTGTGGAAGACTTCTCTGCTAAGGGCATATCTACCGAGCAGGTGAGCAGTGGGGTGATGAAAGCGATCAGTGATACGGAGACGCCTCAGGGAATCCTCGCCGTCCTGCCGATGAAGCCGCTGCCATTTCCACGCTCACCCAACTTCATGCTGATCCTGGATGGGATAAGCGACCCTGGCAACCTGGGCACCATCCTACGCAGCGCGGCAGCTGCTGGTGTTCAAGGCGTGCTGCTCACCCCCGGCTGCGCCGATGCCTGGTCTCCCAAGGTGCTGCGGGCGGGTATGGGGGCTCACTTCCATCTCCCCATTCAGCACCAGGGATGGGTAGAGCTCACTCAGACCCTGTCAAAATGGGGGTCCACCCTGCAGATATTCCTGGCCGATTCTGCCGGTGGTACAACTTATACCCAGGCAGATTTTCGGCCTCCAGTCGCCCTTATCGTCGGGGGTGAAGCTAGCGGGGCAGGTGAACAATCGCTCTCCCTGGCAGCCATCAAGGTGCACATTCCCATGCCGGGTGGCAGCGAATCACTTAACGCCGCAGTCGCTGCCAGCATCCTCCTTTTTGAGGTCCAGCGGCAACGCAACCAAGGGTAAATGAAGCCAAATTATGCTACAATAAGGTAACGATAGGCAGCGAGAATATGGACCTTATCCCCGAGCGCAACCCAGTAGTACACGCTGAACATCGGCGTGAGACCTTCCAGCAGATTATTTTGCCCTTCATCATCGGGATCGTACTGGTGTTGATGGTCGTTGCAGCCATCATTATCGTTGCTACTCATTCGCTGGAAAATCTGAACCGGTGGGCGTCTGTCTCCATCATCTGGATGATCATTCCATCCCTGCTCATCGCGCTGATCTTGTTCGTTGTTGTGGTTGGGTTACTATTTGGAATCACCCGGTTATTGGGTATTCTGCCTGGTTATTCCAAGATCGCACGGTCATACTTTATCCAGGCTGAGACAGTAGTCGGCCGCGTCACCGACCAGGCAGTCGAGCCCTTATTACGCCTACGCAGTGCCTGGGCTGTAACACGACGCCGGGGTAAACGGGGAAATAAATGAACTCGTAATTGATCAGAAAGATTATGGATCAAAGGAATTATTTCTGAAGCCAACCAGCAGTTTGAAAGGGAGCATTCATGGACAAACAGGAAAATTTGATTGTTGAGCAAGAACAGGAAGTGGTAATCGATACAACCTGGACTACGAAGGTGTTAGGTATTGGGGCTGCCATTGGAGCCCTCACCGGCCTTGGGGCAGCCTATTTGCTGGTCCAACAGACGAAGAAAAAGGGTGTGTTCCCTGAGATCGATGCCGGCGAAGGCATCCGGTTGGTGCTGCTTCTTTTTGGTCTCTTGCGATCGGTGGCGACGCTTGGAATGGACGAAAAAAAGTAAGAAATAGCAAGCTGGAGATTTCCACTTCTTATCCCACAAGCATATCCTTGTGGGATATTTATTTAAGAGCTTGACAGCTTTAAAAATCGGTATAAAATTTGAACGAACGTTCATTTTTTAAGGTGTGGTAATCGTGATGACAGTCTCTGCTGTAGATCGCCGGGAACATACCCGCACCATTATTCTGCAAGCCGCCCATGACTTGTTCATTGAGCAGGGTTATCATGGCACCTCCATGCGCCAGATTGCCCGTGCTGCTCAAATTGCCCTGGGAGGGCTTTACAACCACTTCTCCAGCAAAGAGAAAGTGTTTGAGGCGGTATTTCTTAACTTTCATCCCTATCATCAGGTGCTACCGCTGATTGCCTCAGCACAGGGAGCGAACCTGGAGCAGCTGGTACAGGATGCCATCAGGCGGATGACGCAGGTTGTTGAAGGGCGTCCTGATTTCATGAACCTGATGTTCATCGAGATGGTCGAGTTCAAGAGTGCTCATGCCAGGCAGCTGTTTACCTACCTTTTTCCCCAAGGGATGCAGATCCAACAACAATTGGTTGAATCTTATCCGGAGCAGATGCGCTCCATACCCTCCCCCATGGTGGTGCGAACATTCCTGGGCTTGTTCTTCGGATATTACCTCACCGAAATAGCCCTTGCACCAGCAGCCCCTCCTGAGTTTCGAAAGGATGCCATGCAGTATTTTGTGGATATTTATTTGCACGGCATCCTGGCTGTCGACCAACCAGGTTAAGGTTTATTCACACATCGATAGGTATGACCATGTTCAACACCCGTCTTCGTTCGCTCATACGCAAAGAATTCATCCAAATACGGCGTGACAAGCGCACCCTCATCCTGGTGCTGATCATCCCCATCATGCAGCTATTCCTGATGGGATATGCTGCCACGAATGATGTGCGGAATGTCCCGCTGGTAGTTTACGACCAGGATCGCGGCTCGAAGGCACGAGCCCTGCTGGATGCATACCGCGCTGCAGATTACTTCACCATAACCTATGAAGCAAATTCAGAAGAAGAACTGCGGAACCTGATTGACGCAGGCAAGGCGCGGGCAGGATTGATCATCCCGCCAGACTATTCCGATAAGATCACCGCGGGAGAATCAGGACAAGTGATGATCGTCCTGGATGGTTCAGACCCGACGATTGCTTCCACCGCGCTTTCATCTGCCCAGTTAATTGGACAGGCGTACTCCACACAAATCCTGGAAGAGCGCTTGGCGAACCGCGGTCAGACTGCTGCCATCCAGGCACCCGTGCAGGTGGGCACCACTGTGTGGTACAACCCTGACCTGGTGAGCGCGTATTTCATGATCCCTGGCGTGATTGGCATGATCCTGTTCGCCCTCACCTCGATTCTGAGCGCCAGTGCGATCGTCCGTGAGCGTGAACGCGGCACCATCGAACAGCTGATCGTAACCCCCATTCGTCCCTGGGAGCTGGTGGTGGGGAAGTTATTACCGTATGTTCTTTTGGCGTTTTTTAATGCTTTCGAAGTGTTGGCTATCGGACACTATTGGTTCAAGGTACCCATTCAAGGTAGTTTATTATTGCTGTTTGGTGCCTCATTTTTATTCCTACTCTCCAGCCTGGGCATTGGACTACTGGCATCCACGATCGCCAACACCCAGCAGGAAGCCATGTTGACCGTGTGGATGCTGCTGCTGCCCAGTATTTTCCTGGCAGGTTTCTTTTTCCCCCTGCAAGCGATGCCAAAAATATTACAGTGGATATCCTATATATTTCCACTGAGATATTATCTCGTTATCATTCGCTCATTAATGATCAAGGGTACCGGGATATCGGCTTTCAAAGAGGAATTGCTCGCCCTGGCAATCTTTGGGGTCGCCATCATGTCATTGGCAGCTTTACGATTTCGCAAGCGGCTGGACTAAAGTTCTGTTATTAGGAGGAAACTATGAAGGTCGGAAGAATCATTATCGCCATCCTTTTGATCGCAGCAGTGATTGTGGTCGCCTATTGGTATGTGACCACACAAAATAGCTCGACCACTTCCACTGCCCTGACCGGCTCAGGCACGGTCGAAACTACCGAGGTGATCATATCGCCAGAAGTCAGCGGCAAGGTTGTGGAGGTGATGGTTAAAGAAGGTGATGGGGTAAAGGCTGGGGATACCCTATTTAAGCTCGACGATGCTTTACTTTCCGCCCAAATGGATCAGGCTCAAACGAACCTGGCGGCTGCGCAGGCAGGGGTGGAGGCTGCGAATACTGCCCTGGCGGCTGCCCAAGCAGGGGTTACTACGGCCCAAACCCAGTACGACCTGACCCTCGCCACCTCCCAGCTGCAAGCCCAGCCTGCCCGACTTGCTGCCTGGGGTCAGGCAGAACCCTCTGAGTTCAACCAGCCCGGCTGGTATTTTACCCATAGCGAAGAAATTACTGCAGCCCAACGAGAGGTCAGTGCCGCCAGCACTGCTCTGGATACCGCAAAAACGAATTTTAATGCGCTTATATCAAGCGGCACCTACACAAATCTGGCAGCCACTGAAACCCGACTGGCACAGGCTCAGACCGCCTTCCTGGACGCCCGGGATGTGCTCGATCGCGCTCAAACCCAAAACAACCGTTCGCTGCGGGATGTGGCACAACAAGAATATGATGCATCCAAGGCTGAGCTGGAGGCTGCCCAACAGGCCTATGACGAGCTCCTGACCACCCAGGAAGCGACCGACATTTTGGATGCCCGTGCACGTGTGGCTGCCGCCCAAGACCGTTATGATACGGCTGTCGATCGATATAATTCCCTGCTGACCGGGGAGGACTCTCTCACTGTGAAAATCGCGGCCGATACCTTAGCCCAGGCTCAAGCCAATGCTACCGCGGCCGGGTCGAAAGTGACCCAGGCGCAGAAAGCTATCGATCAAGCGCAAGCCGGGTTAGATTTAATTAACTTACAGTTACAAAAACTGGTCATCACTTCACCCACTGATGGTGTGATCCTGAGGCGGAACGTCGAGCCAGGTGAAGTGGTGATGCCTGGAGCCACTGCTCTGACAATCGGGCAGCCGAACGACCTGACCATCACGGTGTACATTCCGGAAAATCGCTATGGGGAAGTGAAATTAGGTGATCATGCCAGGGTCAGCGTGGATTCGTTCCCCAACCAGAGTTTTGAGGCGGCGGTGACCCGTATTGCAGACCAGGCAGAATTTACACCTCGCAATGTGCAGACTGCCGAGGGACGGCAGACCACCGTTTATGCAGTAGAGCTGGCGGTTCAAAACCCGGGTGGGCTGCTCAAACCAGGCATGCCCGCTGATGTCACTTTTGGTAATCCTTAGAAACTCCAGGTTTCGAGATTCGCGGTATGCCCCACATCCTGGTATCTCACCTTACGAAATCTTTCGGCACCACCCTGGCTGTCGATGATATCAGCCTGCAGGTTGATGCGGGCGAGATATATGGGTTGATCGGTCCGGATGGATCGGGCAAGACGACCACCATGCGTTTGCTATGTGGAGCCTTGCAGCCTGTACCTGGAAAAAACCGTGCTGAGACAGTCGTCCAGATTGCAGGGGTGGACATGCTATCTCAGACAGACTCTGCTCGTGCCCAGCTGGGCTACCTGCCTCAACGCTTCTCGATGTATGAGGACCTGACCGTATTGGAGAATCTGCGCTTCTTCGCTGAAGTACGAGGCCTGTCAGAAGGGGCCTGGCGACCACGCTGCATGCAGATTTTGGAGTTTGTTGGATTGGCTGAATTTATCAACCGCAGCGCAGGGCAGCTATCCGGCGGAATGCGCCAAAAGCTGGGACTGGCTGTTGCCCTGGTGCACTCGCCAAAAGTACTGCTTTTAGATGAACCCACCACAGGGGTTGACCCCGTCACCCGCCAGGATTTTTGGCAGCTCATCATCCGACTGGTGGCGGAGGAAGGCGTGGCGGTATTGGTCAGCACTCCGTATATGGATGAGGCAGGGAGATGTGCCCGGGTGGGTTTTATGCGCCAGGGGAAGATTTTACTGGAAGGGAAACCGGATGAGCTGCGGGCGAGGTTAAACGGGCGCATCATTGAAGTCCACGGGCAGCCGCTGCAGCTGCTGCGTGACCTAGCACGGAAGGACGGTAATGTGGAGGACGCCCAAATGTTTGGCGACCGGCTGCACTTGCGCATCCATCCTGGATCAGCCCAGCTCGTTATCGAGCATTTACAGGTGGAAATCCCTGCCCAGGGAGGAGTGCTCACTCAGATGAGGTCGATCACACCGCAGCTGGAGGATGTTTTCATCGATCTGTTGGAAGGTCAATCAGACCAGGTCTACCAGCAAGAGGGCAGTTAATCATGCCTCAAGAAGTGATCCTTGCGCACAACCTCACCAAACGCTTTGATGGTTTTACGGCGGTGGACCATATCTCCTTCAGCGTTAATGCCGGTGAAGTGGTGGGCTACCTGGGTCCCAATGGGTCGGGGAAAACAACCACCATGCGCATGCTTCTGGGTCTATTGCTCCCCAGCGAGGGTGAGGCATCCGTGCTCGGTTTTGATGTTGTGCACCAATCCGAGCGAGTGCGTGAACGCGTGGGCTACATGTCGCAGAAGTTTGCACTGTATCACGACCTGACGGTGGGAGAGAACCTCGCTTTTTACGCCGGCATTTATGGGGTGACCAATAAACACCGCCTGGCGGAAGTACTGGATTTAATTGGTTTAGGCGCCATTCAAGCAGAACGCGTCAGCGACCTTTCCACCGGCTGGAAGCAGCGCCTGGCATTAGCCACAGCCATTGTCCACCAGCCGCGTTTGTTGTTCCTGGATGAGCCTACCAGTGGTGTTGACCCAACTGCCAGGCGTGCGTTTTGGGATTTGATCTACACGTTGGTCTCACAGGGGGTGACTGCCCTGGTGACCACTCATTACATGGATGAAGCGGAATATTGCGGGCGGGTGGGGATCATGCGGGACGGCAGCCTGCTCGCCATGGACAGCCCATCAGCCCTGAAGCAGCACGCCTTGCCGGGTCTTACCTGGGATGTGTTCGCCACGCCCCTCCTGCCAGCCCTGAATGCCCTGGAACATTGCCCGGGTGTGATCCGGGCAGGTCTTGCATCTGACCATCTGCGCGCCATCACGCCAATCGGCGTCGATGCCAATACCCTGGTGAGGACCTTGCAAGATGCGAGCATCCTGGTGGAGCGCATCGAGCCTGCCGAGCCCACCCTGGAGGATGTGTTCCTGGCGCTGGCGCAGGTCAATGCTGCACCTTCGGCGAGTAGTTTGTAAACAGGCATTCCCAATTACTCTCAGGTTGTACAAGATAATTGAATATAACATAAAAAAAATCAATATTTATATTGAATTTTTTTAATATATTATTGACAAATATCAAATATTGTGTATAATAACAATCAAGAACAAGCAGCGCAAGGCAACCAAAGGAGGCTGTTATGTTTGAAATGATGATTGTTGAATTGATGAAAATGGAAAATCGGGACAGCATTGATGGGCTTGAAGACGGTCATGCCCTGATGAAACCGGTACACTTCAAGCCATCCCTTATGGACCGGTTTTTACCTTCGCTTGGTGAAGCGATGATTTCCGTAGGGCTCAAACTAAAAGATCGCCCCACAGCCAAGCTGAATGCTGAACAAGCCAATTCCCCCAATTTCCTGATCATGCTGTGATCAGCAGGAGCGTTGAACCATGCAAAAACTTAATCGAGAAGCCATCCCTGGAGGTAACCCAGAATGAATACCCTGCCAACCCGTTGCCCGCTATGCGGCGGAGAAGTTACCGTCACACGGATATACTGCCAGGATTGCGATACCACGATTGAGGGACGCTTTACCGGTGGTCCGTTCTCGCAGCTCACCCAGGAGCAGCTCTCTTTCGTCGAAACGTTTATCCGCTGCGAAGGTAAGATCACAAGAATGGAAGTCGAGCTTGATCTATCTTACCCAACTATCCGCAACCGGCTGCAGGAAGTCATTCGGGCATTGGGGTATGAGCCAGGCGGTGAAGAGCCGGTCACGGGGTTGAGTGATAAAGAACGCCAGCGTATTCTGGAAGACCTGGACCAGGGGGTGATCAGCGCTGAGGAAGCCATGCGCTTGCTACAGGAAAGTGAGAAATAAGTATGGATAAACAATTCGCAACCACCAGTGCTTCTCCCCTTATTGTGCTAGATGTCAGTGGAGACCTGCGGCTTAAAGGACAGGATGACTTCCAGGTGATAGCCAAAGCTGATTCACCTGAAGATCTCTCCCTTGAAGCCCGTGAAGACCAGGTTATTATCCACTGTATCAGCAGCTGCAGTGTGCGGGTTCCCCGGGCTGCCGTCGTGCAGGTCCGGGCTGTGCATGGGGATGCCGTGATCAAAGCCCTGGATGGGAGTTTATCCATAGATACGGTTAATGGAGAACTCGAGCTGCGCAATGTGTGTGCAACGAGTATTGGCAAGGTTAGCGGCAACCTAACGGCAAAGAATGTGGACGGTGACATCAGCATGGATACAATCATTGGCGATGTGTCTGTGCGGAGTGTCCAGGGAAATTTCAACATCACTGGAAAAATTTCCGGCAACCTCAGCCTCAGCGATGTGGGTGGAAGTGCAAAAGCCTCAGCTAATGGCAATATCATGCTCCGTCTCGATCCTTCTCCGGGTCACGATTATGAATTTGATTGTTCTGGCAATATATTTTGCCGCTTATCATCTGACGCCAGTGTTGAGATCAGTGTGCCCAAGGCTTCTCAGGTGATGGTCGATCTGCCGGGGATTCACGCCTCTGCTCCAGTGCAGACACCCTATGCTCTCACTCTTGGAGAAGGCGACGCCAAGATCACCCTATCTGCCAATGGAAATGTCGTTCTAGATACGCATGCCCCAGATTGGGATATGGATGACCTGGATATTGATATGAGCGCAGAGGTGGATGTGATGGCAGATGCAGTCAGCCAGCAGATATCCGATCAGGTTGAATCACAGGTGCGCATGATGGAAGACCAGCTGAATGCCCAGCTCTCCAGCCTGACGATGCGACTGAGCGCGGCAAGATTAACCGAGGACCAGGCGCGGAGGATTGAAGATCGCGCTCGTCAAGCCAGTGAGCGCGCCACCGAACGGGCGCAGGAACGCATGCGACGTGCGCAGGCAAGAATGGAACAAAAAATGGCGGCGGCACAGCGCAAGATGGAATATAAAGCACAGGCTATGGAGCGCGCTGAACGCCATGGGCGTCATCCCATAGGTTTAGGCGTGCTCACAATTCCCGGTGCGCCGAAACCACCAACCCCCCCGGGTGAGCCAGTTAAAGAAGAGGAACGCCTGATGATCCTGCGCATGCTGGAACAGAAGAAAATTACCATGGAAGAGGCAGAGACGCTGCTGACAGCATTGGAAGATCAGGCTTGAAGGTTTACGATTTATCCTGATGATTGGGGTTTCCGTCCCTATCGCATGGTGAAAGGTGTATGCATAGAATGACCAACGAAACTGAACGTCTGCAAATCCTTGAAATGATTGAAAAAGGTGTGATCAGCGCGGCTGAGGGAGTAAGACTGCTTAATTCACTGCAAGGAGAGCCGGAAGAGGTTGAGACACCCGTGATCAGCTCGCCTGCCCCAACTGCGAGCCGGACCTTCTCCAGCACCCGAAGTTATTGAAGAAGAACCTATCCCTGAAACCAGGCCCTCGACAGCTCCGACTGATTTTGATGCCGAAACGCGGAAGTGGCGCCGCTGGTGGTGGATTCCCCTGATCTATCGGTCTTAGCATTACCATTGTCAGTGGTCTACTCATGATGCAAGCATACCAGAGTAATGGATTCGGATTCTGGTTTGCCTGTCTGTGGTTCCCCTTGCTCCTTGGTATCATCATCATCAGCCTGGCAGCTGCCAGCCGGACGACACGTTGGCTGCACGTCAGGGTTCACCAGGAAGCCGGGGAATGGCCACGGACCATCGCAATCAGCCTGCCCATCCCAATCCGGTTTACTGCCTGGCTGCTGCGCATATTCAAACCCTATATACACAACCGTGATTTCGAAAAAGCCAACCTGGATGAGCTTATCCTGGCATTGGAGAAAACGTCCCCAGAACAGCCCTTTTATGTGAGAGTTGATGAAGGCGATTCAGGCGAAAAGGTGGAAGTATACATCGGATAAAAGCAATTATTGAGTAAATGATAATACCAATCTCATTTCTCATGCCAAATATTATGTGGAGGTCTTTATGGCAACAACAGAAGAAAGAATGCGAATTTTACGAATGATCCAGGAAGGCAAGATCAATGCCGAGGAAGGCGCCAAGCTGCTGGCTGCTTTGCGGGAAAGCCGCAAGGAACCTCGCCCGGTGGTAACAACCAGCCGTTCAGGAAAAGGCATGCTGCGTGTGCGCGTCACTGACATGATTACGGGCAAAGCCAAGGTCAGTGTCAACCTGCCGCTGGGGCTGGTGGATGCAGGCATGAGTATTGCCAGCCAGTATGCTCCGGATGTTAATTTTGGTCAGATCGCCGATGCGATACGATCTGGGCAGATGGAAGGAAAGATCGTGGATGTAGTGGACGAAGAAGACGGAGAGCATATCGAGGTTTTCATCGATTAAATCCATGTACATGCCCTGCAATCTGAAAATTTGTGGAGGTTATTATGTCTGATGAAATCATAGAACAGAAATATACGGTAGTAGCTCCGGCCCGTTTGATCATCTCCAATGTCCGTGGGTCGGTCAATGTCCAGCCGGGTGAGGCAGGGGTGATCGAGGTCAAGGCGGTCAAGCACGGGAATTTTGACAACGGTAGGATGGCGGTTGAGATGAACCAGGATTCGGATGGAACCGTGCGGGTTGAAACCCGCTCCAATGATGCCTTTTTCGGTTTTCTTTCGCACCCGCCCAGGGTAGACTATACGGTCCGCGTCCCCCAGGGCGTCCATCTCGATGTATCGTGCGTCAGCAGCACACTCAACGTGAGTGAGCTCGAAGGTTCGTTCAAGTTAAAGACCATCAGTGGAAGTGTGACATTAGCCAAGCTGTCTGGGCCATTTAAGCTCGGCGCAGTCAGCGGGGATATTAGCGGGGCGCAGCTCACGGGCGTGCTTGACTTGAACACGGTTTCAGGCAGGGTACATCTGACCGAATCTAATTTTCCTTCAGCGGATGCCTCGACGGTGAGTGGTGATTTGCACCTGCAAACCCCTGTCGCAGAGGGACCCTATCGATTTAGCTCTGTTTCAGGTTCGGTGAGGATGGTTGTACCTGCCGATACGCGCTGTAATGTTGAGCTGAACAGCGTGAGTGGAAGCATCCGCTCTTCGCTGCCAGCCGCGGTTACCAGCATGGGCCATGGGCTGAAAGTAACTCAAATCCAGGGTGGTGGGACGGCAGTCCGTCTCAAGAGCGTCTCAGGTGGTGTGGCGATCGAGACTGAAGGGACAACCGCTACCGCGGTAGCAACGACTGGACCTGTGGACGTGAGCCCAATCCCCGCGATTCCTCCCATCCCACCCATGTCTCCCGTTGATACCCACTCCAACCCTTCCGAACAGCTCAGCACATCTGAAATCCTGCAGCGCATCGAGCGCGGTGAGATGACGGTTGACGAGGCGATCAAGCTGATGAAGGATCAATCCTGATTTTCGATCCATCGATCTCGTAAAACGACCCGTGGGTAACTTCCACGGGCGTTTATTTTGTGAAGTATACTTCCATGGATCTATGAGCACGGTTCAGTTACCCACAAACCACCCCGATTCTAAACGCCCGAGCGGGATGTTTGGCTTCTCCATTGTTTGGGTCGGTCAGATCATCTCCCTGCTGGGCACCAGTATGACCATCTTCGCCATGACCATCTGGGCGTATGAAAAAACCAACTCCGCCACCGCCCTGGCGCTGATTGGGTTCTTCTTTGTGGCGCCGATGCTCATCGCTTCCCCGTTTGCCGGGGCGTTGGTAGACCGGTCCAATCGCAAGCTGATGATGATGATCAGTGACATTGCCTCTGGCATTGCCAGTCTCGTCATCCTCATCCTGTTTACTACCGGGCACCTGCAAATTTGGCACCTATTCATTATCGTTGCCATCCAGGGCGTGTTCCAGTCATTCCAATGGCCGGCTTACTCTGCTGCCATTTCCACCATGATCCCCAAGGAGCAATATGGGCGTGCCAATGGTATGCTCTCGCTCGCCGATACTGCTTCGAATATTTTTGCCCCCATATTGGCCGGTTCACTGTTGGGGATCATCGGCGTTTCAGGTATATTACTGATCGACCTGGCTACTTTTGCATTTGCCATCGGCGCTCTGCTGTTGGTACATATCCCACAGCCCAAGATCACTGCAGAGGGGATAAAGGCACGCGGCAATATATTAAAGGAATCCGTATTCGGATTTAGCTATATTTGGAGGCGACCTTCATTACTTGCCTTGCAAATCGTATTTCTTACCGGTAATTTCTTCGTGGGCATTCCGGGGGCTGTCGAGGCAGCGATGATCCTTGCCAATACCAGCAGCAACGAAAAAGCGCTCGCCTATGTTAATTCAGCTGCGGCAATTGGGGGTGTGATAGGCGGTCTGGTGATGAGCGCCTGGGGAGGTCCCAAGAAGCGGGTGCATGGGGTGCTGTTTGGCTGGTTTATCGCCAGCTTGTTGGGCACCGTGCTGATGGGGTTCGGTCGGAGTATCCCCTTCTGGGCAATTTCCGGCTTTTTAGGAATGTTTTTCGTCCCGATCATTAATGGCTCCAACCAGGCTATCTGGCAGGCGAAAGTTCCCCCTGACCTGCAGGGACGTGTATTTTCCATCCGGCGACTGATTGCCTGGTTCGTGACCCCGATGGCGATGCTCATCGCCGGGCCACTTTCAGATAAGGTGCTTGAACCTGCGATGCAGGACCCAGCCAGCTTCCTGGCATCCACTTTTGGATCGATCATGGGTACTGGCCCTGGGCGGGGTATGGCGCTGCTCTTCGTCATCGGGGGCGCGATCGCCGCACTGGTAGGGATTACCGGATACGTCTTCCGGGCTCTGCGGGATGTAGATATACTGCTGCCTGACCATGACACCCTCCCGGCGGTAATTCCGACCGACGAGAGGTTTACCCGCTTGCAGGAACTGATTGAGCAGCGCAATCAATGGGTTACCCAACCCCAAACACCTGAGCGTGAACTGGCGCTCAAAACGATCTCGAACTCCCTGCGCAAGCTCGGCGAGAAACCACTTCTTCCTACAGAGGAAGCTTGATCCGCGGACCAGAGAATTCTCTACCCGGCTGTTGCAAGGGCGAATTTCCGCTCTAGCACGACCGCCGCCACGGTATCGTCAGCCAGCACCGTATCGCCTTCATAGTGGACAATTGTGCGCCAGCCCATGTCGATCCAAAACCGCAAGGCTGGCCAGTTTTTCAGGCTCACACGCAGCCAAATGGCCTCATATTCACCCAGCTGCCTGAACTGATCCCAAATACCATATGCCAGCTCGGATCCGTAACGGTTCTTCTGGAAATGTGGGTGAACCACAAACATCGAAATCCATACCCGGTGGGGCATGGGTGCATCATGGAAAAGGTGAAAATATCCGATGATGTCCACTCCGCCGCGCAAAAAAACGCTCTGCATCTTGAAAATATCTTTTACTGTGTGGTTTAGTCCCAGGCTTTTTGATACCAGCTTGATAAAGGCTTCTTCAGTTTCTTCGTAGAAAGTATTGTCCCACTCGCTTACATACGAACATGCATTGAACACATTCCGTAAATGGGGCACGTCGTCCATGGTTGCATCCCGCACCATCAATCGATCCGTGCCCCAGCTCTCCGGTAATATTTTCATGCTTTATTTCCTCTAAGGCATCATTTCAATAATCCATATTTCCATACCACATTAAAACGATGATGTTTGGGTCATTCTATTTCATTATGCTTAAAATAAACTTCTAAATGGATAATCATTGCATAAGACTGGACACGTCCAGTTACCAGTAACTACCGCTCAACCACTCACTGAGCCAGTTCTGCGCCCGTGGTGAGTTAAAGAGCGTGATTTGGACGCAGGGTTTTTACCTGCGGCATCACGCAGGTCATTTATTTTTGGCCACGTCCATGCGGCACCAGGCATAGAGGGCGTCATACACGTCAAACTGGTGCGCCAGGTTTTCGCTGTCTTCCGGGAAGCGCAGGCTGAAACCACTCGCCAGGGCTTCCAGCCCGCGCGCCAGCGGCTCTTTATCGATATCTGCATCGACATCGGCAGAGTGCACGATTTTCGCCAGCCGCAGCAGGCCGGGTTCTTTCAGCCCATATTTCAGGATGATGGACTCGAAGGAGCATCTCCCTTCATGGTGGCCAAGCTCAACTCCAGAGGCGTCAAAGGGAATGGCACCAGTCTCCGCAACCACTTTTTCGATCTGGCTGGTGGGGACGAACAAAAAGTCGGCGTCGCTATCAATAAACCGCGTAATCAGCCAGGGGCAGGCTACGCGATCTACGTGGACGTGTGAACGGGTTACCCATAACATGGTAAATTTCCTCTCTTTTCTAGTAATTATACACTCCCCAACTTAAGCAGCGGAGCCTATAATGGATTGTTCGCGGTAGAATGAATAGTCACATATCCTTATCGTTAGGAAGGTTTTTAGTTTGACACCTATTCAGCTCGTATTTTCCTACGCCAGGCGTTATAAGCTGGCGTTGTCTATCACCATCATCAGCATGTTCTTATTGGTTGGAGCACAGCTGCTCGTGCCATGGGCAATCCGTAACCTTATCGACATCGTCACCAGCTCTACTATTACTCCAAAATCGTATCAGACGGTGACCGCATTAACCATTGCCGTGTTGGGGATTTATATCGTGCGTGCGGCGATGCGCTTCCTGCGCTCCTATGAAGCCCACCTGGCAGGTTGGGGAGTGGTGGCGGACGTGCGCAAGCATATCTATGAGCACCTTCAAGCCCTTTCCCTGCGTTACTATGAGGATAAGCAGACCGGCCAGCTGATGAGCCGTGTGATCAACGATACCGAGCTGTTCGAACAGCTGATCTCGCATGCCGTCCCGGATGTGTTCGTAAACCTGATCACGCTGGTAGGGGTGACCGTCATCTTATTATTCCTTAATTGGCGCCTGACACTCTTGAGCATGGTTCCGATCCCGTTGGTGATCATCTCCTTGAGGGTATATGCCCGCTACGTGCGCCCGGCGTTCCGGGAGCGCCAGAAAGAGCTGGGCAACCTGAACGCCATCCTGAATGACAGCCTGCAGGGCATCCGCGAGATCAAGGCATTCACCCGTGAAGTAGAAGAGATGAAGCGCGTGAACCAGGGCATAGACCGCTACCGTGTCTCGCTGTTGGGTGCGCTCAAGCTGATGGCGACATTCCAGCCGTTCATCGAATTTACTTCGTCGATGGGGTGGCTGATCGTGATCTATTTCGGAGGCAAGCTGGCACTCCAAGGAGTGCTTTCTGTGGCAGATCTGGTGGCATTCTTCCTCTACCTGGATATTTTCTACCAGCCAGTGCGCGAATTAAGCAATGCCTGGGAGCAGATCCAAGGGTCGTTGGCGGGCGCCGACCGGGTGTCTGATTTGTTGGCGGAACAGCCGGAGATGGAGAACTGCCCCGGAGCCGTGCCACTGGAAGGCCGCGCTGAGGGAAACATCCTGCTCCAAAATGTGAACTTTGAATATGCACCCGACACTCCCGTACTCGAAGAGATCAACCTGGATATCCAGTGCCCACCAGGTGGTGGCACTGGTGGGTCCCACCGGGGTGGGTAAGTCAACCCTGGTCAGCCTGATCCCGCGCTTCTATGACGTCAGCTCGGGCTGCATCACCCTGGATGGCACCGACATCCGCCAGTACACCCTCGAGTCGCTGCGGCGGCAGATCAGCATCGTGCTGCAAGACGTGTTCCTGTTCCATGGCTCGGTACGTGAGAATATCCTGTTTGGTCGACCGAATGCGTCTGAGCAGGAGGTGATCGCAGCAGCCCGGATCGCCAATGCCGATGGCTTTATCTCGGCCCTATCCGACGGTTACGACACGCTGATCGGAGAGCGCGGGAGTGAAGCTTTCGGGCGGTCAGAAACAGCGCCTGTCGATCGCCCGCGCCGTGCTCAAGGATGCGCCCATCCTGATCCTGGATGAAGCCACCTCGTCGGTGGATACCGAGACTGAGCTGCTCATCCAGCAGGCATTGGAGCGGTTGATGGTGGGGCGGACGACCATTATCATCGCCCACCGGCTGTCCACCATCCGCAACGCCGATAAAATCGTGGTGCTGGAGGGCAGGCAGATCCAGCAGGTGGGCACGCACAGCGAGCTGATGGCGCAGGATGGTCTCTACCGCCGGTTGAGCACCGTGCAAAACCAGATGGAGGCACCGGAACTCGGAGAACCGCTCGAGCAGCCGGCGTAATAAATTAATAACATACCCATCCCCCCTTTATCCCCCCTTCCCATTTTCTTGGGAAGGGGGGAAAGAGAACGGAAAAGAGGAGTCTGCAGGTGGTTTTCCCTGCAGACTCCTCTTTTCCGATTAAGCTCTATTCAAAGTGATGCAGATGGTGTGGAAAAGTGAGTATAAGTATGAATATAGAATTTATTTGGTCAGGGTGACTTTACGGAGCGAGCGAGGCTGGTCAGGGTCGAAGCCGCGTGCTTTGGTCAGGTGATAGGCCAGCAGCTGCCCGGGTATGACTGCCGGGATCGGGCTCAGCCACTCCGGCAGCCCACCCGGCACGGGGATGAACGTATCCTGCCCAGGGGTAGACCCATCCAGCATGGCATCGCCGATGGTGATCAGTTTGGCACCTCTCGCCCTCAGGGTGCTTCCCAATTCGTTCAGCTCTTCCCTGAAGGTATCTCCGATCGATATAATGCTGACCGGAAAACCCTGGTCCACAATGGCGATCGGCCCGTGCAGGAAATCGGCGGAAGAATAGGGCTCAGCCTGGATGTTCGCCAGCTCTTTGCACTTCAACGAAATCTCGTGGGCAGTCGAATAATTGAAGCCCCGCCCGATGAAAATGGTGTGATCAGAACCAGCCAGGATCCCGGCAGCTTCCTGGGCTTGCGGCTCGGAGGTCAGCGCCTGTGCCGAGCGCATCGGGGATGGTCGCCAGCAGGTCAAGCTGATTGGGCGAACCCTTCAGGCACAGCGCCAGCATTGCCAGGGCGGTCAGCTGGGCGGTGTAGGTCTTGGTGGCTGCCACGCTGCATTCCTTCCCCACTCCCAACGCAATTTTGAACTCAGCTGCCAGTGCCAGGGGAGAATCCAGGTCATTGGTGATGGCGATCGTCGGCACTCCCTGGCGCCGGCCTTCATCGATCACGCTGACGATATCCGGCGATTGACCCGACTGCGAGATGCCGATCACCAAAGACCCATCCAATCGGGGCGGGGAGTTATAGCGGGTGAACAGGGACGGTGCTGCCAGCGCCACGGGGAGGCGGTTGATCGCCCCCAGGATGTACTGACCATAGCGAGCAGCATTATCGGAGGTCCCGCGAGCTGCCACCAGGGCGTAGGAGAAGGTGCGTGGGGAAAGCTGGCGGCTAATCCACTCCACTCGCTGTGCTTCAGCTTTCAGCATGCCGCGGATGGCTTCAGGCTGCTGGTAAATCTCGCTCAATAGGTCAGAATTATTCGTCATGGGATCTCAATAATCTTCCTTCAATAAAATGAACCTAACCCTTCCAAAAACGGGGCAGATAGGCTTTGTTAGTCTCGAGCAAATCGTCCAGCACCGCCTGCACCTGGCCAGCTTCCGGACCAAGCGGGTGGGCCAATAATGCCTGGTAAGCGGCTTTACGGTCACCGTGCACAGCGGCTTCGACGGTGAGCAGCTCGAAGGACTTCACCTGAGCCAGCAGCCCGGAGCACACCAGTGGCAGCGGTTCGGCGGGTAAGGGGTGTATGCCAGCACTATCCACCCTGCAGGGCATCTCGAGCACCCAGTCTGACGGCCAACCCGGAACGGCGCCAGCATGAGCGGTGTTGACGACATGGGTCTCACCAAGATTGTTGTAGTGGGCGTTCAGCAGCTGGGTGGCAACGGTGGAATAGTAAGCCCCGCCGCGCAACATCAGATCTGGTGGAGGAGAGGTGAGGGCAGGGTCGGCATACTGCCTCAGCAGGTCGTTCTCGATCTTGATCACTTCCTCCCCACGAGAGGGAGGCCAGCCTGCTTGTGACTTCAGCTTGTGGTCGGTGTAGTAGAAATACTGCAGGTAGTAGTTCGGCAGCATGCCCAGGATCTCGATGGTGCGTGGGTCCCACTCCGGCTCGGTTTGAGAGCGCAGCTCAGCCAGCTCAGCTTCGATCACCTGCGGCCAGATGTCCTCCCCGTCGACGGTGAAGCCGCGGTGCCAGGAGAGGTGGTTCAGCCCGAGCGTGTTGAGCTCGGTCCGCTCGGGGGTGACGTCGGTGTCCTTTAGTTCCTTCAGACCTGCGATGATGCCCATCCTGGTGGTGATTGGCACATTGCACACCCCCACGGATGGCACATCGGGGGCATACTCGTGCAGTGCCTGGGTGACGAGCCCAGCGGGGTTGGTGAAGTTTGCCAGTAAGGCACCCGGGGCAGCGTGGGTGCGCATATCATCGGCAATTTTTAATACCACCGGGATGGTGCGCAGGGCTTTGGCCATGCCACCTACACCGGTGGTCTCCTGACCGATCAGCCCGTGCCGCAGGCCAAGGTATTCGTCTGCCACGCGGGCCGGCATCTGCCCGACACGCAATTGGGTGATGACGTAGGAGGCATTGTGGATGGCAGCCTGCTGGTCACCGGTCAGCAGCACCTTGAACGGCTCGCCTTTGGCCTGCACCATGCGTTGGGCGAAGCCGCCGACGATGTTCAACCTGGCTGGGTCGATATCCATCAGCCAGAGCTCGGTGATGGGCAGGGAGGCAGTGCGCTCGAGGAACCCGTTGACCAGCTCTGGGGTGTAGGTGGACCCGCCACCAATGACGGCGATTTTCATGGATGGTTTCCTTTCAGGAGGATTGTAGCATGAAATATTTGATGTGAAAGAAAATACCGCCCTCTCTGAATGTATCCGGGACCAGGCAAAGAAAAAAAGACACGAAGTACACCAAGGACACCCCCTCCAAGTGCAGTGGGGGGCAGGCCCCCTCGAAGTGCAGTGGGGGGCAGGCCCCCTCCAAGTGCAGTGGGGGGCAGGAAGGTTCAGGCTACAATCAACCGTCACCGTCATTGGGGTGTGTCGCGACACGCCCTACCAAGGTTGTTATTTGCCAACAGACATTGCTGTTGGGTTTCGCAAAGCCTCAACCCAACCTACAAAAAAGTTGAATCTGGCCCCCTCCAGGTGCAGTCGGAAGCAGGCTGATAGCGGATACAAATGTGGAGAGGGCGAAGCATCAGCTAAATAGCTAGTGGATAACCACGGCAACTCTGGCTGATGCTTCGCCCCTACAGGAATTCGAGGTATTTTTGGGTGGCGGACGAAGCATCGGCATAATTCCCACGGTACTCGGGCGGAAGAACCGCTGCCAGCCGGTACATCATCTCTTCCACCATGGCCTGCCTCACCGCCCGGGTTACCTTTTCACCACGCGCCTCCAGGTGGAAGGGTTGGCCCACACGCAGGTGGAAATCGGTGCGTCTAAACCTATGAAGGTTTTCGGTGTAGTGCTCCGCCCCATAAAACCCCACCGGCAGGAGGGGAGCGCCACTGTGCAACGCCAGCAGCACCACCCCAGGGTGAGCAGATTGCAGCTTCCCATCGTGACTGCGCGTGCCTTCAGGGGCGATGATGAGCATCTCACCCTTTTCCAGAGCGTCCAACCCCATACGCATGGCGGGCAGGTCGGCTTCGCCGCGATGCAGGGGGATTGTGCGGGTTACGTCCAGAGCCCAATTTAGCACAGGGATGTTCCAGCGCTCGGCGAGCAACATCCCGCGCACCCGGCGCGGCTGCAGGTGGGAGTAAATGATGGGGATCTCGAGGATATTGACGTGGTTGGTGTAGATAATGAGCGGTCCCTGCCGGGGAACGCGCTGCAGCTCCTTGTCGTCGATGCGGCAGATCAGGCTGGTGAGCCCCTTCATTAAATTGACGACCAGTCCATGCGTTAAGCTCACACGGAGGCCTGCTGGGGCTTGCAGATGATCTCGAGCTGGCGTGGCAGAACTTCCACCTCCAGGTGACTGCCATCCACGCAAATGATCTCGCCGTCCGTCTGGGCGGGGAGGGGACCATCCTGGGCAGTGATACTGATCCGGGCGGCTTGACCGGTCTTGATGGTGGGTTGGGTAGCCTGGTCGCCGCGGGTGAAATGCGGGATCATCTTGATCACCGCGAATGAGCTCATCTGCTCGGCGATGCACAGGTCGAAAACGCCGTCATCGGGCAGCGAGTTGGGTGCCATGATGAACCCGCCGCCCAGCCGGCGACCGTTCATGATCGAAATCAGCAGTGAGCGCTGGGTGATCACATTCCCGTCATATTCGATACGAGCCAGGGGAGCCTTATTATAGAGGAACACGGTCTTGAGCACGGCTGCCATGAACGCCAGGTAGCCGCCCCAACGCGGCAGCTTGTGCACTTCAATAGTGGTGATGGCGTCAAAGCCCACCCCCACGCAGTTGGCAAAATACCTGCCCTGGGGGTAGTTGCCCCCCGCCACGCGCCCCACATCCACGGTGCGCCTGAACCCGCCGGTCAAAGCCTGCACCCCACCGGGGAGGTCCTCGGGGATGCCCATGCTGCCGGCGAAATCATTGCCCCGCCCCACGCACAGCACTCCCAGAGGAGGAATGACTGCTCCTTCCACCTTGCTCAGCATCAATCCGTTGACCGCTTCGTTGACGGTGCCGTCGCCGCCCGCGGCGACTATCACCTGGAAGCCTTCCGTGACTGCCTGGTGAGCCAGCTCGATGCCGTGACCGGGACGTTCGGTATTCACCAGGCTGAAGCTGAGCTTATATTGGTTGAGGAGCTGTTCGATGTGCGGCTGGGCTTTCTTACCGTTGCCGTTCCCGGCAGTAGGGTTGAGGATGATTTTGTAGGTTGGGGTCATGGGGCGATTATATCAGCCGACCGATGTTCGGTTAAGGCGTTTTCTTGCCATTACAGACAATCGGTAGTAAATTTAGGCATCTTTAAATTCACACGGAAACAGGATAACACTATAAAATGAATGACACTCAAATGCCAGTCTTGTTCCTCGGGCACGGCAGCCCGATGAATGCCATCGAAGATAATGAGTTCAGCCTGGCCTGGCAGGAAGCCGCACGGCACATCCCCACACCCAAATGCATCCTGTGCATCTCGGCGCATTGGGAGACGCGCGGTACGCAGGTGACGGCGATGCAGGCGCCGCGCACGATCCACGATTTCTACGGCTTCCCGCGCCCGCTGTTTGAGAAGCAATACCCCGCCCCAGGATCGCCTGAGCTGGCTGAGCGGGTGATCAAGCTGGCGGGCGAATCCAGGGTGGTACCTGACCAGTCGTGGGGGCTGGACCACGGGACGTGGTCGGTGCTGTGCCGGATGTACCCGCAGGCAGACATACCGGTGGTGCAGCTAAGCCTGGACCGCTCGCATGACCCTGTTTACCATTACCAGCTTGGTAAGGAGCTGCTAGCACTGCGCCAGGAGGGTGTGCTAATCGTGGGGAGCGGCAACATCGTGCATAACCTGCGCATGATGGTGTGGGAGGATAAAGCCTTCGACTGGGCAGCTGAATATGATGGTAAAGTCACCCAGTGGATCCTGGAGGATGACCACGATTCGATCATCCATTATGAGAAATATGGCCAATCTGCCCAACTGGCGGTGAACTCAGCCGAACACTACCTTCCGCTGCTCTACGTCCTGGGGCTGAAGGAGAAGTCTGAGCCGGTCAGCTTCTTCGCCGACAAACTGTGGGGCGGCTCGATTTCCATGAGATGCGTCAGGTTTGGGTGAATAAACCAACTGCGAGTTAGCAGTATTAGGACCCAGGCACCTACCGGTAAACCGGTGATCTGGACTCCACCAGTGTTCTTTGACGAGGGAGGTTTGTTATGCTGTTTTGGATCTACCTGTTGATCGCCATCCTCACCGAAGTGGTGGGCACAACCATGATGAAGGTTTCGCAGGGGCTGACGAGACTCATGCCATCCGTTTTGATGTTCGTGATGTATGCGGTCAGCTTCGTCTTCATGGCGCTGGCACTCAAAAAGATCGAGGTCGGCACCGCTTACGCAATCTGGTCGGGATTGGGCACCGCCATGATCGCCACGATTGGCATCGTGGCGTTCCGCGAATCCATGAGCATCCCCAAGCTGATCGGGCTGGCATTGATCATCGGTGGGGTGGTGCTGCTTAACCTAAAAGGAGGAAGGTGATGTCTGAACCACTGATTACACAGATTTGAGGATTACACAGATGAGGACAATTGCCGGAATAATCGATTATGAGCGATAAACAGTATTTGCATTCTGACATTACGAAAAAGATCATTGGAGTAGCAATGAAAGTCCATTCCACGCTGGGCACTGGTTTTCAAGAGGTGATTTACCAGCGGGCATTAGCCATAGAAATGAGACAACAGGGATTGTCATTTCAACGAGAGCTAGAAATGCCGGTTTTTTACGCTGGTGAGGAGATCGGTTCACGAAGAGTGGATTTTTTAGTAGAAGACAAGGTGATGGTAGAACTGAAGGCTATCTCTAAATTGGAAGATGTACATCTGGCGCAGGCGATAAACTACCTCGAAGCGTACCATTTAGAAGTTGGCCTCCTGTTAAATTTCGGAGCCAAAAGTCTTGAATTTCGCCGCGTGGTGAACACCAAGAAAAGTTCGTCAACTAATTTTATTCGCTGATAATATTTCGAAATTAAAAAAAACTATTAGTGTAAAGGCGGTTCAGAAGGCAGTTTAAACTATAATCTCTTCTGCGAAATCCAGAAATCAGAGTAATCTGTGGTTCAGACTACCACTTCTCGACCGGCCTGGAATGCCTGGCGGTTGAGGTCAGCAAATTTTGGCGGCACCCTGGCGATGATCACTTTCAACCAGGTATCGGCAGAAAGCTCGCTTCCCGTCAGACCTTCGCGTTCCATCAGCGCTGAGAGCGCTCCCAACAAGACCACATTGGCAGCCTTGACGTTGCCCAGGGCGAGGGCGGTAGCTTCACCGTCCACGTAGATGACTTCGCGGGTGACTTCGGAGATCTTGTGGTGCAGCGTTTCGTCACTGGGATAAGGCTGACCGCCGGAGGTGACCGTGACCGGTTCGATGGCTGCCAGGTTGACCAAGGCGAGGGCACCCATGCGCAGCTGGTTCAGGCCGCGTAATGCCTCGGCTTTCTCGAACGCCAGGAAAACGTCCACTTCCCCAGCTCCCACCAGGGGAGAGTAAACCGTTTGACCCCAGCGTACAAAGCTGGTAACACTGCCGCCGCGCTGCGACATGCCGTGCACTTCAGCCTGCTTGGCCTGGTACCCCGCTGCCAGACCCACGTTGACCAGCACATCACTGGCGAGGATGGTCCCTTGCCCACCCACGCCCGCCAGCAGGAAATTGATTGAGTCTCTCATGCTATACCTCGCTCACTTCAACCGGTCGGAAGGTGATGGCATCGCGCGGGCAGATCTGAGCGCACACCTCGCAGCCGGTGCACAGGGCGGCATCGATGAGCGCCTTGGATCGCTGCAGGCGGGCATCCAGCTCGTCGCTCTTCAGGATCGCCGGGCAGCCGATGCGGAAGCACAAGGCACAGCCGTTGCACTGGTCCGCCAGCACTTCGAGCGGCGTCCAGGTCTTGCGCACCTCGGGCAGGAGCACGCACGGCTCGAGGGTGATGAGCACCGCCGGTTCGTCCAGCTGAAGGTACTCTTTCAAGGTGGCTTCGATCTCGGCGACGTGATACGCCGGGACGGTCTTGACCTGGCGGATGCCAAGGGCACGCACCAGCGGCTCGAGCTCAATGGCAACAGTCGGATCGCCCTGCAGGGTGAAGCCCGTGCCGGGGTTCTGCTGGTGACCGGTCATGCCGGTGACGCGGTTATCCATGATGATGGTGATCACGGGGCTCTTGTTGTAGACGGTGTTGATGAGGGCAGGGATACCGGTGTGGAAAAAGGTTGAATCTCCAATGACCGCCACGTGGTGTTCTGAAGAGCCGGCTTTGACCGCCCCGTGCGCTACAGCGATGCCGGCTCCCATGCAGCCGCAGGAATGGATGGCGCTGAGCGGTGGGATGAGCCCTAAAGTATAGCAGCCGATATCGCCGTTGACCGGCACTTTCAACTTGTTCAATACGTAGAATACCCCGCGGTGGGGGCAGCCCGGGCAGAGCACGGGTGGGCGGGCAGGCAGCGGTCCCACATCGACCGCAGGCAGCGGCACGTGGGCGGAACTAGGCAGCAGACCGGCAAGAATAGCCGATTCTCGCACCACGCGTGGGTCAAGCTCGCCGGTGATGGGGAAAATACTTTTGCCTTCCACCGGGATGCCCATCAGGCGCACGGCCTCTTCGATGAATGGGTCCAGCTCTTCGATGATGATCAGCTTCTCGACAGAGGCAGCGAACAGGTGGATCAGCTGAGGGGGGAGAGGCCAGGTCATCCCCAGGCGCAGGATGGAAGCAGTGGGAAAGACTTCTTTGGCATACTGGTACGCCACACCACAGGTGATAATCCCCAAGGATGCATCACCCGGCTCGATGCGGTTAAAGGGGAAGGTCTCGGCGAATTGGGCAATATCCAGGATGCGCTGCTCGATGAGCGGATGGCGCTTGACAGCATTGCCGGGCACCATCACGTACTTGGCGGGGTTGCGCGGGAAAGGCCTGGGTTCAGCAGGCTTGCCATCCACGCGTTCGCCCAGCTCCACAGCGCTGGTGGAATGGCAGATGCGGGTGGTAAGGCGCAGCAGCACCGGGGTATCAAAGCGCTCACTCAGCCCGAAAGCGGCGATGGTCATGTCCTTGGCTTCCTGGCTGTCTGAAGGCTCCAGGCAGGGAATGCGGGCGAACTTGGCGAAGGTGCGGTTATCCTGCTCGTTCTGGCTGGAGTGCATGGCGGGGTCATCGGCGGAGACGATCACCAACCCGGCTTCCATGCCCGTCATGGAGGCGTACATAAAGGAGTCAGCGGCCACATTGAGCCCGACGTGCTTCATGGTAGCTAGCCCGCGCCTCCCGGCATAGGCTGCCCCGATGGCAACGTCCACCGCTACCTTCTCGTTGGGTGCCCATTCGGTATAAACATTGGGATAATGCACCAGGTCTTCCAGGATTTCGGTGCTGGGAGTGCCCGGATAGGCTGAAGCCACGGCGACACCTGCCTC
This sequence comes from uncultured Chloroflexia bacterium, assembly GCA_963840255.1. Lineage (GTDB taxonomy): Bacteria > Chloroflexota > Anaerolineae > Anaerolineales > UBA4823 > FEB-25. The sequence continues at coordinate 141,326 of CAWIYB010000003.1, read as the reverse complement.
CCAGGCACCGCGGGCAACAGCTTCATCGCCCGAGAGCATTTTGATCATGTGACCTCCAGGATATGCTTATATGAACAACGACTCAGGTTGTTATTTTACCCCGGAAGTTGGTTTATTAGCTTAAGTGAAGGTAAACGAGACCGCTGCAGGTTGAACGTCGAAGCATAACTTGTTGGTGGTCCACCCGGCGAACGAATTGATACTATCTGACGATCAACGAGCGTTAACCGGCTGGCAGCAACCCGACGGGTTATCTGCGACGAATGATGGCAATCGAGCTGATCAGGATGAGCATGGCGAGCACTCCCAGGGAGATAACCCGCGATCTTGGGATCACCTCTGGGAACGTCTGGACGGGGATGCTGGAGTCAAACTCGACGATCTGCGGTGGCGCAGCGGCGTGGATGGTCGCTAAAATATCCAGGTAGTGCGTGCCGTATTTTTGAGACGGCTCGATGTAGGAATTTTCACTGAACTCATTCCAGCTGATGATCCCCAGGGCATCGGGGGAGGAAGACATGGCAGTGTTGATCTCCGTGCGAAAGGTATCACCATTGTTGCGATCGACGATCGTGGTACCTCCGATCAGGCGGGCGTCAAAACCTGGGGCAGCCGGGGCGATCCACAAACCGCCATTGGCATGCACCGCCTCGCCCATTTTGAGAAGCTTGTCAGCGTAGCCGGGAAAGGTGGCGGGGTTGACCGAGGACCAGTAATATGCATTACCATCCACCATGGGGGCCAGGCGGGTGTAGCCGGCAAGATCGCGTTCTGAAGCGAGGATCAGCAGTTTATCCCGCCGGGTCTGAGTTACCTGGTCAATGTCTTGCGGGCTGAACTTCCAGGTGCCTGACCAGATCAGCAGCGGCTTGGAGAACACTTGAAATACGGGCAGGCTGGCATAGCGCTGGATGAATACATCCAGGTCACTGGCGACCCTATCCACCGGCAGCGGGTTGCGGCTGAAATCCAACCCCTGGTAGATGATGGCCAGCTTGAAATCTTCCTCCTGGGCCACCTGGGCCAGCTGGTCTAGGCGGCGGTTGAGCACGTCAGTACTTTTCCAGCTGACGATAAAGCCGTCAATCCCGGCAGCCTTGGCTTCCTTGATATGCTTGCGCATTACGGTGAGATCGTCGCTGGTATAAGTCCCCAGGAGGGGTGTGTCGGTCTTGGCACGGTCCCAGGAATTGGAATCGTACCAGATGTAATAATATGCTAAAACCGGGACGGGATCTTTGGCAGGGGTGGGTAAAACTGGCTGCGGAGGTGTAGCGGTGGTCGTGGATGATTGTGCGTGTACGGTAGTGCAAGCTGCAAGCAGCAATGACAGCACCAGCAGGGACAATACCCAAACAGGCACGGTTCGACCGTTTGACCTCATGACCCAAAGTCCTTTCCCATCATATGCGAAGAGTAACGTTTACGACGCAGGAAATACCCCAGCAGCCATGGCCGACCATAAAAAATCAACCCCACTGCAAATAGCATACCTCCAAAGCCAACCACTGCCATGTCTGCCCTGGTGACGATTCTGAGATTGACAGTCTGGTTGCGGGACAGAGCCACCGGTGTGCTTGTGCCCAGTCCTGAGCTGCCAATCAGGTTGACACGGTAGATCCCACGCGCCAGAGCGTGAAGGTCCAACCTTCCTGAAGGATCAAGTGGGTAATACATACTTTGCCCATTGGGGGCGATTATCTCAACCTTGGTACCCGTGGGCGACGCAAACAGCGCATCCCGTGCGGTAACGTGCAGCGAGTATAGCAGCAAGGAAATGGACCATGTGTCATCTTGTTTGGCATAAAAACGCTGCTGGGCCGAGTTAACCACATTGGACCCATCGATGGTGACGCTGTTCACTGAATACTGCAGGTCGGTCACCTCTAGTCCGGTATGATAGCGTGCGGTGCGGCTGGAAGGCATCCAGGGGGAATCTCCAGGTTTGAGCGTGAACGAATCTCCCTGAACGCTGCGGATCGTGATTTCAGAGATGCGGGATGGATCAACCGGGAAGCCCTCCAGGTCTAAAAACTTCAGTTTGACCTGGTGGTAGATATTAATACCCACCTGGGTGACCTTGTTGGAAGGTACAGTGACATATCGGTATGGCTGGAAGAAATCATCGCTCCAGCGCCCAAATTTCACTTCCACTGAAGGGTTGCCATATCGGTCGAGAAGCATATCCAGACGATACGAACCCGCATGATTAACATTGATGGATGCCGCACCATCTTGCCCGGAAACGAAGAGCTGTCCATCCATTAGGAAAGTGATGCCAGCTACCGCAGGCACAGTTTGGACCGTAAATGTTGCTGGATGTATCTGGATGGAGAAAACGGTCGAGGCTGGTGCGAGCAGATGTGCGCCTTTGAAGGAAGCAGTGATTTCATATTTTCCCGCAGGCAGATCTTTTTTTATCTGGATATTATAGGTTCCGCTATCACTGGTATGAGTCTGTCCCAAAACAACCCCGTAGGTGGAAAATGTGATCGTTTTACCGGGGATTCCCTGGCTAGTTGATAGGTCTGTGAGTACGCCGGTTAAGGTGATTGGCTCGGTGAGGTTGACCTGATCAGTGCCATTTAGATCTATGGCAACTTCGTGCAGGCTGGTCGTCGCAAACGAGGCAGATGCCGGATCAATGATTTGGACCGATGGAAGTGGATTAAGCTCACCGAAAACGAGTGCGGGGTGATTCTGACCGGACGCGTTGAAAATGGCGGATGTGGTTGAGAGTGCGACGCTGCTCCCATTGATCGCATTGGCGTACACCGGGTTAACTGAAACCCACTGCATGCCAAGCAGAAACAGGATGGATAGCAATGTTGCTGCCAGTAAGCGTTTTATCATTTTGTAGCCTCCCGGGAATCATGTGGTTTCGTGCGGCGGGAGCGAAAATTAGCCACGGTGATGAACGAAATAGCCAGGAATAATGCACCCCCATATCCGATGTAAATCACATTGGTGGCATCCTTTTTAGGTGGGATTGCCGTGGTACGGGTTAGAGGGAGAAAATTCGGTAAGCGCGGCGCCTGGTTGAAGTCGAAAGCAGATAGGAAATTATTAGCATTGGTATCGCGTGTGGCCAGGGGCGTGATATTCCAATTTTGCTCGATAAACTTGAGCATCGAGGTGAAATCCAGCACAGTGTGATCGATGTAGCCACTTTTAGCATAAGGGCTTACCAGGATTGCTGGGACGCGCAACCCATAACCATACTTGTCGACCTGGATAGGCGTGACGTGGTCATACCAGCCACCCCAATCGTCATAGGAGAGTAGGAAGGCTGAGCTATCCCAGGAAGAGGAGCGCATCAGCTCCTGTAGAATGGATTTTACGAAGCGCTGACCACTCATCAGGTTGCTTGGGGGATGTTCACTGGCGCCGGATGGGACGATATAAGAGACAGCAGGCAATGTCCCATTGCTCAAATCAATGAAATATTGATTGAGGTCAACAATATGACTGGATAAGGTTGGATCATCAATAAAACGGTCGAAGTTGAGGAGAGGTACCCAGATAACTTGCGAAGCCCTGTTACCACGAGTGGCAGCAGTCCGGTAGGTAATCGTTGGATCGTAGTTCTGCACATAGAATTTCCACGAGACACCTGCAGCCTGGAGCCTATCGAAAATTGTTGGAACGCCCGTAAGCACATCAGAAAGGCTTACCCCTTTAGGGGTGACGGGAGGTACGGCTGCCACCCAATACAGGTGGTTGGCAAAGCTGCCGTCTTGGGCTGAGCTAAAGAACTGGTCGAAAAGTACATAATTATCAGCCAGGTTCCAGTAATAGGGGATATCCGAAGCATCATAATAACCCATCGCCAGCTTACCATTCTGGTTGCGAGCATTCAATCCTGAGACGAACCCATCCATCTTGCCATCGTTAAATTGAGCACGGAAAGCTGCAGGTGTGTGGCTGAGATCGGTGATGGTGGAATTTCCGATGTGCCATGGAGAGACGTAGCCGGCCTTAGGATTGCTCGGGTCAACCGGCATTTTCGTACCGGCTGGTATCCCATCTGCGCCAGGGTAGGTGCCAAAGTAGTTATCGAAGGTGTGGTTCTCCTGTAATAAAACCACAAAATGCTGGATGGGTGTAGTTGGCTGGTGATCGAGTGAGGACGAGGCTGCCTGCACCGGGAGGAATTGCGAACCAGTAATTGCTAAGATAGTAATTATTGCTAGAAGGGTGCGCTTGATCATGGATATACCTCATAAATGATAATAACCGGTTTGACAACCGAATCACCTGCTTTATCTTTGACTGTGATCGTTTCCGTATGAACTGCCCGTCCGTTGTACTTGTTGACGTACCCCATCAGTTTGTCGGTAAAAAACGGCGAGCGTGCCGCGGAGAATGAATCCCAGACCAGGTATTGCAGCTCCGAGTTACGGATCTGGAGATCGGGGTTGAGGATAGGGTCATAGGAAGGGTTGCGGTGCAGCGGGTTCGGACTGACGGCTAAACCATACGCCGGGTGTTCCCCATAGAACTGGATGATATTCGCCATGGATGGTCCGATGGTCATAAAGCGGGCCTTTAATGGGACGTGCGCCTGGATCCAGGTGCCCACTTCCCGTCCACCCGGCACCCCGCCTGTGCCGGCCAGGAATGTGGCTGAGGTTTCAGGCTGGATTTGCTGCCAGGAGGTGAAGCTCAATGAAAAAACGACCGCACCGGTCATCAACCAATAAATCGCCGGCTTATTGAAGAAGGTCTTGATGGGTGAAAGGAAGTGTTTTCCCCTCGCCAGCTGAATCCACCTACCCAAAGCGCGACCGGCTAATAGGGCCAGGGGCGGAGCAATGGGTAACAGATATTGGTACCCCTTAACTGGCCAAAGCTCGAAGAAAGCAACCGGAACGATGATCCACGCCAGGAGCAGTTTTTCACGCCAGGAGAATTCACGCCTGAGGAAATAAAGACCCGCGATGGCAGCGATAACCACCAGGATCCCGATTGCTGGGGGTACTACAGTCAAATAAAATGACCAGGGATGGTTTGCCCGGCGGAAGAGCTGCCAGATCAGGTAGCTTCGACCGGTGGTGGAAGTTCCCGCCAGGATCATTGAGATGGGAAAAGGCGCAATCACCATAGCCATTATGATCACTGCCAAGACCAGGTCGCGCAGGCGAGTGCGTACTTCTGGGGAAAGAGCGATGAAAACGAAAATACTGCCGACGATGACAATGCTGGTTTCCTTGGAAAGAATGGTCAAACCCATGGTCGCACCGACTGCATACAACCAAACAGGGCGGTGAGTTTTACCAAACTTAGCCAGCATTAAAAGGGTGAGCGTGGCGAAGAATGCCATTGGCCCATCCAGGAGCACCTGGCGTGAAACGATGACATGGTAGGGCATCAGCGCCATGAACATGGCTGCCAGTGCCCCCGGCAGCCTACCGTACAGGGTCTTCCCAAGCTCGTAGGTGATGAGGACAGTAGCCAAACCGAAAACTACTGCAAACAAGCGCCCGGCTAAATCGCTGAAGTGAACCCGGTCAACGATGGAAAGCAAGAATTGGAATAGCAGCGGGTGGGCACGGAAGATTGGAAATACTTCCTTCAACCCGTCAATACGGGCGATGGCAGCTGCCTGACCTGCATAGACAGCTTCATCAGTATTGTATCCCATGGCGTTGATTTGCCAGATACGCAAAAAGGTCCCTGCGCCCATGGCTAATAGAATGATTAGCCGGCTGATAACCAATTCATTTACGATGGGGAGAGCACGAGGTTTAACTGCCTCACGTTCAAGTACCCTTTCACTCACGTTCATTAAATTTTTTTCCATAATTTCACGTTTTATTCCTTATCCGATGTTCAATTAATTCTCATGTCGCTTTATGCCGTAATAAGCGCCCCATCTCCTCCAAACAGATTTGAGCGATCTGTCTGAAGGAGAATGGGAAACTACGTTGGTTAGAGCCCCCCTGGAAGATTAATCTCCGGATAGAGGACGTAATGAGGCGTTCTGTGGTGATCCCACGGATTGGTTGGTTGGGCAAGCACAGTCATTGGCGACCTGCTCATCGATAAAGGTCGGGATCAAGCACCACCAATTCAGGTTTTTTGAGCGGATCATGGTAGCTGGAAGTCCCCCAAATGCCTGGCGGATAATGCTTTGCTCACGCTTGCGTAAATCAACCCCATCGTAGTTATATAAGAACTCTTTCAAGTCGTTATATGGTGGGAATCCATAGGCATCCTCACAATTGCTCAACAAAATTTCCAATGCATCATCATTTTTTATCGAGACGGTCCCTTCGCCACTGCGCTCGATGATGAACATACCCGTATAGCCAGCTGTTTTAGATAGCTTGACTTCCGGGAGGAGCTTTTTGACAAAGTATTTTGGAGGTGGAACCACCATTTGCAGCATCATATTGATAGTGGCAGCTGGGAGCAGTGTCTTATTGATGAAGGTGGCCACTTGCCGACCGGTGCGGGAATGGATGCGGCTCTGGAGGGGTAAGTAAAGTTTTTCCCTAAAGGTCAAAGTATCCACATTGATTGCGGATAAGGTATGCGCACTAATGGTCAGAGGCTTTGGATAGGTCATGGCAACCCCAGTAGGCGAAACGATGGTCATGTCGTCGGATAAGAAAGCGGCACGATCACTGTTGCGGCGCTGGTGGCTCAGGATTTTAAGCAGGGTGGTTGTTTTCCCGGTATCGGTACGTGCGGTGATAATGAATGCTTCAGATCCAAAGGCAAGCGTGGCTCCATGAACCAGGGCGTAGCCCTTTTTAACAAACGTCCAGCGTAAGATCGGCTCGACCACGTTTGTATATAGGACGTGAGGTGAAAGCCTTAATAAAGGTGAGGCAACTACATTGACCTGCTCACCCATCCAGATACCGACTTCGAAACCAATATGGCCGAAAACTTCACGGTAGCGAAGATAGTTGGGATCCTTCGAGCCGTTCGATTTCTCTGCGGGTGGGATACCAATTTTGACACTGATGGTGGGCTGCTCAATTTCCTGTAAAACACGGAACGGTTCCAGCTCAGGTAGCTCGCCTTCTGATACAACGGTAACCAGGTCATGGATGTTGTAGGAATAAATTCGCCTGGAAGCCGCGGTCGAGGTCATTTGTCCCCAGATCATATTGTCGGCGGTCAGGAAACGCAGACCAGTCAACAAGATCAGTGAGATCAGGTTCGAGACGACATAATGAACGTTGAAAAGGGCGGTTAAAACAATGATAATTGGAGTGCGTAATGCCAATGCTGCCAGGTTCATGACGGAGAATAAGGCAAACCGGCGCAAACGCCCTTCGGGATGATGTGCGGCGCGATAAACCCAATACTCTGTCAGGCTGAAATTCCACAAGGTAGAAGCCACGGTTGCGATGACAACCGAGACCAGATAGTAGATATTCATCCTGGATGTCACCAGGTAGAGGACCAGTGAGTTGACTAATATCCCACTCGCTCCGACCAGGACAAATCCAGCCAGGCGAAGTGAGCTACTTCCGAATTTCAAGGTCCACAACGATTTTAGATATTTGAAGGCTTCAGCTGTCGAGGCTTTACTCTTCCCGGAAAGACGCTCTCCGAATTGGAAAGGAACCTCTGCTTTGCGAAGCTTTGGATTTCGAACCAGGATCTCCAACAGAATTTTGAACCCATTGGGTTGGAGTTGGGCAAGGTCTAAAGACTTGACCTGTACCAGGAAAAAGCCAGTGAGTGGGTCACTCACGCCATGCAGGCGGCGCGGGAAAAAAGCGCGCGCCAGCAGGTCGAGACCACGGCTGATCAGGTTGCGGGCAGTGTTTAAACCCGTTACCTGGCTATCTTCCGAGCGACGGGTAGCTGCAACCAGATCGACGCCCTTTTCATGGGCAGTACGCAGCAACAGGGGAATGAGCTCGGGTGGATGCTGCAGATCTCCATCCATGACGCAGGCAAAGTCTGCGCGAGCATTCTGTAGACCCAGTAAAACGGCTCCTCCCAGCCCACCAGTTCGCTGTTCGGCAGTTCGGTGGAGTAGACGAATTTTCAGGCTGGGGAAGTGTGGTATGGCTGCCTGAATTACTTGCGGTGTGTCATCGGTAGAATCATCGACGAACAATACCTCGGCATGAATTCCGTTGAGCACATGGTTGATCCTGGTTAACAACGGATTTATATTTCCGTCCTCATTACGAGTCGGGATTATTATTGATAGGTCTAGATTTTTTGAAAAGAGGCCAGGTAAAAGTTCAATTTCAGCCCCGATGTGAGAAGTTTTGGGTAGCATATTTCCTCCTGTAGGTAGCTAATCCTTATTTTCTCGGCACCATGCGATGTTAAATTACATAATCTACGATTAGAATCGACTTGGATAATTAGGTTATTAATAGGTGCCATTCAAGGGTAAAACTAATTATTTAAATTACCCCACTAACTATCCCATTGAATACTATTGTTGTCATCTTCAAAGTCCCCTCAAGCAACAATGTCGACAATTATACTGATATTTATCCAGAAATCAAGCTCAATATAATTAATGTTTTTTAAGAAAGCCTGCAATATTTTCTGTATTCAGGTGAGTAGTTTGCTTGCCGAAGGGGTGTAACGTATTTCTCAGCTGCGGTCTGGCGAAGCGACCTTGCTTTAAGCGTTACCCACGGGTGTAGACCCTGGCCAATAAATTGTTATACAATTCTGCCAATCACAGGTCTGCCTGGCAATGCTGCCCTCGAGTTTTAGCGCATCAAAAGGCAAGGCTGATCGATGTAATACAAGAATCCAAAACCACGAAGTGGCTGAACTGACACCCCCCTACAATCTTAACGGTGAATATTTATCTTTGATTATTTACGGTTATTTGCCGAAATTAGATGCCAGGTAATTTACCACAACGGTCTTCTCTTCAGAAGTGAGCTGGGCACCTCGAGCAATCATGGTGTTAACGATGGTTCCCCATTGTGCGGCAGTGTGGTTCGAGGCCTCGACCCTGGAGAGGGGGTGGCACGCAGAACAGCGCTGCTGGACGAGGGTGGCGCCGTCCAAAGCGGAGGTGGAGGCAGGAGTGGTATTGGATGAACCGGATGAGCATGCAGTGGTGAACAAGATTAGCGCCAGGAGGGCGAAAAGGACAGCAGACATTCTATTCATCATCTATTTATTTCTCCCTTTTTAAGTCGTCTTATGTTCGAGGAATTATACGCTCTCTCCACAGCCAATGGTGAAGAAAATGTTAAGCTTCACGATTTTGTTGCAAATCTATCCAGGCAGGTCTTTCTTTATCAGGGAAGGTCTCAAACCCAGGTAACCCCCAAAGACAGCTAATCCCATTAATGTGGCAGCAAGCTCGACAGAGATGAAAATTCCTGCCAGCAGCAAGCCGATGCCGAGGCTGGGTGGCAGGCCCTCCTGAAGCTGGGCGACCACGAGCAGCACCCCCACCAGCAGACCAAGAGCTGCGGTGAAACGCCAGGGATGCCGGCGTGGGTTGACCGCAGGGAAACGGTCAAATAACCGGTCACTGTTAATGCGCTTGACCCATTCAACCATGGCAGGCGGAAAAACGGAGCTGGCTTTTACCACCGGCACGCGCACCAGGCCCCACAGGTCGTCGATGGCATCGGCGGGAGTGAGGTCAGGTGGGGGACTGGTGGTGGGAATACCCCTGAAGACCGCCCAACATGCCAGGGCACAGACCAGAGTGAGAATGAACATGAGGCTTAATTCTATTCGCAGGACAAAGCTTAGTACGGATGATGACGAGGGTTGGATGAATTCTGCAATGGCATCGCTCCACAGGGTGATGAAAATCGTCAGCAGGACGAGGATATTGCCATGCAGGATCAGCCTATCCTTAACCTGAGTGGGATCATTCCGCCAGCGTATCACCCGGGCGTAACTCAGCAAGCCGATCAGAAATGCCAGCTGGATGGCGATGGAACCGACCGCATCGTAGGGATCAATTGCGAATGGATTAGCCTCGACAAACGGGCTGCGCTTGTTGACCTGGAAGAAGAGATAAAATAGGATGGCAACCGCGAAAATTAATGCGGTGACCTGGTGGATGCGTTTTGCATTTTTTTCATTCATGGTCATGAAGTATAGTCCTTCGAATATAGAATTGACAATACAAGGTTACACGGACATCGGTGAACATCTTCCTCGACTATAATTTACAGGACGGGTCGTTGAGAGACAATGCATAGGAGGATATAAGACATGCGCGAGTTTTTCTACCCCAACAGCGTGGCGGTGATTGGCGTTTCGGAGAAGCCCGATAACCTGGGTCGCAATATCATCGGCAACCTGGTGGAATTCGGCTTCGGGGGCATCGTTTACCCGGTCGGACCATCCGGAGGTTACGTCCAGACCCACCGCATCTACCGCTCGATATCAGATATCCCCGATCCAGTCGACCTGGCAGTGATCCTCACGCCAGCCAGGACGGTGCCTGCCGTACTGGAGGAATGCGGTCAGAAGGGGGTGCGCTGGGCAATCATCGAGACAGCCGGATTCCGCGAATACGGTGACGAAGGCCTGCAGCTGGAAGAGCAAATCGTCCAAGTGGCGAAGCGCTACGGGCTGCGCTTCATCGGACCGAACTGCGTGGGGGTGATCAACATCGATAACGGCTTCTGCGTCCCTTTCCTGCGCTTGAAGAAGCCTTCCGACCCGGGGGAAGTTTCCATCATTTCCCAAAGTGGTGGGGTGGGTTTTTCGGTGCTCAACCTGATGGCGAATGAAGGGATTGCGCTCAACAAGTTTGTCTCAGTGGGGAATATGCTGGATACCAGCGCGGAGGACGTGCTGGAATTCATGCTGGATGACCCGGGCACAAAGGTGATCTTCGTGTACCTGGAGAGCCTGCGGGATGGTCGCCGGCTGATGGACATCGCCTGCCGATCCAGCAAGCCGATCCTGGTGTTTAAATCAAATATCGGCAAACTGGGCAAGGTCATCGCCGCCTCGCACACGGCGGCACTATCCAGCGATGATAAAGTGGCTGAGGCGGCTTTCAAGCAGGCGGATATCGTGCGGGTGCACGACGCCACCAGCCTGCTCAACAACCTGAAAGCGCTACGCCTGCCCGCCATGCGAGGTAAAAACCTGGCGATCATCTCGCGTTCAGGAGGGCATGCCGTGGTGGCGGCAAATTCCAGCGAGCTATCGGGTTTTGAGCTAGCCCAGCTGCCGCAATCCTTCCTGGAGGAGATCGAGAAACACTTCCGCGCCTCGGTGATCAAGCTAACCAACCCGGTGGACCTGGGGGACCTGTTCGACCTGGAGGTGTACGGCCAAATCCTCGAGCAGACGCTGAAACTGGAAAGTGTGGATGGGGTGGTGTTCCTCCATACAGCCTCCGAAAGGGAAATCGAGGCAAGCCGCAAGCTGCTCGAGCGGGTGATGGAGCTGACCAAGCGCTATGACAAACCGATTGCTTATTACATATCCACCAGCGCCCAGGAAGTCAACTACATGCGGCAAACCTATGCCTACCCCATCTTCACGGCGGTGGTTGAGACCATCCGGGCGCTGGAGATGAGCTACAGGTATTACAGCCGCATGCAGGAGATCCGCAGTGCTGAACAAACTCCCACCTTCGCCGTTGACCAGGCTGCGGTGCGTGAGTTGATCGAGCATGCGTTCGATGAGAAGCGCGACCTGCTGCTCTCCGAGTCTATGCAGGCGCTAGAGTATTATGGGATCCCGACGGCAGTGGGTGTACGCGCCTCCACCAAGGAGGAGGCGCGGGCGGCTGCTGAACGGATGGGCTACCCCGTGGCGATCAAAGTCATCTCAGAGCAAATATCGCACAAGTCTGATGTTGGGGGAGTGCAGCTCAACCTGCGTAATGGACCTGCAGTGGAGGAAGCCTTCGATGATATGCTGAACCGCATCCAATCGTCATACCCGGAAGCGAACATCGATGGTGTGCTGGTGCAGCCCATGGTGACAGGCGGGCAGGAGCTGATCCTGGGCGGCAGGCAAGACCCGAACTTTGGCCCGGTGGTGCTGATTGGATTGGGCGGTATTTTTGTGGAAGTGCTGGAAGAGGTCTCGCTGCGGGTGGCACCGATCACGCACCAGGAAGCCAGGGAAATGATCGATGAGCTGCGCGGAGCGCCCATCCTCAAGGGTGCTCGCGGGCACAAACCATCTGATCTTCTGGCGGTGAGCGACGCCCTATTGCGTCTTTCGCAGTTATTGATCGATTTTCCCGAGATCCGGGAGCTGGATATCAACCCGCTGCGCGTATTCCAGGAGAATAACGGCTGCCGGGCGTTGGATGCCAGGATTATGCTTTGGTTTTCAAGCGATAACCCATCCCGGTTCGGTGATGATATAGCGGCTTCAGCCAATCATCAAGTATCCGATGACTAAAGCCGCTACATCAAAAATAAGTTACCTGTTTACTAATTCAGACTTCGCAAACGCTCACCACGTAATCGATTAGCGCCGGGTTAACGGTAGGAATATCTCATAGAATTGGACCGTAATGGTGAAAACCTGACTGGACTGCCCGCCATCCGGGTCGGCTACCGTGATCGTCACGGTGTAATCTCCCAGGGCGGCGTATGTGTGACTGAGTTGGAATTCCAACACGCCTGCAGCAAGGTCAAGGTTTTCTGTCACGCCAGGCGCCCATTCGATGGTGAGGGTGTGGGTATCAAGCCATCCCGGATCGGTGAATGCGCTGTTAATCAGGATCACCTGACCGGGTCCGGCGGTGCGATCTGGTAACGCTTCCAGGACGGGTGAGATATTGGTGGTGGATACCTGCAGGCTGTCACGCCCTGCACCCCCGTACGTATCGGTAACGGTCAGGGTGACGGTGAAATTTCCATTATTCCCGAAGGAATGTGTCGGGGTCAAAACACCAGTGGTTGTTATACCATCCCCGAAATCCCACAGGATAGATTCACCTGCTTGAGGAGAACCGAGCAGTCCTGGGTCCACGAAACTCCCAGTAAAGTGAACCGGCTGTCCTTCGCTGACTTCCTGATCTGGACCAGCATCCACGATTGGGTCCAGATTGACTTCATTGACGGTTACATGGACGATTTCAAAGTCACTCAATGGGAAACTACCGTTATCCGTGACGATCACCTTCACCGGATAAGTGCCCGGACCCTGGGCTTCGGTAGGTGTCCAGTTAAAAACGCCGGTGAGTGGGTCGATGCTGGCGCCTGACGGGGCACCTGGTCCGAGCGAAAAGGCGAGAGATTGACCCGTATCGGGATCGGTGGCGGTAGCGGTAAATACCAGCGGGGTGAGCTCATCCACGGTTTTTGCACCGATGGGATCAAGTACCGGGGGGAAGTTATCGGTGTTGATGACCACAGTTGCACTGCCGGTGCCATTGCGATTATCGAACACGGTTAAGGTGGCTGTGAAGGGGTCGGTCGTATAGACTGTGGCATAAGCAATGTTGCCCCAGTATTCCCCACCATCGCTGAAAGTCCAGTGGAAATTTCCCAACCAGCCATCCGGATCGTAGGAACCGGTGGCATCAAAGACCACGTCGAACGGTGGAATGCCCCCCATAGGCTCAGCTGAGGCATTCGCTACTGGGAGCTGGTTAGGGTTGAGGGCTTTGACAAACACCGTGGTCGTCGTCTGAGCACCCTGATCGTCAGTGACGGTCAGGGTTACCACAAAGGGGCCTCCGGTGGTATAGGTGTGGCTGGGATTGGCTTCGCTCGAGCTGTTGCCATCGCCAAAATCCCAGGCATAGGAAGCGATGCTACCATCCATATCGGTGGAGCCCGCAGAGCTGAATGACACCGGCAGAGGAACATCACCGTTTACAGGACTGGCTGAGGCGACTGCAACCGGCCATGCATTGCCCCCTAAGCCGATCAACTCATAACCAACACGGTAGGATGAATAGGGGGACTCTTGCACGATCGAGGCCGCAATCAGGGAGGTTCCGTCCGTTGAGGCGATATTCGGGTAGGCCTCCGCGCCGGTGGAGTTCGAGAAGATGAATCCCGTGAGATCGAGAATGGTCCCATCAGAGGCAACACGCATGCCGAACAAGTCGCTGCGGGCGTCCATCTGATCCAGCTCCCACTCCGCCAGGCGGTTGCGTTGATCCTGGTAGACGACAATGAACTGGCTGCCATCCCAGGCTACCCGCGGGCGGTACTGGTTGCCAGCCCACGGAGTGAGATTGAAGTCGAGGCCCAGGGTACCATCCGAGTGAACGATACGCCCAGCCAGGTCCATCTCCACACCAGATGAAATCTCGGCGTTCTGTAACACCAGCGCCTCACTACCATTGGAAGCCAAGCTGGTGCCGTAAGAGTATGAGCTGGTCGAGTAGGAACCATAAACAAAGAACTCAGGCGAGATAACACCACTGTCATCTACAAATGCTGCCATGGTGTCTGCGATGGGATTGTCATGGGTCGGGTGTGCCTCCCAAACAACCAGCCAGCGCCCTCCCACCACAGCTACTGACGGATTATAGGCGAAGGAACTCCCTAAAGTCAGTGCAGGGTTATCGAGCACTACGCCATCCGAGCCGCGTACACGCGCCGCCATTGGGAAGACATATTCAGGGTTGATGCCGATCTTCAGACCGGTCACCAGGAAGACATCACCCAGGCCGGCGACATCCGTGGCGCCGAAGCCGGGCATCACGAGGAATGGTGCTGGATCCACCAGTGTGCCATCTTGCTGGATACGCTGAGCGACAACGCCGCTGCTGTTGTTCCAGGATACCAGATACAGTGATCCATTCCAGGCTACGGTGGGAAACCCTGGTTTATAGGTGGTGTCAAACGTATCGAGCAGGATGGGTTCCGTGGTGAGCGGGTTGCCGGTGGCATCCAGAGGCTGAGCCATAACCCGATGGATACCCGAGACATCACTATCAAAGGCGAGCATATATCCCGCACTGCCCACAGCTATATCCGGATGCAATTGAGCAGGTGTGCCGGCTGATGGGGTCTGGATTGGCTCCGCCACGTTATCCGCGGAGATCGAGGCTGAAAACACATCATATGAGTTTGCCAGAGAGATGTTGAAGTCTGACCAGACGAGCTGTACCCCACCAGACGGGTTGGGAGCAGTCGGCCCAGGGGTGAGACCTGCCACCGCCACGCCGCCGGGATCCAACACCTGACCATCCTGATTGACCCGTGCCACCGAAACACCTTGATATTCCCAGGTCACTTTCCAATTCGTGCCATCCCATACCACATTTGTTATGTAATACGGTAAAGGCTCATGGGTATCTGAGATATTCACCCCATTCCCGTCCAGCATAACCCCATCCGTGCTGATGCGCGAGCCGGTAACGGAAATTAGATAATTAGGCGGGTCCTGGGAGATCCATACAGCGTAGAACTGGCTACCGTTAGAGGTCAAATCCGCAAAGTTCCAGCTGCTCAGCAACAGGTGCGGAGAAGCATCCAAGAGATTAAGCTGTTGGTCGAAGCGGATAGCCATCGTGTCGGTGAAATCTGCCCAGGTGAGCAGGAAAACTCCGTTGGCATATGACAGACGCAAGTTGGGGCGTGAGTAGTACGTAGCGGGGACCAGGGTATAGATGGGGGGGTCGAGTACCACACCCTCTGGTGAGATACGCATCGCCATCAGATCAGTACTCGCCGAAGTGCCTTCGAAGGCAATCACCCAATTGTTGCCATCTGAAGCAACCGACCACATGCCTCCAGATGGAGTAATGCTGTACAACTTGATGGGTTCCGGGTCCAGCACGACACCCGCCGGGGAAACCCGTACGGCTTCGAGCGTTTTCTGGTAGTAATAACCTGTGCCACCAATATCGTAGCTTTCATAAACCACCAGCCAATTGGTACCATTCCATACCACCCTGGGATTCTCTTGAGATCCAGGCCCTGCAGCAATTGGGAAAGGGACCATCTCCAACGGGTTACCCGTCGCGTCCAGGCGCACACCGTAGATATCATTGGAGGTTTCAAATTCGAAGTATATACCGCCATTGGGGTTCGAGCGCTTATCGGACCACACCGCCAGGAAGTTATCTCCCCCGCGGGCGATGGCTGGAGCGAACTGGTCACCGGCAGCTGCACCGATAGCATCATCGCCGGGGACAAAGTGAGAGGGCAATTTGACGAAGGCTTGAACCGGCATCGTCATGGACAGTACCAAGGTGAGAGACAACAGCAGAAAGGATAACTTGCGAAGGGTTGACATGGGGCTCCTCGTCAGGATAGCTACCGGATTGTCAGCATGTTAGTCTATGCTGTTGATCGAATTATTTAATTGTTATTGGGACTGGTGCTCTCCAACTATTACTCAATTTTGGATATGAATATATATTATTATACGTAATTAGATAAAAATTGGATGTAATAATATTAATAACGAGTTAGTGGCGCCTTGTTGCGTCTTTCGCAGTTATTGATCGATTTTCCCGAGATCCGGGAGCTGGATATCAACCCGCTGCGCGTATTCCAGGAGAATAACGGCTGCCGGGCGTTGGATGCCAGGATTATGCTTCGGTTTTCAAGCGATAACCCACCCCCGGCTCGGTGATGATATAGCGGGGTCGGGTAGGGTCGGGCTCGATTTTCCGGCGCAGGTTGCTCATGTTCACGCGCAATAAGTGTGCTTCGCTTTCATAAGCGCCTCCCCACACCTGGCGCAGGAGCTGCCGGTGGGTGAGCACCCTGCCGGCATTTTGCACCAGGATGCGCAGCAGGTCATATTCCGTAGGGGTCAATGAGATTTCCTCACCGGCCAGTTTCACCTGGCGGCGAGTGAGGTCCACATTAAGATTATCCATTTTGAATACCGGCGCTGAGGGGGTTTCCATGGAGTGCCTTAACGCTGCCCGCATGCGCGCCATGAGCTCGCCGCTGCTAAAAGGTTTGGTCAGGTAATCATCTGCGCCTGCGTCCAAGGCATCGATTTTATCGCTTTCCTGTTCCCTGACTGAGAGAATGATAATGGGGATATGCGTCCACTCGCGCAGCTGGCGGGTCACCTCGACACCATCCAGATCAGGCAGTCCCAGGTCGAGAATGATCAAGTCTGGCCGGTCGGCGACCACCATGTTCAGGGCTTCTTTTCCACCGCTGGCTTCGTACACTGTATATCCCTGGGCGTTGAGGGCTGCATGCAGGTAGCGCCTGATGGCGCGTTCATCGTCAACCACCAAGACCCGTAACCCTATGTCATTCATTGTTCACTGTCCCTTCTAACGGTAGCTGTACCTTAATGATGGATCCACCCCCGCGGCGGTTTTCTGCCTGGATGCATCCGCCGTGCGCCTCCACGATTCCCTTGCTGATCGATAGACCTAAACCGGTGCCGCTCACATTGTCAGGTCTCTGCACCCGGTAGAATTTATCGAATATTCGCTCAAGATCGTCTACCGGGATGCCCTCTCCGCGGTCAGCCACACTGATTTCCAAGTATTGGTGGCTGGCGCGGGCCTTGATTTCAACCGGTTTATCCGGCGCAGAGTACTTGAGGGCATTATCGATCACATTCACCAGAACCCGGCTGAACAACACGAAATCTACGGTTATAAGTGGTAATTTGGGTGCAATATCGACCTTCACCTGGCGGTTCTTGAGGGGAGTCCCAATTTGCTCCAGGGATGAACCGATTAACTCCTGCACGTCACATAGTTCACGATGCAGATGCATCGCACCAGCTTCCAGGCGGGTGATATCCAGGAGGTTGCCCACCAACCGGTTCAATCGTTCGGCTTCCTCGCGGGCGGTCTCGATCAGGCTTTTCCTGACTTCTTCATCCAGGGCGGGGCTGTCTTCATCCAGGCTGCTCAAGGCGCCGGTGATGGAAACCAGCGGGGTGCGAAGATCATGCGAGATGGAATTGAGCAGCGCCGCTTGTAGTTTTTCGGTGGCTTCCAATAGCTCCGACTGACGGGCTTGCTCAGACAAGCGAGCACCTTCAATCGCCAGGGCGACCTGGTTGACGAAAGCATCCAATGTGCGGCGTTGATCGGGGCTCATATACGAGCTGGGGCTGGCAGGCTTTACCCCCAGCACACCAATCACCCCGTGCGTGGTCTTAAGCGGTTGATAATGCATCGAGGCGTCTGGCAATGTATCCGTCCCACGTCCAGCCAGCTGACCATGCTCAAAGGTCCAGGTGGCTACCGCCAGCTCATTTTCAGCGACAACCAAACCTGAACTGGCAGAATAAAGAATTAATTGACCAGCTTCAGGTAGGAAAATGGCAACTTCGCGGCTAAAAGTCTGGCTGATATGGGAGATGATCGTCTTTGCCACTGCTTCCAACCCAACCGTAGCCGTCAGGTCATGTCCCAGCTCATATAACGCTGCCGTTTGGGCTTCGCGCCTTTGGGCTGCATCGGCTTGCTCACGCACCTGGGCAGTCAGGTAGCTGATCACTAAACTCACCGCCAGCAAACCGAAGAAAGTCAATATGTATTCGGTATCGGTAACTGCCAGGGTGAGATGTGGCGGGACGAAGAAATAATCGAATGCTGCCACACTCAAAATTGAAGCCAGTACGGCCGGTCCGCGACCGAGGAAAAGCGCCGCAAGCACCGTGGATAGCAGATAAATAACCACCAGGTTGGTAGGTGAAATGAACGGAGCAACCAATGCACCAATGACTGTGGCTAACGCCACCAGGGCGGTTGCCCACAAATATCTGCGCCACGGTCGATGGGGTTGCCATAAGCGTTCGGGAGGTGTGGTCCAGGGGTTGGCTTCACTGTTGACGAAGTAAACATCGATCGGTCCACTTTGCCGGATGAGCTCATCGGCGACCGAGTTTCGCAGTAATTTTTCCCAGCGTGAGCGGCGTGACTTTCCGATGATAATTTTAGTGACGTTATGGCTGCGGGCATAATCAGTCACGGTCTCCACTACCGATTGACCGGGCAGGGAGACAGATTTTGCTCCCAAATCCTCTGCCAACCTCAGCATACGGTCGACACGGTCGCGCTGTTCAGCTGAGATTCCAGCCTGCCGAGGGGTTTCGACGTAAATGGCAGACCATTCCGCCTTCAGCTCATCCGCCAATCTGCGGGCGGTACGGATCAATCGCTCGCTCACCGACCCAGGGCTGATACAAACAAGTAAGCGCTCGCCTGCTTGCCACGGCCCGGAGATGGCACGTGTTTCCATGTAGCTTAGCATCTGGTCGTCCACCCGTTCGGCTGCCCGGCGCATGGTCAGCTCGCGCAAAGCAGTGAGATTTCCCTGGCGGAAGAATTTTTCAATGGCGCGCTCGGCCTGTTCCGGAATGTATACTTTGCCGCCTTTAAGCCGGTTGAGCAATTCATCGGTGGGCAAATCGATCAGCTCGATATCGGTGACCTCGTCGAGCACACTATCCGGGATGGTCTCTTGCACCTTGGTGCCAGTGATCTGGGCGACAACGTCATTCAGGCTCTCCAAATGCTGGATGTTCAAGGTTGAATAGACATTAATTCCAGCTGATAGAAGTTCTTCCACATCCTGATAGCGCTTGGCATGCCGCGAACCGGGAGCATTGGTGTGGGCCAGCTCGTCCACCAGAACCAGATGGGGTTGCCGCAGCAGAACCTGGTCAATATCCATTTCGGTGAGGTTGATATTTCGATAGGTGATGGTCTTGGGCGGAATCAGTTCCAGCCCCTGCAGCATATTTTCTGTATCCACGCGCTGGTGAGTTTCTACATAGCCCACCACAACGTCTATCCCCTCAGCTTGACGTTGATGGGCAGCCTCAAGCATGGCATAGGTCTTGCCAACGCCGGCAGCATAACCGAAGAAGATCTTTAAATGCCCACGTGCCCGATGCTTATCTTCAGACTGGATGCGGGCGAGCAAATCATCTGGATCTGGGCGGTTAACAGGAGGCGTGGAACTCATTGAAATTACTCCCCTTCCTATTTTATCCCATCTAATGCCAGGTTGAGCTCGAGAACATTAACCCGCTGTTCTCCCAATACACCGAGCTGCCGCCCCGCGGTAAATTGGTCGACTAAAGCCTGTACAACCTCTACGCTCAGTCCGCGTATCCTGGCAACACGCGCCACCTGATAATTTGCTGCGGCAACACTGATATTCGGGTCAAGACCACTGCCGGATGAGGTCACCAAATCCACCGGGATCGGTGAAGTATTTGCGGGATCAGCAGCCTTCAAGGCGGCTATGCGAGCGTTCACCTCAGCTGTCAAAGCGGGATTGGAGGGTCCCAGATTTGAGCCCGAGGAGGCTGCTGCATTGTATGGGTAGGGTGAAGTAGCTGAAATGCGGCCCCAGAAATAGCGCGGGTCGTTAAAAGATTGCCCGATTAAATCGGAACCTATTACCTGACCATTATGCTCGATCAGACTTCCATTTGCCTGGTGAGGAAAGACCAACCGGGAGATTCCAGTAACCACCAGAGGATAGATAACACCTGTCAATAAGGTGAAAATGGCAAGTAACACGATTGCTGGTCTTAATTGTGATCGCATATTAACCTTTGCTTGCTGTTTCTGCTCGCAGCGTATTTAATAATATCTCTGCTTCTGCCAACCGAGCCCGTTCAAGGGCTTGTGATGTCTGAGTGGCGATATTGTTCAGCAGCCGGCTGCCTTCTCCAGGTAGCCAACCGTGACCTTGCCAGATACGGATTTCTCCCAACATTCCTGGTGAAGCCAAAATAGGCAGAATGCGGTCGGGGATTCCACTTCCTTTCACATCAGCTGGTGCGCCAGAGAATATTGACTCTGTTTTTCCACCAGGTTGAACGAATACTTCCACCAGCTCGGCCTGGAACATCATTTGTAAATTCGTTGCCAGGGTATGGACGACCGCTTCCTGGGTGCGCAGCCCTGCCAGGGCCGTGCTTATCTCGTACATAAAGACAGCTTCGCGCTCACTGGTCTGAGCTTTGGTTAAGCTGGTTTGGATCCAACCGATCACTACGATCGATACTACCAGGAAGATCGCCAGCACCAACCAGCCTTCAAGCCTGCCCACGGCGAATGTGTAGAAAGGTGGAATGAAAAAAAAATCAAAAGCTAAAGCTGCAGTTACAGCCGCACACACGCCCGCGCCCTGACCCCAGCGGACAGCACTCCACCCGACCGGCACCAGGTATAGCAAGGCAATGACAGCTTCGCCTAATGTGTCTCTCCCGATAAATAATAAAGGAATCGTCAAGATCACGACGCTCAAAAAAGCGAAGATACAGTTAAAAAAGATTGTGGATGAAAAAGATAAGCGGTTCGTTTTCATAATTTACCTCTCTTACTCAGGGTTTAATTCACCTTATATCCGCGTGCCGGCTACACCAGGTGTAAAAAAACCAACAGCATGTCGATCAGTTTAATCCCAATAAATGGGGCGACCAGTCCTCCCAACCCGTAGATGAGCAAATTGTCCCGTAAAAGCTGTGCTGCACCTTTAGCTCGATAAGGGACACCCTTGAGCGCCAGTGGGATCAAGGCGACGATGATCAGAGCATTGAAAATCACTGCGGAGAGGATGGCACTCTGCGGAGTTGCCAGGTGCATGATATTAAGCGCACCCAGCTGAGGATAGGTGCTGGCAAAGGCAGCAGGGATGATGGCAAAATACTTCGATACGTCATTGGAGATGCTGAAGGTGGTCAACGAGCCGCGGGTCATCAGCAGCTGCTTGCCGATTTCTACGATCTCGATCAGCTTGGTGGGGTTGCTATCCAGGTCAACCATATTAGCGGCTTCACGCGCCGGCTGAGTGCCGGTGTTCATAGCTACCGCGACGTCCGCCTGCGCCAGAGCAGGGGCATCGTTGGTGCCGTCACCGGTCATGGCTACCAGCCGTCCCCCAGCCTGGTATTCCCGGATGAGCTTCAGCTTGGTTTCCGGGGTAGCCTGGGCCAGGAAGTCGTCCACCCCAGCCTCTGCGGCTATCGCCGCGGCTGTGAGCGGGTTATCGCCGGTGATCATCACGGTTTTGATGCCCATTTTACGCAGCTGGGTGAAGCGTTCCTTGATCCCACCCTTGACGATATCCTTGAGGTGGATCACACCTAGAGCGTCCCCGTTGCGGGTCACAATCAGTGGTGTGCCACCATCTCGGGCGATGCCTTCCACCAGGCGGTCTAATTCCGCTGGTATTGGTTTACCTTGGTTCTTTATATAACTTATCATTGCATCCGGGGCGCCTTTACGGATGGATGTTCCATCCAAATCCACCCCACTCATCCGGGTTTGAGCGGTGAAGGGGATAAAACGGGCGCCTGATGGTGTCTCCGGACCAGCCCCTACGGTCCGACCGCGCAAGCCGAATTTTTCCTTCGCCAGAACCACAATACTACGACCCTCCGGCGTCTCATCAGCCAGCGAAGAAAGTTGGGCGCTTTCCGCCAGCTGTTTTGAGCTGATGTTGGCTACAGGGATGAACTCGACTGCCTGGCGGTTACCCAGCGTGATGGTGCCGGTCTTATCGAGTAGAAGCACATCCACGTCACCTGCGGCTTCCACTGCCCGTCCGGATAGAGCAATCACATTGCGCTGGATCATGCGGTCCATACCGGCAATGCCGATGGCGGAGAGCAACCCGCCAATCGTGGTCGGTATCAGGCAGACTAACAATGCCACCAGTACGGTGATGGTGATCGGGGTGCCAGCTCCAGCAGCCTGCACGCTGTAAAGGGAATACGGGAGCAAGGTCACACAAACAATTAGAAATATGATCGTGAAGGCAGCTAAAAGGATATTTAAGGCGATTTCGTTGGGGGTTTTCTGGCGTTTGGCACCTTCGATCAGCCCGATCATGCGATCCAGGAAGCCTTCGCCTGGGTTGGCGGTGATGCACACCACTAACCAATCTGATAATAAGCGTGTGCCACCGGTAACGGCACTGCGGTCTCCGCCAGATTCACGGATGACCGGCGCACTCTCACCCGTAACTGCGCTCTCATCCACGGAAGCAATCCCCTCGATGATCTCTCCATCAACCGGGATGATATCGCCGGCTTCCACCAGGAACAAGTCATCCTTACACAGAGACGCGGAGGGCACAATCTCATAACCGGCATCGTGGTGAGGTTGGCGTAGTTTTTTGGCCTGAGTTTCCCGGCGTGTTTTACGTAAGGCCTCTGCCTGGGCTTTGCCGCGCCCTTCGGCAACGGCTTCAGAGTAATTAGCGAAGATAACCGTAAACCACAGCCATAATGCCACAGCACCGATGAAAGCTGTTGGGGCTTCCCCATGACCTGCCAGAGCCTGAACCCATAACAATGAGGTCAATAGGCTGCCGACTTCGACGACGAACATAACCGGGTTGCGTACCATGTGGCGCGGATTGAGCTTGAACAATGCGGCTGGAATTGCACGCAGGTACAACTCCCGCTTGAGAGATTGAGAATTCCTTGGTTGAAGTTGAGTGGTCATACGATAAACCTGTTCATCAAGACAATATGCGAGAAACTTGTTATGTAAATAACGTCCATATTTACCACAGCATCAAATGCTCTACTATCGGTCCCAGAGCCAGAGCTGGGAAGAAATTTAGCGCCCCAACCAGGATGACGACGGCGATCAACCAGACGATAAAAAGCGCTGTATGCGTGGGGAGAGTACCGGCACTTTCTGGCGTCTTCTTCTTTTTAACCAGCGACCCAGCCAGAGCCAGAGTTGGAACGGCAAGGAAAAAACGCCCAATCAGCATGGCTATTCCACCAGAAAGGTTATAAAATGGATTATTACCGCCGATGCCGGCGAATGCGCTACCATTGTTATTGCCCTGGGAGGTGAAAAGGTAAAGCACTTCACTAAAACCATGCGCACCCGGGTTAAAGATACCTGCCTTGCCTGCAACAGTCATCACGGCAATGGCAGTGAGCACCAGTACGGTGAAGGGCATGATCAAGATTAATATTGAGGCCATTTTCATCTCGTATGCTTCAATCTTCTTGCCCAGGTATTCGGGTGTCCGGCCCACCATCAAACCGGCAACAAAAACAGCTACGATGACGAAAACAAGCATCCCGTATAAGCCTGAGCCGACCCCTCCAAAGGAAACCTCGCCAAGCATCATCATCCATATTGGCGCCAGGCCGCCGAGGGGAGTGTATGAATCGTGCATGCTGTTCACCGAGCCATTCGAAGCCGCCGTGGTTGAGGTTGCCCACAGGGCGGAATTGGCTATACCGAATCGCACCTCCTTGCCTTCCATATTGCCGCCCAGATTGGTGGGGCTGGCGGTCTGATCCACTCCCAGGCTGACCAGGGCAGGGTTCCCGGCATGTTCAGATGCCAATGCCAGGCCCAAAGGCACCCACAGCAGCACCAGCATAGCTGCAAGGATAGCCCACCCCTGGCGGGTGGAACCAACCATCCTGCCAAAGGTATAGGTGAGCGCAGCGGGGATGAGCAGGATGGCCAACATCTCCAGGAAATTGGTGAGGGGGGTGGGGTTTTCGAACGGATGGGCAGAATTGGTGTTAAAAAAACCTCCACCATTCGTGCCTAACTGCTTGATGGCGATCTGAGAAGCGGCTGGTCCCACCGCCAGAAGTTGCGTGGTCAAAGGAACGGTTTCCATCACCGGGTTCCCCTGTGAATCCAGCATCGGGCTGCCGCTGGCGTCCAGCACGGGGATCTGGTAACTGGAAGGTTGTAACAAGGCTGCCTGCTTATAGGGAGATAAAGTCTGCACTACTCCCTGGCTGACCAGGACGAGGGCAAAGATGATCGACAGCGGTAGCAAGATATAGAGCGTGCTACGGGTGAGGTCGACCCAGAAGTTGCCTAATTTCGTGGTCTGCTTGCGCGCCAGGGCACGGATGAAAGCAACCAGGACGGCCATGCCTGCCGCGGCTGAGACGAAGTTCTGCACGGTCAGACCCACCATTTGGGTCAGGTAGCTCAGGGTGGTCTCGCCTGCATAGTTCTGCCAGTTGGTATTGGTGGCAAAGCTGACGGCGGTATTGAAGGAAAGGTCAGACGTGGTTGCCCCGAGCTTCTGTGGGTTAAGGGGTAATAATCCCTGTACACGCTGAAGAAGGTAGACTACCAGGACGCTGATGGCACTGAAGACCAGCAGAGCAATCGCATAGGTCTTCCAATCCATCTCATCCTGGGGATTGACCCCAATCAGCCGGTAACACAAGCGCTCAAGAGGGCGGATGGGCCGGTCAAGGAATGTGGATTCGCCCTGGTAGACGCGTGCCATGTATAAGCCAAGCGGTTTGACCAACAGGACCAATACCACGAAATAGATGCCGATTTGCAGGTAGCTATTGACGGTCATAGATATGCTCCATCCACATCATCAATCAAACCATTCTGGTTTGAGTAATGCCAGCACAAGATAAATGAATAAGGCCACCGAAATGAAGCCGGCGATAATATAAATGAGGTCCATATTAATCCTCCATCAGGCGCTCGCACAAAACCAGCAAGCCCCAACTAGCGAGGAAAAAAACCAAAACAATAGCTAGATAGATGATATCGTTCATAGGCAACCTCAAATCGATTAATTTACCCACCTACTATATCGCCATCCAGGTCAATTTAATGGCAATGATTGGCTAAAAAGGGTCAAGAAAGAATAAAAATTTGGAATACAGCTGGTTTTATTAAAAACTAAAGAGTGGGCAGATCCAGCTGAGGCGTGATGACGGAATCAAACCTTCATATCAGGTCAGGATTTCCCCCCAGGCCTGTACCGGGCTAATTTCGAGAAATAAATTAAGTCCGCGGCTCCATGTTTATGCTAACCTGCTCGCCGGCACGAGCCATTTTTTGTGCACCACGGATTGGCTCCGGTAAACGATTACCCCGGCAGCAATCACGCACAAACGAAATGGAATGCGCCAGGTCGATTAAATGACCTGCCGAAACGTAAACCGGTTTGGCACTATCGCAGGTGCGCAGTATGGCACCAATGACCAGCCTGGGACTGTGTTCATCCAGAAGCTCAGTCCAATCACCCACCTTCATGGGAGCAACTGATTCGCGTCCATAGAGCAGGGTTTTGGCCACTCCAATGGTGGGGATATTCAGCCACAACCCCAGATGAGAAGCCATGCCCATCCCACGGGGGTGTGCTAAGCCGTGAGCCTGTACCAGAAGTAAATCTGGTTTATCCGCCAGCTTTTCCCAGGCATTCAATATGGCAGGACCCACGCGATAGATGAGCAGACCTGGAATATATGGATACCCCGGCGGGGCTTCTCCGATGGATGACGCGACCGAGGTCAGTTGGGGGTAGTGAAGGACGGTGATGGCAGCCTGCACCGAACCATCAATTTCATTAACTGCTACGCCGCCAACCTTGTTTACCATGCGACCGTCCCAGTCCAGCACCAGCCTGTGGCGTAAGTCTTCCTGCAGGCGGATGGCTTCGTCCGGGTCGAGCGTCCATGGATGGAGGGAATTATTGATCATATCGTATGCTCCTAACCAAGTGCCTGTGATAAGTCTGCCAGCAAATCATCGATATTTTCAAGCCCGACGGATAGACGCACCAGGCTGGAATCGATCGCCAGGGGAGAATTTACCGTAGAAGCATGCGTCATGGCTGCCGGTACTTCGATGAGTGATTCCACCCCTCCCAGGCTTTCAGCCAGGGCAAAATGGTGGGTGCTTTCAGCCACGTTAATCGCTTCCTTTGCCCCACCTTTCAAGGTGAAGGATACCATTCCACCACCTGAGCGCATCTGCCGACGGGCAAGCTGCACCTGAGGGTGTGATGGGTGGAACGGATAGATGACCTGGGTCACCTTGGGGTGA
This sequence comes from uncultured Chloroflexia bacterium, assembly GCA_963840255.1. Classification (GTDB taxonomy): domain Bacteria; phylum Chloroflexota; class Anaerolineae; order Anaerolineales; family UBA4823; genus FEB-25. Next base: position 114,667 of record CAWIYB010000003.1, on the reverse strand, counting down.
GCCTGCAGGAAATCTGCAACCCTGGCTGCATTTTGAGCGTGGCGATCCATGCGCACCGGCAGGGTTTTTATACCTCGCAGGACAAGGAAACAATCCATCGGTCCTGGCACTGCGCCGACCGCGTTCTGTAAAAATGCCAGGCGTTCACCCAATGTTTTATCTTTCCCCACCACTGCACCCCCGACGACATCCGAATGACCGCCCAGGTACTTGGTGGATGAATGCACCACCAAATCGGCACCCAAAAGCAGCGGTCGCTGTAAGTAGGGAGTGGCAAAGGTATTATCCACAACCACTAAAACCTGGCGGGAATTAGCGTGAGCCACTCCAGCCAAGGCAGAGACGTCACTCAGCCATCAGCAAAGGGTTCGAGGGCGTCTCGAGCCAGAGCATGCGGGTTTTGGGACGCAAGTTCGAGCTCACCTGGTCAGGGTCGCGGGTGTCGATGTACGAGAAAACAAGCCCGTAAGGATGCAGCACGCGCTCGAAAAGGCGATAAGTACCCCCGTAGACATCATTACCCACCAGGACGTGATCACCCGGTGATAAGAGGCGCAAGGTGGTGTCGATGGCTGCCATGCCCGAGGCGAATGCCAGGCCGAATTGACCACCTTCCAGGGCAGACAAACATGATTCAAGAGCGGTGCGGGTGGGGTTAGCGGTACGGGCGTAATCGTAGCCTCGATGCACCCCGACCCGATCCTGAATATATGTGGAGGTCTGGTAAATGGGGGTCATAACCGCACCTGTGGTGGGGTCAGGGGGCTGACCAGCATGGACGCAGGCGGTTTCGAATTCCATAATTTGCTTCTCCTGGGTCATGGTTACATGCCCTGGGTGATGAAATCGAGCAGATCAATCTTGGTCAGGATGCCGATGGGATGACTGTCTTCAGTGACCAGCACCACCTGGTCTTCCATGATGGTGGGCAGAATGGTTTCAACCGTGGTACTGGAGGGGAAGACGTTGTGAGCGAGGCGCATGATGGCAGAAACCGTCTCCTCGGGATGTTGAGCGTGGTTATCTTCGACCAGATACTTGAGCAGGTCAATCTCGGTCACCAATCCAGCCAAGGATTCGTTTTGGCTGAGCACCGGCATTTGGGAGATATCATGAGCCTTCATCGCGGCGATCACATCGGTCAGACGGTCGGTGACATGGGCGGTGATCAATACCCTGCCCGGTTTTACCGACAAGACCTCCTTCAGCGACGCTTCACACCACTCTGCCTCCATGAAGCCATTTTCGCGCATCCACTTGTCATCGTAGAATTTTGACAGGTAGCGGGTGCCCGAATCGGGCAGAAGCACCACCAGGAGGTGGTCGGAGGTAAGGGTCGCGCCATATTGCATGGCAGCAGCCAGGGCTGACCCCGATGAGCCGCCGCAAAAGATGCCTTCCTCTTTAACCAGGCGGCGCGCCCAGCTGAAAGATTCTTTGTCCCCAACCTGGATCACGCCGTCTATCACCGACATATCCAGGCTGGAAGGAATGAAGTCTTCACCAATGCCCTCGACTTTATAGGTTTTGGGCTTGATATCTTCCGGGATGTGCCCTTGCTGCCAGGTTTCCATTAGCAGCGAGCCCACCGGGTCTACACCGATGATACGGACGCTGGGATTTTGTTCCTTGAGATAACGCCCGACACCGCTGATTGTGCCGCCTGTGCCCATCCCCAACACCACATCGGTAACCATGCCACCCGTCTGCTCCCAGATTTCAGGGCCGGTGGTGAGATAGTGGCTGCGCGGGTTTTCGGGGTTGTGGTACTGGTTTGCCAGGATGGCGTTGGGAGTTTCCTCCACGATGCGTTTTGAAACGCTGATGTTCGAACGTGGGTCATCCGGGGCGACGGCTGTGGGTGTGATCACCACGCGTGCCCCATAGGCGCGCAGAAGCTGGATCTTCTCCTGGCTCATTTTATCCGGCAAAACGAAGACTGCTTTGTAGCCTTTTATGGCACAAACCATCGCCAGACCGAGGCCGGTATTGCCAGAGGTGGCCTCCACGACCGTCCCTCCCGGCTTAAGTCGTCCACTTCTTTCAGCTTGCTCGATGATATTGACCGCAATACGGTCCTTAACCGAGCCACCCGGGTTGAAATATTCCACCTTGGCATAAACCGGGCAAGGCAGATCCTTCGCCAGGTGCCTTAACCGAACCAGAGGAGTTTTACCGATCGTTTTCAGGATATCATCATATACACGCAAGCTATCTGACGGTGTAAGGATGGGTGTTGTCATGGTAAGTAACCTCTTTATATTACTAAATAAAACAAAATGTCAACTGCTGAAAACGAAATCGATGGACAAGCCGCCATCCCAATCCATGCGGGGGAGCTGTGAGCCGCTTGCAGTAGTTGATTTTCAGATAGTCTATTATTAACAAGGTGGTGTTGGTGTTACCACCTCGGGCAGGTGTTTATATTACACAGCAAATTATAGTACCCCTCTAACAATTGTAGTCGAACTACATTGATTTGTCAATATTGTCAGAGGAAGATTGCTCCCCGAAAATCTACGGGGATAAACGCGATGATAAAAAGGAAGGTTGGGTTTCTACAGTATCTGGATATTGCTTGATTGAGTTATTTTGAAAGAGGAAGATTGCTTCATGACCAGAAGAGCACTGGTCTTTTCCCCGAAATAAAGCGGGGATAACCGCAATGACAAGTATGTGATCCGATTTGGAAATTCGATATTTGAGGAACCTAATGTATGAAGTAGTTGGTAATTACGGGTTCACTCAAGCATGCGCCGCAATGCCAGGGCGTTGGCGGGTGCGTAGCCTTCGAAGTCATTATTGAAGAAAATATATACCCGGCTTGCCCCTTGCTGGACTAATCCTCGGGAAAGCTCAGCAATTTGGACCAGCTCCTCATGCGAGTAATTATAGGCGTACCAATTATTCCGCCCATGGAGCCGCAGGTATGCCCGGCTTGATGTCAGGCTGCCAGTAAGCCGCTGTTGGGGTGAATCCACATTGCAGATGGTCACACCCAGCTCCCGCAGCAGGCTCAGCGTCTCCTGGTTGAGCCATTCAGTCCGGCGGAATTCCACAGCCACCCTGGTTGGGTCGGGGAATGCGCATAATGCCTTGTGCAAGCGGGCAGGGTCATATGGCGTGTCAGGAGCCACCTGGAGCAGGATCATTTCGAACTTTTCTCCAAGGATTGAACACGATTGGTAGAATGCCTGGATATCCTCATCTATACCCAGCAAATTTTTGCGATGGGTGATCAACTGGGGGGCTTTAAGCACGAAGCTGAAACCCGACGGTGCGCGTTCGCGCCATTTGTGGTAGGTCTGGTCCTTGAAGCTGCGATAGAAGGTGGCATTCACCTCGACTGTTGAAAATTTTTCGGCGTAATAATCAAACCAGCTTTTCTTGGGTAAATCGTGGGGATAAAAACGGTCTTTCCAGTGGTCATAAGTCCACCCGGAGGTGCCGATAAAAAAGACCGTTGGTCTACCTGAGGTGAGTTCCATTCGAGCTTGCAGCATAGTTTATCGATGGTAATTATAGCTGACCAAACTGTTGATTAAATCAGAAGCGCTCTCCACGCTATTGCGCACAGAGCGCTTCACAACGGACCCCCCAGTTTGAAATAACCGATCCGTAAAATCGCTGCTTATGTTCCGTTAATGATCAATTCTAACACTATAATCGCCTAAAAGCAGAACTGCTCGTTATTTCTCATTATTTTCCTTGCTCCTGCGCTGCAGGTAGCTTTCAGAATGCGACCGTTTTCGGTCGGCTTCGGTCATGCCTTGCTTCATCCTGGTGGACATACCCTGATAATTAGTGTCTTCCTGCAGGGAGATATAGGGTCGGTTGCGGTTCAGACTTTGATTGAGCATTCTGTTGGCTTCATCCCGCTGCCCCTTTCGCTCCAGTTTTAATGCTTCGGCCGCGGTCTCTGCCAGATCTACCAGGCTGAAACGTTCCATCAGCTCTTTGTTCTCAGGTGCCTGGTCGACATCTGAACTGCCAGCATATTGGAAGTCCAGCTCAGCTTGATCTTCAAACAGCTGTCCGGGTTCACCCTGACCGAATGCTTTGGCGCTCAATGCAAGCTTGCCCGCGTTTACATCCGCCGGGATTTGCAGCTTCAAGTAAATATCCTGCATTTTCCCCGCCAGCATATCACCGACATAGATGTGCAAAGTGCCATTTTTATATTCCGTTGACCAACCACCCAAGATCTGCCATTCGATGGAGGCTGGAAGCTCAAGCTTGATCTCAACCTTGCGGACGGCGATGCCAACGAGCTGATCGAATTCCTTGAGGAAAATCTGCGGTATCTGGTCGGGGTGCTCTATGAAATAGAAATTCCCTCCACCTTTGTTCGCCATGGCCTCGAGCAAGTGTTCGTTAAACCCATACCCGACCCCAAATGCAGACGTGGAGATCGTATCCTTGTAAAGCTCAAACGCATGTGCGGCGAGGATTTCCAGGTCGGTTACGCCAACGTTGGCTTGCCCATCGGTAAGCAGCATGGTGCGGTTGATGGTGTCTTCCCGGGCTGAGGCAGCAATTGACTTGCATCCAGTAAGCCAGCCATCGCAGAGATTGGTCGAACCTCCCGATTCAACTCTGGCGATCAACTGTTTCAGCTCAAAGCGGTTGCCGTTGGTAACACTCAGGCTGGGGGATAAAACCTGGACCCTGTCGTCATAAACCACTAAAGCCGCCTGGTCTTCCTTCTGCAATAGATCGAGCACATGGATGGCAGCCTGCTTAGCGTATTCCAGTTTTTCACCTGCCATCGAACCACTGCGGTCCAGTACCAATGCCAGATTGAGCCTGGGTTTGCTGACCTCCGCTGAGGCCAGCGGGGCTTGCAAGCGAATTTCAAGAATGCGCTGGGTGGCTGCTTCTTTTGAAATTAACTGCTTGTCTTGATTTAACTTAATACTAAGAGTAATTTCTTTCATTTGGTCCCTCCTTGAGACTTGATGGTGAACATTCTTTTTGCATATTGGATTACCTGCCAGACCCGGCTGTTCGTATCAGGATCCAAGGGCTGGCGCAGATGCAGCTCAACCCCGGGGGCGAGGGAGATGCGCTGCCAGGTTTCCTCTTCAGGTGTTGTCGATGAGGCATCCGGTGAGCTGATTCTTACCTGGGGTAAAACTTCTTTGTGGCCGAATAAATTTAAATTAGTTTTGTTATCAATCCCTTTCGACTTATATTTCGTCTGATCATCCATCAGCTGGTTGATGTAGCGCAGCGCTTGTTCTCCAGGTTTCCCGCTGGGAGCGGCTTGGATTGGGTCAGCTAATGACATCTGGTTGGAGCTGGGCTGATCTTTGAGTTTTACTCGTACCTCCTCATCAGAGAGTGAGGTCATGATCTCGCGAATTTCGCGCAGAGGCAGATATGATTCTTTCAGCCTGCGGATGAGCTCCAACCGGTCAAGGTAATTCAGGGTGTAGTAGGAATACTTCCCCTGATAACTTGGCTGAGGTAATAGCCCTTCTTCGATGTAGTAGCGGATGGTCCGGACGGAAATTCCGGCGCGTGCTGCCAGTTGATGGATTAGTAATTCTTCAGTTGTCATAATTGGAATTCCTGTTTAAATTTTTTCTTTCTGAGAAACCCGGGATAATAACTATTATAACAGTATTACGTAATAATGTCAATGAGGAAATGATTAATGATGCTGGGAGAGGAATTATACGCTCGCCAGACCGATAAAATCAATTAAGATGTTTTACTGCGTTGGTGTGTGTTACTCAGAAAATATTTCGGATAAGACGATCAATACTTTTTTCTGAGTGCTGAGACTAATTTTTCCAAGCCGTTTGACCAACCTTGACTTATCTACAGTGCGAATTTGATCCAATACGATTTGTCCATCTTTCCCCTCAAATTTACATGGTACCCGTGTTGGATAATCTCGCCCTTTAGTCGTCATCGGAGCAATAATAACCGTAGCAATATAATCATTCATCTCGTCTGGGGAAATGATCAAACAAGGACGAGTCTTTTGTATCTCTTTCCCAAGAGTTGGGTCCAGATTAACTAGAAAGACATCGAACCTGTGTATTACCATTCCCACTCATCTTGCTCCCATTGTGTCGGTGTAACGGTATCAAGCAAATGGTCATCACCATTAACTGCCATCGCTTTGAACAGGTTTTCCCAACCGTTACGGGGATGGTGGATTGAATGAATGATGAGATTATTTCCTTCAACTGTCATTTCGACGTCATTTGCTAACCCAGCCTGCTCCAGAAGGGTACGTGGGATGCGAACGCCGCGTGAATTACCAATTTTTACTACTTTTGAGCGAATCGTTGTGCCCATGCTATTCTCTCCAATATGTAATTACATTGTATCTACAAACCGAATTATTGTCAATTCTGTTTCAAATCCGGATTAAATACTCGCTTTACGACTGATAATTGCTCATCATCAGTAACAGGATAAGTTATATATCTATCGCCCGTATTACCCCGTGGGCTGGATAAACGCGAGTTGCGCCTTTCTCCTTCAACAGATGCCAGCTGGCAGTCACCATGTCTGCAGTCTCTCCCCACGCCAGCTCATAAGGCGTCAGGTCACCGGTGAAGACTGAGCCGTTATCGAGCAGCAGTGAGACACTGTCATGCGAGTGACCGGGAGTGTTCAGGATCTCACCAGGAATGCCCACCTGGGCGAGCAAGGCACGACTCTCATTTGGAGCGATGACCACGTTGCCTTCCAGAGAGACCTCCACGTAATGGTCCTGCGGTTTGGTAAACTGTTTCATCAGCGGAATCGCCGCTACCTGCACATTTAGCACCAGCAAGGATACCCCTGCCAGCTTGAGCTCCTGAGCCAAACCGGCATGGTCGATGTGGTAGTGGGTTGCCAGCGCATAGCGGATCTCATCGAGGGGGATATCCATCTGCTTAAGCCTGGATCGCATGGTGCCCATCGTGCCCGGGTATCCCAAGTCTACCAGGATGCGCGACCTGCCCGCACTCACCACCCAGTAATTGGTGGAGAGGTAACCGACGTTGACGATCGTGAGGGCTGGTTGTTCAGGCATCTTATGACCAGTTTTGCCTGATTTGAATTAGGAGGGCACAGAAAACAGGTCAGTAATTTCGCAAAAATGTATTCAGCGCCTGGGCTATCTCCACCAATTTTTGACAGTCAACAATTTCGATATTATCTTTGGGGGTATGGGTGATTTGCTGGCTATCGATGTGGTCGGTGAACCAGTCCGATGAGACTGCCACGGCAGGGCAGCCATTTTGGATAAAGATGCTGTGGTCTCCCTGCACCCATTGCGCACCTTCGGTAATTCCACCAAAATGGCTGATGACTTCCTTGATCTTCTGATCCATATCTTCAGGTAAACTATAGAACGAAAAGGCAGACAAGCCGTCTTTATACCCTGCCCCGTCGATATTAATATTCAATATAATCTCGGTAAACCGGTCCTGGTAATCCTGGATATAGCGCATCTGACCTGGTACGGCATAATAATCTTCACCATTTAATGCCACGATCTCAACCAGGTTGTTTCCAGTATAGTCTTTCAACACATCCGCCAGCAGCAATAACACCACCACGCCACTGGCATTATCGATCGCTCCTGGAGTGCCTTTCTTGGCATCGATATGGGCAGTGATCGCGATGCGCCTACCAGATGGATTGCCAATTCGGGCAATCACGTTATAGCCTTTGCCGGGTATGCGTTTAGAAGTGGATTGTAAGGTGACGGTTTTTCCTGAAAAACCAAGAAGTTTATTACCCTCCTCTTCAGTCATGTAAACTGAGGGGAGATCAAAATCGCCATCTTCAATCAATGGAAATGGATAAACACCGCCAGCAAGAGAGGCATTTCTTCCGGTGGCACAGAGGATCGCTTTTGGATCGCCTTTTTCCAGCAGCGAGATGATGTGTTGATGTTCCTCAGGGTTATAGAATACGAAATTCTTTGGCATGAGCTGTTCCCTGGCAATTTCTCCATGCAAAAGCACCAGGCTGCCGGCAATCTTTGCACGTTCCAGTTCATCTACGTTTGAGATACCGATAAGCTTCCCTTCGACCAGGCAGCCAAGAGAATACGGACTGACATACACTTGAAATTTATCTTCGCCGCATACCAAGCTTGCCCCGCCGTCAATCCAATCCATAGCATCGAATTCCTGCGTCTCCACTGCCCATCCCAATGATGTGATGCATTCCTGGAAGTATTGGGTGGCGAGGCGATTGCCATCACTGCCAACACTCCGGTCTGTTATCTCACCACATAATTGATGTAAATACGCTAAGCTTTTTTGATGCAAATTATCCATATCCAACTTTTTCCTTATTATCTTGTTGCGATACTACGGATAATTACCAATTAACTCGATTATACCCACGATATTTTCGTTCAGTTGTACCAGATCCTATGCCGGGATCCACCAATCGGTATGGACGCTACCGCCTACCTGGTGGACTGGATAGCGTTCGATAAAGGATTTTCTGACGTAAAAGCGGGTGACATAACCTGCACCACTGTCAGAGACATTCCACTTTGCAGCAATTTGCGCGGCATACTCTTCATTGGTGACGGCATAGAAGATCGGTTGCTCAGGCAGACGTGGCGGCCAGCGGGTGAAACCAGTCTGTTTCACCAGATCCATTTCTTCAGGTCCAGTCGGGCGGTACAGAATGACTGTTTTTTCGTCCATCTCAATCCTGAACCAATTTACGCAGATCCTTGATCACCACCGTTTGGGCGGAGATTGGCGGGCATATATAGTATCATTAAATTCCGATTTGTCCGGGACGCTTGGGAAAAAGGATGATCCTGCTTAGCTTCCAGATTTCTGAAACAACGTAATTTGTAGACCATCAGGGTCCTGGAAGCGAGCATTGGTATCGCCCCACGGAGTGACGACAGGCTCATGGACCAGGCTTGCCCCGTGAGCTAACAACCTTTCCGTTGCTGCTTGCAAGTCTGGCACTTGAAGAGCGATGCGGATTTGGCCGCTGATGCGTCGTCCTGCTTCGATTCGATCAATCGTTTCAGCCTGCGCTTCGTCAAACAGCTCCATGGTAGCCGTCCCCAGATTAAGGATCAACCCTTTGCCTTGCTCGTTATTCCAGATTTGGTCAGGCTCAAGGCCGAGCCCGGCACAATAGAAATGCAATAAGCGCTCATAATCTTTAGTGGTGAGAGCAACGCGCATTTCGATGATGGGAGAGTGTGATTCCATGATTTTTTATCTACATGCTGATTTTACGATGCCTTTTGGGGATCCTGACGCGCCCGCTCAATTTGCTGGCGGATGGTTCCCAGGTGGTAAGCGGCATGGGGAATCAATGCCATCACGCCGGTCAAGTAATCTCCAGCGAGTTCATTTTGCTTCCGAATATTTTCAAGCAGCAGCTCGAACTCCTTCTGCAGGTCGCTGCGCAGCCGTACCCATTTCTCATCGTCTGCGTCGAGCGTGTTCCAGCTTTCGCTCCAGTTCCCCTGGTATGGCTTGCCCTGCAGAGCAGCATTGGCATTTGCCAGGCTCCAGCGCAAGTGCTCAACGTGGGCGGCGATGGTCGTGCCGGGCTGGTTGCGGTTGGTAGACCAGGATGCCTCGGAGGCAGTAACTCCCGCAATCAGACCCAGGATCCCAGAGTCGGGTTCGTTATCGATGAACCAGGTGGAAGAAGGATTTACGGGTCCGGCGTAAGCCTCAGAAAATAGGATGGTAATCGATTGAATAACGGATATTGTGTCCATTTAGCCTTTCCTTTCTTCCAGCTGAGAGGTTTGTGAAGGAAAGCCGAGTTAAGCTACCCCGATTGTTCGAAAAGGTTCGAGATTTATTGACCCATTTGAAACAGCAAAATCCTGCTATCACTTAATTGGATATCAGGCTATCCAGACTCGGGACGGATGAAACCGCCAGCAAATTGAGGGTTGATGCGAACCTGGATTCCTGATCCTGCAATTTTCTTCAATCTCTCAAGCGTAAAATCGCTTGGCGTGCCATAGATTTCAACACTGGTGGGTTCAATATACTTGTAAGTTATTTTGGACCGCTCATCGGCTCCCTGCAATTGATGGTCCAAAGCATCTGGATTGGGAAAAAGACGCACAATGTCCACCTGGGAAGAATCTGTATTGAAATATGCCAGTTGGGCAAGTGTACCAGGTTTACCCGCTTCTATCGGAGGAATGCTATTGTGATAATGAATTTTAAATTCGTCCAGCATTCCTTCCTTCACCTTATTGCGGCTAATAAATACGATTGGCTCAGACATAAATACTCCTAGATCTCCGATTCCATCAGCTGCTTCATATTCTTCCCACTTCGCTCCAACCGGCTCATCAAAAAACTCTTGTCCATTGGCTCATCCATACCGGGAATATCGATAATAGTCGTGATCCTGGTTTGTTCGTCACTTAAGGGCTCAAATAAAGCACGCCCATGCGTTATCACTAAACCATCGTGGATAATCATTCCAACCTCCCGGTTTAGTTCATATTCCACCACTTGCATCGTACCTTCGACGGGTGTACCGCTGCGGCTGTTACGCCTGTGGATAATCGTCCCCACACCCATAATTCCGTCTGATTCTAGCCAAAGCTCAATATCTGGGTCCCACCGTGGATGATTACGTACATGATCATGTGCGTAAAAGTGAAACACATCAGCTATTGGCTTATCTATCACCTGAGAGTACTGAATTTGTACAGACATGCATTCCTCCTGCGTAATCATTTTTATGACACAACTGGGTCGAAATGAAATACCCCGATTTATCGCTCGCCGGTCATTATATCAAAAATATCCCAAAACAGGTAGTAATAGTCCAATAATCAAAAGAATATAGGTTAGTTAAATACCCCAGGCTAACCACCAATCCACTTATTTGGGATAAAAAAAGTGCGCTCTCTTCTATAGAGAGCGCATGGACATCGTTCTTGATCAACATATCATGTCACTTGCATGTGCTCATAATGATGAATAATGAGCTATCCTGAGCTACCTGATCTCGATACTATTACCTGTATGGCTTACCAAAGGGTTACGGCGATCCCCATACAATATCCGCCCAGTGCACGGGGTGATCGGTGGCGGATTCAGGCGGCAAGATGTAGGTTGGGTCGAGAGCGGTCAAGTTGGGCGAAAGAAAAATATGATCGATGCGGTTATCACCCGACATATCTATTCCATCCGGGCTGATTTCAGAAGGGTAGACACTTGTCCAGGCATTGGTGTAAACGCTGTCAACCAGTTTGTAGGCTTGCTCGTAATCTCGAAGGTTGAAATCGCCCATCACGATCACGTAGGGTTTATCCTGCGCGCGTGCCAGCAGGGATTGGGCAAAGCTCAGCATGGCTGGGTCGGAGCTATCGGGATGGACGTCGTAGATCGAAAAACGCTTCCCGGCCACTTCGACTTCAGCTTCGGCAACGCCGGTCTCATCCTTGTCACTGTACATGAAAGTTGTGTGGGTGTTCAGCAGAGGGTATTTCGATAAAATGGCGGTGCCATAAGAACCGGCGACGGTCTTTGGACCGTAATAAGAATAATAACCCAACCCGTCGGCGAAGGCGCGCACGTAATCATTATTATTGAGCGAAATGCGGGTCGAGTCGGTTTCCTGTAGGGCGAGGATATCAGGGGACACCTGTTTTATTAGGGCGAGCTGCGCCTCGAAGGATTTCTCAGCGAATTCATCATTGGATTGCTGGGTGTTCATGGTCATCACACGCAGAGAGGTCTTGCCGGCAGCGTCTACCTGTACCGGCGTCATTGGCCTAGCAAAAAATAGCGTTGCCAGGAAAATAACGCCAAGCACGACTGCCCACTCCCATGGGTGAGATACTGCAGGCTCTCCTTCGGAGGCTGGCTTGCCCCTTTGGGCGCGCCACACCAGCAGGGTGATGCCACCGGAAAGTAGGAAATAGACCAGCCAGAATGTGTTACGGAAGGGTGGGCTGATTGGTTCGATATAGCCCCACACGTTGGAAAAAATGTTGATAAAGATCAACACGACCAAAGAGAAGCTCCCCAGGAGGATACCGGGTGCCAGGCTGCGGGGCGGCTGGGTGGACAGCTGCATTTTTTGGATGAAGACTTGCAGGTCGAGAAACAACACCGGGAAGAGCAGGAGCATCAACGCCAGCAGGACCATTTGCAGCAGGCTGGGTTCACCGACCACCACGGGAGGCGAGTCCAACGCAGGTGGGAATGAAACACGCTGAGCCAGCAAGGTCAGGGTGAGGCTGGCAGCAAAGAGCAGGTTCCAGGCAACCAGAAATCGGGATGAGATGCGGTCAAGCAAACGCGGCCGGCTGGTGGATACCCAGACCCAAAGGAGTGACAGCAGGCTGACTGCACCAACGATCAGGGTGTAATTGGCCTCAGTCCAGCGGGCAATCACGGCAGGCGCTGAAACTGAAAAGTACACCAGGGTCAGGATGAGGTAGATACCGAGGATTGGAGAGGTGGGATTTCCACCGTATTGCGGAGCGGTTTCCTTGCCCTTAAGGTCTGACAGTGCCAGAGAGCCACCGAGTGCCAGCCCTAACACCCACCCAACCCAGGCGCCAGCAGGGGTCAGGGAGTATTCGATGCCATGTCCCACTGCCCGCAGCAGGGTGGACAAGCTCACTGCCAAGGCCAGCCCGGCAGAAACCCACCTGCCGACGGACGAGCGGGTGGTGATGAGCAAAAAGAACAGGCTGAGGCAGACAGCAGTGGCGATACCGGAGGCTAACAGGCGATTGGAGGTGCTGAGATACGGGATCAGCCCGCGGGAGATGAACAGGAGTCCGAAGAGGATCCACACCAGTGGTCGAGCAAATTTCTTAAAAAATGGAAGGAAGAGCAAGGGCACGAAGAAAAACAATACCCCCAGTACCTTTGCGTCGAGCCTGGAGTTCATCAAGTCAAGGATGTAGATCGATTCAACCAGCGTACCGGCAGACTGGATGAAAAATAGCAAGAGGATACCAAACACGAGGATCAGAAGGGGTGATTTTTTCATGGGGGCTTCTCCTTGGGTTGATTTAAGGGCAATAAACTGGAACCTAATATCTTCTCATCAATCGATAAATACCATTCGATCGGACGAATATAGATATACCGCACATCGTAATCACTGTCCTGTGATGGAAAGCCCCACGCACGACTGCCGGATTCGCATGCGTATACGATGCGGATATTCTCGGTAGCTTCAATTTCAGCCAGGCGGGAACAGATTAGTTGCTGCATTCTCTCGTGGAACCTATTTTATGTTCAGGTAGAATTTCGCTATTTTGGAATAGTATATCCTATCGCGATTATGCCACAAAACAATTAAAAGCGCCCTCCATCTGGAGGACGCTCATGATTTTTTTGATCATCTTTATGTGTTTTCGCCCAGAACTTACATCTCCATCGGGCTCATCAGCTGAAAGTAGTTGCCATCAGGGTCAGCCAGGGTGGCAATCCATCCACCACCCATCTGGTATGGCGCCTGTATGACAACCCCTCCCAGTGATTTGATCCGTTCAAATTCCTGCTTTACCTCGCTCGTCTCGAAGTTCAGCAAAATTCTGCCCGGGTCTTTCGTGTTTCCACCCATCTCAGAATGTTCCAGCACACCAAAGTAGCTGGCTCCCACCTGCCAACCAAAGAATCCATTCTCGGGGTCGGTCATTTCCGGTGGCTTTCCTAGCACCTTTTCATAGAAGGCTGCCAGGGCTTTGGTTTGTTTTGTTCCAATCATAACTGAATTAAGGTTCAACATTTCCCACCATCCTTTCATTGTTAATCATTAATATATTATCTAAATTGTCCAAATACGATCTGATTATATTCCATTTTTACACTTTTACACTGAATTGCCTTAACCAATTCGAAATCTCACTCAAAGAGAGTTGAGACTGTGCGCAGGAAAGGGTAAATCGTACCATTTCGTCGTTCGACACCACCAGAACATGTATCATATTTGATGGTCAGAAGTTGTCCAGGAGATACAACTTTCCGGACGCCTCGATTGATGTAAAATGATAGTGGAATTTCGGTATAATGATAATTAATCAGCCAATGGGTGAGAGAAGGAGAATAAAATGAAGAAATTTACTTTACCTTTACTCATAGTTTTATTACTTGGCAGTCTGGTTGTTGGAGTAAGCCTGGCAGCAGCCAATACGATCATATTTACCCATTGTGGATAGAGCGCCGAATACACCCACGCCAACCCCAACCTCGACGCCGACTCCCACACCAACCCCAAATCCAAACCCCGTTGCAGTTCCGAATGGAGGTTTTGAACAAGGTCACGTTTCCTGGCGCGAGTCTTCAAATCTAGGACATGTAATCATCCTCCAAAATAGCGATATTGCCCATAATGGCAACTGGTATGCGCAGTTGGGCAGCACGAACAATGCTATCGACTCGATTGATCAAACGGTCGTTGTCCCCGCAGATCATCCATACCTGTCATTTTGGCGGTCGATCACCTCCTTTGAAACGGTTTGTGGAAATGATGCGTACAAAATTACTGTCAATAACAATGTGATTGATAATTTTCCACTATGTCAGACATATAATTCTGATTGGCATCGGAAAGCATATGATTTACGCGCCTATGCTGGACAATCTGTAAATCTCGTCATCCAGGTGACGACAAATTCATCCATTCTTAGTACCTTACTGGTTGATGATTTTGAATTTTGGGTGAACCCATGAAGCGGTACGCACAACATATGTGACCAGGCGAGGAGAAGCGAAGGTCTTCATACACAAATCTCATTCTCAGTAGTCTCAGCAGTAAACTGACTTTTTGAGGTAATTTTCTTAATCTACTAGATGCAAAGGAATCATAAGACGGTAGATTAAAACAAAAACGCCCTCCATGTGGAGAGCGCTTGAAGTTTCATAAAAATAATCTTATTGCAGCAGTGGTCTAAATTTATATCCGTATACGATGATCCCCCGTTCGTCACCATCTGAGCGCAGCTTGCGGGTGACCATTTCAACCGGCATACCAATTTCAACCTTCTGGCTGCCCAAATCGGTCAGCTGGGCGGTGATCATCGGACCCTCTTGCAACTTCACCAGTGCCACGGTGTAAGGCACGTTGGATTCATACCCGGCTGGGGCGTCATAGATGGTGGTATACGAAAATACCTCACCTTTCCCACTAAACTGGTATTCATTGCGGGCTTCCTGCCCACAGTTGGGGCAAATATCACGTGGTGGGAACAACTTGGCATCACAATGCGGGCATACTTCTCCAACCAGAGCATAACGCTGCTTCTTCAACCGCCAATGGCGAGGAATTTCCATAGTCAGTATCTCCTTATTTAATAGCTTTCGATGCTAACTATAGCCATTGGTCGCTATCAATTCCTATCAGGTTGCCTTTTTCAGACCTTGCATGGTTGAAAGGTGACGGTAGCTGTAAGCGCGCCCCAGCTCTTTGCGTTCAGCGATGATAAGCACCAGACCGACTTTCATGGAGCCTCCAAAACATGTGTGACCGCCGATGATGCCGGACCTGCCAGGCACTGGATCAGAGCCCGCCGGGCATCCTTGACCTGGTTCGCACCCGCCTGACCGCGCAGCTGGAGGGCTGCCTCCACGGCTTGATATACCCCGGTAGCCCCACCCGGGTTGCCGCGCGCTTTGAGACCACCAAAAGTGGCGATAGGCAGCTCACCATCCCTTTCCAGCTTGCCCCCCTGGGCGAGCTTCCAGCCCTCACCGCGGTTGGTAAAGCCTGCCGCTTCCAAAACCAGGGCAGCGTAAATGGAATAAGAGTCATACAGCTCGAACAGGTCTACATCTGCCGGTAAGAGACCTGCCTGCCGGCAGGCTTTTTCGACCGAACGGCGGGCAGCATCGAAAGCTAACGGGTCGGGACGGTCGTGGATCGCCAGGCGGTCGGTGACCAGGCTGGAGCCGGTGATGCGCACCTGTGAGGTGGCAAAGCCAGGAGGTAGATACTCTGGTAGGGTCAGGATCAACGCAGCAGCTCCGTCTGCCACCGGGGCGGTATCGAACAGAGTCAGGGGGTCACTCAACGGGTCGGCGTTTCGATACGCTTCCAGCGAGACCCGGTTATGGTAGATGGCATGGGGGTTGGTGAGGGCGTTGGCATGCGCCAGGATGGGGAAGCGGGCAAAAGCATCATGGCTCACCCCATAATCGTGCATATAACGGCGCATCAGCAGGGCTGCCTGAGCGTTGGGGGTGAGCCCTTGTACGGCTTCATAATCACTATCCTCACTCAGGGTCTGCATCGACTCAGCACCGGGGCCAAGCTGATCGGTGACTTTTTCGATCCCCAGCACCAGGGCTACTTTTGCTTCTCCCGATTTAAGGGAGAGATAACCCATGCGCAAGGCTGCACCACCTGAAGCGCCACCTGCCTCAATCGTAGAGGCCTCGATGCCGTCCAGGCTGCCATAATCGGAGATGAGCGCGCCCAGGTGAGCCTGGTGTGAGGCTGAAGGGGCAATCATATTCCCGACGAACAGGATGTCGGGTCGTAAGCCGCCTGCATCATGGATGGCGGCTTCCAAAGCCATCAATGCCAGGTCGCGCAGGGAAATGTTGTAATGTTCACCGACGTCTGTTTGACCGACGCCTGCGATGACGACTTCACTCATGGTGTGTTATTCCCCTTATAGATTTATTTCATAGCCAGTTTGCCGCGGTAGCGCACATAGGTGCCGTAATCAATCTCTGTGCGCCGGGCAATATAATCCTGCGTCTTGGGAGCGCGGTCACGCTTTTCGCGAATAGCTTCGGTAACGCGGATGGCGAAGGCATCTGAGCCGGCGCCGGAGCCGAAGGAGACCATGAGGATCGTATCTCCTGGCTCAGCGATATCCAGGATGCCGGTCAGTCCGATTAAAGCCGCACCGGCATAGGTATTGCCGATCACCGGAACCAGCAGCCCGGGAGCGATCTGTTCCTTGGTGAAACCTAGCTGGGCTGCCACCCGCTGCGGGAACTTGGCATTGGGTTGGTGGAAGACTGCCCACTTGTAATCCTTGGCAGTGGTGTTGGTGCCTTCCATCAGCGCCTGGGCGGCTTCGATGATATGTTTGAAGTAGGCTGGCTCACCAGTGAACCGTTGACCGTGCTCCGGGTATTTTTGGTATTCACGGCGCCAAAAATCAGGGGTGTCGGTGACGTAAGAATAGGACCCTTCGAACACTGCCAGGGCTTCTTCAGCCGGGCTCAACAGGTAAGCCGCCCCCCCTGCTCCAGCAGTATATTCCAGAGCATCACCCGGGCGCCCCTGGGCAGTATCCATGCCAATCGCCATGGCATAATGCGCCATGCCTGAACCGACGAAACCGATTGCCGCAACCATGGCCTCCGTGCCGGCTTTACAGGCGAATTCCCAATCAGCCGCCTGCACGTACGGCACTGCCCCGATCGCCTCAGCGACGATGGTCGAGGTGGGTTTTACCGCGTAGGGGTGCGATTCCGAGCCCACCCACACGGCGCGGATATCCTGCGCATGGATGCCGGCGCGCAGCATGGCATTACGGGCAGCTTCAATCGACATGGTTGCCACGTCTTCGTCCAACCCTGGGACGGCTTTCTCCTTTATTGGCAGCCCACCCGCGCCATCCGTCCAAATACGCGCCACTTCTTTGGCAGGCAGTCGGTAGCGAGGCACATAGGCGCCATAGCCGATGATCCCCACCGGATGGGTGGGTTTAAGCAGCATGGGTTTGGGGTTTGATTGAGGCATTTCCATATAATTCACTTCTTTCTACGAAGTCTTCTCCAATGTCGACTTGACCAGTTGTGTTAAGTGCTTGAAACAGTCAAATTTATATTAAAGTCTATTTCACTGGGTCAGCCATGAAGTATAACATCTTCCAATTTGGAGTCAGGTTTTGGACGTTACGATGTTAAGAATGACCCTTGCCAGGGCTCCGCTATATGCCCCGATGAATGCCGGGATGAGTGCGATGGCTGAGGCGTACCAGCCTGGTTCAACCGGAGAGGCAGGAAGGTAGCCCAACCTTCGGGTGAACAGATACCCGGCAGGCAGGCATAGACCGGTAATCACCGCCCATAACCAGGCACGCCGTGGTAGCAGAAACCCGGTCACAAATGTAACCATCAGGAGCACCAAAACTGCTGCCTGGGGTTCGTCGTTGCGCGAATCGACCCACCAGGCGAGTATTCCTCCCGCCAATGCCAGGACGAAACAGACCCAGGGGAGAACCTTTTTCAAGCGTTCACTTTGAATTTTCAGGCTGCTCAACCCTTCTTTTCCCATTCCGCCAGGATGTCCTTTGCCCGATCGATGCGCACAGTCTTCTCAGCCACCATCTGGGAAGCCAGCTGCTCGATCAAATCCCCTTGGGCGCCTGCGGCGATGGCTACCTGGCGGGCGTGCAATCCCATATGTCCGCGCTGGATACCCTCGGTTGCCAGGGCACGCAGGGCTGCCAGGTTTTGCGCCAACCCCACCGAGACGATGATCTCTGCCAGCTCGCCAGCCGTGTTCACGCCCATCAACTTTAAGGAAGCACGCGCGGCCTGGTGCACCTGGGTGGCTCCTCCAACGATGCCGACTGCCATCGGCATCTCCAGATTGCCCACCAAGTTGCCGTGGGCATCCTGTCCGCAGGTGGAGAGAGAGGTATAGCGACCGCTGCGGGCGGCAAAGGCATGTGCCCCGGCTTCAATGGCGCGCCAATCGTTGCCGGTGGCGATCACCACCGGGTCGACCCCATTCATGATGCCCTTGTTATGCGTGGCGGCACGGTACGGGTCAGCCTGGGCAAATGCCCAGGCGGAGATGATGCCATCACGCACATCTTCGGCAGAGTACCCCTCAAATGCCAGCTGGTTGAGAGGGATGGTGCACTGTGCCCGCGCCAGGCGGTGATCTGCCAGGTTGGAGAGAATGCGCAGATGGGCTTTACCGCCGGTGATGGTTTCGAGCTGGGGTGCCAGGCGCTCGACGGCGGTATTGACCGCGTTGGCACCCATGGCATCACGCACGTCGTAGATCAGATGCACCACCAAAAAGGCTCCAATGGGACTCTCTTCGATCAAGCGCACTTCCAGCTCACGTGGACCGCCACCGAGGCGCTGCAACACCGGATCTAATCCCGAGATCTCCGCCAGCAGCCAGTCTTTTTGGTCCACGATTGCCTGTTTGGCTGCGGCTAAATCAGCAAGGCACAGCAGCTGGATCTGCCCGATCATCTCCGGCGGGTCAGCCTGGGCGGTGAAACCTCCCCCGGCACGCGCCAATTTAGCCATAAAGGAAGCTCCCGCAACCACCGAAGGTTCCTCAATCGCCATGGGTACCAGTACTTCACGCCCATTGACGATAAAATTGAGCGCAATCCCGAGCGGCAGGGCATAGGTACCCACCACGTTCTCGATCATATGGTCGGCTTGCTCGGCAGTGAGACCTGCCTGACCGCTAAGTGCGGCGATATCTTCGGCGGAGAGGCCTCCGCGTTGGGCGAGTTCGTCCAACCGCTGAGAGAGAGCAAGGTTGTAAAAGCCTGGTATGCGGGAGCCTTTAATTTCTGATGGCATAATTTTCCTTTCAGGGTGAACCCTGATCGTATCACAGACCTGATAGTTCTAGTCTATCTGTGCGGGCTGGCAAAAGCTATCAAATTGCTGAATATAATAATATTATTGGAACAATTCTGTCCATCGTTGCGTTCTGACCTTATTGATGTAATTTTGGTTCATCGGAACTTGCAGAGGATTATCATGAAAATCATTTTCCTGATCGTCATTAGTGTGTCCATTCTCCTGGCAGGATGTTCCCAAGCCACACAATCAGCAAACCCTGCCTGGGTGGATAAGCTGATTACGCAATATGAAAGCGATGTGGTTGGCAACCCTCCGCAGTCCATCTGGAGCTATGAATATAACGGTCAGGTGGTGTATTACATCCCGCCCCAATGTTGCGATCAATACAGCACGCTGTATAGCGCTGATGGCAACGTTATTTGCGCGCCCGATGGCGGGTTTACCGGCACAGGAGATGGGAAGTGCCCGGATTTCCTATCAAAGCGGACTAACGAGCAGCAGATCTGGAAAGATTCGCGGACTCGATGACCTGTTCTGAGCGTGAATAAAATTATGCTTGTCCCTGCTCAGCTACCAACTCACCTAACCTTCTCATCGCCCGGTCGGTTTCATAAGACCACCAAGCGGCGTTTAACCGGATAAAATTCCGGTACTGCTCGGTGGCGGAGAACATATATCCCGGCGCCAGGGTAATCCCGTCTTGTAAGGCTTGTTTGTACAGCTCGAGTGAATCAACGTAATCAGGCATCTGCACCCACAGCACGATGCCACCATTGGGTCTTGTGACGCGCGTGCCTTCGGGGAAATAGCGCATCACGGCATGCGAGAGCTGCGAGACAAATCCGGCGTACAGCCTGCGGATACTGCGCAAGTGGTGGTCATAGCCGCCCGACTCAAGGAATTTAGCGATCGCCACCTGGGGCAGGGTGGCAGTGGCGACGTTGGTGGTATATTTCAGCCACTCGATAGTCGCCTTGAACCTGCCCGGCACCACCCACCCCACCCGGTACCCCGGCACCAGGTCCTTGGAGAAGGAGGAACATAGCAAGACCAACCCCTTGTGGTCGTAGGCCTTGC
Source organism: uncultured Chloroflexia bacterium (assembly GCA_963840255.1). GTDB lineage: Bacteria > Chloroflexota > Anaerolineae > Anaerolineales > UBA4823 > FEB-25. The sequence goes on along the minus strand of CAWIYB010000003.1, from coordinate 94,067 downwards.
ACACGCTGGGGCGCACCCCGGAGAAGAACAGCTCGCCGCACACATCCCCTTCGATCAGCGGGATTTCATGGCGCGCCAATAGCTCGACCAGCTGCTGCTTGTTATCATCGGGGATGCAGCTGCCCAGCGGGTTATTGAAGTTGGATAACACCATGCAGGCCTGGATGGAGTTATGCTCAAGGGCGAAGCGCAGCGCGGAAAGACTGATCCCATCGCGTGGATGGGTAGGGATTTCAAGGGCGCGTAGATTAAGTGACTCTAAAACTTGTAGCACCCCAAAATACATCGGCGATTCGATGGCCACGGTATCTCCCGGGCGACACACCGCCCTCAAGCTGAGGGTGAAAGCTTCCAGGCAGCCTGAGGTAGTCACCACATCTCCGTGGGTGATATTACAGCCAATCCCAACCGCACGCTGGGCAATCTGGATGCGCAAGGCTTCGTTCCCCGGGGGGATTTCATAACCACCATATTGGTTTTCCAACCGGCGAGACAAGCCTGCCATGATGCGGTTCAATTTCATCGGCACAACCAGCTCGGTATTGGGGATGGCTGCACCCAGCTGGATCAGGTTGGGGTTGGATGAATCCTTCAGCACCATCATCACCAGTTCCCTGACGCTCACCTCGGTGGGGTCTTGCTGCGGAGCTGACATTTCGGGTTCCGGCAGCATTTGAGGTAGTTTCGAGCGTACATAATAACCGGACTGTGGGCGCGATTCGATCAGTCCCTGGTTCTCCAGCAGCATATAGGCCTGTAATACCGTGGTGATGCTGATCTTGCGCTGGCGGCTCAACTGCCTGACGGAGGGGAGGCGCTCACCTGCCCGGAATGTACCCATCCTGATCAGCTCAGCCAGCTCAGAGGCTACTTGTTCGTATAAAAATGTATCCTGATTTTGGTTATCTCCCATCAAATCACCAATTTTCCAGTACAGTTATGACCACAAAAAACAAGCACAGTTGTATTCAATTATAACTGTTATGGTTACAATTTCAATTATTTGCATCTGTTATTTTATTCTATATTGGATAGAATATAGATGGATAAAATATTAGGAGATGAAATTATGATAAACACCAAACAAAATATTCACACCCTGACTGATATCACCCTGGCCAAATATAAAACCTGGTCCATCGATGGAAACCGGCGCGGTGATGTGATCAGCTGCAAAAGCGGCATGCTGTGGGTCACCCAGGAAGGTGACTTTAAGGATTACATCGTCGAAGCAGGCCGGAACTTTTGGGTGACCAGACCAGGCACGATTATCGTGCAGGCTTTGGATAACTCACAGTTTAAATATAGCCTGAATGAGATGCAGGACCACGTTGAGGCCAATCAACAGCCGGCCCATCAGTCATCCAGCTCGCGCTAAACGATTCGCTTCCAGGATTATTACATAGGTCTCAAACGCCTCCTCCAAGGGCGAGACAAGATTGTTCGATGGGACTGTCCCAAAAGGGCAGTCCCTATTTTGTTAATCTACTTCTTCCCGATTACAAAAAGGCTCGTCGCCCCGTGGAAACCCACCTGATGCAGCCGCAGGCGAAGGGTCTCACCGCGTTGCAGTAATTCTGCCCCGCCATTAAGCCCCTTCCCACGCTGGATGTAGCGGTCAATGATGCCATCCAGTTCGCGGATTAATTGTGCATCCTTTGGATTTGCTTCCAGGTCCTTCTGGTCAAAATAATCAACAGAATTTAGGCCGAGATTATCAGTGATTTCGACCAGCTCACGGCGGGTGTACGTCTCGCGGTGATGGATTCCCTCGGCGGTATCCACCGCTGCCCACCAGTGGTGCAAGGCAACATGGGTTTGCTGAGTTTCAGTTTGACCATCACGGTACATTTCACTGATGATGAACTGCCCGCCGGCTTTGCACACCCGTCCCATTTCATTCAACACTGCCGGTAAATCTTCCATATGGTGGAGGCTGTTGGAAATGCACACCGTGTCGAAATGTTGGTCAGGGAATTCCATCCGGGCAGCATCCATCTGGAGGAAGTGAATATTATCTCGCAAGAATGCGTTGCGAGCGGCATCCAGTGGGCGCAGGCTGTTGTCTATCCCGGTAATCTCAGTGAAGTCGCCGATGTTATCCAGCAGGAAAGTGATGAACCCGCCGCTGCCTGTGGCAACATCCAGGATCTGACCTGCGTAAATCCTGCTCAAAGCTTGTTCTACCGGCTCATCGAATTCGGTTCGACCATCCATTGAAAACATCCACTGCGGTTTGGTGTTCGTATGGCCTTCTATAATAGAATTACTTACCCTCAAAGAAAAATGTTCATGCAGCGCCAGCAAATCCAATGGAAAAAATTCACCAATATGATCGCTGACCCATGCAAATGAGAAGATAGGATTTTTCTGATAGGTGCTGTACGATTGTCAGCGGTGAGTAGCGAGTTTTTCGCCCAGTTTATAAGCGCTTTCCAACAGATCCGGCTGGTTCAAGACGTCTCCCTCCTTATTTGCAGTTCCGTAGACCATCCCCACGATATCTGCTTTGATATAGCGGAACATGTCCTGGAAAGTACGGATAGCATTGATTGCCCCGGAGGAGTAGGGATCGTTATCGCCGTAGGTTAATAAAATCCCAAACCGCTTGCCTTTGAGGGCGGAGCCCTGTGAGCTTTCCAGTGCATACCACCGGTCTATGAATAGCTTGGTCTGGGCGCTGATGGTGAACCAATAGATTGGAGAGGCGATCACGATTGCATCAGCCTGGCGCAGCCTGGGATACAGCTGCTGCATATCATCCCCCAGCACACACACTTCTGTCTCCTGGCAAATATCGCAGGCATCGCAGGGATGGATATCCATTTTGTGTAAAGAAAAACTTTCAACCTGGGCACCGGCGCTTTTTGCCCCCTCAGCCGCTTTATCAGCCAGGATGCTGCTGTTACCTTTATCCCTCGGACTGCCTTTGAAGACCAATATTTGTTTGGCCATGCCCACCTCCGTTCCTCAGGGATTATTTTACTGCTTTCCACGGGTTTTTGGAGTACGTATGATAAAAATCATACCTATATTAGTCAAACATCACCAAATAAGGTAAAATAATGGCGTGGTGAGGCAGCCTGAATGGTATTGTTAACCCGTGAACAAATCGAAGCCCGTCTGGTGGCGCTGCATCGCGCCAGCCTCGAGCTGGTAAGTGATCTATCACTGGAGGTGGTGTTGGAAAGGATCGCGCAGCTTGCCCGTGAGCAAGCCGGAGCGCGTTACGCTGCTCTGGGGGTGTTGGATGAACACGCGAAACTGGTACATTTTATCCCCGTTGGCATGACGTCTGGCGAAACCAATCTGATGGCACACCCACCGATAGGTCTCGGCTTGATTGGCGCAATTGCCAAGGAAAAGCGGACGATACGCGTCCCTGATATGTCCCAGGATATGCGCAGTGTTGGTTTCCCGCCCAACCACCCGCCAATGACATCCTTTCTCGGTGTGCCGATATTATCGGGGAACCAGCTGTTAGGACAAATATACCTGACCGATAAGGAAGATTACACCGAGTTCACCCGTGATGATGAACGTGTGATTGAAATGTTAGCCGCATATGCGGCAGTGGCAATTTTAAACGCCCGCATGTATAACGACCTGGTGGAGCGCGATCAGTCACTCTCCCAGCGCAACAAGGACCTGAAGCTGCTCAATGACATCGGGGAGATGCTCGCCAACACCTTTGAGATCGATAAAATTCTTGAAAAGACCCTTGACTTCGTCATGTCCTACTTGGATGTTGAGGCGGGCGAGGTGTTCCTGACCGAAGAAGACGGTTTATCACTCCGCATGGCGATGCATCAGGGTGAAGACACCCTTGTGTTCTGGAGCAAGGACCAGTTCAGGCTGGGCGAAGGATTCGTAGGACTGGTGGCAGAGAATGGTAAACCACTTGTAAGCAGCTCGCTCGAGCAGGACGTACGCTTTTTACGCCGCCAGGTGGTGGATGCGGGTTACCGGTGCCTGGCATGTATCCCTTTGACTGCCCATACCAACATCATCGGTGTGATGGGGATTGCCACCCGCAAGCTGCAACGACTCGAGCCGCGCGAGATCAACCTGCTCACCTCAATCGGCACCTGGACGGGTATCACGATCGAAAATGTGCGCCTGAACCAGCAAAACCGACGACTGGCGGTGCTCGAAGAACGCGAGCGCATCGGCATGGATCTGCATGACGGCATCATCCAATCTATCTATGCGGTAGGATTGGCGCTGGATTATGCCCGCATGGAAGTGGAGACAAATCCTGATAAAGCACTAATAAAAATCGAACAGGCTATTGAAGGATTAAACAGCACTATTCGTGATATTCGCACCTATATCATGGACCTTCGCCCGCGGCAGTTCCGCGGCGAAAACCTGATGGAAAGCCTGCAACGCCTCATTGATGAAACCCGCGCCAATACCCAGCTGGCGATCAACCTCACCGGACCTGATACTGGCTCTCTGATCCTTCCAACTGCGATTTCCACCGCGTTATTCCATATCTCCCAGGAGGCGTTAGCGAATTCCGCCAAGCACGCCGAGGCACACCAGGTAAAAATGAAGCTATGGACGGAACCTGGGCAGATCAGGATGGAGATCTCCGATGATGGGATCGGCTTTGATTTGAGTAAGATGAGCCTGGCACTCGGGCATGGTTTGGCTAACATGCGCACCCGGGCGCGTAAAATGGGCGGAGATATCGAGGTCAATTCTGAGCCTGGGAAAGGTACCTCGGTCCTGACCTGGATTCCACTGGATCAGAATGACGACTCTAACCAGCCGTTCCAACCCCAAGATTAAACTGGTCCGCCAGCTAATCGAGCAGCGCAAGGAACGCGAAAGCAGTGGTTTGTTCGTTGCCGAAGGTATTCGCCACGTAGGCGAGGCCAGCGCCGCCCATGTGCGGGTCGAATATATTTGCTATGCCCCCGATATCCTCACCAGTGACTTTGCCCTCGCGCTGATCCACGAGCAATCGCAGCAAGGAATCCCTTGTTATGCCGTGGACGCCAGCACCTTCGCTGGTATGGCAGGGAAGGATAACCCGCAAGGGATCCTCGCGGTCATCCACAAGCCCGGTTTGCACCTCGATTCGCTAACTCCGAAGAACTTCCCCTGGGGCGTGGCACTGGTCGCACCCCAGGACCCCGGCAATATTGGTACAATCCTGCGCACAATCGATGCCGTGGGTGCCAGCGGATTACTCCTGCTGGACGATCCGGACAATAACCAATTCAGCGCTGACCCCTATCATCCCAACTGTGTACGTGCCAGTATGGGGTCAATATTCTGGTATCCAATGGTCTCCGCAGTTTTTACAGATTTTGTGCGTTGGGTGAAAGCTAACGGGGTCAAGGTCTATGGTACCTCAGCCCATGCCGACCGGGATTACCGCCAAATCGACCACTTTGAGCAGCCGCTGATTTTATTGATGGGCAGCGAGCGCGAAGGTCTGACCCCTGCTCAATCGGCAGCCTGTGAGGTGATGTTGAAAATTCCCATGCAGGGTCGGGTGACCTCCCTCAACCTGGCGATCGCCACCGGGCTGATGTTATATGCTGTCTTCGATATGATGGAATGATCGATCTGGTAAGCAGCCTCTAGCGGGCGGTACTTCCCCCATCTACAACCAGTGCGGATCCGGTCATAAAACTTGAATCGTCAGATGCCAGGAATAAGACGGCGCGGGCGATTTCAATCGTCTCAGCCACACGTCCCATCGGCAGGTCAGTCTTGCGCGCTTCAGCCTCGCTGACCCCGCCGGATACCCGGTAATAGCCCTCTTTCACCCAGCGGTCAACGAAAGTATCTCCCGGGCAAACGGCATTGATTCGTATGTTTTCGGCAGCGTGGTCGATCGCCATGGCCCGCGTCATCTGCACCACTGCACCTTTGGATGTGCAGTATGCCACAACCGCCGGGGCACCGATGAAGGCCCAATCTGAGGCGTTGTTGATGATCACCCCACCGCCCTGGGCGCGCATCACCGGCAGCACCAGTTTAGACATGCGCCAGACCGCGGTCACATTTAACTGCAGGGTGTCGTCCCAATCTTCATCTGTGGTTGTTTCTGCTGTCCCACTCACCACGATCCCGGCATTATTGAACAGGATATCGATCTGTCCGTATTTTGAAATCGTCTCGGTCACCGAACGCCGGCAATCTTCCATCCGGCGGTGGTCAGCCTGGATATATAGACCACCGGTTTGTTCAGCCAGCTCTGCACCGAGCTGGGTTCGTCTCCCGGTAAACGCCACCTTTGCCCCTTCAGAAGCGAATAACTCCACCGTGGTTTTACCAATCCCACTCGTCCCCCCGGTAATCAGGGCGACCTTATTTTCGAGCCGCATGCGGGCACTCAGCGGGTGGAAGATGCGTTTTTAAACACGTGCGACCAACCCGATCCACCGCAAATTTTACAGCGGTCCTGGAATTCACCCGACATTTGCGTCCCTTTGCCTTCGCAGTGTGGGCAATTACGGGAAGGCTGCGCCACCAGCACACTACCCTGACCATTGCACACCAGGCAGATATCACCATATTGTCCATATTTACCCGTACCTTCACACCAGGCGCAGGTTTCTGGAGCATATTGCATCACCGGCATGACCATGTTGATTTCCTCCGCGAACGATGATTGGTAGTCTGAAATGATTATACCCGAGGTTTAATTGAGCCATTCCAATAAGGGGGTATAATTGGCAGTATCCATTAAAAAATAAAACAACAAATTGTAGTTGAATATATTAATAATATACTACAAAAAAATTATAAATATTTATTGACAATTAAAAATATTTGTGTATAATATAAACAACTTGGAAAATTGATCAACCGCGAAGGAAAATGTGATGGCTGCAGATCTTATTGTTGATAAACCTAAACCCTGGGCTCCCAGATTTTTCACCATCTGGACCGGCCAGGCATTATCGTTATTAGGCAGCCGGCTGGTAGGTTTCGCCGTCATCTGGTGGCTCACCCAGACCTCCGGATCGGCAACGGTCCTGGCTACCGCCACCCTGGTTGGGATGGTGCCAGAGGTGGTGCTCGGTCCATTCGTTGGCACTCTGGTGGACCGCTGGAACCGCCGTCTCATAATGATCTTTGCCGATGCTATCATCGCCCTGGCGACAATCGGGTTAGCCATCCTGTTTGTTATTGGGCATGTGCAAATCTGGCAGGTGTACGCCCTGCTTTTCGTCCGTTCCGTTTGTGGTGGTTTTCACTCGAATGCGATGATGGCCTCCACCTCGCTCATGGTGCCCAAGGAGCATCTGACCCGCATTCAAGGTCTAAACCAGATGCTGCAGGGTGGCATGAGCATCGCCTCTGCCCCGCTGGGTGCATTGCTCCTGGTAGTGATCCCCATGCAAGCAATCCTGGCAATTGATGTGGTAACTGCCTCGCTTGCCATCGTACCCTTATTGTTCTTCAAAATACCGCAGCCCGAGCGGAATGATTTACAGCCCGAAGCACTGGGGAAATCCACTTACTGGCAAGATTTCCGCGCCGGTTTCCGTTATGTATGGAGCTGGCCGGGGCTCATGCTCATCGGCGTCATGGCGACGGTGATCAATTTCCTGCTCACCCCAGCGTTCTCGCTGCTCCCTATCCTGGTAACCAAGCACTTCAACGGTGGTGCGATCCAGCTGGCTTCACTCGAGTCATTTTCAGGAATGGGGTTCATCGTTGGGGGCCTGATCCTCAGTGCCTGGGGAGGGTTTAAGCGCCGCATAATGACCACTTTGATGGGACTGTTAGCCATGGGCGCGGGCTGCCTGGTGATCGGATTGCTGCCTTCAAATGCATTTATTCTGGCTGTTGCTGCCATGTTCTTTATTGGTGTGATGAGTCCCATCGTCAACGGACCACTTATGGCAGCCGTGCAGGCTGCGGTAGCGCCTGAAATGCAGGGGCGTGTATTTACACTTATCAGTACCATGGCAGGTGCCATGTCTCCGCTCGGATTGATCATCGCTGGTCCCATCGCAGACAAACTGGGTGTGCAGACCTGGTTCATTATCGGTGGAGTTGTAACGATCTCAATGGGGGTAATTGGCACATTCATCCCAGCAATCATGCACTTTGAGGATGGTCGAGGAGCACCTCAATCGGGAGTTATTGAAGAAACAGTGGTTGCTGATCAAAATTCGACTGAGCTCGAAACAGCAGTTCCAAGTGTTGCTCCGATAAAGGTTGATTACACCTAATCGTAAGCCTCCGAACAGGTTTACCAGCATAAGAATCATCAGGCTCCTCCTATCCAGAGGAGCTTGATGATTTTTTAACTACTTGAGAGTTAGCTTACCACAGACCCCTGACGACAAGAAGTATACCGATAATGATCAGCGGAATACCCACAATTGCCCCAATCACGGTAACGGTCAGGACGGCTCCCGCGAGCATGATAACCAATCCTAAAATCACCGCTAGCAATCTACCCGTAAGCGTTACGATGTAGGCGATTAAATTCCAAATCCAGATAAACGGTCTTAGCAGCCAATGGCTATTCTTGGGGTCAATCATTTCGTGCTCCTTGATCTATATTTATAGCTATCTACGTCTCCAGCCTGATTGGGTTGCAGGGGAAGGAGCTTAAATAATCCTAATCTATTGGTGACTTTCCTGCGTATAAAAGTAGGTACAATAAGAACAGTATAGATATCAGGAGGCGCAGCATGGTCAAGATTGATTCCTCTGAGATTACCCCCAAGAGTCTTTATCTCTCACGACGGCAGTTTATTGGCAGCGCCGGAGCAACCCTGGTGGGTGCTTTGGCTCTGGCAGCCTGTAAGGGGAACTTACCCACCGCTGAAGCCAGCCCGCCTCCTATCATCGGTGCTACCACCGATGAGCTTGGTGTCCCGCTGACATCCTATGAGGATATCACCCATTACAATAATTACTACGAATTCTCCACCGATAAGACCGCCGTGGCGGATTTGGCTGCCGATTTCCCCATCTCACCATGGAGCATAGAGGTATCAGGGCTGGTCAGTAACCCCAAGACCTATACCATAGCCGACTTGCAGCAATTTTCACCGGAAGAGCGCGTTTATCGATTGCGCTGTGTCGAAGCCTGGTCGATGGTCATCCCGTGGATAGGTTTTCCCCTGCACCGCCTGCTTGAAGACGTCCAACCCACCTCGGAGGCGACTTTCGTTAAATTTACCTCCATTCTGGATCCCACGGATATGCCTCTGCAGGGATCCAGCTTACTCTCCTGGCCTTATGTCGAAGGGCTGCGCATGGATGAAGCCATGCATGACCTGACTTTGATGGTCACCGGCCTGTATGGGACGGATTTACCCAAGCAAGATGGGGCACCCATCCGCCTGGTGGTGCCGTGGAAATACGGCTTCAAGGGCATCAAGGCGATTGTCAAGATTGAGCTGGTGAATGCTCAGCCGACCTCTACTTGGATGGATGCTGCTCCAGACGAATACGGGTTTTATGCCAACGTTAACCCCAATGTGGACCACCCACGCTGGTCACAAGCCACCGAGCGGCGCATCGGCGAGGTTGGACGGATGAAGACCCTTATGTTCAATGGATACGAAAACGAAGTAGCCTCACTTTACACAGGGATGGATTTAGAGAAGAATTTTTGAACATCAAAAATAGATTTTTCGACTATTGGTTTCGGATCCTGGTACATATCGCCTGCCTGCTTCCGATTCCTTGGCTCTTTTATGATGCCTGGCAGGGACATTTAACAGCGGATCCTATCCGGGGTGCAATATTGCGCACAGGCAAGATTGCCCTGATCCTGCTCGTGTTGAGCCTGGCATGTACGCCATTAAATTCCATCTTTGGTTTTTCTCCTGCACTCAAAGTAAGGCGCGCCCTGGGAGATTATTCATTCTTGTACGTGTGCATCCACTTTGCCATTTTTATTGGGCTGGATTATGGCTTCGATTTTCAATATATCGGTGATGAAATTATCAAAACATATGCCCTGATAGGATTAATTGCCGGCTTACTGTTGATCCCTCTGGCAATTACTTCGTTCCCACCCTGGCCAAAACGACTTGGCAAAAACTGGAAGCGTTTGCACAGTATGGTGTATGTGATCGACATCCTGGCTGCTGTGCATTACGTCAAGGTTGTAAAACAAGGTGTAGTGCAACCCTATCTCTGGTTGATCTTGATCGGCTTTTTACTCATCCTCCGTCTGCCTCCCATCCGTCATTTCCTTAGTGGTTTCTTCGTCCATCAAGATTAGCGTTTTATTATTTTAAGATATATAATCTAAAAATGCTGCCGCCTGCATTTTCCAATCAACCTGATTCAATCAGCTCGCTCGAATTTGAACAGCTCATTCAAGATGGCATTATTGCTGTCAAAAATGGCAACCACTCTTTAGCAAAAAGATTACTCGATCAAGCTGCGCTGATCAACAGCTCAGACGCGCGCATTTGGATCTGGCTTTCGGCAACGACGGATGAGTTGCAGGAACGGCGCGGGTACCTGGAAAAGGCAGTCGCAATCGACCCATCCAACGCCACCGCCAAGCGCGGGCTGTTGATGATTAATGAGAAACTGGATAAGAGCCCGCTGATGCCGGAAGGTGCTTCCTACGCGCCTGAGGTAGAACCGCCTCCTCAAGAGGCAACCGTCAAGACTTATACCTGTCCGAATTGCGGCGCTTCGATTGCCTATGACATCCATGAGACAACCCTGGTATGCCAGTTTTGTGGTTTTACCGGCAAAGTGGATCAACGTGTGCTCAGTGAAAGCTCCGAACAAATATTAGATGCCACTCTACCCACCGAGCGTGCTCACCGCTGGGCGGAGAGCCAGTCGCGCCTCACCTGCGAGCAATGCGGAGTGGTCATCATCCTACCGCCTGGTCAGACCGCCGATGTCTGCCCTTATTGTGCCTCGAACCGCTTTATCACTTCCCCCAACCTGATGGAATTGGTCGACCCGCAGGCGATAGGCGTGTTTAAAATTGACCCCCAAAAGGCGAACGATTCCATCAAAGCCTGGTTGAACAAAGGTCTTTTTTCTCCGGATAACCTGGCGATCCAGCACGCAGGCATGCTGCTTCATCCAGCCTATTACCCATTTTGGATCTTCTCGGGGGCTTTGGAAATACCCTGGTTCTATGAAGACAACACCGGGTCGAGCAAACTGCCCCAATGGGATACCCGTAGTGGATCTCACTTTGAGATGTTTAACAATGTGATTATCCCTGGGCTGCGCAAGATGTCACCGGCAGAGGTTGCCGGTATCGAGCCGTTCAACCTGGAGGAATTGGTCGAATTTTCCCCAGATTTTCTTGCCGGTTGGTTGGCACTGACCTATGATCACCCTCTGGCTGATGCCTCGTTAAAGGCACGCGAAATAGTAATCAAAAATGTAAAGTCCAACCTATCCAAGCAGGTTGATCCTGGTCACCCCAAGCACAATTTTGGCAGTGGTGCAGGGAAGTGGAGCGGGCTTACCTATAAGCTTGCTCTCTTGCCAATCTATATTGGAAATTATACCTTCCAGGGCAAGCGTTACCGCCTGTATGTCAACGGTCAAACTGGCAAGGTGAGCGGGGTGAAGCCGCTCGATTCGCTCAAAGTAACCATGTTGTCTGCGGGAGGTTTCGTTTTACTGCTAATTGTTGCTGCCATCCTCTACCTCCTGCTGAGGAAGTTTATTGGTTGATTTAGCATCACCCATGATCCGATGATCAAACCCTCCATCCTGCGCAACCCCCAGCTGGATGGTTCACCTTTCTTTTGGCCGGCGGGACCGACCGGTGTGCTGCTGTGTCATGGATTTACTGCAACTACCGCCGAGGTCCGCCTGTTGGCGAAGGTTCTCCACGAAAATGGTTACACGGTAGCGGCCCCTTTGCTGCCGGGTCACGGCACCACCCCTGTGGACTGCAACCGCTTCACCTGGCAGGATTGGCTCGCTTGTGTTGGGCAGACCTACCAACAGCTGGCCACCCGCTGTGAGCATGTTGTGATCGGTGGCGAATCGGCAGGCGCATTGCTCGTTTTGTACCTGGCAGTCACGCATGCGGAATCTGCAGGGATCTTGTGTTATGCACCTGCCCTGCGACTCCGTATCGGACGTGCCAAAAATTTCCTGCTGTCCGTTTTGGCACCTTTCATTGCTTCCGTCCCCAAAGCTCCATCTGCAGACGATAACCCCTGGCAGGGATATGCCGTTCAGCCGCTAAAGGCTGCCGTCCAGCTCATGCGCTTACAAAAATCGGTTCTTGCTCTCCTGCCGCAGGTCCGACAGCCAATTATGATCCTCCAAGGCAGGCTTGACCCAACCGTCCATCCGCAATCACCCCAGATCATTTATAACCAGGTTAGCTCATCCATCAAGGAGCTGCATTGGCTGGAGCATTCCACCCACTGTGTGATCTTGGATAAGGAGCATGACCTGGCAGCAAACCTGACCCTCAGCTTCATTGAGCGTTTATTCCACTAAAACCTGACCTGGAAGGTGATCCTACTCACTTCATTCCGTTTTGACCAGGATCCAACCATGAGCCGACCAATTCGCTGGTTTGACTATATCACCTTCAACATTTACTTTTTCGGGCTGACCACACTATCCCAGACCATGGGTTTGATTACCCCGCTGCTGGTACAGCAGTTTGTCGGGGAGACGCAGCAAGGTACTTATTATGGGACATTCCGCCTGTACACCCTGATGGTGGCACTGCTTGCCCAGTCAGTGATGGGCATGTTCTCAGATCGCAGCACACTCCGTTGGGGTCGGCGGCGACCATTTATTTTCGTTGGCGCGCTGGTAACTGCAGCCCTCACCATCCTGATCGGCTTTACTGCCCGCATGCAAGGCATGCTCGGTTTCTGGGTACTATTTGCCATCGGTCTGGTGCAACCGGTGTCGACCAATGCGAGCCAGGCTGCCGAGCAGGGGATCATCCCTGACATGGTGCCAGAAGAAAAGCGCGGTCGATTCTCTGGCGTGAAGGCATTATTCGAGATTCCCCTTCCTTTGATCCTTGTGGCGTTCACTGTTGCAAAGCTGGTCAGCCAAGGGTATCTGTGGGCAGGGCTGCTGGTTGCGGTTGTTGTTCTGATTATGGTAATGCTGCTGACGATGCTCGTCCCTGAAAAACCGCTGGAAGAGACAGCTCCTCCGATGGACTGGGGAGCGTTGATACGCCTGGTGGGAATGACAGTGGTGTTCACCTTCATCATCCTTGGCTCGAGATATGTGGTCAATTTTGTTAGTAACCGTATGAGCAACGTCAGCTCTACCACTGCTTTATTCATAATTATGGGGTTGATCGGATTGGCTGCCATGTTGGTGGCGGTTGGCATGGGGGTCTGGATCAGCGTGCGCATCAGTATTGGGGATAAGGCCAAACAAAATCCCTCGTTCACCTGGTGGGTGATCAGCCGGCTGGCATTCCTGGTGGGCGCGGTCAATTTGTCCACCTTTGCGATCTATTTTCTGCAGGCTCGCCTGGGTTATGTGAAGGAAGCTGCCGCATCCCCAGCGAGCAAGCTAATCCTGATTGTTGGTCTGATGATCCTGTTATCCACTTTACCGGCAGGCTGGCTGACTGACCGGTTTGGTGAGAAGCGCATGGTGGCAATTGCAGGGCTGACCGCATTGGTGGGTACCATCATTGCTCTCAGCTTCCCCAGCCTTCCGGCGATCTATATCGGCGGATGCATTATTGGAATTGGAACCGGTTTATTCTATACTGCCAACTGGGCGTTAGGTACGCTCCTGGTTCCCAAGGAGGAAGCAGGGCGGTACCTGGGTATATCCAACCTGGCAGGAGCAGGAGCGGGTGCGGTGGGCGCATATATTGGTGGTCCGATTGCCGATTTTGTCACCGGACAAGTGCCACAGATACCAGGGTTCGGATATGTGTTGATCTTCAGCATCTACGGAATGTTGTTCCTGTTCTCCGTCCTCGCCGTGAGGCGAGTAAAGACAGTCAGATAATGGATCATTTTATCTGGATGTGTATAAATGGGGGTAAATACCATCTCATATGCTTTGTTCTGATCCTTGAAGCAGGATTGTTGCCAGATGCGTGGAGGCTGTGAGCATAGCTATATGACTGCTTGCAATATCGTTGACCGGCCATCCCCAAGCCCTTGCTTTTGCAGCGGACTTTGCTAAGAGATCAGGGGTTGTGACTGGGTAACACCGCTACAATGGATAAAAACTCCTGATATATACTGACTTTCCCCATTTTCCGGAGTAATATAGCCACCCTCAAACACGAAAGCCTGGAAGGGATTTTCTATCTATCCGTCAAACTAGTAATTTGCTCAAGCATGTTACACAGCTGCGGTCCGAGATGGCGCAGCTCATCCCGGTGCGTGCTCGCCAGACTTTTCAACACCCCAATCCCTTTCTCAGTCAACCCGATAAATACCTGCCTCCTGTCCGCGCCGTTATGGATCCTTTCCACCAATCCCTGATCTTCCAACCGATCCACCATGCCCACCGCGCTATGATGGCGGATCTGCAGACGCTCAGCCAGCTCGCCAATCGTCACCTGTTCACGGCCTGGATAACCAATGATGAACAGCAGCGCCTGGTGCTGCTGCATGGTGAGACCTGCAGATTCAGCTGCACTTTCACTAAAGCGCAAGAAACAGCGTAGGGCATAGCGGAACTCTGCCAGGGTTTCGTAATCACCTTTTGAAAAAGTCGAGAAATCCGTCATCACAATCCCATCGTATATAATAAAGCTACCCAATTTAGGTGGAGCTTGACCGAAAAGGTTGACTTACATCGTACTGCGATATATAATTAATTCTACCATATTTTCGCCACAATTCGTTGATTGTGGGACATATTCATCTGCTCTTGGGAGGGCTTAATGTCAAACTATCAATACCTGATTGTCGGTGCCGGTATGACTGCTGATTCAGCTGTCAGGGGAATCCGGGCGCTGGACCCTGCTGGAAAGATTGGGCTGATTGGGAGCGATCATAACCCACCCTATAGCCGTCCACCTCTGACCAAAGGACTCTGGAAGGGAAAAGCATTGGACAGTATCTGGCGCGGGACCCAGCAATTCACAGTGGACCTGCACCTGGGCAGGACCATCCGCTCAATCGACCCAGTTAAAAAAGTGGTTCGCGACGACCAGGGAACAGAATATCAATACGAAAAATTGCTTTTGGCCACGGGTGGCACACCTCGCAAGCTGCCCTTCGGTGAAGGGGATATTATTTACTACCGCACCCTGGATGACTACCAGCACCTGCGCGAGCTGAGCAGCCGCGGTGAACACTTTGGCGTGATCGGTGGAGGCTTCATTGGCTCGGAGATCGCTGCGGCACTGGCGATGAACGGAAAAAAGGTGAGCTTACTTTTCCCTGACACTGGTATAGGGGCGAATATGTATCCACGCCAGATCTCAGATTATTTAAACAACTTCTTCCGCCAAAAAGGTGTGGAGGTGCTGCCAGGGTCAAAGGTGCAAGACTTGAAAAAGACCGGTAATCGCTACCAGCTGATCACAGTGGATGACGATGCAATCCAGGTGGATGGGGTGATCGCCGGAATCGGCATCCAGCCCAATGTGGAGCTGGCGCAATCTGCAGGTTTAAAAGTGGGGAATGGGATTGTGGTCGATGATATGCTCCACACCAGTGGTGTAGATATATTTGCTGCCGGCGATGTGGCTGAGTTCGCCAGCCCCACGCTTGGTAAACGCTTGCGCATCGAGCACGAAGACAATGCCAATAACATGGGTCAGCAGGCAGGGCGTAATATGGCAGGTGCCAACGAGCCTTATCACCACTTATCTTATTTTTATTCCGACCTGTTCGAGCTGGGTTATGAAGCTGTCGGTGAGCTTGATTCACGCCTGGAGACCTTTGTGGATTGGAAGGATGAATATAAAAAAGGCGTGGTTTATTACCTGGCTAATGGGCGTGTCAGAGGCGTGCTCCTGTGGAATGTGTGGGACACCGTCCCCAAGGCACGCGCCCTGATTGCTGAGCCGGGTCCATTTACTGCGGCTGAGCTTAAAGGTCGGCTGTAGACCGGGAAGTCCATCATGGCCATGGTGAATGAGCTGTCATCGTTCGTGGTTGCTGCAGAGTTTGACTGGCTCTCCCCAGCCGCCCGCCTCCAGGCGAAGATCCGGGTTTTGGATGCCCTGGGCTGTGCCATCGGTGCCTTGGATGCGGGTACGATTCGCATGATCGCCACTCAAAATGCAGATTTCGGCGGTAATCCCATCTGCACCCTGATTGGTGGCGGTCTGACTGCGCCTGACCGGGCTGCCTTTTATAATAGTGCCCTGGTGCGCTTCCTGGACTTCAACGACAGCTACCTTGCCCCGGGAGAAACCTGTCACCCCAGTGACAACCTTGGCGCGGTACTGGCAGCATGCGAATATGCCAATGGGAGTGGTATGGAATTTCTGACCGCCCTGGCAGTGGCATACCAGGTGCAGTGTCGCCTGAGCGATGTGGCGCCCGTACGGGCTAAAGGATTTGACCATACCACCCAGGGTGCTTATGGTCTCGCCGCTGGGATTGCCAAGGCTCTTCGTCTGGATGAAGACAAGACTGCCAATGCCATCGCCATTTCCGGGACGGCATATAACGCCCTCAGGGTCACACGTACCGGAGCCCTCTCCAATTGGAAGGGTCTGGCTTACCCCAACACAGCTTTTGGCGTGATGAATGCTGCCTTCCTCGCCATGCGGGGTATCACCGGACCGGGCGAAGTCTTCGAAGGCAATAAGGGCTTCATGGACGCAATTTCCGGACATTTTTCCCTGGACTGGTCCAGGGAAGACCTGGAAAAGATTGCCCACACCGTGGTGAAACGCTATAACGCTGAGATCCATTCACAAGCCACAATTGAAGGTGCGCTGGAGCTGAAAAACGAGCAGGAGATTGATCCGGCTGCAATCCGCACTATCGATATCGAGACGTTCGATGTAGCCTATAACATCATCGGCGGCGGCGAAGAGGGTGAGAAGGTCACCGTGCGCACCAAGGAAGAAGCCGACCACAGCCTGCCGTATATTATTGCGGTGGCCATTTTAGATGACCAGGTCCTGCCGCCACAGTACCTGCCTGAGCGTATACAGCAAGCTGACGTCCAATCCCTGCTGCGAAAAGTGACCATTCGTCCCAGGCTTGAATATAGCCAGCGGTTTCCGGCTGAGATGCCTTGCCGTATTACCATCACCTTGCAGGACGGGCGGGCAGTCACCAGGGACAAGTACGATTATGAGGGCTTCCTTACCCGCCCCATGCATTGGGAAACAGCGGTGAAAAAGTTCGAACAGCTTACCGACCAAACTATTTCGACCTCTCTCCAGGACGAGCTCGAAAATGCAGTAAGAGATTTGGAAAACATTCGCATCCGCGACCTGACAGCAATGCTGGGAAGCGTGAAGCAGCAAGCATAGGAAAGATGAAATATGGAATCAATGAATGATCAAAATGATGATCGGGCCTTCTCTTTTTTGAGAATTAATCAGCGTCAGGGCAAACCTCGCCAGACAGGCGTCACTGAAATCCGTGGGCCATACTATACCCCCATGGGAAAGCGTTATCTGGAAGATATCCTCGAGACCATGAGCGCATACGTGGATGTGTTGAAATTCGCCGGTGGCTCCTTCAGCCTGATGCCGCGCAAAGCGGTTATCGAGCTGCTGGACATATGCCACAAGTATAACGTCCTCGTGTCCACAGGTGGTTTTATCGAGCACGTCCTGACGCTAGGTGCTCAAGCCGTAGACCAATATATTAAGGAATGCAAGCAGATTGGTTTCGATATCGTCGAAATCTCCAGCGGGTTTATTTCCATCCCAACCGATGACTGGCTCAGGCTGGTCGAGAAAGTGCAGAAAGCCGGGTTGAAAGCCAAGCCTGAAGTGGGTATCCAGTTTGGAGCCGGTGGTGCCACCGCTGTGGCAGAGCTGGCTGCGGAAGGCACGCGTGACCCCGAGTGGGCCATCCATCAAGCCAGGCGGTTTGTGGATGCCGGTGCATATATGATCATGATCGAATCAGAGGGGATCACCGAGAACGTGACTACCTGGCGTACGGATGTCGTCGCCAAGATCATCAATGCCATCGGGCTGGAAAAACCAATGTTTGAGGCTGCCGACCCGGAGGTTTTCGCCTGGTACATAAAAAACTATGGCGCTGAAGTCAACCTGTTTGTCGATCATAGTCAGATTGTCCAGCTGGAGACCTTGCGCGCTGGGATCTGGGGCACCAAGAGCCTGTGGGGCAGAGTTTTGACCTATAAGGGCTGAACCCGTTATAATTATCAATAACCATTGATACCTGCTGGATTATTTTCAACCCTGCGTAAGTGTAGGCGAAGATTAATATAATTGCGCGGCAGCCGTGCATTGAAAAGGAGAATTCAATGAATATCCCCGACGATATTGAAGACTTTGTCATTCAAGATAGCTTAAAATTACAAAAACGCCAAATTTCCAACGAAGCATTCGCTAAGTATGAAATGTATATGGAGGAAATTTTTACTGCCTTTGGGTTGGATTGTAATACACCATCCACTCAAGACACTCCCCGCAGGTTTGTGAAAGCTCTCTTTGATGCCACGCAGGGCTATGATGGCGACCCGAAGCTGCTGCGGGTTTTCAGCACGGAATGCAGGGGCGAGCCTGACTGCAATTTGAGCCAGGTGATTGAGGGTCCCATTCACTTCTTTTCACTGTGCGAACACCATGTCTTCCCATTCTACGGACAGGCGTATGTTGGCTATATCGCCTATGAGAATATCATTGGCCTTTCCAAGCTTACCCGCATGGTAAGGCTCTTTTCGAGGCGTTTTTCAGTCCAGGAGCGCATCGGTCAGGAAATCGCCGATGCATTGGAAACGATGCTGCATCCCAGCGGTGTAGCTGTCTATCTCGAGGCTCATCATTTGTGCATGGAAATGCGAGGCGTGCGAGAAATTGCTCCCATCACCCGCACCACAGTGTGGCGCGGTAATTATGCCAGTGAGCCATCTCTGCGTGAGGAGTTCATGGCCACTTGGAAGAAATAACCGGCTGGGAATCATCGCGGAGCATTTATTATATTCATATTTAATTACTTTTTAGTAAAGCCTGAAATTCTAGAGGGAAGGCCAGATGACATTAAATAATAAACTGGTGCTCATTACCGGGGCAGCACTGCGGGTTGGGCGGGAGCTCGCCCTGACCGTTGCCCGGGCTGGCGGTGATGTAGTTATTCATTACGGTCACTCCCAAGCCGAAGCCGAGAGCCTGAGGGATGAGATTACGACTCTGGGTAGAAGAGCAAACCTGCAGCAGGCTGACCTCAACGACCCGGCACAGGTGGGCAGCCTGATACAGCAAGCCTACGAGTTTGGGCCATTATTTGCCCTGGTCAACAATGCCGCTATTTTCGGAACCCATACCTGGCAAGGCACCACACTGGAGGAATGGAACCACCACCTGATGGTTAACCTGACTACACCCTTCCTGCTTAGCCAGGAATTTGCCCGCCACCTGCCCACAGAGAGCACGGGGCGCATTGTCAATATGCTCGATTGGCGGGCTTTACGTCCAGCCGGAGACCATCTGGCGTACACCATCAGTAAGTCTGCCCTCGCTGCACTCACAGAGTCACTTGCAGTCGCTTTAGCACCCAACATCACAGTGAATGGTTTAGCCCTGGGAGCGATTCTTCCACCCAGTAACGGAACCACGCCGGTGAATATCCTAAAAAACGTCCCGGCTGGAAGATGGGCAGACCTTGCGGAAGTGGGTCAGGCGCTGGTGTTCCTTCTGGATGGTCCGCAATATATCACCGGGGAGATCATCCACATTGACGGTGGTAGACACCTGATTTAGCAGGCCAGAGATGAATGCGACTCTCCATCAAGCTTGCCTCCTACTCGGCTCGAACATCCAACCTGATTTAAATATTCCCCAGTCGGTGGACCTGCTGAAGGATAAAGTGACCATCCACACGGTCTCATCCATTTGGGAGTCAGCCTCGGTGGACTGCTGCTACCCTGATTTTCTCAATCTGGCTGTGCGAATATCCACACCGCTCGGTGCTGCTGAACTAAAAGAACAGGTCCTTCGACCACTGGAAGCACAGATGGGGAGGGTGCGTACTGATGATAAAAATGCTTCCCGAACCATCGACATTGATATCATCCTGTTTGACGGCAGGGTCATCGACCCGGACCTATGGCAGCATGTCCATCGGGCGGTGCCGGTGGCTGAGCTGTTTCCTGATATCCAGTCTGAAAGTGGGGAGTTCCTGAAGGATACTGCCAGGCGCCTTGCGTTAGCTACACCAATCCAGATCAGGGCTGATATTTCGATCTCACTACAATAATAAGTTATAACCCATCGATGGGCGAGCTGTTATGCCCAACCAGGTTTACCTTAACCGGGGGATGAAACGCGGCACTCGCTGCATATAATCCTTATATTCGGGCAGGCGGTCGACGAGGTCCATTTCTTCTAACCTGGCCTGGACGAGCACCCAGCTCAACCCTAATAAACAGGCGATGAACACATCCATTGTTGGCAACCATAGAAATAACCCGATCAGCTCAAGGGCTAGTCCCGAGTAAATTGGATGGCGGATATGGGCATATATCCCATCAGTGACGAGCGTATCCCGGGTTGATGGTGCCACTGCCCGCCAGCGGATCGAAACCCGACCGGCGAGGATAATCACCACCCCTGCCAGGAGCAGAAACCACGCTATTACAGATGAGACCAAGGTGCGGGTGAACAGCAGCGATGAAGACGATAACACTGCCAGGGCATAACCTATAACCCACACCGGTATTCCAAGGATATCTCTAAATATAATGCATGCCACTCTGCCGCCGCGTTCTCCTAAATGCCGGGAATAGAAGGCGGTAAATGCACTGACAGCGTTGAAAGTAAACCCGATCAGTAATGGGGGTAAATACGCATACATCAGTCTATTCCCTGCACCTGGCGAGCATTCTGGTTCCTCTCAAGGAGGAAGATCATTGCCATGCCCAGGAGCACCACTAATCCTATCACCAGGAACATTGCCTGACCGCCAACACTCCCGAGCAGCAGCCCACCGATGACTCCTCCCGCTGCAGAACCGATACCAAATGTAATACCTCCCACTAATCCCTGCCCGGTGGCTTTCAAACCTTCAGGAGAGATGTCATTGGCATAAGACACAGCTGCCACCCAAACCAGTGGGAAGGTGAGACCGCTGATCAGCTGGAAGATGAGGATGCCTGACTGATAATTTAGCGCTGCATAAAGGATCAGGCGTACACCCGTAATGAACATGCCTATGAAAAGCAATCCCTGCGCCTTGAACCGGTCGATCAGGTTCTTGGAGAAAAACAGGACTGGCAGCTCGGATAACGTGGCGATAAATAGCGCCATCCCCATAGTCGACCGGCTTATGCCAAGCTGTTCCATATAGGGGAACAGGTAATTGTTGACGACGGTGAAGGAGACACCACCGAGGAACATCAGGCTGAGGAAAAGTACCCATCTCCGGTCAGTCAGTAATTTGCGGAAATTTGCCAGCATGGGTTCACGCACGCTACCTTGCCCGAAGGTGAACCATTGGCAGAGGACCAGGGTGAAGATCATGATCGCTGAATAACCCCAAAATGCCCACGGGATGCCGTATCGATCAATGATTATGCCTGCGATTGGTGCAATCACCCCCCAACCAATCGTGCCTCCCATCCTGACCCGGCCATACATGTCCTTTTTGTCTGCCAGCATGGCCATGGTAGCGCTATCGGCGAAGGATGTGACCGGCGCGGCGAACAGGGCATAGATAATTATTACCGGGATGAGCAGTGTGAACATCTTCACGAAGGGAAAAATGACCATGGTCAGTACGCTTACCAGGATGGTCAGGCTCATGATCAGCTTGTGTCGCAGCTTCGCATCTGCCAAACCTGTCCAGAAGGTTGACCCAACCATGAGTATTAATGGCACGATGCCTGCCAGTAAGCCGATTTGAGCTCCGCTGAAGCCCAATTCCTGGAAATAGAGGAAGATGTAAGGCTGTAAAAAAGCAGCCGCAGCGAAATAGACAAAATAAAATGAAAAAGGAAGGGTTTTCCTCATCGTTGGGTCAAGGCAACCATTCAAGATCGATCTTTGAGCGCTGTTTTACTTGGTTTCCTCCAGCCACAGCTCTGCTCCGCAGCAGGGAGATACCTGCAGCTGATGGACACCGAGAGCAAGATACTCCCCAAATGGGGTGTCGATGGTCTTATTTTCACCCGGCGCAAGGCTGGAAGTAAACCTGCCGATCGCGATCTGAAGTGAACTTTGGGTATTATTGATAACCGTTAGCGTTTGGTCTGCCGTTACTTTAGCACATCGTGGGTCCGGGATGTCTTGGTTCAGGGTCACCGTGACCACTTGCCCCTCAAAGCTGGCGCAGATCCCGGCTGCCGGTTGCTGTGAATAAGGTGTGGCAAGAAGGCTGGTTGCTTGGGTGGTTGTTTCGGTCGGGATGGATAAAGGGATGGTAGGTTGCACGTCTTGATCGGTGCATGCTGCCAGGTTAATGAGCAATATCATTCCAAGCATTAGGATTGGTATGCGATGTATATTCATTACGCTGCACGCTCCTTTAACGTGTACGGGTCAAATCGCGATGACCTCAGGATCAGCTCTCTCAGGTAATCCCAGGGAGCATCCTCATAATGGTAAATGCGTACATGTTTTTTATACTTTGGCTCGCCGACCAGTAATCCCTGCGGATCGGGCAGAAAGGCACCATGGATAAAGCCCAGGCGGATGTGGTCAGGAAATATGCCGATCTGGCAGATGCCCGCACTCACCGGTCCACCGCGTTCCTTGAAATAATAGCTGAACCCCCGGCTGTGCTGGCATTCAGTGGCAGCGGGAGCGACGTCAGCGACGATGTTCCTGATCTCGAGCACGATATCTCGCAGGTCAGGCGGCACTAGTTGAAGATGTTTTTCGATATAGCGTTCGGGAAGCATATTCTTCGTTGTCATCGCGTTTATCCCCGTTGATTTACGGGGACGACCTGCGATACTTGCAGGTCGAAGCGATCTTCTCCTTCCATCGGGTTATAACCAAGTAAGCGCTTATCTCGATCGTGAAGCTGTTCTTCCTGGTCGCATCCTACAGCTTCTGTAAAAGTAGGGGCACGAAATTTCGTGCCCCTACAAGCAATTCTAGTTTTCGACTGCCATCTTATACAATGCGTTCACCGTGTTCCAATTGCGCGTGGTAACCGATATGCCCAGTTTCCGCTCGAAAAAGCTGTTCGATAGCTTCGTTTTTCCATACCCTGTTGGACAGAACAAATAGACCGCCATCTCACCCAAGGCGAATTCATCTGTTATGTCAGTTGGTGCCGTCAATTTACTCAGCATGGATTCTACCGGCGGTTGATAATAGAAGCTCACGTGCAGCTTACTTGGGTCCTCGTTTCTGACTGTCAGAAATGGATTGCTCCTCAACAAGCGTTGAAGTTCATCGGCCTGGCGAACGAAGACCTCCACGTGGTATCCACAAAATTGCTCAATCCGTGACTCGATACACTTGACCAAATCTGACCTGCTCACAGCCTGGCTTTCAAAAGCCACATTCCCACTTTGCACATAGGTGCGCACGTTCATAAATCCCAGATCCATGTAGATTCCACGCAAGGTCTCCATGGACATTCTTTTCTGCGTCCCTACATTTATACCTCTCAGCAGAGAAATGTAACTGGTCATTTCGGTTTAATCCGTTTGGAGCTCCCTTCGAGGTAAACGAACCACGTCCCCGGCTCGCCCGGCGGAGTCATCTCAAACCTGGCGTTCAGGGTATCATCTCCCGTCTTGGTATAGGTGAATCTGAACTGTGGTGTTGAGGGGATGGGGTCGCTCTCGAGAATGATGCTCTGCTCATCAGGCTCGATGCTGACCTCATAATGGATCGTATGCTCCTCGTTATCAAAATAGATGGCTCGTTTTTTTTCGGTAAATTCAGTATATATGAACAGCAGGTCGTCATGGGTATATCCCTGGCGCTCGGGGGTGGTCGGGAAGATGGTCCGGCTCCGGCGCGCCAGGATGTTTTTATCCAACTCGAGGCTGAATGAGAACCAGCCATAGCCCTGTCCAGGGTCGGCTTCGTTCCCACCCTCCCACTCTCCCAGCAAGAACTTCCAAGCCTCCCAATCGATAGCCATAACTTACTCCTTTATACGATCTCAAATATCCCGAAAGCTGGAGGATGCCCTTCCAGTCTCATGCGTGATTATAATCCTTGCGACAGGGTGAAAAAATGTCAGCTCAGCTGGTCGAGGGTCTCAGCTCGCCTGACAATGGCGCTCGCCAGTCCATTAAATATGACCTGGTGGAAAGGGTACAGCCCATACCAATAGAACACACCTGCCAGGCCATGGGGTTCGAAGAACGCCGTTTGGACGTACATTGTTTTCCCACCCTCTGCAGCAACGGCTTCGAATTGCATCCAGGCTGGGCCGGGTGCTTTCATTTCGTTCCGCAAGCGCAGCATCCGCCCAGGCTCCACCATTTCGACGCTATAACCACCCACCACATCCCCGGTCCGCAGGTCATGCGGATCGCGCCGCCCGCGCCTCATGCCTGGTCCGCCAACCAGTCTATCCAACATCCCGCGTAGCTTCCAAAGCCAAGCTCCAAAATAAAAGCCCTGCTTTCCGCCGATGGCACTAAAAATTCGATAAATCGCCTCGGTTGGAGCGCTGGTCTTCATCCGCAGCTGCTCGATGAACATGCCCTCGGTGTTCTTATGCGTCCGTCCTGCTGGTAAACCTGCCCTCGCTCCAGCCCAATAAGAT
Source organism: uncultured Chloroflexia bacterium (assembly GCA_963840255.1). Taxonomy (GTDB): domain Bacteria; phylum Chloroflexota; class Anaerolineae; order Anaerolineales; family UBA4823; genus FEB-25. The sequence continues at coordinate 69,279 of CAWIYB010000003.1, read as the reverse complement.
TCAACCTCACCAGTTCCATCCCGTTGAAGTGCTCGATTTAGTGCGTTATTGTATGAGATGAGATCCAAGTTGAAAACATCCTGGGCGTGTGGGTTGCGCACCATCACCTCGTTCTTCAAGCCGTCAATCAGGATATGGAGGTACGCAGGCGGGAGCGGGGTGATCACGTCGGCACCGATGGCTAAAATGGACGTGTTCAGGAAGGGCAGCTGCACCAGCTTGCGGTTGAGCCGCCGTGCGGCTGCGTAGCCGCGCAGGATGTCCTCATAGGTCAGCACATCCGGCCCGCCGATTTCAAATATGGCATCCGTGGAACGCGAGTCATCCAGGCTGCAGGTGAGGTAATCCAGCACGTTCTCGATGGCAATCGGCTGGCACAGGGTGGAGATCCATTTGGGGGTGAACAGGATGGGCAGCCGTTCGGTGATATAGCGGATCATCTCGAACGACATGCTGCCTGAGCCAATGACGATGGCAGCCCGAAACTCGGTCACCGGCACGCCCGAGAGCCGCAGCACATCCCCCACCCGCTGGCGTGCTTCCAAATGTGGAGAAATCATTCTGTCACGATCTCCCAATCCGCCCAGGTAAATGATACGCTTCACTCCAGCCGACTGGGCTGCAGCGCTGAAATTCTCCGCCGCAGCATAATCCCTCTCAATAAAGCCGTGCACTCCATCTGCCATCGAGTGCACCAGGTAATAAGCTACCTCCACCCCTTGCATTACCGGAGGCAGGCTTGCCGCCTCGAGCAGATCACCCCGCCGGATTTCAACCTCGCCCCAGGTGTGGCGATACCCAGACACAGGATTGCGCATCAGGCAGATCACGTGGTGCCCCAGCGCCTCCAGACGTGGGACGAGCTTTCCGCCGATATATCCGCTCGCACCTGCTACTAAAATATTCATTAGAGAGTTCCCATACCAATATTGCCCCGCTTCTTTCCATACCTATAAAAAATGTGGAAAATGACAATGTCTATCAATTATGCCCAATTATCTCATACGAAATCTCGTCTCACTAAACTTTAAGCTTGAGATATAATTCCAGCGCAATTTCTTTCCCAATCCTTGTCTTGCCCGACCATGGTTATCTAAATCCGAACAGTGCTCCTTGAGTGATAGGCGTCATGTACACACATTGCTCCAGCGTTAAATAAACTCCATTGACTTGCATCACCTTCAAGCGGTATTCCCTGGCGTGTTCTTCTGACCAGAAGAAGACGGTGTTCCGTCAGTAGGCGTCGATGATCGTCCGCTGGGTAAAATGTTCCCAGTCCATATCTGGCATGAACACCAGCGGTGTTGCGTCTGGCTCACGCACAAATACCTTCATACTACTGTCAACCTTGATGTGCAAGCTTCGATCGCAATGCACGCACCTGGTCTCTATTACCACCGAAATTGCCTTGTTGTGTAGCTTCCCTTGCACGAAGGGCGCCGCTATGGCATCTTCTGCTCAGGCAGCATACAATTTTTCCCCGCTGTCAAAACTTAGCCGGTGAGGGGTAACCTCTACGGTAACAGGATAAGCCCATGTGACTGCACCTTGCCCGTTGCGCACCAGGAAGAAGAGCTTTTTTTCCAGCTCATCCAGGATCCTTGTCACCTGGTCCAAGGGCAGATCTAAATTCTCGGAGATATATTTTGGCTCCAGCGGTTGCTGCCTGAGCGCCAGCTCCTTTACTACGAAATTGCGCACCCGCTGATGTGCCTCCGTCATGAAGCTCAGCCGGGCCGGTGCATGTTCCGGAACCTGTGCTAGATGTTGCTTCCACATCGCCTGCGGAACTTTTTGGAGCTGCTGGTTCTGCCCAAGTAATATTGATTGGCCCATAAATAAACTGCTTCTGACTCCTTTATGTATTTTACCTGCCAATAACCGGCAATAAGACCATCTTTGGCTCACCCAATACTGCCCAGCGGGATAAGTGACCTGGAGTGGCTGAGATGAGGTGATTAACGGTATCCAACGTGCTGGTGGGTTCTCTGTTCCAACTTAACCCATCCCAATTGTTAATCGCCAGGGTTGCTTCGATCGATGGACCTGGTTGGGTATCCGAATAAGCAATCGTCATTGAGAAAGTCTGACCAGGTGCTAGGTTGGCTATCGTGCCTGTATCCGAATAGACTGCTGTGAGGTCAAAGGTGCGACCCACTTCAACCCAATTGGCAGAGCCTTCCTTGTATAAGAACTGCCGGAAAGTGAGATCGACTGTTTGGGTGAAGCTACCTCTGGCGAAGACCAGCTCAGTTTTCCCATCCGTTGAGGTCAGACTGCCGCCTGATAATGGGATTGAAGCGGAGACTTTATCTGCCATAAGGCGAAGAATAACCAGCCCACCTTCTCTACTGGCAATATAGACATAGTTGCCCCTGGATACGGTATCACTGGCATAGCCATCATAAACCCCTGCATCGGTAGGAGCGGTTGGATTAGGGATGTCGATGATACGCAGCACCGGGCCATCATTTACGAATGCATAGTCGCCTGCAAGTGAAACATTGCTCGTCCCAAAAATGATATTACCGTAGGCAATCACTGCTGGAGCTGTAGGGTTGGAGATATCGATCACTTGAAACCCACCGTATTTCCCAAAGGTGGCAAAGGCGTAGCTGCCTTTTACGGCAACATCACTTGAATAAAAAGTGCCAATCGGCATATAAGATCCAACTTCCTGGAGAGCAGCCGGGTTGGAGATGTCGATGATGCGCAACCCACTCATTCCATCGGCAATATAAGCATAGTTACCTGCCACCTTCACTGCGTTGGCATAATTAGGAGTAACGTAGAAACCGATTTCCATCGGCAAGGCAGGGCTTGAGATATCAATGATCCGTAAACCACCTTCTCCATCAGCAATATAAGCATAATGACTCACCAGGGTCACATCCATAGCTGTCCCCAGGGTATCGATGAATCCCACCTCGGTGGGATTCGCCGGGTTGGAGACATCAATGATACGTAACCCACTGGTACCGGCAGCAACGTAGGCAAAATTCCCCATTACCCGCACATTATTGGCGATACCTGGGATAGGTATAGAACTTATTTGAACGGGGGCAGCTGGATCGGAAATATCGATAAAATGGAGCCCATAATACCCGTTGGCGATGTAAGCATAATTCGCAAATACGTCTACCCCATAAGCTGAAGCCAGGGTATCATAGAACCCGACCTCGCTCGGAGCCGAGGGGTTGGTAACATCGATTAAACGCAGGCCACTGACACGATCTGCGATATAGGCGTGGCTCCCTGCCAGCACCAATGCGTTGGCGTAGTCAGGGCTATCATAATAGCCAGCTTCGATGGGCGCGGTGGGGTTGGAGATATCGATGATGCGTACACCGTTGGCTCCATCTGCTACATAAGTATAATTTCCCACCACCACAATATCCACTGGGGGTTCAGGGAAGAGATAAGAACCGGTTTCCAATGGATAGGCTGGATCAGAGATTTCGATGATATGCAGCTTCATCATCCCGTCACCTACGTAGGCATAATCACCAGCCACTGCCACTTTACTGATGGGGTAAGATGGAGTGTAAAAGCCCACTTCCGCCGGGGAGGTCGGGTCAGAGATGTCCATGATACGCAGGCCGTTGTTTGAACCAGCGACATAGGCTAAGTTCCCTGATACAGTCACATCCCAGGCATAATCAGATGTGCTGTAAAAAGCGACTTCTATTGGGGTGGCAGGGTTGGCAATGTCGATGATGCGTAAACCTTCGAAACCATCCGCAACATAGGCATAACTTCCCCGTACTGTCACAGCCTCAGCAAAACCGGATGGATCGTAGAATCCCACACCAACCGGCGCAGATGGGTTAGAGATATCGAAAATGCGTAAACCGCTTTCATAATCGGCTGCATAGATGTAATTCCCTGCCAAATATAAATCCTTGATTTGATCAGGCAGAAGGTCAGTCTGTCCGATAAATCGAGGCGCAGCAGGCGCAGAAACATCCAGGATAAGCAGGCGCTGGCCGGCACCGATATAAGCATAATTCGCTTGCCAGGCTACGGCATTCGCTGGTCCGCCAATTTGACCGATCAATTCAGGAATGACCGGTGATAGGCTGCTTTTAGCCGCTGAAGCACGCTGTATATCGCCGGCTCGTACATAGATGCTCCCCATGGCAAGTGCCAAGGCGCACAGCAATGCCAAAAAGTAATAGAAAAATCGCTTCCTAACCATGGCTGCCCTCCGTAAACGAACCATGTACCCTTTCAGCCGGTAATTTTATCCACCCTGATATATATAATACATCCATTTTTCGTTTTTTCAATTATCTTAAAGACACCTCATTTATCTTCATTTACCTAGTTTTCGTTCATCTCCGTGCACTTGCCTGCCCCCCACAGCACTTGGAGGGGGCCTGCCCCCCACAGCACTTGGAGGGGGGCGGTTAAATCCTTGGTATTTTTTCTCTGCACTAAATTAATAAAATCCTTTGTGTACTTCGTGTCCATTGTGTCTTTTTTTATCCCAATTACCCCCACATATTTACGGTTATAATCTCCCTGATTTTATCCATACCGATCCAAAAGAGCCACCATGACCCTTCCACTTGACTTCCAATCCATCATCCTCACCCTGCAGCACTTCTGGGCTGAGCGAGGTTGCCTTATCTGGCAGCCCTATTATCAACAGGTTGGAGCGGGCACCCTCAACCCCGCCACCGCCTTGCGTGTGTTGGGACCCGAACCGTGGAATGTAGCTTACGTCGAGCCATCCATCCGCCCGGATGATGGGCGCTACGGCGAGAACCCCAACCGCATGCAGATGCACTACCAGTTCCAGGTGATCCTTAAACCCGACCCCGGCAACGCCCAGGAGCTGTACATTGCCTCGCTGGCAGCCCTGGGTATCGACCCGCTGCAGCACGACCTGCGCTTTGTGGAGGATAACTGGGAATCACCCGCCCTGGGCGCATGGGGATTGGGTTGGGAAGTGTGGCTGGACGGGCAGGAGATCACCCAATTCACTTATTTCCAGCAGGCAGGAGGAGCTTTATGCGACCCCGTTTCGGTGGAGATCACCTACGGGCTCGATCGCATCGCCATATCCCTGCAGCGCGTGGACGGCTTTACCAACATCCGTTGGAACGAGCGGCTCACCAGCGGAGACGTCAACCTGCAGGCCGAGCAGGAGCAGAGCAAATATTATTTCGAAGTGGCCGATGTGGAACGCTTGAAAGCCATGTATGACCTGTACGAGCAGGAAGCCAGCACCTGCCTGACGAAGGATCTGGTGCTGCCGGCGCATGATTACGTGCTCAAGTGTTCGCACACCTTCAACGTGCTCGATTCGCGCGGCGCCATCGGCATTACCGAGCGGCAGGCATACTTTGGACGCATGCGCGACCTATCGCGCAAAGTAGCCGAGGCTTACCTTGCCCAGCGCCAGCACCTGGAGTACCCCTGGCTGGACGAGAATGCAGCCACTGGCGTTATAACGTCTTCATCGGCGGCAAATTATACAGCGGTGATCCCGGCAGCTCCATCTGACCTGTTGGTTGAGATCGGGACGGAGGAATTGCCGGCCGGTGACCTGGATTCGGCCATCGAGCAGCTGCAGAAAAATTTCCCAGTCCTGCTGGATGAGCTGCGCCTGGCACACGGTGAAATTCGCCTCTGTGGCACCCCGCGGCGTTTGGTGCTGCTTGCCAGGGAAGTCGCCTCACACCAACCTGACCTGGAGCAGCTGGTCAAGGGTCCACCTGCTGACCGCGCTTTTGACTCCTTTGGAACACCTACCAAGGCCGGCGAAGGTTTTGCACGCAGCAAAGGCGTCTCCGTGCAAGATCTGAAGGTAGTAGAAATGGACGGCGGGCGCTATGTGTCCGTCACCATGCGCCAGGTGGGTCTGCCGGCAGGCGAGGTGTTGAGCAAGGCACTGCCGGGTTTGATTGCCTCCCTGCGCTTCGATAAATCCATGCGCTGGAACCGCAGCAATGTCTATTTCTCGCGCCCCATCCGCTGGCTGGTGGCTTTATTTGGCGAGCAGGTCATCCCGTTTGTGTACGCCGGGGTGCACTCTGGAAACACTACCCGCGGTCTGCGGACGACCGATCCCACGGAATTCGCGGTGAAGAATGCTGCGGATTATTTCAAGCACCTTCATGACCAGGGCATCGTGCTTGAAAAAAGCGACCGTCTCGCCATCATCCAGTCCCAGGTAAAGCACCTGGCAGACCAGGTGCATGGACGGGATTTACCGGATGAGGCCCTGTTGTCGGAGGTGGCTAACCTGGTTGAAGCACCCACCTCCCTGGTTGGCTCCTTTGACCTAGGTTACCTGTCGCTGCCGCGCGAAGTGCTCGTCTCGGTGATGAAAAAACACCAGCGCTATTTCGTCGTCTTTAAAAAAGAACCTACTCAAGTGAAGCGCTCCTCCGGGCTGCCCCAAATTGCTCCGGTGGCAGGAGAAAGTCAGCTGCTGCCGTATTTCATTACAGTAGCCAACCACCCATCACAGGCTGGTGAACCGGCAGCCGGGAAAGAGCTGATCACCGAGGGCAACCAACACGTCATTCGGGCACGCTTCGCCGATGCCGATTTTTTCGTCCGTGACGATCGCAAACATAAAATAATTGATTTCCTGCCGCGCCTGGCTACGCTTACCTTCCAGACCAGGCTCGGCTCGATGCTGGATAAGACCAGGCGCATCACTTCGCTGGTGGAAGTCCTTTCACAGCTGCTCACCCTCAACCCGGAGGAAACGACCACCGCCATGCGAGCGGCAGAGCTGTGCAAAGCCGACCTGGCGACCAAGATGGTGATCGAGATGACCTCCCTGCAGGGGATTTTAGGGCGCTATTACGCCCTGTCTTCCGGGGAGAGTGAGGCGGTGGCGGAGGCGATCTTCGAGCATTACCTGCCTCGATTTGCGGGGGACCTGCTGCCCAAGACGTGCCCGGGTTTAGTCGTCGGGTTGGCAGACCGGCTGGATACGCTGGCGGGATTGTTCGCTGCCGGGATGGCACCCACCGGGGCACGTGACCCATTTGCCCAGCGGCGGGCTGCGTTGGGGCTGGTGCTGGCACTCATCGCCCAGAACCAAAGTTTTGACATGGAACAAGGGCTCGAAGCAGCTGCCAGGCTGCTGCCGATCGCAATCGATGCTGGGAACCTGTCAGCCTGCCAAGGATTTATCATCGAACGCCTGCGCAACCTGCTGCTTGAAACTGGCAACCGTTTTGATGTAGTCGAGGCAGTCGTAGCAGCCCAGGGATCCAACCCGGCGCGTGCCAACCAATCGGTGGTCCAGCTTTCCAGTTGGGTGAGCCGGCCTGATTGGCATTCCATCCTGCCGGCATATGCCCGCTGCGTGCGCATCACCCGGGACCTTAAGGAAACATTCGAGCTCGACCCCCAGGCTTTTGCCGAAAAAGCGGAGGAGAGTTTATACGCAGCCTTGCTTCAGGCAGAAAAATCGCTGCATCTATCTCGCATTCAATCGGTTAATAGTTTCCTCACCGCCTTCCTGCCGATGATCCCCGAGGTCAACCGGTTCTTCGATGAAGTGCTGGTGATGGCAGAAGATGCGACCCTACGCCAGAACCGTCTGGCGCTGCTGCAACGGATTGTTGCTTTGGGTAGCTCTGTTGCAGATATGTCGAAGCTGGAAGGGTTTTAGGAATACGTGAACTAATACGACCGGAAAATCTTACTTCTCCCCACAAATCCGCTTTCTGGAATTTGAGGAAGGTTGGGAGGGGGTCTGCGAATTGGTCCGTGATCCCCGCATAGATTGTAATAAGCGAGCGCGCGATGGTCCCCGAGCACCATGCGAGGGGGATCTTTCCGCACCAAGGCCGAAGGCCGAGCTTAGAGCCAGTCCCCGAATTGAACCGCAGATTTATGTGCGCCTAGCGGCACTCGAACTTACGGCCTGTTTTCATCAGCCAGCGGATTAATGAGAAGAAAATCCTCGATGGACCCTCGTTTATTGTAAATCTCAACATTCGATTTGCCTACATACACTTTGACAGTGCCATCGCACTCGAGATAATACTGCTTCACTTTTTGATCTGCCGGCATCGCGGGATCATAGTCGATAATCTCAATGTTGTTTGGATCAAACAATACCACTTGATCACTTACCTCTTTTTTCTCCGTCAACATCTCTTCAACCGTCGTTTTTATAATCGGCCATCCGATGCGATCCAAGATTGTTCTGTCTTCTTTCGCCCAGTAGTATAGAACAGATGCAACTTGATCATTAAAGCATTTATAAAATGTTGGGTACCATCCTGATTTTGGCTCGTAGGATGTGATGAGTACACTCCTTGAAGTGTTTATTAACCTTGCTAATCCTTCGCATTCGAGCGTTTGCCACCTGATTCCCCTATTTCCTGGATCACCGATCCAGGAAAAAATCTGCCCTTCACATACGACAGGTGTTTCACCAGTTTCAAGCATAGCCTTAACAGTAATTAACCTCCGGTCATTATATTGATTGCTTCCGCTCGCTGCCAATACTTCAATGTCTGAATATCCTGGCAGCTCCTGGTTAAAGATCTCAGAAATGATGGCTGAATCCTTTGGAAGGGATGGGATTCGAAAAGGAAAATGTGGAAATGGCAGGCTGTAGTAAAAATAAGCGATTGATCCTAATAAACCGAGTAAGACAACTAGAATCGCAATAGTAAAAATGCGTTTTTTTGACATTTTTCTACCACCATCCAGATTCTTTATATCAGATTTATTGATTCCACCAATCCCTCCAAGTGCCCACGGTGGGATAGCTTTAACTGATTACGAATACCTGATCACTTCCTGTTTAGATATTTATTTTATACCTGTAAATATATATCAGGACGACACATCGATCCCTAATTGTTAATAGCTATTTGCTGATTTAATCAACCTCCCCACCAACCCCGACCCCAATAATGCCAATCCATCCGTGGTCATGTAATGACCGGCAGCCGCATCGAACAACACCGAGGCGCGCGTGGCGAACTCCTCATCCCCCGGGTACAGGATCGCCACCAGACGGATACGTGGCAGGGGTAGGAAGGCAAAGGCAATCCCGGGTAGATCCGGCAGGTGAACGCCACCCAGAGATTGGGCTGCCCGGGTATAAGCTTCAGGATTATCACCACACGCGTGTGCCAGGCGGTCACCACTGTAGCCCTGGAATGCCTGGCTGTAAAAATTCCCACCCGGGAGCTCACGATAACCAATCCAGCGCTCTGCCATGGGGGTGCCATCTGCCTGGCGCAAGTAATATAACAGCATGCCGGCATCGTAGACGGAGCATTCAGAGCCGTCCAGCAGCTTCCACGCCCGCAGGTCGGGCCAGGATATACTGACCGGCTGCCCCCAATAATTCAGGCGGATCTGCTGGTCCTGCAGGGTTGCCCCGCAATTGGCTGACAGCCTGCCCGGCAACACGGCGCGGATCTCAACCCGCAGCACCTCCAGCTGGCGCAGCATGCTCTCCTGCCAGGCCTGGTGTGCCTTTTCGATCGCCTCGCCACCTGTCACTTTCATCCCGCCCGCTTGATCGGTTAAGCCGCCCATTGCCTACCCACCCTTCCCCACCGGCTCAACCGGAAGCCTGGATACCATCCATATAGGCTTTTATCGTTGGCACGGCCGTGAGTTTCTCATAGAAAAAGTTATTCACCAGGTTGATCACCTCGGCTCTGGCAGCTTCAGCCGGACCGCTCAAAGTCTGACCCGCTTCCTGCCGGCTCAAGGCATCCCGCAGCCGCAGCAGCAGGCGCACGATCTCAGCTTCCTGGTCGCCTTCCAAAACGCGGATGACTGACATGATCAGCTGGTCAGCCTGGGCGATAGTCTGATCAAGGGTGATCCCTGACCCAGGTTTGAAAGCATCATCGATGGTGCGGATCAATGACCACACCTGGTAGAGCATGGTGGTGGGCTCGTCGAACAGGTCGCGCAGGAAGGCTGCATCTTCGTAGCGCCCTGTGAGGCGGAAAATGTTATACATGCGTTTGGCTACCTTGCCATAATTAACATCCTTGGTGAGATATTTGCTCACTTCATGCTCCAGCTGGCTGACGTACTCATCCAGCGCATCGGCCGAGACGTGTTTGGCGAGTTTGGAGAAAATAGGGATCGACTTGGCTTGCAGGTAGACTTCCTGGAAATAGGGGTCGAGGTAGCCATCCAGGGGAGTGATCGAGCTATCCGGGGCTTCCCAGGTTACATCGAGCATGTTGCTGGCGTTGGAGAGCTCACCCCGCACCGGGTCAGCAATCACCCAGTCCAGCTTACACCAACCTGGGTCGCCTTCAACATCTTGCCACCTGACCATGACGGGCGTCCCATCCGGCCTCACCGCCTCGATCTGCCCCTTTTGGATCTCTTCCGGCATCCATGATATGGGCGATCCGCTTCGAATAAGCCGTTCAGCACGAAGCAAATCGTATGGATAATTGCCATACTTCACCTCTAATAACTGGTAAGAGGGTCCTTTCAAGGTGCCGAGTGCTTTTTCGCGCAGCACCCGTGATAGGATCTTGCAGGCTGCCTCACGCGTGGGAGCGATGATATTGATCCGCTCGAAGTAATCACAATCACCAGGGTACGTCTGGATTTTCGATTGAGCGGATGAGCCCGAGAGCGCCAGGGCGGTCTCGACCACCCCCGGCTCGTCGGAGAATTCTACCAACCGCCCCACCTGGCGGTAATGTTCCAGCTGTTCGGGACTAAAATCCAGCATCACAATTTTATTTCCAAAGACGCCTGTTGTAGCGTCGATCGATATATCTGTCGAGGATTTGATGGATATGATTGCACTCATCCACTGCAAGGCTTCCGCTTCATCGAGCTCAATCCCCAGACGGCGGGCAGATTCGACCAGGCGGGCCAGGTCGGCAGTGGGGGTGGGTTGGTTTTGTTCAGACATTTTGATTATCTCCTGGGGATTTAGGTTTAGCTGTGTGTACCAGCGAGTATCTTTTTAAACAACACTGCCTGGTCCAGGGCATCTTGCAGGGCATGGTGGGTCAGATGGGTATCCTCACTCAATTGTGGGCTGATGAAGCGCCATGACGTCTGCGACCAGGGCACACCCACCTGGCCCATGTAGAGTGCTTTAATATCCAGAGCGGCGTGACCGAACGGGTTGTGTCCAAGGTAATGGATGAAGTAGTAATTGATGAACATCCAATCAAAGGGGGCGTTGAAAGCCACGAACACCGGCTGCATATTGGGAGCAGTTTGGATAGCTAACCAACTCTCAAAGCGCTGCATGGCGGTTGCGGGTGGTGTCCCTTCTGCGGATAAACGCTCGAGTGACAGCTTATGCACTTCAGCCGCCTCCGGGCTGGACTGCTCACTTACCGGCTGAATTTCGATGTAGAAAGTGGACTGGGGTTCAAAAACTGTACAGGCACCAATGGATAGAAGCGAATAATCCGGTGGGACAGGTCCGGCCGTCTCTACGTCGACGCAGATATAAGCTTCGATTGAATCCGGTGTTGCCATCATCAGCGATTATAGCAGATGAAATCAGCTGGCTGGTGTGCCGGCTACAACCGGCTCATCACCGTTGTATTTACGGATCTGTGGCCAGCGATGGGCGATCCAGATGGTGGCAACGATGCATCCGATGCCTCCGCTGATAATAGCAAATGGAACCCCGAAGACCTGGGCAACAGCCCCGGCTTCCAATTCACCCAGCTGCGGTCCTCCCTGGAAGAAGATCTGGTTGACGCTGGTCATCCGGCCGCGGATGTAATCGGGGGTGGACAGCTGGCGGATGGTATTGCGGATAATCGTGCTGACCGTGTCGGCACCGCCTATCACGATCAATGCCAGCATGCTAATCATGAAGCTTTGCGAGAAACCCAAAAAGATGGTGGAGACACCGAAAACCACCACTGCCATCAGGAACACTGCCCCCTGCCTGCGGATTTGGTGGACCTGTGAGATCACCACTGCAGCAATCATCGCTCCAATAGCCTGGGCTGAGGATAACCATCCATAGGCCACCGCTCCGACGTGCAAAATATCTACCGCGATAATCGGCATGAGCGTATTGGCTGAGGCGAAGAAGGTGGCGAAGAAATCCAGGATCATGGTGGATAGGATGAGCGGTTGTTTCAGGATAAACTCTATCCCTTCCGCGATGGCTGCTATGCTGACTGCGCCTTTGCGGGCAGTGACGTTTATTTTTTGCGCCACCGGTCCCATCAAGACCAATGCCAGGATGACTGCCAGGAAGGAGATGGCGTTGATGATGTAGATGTAAGGCAATCCCCCGACAGCAATGATGATCCCGCTCAATGCTGGTCCGGCGATCGAACCAACCTGGTTGGCGAGGGAGGTCATGCTGAAGGCATTGGGCAGGTCTTTTGCCGGAACCAGGTTGGGAACCAGGGCCTGGCGAGAGGGTCCATCAAATGCCAGGGCAACGGCTTGCAGGGCGGTGAGCAGGTAGATGTGCCATAAATCGATCTTCCCACTAAGGGTCAACCACCCCAGGATGAATGCCGTGGTTGCCATCCAAGATTGGGTGACGAACAAGATGCGGCGACGGTTGAGCACATCGGCGACTGCACCCCCCAGCAGTGAAAATGCAATTACCGGCAGGATACGCGCCAACCCCACTGCGCCAAGGGCGATTGGCTGGTCAGTCAGCGTACGGATTTGCCAAAACAGCGCAGTAATCTGCATCTGCGAGCCGGCAATGGAAATCAATAAACCCAACCACAATAAGAGGAAACGGCGGTGGCGCAGCGATGGTGGGATGTGCAACGGCAGTCGTATTTGGCGGCGTTGCGGCGGTGGCGGAATAGCGGTCATAAATGAGTGAAGTTACCGGTTAAACTCCCGGTCAATATAGGATCAGATTTGGTAACGACTTCAGTAGAACCAGGGATCAAGTCCCCCAATCACGGAGGTATAAAAAATCATACCCCACTGTCCGGTTGGTGAGTTTGGCAACCGGTGGCATGAGTCGTTTGAACTGGTTGCGCCGGACTTTTTCCATCACCAGGCTGACGAAGTTCTCGGCAAAGCCTGCTTCCACGCAATCCTCCGGGCGATAGCGCTGGTCAACGAGCAGGTAAAGCAGCTGGTCCACTTCATCATAAGTGAATCCCAGCTCTCCTTCGTCGGTCTGCCCGAGCCACAGGTCAGCCGTGGGTGGCTTATCCAGGATCACCTGTGGGACCCCGACGGCTTTTGCCAGCTGGCGCACCTGGGTCTTGTACAGGTCACCCAGTGGGTTGATGGCGCAGGCCGAATCACCATACAACGTGGTATAGCCCAGCAGGATTTCCGTCTTATTTCCGGTTCCTACTGGCAGGGCTTTAAATGCCTGGGATTGGTCGTATAAGACGATCATACGCATGCGCGCCATGATGTTACCCTGCCTGATGCGGTCCATATCCGGATAAAGGTCGATCAACCCGTCTGCCATGGCGGTGATCGGGATGGTAAGGGAATTCACCCCCAGCGCATCGATGACCAATTGAGCATGGTCCGCTGAATCAGGTGTGGAGGTTTTGTACGGCAAACGCAAAACCAGCACATTCTCAGCACCCATCGCTTCCGCTGCCAGGTAGCATGAAACAGATGAATCGAGCCCTCCGGAGAGGTTTATCACCGCATGCACGAACCCAGCCCGGGTGATCTCCGTGCGGATAAAACCGGTCAGCACCTGGCGGGTGAGATCTGTATTTATTGTTAGGTCTACCTTTTTATGATCCATGGCCCTCTATTCGAGTGAAAAATAAATCATCCAATTATACATCTTCAAGCGGATTGCTTTTTTACGGCAGCTACACCCGCTCATCTCCCAAAATTCGCTGCATTTCGCGCATAGTCAGGGCAGTCCGCTCATCGCGTAATAGCGGCAGGCGGGCGCGCGTGCGGTGTAGCTGGTTCAGGTCTATTTCCGAAACCGTGAGCGCTTCGGAGTGAAACGGGGATTGTGTAACGAGGGTACCATTCGGGTCATAAATGGTGGAACCCCCCCAAAAGTTCAACCCGTCTTCGTACCCTGCTCGATTCGCGTGCACCACGAACGAGGTGAACAGGCTGGCGTAGGCGCGGTTGATATCCTCCACCCAGCATGCCGAGTCGAGCACTGGCTGCTTACCCAGGCCCCTTCCGGGTGAGGCGGAGGTGAGCAGGAAGATATCAGCACCATCCAACCACAGCAGGTAGGGTGGTGAGGCATGCCAGAAATCCTCGCAGATCAATACACCTACCCGCCCGAACCTGGTATCGAAAGCGCGGATCGAATCTCCCCAGGCGAAGAATCGACCTTCATCGAACAAACCATAGGTGGGTAAATAGGCCTTATGGTGGACGTGCACCACCTTCCCACCAGATAGATACGCCGCGGCGATGTAAAATCTGTGGCGCGAGTCCGCATCCACAAAACCGACCACCACATCCACCTTTTTGCTCGCTTCGAGCAGCGGCTTGAAAACCGGGTCATCAGCCGATGCCTCATGGGCAACCATGGGAACAAGGTCTTGCAGGCAATAACCGGTCAGTGATAATTCTGGGAACACGATCAAGTCGGCACCAGATTTCGTAGCCTGCTGGATCAGCTCAAGATGTTTTTCAAGGTTGGCGTTCACATCCCCCAGCCGGGTGTTGATCTGGGCCAACGCGAGCTTGATTTTCATAATCACCTCCCCAGCACATAGATATAAAATCTGGGGCAAAATACTCCTATTTGGAGTTGGTTATTTCTTCAATTTCCAATAGAGTAATAATACCACCAGTGATAATGCGGAGAACAACATCAAACCAGCCGCGCCCCAGGCTTCCAGGCGTAAGCCATTCCAGATAGGGGTTGGATCGGCGCGCAGATAAGACAGGCCGAACAGCACCGCCGACAAGCCGAACAAGCCCAGCACAGCACCGCTGCCTTTGACGGGCAGGCGTCGTCCGCCCAAATCCAATAACCAGATCACCACCAGTGTCGCCACTGCGCCTACCAGCTGCACTGGTACCCGATTTGCGACTATTCCCCACTCGTCACCAGCCGGCAACGCCCACCATGCATTCGATGCCGCACCGTAGCTACAGCTATCCAGCCAGCATCCCATCCATGCTGCGACCGTCAGGGTACCGGCGAGCGGCAAAAGCGCATCGGCGAGCGTACCCAGGGGCATTCGCCATAACCACGCCAGGACAAATATCGCCAGCACACCACCGACAAGTGCCCCGATTCCTGAAAACCCACCCTTCCACACCAGGAAAATCTCTCCCTGATGGGTGGCGTAGTAGTTTAAATTTACGGCTACGCTCAACAGCCGTCCAACCACCAGGGCACCGAGCAGCACCAATACCCCCGCATCCACGTAGCGGGTGCGCTCTTTTTGGGGTGCACGCCAGCTCACCAGCAACAAGCCAGCCAACGCACCTGCACCGAGTAGAATTGAGAACAACTGCATGGCTTAATCATACCAAATCCTATGATTCTCTCAGCCTGGTATGTGGGAATTGATGGATAATAGTATGGAAGAGGCGATAAACTAATCTGATGTATAATCAAATCGCTTCGGGAGGGTTCGACTATGGAACTTTTGACCAATCCTAATGTTGCCTATTTAATCTTAGTAGTGGGGATAATGCTGACAGTTATGGCACTATTTGCGCCTGGTACTGGCATCCTGGAGATCAGCGCCTTATTCATGTTGCTCCTGGCGGGGTGGGAGATGACCCAGCTGCCGATCAACCTGTGGGCATTAGTACTGCTGGTCCTGGGTGTCATTCCATTCATCTTTGCAGTCCGTAAGTCGGGTAATATTGCCTACCTGGTGGTCGCCTTGATTGCTTTCGTCATTGGGTCAGCTTACCTGTTCCAAGGCGAAACTTGGTGGCAGCCAGGTGTGAATATTTTCCTGGCCATCGTCGTTTCGGCCCTGGCGAGCGGGTTCATCTGGTTTGCTGCTACCAAGGTGCTCGAATCCGAAAAAATGAAGCCGCGCATGGACCTGGGGAAGATCATCGGTGAAACCGGTGAAGCCAAGACTGATATCCATGATGAAGGCTCGGTGCAGATTGGGTCAGAACTGTGGAGTGCACGCAGCACTGTACAGATCTATGAAGGCAGCCAAGTGCGCGTGATAAAACGTGAAGGATTTATCCTGGAGGTGGAACCTGTCCCCTCGAAAGAAGAATAATCTAATTGATTAGCGCATCATATCCATTTTCACACCCTGTGAGGAGGTAATGTATGGGAACTACTAGCATCATTGCTCTGTGCCTGGTTGGAGGTGCCATCGTCCTGGCGATCATCCTCCTTGCCAGCGCCATCCGGATCGTAAATGAGTACGTGCGCCTGGTCGTCTTTCGACTGGGGCGCTGCATCGGCTCAAAAGGTCCGGGTATTGTATTCCTGATCCCGATCGTCGATCGCGGTGTGTCGGTGGACCTGCGTGAGCAGGTGCGTGAGATCCCCCACCAGACGTCGATCACCAAGGATAATGCCCCCATCAGCATCGACTTCCTGTGGTATTACAAGGTATTAAACCCGATGGAAAGTGTACTGCAGGTGGGCAACTTCGAAGCAGCCGCCCAGGGAATGGCCACAACCACTCTGCGTGCGGTTATCGGTGGGATCATGCTGGACGAGGTACTCTCCGAACGAGAGCACATCAACAATATGCTGCGCACCCGCCTGGACGAAGTGACCGAACGCTGGGGTGTCAAGGTGACGAACGTGGAAATCCGCGAGATCATCCCGCCACGCGAGGTGCAGGACGCGATGAACCGGCAGATGTCGGCTGAGCGTATCCGCCGCGCCGTGGTGACCGAATCCACTGGGACGCGCGAGGCAGCCATCAACGTGGCAGACGGCGAGAAGCAGAGCAACATCCTGCGGGCAGAAGGCCAGAAGCAGAGCAACATCCTGGTGGCAGAAGGCGAGCGCCAATCCCAGATCCTACGGGCGGAGGGTTTCTCCATCGCCCTGGACAAGATCTTCTCCATCGCTCAAACCATCGACCAGAAGACGATGACCCTGCAGTATTTCGAAGCGCTCAAAGCTATCGGTGCGGGGGCTTCAACCAAGTATATCTTCCCGCTTGAATTCACCAGCATGATCAGCAATTTCGTGAAAGGCGACGTAAAGGCCGACGAGAAGTAGACCACAACAAAATCCTATCGCAATACGGAATACGTAAGCAGCGTATTCCGTATTGTGAATCTTTTAACCTTGTATGAGCGATATTTATTAGTGGTAATTTGATGAACAGCATCGTCCAAGCCCAATCCAATACCGGTGTGGCCATCGAGGCGGCCTCCCTGCATGACCTGGGTGCCCTGCGCCGCCTGGAACAGGTCTGCTTCCCCAAGGATGCCTGGCCGCTGTTGGATCTGGTCAGTGTATTGACCTTCCGCGGGGTGATCCGCCTGAAGGCAGTGAATGACAAGCAGATGATCGGGTTCATCGCCGCAGACGTGCGCAGGATGGAGGGCGTGGCATGGATCTCCACCGTGGGAGTGCTGCCTGAGTTCCGCGGCCGCGGGGTGGGAGGAAGCCTGATGCAGGCATGCGAAGCGCAGATCCCGGTGGAAAGGGTACGGCTGTGCGTCAGACCGTCCAATGAGGTAGCCATCCGTCTGTATGAGAAGCTGGGTTATACCCGGATTGGCGAATGGAGCAAGTATTACACCGACGGTGAATCGGCACTGGTGATGGAGAAGACGAAGCTGTGAGTGGGGTGGTATAAAAATTACCGCAGAAACAACAGATAAAATCTACCGCAGATTCACACAGATAAACACAGATGGCTTGACTGAAAAAACAGCACTTTAACAACTGAACATATACAAGACGAACCTATTTCAACACTACTGACGCAAGGCGTGATTAATTGAGCAAGCTAAAACAGAAAAACAAGAGATTTCCAGGACTTCTATATTGCCATTCTTGTTTCAGATCGCCATATGCTTCGTAAATTCACCATGGCTGCCGAACTCACCACCATACACGTCACTCGAAACAAACCCCTCACGGGAAGCTTGCCTCTCGGGAAAGGATGCTTGACTGCCCGAACAATGGCTTCAATAGCTGCTCGCGGGTTTTTGCCTGTCTGGTAAAAAGCTTCAGACCTTTGGCGGCGTCTGGCCCAATGGACTTCTTTCTGGGTAAAACTGAGCTTGAAGGCTGGATCTCGCTTGTGCGAGGTAGCCCGGCAGCGATTCTGTAAGGCGAAGGGGCAGGTTTGGCAAATGGATGGATCGAAGCGAGCAATGTAGCCGGTGGTGCGAGCGGGTTCAACTGCGATTTCCTGGCCATTGGGACAGGTAATCGTGACAGGCTTTCCCTTTTCAGTGGTGATGAAGCTGAACTGTGAGAGACTCAGTTTATCCGCAGCTGGTGCTCTACCACGAATACCGGTTTGAATTAGCTCCACTTTTTGATCCACCAGCTTTTCATCAACTGACGGACTGCCATATCCGCCATCAGCATACAAGGTTTCAATCTTTGTCCGTTCTTTTAAGTCAGGGACTGCCTGCTCTAACAAATCCGCATCGTCTACGTTATTGGGCGCCACCTGCACGTTGGTGATTAGCTGGATTTTATTTTCAGGATTGCAGGTCTGGCTGAGGTTGGCAGCATAGCCTTTGAATTCTGCTGGTCCCTTGCGACGGAAAGTAGCTTCTTGATCATCTAGGGATTGCAAGCATCCCGCTCCAATTTGTTCATTGGGCTTGACGTGGACCTGCTCGTCCATCAGCATGAAATTCTCACGGAATAGCCGCTCAAGGGTCTGATAAGTTGGTGTTCCGCCGTATACATTTTTGAACTCCTGTAACATGCGCTGGATCACTTCACCTACTTGCTGGGTTTGAGCCGCAGTGGCTTGCTTGCCCTTCACCCGGTAAACGAACTGACCAGAGGTGTTCTGTACATAGGGGGCTAACCATGCTTGGCAGTCCTGCTGCTCTTCTTCACTCAACAGGCGGTGCATACGCTGGATGCCTTCCACCAATAACTGTAAGCGGCTCATCGCCATGATGTTGCTGGCAATTTGGGTGCTGTCCATGCGTTGGATGCTGGTTTTGACCTTCAATGCCACCACCTGTTGATCGGTGATGTCTTCAAAAGCCTGCGCCACCAGGTTTTTCCCACATGCCTGGTTATACTGGCTCAATCGCCTCCGAAAGTTGTACAAGGTTCGCAGCTCAAATCCACCTTCTCTGAGACTGTGATAGCCTAAAGCATATCGCACTTGCAAATCGAAGTTGAAATGATCGTACATTTCTTCATCGCTCCAGCCGAAACCCGCTTTCAACGTCTCCAAGCCCAGCAAAACGTTCACCGGAATATTCGGCCGGGAAACGATATCTGAGTAAAGCACTGCAAAGCTGTCTTCTTTGATCCGACTAAAGAAATCACGGTAAAACACCCCCGCCCAAGAAGTCTCCAGTCGCTGTTGTTGTTCTTCGGGCAGCTCGCTCACATTGCTGATTAACAGGGGTTGTAGGTGTTCCTGGTTTCGTCTGTACATGTTTTTGTCCATCGGTAGAGTTTTACCAATTATATTAAACTTTTACCAATCACGCGACCCTTTTTTCAGGGGAGCCACAGATAAAAAAAGATAAATTCAATAGGAAAGCTGAAAATTGAATTCTTTAATTACTATTAAATATTAATTTCTTTCCCGATCCTATTTCTTTATCCGTGTTTATCGATGTTTATCAGCCTGTCCCCGACTTCATTCGGAGGGGATGGCTAATCGCTTTTATTATCTGTATTTATCTGCGGTAAGTAACTATTACATCGAGTGAGACACCAAATATATTGGGCTATAATAAGCACATGCCCGATATTGAATCCGGCCAACCCATCACCAGACCGGGTGGGTTGACCAGGCTGGCGCAGGTCCTTTCCGACCAGACCACCCTAGCAGTCGATACCGAATCAAACAGCCTGTTTGCGTACCGTGAGCAGGTATGCATGGTTCAGTTTTCCACACGCCAGGCCGATTACCTTGTGGATCCTCTCTCACTGGCAGATCTTTCGCCGCTCGGGCCAGTATTTGCCAACCCGCACATCCAGAAAATCTTCCATGCTGCCGAATACGACCTGTTATGCATGAAGCGAGATTTCAACTTCACATTCAACAATTTGTTCGATACCATGCTGGCAGCGCGCATCCTGGGACGCAAGGAAGTGGGGCTGGGCTCGATCCTCGAGGCAGAGTTTAATCTCCAGGTGGATAAACGCCACCAGCGCGCCAACTGGGGGCAGCGACCCCTTCCTGATTACCTGCTGGACTATGCCCGCCAGGATACCCACTACCTGATCGAGCTGGGAGCGCGGCTGGCACGCCAGCTCGAGGAGAAAGGGCTGACGCCACTGGCGCAGGAGGATTTCAGACGGCTGTGCCAGGTGGAAGCCAGCTCGGAAAACGGCAAGACGGCTTGCTGGCGGGTGACCGGGGTGCATAAACTTTCACCCCAACAGGCGGCG
This sequence comes from uncultured Chloroflexia bacterium, assembly GCA_963840255.1. Lineage (GTDB taxonomy): Bacteria > Chloroflexota > Anaerolineae > Anaerolineales > UBA4823 > FEB-25. The sequence goes on along the minus strand of CAWIYB010000003.1, from coordinate 48,842 downwards.
GTGCTGCAAGAGCTGTGCGTCTACCGGGACGAGATGGCACGGCAAATGAACCGTCCCTTGTTCAAGGTGATCAGCGATCATACCCTGCTAGCCATTGCCAGCGCCGTGCCTACCAGCATGAACGAGCTGAAGGAGCTGCCCGGGATGACCAAGCACCAGCTGGACCGGCATGGAAAGTCTATCCTGCAGATGGTGCAGCGCGGGCTGCAGGCCAAGCCCATCCATCGTCCGCATAATGCCCGACCAGACGAGAACTTTTTGGCGCGGGTGGAAGCGCTGAAGCAGTGGCGCAAGCATAAAGCCAACGAGCTGGAGGTTGAGTCAGATATCGTCTTGCCGCGCGACCTGCTGCATGCCCTGGCGAACCAGAACCCGCTGGAACTGGAAGGTCTGGGGGAGTGTTTAAAGGATGTGCCGTGGAGGCGCGCCCAGTATGGGGAGGAGATCCTGGTGGTGCTGAGGAAGTTGGAGGGGAAATAAAGATCAACACAAAGGGGAGATAAAGATTAACACAAAGGGCACAAAGTACACAAAGTGCACAAAGACACGTAGGGAAAATAAGCATAATTAAAATAATAAGAAAGTTTCTGGTATCTGGTCACATGGATTGAGGTGGGTGAGGCGGGGCAGGTGACCACGAAGGGAAAAAACTTGTAATTAAAAAATAAGAAAGGGTCTGGAATGTGGATACTACTGAATGAGGCGGGGGATTGGGAAGAATCGCAGCAAGTCTCCAATTGACGGCTTTTTTTCTATCTGCGGGTGATGGGGGGAAAATAACGAGCAATTCGGAAGTGGTAAAACCACGCACCATACCAAGGTGTTCGTTTCAGCACAATTATGATATAATCGATGAAAATAGGGGAATATAAAAATCTAACAATCAAAGGTGGAAATAGAATGAGCACTGAAAGCAATAAAGCTGTAATCCGTGACATGATGCTGGCATTAGAAAAAGGTGATACCAGGAATCTCGATATGTACTTCGCGGCGAACTGGGTCAACCATGACCCTTCGCTGCCCCCCATGCAAGGACTCGAAGGCGCAAAGCAGCTGGTTGAATTGTGGGGCGGTCTCTCGGAACGCAAGGTGACGTTCGAAGATGCAGTTGCCGAAGGAGACAAAGTTGCCATGCGTTTCAGCATGACCGGCAAGCATACCGGTGCGATGATGGGGATTGCCCCGACCGGGAAAACGGTCCATATATCCGCCTGCGGGATTTTTCGAGTAGTGGATGGGAAAGCGACCGACAATTGGGTTAATTTTGATGCCCTGGGGTTGCTCCAGCAGCTGGGAGTTGTCCCGATGCCGCAGATGTAAATCATAAGTCATTTTATTCCGTAATCCAGATACCGCCCGTGACAGGTGATTGGTGGATGGTCAGTTCCGGGCAGTGTTTTGGGGTAAGACCTGACGGGGGAACATAGGAACTGCGTCGATTTTGCCCTCTTACATACCGGAGGCATTTTCGTTTGGTGGAGAAGAATCAAATAAACTTTTTAATCCATCCTACGGAAACCTATTTAGAGAGAAATGGATAAACCTGACAATACCAACCATAAAGGAGTTTTTATCATGAACGAACCAAAAAAACTCTATCGCTCCCGTGATGACCGGATGGTTAGCGGTTTGTGCGCCGGCATGGGAAAATATCTTGGCGTGGACCCCACGATTGTACGCGTGGTTTACACTGTTTTGAGCATCCTATTCGGCGGAGTGCCGATCGGCATTTACGTAATATTGATCATGGTGGTTCCCGAAGAGCCGGTCAGTACGCCCGGTACGGGTGGAGAGGTGGTTAATAAATCATAGTGGGCATGGTGACGTTCTAAGATGCGGTTGCCGAAGGGGATAAAGTTACCATGCATTTCAGCCTCTCCGGCAAGCATAGCGGGGTGATGATGGGGATTGCTTCGACTGCCAATGGAACAATAACGCAGTTCAAAAAATCATTGACACTTATATATTAATCCTGTAAACTATAACTACTCTGATGGGGAGTAGCTGCCCGAATTTTAGGGATGGACAGTCGTCAAGACGGAAAGAAATTTCCCGGCTGTCTGATCTAAAGTGCAAGACCATCGCATACATGGCTTTGGTCTTTTTTTTGTTAAAATGCACTTTTTTGATAGCATGGATCGTGTTTCGACCAGTCAATATTATTTTAATTACTACATATTTCTTATTATTGATTGAGCAGCTAATGCGTCCATCATTAACAAAAAAATGGAATTCTACATCAGAGCAATAAAAAGTGAGATAGTATGTTTTTTTACGGGACGAGAGATCAGAATGAAAAAATACTTATGGGTAATTAGCGGTACTGTGTGTCTGGGTTTGGGTATTATTGGAATATTCCTCCCCGTCTTGCCAACCACACCTTTTTTACTGTTAGCGGCCTTTTGTTACGCGCGCGGATCTAAGTATTTTTATAACTGGCTAATGAACCAATCTCGCCTTGGCGGATACATTCGCAGTTATCTGGAAGGTCAAGGCATCCCATTAAAACAAGTGATACTGACCTTAGTACTCTTATGGTTGACAATTGGTTTTGCTATCGTGTTTGTAGCAACATCCTGGTGGTACAGAGCTCTTTTGTTTATCGTGGCTGCCGGTGTAACCATCCACTTGAGAAAGATTAAAACCCATCGGGAGGAAGCTCCCAACTCGGTTGACCAGGATAATTCGATAGAATCGGTTGATGTCCATTGATCCTTTTTAATCAATACCTGAAGCATATCAAATGACTAAGCAGAATGGTTTTCGAATCTCTTTAATCACCCTGATCCTGTGTCTTTGCTCGGGCAGCCTGGTTGTCCTGCCGATACTGAATATCGTTGATCTATCAGTGCTGGAGATTTCCGGGATTAATCTCGGGAATTACAACCTACTCGATCAAGTTGAATTTGATGAAGAAATTATTATTGGAACAATTATTATTACACCGATCTCAGATTTATATTGTTCCAAATCCAGGCTAATGAATCTGGATTTTCTTACTGCTTACTTGTCACCCGAATCTCCCCCTCCCAAACACTCGTAATTTAAAAGATACCCTATGTTGGTAGCAGTCAACAGCTATTGGCTGTTGTGACATGTTGCCGCATGAAAATGGTTTTTAACCTTTTTCATTTCTTTGAGCGTGGATTGACCCACTTGTCTTTTTAATAAGCCAGTCATTGCTCATCTGCTCACAATAATTAGAGGCACTGCACGCTGAATTCCAGGAATATTTATTTTGAAGGTAGGAAACGCAAAGCTTGGGGTGGGATTGTTAGATGGAGTCGCCATTATCCAGGCAGTCCTGCAATGAATTATCTATTCAATACGGTTATGCCAGTCACGGTGAAGTTTTACACACCTGGCTTCACCCGAACAGTTCAAGGAGTGAAATTTTGGCAACGATGAGGAAATACAGTAGGAGTAATAACACATTGTTGAAGTTCAATTCAATATTACCTGCTACGCTCTTTTACGTCTCCAATGTGAGGAGAAATCTGGTTGAGAGGCATAAACATCTTGGATCAAACAGGCAAGCTGTTCGTAGGAGACCCAAATGATCGTGGATCTTGAGAACCTCATCCTTTCTTCCGCCCAAGCCATTTACGATGCCTGGGGCTGGTTCGGTGTGGCAGCATTATTGGTATTTGAAAATGCTACCGGCATCACTCCAAGTGAGATTATCCTTGGCCTGGCAGGGTGGATGCTCATCGCCGAACATCAACTTCCGCCTTCGATGATTTTTTTAGGTGGATTCTATTCTGCGATCGGCAGCACGTTTGGCGCATGCATCGCATATTGGGTAGCTCGCCTGGGCGGTCGCCCTCTGATCGATAAATTCTCTCATTGGGTGCGGATTAAACCCGCTTACATCACCCGTGCTGAATGCCAGTTTCACCGCTGGGGAACAGGCTTAGTGCTGGTTGGGAGGCTCATCCCAGGCATTCGTACGCTCATCAGTATCCCGGCAGGGCTGGCGCGCATGCCATTCTTCACTTTTTTCACAGCAACATTTATTGGCGCATATGCCTGGTGTACATTGCTGATTGGCGCAGGGTATATTTTAGGTCACGAATGGGCTTTGGTCCGCGTTTATTTGAAACAAATCCTGCCTTATTTGTTGGTAGGTGGCCTGATCGCAATGGCTCTCTATTTCTGGATTACTCGCCAAACTTTGTCTATGGATTATTCCCGTGTCAAAAGCGATGACCCCAGAGAATAATTTGTTGCCAAAGGGATTATCTAGAGCTTGAAAGGATACTTCTATGTCTAAGGTTCACCGTTCATCCACCTTTCGACGTTTCTGGAAGCCCGCTGCAGTGGTGGGGGCGGGCAGTACAGCAGCTGCCATTTGGGTTGAAGACATCTTGTTGTACGCTGAAATATTTGTCGCATTGATTCTCCTGCCTATCATGGCTGCAATTGTCTACGTGTTTAATATATTTATTTTTAAATCCCGCCTACCGAAGGGTGAGGATTTAACGAATCCCAAGCACAACGGAGATTACCAATAAATGCAAAGCATATCCTGGCACACCCTGACCCGAGATGAAACCTACGAAAGGTTGAACACCAACCCGCAAGGACTAACCACCACCGAAGCTGTAAAACGCCTCCAAGCAGCAGGCCCAAACGAATTACAGGCTGTCCGACGAATCTCGCCCTGGGAAATTTTACTGGACCAGTTTAAAAATGTGCTCATCCTGATACTGCTCGCTGCGACGGCGATTTCGCTGCTCCTCGAACACGGGGTGGAGTCCATCGTTATTGGCGTCATCGTGATGTTCGCAGTATTGCTTGGGTTTGTACAAGAATACCGCGCCGAGCGCGCCATTGAAGCCCTGCGGGAGATGGCCGCACCCACTGCAACCGTTCTTCGTGACGGGGTGGAGGTTAAAATCCCGGCGCGGGACCTGGTTCAAGGTGACGTAATTTTATTACACACCGGCGACCGCATACCGGCGGACGCGCGCCTGCTCGAAGCGGTAAACCTGCAATTGGAGGAAGCCGCGCTCACTGGTGAATCGGTTCCGGTGGAGAAGAACATCCATTTACTGGAGAAGCCCGATCTGCCGTTGGGCGACCGCAAGAATATGACCTATGCCGGCACGGCGGTCACTTATGGGCGCGGGAGGGCACTGGTTGTTGCTACCGCCATGCAGACCGAATTTGGTAAAATTGCCCAAATGCTCCAGGATGTAGAGACTGGTCGCACGCCGCTCCAACAAAACCTGGACAAAGTGGGCACTGCCCTGGCGCGGGCAGCTTTAGTCGTGGTCATCTTCATCGTAGCCCTGGGACTGCTGCGGGGGCAGCCATTTATCGATATGCTCATCTTTGGCGTAGCCCTGGCAGTGGCAGTAGTACCCGAGGCGCTGCCTGCTGTCGTCACCATCTCGCTGGCGATTGGCGTTCAAAAGATGGTCAAACGCAACGCCCTCATCCGACGTCTGCCCGCTGTGGAGACGCTAGGCAGCACTTCCGTAATATGCTCCGACAAAACCGGCACGCTCACCAAAGATGAGATGACCGTGCGGAAGATTTTCACCGCTGGCGAAATGTTCAACCTATCGGGTGCGGGGTATGAACCCAAAGGCGCGTTCACCCGTAACGGAGGCAGTGATCAAACCACGCCCGAGCTGGAAGCTTTGCTCACTGCTGCCACACTGGCTTCAGATGTTACCCTGGTACACGAAGGAGACGTATGGAATATCAAAGGCGATCCAACCGAGGGATCCTTGGTAGTCGCCGCTGCCAAAGCCGGATTGCAAAAATCCGTACTTGATGCAAAATTCCCGCGCCTGCACGAGATTCCATTTACCTCCGAAACCAAACGCATGACTACTTTGCACCAGTCGAATGGGAAGCTTAAGGCATGTGGTAAGGGCGCACCGGAGGTTATCCTGAAGGATTGTGAATGGTTGCTGACCGCAAACGGGGCTGTACCGTTGGATGGTGTGGGGAAAGAAAAACTGTTGGTAGTGGCAGGAGACATGGCTGGCGATGCGCTGAGGGTGTTGGCAATTGCATCCAAATCTAATGCGACACTTGAAAATGCGCAAACTGGCATGACCTTTCTCGGTTTGGTTGGCATTATTGACCCACCGCGCCCAGAAGCTAAAAATGCGATTGCTATTTGCGAGCAGGCAGGCATACGCCCGGTGATGATTACTGGCGATCATCCTGTCACAGCGCAGGCGGTGGCTCGCGAGTTGGGGTTGTTGAAAACCGGGCGCGTGGTAACCGGTGCAGACCTTGATGCGATGGAAGAAAAACAATTCCAGCGTGAAGTTGAAACCATCGATGTCTATGCCCGCGTCTCTCCGGCACATAAACTGCGTGTGGTGACTGCGCTTCAAGTAAACGGGCATATTGTGGCAATGACCGGTGATGGTGTAAACGACGCCCCAGCACTCAAGAAGGCGGACATTGGGATTGCGATGGGAATTACCGGGACAGATGTGACGAGAGAAGCAGCTGACATGACTCTGACCGACGATAACTTTGCTTCGATTGTGGCGGCAGTGGAGGAAGGGCGTGGGGTCTTTGGCAACATCAAGAAATACCTGATGTATCTGATTTCCTCGAACATCGGCGAAATTGGTTTGATGGTGGGTTCTGCTCTGATGGGTCTTCCCTTGCCATTGACAGCGGTGCAGATCCTATATGTCAACCTGGCTACTGATGGTTTGCCGGCTCTTGCCCTGGCAGTTGATCCGGCTGAGAAAGATCTCATGCACCGCAAGCCGCGTAATCCACTCACTGGCATTTTCACCCGCCCGGTGGTAATGCTGATGGTCCTGGGTGGCCTGTGGTCAACCTTAATCAACCTGGGATTGTTCACCTGGGCGCTCAATTCTGGGCGCAGCCAATCCGAGGCGATGACCATGACATTTGTCTCGCTGGTGTTGATACAGTTCTTCAAGGCATACAACTTTCGCTCCGACCGGCATTCGGTGCTGAATAGACCATTTGCCAACAAATGGTTGAATAGCGCGATTCTGTGGGAAATGGTGCTGTTAATAGTGATCATTTATGTCCCCTTCCTGCATGACGCTTTTGGTACCTATTACCTGCCTTTGGTGGACTGGTTGATCATCGGTGGGCTGGCAATAACGATTGTACCTGTGCTGGAAACAGCGAAGTGGATGGAGCGGCATGGTTGGTTTGGCAAGCTGATAGACTAACTGAGGTGGTCACCGGGCAGATGGATGGTTTCCATTTCTGGTGTCGATGACCATTCAAGGAATTCCGACCAGGGTCATGCGATTTGGAAGTGCATAGAGGATTTTTTATCAACCTGGCAGGGTCAAGCGTGGGCGATGTACGGTCGAAGTCTGGGCTGGTTTTCGCTGCACGTTCTCCTCGGATTGTTGCGATTCCAGGTTGATGTATGCCACTCACGATCTTTCGGATAGAGATCGTCCTTAGAACCATACACCAGGGAACGCCCGGTTTTTTTTACCCCAATAGGAAATAATAAATTTGTAAGGGCGGAGCGACACTCAGGTAGTAGGAAACACCCGACTGGTCCGCCCCTACGAAAAATCCTTACTTCGTTTTCTTCGGGCCTCCTTCCAGGCAGAAACCGGCACTTGCCGGGCTATAATGGCCAGTCGACTGGCTGTTGACAATGGTGAGGTCCACGGCTTCAACCCACACCACATAACCACAGGGCACCATTAATGTGGTATCCAGGTCCCAGGTGTTACCGGGTGCAACCGCAGTATTAACCAGCCCGGAGGATGGGTTCGGCACACCCACGGGTGCGGTGTTAATGCTCGGGTAGGTAGCCAGGTTGTAGTGGCTCAGGTTGGCGTCACGGGCGACGAAGTTCCCTTTGAGCAGGGTTCCAATGGCGAACTTGCCGCAGTTGCCTGTGCCCGTGGTGATCTCGATGGAAGCTTCCGGCCAGGTGTTATCGAGCTGAATCAGGTGGACATCACTGCTAAGCGGGTTGCCGGCGCCATCGTAGACGGTGAGCTTGACCCACCACAGAGCGTCACCCGTCGTGTCCCATTGGGCAAGCACGCTGTTGATGTTTTGGGTAAAATCGACGTAGTCGAAGCGCAGCGTGATCGGGCTGGCTTTATGCACCCAGGTGGTGCCGTTCTGGCGGGTGAGGGTCAGATCGGTCACCACAGCAGTGGGTGCGCCACCACCGTAGGGTGTCACCTCCACTTTATAGCTGTGCAAGAGCACCGGGGCTCCCTGGACGGTGACCCGACCGCCAAACGGGCAAGGTCTGCCATCGGCGGTGAGCAGGTTCCCATCGGGGTTATCAGGAGGCAGGTTGTTGGTGGCGAAAACTGCATCCTTGGTGGTCAGCCCGGTTAGGGGATCGATCATGGAAGTGGGGATACCGCCCAGAATGGCGATCTCTCCGGCGGGTGCACCCGCCACTGGGGCGATGTTGATCAGCGTCTCCTCGCGGTTACCCCAGGTGGGTACATGGGTGGGATCATTGCACGGTACGGCAACGTTCCACGACAGGATGGCGCGGATGCGCACCAGCCTGGGTCCCTTTTTGCAGGGCTGGCGGTACTCGCTGAGGTTCACGGGCAGGCGCACGGCATAATACACACCCTGCAGCGGCACCTTCACGTCGTATACCCGCACGTCAGCCGTTCCCAGGCAGGTCTCAAAGTTGCCATTGTCATCGAAGTCTGCCCAGAAGGTGACGTACTCATGGCTTCCCTGGGTGCAGGGTCCACCAGAATATCCGGCGGTTTTCTTTACCTGGATCACTCCCACCAGGGTATCGGGGAAGTTTGGATCCAGACCGATGCACTTGAGCTCTTCATAGCTGGTATCCCCATCGGTGATGGGGAAAAGGAAGTTGAAGATATCCGGATCGAGCTTGATCCCCGGCAGCATGGTGGCAAAAGCTTCGGCGTTCAAGTTAGTCTTGGAAGTTACAAAGTTAGACAGCTCCTTGAAGGCGAAGCGGTGCACCGGCACATCCTGACCCTTGTAGTGCACGGCAAGCTCCGTGGCGGAAAGGAGCTTGGGCTTGGTCTCGATGGGCAGGTCGGGAGGTAGAAATTCATCGAACCAGGGGGGATACTTTACCTTGGCGACCTCGAACAGCTCATGCGGGAAGATGAAGCGCAGCGGTTCCACCAGGATAGTGACATCGCGCACGTTGCCCCATACAGGGTGCCAGTTGGGCTGGTTGGCAGGAGGGGGGTTGTTCCATGACAGGATGGCGCGTGCCCGGATCAACGGGTCTACCCAACAAAACTTCGGTTTGGGTTTGACCGGCAGGGATACGGCGAATTCCAGCCGCATGCGACCCTCGGTGCCCTCGGGGATATTGTAAGCCTGGAAAGAGGTCATCCCCTGGTCCTGCCAGGTGGCGCCATTGTCAAATGACAGGTAGAAGCGGACGTATTCCGGGGTACCGGGACCGCAGATATCGGTGCCGTAGCCTGTGGGCTGGTAAACATAGACCACGCCTTCCAGGCGCCTCTGCTGAGGGTGGTAGCCCAAACAGCCGAGCTCCTCATAATAAGTGTTTCCCGTGATAGGCAGGATGGGTTTTAGCTTACTTTCGACGATATTGCCGAAATAATTTGGGTTTTGAAGGAGATATGCCTTGAACATCCCGCGCTCTTTGGTATATGGCTCCAAATTAAGCGCCTTGGATTGGATCACTTTTTTATCATTCTTGACACTCATATTTGTACCCTCGTATTTACAATAACCTTTACCGGTTAATCTTGATTACATTCCCAAAACGCGATTGGACGATATTGTGTGTAAAACAGGTTGTGAGTATCTTATGGTGATGCCCTCCTTTCTACACCTTGAGCAGAGGCTCCGACTTACCATTTAGCTACTTTCAGTTTCCCCCGCTGACTTAAATACAATAAACTATGTTGCTCATAGATAATAAAGTACGTTCGAGAAGCTTCTACTTCAAGGACTGGGGAAAAACAAACGACCGCTGAGGATGGACCTTCAGCGGCTGGGATGGGTTGTGCCTTGCTATCAAACCCTGGATGGTGGTTTGATACCGCGATCTATGTGCGCGGGTGAGAGATTATGGTCTCAGTAATATCATACAACAAAAATAAATGAGAGTCAAGCAATTCTAATCTAATATTATTGCATAATATAGTACCAGGAGATGGGTTGTGCATGATAAATTGCCAGACTTATAAGGATGTGAAACGAAGTTTGTGGCGGGAAAAGGTACCCGCATGATTGTGGGATAATGCACCTGCTTTCCGAAACGAATACCGAATAAAGATGACCCCCCTCCTGCCTCCCCCAGGTACTTTTTTTGTACTTGGGGGAGGAGAGAATAACTGGGCCTAACCCGATTTTGTAGACACAAAAAAAACGCGATGAAGTACACTATATGGCAGGAGTAAGGCGGGCGACTGAAAATAAACGGGGCGGAGCGTTTTCCCGGTATCGCAGGTATAAATAACACTGCGATATTTCGAAAAAAGAATGCGCTCAATTGTCGGGAACAACGCCCGGTAGAAGAACATACCGGACCCAGACTCGATCGGCCTCTACGATGAATCCATCCCGAATCGGATCATCTTTTGGGGGTATTAATTCGAATATCGGATAAAATGATGGATTAGAATTTGTTCCATTTAACACAAAGCAAATGCAATAGATTGACCTAAAACCTCAGATGGCAGGTCAAATGATTGGATGACACTCAAATGATTAAAAACCTTATCAGCATGTTCAGTATTGTTCTGGCTTTTTTATTCTTACTTACAGCTCCCCTATGGACGCAAGCTGCTCCAACTCCTGAAGATCCAGCAGCTGGCGTGGCGCAGGAACATAAGGTTTTTATCCCCTGGGTAAGCAAACACTTTTTCCCGGTAATGGTTTTCGTCCCGGCTGGCGAGTTCCAGATGGGCTGTGACCCCGCCCACAACGGTGGATATGCATGTTCTCCCTACGAGGTTCCACTGCACGCCGTTAACCTGGACGCATTCTATATCGATAAATTTGAACTCACCAATGCCCAGTATGCTGAGTGCGTTACGAAAGGTATCTGCGCCGCGCCAGCGTCAAATGCCTCCCAAACTCGTCCTTCATATTACGACAACCCGAGTTACGCTAATTACCCGGTTATTTGGGTTTCATGGTTCAACGCGGATGACTACTGCCAATGGGTCGGCAAACGCCTGCCGACGGAAGCTGAATGGGAGAAAGCCGCGCGAGGTGGAAGCGATACGCGCGCCTACCCGTGGGGAGACGGTCAGCCGGATTGCAGCCTGGCGAACTCCTATATCGATGTTAGCGGGCAATACTGTGTCGGCGACACCAGCCAGGTGGGCAGCTACCCACTCGGAGCCAGCCCGTATGGGGCATTGGATATGGCGGGTAATGTAAATGAGTGGGTGAACGACTGGTGGCAAGCTGACTACTATTCCGTCTCGCCGTACGATAACCCCACCGGTCCGGCTATTGGGAGTAGTGTCGTGTATCGCGGCGGGAGCTGGTTTGTGGGTGGGGAGGGATTGCGTGCCGCGTTCCGCAATGCCAATGCCCAAGATGCCCGCCACTATTTCGGTATCCGATGTGCGTCAGACTTACAGCCTTAGGGAGGTATTACTCAGATGAGTTCACTGCTTGTCCGCTTGTTCTGTATTGTCCTGGTTTCTTCATTGTTCCTTCCAGCGCTAAGTGGTGCGCAAGCCACACAGGAAGATCCCGTCCAATCTCATTCTGTCTATCTGCCGTGGGTGACCTATGACCCTTTACTAATGGCGTATGTGCCCGGGGGTGAGTTCATGATGGGCTGCTATGAGGCACCTGGAACTTGCGATGATGATAACGAGTACATCCACTTTATCTACCTGGATAGCTATTATATCGACACCTACGAAGTCACTAATGCTCAATACGCCAAGTGTGTGGCGGGAGCAGGCTGTGCACCTCCATCAAATACTGCCTCCAACACCCGTCCTTTCTATTATGACAACTCCTCCTTCAAGGACTATCCGGTTCTTTCCGTATCCTGGGAGGATGCAATGGATTACTGTTTGTGGGCTGGCAAGCGTTTACCCACGGAAGCAGAGTGGGAAAAAGCTGGCAGGGGTACCGGCAATGGGCGCATTTACCCGTGGGGTGACCAGCACCCCGACTGCAGCATGGTAAACGGGTTCAATACGTGGATGGGGGAGTCTTGTATGGATGACACCACCCAGGTGGGCAGCTACCCGTTAGGATCAAGTCCGTATGGAGTGCTGGACATGGCTGGGAATGTAGCTGAATGGGTGAGTGACTGGTACCAGGTGGATTATTACTGGAATTCACCCGCTAGCAATCCGCAGGGTCCGCTGAGTGGCACTGAAAAAATATTGCGCGGGGGTAGTTGGTCCTCAGACCTTAATAGCTTACAATTGGCCGATCGCTGGCCTCAATATCCAGATGTAGAATACAACTGGGCAGGTTTCCGCTGCGCGTTCTCCCCATAACGTTTACCTTCCGGGTTGCCAGATAGCGCACACAAATAACGCGAATAATATATTGGGGAGGAACACCGGGCGTGTCTGAATGACACCACGTCAAGTGACACTTCGCCTGCCTCCCCCTTATTTTTAGAGTTATTTATTATTGGACTGCGGATAAGATCTCCTACCCCGTCCTCGAGATTTGGATGCGAGAGATATGATCACCTGGTTTGTGACCAGGAAGGGAAGATCACCCATCACAATAAAGAGACTGGTTTTATCCTCTTACATGTAGCAGTACTTTTCCTGGTATCCGCACCTGGATAGATGTCTGGTAATCATTTTAATATCCCTTATCCAAATTCCCACATAAGAAACCTTAAATCTTCTTATCCCTCTTGTGGATTAGAACAATTGTGCTATAATTAGGACGTAATTACTCACCCTTCCGACTGTGCACTGTTGTTTCCGGTCTGACGATGCCAAGATACGTGAACGGTTTTTCTCCTCCCCTAATTTCCGTTTTTTGGAAATTGGGGGAGGTTGGGGGAGTCTGAATCATCGGACAGTATACTTAGGTTCTCACCGCATCAATGATTTTGCTAACGATTTCTATCCCGCGGTGAGTAATTACATTAGACTGTAACTACTCACCGAGTTCACTTTGCCACTTACCAGAGCTATAATTTGGTAAATCAAATAGATTAACCGTATTGAAGATCCCCCAGTTCTTGGTGGGAGAATGATATTCCCTTATTGTGTCACTGCGAGGCGGTTTTTGCCGAACCTGTCCTCGCTGTTTTTCGGGAGCAATCTTCCACGAACTTAATTGATCAATTGTGAATGGATAATCTGTTGAGCAATCTTGATAAAAGCAGATTGCCACGACCAGCAAAAAACGCTGGTCTCGCAATGACAGAATCCTTCTAGCAACCAAAAGAGAAATACTCGAAGAGGTGAGTAATTACATTAGGACGTCATCATTATTTCATTTTAGATAATGACGTCCGTATACCGGTATGGTCTTTATCGGTAAGTGCGTAATTACTCACCATCTCATGTACCGATTGGGTTGTATCGGTAAAAGGCAGTCGTATATCGATCGATCTTTGATCGATAATGTGGGGGATCATGCGGTTAGCAATCCTGGCAGGGAGAAAAGAAGAATCATGGGCATTATGCCTGGCATGGGATATTTATCCGGCGATGTGAGAACGATGCTGTCGCCTCATCACAACACCATACCATACACAAGGAACCATGGACAACAAAAATCCCACCCCTCTGCTCTTCAGCTTTTACTTTGGCGATTCGGCCAACACTGCCCACGTCGCGGCCTCCCGGCAGCTCAAAAAATGGTCGCGTGCTTTCGATCAATGGATCGATCATTTTAAAAGGGATTCCCACAATGGTGCTGCCAAGCAGGCACGCCTCGCCTGGCGGCGCCTCGTGCGGCACATCGCAAAAATGCCCTGGCGAATAGCCCCGGAGGATATCGAGTCTCATCTCTCCTGGTTGGAGCAGGAAAGCTTTGCCAGGAGCACCATCAACCCTACCCTGGGCTTCATCCGCGCCTTTTACTGCTGGTGCGATGAGCATCATGTTGACTCGCTCTGCCCAACGCGTTTTAACCCGGCAAAGGAGGTATCAAGGATTAAGTACAAGTATTTTGAAGGAATATGCCTGTGGACGCGTGATGAAGTCGGGGCTTTTCTGGACTTCCTCAAAAAGGATGGGTCGGAATTGGGTAAACGCGAATTCGCCTTTTTTCTCGCCCGGATCAATCTTGGGGTGAAATTAATCGCTCTCCAGCACCTCAAGTGGGAGCAGATCGAGCAGGATGAAAGCGGTGTGTCGGTGGTCTGGCGACCTGACGGTGAACCTGTGAGGTTGCCCGATGATGTGTGGCAGGCGATAAAAGCATATTTACAGGCGAGTGGCAGGCTGGACGGGATGCGGTCAGGCAAGTATATCTTTACCCTGCTGTCCCGACCAAACAGTGGGAATACTGGCAGAAAATCTGAAGACTGGCTGGAGCAGCACGAATTATCCTACTCGTCCATCCTCGCCAATTTGAAAATTTATAGCAGGAAGTTGGGCATTGCCGAAGAAAAATTACATCCGATGGCTCTTCGACACACCGCAATTAGGTTCAAGCTGGAGAATGGAGAAAGCTGGGTTGGGATGAAAGTATTCATGGACAGCCGGGTAAGTCTCACAGAGATGAAATCCAGGCTCGGCAGGCTGCTGGAGCTGATGGTTGAACGCACGCTCGACTCAGATAGACCTGTAGTGGAAGTACAGCCGCCGAGGAGGAAGGCAAACAAGTTAACTGGGGTGGAGGCTATCACCCATGGGTTTTTCTGCCGCAAGCAGGATCGTGATGCAGTGAAAGCAGTGCTGAAGGAAAATATCCACGGGATGGAAGAAGAAACTGACTGCCTGCGCAAGCTAATGCGCGGCTTGTTGGAACGCGAAGGCGATGCAGCCCGCCTGGTAGAGGCTTATTCCAAAGCCACCCAGCGCTTGGGGCTGCTCGTTACATTGGACGAATCCGCGAAGCAGGAAAAGGAAGACACCAAGGCAGAAGAGACCCTGGCTAAACTGGATGAGATCGAGGCGCACTTTGGGCGACCGCCGGTGAGCCAAAAGATACGTGAGCACGTATACGGAATTTCGGAGGATGGATTGACAGTAAAGGGCGGTGTAGTGGAAGAGATTGCCACCAGCCGGCTGCTGCTCAGGAATATCTACCAGCGGGTGTTGCAGAATATCGATGCAGCCGAATATATGCGCCTGGTGGACCTGTACGGTATGGGATGTGTGCGGTTGGCAAGGCTGATCAAGATAAATGGAGGCGATGGAGGTGACAGGCTGGAGAGGTATTTAAATGACATCGTTAATGAAGCCATCCGGCAGCTGAACCAGGAATGGGGGTTGGATAAGAGATGAGTGTGGTAGTCGTTTGGTCTTGTAGCCGTGATCGTTGATCACGGCTGGCCCCCTCCACGAACAGTGGGGGGCTAGCCCACGCCGCCATCAGCGATGGCGGCTACAAGAGGATGGCGGCTATAAAAAGATCGTGGTAATCGTGTTCGTTGGTCAAGACCCGTATAATTAACCTGAGAACAATATTCATCGGGGTAAAATAAAGGTCATGCCTCTTCATACCCACCTCCCACATTTTTCAAGGATATGGTCACCTGACCCGATTTTTTTCATTACTACATGTACTCATGGTCGTAAATATATCCTTGACAATGCTCGGATCGCAAACATCCTTGTTGAAGAGTGGTGTGGAGCGTTAAATCGTCACGGATGGTTAATCGGTCGTTATGTTATTATGCCGGATCATGTTCATTTCTTCTGCGCCAACAAACAAGGGATTGATGAACCTGGCCAAAAAGATTTATCAAAATTTGTGCAACAATGGAAAAAATGGACATCTAAAAGAATCTACCGAGAAAATCAGTTAGAAATAAGAGGCGATAAACCGCCACTCTGGCAGAAAGAGTATTTTGATCACCTATTACGATCAGAAGAGAGTTACATTCGAAAATGGGAGTACGTGCGTGAGAATCCAGTTAGGAAAGGCTTGGTCAAGAAGTCTGAGGATTGGCCTTGGCAAGGTGAAATATATGATCTGTCAGTTTGATATTTAGTTATTGATGTTTTAGCCATTTGGTCTTGTAGCCGTGATCGTTGATCACGGCTGGCCCGTACTGCCATCAGCGATCGTGGCTACAATAGAAATCACGGCTCGCACCGCCATCAGCGATGGCGGCTACAAAAGAGATCACGGCTGGCCTGTACCGCCAATATCCCCTCCAAGAATACTCGGGGGCATCCTCCTCCAAGAACTGTGGGGGGTATGTCAATAGCGGCTACAAGAGGATGGCGGCGACAACTATGGCTATCCCCCTGCCAACACATCCTTAACCCGAGCGATGAGGATGGGCGGGTCCACCGGCTTGAGCAGATAATCGCGCGCCCCACAGCGCACCGCTTCAAGTGCCGATCCCAGCTTATCATGGGCAGTCAGGATCAGCACAGGCATATCTGGATATTGGTCGCGCATTTCGGGCAACAGAGTTAGACCACTGGCATCGGGGAGTTTTAAATCCAGGAATACCAGGTCAAAAGCGCCGCCTTCCAGGCAGCCTCGAGCTTCGCCCACACTGCCAGCCGTTACTACGTTGTATCCTTCCCGCTGCAGGATCAGCGCCAGTGTGCGACGCAGGTTTTCTTCATCATCGACCACCAAAATTGTTTCTGTGTTGGTCTTCATGGTTTCTCATCCTGTTCTGCTTCCATCATCAAGACCACCCCCTGGTGCTCTTCGGCCCCTCCGCTGAAAGCGGTGCACGTCACCCGGCAGGTGATGGGTTTCCCCCGGCGGTTGGTAGCGGTGAGCACGTACTCCTGAATATCGGATTTTCCATCCAGCACGGAGCGGATGGGATGTTTCAGCTGCTCAACCGGAAGGCCGATGTCCAACCCGAGCAGCGAGACCCCCATCACCTCACTCGAGCGCAGCCCCCATAATTCTTCGGCGTGATTGTTCCAGTTCATGATGTGGAAGTCACGGTCCACTACCACCACGCCAACCTTCAGGTTGGTCAGCACTGTCTCTAAAAAGCCCATGGAGTAGTTCAGCTCGGTGGTGCGCAGATTTAGCTGATCGTTGATCGTCTCCAATTCCTGATTGGTAGATTGGAGCTCCTCGTTCATCGTCTCCAACTCTTCGTTGGTTGACTGCAGCTCCTCGTTGGTGGTCTCCAGCTCTTCGACGGTGGATTGAAGCTCTTCATTGGTAGTTTCCAGCTCTTCATTGGTGGATTGGAGCTCTTCGTTAATCGTCTCGAGCTCGGTGGATGAAATTTTCAGCTTCTCTTCCAGGTTCTTGCTGCGGGTAATATCTCTGTAGACGAAATTGATGGCGATTACGCGCTTGCGGTCATCTGACAGTGGCAGGACATTTACCTCGAAATAAATTGAATTTCCTTCCGCTCTCTTCAGCTCGACTACCGGGACCGTCAAGGGGTTGGAGTCTGCCACCACCTGGTCGATTAAAGGTCGCAGTGATACCGGCTGGTAATAAATTTCCATCTCGTGGATCAAGGTACCGACATCTTTTTGTGCCAGGTTGAATAGCTGCCTGGCACGCTCGCTAACCGCCAGTAGGACCCCATTGATATCCAGGATCAGCTCTGCTTCAGGAGAGCTATCGAAAGCCAAGTCGCGCAGATGTATTAATCGCCCCAGATGGTTGGAATCCGGATCATCGCCGGTTTGCCCCAAGGAAAACAGATTTTTCCGAAAATCTGACCCGGTGACTTTGGTGAAGAAGCGGTGCTTAGCATCCAGCGCAGAGAAGAGGTTGGCATGCGTGAGCAGCATTTCGGCCTTGCCCAGGAACAAGATGGCCCTCTCATTCAAGGCGAAGTGGAAGCGAGCCAATATGCGCCCCTGGGTTTCGGCGTTGAAATACATCAGTGTATTCCGGCACACCAGTAAGTCGAGCCGCGAGATAGGCGCATCCTGCACCAGGTCGTGCAGTCCGAAAATGACGGCTCGACGCAAGTCACTGTTAAACACATAGTCAGCATGGTTGACGGGAGTAAAATACTTGCCAAGCAGGTCTACCGGCACTTCTTTAACTTCATCAAAAGAGTAGATAGCTTGGCGAGCTCGCGCCAGAGCGTTTGCGTCCATATCGGTGGCGTAGATTTTCAGGCGCTGGTGGAAGGCTTCCATCCCAAGGTATTCGGCGAGGACCATTGCCAGGGTATAGGCCTCCTCACCTGAGGCACACCCGGCACTCCATACCCTGATTGGTTCCAGGGAGTCCTTGAATGGGATAATACGCGGCAGGATATCAGATGCCATGTAATCCCAGGCGGGTTTATCGCGAAAGAAGGAGGTGACGTTGATCAGCAGGGTATCGAAGAGCAGCTCGAACTCTTCGGGATGGACTTGCAGATAATCGAGGTAATCAGCATAACTTGCCAGAGAGAGGGCCGTGCGGCGTTTGTCCACCCGTCGCAGCAGGCTTGCGCGCTTGTAGCCGGTAAAATCGAAGCCTCGATTGAGGTGCAAATAGTCCAACAGGGCTTCGAATTGAGGGTTGGGAAGTTCCTGGGAACTCATAGCGACTCACCTTTCATCACCAGGGTGATTAATGCAGCGGCGATTTCGTCCAGGGGGAGGGAAAAATCGACACATTTGCTTTGCATTGCCGCCAGGGGCATCCCGGTAAATTCGGCTGTTTCGACCGCCTGGCAGATCACAGTGCCCCCCATTTTATTGATTGCCTGAACACCCATGGAGCCGTCGGTGCCGGTGCCGGAGAGCACCACCGCGATGGCGCGCTCCTTGTGGCTGGCTGCGACAGATTCGAATAGCAAGTCGGCGGAGGGGCGCACGAAATGCACCAGCTCAGATTGGGATAAAGTTAGGGTGCCATCTGGGTTAACCAGCAGATGGCGGTCAGGTGGAGCGATGTAGACCAGCCCGGGTTGCACGGATTCGCTCTCTTCGGCTTGTTTGACCTGCAGGGGCGTGTTGCGGGCGAGGATCTCAGCCATCAAGCTGCGGTGGCGCGGGTCGAGATGCTGGACGATGACGATTGGAGCGGGGAATTCGGCGGGCAGGTTGGAAAGCACGGCATTGATTGCCTTCAGCCCGCCGGCTGAGGCAGCGATGGCGACCACATCAAAGGATGAAATTGATCCTTGCTGGGTACCATTTGCTTGATTTTTCATCCTTCCGCCTTCCTGACCGGCAGCCATAGGGTAAAAGCGGCACCCTCACCGGGTTCGCTCTCTACATCAATACTTCCATTGTGTTTCTGCATGATGTCGTAACAGATCACCAGCCCCAACCCCAAACCTTTTTCCTTGGTGGTGGTGAATGGCTCGAACAGCTTCTCTTTCACTTCCTGCGTAAGCCCTGGGCCGGTATCGCGAATGCAAATACCAATCCTATCATCCTCCGCAGGCCGTATATAGCTAATGGAAATTTTGCCCCCATCTGGTTCCATGGCATCTATGGCATTCAGGCAAATGTTCAGGAACACTTGCTTGAGCTGGTCGGGCACGGCTTCTATCACTGTACTTTTGAAGAAACCGGTGGTACGAGGAACCACTTCCCAGGTAACGTGCTTTTCCTGGAGGTAACCTGCCAGCAGCGTCCTCACTTCACCCAACAAGGCGGGCAGCTGTACGGGGCGGCTTTGACCATGGCTGGGTGGGCGGTAGAGCTCGCGCAGCTGGGCGACCAGGTTGGATAAGCGGTTGGTTTCAGCGGTCGCCATACTGAGCGCATCGAACGCAGGCGTCCCCGGGGAGGTATCCATCTGGGTCAAATACAGGCAGTTTTTTATCGTCTGGAGCGGGTTGTTGATCTCATGGGTGATGGAAGCCAGCAAGCGCCCGACTGCGGCAAACTTTTCAGCCTGCACCAACTGGTCGTGTGTCTCGATTTCCTTACGCAAGGCGTTTTGCAGCTCCTGGTAAAGGCGAGCATTGTGGATCGATTGGGCAGTACGAAGGGCGAGGATTTCCAACAGGTCTTGATCCTCGCCTGAAAATACCTGACTGCCACGGCTGCGTACCATGCTGATGGTACCAATCGTTTTACCCGATATTATAAGCGGCACGATAAGCAGGCTGGATATTCCTACCTGAGTGATATAACTGCGCAGCTCCTCCCGAATGAGATCCAGCACGACTGCATCCATATTCTGGATCAGGACGGGCATCGAAGTCTGGTATACCCGCTCGGACAACCCATCCGCGATTTGAAATTGGACCGAGGAGAGCAAAGTGTTCATCATCGCAAGCATCTCAGGCTGGTTATGGTGCCAGGCGACTGTGTTGAGCCCCTGACCGTGTGGCGCCGCTAAATTAATCACACAGCCATCACCGATCGAAGTAGAGGCAGTTTTCGCCACGATATCCAGGATGGCATGCTCATCCAGGCTGGCTGCAGCCAGCGATTGGGAAAGCTCGGACATGACTGCATTGCGCAGGGAGTTTTGGCTGATGATCTCTTCAGCGAGCTTGCGTTCGGTGATATCGCGCAGCGTCCAGCGCAGGGTGTCTTTTTCGGTTGGATCTTTGGCCGATGAGATTGTGACTGCAACTGAAACCTGTGCTCCTTTACGGGGGAGCAGTCTCAATTCTTTATACTGTACTGCATGTTGTAGCTTGAATGTGGATAACAAATGATGGAAGCTGGGATGATCAGCCGAGGCAATAAAGACCAGCAGTGGTTTTCCAATCAGACTGTGATGCGGGATTACCAGGAGCTGGGAAGCAAACTGGTTGGCATCGAGGATCAGCCCATTCCCATCGGTCACCAGGTAGCCATCAGGGGCGAAATCGAACAAATCCTGGTATCGCTGGCGCTCTGTATCCAATATTTTCTGCGCTTCCACCAACAGCTCATTGTTATTGCGCAGCTCTTCTTCGATTACCTGGAGCTCTTGCATGTTGGATTCGAGCTCGCTTTGCGCCTTTTGGTGCTCGATAATTTTGCCATGCAGCTGCTCATTGGCGATATTGAGCTCCTGCGTGCGCTCCAGCACCTTTAGCTCCAACTCATCATGCGCCTGACGCAGGGCCTGCTCCGCCCGCTTGCGCTCGGTGATATCCATCCCATAAATACGGACTACCTCCTGCGGGGTAATGTAATTCAAAACCTGGTGATAAAACCGATCTCCGATGGCGACATCGCGGAAGGTGACCTCCGCCTGGCCTTGCAGAATAGGCTGCAGGACGGAATCCCAATCAACCAGCCATTCGTGAGCTAAACCTCGTTCTATCAGGTCGGGAAATAACTTCGTTGCGGAGGGATTGGCGTAGTGGATCGACCCATGCAGGTCGACTTCAGTAATGGGTCTTGGATTGACTTCGGGGAAGCTGGCCAGGTAAGCCATGCGCTGCTCTACTCGCTTGCGCTCGGTGATATCCCGCACGAAGATGGCGATACGACCACCCTCCTGCTCGAAATACAAGGATGTGATGTCCACATCGAATATGGTTCCATCCTTACGGCGCTGGTGTGACTCGAAGTGGTCGTGACCTTTCTGGGCGAGTAGTATCTGGATATGATCGGTCACCTGCTCATCGGCTTCGAGTGCATTCACATGCATGTGGGTGAGCTCGTCGCGCGAATAACCCGACATCTGGCAGTAGGCATCATTGACTTCCAGAATTTCCCCCTCAAGGTTATGGATCCAGACGCCATCTAAAGTGTTGTTGAACAGGGTAGCGTACTTTTCGGCGATCGAGCTTAGCTGTAACTCCATCTGCTTGCGGGCGGTTATATCGGTGTGCATGGTGAGGTTACCGATGTGCTCACCATGGTCATTGAATATCGGGGAGGCGTTGTACAGCGACCACACTGCCGATCCATTCTTACGGCGGAATTTGAACTCACCGTGCAGCACATTCCCGGAGTGCAGCTCTTCCCGCAGCTGGTTTACCAGGGACTGCTGGTCGTCGTACATAAAGTCAGTGCCTGGCCTCCCGATGATTTCTTCCAACGGGTAGCCCAACATGTCAGCCATCTGCTGATTGGCATAAAAGAATGTCCCATCCGGGCGGGCCATCACCATGCCCTCAGCCGCCGTCTCAACCATGGTGCGATATTTCTCTTCGCTCAGACGCAGGGCTTCCTCGGCTTGTTTTTGCTCCGTGATGTCCATAAATATCACCGCGAACTGCCCTGCTGCTGGACGGAACGCATACACCCGATAGTGCCGCCTGAGCGCCTCGGTATAGTTGTCAAATTGAACCGGCTCACCCGTGAGGGCTACCTTGGCGTAAGTTTCAAGCCAAAATGGCTCAAGACCGGGTACCACCTGGCTGGCGAGCTTGCCAATTACTTTGTTCCGCTTCAGACCGGTGAGCTGCTCGAAGGAAGGATTGACGTCGAGAAAGCGATAATCACAAGGAGTGCCACGATCATCGCAGATGATCTCGTGCAATGAGAATCCCTCGGACATGTTCTCGAACAGGGTGCGATAACGCTGCTCGCTCAAACGAATCAATTCTGCAGAACGAGCCTGGTCAGCTCTCAAACGGAAGGAGATGATGCTATAGGACAGATCGCCTGCTAGCTCAAAGAGCAGCTTTTCTTCTTCATCGGTAAAGCCTTCAGGCTGCCTGGAATAAATATTCAGGGCGCCAAAGGCGCGATTACCTGACAGCAAGGGAAGCACGAGGGAGGAGGCGTAACTGCGTTTGATGGCAGCTTCCCGCCAGGGGGCGAATTGAGGATCGGTAAGCATGTTGTTACAACGGCTGGGTTTTTTCGTGCGGATGGCAGTCCCGGTAGGGCCACGTCCACGGGGAGTATTTGCCCATGATATTTCCAATTGTTCTAGGTAACCCTGTTCAAAGCCAGCCGAAGCTACCGGGCGAACCGATTTTCGCTTATCGTTCTCAGCGTAGCCAATCCAAACCATGGCAAAGCCACAGTCTTCGACGATGATGCGGCAGGCTTCGTTGAGCAATTCAATTTCATTTCCGGCGTGGAGCATGGCCTGATTGCTATTGCTGAGTGCCTTCAGCGTGCGGTTGAGCTGGCGGACTTCGCCTTCGCGCTGCTTCAGCTCAGTGATATCCTGAATGGCGACAGCGCTGCCGATGACCTTTCCGCTCTGATCGAAAATGGGGGCTCCATTATTATGAATATAGGCAAATGAGCCATCGAAACGCTGGATCTTCATCACCTGCCCGGTGACAGAAACGCCTTTCTGCACAACTTGAGCAGAAGCCCATTCCTCGGGCTGCACAAGCTTCCCGGTATCGGCCCACCAGGCTTTAAAGGCGCTGTAATCGGCGATATCAGACACATCTGGGCGCGGTCCACCCCACACCTGATCGAAGGCGCGATTGCCTTGGACGTTACCGCCTTGTGCGTCCAGGATAGCGACGCCCACCGGTAGCGCTTGCATGACAGCCAGAAGACGATTGCGCTCATTCTCGGCCTCAAGTTGGGTGGCTATAAGGGCTTGTTCAGCTTGTTTATCGGCAGTAATATCACGGACCGTGGTGAGCACAAATTTCTCACCGCCGAGCATAACCCAATCCAAACTAAGAGAAAGCATCCACTCATCCCCGGATTTTGTCCGACGAACACAGTCAAAATCACGCACAAAGCCATTTTGTTTCAGCTGTGCAGCCACCTGGTTGCGAGATTCCGAATCGGTAATCCCCAAATCTGGGCTGGTTTTTCCAATCAGTTCATCGCGGCTGAAGCCAAACAAGGTCAGAAAGGTATCATTGACTGCTACCAGAATGCCTTCCGGCATTCGGGTGAGCGAGAGGGCAAACGGGAACCTGTCAAAGATAGCGGAGTAGAGCTGATCAGTCTCCCGTTGGATTGCCTGCATGTGTTTGTATTCGCTAATATCAAGGATAGAGCCTATTACGGCGGGAACACCGGCGTAATTGGTCCGGATAGCGGTCAGGAGGGCCCAGAAAGGCGTGCCATCCTTGCGTTTAAGTTGAACTTCGATATTGTGGACTGAACCTTTTTCCTGGAGCTCGTTGAACCATTTGAGGCGGTCCTGAGAATCCCAATAGAGATCGGCAGCGTTCAAAGCCATCAATTCATCCAGGCTGTAGCCATAAATCTCCGTGTATACCTTATTAAGGTAAAGGATGGTGCCATCCAAAGTCGAAATACCCACTGCGACGGGGAAAGCATCGGTGATGGCTTGAAAACGCTGCTCCCATTCACCCTGGAGGCCTTGTGCCTGCTCGCGCCTGACCAGCTCCTGGTCTAATGCCGAGCAAACCAGCTCGAGAGCGGCTTGCGCTTGACTCAATCCTGCCTGTGCCTGTTCCAGCCCGTCCACCGGAGAATGGCTCGACTCACCGTGATCCGTCTGCAAGGAGCGCAATGTCTCTAATGCAGCTTGAGCTTCAGCCAAGGAGTGTTTTACCTCGGCTTCATCATCCACAATCGGTGTCTCTTTCGAATCCATAAATTAACTACCTTCCAATGGGAGAAACGAACTTGCTACCGATAAACTTATTAATGTAAGGGGCATATGCCGACAATAATTGTAGCATATTTATCCATCATGATAATGTGGTCAGAGCGGCCAGGTTAATCCGCTCATCCATCACAGGAGAGAATATTTCAACTCCGGTGATAGACAAGGTCAGGATTGTATTCCAGACCATTATTAGAATCATCTATTTAAGACCTAATTCAGCAGATTATTAGCTGTAATTAATTATCTTATCACTTTCCAGCAGATGGCTCGGTGATATGATAATTAATATTAGCTGAATGAATATGGCTGAGTCTAAGGAGCTACGACTATATTTATCGGAGGGGAGTGAGGAAAATTGCGCGTTGTCGATATTGCACTCTTAATTTTAAGTGCCTCGCTAGGACTATTCCTGTCAGTTTTCATTGTCCGGAAGCGTAAAGCACCAGGCTCGCAGGCGCTTAGCGTGCTTATCCTTGGAGCGTCAATATGGTCGTTGGGGTATGCATTCGAGCTCCTGGCTTCCAGCCTGACCTACAAGTTATTTTGGGAAAAATTCGAATTTTTTGGGATCGTGGTCATCCCCCTGGCGTGGTTCACTTTCGTGGCCCAATACCTGGGATATCCTAAATGGATGAAGCGGGTGCTGGATCACCGGTTCCTATTGGGGATCGTCCCGGTGGTGACCCTGCTCCTGGTGTGGACCAACGACTTACATAACCTGGTATGGGCGCAGGTGAAATTGGAACCACTCGGACAGATCGTCATGCTGGACTTTTCCCGAGGGCCATGGTTTTGGGTCTTAATGATCTTCAGCTATACCCTACTGTTATTAGGGTCAATCATGCTGGCGACGAGCTTATTTGGAATCATCCGCTTACAGCGCTGGCAGGTAATTTTGGCGCTTTCGGCGATCTTGCTGCCCTGGATGGGCAATATTTTATACGTCACCGGGATCAGTCCTGAACATTTTTTAGACTGGACTGCGTTCTTATTCCTGATATCCGGCGTCCTATTTTCGATCAGCTTATTTCGCTTCCAATTGGTCAATATCCTGCCAATCGCTCAGGAGACGGTATTTGCCGGGCTGACGGACTGTGTCATCGTGCTAGACATGAACGATAACATTGTCGAGAGTAATCCATCGGCTAAAAAGATGATCAGCTGTCTGGGTGAAGTACCGCTGGGAAAAAATCTTCCCCAGCTGATGCCAGAGTTGGTGGAACATATCAAACAAGCTGGGTATGCAAAAGATTATATGGCTGAGTTTACCGAGGGGGAGGGTGAGGAGCAAGAGTATTATGACCTGCATATCTCCCTGCTGGCTGACGCCTACACCAACCCGATCGGGCACGTGGTGGTCTTACACCAGATCACCAAGCTAAAGCGAGACCAAGCAGAACTGGAGAGGGCACGGGACCAATTGGAATTGGTGGTATTAGAACGGACGGATGAGCTGAGGCGGGCGGTCAACCAGCTGCAAGAGGAACTTGCGCAGCGAACATTGGCTGAAAAACGGTTCGAGGATGTGGTTGAATCGGCTCCCGATGCAATGTTCGTGCTGGACCAATCGGGCAAGATCCTGCTGATCAACGCCATGGCAGAGAGGCTATTTGGCTACTCGCGGGATGAGATGATCGGCATGAATATAAATGCAAATCTTATCCCGGTGCGATATCGTGAACAGCAGCGTGCATATTTCCTGGAGCTTTTGGAAAACTCTCTGACCAGCCAATCCAGTTTTGGAGTGGACCTGTATGCGATCCGCAAGGACGGCAGCGAGTTCCCGATGGAGGTAGATTTTAGCCGTTTGGACGCCAGCAGTGGTTTTTGGGTGGCAATCAATATACGCGATATCAGCGAACGAATGCGGGTTGAGACGGCCATACGCGAAAGTGAGCATACATACCGGGCGTTATTCGAGAACGCAGGAGATGCCATTTTCCTGACTTCAATGGATGGAAAAATCCTGCAGGTTAACCAAAAATCAGCCGAGTTGTTGGGATTCAGCCGGGCAGAGCTGGAGTCGTTAGCCATCCAGGATATAACCGTACCTGAAGAGTTAGCAGATGTTAGCTTGAATATGGATATATTGATCAATGGCAGCCGCCTGATGCCTTATGTCAGGCACTACCTTAAGAAATCTGGCGAGGTGGTACCCACTGAAAATAATACTGTGCTGGTAACGGATGCAGATGGGAAACCGAGGTTTTTTCAGAATATTTCGCGGGATATCACTGAACGAATAAAAGCTGAGCAAGCACAGGTGCAGCTGCTGGAGGAGATCAGGAAGTCGAATGTGCAAATGCGTAACCTGGCTTTGAGGCTACAAGAAGTACAGGAGCTGGAAAGACGGGAACTCGCTACCGTGCTGCACGACCGGGTTGGTCAGAACCTCACCGGACTCAACCTGAACCTGAAAATTCTACAAAACCAGCTTCAGCCTGAAAATAATGCGGAGATACAGAAACGATTAAGTGATTCGTTGATGATCGTGGAAGAGACGACCCACAAGATCCGCGATGTGATGGCAGACTTAAACCCACCAGTGCTGGATGAATATGGGCTGATGGCAGCCATCAGATGGTACAGCGGTGATTTTAGCAACCGTACAGGTATTGCGACGCAAGTGAGCGGGGACAAAGCGGACCTGCAGCTGGATACAAGAGTAGAAAAGGTCTTATTCCGGCTGATCCAGGAGTCGCTTAATAACGTTGCTAAACATGCCCAGGCAAGCAGGGCAGAGATTGGGGTCAGAAATACAGGGGAAATGGTAAGCCTGACCGTGAAAGACAACGGGCAGGGTTTCGATAGCCACGATATCAAGGGTATATCGATGGAGCCTCACTGGGGGTTGTTATCCATGCAGCAACGTGCAGCTTCCATCGGAGCTGAGCTGGTAATCGACTCTGCCATCGGCGAGGGGACTGAGGTATGTGTGACGTTTAGGAGGAATCATCGTGGCAATTAATGTTGTCCTGGCGGATGATCATACGATCGTAAGGGATGGATTAAGGGCACTGTTGGAAGCCAACCCAGAGATAAAGGTGGTGGGAGATGCATCCGATGGAAGGCAGGTGCTGGAAGAAGTGAGCGAGCTACAGCCCGATGTGGTGATCATGGATATTTCCATGCCTGGCCTGAGTGGGATCGATGCGACCCGCGAGATCCTCAAAGTGCACCCCGAAGTGCGGGTGATCATCCTTTCGATGTTGGGCACAGCTGACCACGTGTTCCATGCGCTGCAGGCAGGGGCACGCGGCTATCTGTTAAAAGAATCAGCCGGAAGGGAAGTGATGGAGGCAGTCGTCTCGGTATATGCGGGTGAGATGTACTTTTCACGGCCAATCACGCACGTCATGATCAACGATTATGTTCAGGCGCG
This sequence comes from uncultured Chloroflexia bacterium, assembly GCA_963840255.1. Taxonomy (GTDB): domain Bacteria; phylum Chloroflexota; class Anaerolineae; order Anaerolineales; family UBA4823; genus FEB-25. The sequence continues at coordinate 21,013 of CAWIYB010000003.1, read as the reverse complement.
TGCCGAAACACAGGAAGATTCACTTGATAGCCTCAGCGCGAGAGAGAACGAAATCCTGTGCATGGTGGTGGAAGGTAAAACCAGTGCCCAGATTGGTAAAAGCCTGAACCTTTCACCAAAGACTGTTGATTCTTACCGAAGCCGGATGATGCAGAAGCTCGGTATTTCAGATTTACCCGAATTGATCAAATTTGCGATTAAACACGGATTGATCTCACTGGACTAAGAGTAACCGATGTTATTTTCAGCATTCCAGCCTCAATTATCTGCGAGGTAAGCCTGACGGATAGATAGCATTAGAACCGAAATAAAGAATCCATGTTTCCTCGCATAGAATCACACGGCTTCCTCGCAGACAAACCATATTCAATAAGATATGATTCAAAATGGTTAGGGCGGAAATTAAGCGATGAAATTATAAGCAAACAGTAATCAGGGTGGACATCAGAGGACCAATTGAGAAACCGGCTGAGAAGCCGGTTTCAGGTTTAATCGCATTGGGAAGGAATAATGAAAACCCAAGTCGCCAAAGGTCGGACGGGCAGTAATTTCCCTGCTCTTTGCTGCGAGGGGAGACTATACCCTGAGATCGACAATTATCTTAAAAAGAATCGATGAATCCTCGCAAGAATTCACCGAGCTTCCTTGCAGACAAACGATGGCAAACCAGCTATGATTGTAAATGGTTAGGGTGGAAATTGAGCGATGAATATACAAGAGATTGTTTGACCAAACAGATAAATCGCAGAACCATTTATGAAACCGGCTGAAAAGCCGGTTTCGCCTTATTAAAGTAACGAGTTGGGTAGTCAGGTGGTTTCATGATAAAAGCTCAGCCTCCAGAGTCCATTGAGATATGATGGCCGGGCTGGTGTGAGCGGTATTGATGATGGTGTACGGTTGGTAACCCAAGGCGGACGGATTAGAGCCGGGTTGGATATTGATCGGTGGTGGGATCCGAGATTCTTAGCGAACGTTGAGAATTGAAATCAAGCCTGGTTTGAGTTTTCTGCAACGAGCAGAGTATCTTTTATATAAGGATAATATTTCAACATACCGGGAGATGACGATCTTTATTGCTCTTATCCAACTATATAAGAGTTCACGGATTCCTCGCAAGAAATCACCAATATTCCTTACAGACAACGCCTTTCGTATCTGGTATCATTCTAATTGGTTAGGGCGGAAATTGAGCGATGAATTAACAAAGGTCTTTTGACCTCAAAAACGACAGAAAGTGCATCGCAGAACCATTTTCGAAACCGGCTCTTGAGCCGGTTTCTTTTTTTAAACTCGAGTTAAAAAAACCGAATTCAATAATAACTCTGCAGCTGGTTAGTTACCCAAGTATGCAGATACTAGCGCACAGTTAAAGGATTGGGAATCAACCTGGGCTATAATAATCACGCGGTTCAAGGAGGATATTCCATGAGGATTTATTTTGACGGAGCAGCACAAACGGTTACCGGCTCGCAGCACTTGTTGAGTATCAATGGCAACAACCTGCTGCTGGATTGCGGATTCTATCAGGGGAAGCGGCAGGAATCGTATTTACGCAACAGCAACTTCCCATTTGACCCGGGAAAAATCGATGCAGTCATCCTTTCTCATGCTCATATTGACCACAGCGGTAACCTGCCCAACTTGGTGAAGCAAGGCTACCGAGGTCCGATCTATACTACACCTGCTACAGCCCACCTGGCGAATATCATGCTGATGGATGCTGGGCATATCCAGGAAGCAGATGTTGAGTTCGTCAACAAGCGGCGCAGGAAGACGGGTGAACCACCTGTTAAGCCGCTGTATACACAAATTGAAGCTGCACAGGTGGCGCAGTACTTCAACCCGGTGAATTATGACCAGCCTTTTGAACCCCTGCAAGGGGTTAAGGCGCAGATCGTGGATGCAGGGCATATTTTGGGTTCGGGGGCAATCGTATTGGATATCGAAGAGAATAGACACAAGGTGCGGGTGTGGTTCAGTGGCGATATCGGCAGGCGCGACCTGCCTTTGATCGATGACCCCATCCTGCCCGATTCTGCCGACATCTTGATCATGGAATGCACCTATGGGGATAAACCTCACGAGGACCCCATGCGGGCATACGAAGAGCTGCGCCAGGTGGTTGGGCGAACACTTAATCGCGGAGGTAAGGTGATCATCCCGGCGTTTGCTGTGGGGCGGACGCAGGAGATCGTGTACGCGCTGCACCAGATGATTGAGAGCCACGCATTGCCCAGTGTGCCGGTATATGTGGACAGCCCCCTGGCGGTGAATGCCAGCGATATTTTCAAAATGCACCCGGAGTGTTTTGATGACCAGACGAAAGCTTTTATCGCGGCAGATAAACACCACACTGCCCTGGGTTTTGACCGCTTGATCTATACCCGATCGGTAGAAGAATCAAAAGCATTGAATGGACGTAAAGACCCAATGATCATTATTTCGGCATCGGGGATGGCAGAGACGGGGCGGATCTTGCACCACCTGCGCAACAATATCGAGAATCCAAAGAATACCATCCTGATCGTCTCGTGGCAGGCACCCTTCACCCTAGGCAGACGGCTGGCGGACAGGGAGAAGCGGGTGAGAATATTTGGCGAGGAATACGAGGTGAAAGCGGAGGTGGCAACGATTGGAGGATTATCTGCACATGCCGGGCAGGATTTCCTGGAGGAATATGCCCTGCGATTGAAGGGCAGGGTGAGGAAGGTATTCCTGGTGCATGGGGAGGCCACGCCTGCGGAGGCACTGTCGGAGAAATTGGTTCAGGCAGGCATGGACAAACCAGTTTACCCACAGTGGAAAGAGAGTGTGGAGTTCGATATTTAAGGACGCTCTCAAATAGGCGCCTGAGAGGAGGATGGGATGATCGGGATCATAACAGACAGCAGATGTGATATACAGGCAGAGCTGTTTGAAAAATACGGCAGCATCATCCCTCAGGTGGTGATCTGGAGGAGCAGCAGCTGCATGACCGGACCGGTGTTGATCCCCAACACCTGACCCGGTACGCTGGCATTGTGCAGTTACTCCGAAGTGCGGGTTTAAATTGAGGTTGCTGATTGGGATGGTTGACGGAATTAGCGAGCCATCTTATCTAAAAGGAAGAATAGACGGATTACGGAGGAGTCGATATGGCACGCTTGGTTACGGCGGCAGAGCGAATCAAACGAGCACGAGAGCTGATTCAGAAAGCACGAGAGTACCCCGTACCAACAAGGGGTGGGAAGTACGATTTATCTTATATGGCGCAGGTGAGAGGGTTTTTACGACAGGCACGAGAATTGGTTCAGTTTATTTCGAAAACTCCCAGTGCTACACCCGAAATTAAAGCAGAAGCCAAGAAAGTCAGAGACGAGGCTGAGCAAGCTGGACACGAGATATTCAGTGGATAATTGGTATAATGGGTTGCGCACATGGGAGAGGTGCCAGAGTGGTTGAATGGGACGGTCTCGAAAACCGTTGTGGGGCTCGTCCCCACCGTGGGTTCGAATCCCACCCTCTCCGCAGAGCGTATAACTTTCAGAGCATCTTCGCCGGCAGCAACGCTTGGTGAACGAATGTCAAAGTGCTGAAGGTATACGCTGGAGATCGCTCAGTTCGCGCTGGGCGACCTCGCTTTTAAAGTGCATATCCTTCATTGTACGTACTCCTCGACGATTGTCAAGGTATTGTGGGACATCGGGAAGGCGATTTTGACTTCCGTCCCCATCTGTCCCAAATCTTCCCTTATGTCACAATCATCCTCATCTGCCTCTGGATAGGCGATCCAGAAGCGTCGTTGCTCATCCATGCGCAGGTTGTTCAAAAGCTGGAAGAGCACATCAAAATCGGGGCGGGCTTTTATCCAAATGACGCGCTTGGCAGCAACATCGACACCAACCTCCTGGATCATCATGCGTGCAAGATCCTTCCGCTCTTCCTTGGTCGCCCATTCCCAGCTATCGCGCAGATCGAGCAATGTCCTGGCAGCCCGTTCGATGGCTGGCTCCGGTAGCCTGCTGAGTAAGTCCAGCTTTTCTTTCAAGGCGCTGACCTTCTGCCAGTATTGATACTCTTCGCCTTCGTACAGACCGCGTTCATAATTCTCGCGGATCAACCGGATCGTATTTCGGATATCTTTACGCTCAGTCTCCGGATCAGGGCCTTCTCGTTGTTGCTGGCATAAACGGCGAACCGAGTCTTCCCAATTGGCAGGTAGCTTGAGTGATTGAACCAATTCGCCTACCTGGGTATCAATCGACTCCGCCCTTACACATTGGCTGATATCAGCACAGTCTCGATAGCCGCGCAGGTGGGAGTCCTCCCGGTAGTAAGTCGGACCGCGCTTAGGAGTCTGTATCCTCAGTCGCCTCCCACAGCGAGCGCATACGACCAACCCTTGTAACAGGTTGATGCGTACGGTCTTTTGCAAGGTGTCCACTTGCACGCGCCGGCTGGCGCGCACAGCCTGGCATCGCTGCCATAGTTCCTTGGATACTATTGCCTCATGTTGTCCATCTGCAACCTTTGGAGGCGTAGAGCGGAAACTAACACCTTTTGGGCGTACACTCATACCTCGGTAACGAATCTTACCTGCATAGTAAGCGTTACACAGCATATCCCTAACTGTGTCTTTACCGAAAGGATGGCCGCGGTTGGTGCGTAATTCTTGGGCGTTGAGCCATTCGGTAATTTGCATATCAGAGTATCTTCCTGTGGCGTAACGCTCGAACATTTCCACCACCACCGGAGCTTTTTCCGGATCAGGAACACCCACCTTGCGTTTGCCCTGCAGCACGCTGATGTACCCCCAGGGAACAGTGCCGTTGTGGTAGCCCTGCAGTGATCGCTCCAACTTGCCCTTGTTGGTCTCTTTGGATAAATTATCGCTATAAAACTCGCCGAGCGAGCTGACCAGGTGAAACAACAGCTTGCCTTCCGGTGTGCCCAGGTCGAAGGGCTGCTGGACAGCCTTGAAGATGATATCCAGCTCCTGCAGCTCGTGGACGATCTCCAGCGACCATTCCAATCGACGCGCCAGGCGGTCCACTTTGTGGACGTACAGCACCTTGAACTCGCCGCGGCGGGCAGCTTCGCGCATGGCATTGATCCCGGGACGGTACTTCTTGCGGTAAGCCGACTGGGCCGGGTCAGCATAGACCTTGACAATCTCGACGCCATCTCGCTCTGCCTGCTCCTTGATCTGTCGTAGTTGAGCATCCAGGCTGAATGAGTTGCTTTGCATCTCAGATGAATAGCGAATGTAGGCTGCTCCAGGGAGTGGGGAAGAGTCTTCTCTTTGCTTGTATCGGTTCATCTTGTTCAATCCTTTCGTTCGAAGTAGTAATGTGGGCTAATAACAGAGAAAACTATCCAGAATGTTTCATGGCACACCTCCAATCCAGGAGCAGCCAATATGATCTTTAGCTGGTGTCGTTCGTCTTTTCCTGGTTGAGCGCCAGGTAACGGCGATTGATGCGCGCCAGCCATTCGATCAGGCTCTGTGGGAGCCTGTCCGGTAAGGTTTGCTGCTCCTGGGAATGGGTTATATCATCTCCGGAAACCCGTTTCACTTGTGAATTTTTCGATCTTGGGGATACCAACGAGTTGATTTTGTATTGGTCCATGGGAATGTACCTCCGAAAAGATGGATTTGATATGATTTGTAAGGCGTATTGGTAAAAATAAAATCCACACGATAAGAAAGCGAAAGATGTTGCTCATGTGTGGGATGTAATTCCCTAAAAACTACCAATCGTTATCGGGTTATAATCTTTAAGTAAGGAGATGAATGATGGCGTTTGAACCAGGAGGAATGGCAGACAAACTCGGTAATCGCTATGAAGGGCGATGGGTTGCCAAACAACTTCTTAGGCTTCTAAACGAGGAAATACAATCTGTAACAATTGAATTGATTGGGCCGAACGAACAGGGTGTTGACCTTCTGATTGTCAAAAAAGATGGCATCCGGCAATTGCAGCAATGCAAAGCGCGTTTGGGTAGCAGTGAGAATTGGTCTATAGCGGATCTAAAGAATAAAGGTATTCTGCCTAGCTTGAAAAATCATTTGGCGAGTGATGAACAGCGAGAATTCGCCTTGATTTCTCCGATACCTGCTCGGAACTTGGCCGACATTTGTGAGAGTGCTAGAAATTCTAATAACAACCCAATGGACTTTTTCAAATATCAGATTCAAGAAATTGGAAGAGATCGGCGTGAATTATTCAAAGGATTTTGCACTGGAATTGATCTCGACCCTTCTAATGAGCTTGACTTAGCATTGGCTTTTAGTTATCTTAAGCGTACCTACTTCGAGCTCTTTCCTGACGATCAAAATACTTGGTCGGACCTCTTGACCTCAGCCGGTTTCCTTCTAACTGGCGAACCTGAAACCATAGTTTCCGCCTTGCTTACTTATGCTGATAATGAGGATAAATACCACAAACAAATCTACCCCGACGAATTACGACAATACCTGGCGGAGAAGCATAAAATTTATCCAAAGCAGCTTCAGCATGACCGTAGGATTGGCCCTGCCATTGAAAGTCTGCAAGATGAGTTTTCCGAATCCATTCGATCCGGGTTAATTTGCAATAAAGTTATTCCGAGGAATGAGACATTGCAGATTTTCGAACTCATCGAAAATGGGCATGATGTGGTTGTACATGGCTCAGCAGGATATGGAAAGAGTGGCGTTCTGTATGAACTGACAGAATATCTTGAAAAGCAGAAATATTCCTTATATTCCTGTTCGCCTTGATCGTCGAATCCCCATGGGGAATGCCAAGTTATTTGGCGAAAATTTAGGTTTACCTGAACTCGCCTGCCTCTTGCCTTGCTGGTTGGGCTGCTGGTAGAAAAAGTGTTCTTATCTTGGATCAACTAGATGCTATCAGATGGACTGCAGCTAATTCGGCAGCTGCTATGAATGTGTGCAAGGAACTGGTTAGGCAAGTCCGGTCCTTGCGCCGTGATGGGAAAAACATCTTTATTGTATTTGCCTGTCGTACTTACGATTTAGAAAGTGACCCAGAAATCAAATATTTACTCAGCAAATCAGATAGCAATAATATTACCCAAGTACAGATTAAAGCATTTTCAGATGAACAATTGAAGGAAGCTCTTGGTTCGGATATTGCTGCTCTTACTATTACTCAAAAAAGAATCTTATCAATTCCGCAAAATTTAGCAATCTGGATGCAACTAAAACAGGAAGGGATAAAACCTGAATTTCGTTCTGCAACGGAATTAATGCGCCGTTTTTGGGAAAACCGCCGTCAGATTTTAGAGCAGAAGGCGGGAATATCTGCTGATCAAGTGAATGAGTTATTACATAGCTTGGTCGATTATCATGGAAAGTAATGGAGAAATTTCTGCACCTGCGGTTATTGCACAATCAAATCCCAGAGTCCGAGATGCGACTAATATCTTATGGTGTATTGCAGCAAAGCCGAAACAGAATTAGTTTTTGCCACCAACGCTACTTGGATTATCTTATCGCAGAGCGTTTGTTAATACGAATTTATGAAAAGAAAGGCTCTATAGTTGACTGGCTGGGAGGTAAAGAAAAACAAACTCTATTTCGGCGTGAACAATTACGCCAAGTTCTTGCCTCTCTATTGGATGGATCTCGATCAGATTTCTTTAACAACGCCAAAATACTCATAGAATCAGCCGATGTTCGGTTCCACCTAAAACATCTGGTTCTTGAATTGATCGGTCAGCTCGATGAATTTTCAGAAGATATAGGCAAATATTGTCTATGATCTGACTGATGACAGTTTTTGGCAAGATCATATGTTGGAAACAGTATTTTTTAGGCATAGTCAGTGGGTGTCTTATCTTTTGAAAGCCAATGTGATTTCCAAATGGTTGGCATCCAATGAGGACCATAAAGTCAACCAGGCCTTATGGCTGCTACGCTCGGTGGCTGAACAGTATACCTGATCAAGTAACAGATATATTGCTCCCTCTTGTTGATAAGGGTGATAAATGGCCAGAGCATATATTAAACACAATATGCTGGAATGAATCCGATGATTCTGAGCGGATGTTTGAGCTGAGACTTCTCTTAGCTAAAAAGGGTTATGTGAAAGATTTTGTTGATTGGCCATCCCTCTGCGCCAAGTACCCGCTTCGTGCTATTCGATTAATCGAAGCCGTGGTTTCTTCGTGGCAAGTTGATGAAGGCAACGAGATAAGCCATAAAAAAAATCGATTTGAGACTTGGTACGATCAGGATTTGGACGCGTTACTTGATGCAGTGAAAAATTACCCTAATCAGACTTGGGATCTTTTGATGCCTCAAGTCGAACGGTTAGCTGGTTTTCAAACATCTCTAATTGAATCAAGGTGGCGAGAACAACACTTTCCTAGCCATGAAACGGATATTGCTCGCGGAATGGTTGAGATGCTTTTCTTGTCAGGTCAGACTCTTGCATCCGAGCAGCCTCATGAGCTATTAAAACGGACTACAACATTGAATAATGGCATTTCTCCTGTAATACAGGAAATAATCATCAGCATCCTATGCTTGTCTTCCATCAAATTTCGCATATATCGGAATAGAATGGCTATTAGCTGATTCGGCGCGTTTCACTTTAGGTTCTGGATATAAAGAGCCAAAATGGATCCCAGCAGTGCGGCTTATAATCGCATTATCACCTCACTGTTCTGAGGAATTGTTTAGGCAACTTGAAGAATCCATTATCCATTACCATGCTCCAGAAGAAAAGCAGGACGCGATATATTATCTGAAATGGTGGCGGGAAGGCTATCTCGGTAATTACTGGGGTGAGATGCAGTATTTCCTCCTACCCGCCTTGGATGCAAAAAGAATACTGCCATCCACTGAGGATTTGATTCGAGTGTTGGAACGGAAATTTTCTCATTATCCAAAATATCATTTTCTTAGGTTTGGCGTATCTTCTGGTGGTTCGGTTGGATCAAAACTTGATCCGAATCTTGAGAAAATCAGCGACAATGCCTGGCTAAAGATTATCTGTAGCAACAAAATTAGTGAACAACACAATAGTAACTGGATCCAGGTAGATTCTGATCATGTGCTAGAAGCTTCTATTCATCAGTTTTCTCGAAGTCTTGAAAAGATGGCTAAGCGGTTTCCAGAACGTTTTGGTAAACTAGCCCTGCAGTTTCCAGAAAACACTAACGCCAGTTACGTTTCGGCGATTCTTGAGAGCTTCAAAAGTAAACAACCAGACAAAGATGTGCCAGATTCTGAGAAAAGTACCTGGGAACCTGCTCAGATTCAGACCATCGAGGCTATTCTGGATAAATATCAGGCTGGTGATGATAGAGAAATCGCCATGTCATTCTGCTGGCTTATCGCAGATAGGGCTGATGAAGACTGGTCGGATAAAACAATTACCAGACTGGTTCATTATGCTTGTAATCATCCAGATTTGGAAAGTGGTAAATTGAATGTCGATTGTGATAAAAATATTGATGACGCTACGGTAGAAACACTATTTCAAAATACTATTAACTGTGTCCGCGGTGTAGCCGCTAATGCGATCGGTAAACTTCTTTGGCATAGACAGAACTGGTTGAAACAAGTCTTACCTGGTATTGAATCTCTTGTGCATGATTCGCACCCGGTAGTACGAATGGCCGCTCTTGAAGCCATTTATCCGGTTCTGAATATCGACAAGGATTTAGCTGTTCGGTGGTTTTGTGAAGCCTGTGAAGATGATTTAAGGGTAGCAGCATCTCCACATGCATTAACTTTTTTCAATTACATTGTTCCGAGTCACATTAGCCAGGTTGGACCAATTATTCAGAAAATGGTCAATTCCCCCTTGGATGAGCTGGCATTGCAAGGGGCAAGCCAGGTGACGGCTCGTTGGCTTTTTCATGGTTATTTTGAGAATGAGTTTAATGAGTGCTGTAAGGGAACAACTGCACAGCGAAAAGGTGTTGCAAAGGTCGCGATGATCTTGCTCAAAGATAAAAATTATTCTAGAAAATGCCAAGAAATTTTATGCCAATTTATGAACGACCCAGATAAAGATGTACGCAATCAATTGCACGGTATGTTCAATGGCAACAATGTGTTTGACGATCCAGAAAAGCAAGAATATGTCAGAGTATATATCAAATCACAGGCCTTTGCTGACGATCCGTATCATTTTATCTCGAATATTAAGAGATTAGTTGGAAATCTCATTCCTGTTGCAGATGCGATATTTGCTGTCTGTGAAGAATTTTCGACATCCCTAAGAGATAAAACACGTGATGTTAGTTCAAGATATCCTTATTCGGTGTCAGAAATATCATCAACTTTGTTAAGACTTTATGAACAAGCCCAAGGCGAATGTAACCAAAGTATTGCATACCCGATGCCTGGATATTTGGGATCTATTTTTCGAAAATCGGGTGGGTAGAATTATAGAATTGACAAAAGCAATCGAGCAATAATACTGGTGAAAAATTGTTTTAAATCCTCTTCTATTCTATTAGAGATAATATAAACTCCGGTTCTGACGCATCGAATATCAGAACCGGAGGCTGATTGTGGATGATCTCAACTTTCTGAGTTATTCCTCCTTTAACTAAATCCAAAATGATTGATGGCTTGGCTGGGCGATATTGTTATGCTTACCAGATGATCTTCTACAAGCAGATATTTTTACGGCCTGGTGGACGAACGTTCAGTCTAGCCAGGTCCTCGCCGAAATCTTTACAGGGCATGTCTCATTGTTTAACCCCTAATAACCCATCCATTCATGGCTGCCTCCTTAGAAGTCCTCAGGGAAACCGATCGTGATGACCGGCTCGCCCTGATCGCCGGGACCGACCACCATCCACAAGTCAGAGTGTGCGGTGGTGGGTGCGATGTGGAGGAGCTTCGTCAGCTTCGAACAGACTGACCTCGAAGCTGCATCGATCTTGTGTACCTGATCGGCGTGCAGCGAAGGATGCCAGAAAAACCACATCCCACAGCCGGCCTTCGTAGCTCTGCCCCAGCGCTTTCTCGCGCTCATTCGGGGTGATGCGGGCATGCAAGTCAGCAGTGATGGCAGTGGGGTAGCGAAAACCGGCTTCCGATGCCATCTGAGAGACATCCACCAGAACGCCATCTGCCAGAGCTTGAGAGCGGGTGTAGGCATAGATCAAGTCGTCATCTTCCTGGATGGTAGATCTCACTGATCGCAGGCGATAATCAGATCTTGTCTCAGAAACACGGCCGTCAAAACCGAGACCGCGCTCCTTGAGCGAAACGAAGCGACCACGACCGATGATCAGGTGATCAAGGACGTCCACATCCAGGAGCTTACCCGCCTGGACGATGGATCGCGTCACGGCGACGTCATCCGGGCTAGGGTCAGCGACCCCACTGGGATGATTGTGACAGACGATGAGCGCCGCAGCGTTGCGGCGAATGGCTTCGCGGAATACCTCAGCCACCCGCACCTGGGCAGAATTCAGATTTCCGTGGTAAACCTCCACGATCACGATCACCCGGTTACGCGTGTCTAGCAGGATCAGTGCGTAAGTGCTCCTGCTCCAAAATCCCCATCTCGTGCTGTAGCAAGGCAGCCGCGTCGGCTGGGCTGTGGATCGTCGGGCGATCTTCTTCGGTGTTGAGCGTCAGGCGCAACCCGAGCTCCACAGCGGCCTTGATACGTGCAGCGTTCTGCTGCCCGATGCCGGGGATGTCAGCGATCTCGTGCGCCGGAGCGCGGCGTAGGTCGGATAGCCGGCCGTTGAAGTGCGCCAGCAGAGCATCTGCAGTTTCGATGGGCTGCGGACCACCGAGTAATGGCAGCCAGCAGCTCGACGATTGTGCAGGCATCGGCGCGTGGTCGCTGACACGTTCGACCGGTCGCTCCCGTAAGGGGAGCAGCTTGTGCTTGGGGGTGTATTTCGTGTTGCCGGGCTTATCCGGCAGTAAAAGCAACTGGGACATGTTTTCCTCCGTGTAAAGCAATCGCCCGCCCTGGAAGCTTCCAGAGCGGGCGGCGTGTGGGTTGATTGAGGCGGAATTACCGCCAGGTTTGTTCGATGACAGGTAGTCGAGCAGACAGTAATGGATCGCTGGTTTGCACCAGGCTGCGCAGTTCGTTGATGGCTGTCTGGGGCGAGATACGTCCGGCGACCAGCAGGTAAACGATCTTGGAGACCGGCTCCTGGTTTTGTTGATCGAGTGGGACGGTCTTTACCAGGTATGCCAAACCTTCGCACACCATCGCCAGGTTCTCGTCAATCGAGCGGTTCAGCGGTGGCAGCGGGGTAATGGCATCTCCAAGGCGCACACAGCGCGGGTTGTGACCGCAGGCCAAATGCATGTAGTAGATGTAATCAACGTAAGCTTCCAGCGGGGAGTGGTCGATGATCAGGAATCTGCCACCCTGGTCAAGTGACCCGCACTCCCAGCAATGGAATGGCTCGCCGATCTGCACCGGCATGTGTGCTGATTCCATTTGAGTTAATGTGTGTTCTTGCATCATATCCTCCGTTAAAAAAATCAGCGGCCAGCTATATTTTCGTGTTCGCTGACCGCTGCATATTTGCGGCGAAACGCCTCTTTTATTTTTTCGGTTTTGGCTTGCAGGAAGTGGGTAAGCCCACCTGCTGTGCAACGCCAACCGAGTTCATGGGTGTACTTATTATCCCAATCACGGTCATGGAAAGTTTCTGCACCGCAGATGGGGCAGGGCGGCAATGGCTCGGGGGCTCGTTGCCCGCCATTACGAAGGTACTCCGCTACGGCTTTGATAGCCGGACAGGCTGTGTCGAGCTCGCACGAGCAATGTTGCTGTTGATCCACCAGGTGAACCTGTGGCTTGACAGAAGGCCCGAAGTCCACCTTATACCGGTATCCAACTACCATGATACGGATGGGACGTTTGGTGAAACCTTGTTGGGTTATTCGAATGAAGTTATCTTGCATTTGTACCTCCTCAATAATCGAATTCAAAATCGTCATTACTTGGATTGCATAAATCGCACGGCTTTTCATCGTACGAACAGCCATCCCAGGGATAGACCCGGATAACGATGTAGCCTTCACCGTTGCACTTAGGGCAAGGTTGATCTGGTGTGGCTGGGATCTTCCTAGTGTCGATTTAACCTGGCTGATTTCGCCATTAAGGCGCAAGTTCAAATCGTGGCCAAATGTCTGAGAAGGATTTATCAGCCATGGCTACACCTCCGCACCGCGTTTGCGCAGCCAGGCTGCGATGGTTTCAGAGTCAATCTCAAACTTCCGACCGATCTTCCAGCCGGCAACGACCTCGCGCTTGAAATCCTGGTGATGAGGATAGGCTTTGAACCGTCCATAGATGAGCTGCCTCTCTGATGGCCTTTCTCCCAGCACATCGCAGAGCAGGCTCATTGCCAGATCAGCCGGTCCGGAGCCCTCATAGCCCCAGGCGAAACCTGTTGGGCTGTGCAGCAATACATGTCGTAAGGGTCGCGACTTGCCAGACGGCAGGATCACTTTCACTGCTCCGCCCGGTTCGCCGCAGGTAGATCTTCTTAGTCATGTTTACCTCCATAGTGGGGGATTATTACGAGATTGCCCCAGGCGAGCCCAGGGCAATCTCGTGTAGATCAGAATGGAATGTCATCGTGCTGGGATGCAGCCGAGCCATTCCCGGCGGGTTCGGGTTCGCTTTCCCCTTCACGCCCCGACAGGAAGCGCACCGTACTGGCGCTCACTTCGAAAGACGATGGCGGGTGAGCCATCCTGGCGGGTGTAGAGCCGCGGGCCGCCCGTCTCCGGGTCGCACACCAGCCGGCCTTCCACCAGCACCAGGCTGCCTTTATGCAGATACTGGTTGCAGTTCTCGGCGGTCTTGCCCCAGGCTGAAACCCGGAACCAGGTGGTTTCCTTCACCACCTGACCGCTCGAGTCGGTGTACTGGCGGTTGGCAGCCAGGTTGAAGTTGGTCACGGCCTGCCCGGCGGGGGTGTAGCGCATCTCCGGATCACGGCCCAGGTGACCGGCGATAACGATCGTTTGGAATGACATTGGATTTCCTCCGTTTCTAAAATATCTGATTACTTCTTACCGTTTTGGTTGGACACCCAGACACGCAGCACTTCGCGTGAAGCGGGAGCCAGGTTCTGGTGGGCGGATTTGAAGGTGTTGAACGCTTCCATTTCCGCTGTATTGCTTGTGTCCACCGTGACACCATCCCGATACTGCATGACATCAGGTTGTATAGCTGGCGGGTTGGGTGATGAATCTTGCCGGTTTGATCGTTCGGTCCGGCCGTTTCCCTTATGACCATTCCCATTTGAAGCGCCGTTCTCCAATCCAGCAGTCCTGGCAATTTCCTTGTCGTACAAGGGAATTTCCAAACTGCTCACCGAGCTGGCGAAAGCAGCGCTTCAGGCAGTCGGTGACTGCGCCGGCGATGGCCATGTCCAGGGCTTCGGGAGTGTCGCCAGAGAAGATGCAGCGCCCGGCGTCTGCGTGGCTGTAGGCTTTGCCGTCCAGCTCGACCGTGATCCGGCCGGTGATGTAGGCTACGCCGGCGATCTCCGTGGTTGGCTTGCCATCTTCGCCCAGCACCGGCACCTTCTTCTTGAGGCGCTGGTCGTAAAAAGTGACTACCTTATCCCAGCGCATGATGTGCGGCTCGCTAAGCAGGTCGAACGACCAGCGGAACAGGAACAGGTCATTGGCAGCTTCGATCACATCGTAGCCTTCCAGGTAGGGGACAGTCCCCAGCCCGGAAGCCTGGCGGCGCTTGACGCGGTTCATATCAAGGGGCTGCCGCAGCCTTAAAAGGATTTGTTCAGCTGCAGGATCGAGCGTGGGTGGATCAGGTGTTTGCATGGATTGTTTCATTAGTTCCTCCGTGTGATTTATTGAGTATGTTGGTTGCGTGTGTTGGTTATTTAGCCCGGATTCAGCAATCTTCCCAATTTCAGTGAGACGGACTGCTTCTATGTGCTTACAGCGCAAGCCAAAGTGCTGGCAGCGTCCAGTGAAATCCGGGCATGTGCAGGTCCAGGCATCGTCTTCCAGTGAGACGGTGTAGCGGTTACCCTTGCTGGCGACCATCCAAGCGTAGTCGGTCAGGACTATCACCTGCATCTCGCCGCGCTGCAAAGCAACCTGCGCTCGGACCATGCGGTCGTGTTGGAGTTGGTTCTCCAGGGTTGGGGGTGCGTTAATCATCGTGTTTGCATTTCGCTCCTTTCATGTCAATAGACAAACGTGTGGGGATTGGTTTCCGACGTTGATCAGACACTCCACGATCAAATGTCTGAACGACGTTTTGCTTTCCTGATGCCCCTCACTTCAGGGCACGTCAGGGCAGCAAACCTCGATTGCCGAGTGCATCCAGCCTCCGAAGTTTGCTGCTCTGCATCAGTGAGAGTCTGCCCGGCCGGAAGAAAACCAACCGGGCAGACTTTGAATTCGATAAATTCCATCTTATGAGCCTGGCCTTTGCGGACGGCTTGCGACGTTCAAAACGTCCAGCGCTTCTCACGACCCGCCCCCGGACTAAGGGGCAGCGGCCACCGCCTGCCAGGGCAGAACGTCACGCAAAGAGGCTGTTTGTAAAGGTGCAGGCTGCTGGTTAAAGCAGCAAGGCCGGCGCACATCCCTCCTGGGGGAAGCACACCGGCCTACGTATAAGTCACTGAACTATTCGGTTGTTCTCGGCTATCCCCCTGTGAGATAAATCGGATGATTTCGAATGGCTACCTGTTTAGAAAGTAACTATTCAGGCAAGTGGATCACCTTTTCGATCCATTGCGCTGGCTCATGATGCGCCGGGCGATCACCTCGGTGGTGCCGCGCGGAGCGCGCAGCTCGTTTGGATCCAGGCTTTCCGGGACCGGCAGCTCTGCGCCGCGGGCATCCTTCAGGAAGTCTGACAAGCTCTCTTCGTAATCCCGGCTCTGCAGGAAACCGTGCACCCGCACGTGAACGCCTTTCTCGACCACCACCGGCGCGCCCAGGTTGCCCTTGAGCACGCGGATGGTGACGAAATCGGCCGCGTCCTGAATATCGTTGAGCGACTTGGACGGCAGGTCCGGGTCGCGGTAGCAGGCGATGCGGAAGAGCAGGTCTTCGGCATACTTCCAGGTCTTGACGACAATTCCTTCGAGAACGACTTCGTTGATCATGGTAGCCTCCTTTGAAAAGTGGTTAAAACAAAATGGCCGGAACGCATCTCCAGCAGGAGTGTCCCGGCCAACGTGTGAGTGACTGAATATTTTATTGTATCTAAAGTTTACTGCAATTTATAATATTTGTCAACCCCAATTAACAATTATCGAGATTCTTACCATTAATAAGATAACTGTAGGATATTCTTCTAGCTCTTGATCACGATGCATTCATGAATTACTTGGTTAATCATGTTAGCCTTCTGATAAATGGTTAAATAAAAAAGACAAACGCTTCTCGCATAGAGGTAGTCCTAGCGTGACAACGGCTGATTGTCAGGCAGAAAGTAGCACAGCTATAGTCATAAGCATAAATAACTATATTGTTCCGTGTCAGAGCATGTGAGACACATATAGGGTGAAAGTAAAGAGACACTTCTCGGCCAAGATATGTAATATCATACAGCAAAAAGGAGCTGAAATGGCCGAGCAGAACAAGTCAGTAGAAGCAGCCGTGCGGAGCATGCGCCCGATGATCTAAAATATAAAATCAATTATTGGATTATATAAATGAACATAAGACCAATAAACTAATTTATACCAAATTTTCCGTATAAGATTTTTCATTTCCTTAATTACTAAATTAGATTATTTACAATAATTTTGGCTGCTTTACAGCAATATTCATTTCTCTCACAGTATTATAAAGATCATCAAATATCTTTAATATTTCTGGATCATCGCCAATATTCCTTAAATATTGATCAACCTCCGCATATTTTGTCTGTAAATAAGTATCAAATAACTGCGAACCACGCATTATATTTCGTGAAGGTGTATGAATTGGTCCATATCTCTTTGTTGAATTGAAATAATAAATAATTGGAAAAAGCTCATCGTCATTTTTTATATTTAATCTAACCGCTAATCCAGCCCAGGTCTTAATAAATTTCCGATTAATATCTGCAAATTTTCCAGTATCGTGATCGTCGTTATATTTAATTTCTGTATATACCTTTAATCCCTTTTTTGTGATAAACAAACCATCAATATCTTTCACAATTCCTTGACGATCCGCATCCTTAGCTTTACTTTCAACCTCCAAAATTGTTTTTAGCAGTTTATCAAAAGAGGGTGTGCAATCATCTGGGCTATTTGGCAATTGCCTAGTTGTAATATACGAATCAATAAGATTATCTGTTTGAGGTGTAAAAAATAACCTTGTCCTTCTTCCAGAATCTGGTAAGACATTAACATTTTCATCTATTTCAACAAGGTTTCCTATTAGTTTTTCTATAAAATTACCAAATTTAATGTTTAATCCTTGTAGAATTCCTCCAATAATTCGGTATTTTATAGGTATAAAGTGGACTTTTTCAGAATGTTTATCTGCCATATCTTTGATATTTCTTTTCGAACAGCTATCTTCTAGCATTTCATTGACAGTATTCCGAATTATTAATTTAACCTTATCATTCATTTGATTAACCCACTTTCAACAAGATACCTTTGCCGTAAAGTGTCTATACTAATTAGCTGATCATTTTCTTGTAAATACCAATGATCCCAACCATTACAAGGCGATCCATTCATCAAGTGAGTCCCCACTTGATGAATACTTCCTTCGAAACCATCACCGGCTCGCAATCGAGCATCTGGTTTGATTACTGCTGTCCGATTATTATTTTTTTGAAAATATAATGTTTGTCCAGGATTCAATAAACCGTTTTCTACAAGAACAGAAAATTCAACTCTAGGAGCGATCTTCTTTTTACTTCTGACATCAAAAACATCTCTATCAAACATTTCTTGCTGGACGGATTCGATCCTTTTAGTTGCTAGTTTTATATAATTCTCCTCCCGCTCAATTCCGATCCACCTTCTATGAAGACGTTTTGCAATTACGCCAGTAGTTCCACTTCCCATAAACGGATCTAATACTATGTCACCTGGATTACTCGACGATAAAATAACCCTATACAAGAGGTCTTCTGGTTTTTGTGTTGAGTGTGCTTTATCACCATTCTCATCTTTTAGTCTCTCTGATCCAGTCGCAAGCGATAAAAGCCACCAGTCAGAACGCATTTGCAATTCATCATTCAAACCTTTCATAGCCTGATGGTTGAAAGTATATCTACCACCTTTTTCTTTGGATGCCCAGATAAGGGTTTCATGAGCATTAGTAAAGCGAACACCTCTAAAATTTGGCATCGGATTAGTTTTGATCCAAATAACATCATTCAAGATCCAATATCCGATATCCTGCATAATTTTCCCAACTCTGAAAATATTATGGTACGATCCGATGACCCATATTGTGGCTGTAGGTTTTAATACTCTACGACAGGCCATCAGCCAATTAAGTGTAAAGTTATCATATTCCTTGAAAGAATCAAATCGATCCCATTCATCATCTACCGCATCGACTTTCGTCATATTCGGACGATGTAATTCGTTTTGAAGTTGAAGATTATATGGAGGGTCTGCAAATATTAAATCTATCGAATTGGGAGGAAATGAATCAAGAACAGTTATACAATCACCTAAGATAATCTGGTTTTCTGGTAATTTCATTAAAAATACTCCTGGATATATATTTCGAAAAGAAATAGATTATGACACATCATTATATCCAATGTTGTTAAATAAGAAATGTTAAAGAAAACTCAAGCACAATTAAAGCACAATCACCATAGACACTAGGGAAAACAGAGACTAAAAAAACCTCAAAATGTCATTTTTGAGGCTTTTTCATCGACTAGAATAAACAGCAGAGAGCCCAGGAGAGCCCAGAGAGAGCTCTGCGTAATACTTCGGATCAGACGGTTGTGGGTTCGAATCCCGCCGGGGGCGCCAATTTATCAAGTAAAAATCGCACCGGCCTCCATAATATTGACCTGGAGGTTGGTTTCGTGTGCTAAACACTCAACACGATCTACCTCGTAAAAACTCTTATCTCGGCATAACCTCTTTCCGATACAACCACATCCGGAACCACGCTGGGAAACAAGCGGTCCAGGCTCGCGGAGACCTGCACCAGCACAGTATCCTCCCCTGCATCCACTGTAATACCCGTAACTACCGCACGCACGCCATAATGCTCCAGATAGCCATTGTTCATACTGGCAAATGCCTGTGCATTGGCCCAAGTTTTACTTGTGGGCTGTAAGTCCCCAGTTTCTTCAAACACTCTCTGGCTGATCTCCGCGGCAGCTGCCAGCGCAGCTGCATCAGCGGCCTTGGAGATCTCCGCCCGGGCATAGAAATAGCGGCCCAGCTCAATACTCAAGCGCCATGATCGGGATCAAAATAATCCCAAAAAATCCCGTCCAAAAGGTCAATGAATAACCACGTCGATCATTCAGGATTTTCATCACCATCCCTCCTGACGGAACGTGGCCTCCGCCGAGACCGGAAAACTACCCGGCAGCCCAGGCACCAGCGTTCCCAGGAAGCTGGGGATGCTGCCAGAAACACGTACGGTCAAGATGCTTCCTGCCACCCCACCCGGCGAAAGGATGGCGACGCTGGCTTGCTTCACAATGGGATCGCTATTTATGGCGCTGCTGGCTGCACTCATGGCGTAACAGGCGCTGCACTGCTGCGCCACGCTGCCCATGCGCGCTCCATGCCGGGCGGCTGCCTGGACGGCCTGCTGGCCGTACACCACCATTCCCAAGTTTATCGTAGCCAGCATGACCAGGATGGCAATCGGGAAGGTGATCGCCGCTTCCAAGGTTTCAATCGCTCTGCGAGCTTTCAAGAATCGCATATATACCTCCTGATAAAAAGGTTGAAAGGCAGGGCAGTCTCATGGATAACCCTGCCTTTCAGGTTTAAATTCTGCCAGCGACATCTTGCACAACCTGGGCAATCTTCTGACCCAGGATCTGGTACGCCCCATAGGCGACCAGGACGACGACTGCGATGATCACAGCCACTTCGGCCGTCTCGATCGCAGCAGTATCTTTTAGAAAACGCATAGCCCTCACCTCCTTTCGCATAAGATTAATGTGTTCAACGAACGGCCGACAGCCACAACCAGGCAACCGTTCCCAGGGTGATGGCAACTGTATAGGGAATGGTCTTCTTCCGGGCGATCAAGCCAAACAATCCCTGGAGGCCACCGACCATGACAATCGGAATGAATAACAACCCATTTCCGAACAGGAGTACCAGGGAAATGATGAGCTTGGCATCCGCGCCACCGGTTGCTCCAATCTCCCACAACGCCCATGCAGCGAAAATAACCAGGAGGGCATAAATATTTTCTGAGGTGTCGGGGATGGACAATGCCAGTACAGTCGCCAGGCAAGCCAGCGGGATTCGCCACTTTGGCCAGGGAAAATCTGAAATCAAGATCAAGGCAACGACCAAAATCACGACAGACCACCCACCCTGAAACAAACGCCAGAGTGCAGATAGAACCAGCGGCGGTATAGTCAACAACGCCGGCACCTGCCGGGAGCGCAGATCAAATACCACACAGGTTCCCAGCCAGGCCATTACCAAAAATAAAAGGATTACCTGGGTTGGTGAGATCGAAGGCAGCATAGATTGAAATCCTGAGGGATAACTGGAGTGGAAATTAATACAGGTCGATTTAGGATCATGGTAGCCACAGCCGTTGGAGTCGGCGTTGAAGTTGGATGGGTAGTCGCAGCGATAGGCGGATCACTCAACGCAGCAGGTAGTTGAAATGGAACAATAACCTCCTCTTGACCGGTCGAAATTTGGGGAGCAATAATACTGATATCTCTTACGCTTTCTGAATGATGAGAAACACTCTCTACCCGGATCCAGGATGGGAATTGAGACAATGAGTGAATTTGCATAAGATGCCAGGGCGATGATAAAAATCGAAATTGCGATGGACCATCTCAGCCAATGACTTTTGATGAAAAGGCCAAAACATGAATCCCACTCCTAACAG
>CAWIYB010000002.1:0-226699 GCA_963840255.1 uncultured Chloroflexia bacterium | reverse complement strand
CAACGTGGTATTCCTCGCCCTCAGGATGGGAATAGTGATGGTATTGCATTATGCGATATAGGAGCATATGAAAGAGAATCTCAGCCCATACCCCCCACCTTGGTAGTTATTTCTGGCCCAATTAGGGGGGTTATTAATCAGTCCTATTCTTTTACTGCTACTGTGGAACCTATTACCACTACACTACCACTCACCTACACCTGGCAAACCAACGGGCAACCAGAAATAATTCATACCAGTGGGCTAACAGATACAGTCAGCTTCATCTGGGAATTGCCAGGTACAAATGTCATCACCGTCACAGCCAGCAACCTCGCGAGTTCTGTTACAGACACACATACAATCGCCATCACATTACCATTGTACGACATATACCTTCCCCTAGTCGTCAAATCCACCCAATAGCACCTGGCACATGCATGCGCCTAGTCCTTGCCTGGTAGTGGTTTGCTTGTCGGGTTGATCATTGATGGGATTGTTAGCAAATGGAATAAAAATTACATACCGAAAATATCTACAATAAGTAAAGAGATCGGTAGAGATTTCAAACCCCATTTGAGATTAATTTATTATGTCAGGTAGCTCAAGGTTTAGATTTTATCTGCAGCTGTTCAGCTCCGATCCCTATTCAGGTCCCTGAGGTCGATCGGGATCGGTATGAGAATATCATCCATCACGCGAGCTGCCTCATCCTGGGTCTCTGGAATGTAATGAGCATAAGTGGTCATTAATATCGCCAGGGAGTGACCCAGCATCCCAGCCACGATTACTGGTGGAATACCAAGTGAGAGCATGAGAGAGTTCGCGGAAGTGTGTCTGCAATCATGGAAACGGAGGACTGGAATGCCGGCTTTCCTGGCCAGAGTCGGTAATTCTTGTAATATTCCTGTGGATCAAGTGGTTTTTCCCCCTTTGGACAGGTACGCAGGCTGCCTTCCCTCGTTGATAATTAGTAATAATGGTTCTAACCATTTATCTCAAAACGATGCAGACGTGGTGCAGATGGGCTGTTAAGCAGTGGATCTAGAAGACGTATTGGAGAAATTAAGCGCCATATTTTGGATTCTGTGGACTACAAAACACCATAAATAAACTGGGGACCACAAATTATAAGACTTCGGATCAGACGGGTGTGGGTTCGAATCCCACCGGGGGCGCTTATATATGGGGAATATTACTCAATAAACCCCATGCGTGTCTAAATGGTATGCTTGGTGCACGTGAGGCTAAAAATATTTACCTATAATTGGCGATCTACGACAATTTTACGAGTGTTGTCTATATATGAGTGGTGCTTAATTAAACTAACATACTAAAAAGACACACAGGGCAATAAACCCCTACATATAGCCATATACGGAAAAGTGACCAAACATTTTAGCGCCATTTTAGCGCCATTAATTAACTCTTGAAATGTATCTGGGGGAAAATTAAACCGACATCGAGGAAATTGACTATAGATCGGCCACATGTACATTCCCTGTATAGTCTGATCAACTCATTCGTTTTAGATCGAATGTTAATTAAAATTACCAAAAAATTGGAATTGAACATTCAACTGCGAGGTTCAGATAACCACTCTTATAAATAACATATATAGTAAATCCGTAAAACCACCAAAATTAGCTGGATATACTGCAAATAATCCGTATAATAAATAGGGAGGCATCTATAAATATTATGAAATATATGATTACCACGATTGTTATGGGTTCTCCTGGGATCATCGAGATTGATGAGGCAGAATACAAACGCATCAAGACTGCAATATCAAATCTATTTGAATTGCTCTTTTTTGAAGAAAAACTGGATTTAGTTACTGAGAATTTCCAAGAGTATGAAGCGGAGTTGCTCTTAATAGCATCACGCCAAATGGTTTTTCATCACTTCTGATTATTTATCAATGAGTAACGAAAGGAATACTGTTTGTAGGCGCATTGTAAACTTGTTAACCGCAGGCCGGATGTACGAATATCAAAGTGTTCATCATTTCAATAACATATATGGAGATAACTCCGACAAATCAAAGTTGTTGAAGGAGGAAATCGACTCGCAAAAAGATCATAATTTCGGTTTTCGAGCAATCGAAGCTCTCAGAAATTACACCCAGCATCGTGGTTTACCAATTCATAGCATGAAGTTTTCTGGCGAATGGCTTGATATTGAAAACAATGAGACAAGCCGGTTACTACACACTGTGATTCCTATAATTAACGTATCCGAATTGGCGGAGGACGGTAAATTTAAAAAATCCATTTTAGATGAAATGCTCTCTATTGATGGCAAGGATGGCATCGATATAAGACCATTAGTCAGAGATTACATAGAAGGGATTGGCAAAATTCATGAGAAAGTACGAGATGCAATTCGTCCAGATGTAGAACAATGGGACGACGTTGTGAATGATGTTATAAAGAAATATCAAAATGAGTTTGGATCAGATGCATCTCTTGCTGGTTTAGCGATTGTCGCTGAAGACGATGATGGTCATAGGGTTGAAAAAAGAACAATTTTCAAGCAATTTATTGAAAAAAGGAAAGTGTTGGAAAGCAAAAATAGGGTTTTCGTAAACCTGCATAAGAGATATGCTTCGAATGAGATTAGAAAAAAAGATGCCTAACAACGCGTACACCTGACTGGTGGGACTCACCGCACCAAACAGGATTACGCTACACTCAAGCTCGTCCCGCCCATCAGCATGTAACCCAAGCCGTTAACAGGTATAAATCCACACCGTAAAAGGAGGTTATGCTAATGAACAATGTGTGGCACAACTACAATCCGACGGAGAAGGTTGGCAAGCTCTGTTATCAGTATTGTTCTGAGCAATCTGTTTTGCCTATCCGCGATGTGTTAAACGACCACAATCAAGGCTTCAAGACAGAACCAAACTATGAGACTGCTACATAAAACTTGTATGTTGATTGTAACCAGCCATCGGTTCGAGCAGCAGTCAAAGATGGTCTTTCCCATATCTTATTTATCACAAAGTACACTGGCCAAAAGAAAGAATATAAGGGGCGTTATTTCATTGTTGGCTATTACGAAATTGGCTGGGTAACTCAAGTTCGTGATAATAGCACAGCTATTCGAGCAAAACGGATATGTTTTGCTCCTATCGAAAAGGCGTACGAAGTCACTGATGAGCGATGGCAACGTATAAACTCAAAAGGCCAAACACTGAAGCTGAAAAATCTTCGTCAGGCTACTCAACGTATTAAAGGGGTGTTACTTGATGAAATAATAAGATATCTCGACATGGGCTATGACACTGATGGCTTCTTATACGAGGCTGCCCGCCTAAAATCAGAATACAACCCGTTCGACAGCATTCCAAACGGGAGAATTTTTATCATAAATGTTGGTGCTAATACAACCAGTCCGTTGCAAAGTCCAATGTTCGATGATGGAAGATTTGAATTCGTCCCAATTCCAGAATATGCGCCGATGGACGACAATGAAATCCTATCTTTCTCTGATTTACGGCAATTCAATCATCCCGATCAACCATTTCTAGCTTTATACTCGAAAATATCGCTATCTCCAGGCGACAAAGTCCACAGCGACCCGGAATTTCTAACATTCACTTTTGGCGATAACACAAACCAAAAAAGCAACCTACAGGATATGCGAGCGGGGGACTACCTTTTCTTCTTGGCACGGTTAGTACCATTCTCTGATACTCACTTTCAGCACGAACGAGCTTTTTTTGCGCTTGTGGGCTATCTGGAAATTGCCGAGGTTCTTAACGATCCCAATTCTTCCCTCTTCACCAGTCCAGCTTATGTCCGAAATGCTCATGTCAGACGTTGGTTTGCTAATCCATCCAGTTTTGAAAATTTTGCCATTTTCAAAGGTTCTACAAAATCCCGGCGCTTCCGTTATGCAGTACGCTTTGACCGAAGATTTGTTGAAAATGTGCGGTTTTTGAAAGCTGATGGAAGGATATGGGATTGGGATAGGACAACAGAATTAGGTATCATTGGCGCCAACACACGAACTGTTCGGATGTATATAGACCCCAAATCAAAAGATGGACAGAAGCGAGCAGAAAAATTCTGGCGTAACATTTGGGAAGCCCAAAAGTGGAATATCGCAGGCAGAAACAAGATAGCATCATGTTGATTATCAAGTTTGATCCCAGGTGAAAAAATTATCGATCTCCAGATCACCCAGGAGACCGATTATTGAAGATTTCAGATAAATTTCAGACAGACAGGCAGTTACTCAGCTCTATTCCCTTCTTAAGTCACTAAGATCGATCGGGATCGGAGTGAGAATATCATCCATCACACGATCTGCCTCATCCTGGGTTCCTGGAATATAGTGACCATAGGTGGTCATTTAAATCGCCGCGAGTGACCTAGCATCCCAGCCACGATGATCGGAGGGATTCCAAGACTGAGCATGATCGAGGCAGCTGTATGCCAGCAGTCATGAACACGGATCACCGGCAGTCAGACAACTTGATCAGATCTTGGTCTCCTCTGTGATCCCGATGCCTCCAGGAACTGGCACCTTCATGACGGCTTAGAGAGTGTGTAAATCCGAAGTTTCCCAGGACCTGCTTGATATTTAGATTAGAAATATTAGAACAAACTCTTGTGCAATTCGTGTGCAATCAGATGCAGTCTATGCAGTATATGCAATAAAAAGAGGTCTCAAAATGATATTTTGGGACCTTTTCATCGACTAAACTGCAGCGCAGGTGGTAACATGAGAGAAATGCAAAAATGGATTATCTTACTTTCGTCAGCTTGGTCTTGATCCGGAATTCCAAGGTCGGGCGCGGCTTCGTCGCCAGTTTTCTTGTTAACAGTTTATAAATGACGATGATTTTATTGTTCGACGGTGGCAGTGGTTGCTACTACGGACATCCAAATAGTAGTAACTTACAAAGGTTACTTCTCTTGTGGCAGGGGAATTGTATGGTCATTTCAGCGAGTGTGGAAAACCACAATTATAGCAATAAACCATATTGATCGGTTTATCTTCTAGCTTTATCTTGATCTTACAACAGGTCAAATCATAAAGAACCATATCATCTGTCTCTGGTGAAATCCAGGGTTCTTTATGAGGCATCTTATCGAAATCGACTTTTAGGGAAATTAGACCACTACCCATTCTAGAAATTTTTCGCTTCCAATCGGAAAATAGATTGTTTACATTTTCTGCCATATAGTTATAGGGAAAAATCCGAATATACTCGAGCTGTTCTTCCGTCCACCAGGAATTTGCTGTTGCTGTTTCCCCACAGTATGGACACCAATACTCTACTTCCTCGGCAGAATCATCATCCTTTTCTTGAAATTCATTTTCTACCAGGTAATTCTCGATTTCCTTTTGGATGATTGATTTTGTCTCATCTGGTGTGATAGCAATTTTATACTGCCTTTTGCACAACGGACATTCGCGCCTAAGAAATCCATCGCTATCCAGAGACAAAGAAATATTAAAAACGATCTCGCTCATATTAAATCATTCCTCAGAAGTAATGTCCTTTGTTTTGAAATGTCTGACAGCAAAAGTAGCGATCGTGGAAGCAGTATTCAAAGCCAACTCGGCATAACTTTCAGATACCTGGGGCGATATCTTTCCTTTTCCGTGTGCATCGCTAAGCACATTGCGTATAGCACCTAGGTGGGTTACTACACCAGACAATGAGTTGAGAAGTGGGGCAATGATGCTTTCGGGTCCAAGAGTATCGAGTTCTAATACCTTGCGTGTTGACTTCCATAAATCGGAAAGAGATTTTTCACTCGGCAATTTTTCATCCAATTCATCATGGATCAATCGACAAGTGCTCTCCACACAGGCGATACTATGGGTAATCGAGCGATCAAATTCACCATCTCGAATAGCAATGCGAGCCTTTTCGAGATCCTGGTAAGCTGCGTAAAATTTAGAGCTTTGAAATAACCCTCTAGTTGCGCTAATGACCTGCCGAGTACTTTCAGCTGTCACGAGAGAACAAGAATGGCAGTATTCATAGGTTGTAGGACGTCGCCTTATCTTGCAAAAGATCCCGGAGATAGTAACATAAGGAGAATCGCTATAATAACGAATGGATATATTGGTACTAGGGGCATCACAACCAATCTCGCGGTAAATTTTTCCAATTGGGCAGCTAAAACAAATCGCGGGGGTTACATTATTTGTCGAATTTGAAGTACCATCCTGCTTGGCACATCGGCAAACAAGGGAACCGAGACCTACCTGTTGGAGATGACAATCGAAATTCTCATCTTCCGTAGGCTCTGCAATTTTAAGATCGAAAAATTCCATAATTTTCAACTCCTCATGTAATACAAGGCCACATTCATTCAATCCTTGTAGTGGGATTGTAGCACAAATGGACTAATTATTGTTTTTTATGCGGTTAAGAATGTTTAACTAAGCCGATGAAATTCAACTATGTATCAACCATCGCTTATAATATGCTGGACTAATGCGTAGAAGTATACACACAGGACTCTCAATAATGCGCTAACGTCCCTTTCGCCCGCGCTCTCCAAAATCCAATAGTAAAAACAATCAATCCAACAGCCAGATATATGAGGGAATGAACGCTTAAGCCGATCAATTCTCCACTCTGGAAAAGAGTAAATAAGTTTTCCCCTTCAGTCAATGTTTCTCGCATCAGAGAAATCCCCCATGTCAGCGGTAAAGCATACTTGAACACCTGATATATCCAACCCAGGCTTTCCAACCGCAACCAGGACCCCGGTCAGGAAGATCATCAGGCTGAACACCAGACCAACCATGGCTTGGGTACGCTTGAACACCAGTGCTATACCTGCGAATAAAAACCCCAAACCGTATGCCCCAATAAGGCTGATCAGAAACAGGACGATCAGCGTGGGACCAGCAGACAAAGGTGCGACAAAAAAAGCCAGCAATACTGCCGCCAGGATCCCCTTGGCTCCTACGCCCAGGAAATAGGCCAGGCTACGCACCGTCAGGATGCTTGCCAGTGGGATGGGCGCCAGGCACACCTGCTCCAATGTACCAACCTGAGCTTCTTCCGAGATGGAGTAAGGCAGCTCACTCATGCAGTCACTGGCTACCACCCAGGTTAACCAGCCGACCATCACAAGGAGTTGCTCTTCCTGACCATAACCACCACCGCTTATCCCGTTCAGAATGACCATCGCAGCGATAAACACCAGAATAGAGTACAGGAACCAGGAAATGCTGTCCCCAGGGTTAGACCATTGGATCAAAAAGTAACGCTTGACTTCAGCACGAAAAACTGTCCACATAGGCAATTTTTAGATAATCTCAATAGTGTGCCAGCACTCCCAATTCTCGGGCGCGGCGCTGGCCCCAGGTGAAGAGTACAATACCTAAAGTTATGTAAAAGGCAGTATTGATCAACAGTCCGATCAGTATACCGTTTTGCCAAAGCGTTGCCATCGATGCTCCTTCAATCATAATCGCTCTCAGACCTGCAATCCCCCAGGTCAAAGGGAGCAATTTTGAAAGCGCGTCGAGATAAGTGTTTTGAATGGGCGCCAGTGCCCCGGTGAAGAATACCAGCATCTGCCAGAGTAGTTGGAGTCCTCCCCCAATGCGCTTATAAACCAATGCCAGCCCAGCCAGGGCAAAGCCAAGGCCACACGCTCCGGCGATGGTAAGTGCGAATATGATGACCGCCGATAATGTGACAGGCTGGAGAATGCCGAGGATCGCAGCCAGGATGAATGCCAGAACCAGTCCTCGGGCACCTTGGTTGACCAGGATTCCCAGGCTGCGTGTCAGAAAAACCGACCCTGGTGCGCAGGTTTGACAGGAAAAGCTGCTCGAGGGTGCCAGTGTGGGCTTCCTCGGTAGCGATTCGGGCAATGTCCACCAGAATGCTGGCGCAGATCTTCCAGGTAGTGTAGCCGATCAGCGTGCTCAGATATCCTTGCGGACCATAACTTGCTGAGGCTGCCTTGAAAACAGTGATGAGCAGAAGGAAGCCCAGTGTATAGAGCAGGAGATCGGAGACATATTCCAGCCAGTAAGAACGTGCTAATCGCACCGTACGACGGAATTCAGCGCCAAGTATGGCAGTGCTCATTCAGCAGTTCCTCTCCTATCAGAGGTCAAATGTAGAAACACCTCTTCAAGAGTGGTAGCCCGTCGACCTGCTTGGAGGATCGTCATTCCGTTTGCATCCAGCTGGTTCAAAAGGTTTAATAACTCTTTTTGTGATCCAGTATCCATCCAGGTCAAAACTGTTTTATCCCCTTCAATCGCTGCGCTCAACCCAGAAAAGCCTTTTATCAGTCGCTCCAATGCGTCCGTGTTGGCAACTGTAGCCAGTAGGATCTCCATAGTCTCATGTTGCCCGCCAAATCTATCTATCACGTCACTGGTTGGCCCTTCTTCGACTTTTTTCCCTTTGTTAATGACAAAAATTCGGTCGCTCAAGCGTTCTGCCAGGTCCATTTGGTGAGTGGTTAAAAGGACAGCCTTACCTTGTTTCTCTACAAACTGGTGGATAACCTGCTCAATCATGCGCGAGGCTTGCACGTCCAGACCCAACGTCGGTTCGTCCAGCAGTAGTACATCCGGATCATGGAGGATAGCGGTTGCCAGAGCGACTTTCTGCTGCATACCCCGTGAGAGATAGCGCACCTCTTCGTCTGCCCGGTCAGATAATTCAACCAGATCGAGCACTTCGGTGATTCGACTGGCAAGGGGCTTTCCCCGCATGCCACGCAGTGCTCCAAAATATTCCAGGTTGGCACGTGCCGAGAGCCGCCAGTATACGTTACGTGAGCCTTCTAAAATAGCCCCAGCGTGACGCAGGGCTTTATTGCGCTCTTTTGCAACATCAAATCCGGCCAACTGTATCGAGCCACTGGTCGGTAGTACCAGACCGAGGATCATTTTGATGGTCGTAGTCTTCCCGGCACCATTTGGACCGAGCAGCCCAAATACAGTCCCAGATTCGATCTCGAAAGATATTCCATCCACAGCGTTCGGTGGGTCCGGTTTGTATGATTTGACCAATTGAGATACTCTGATCGCGGTCTGATTCTGCAAATTCATGGCTGGACCTCCAGGATAACGGCTGTTCCCTCACCAAGATGGGTATGGATTTTGAGATCCGCACCGATCATCGTAGCCCGCTCTTGCATCAAAACCCACCCAAAGTGATTTGGATCTATTTTCGTGTCTTTATCTGGTCCAGATGTTCCAATGCCGTCATCTCTTGACCTGGAGCTGAACCACACCATGAGTGTCTTGTTCAAGTTTTACATCGATGCGTTGGGCGCGTGCATGCTTAATAGCATTGTTCAAAGCCTCCTGAGCAATTCTAAAAACTGAGGTGGCTTGCTCATCATTTAGCAATAAGGTTCCATCGATATTACTTTGCCAGGTAATCAAAGTCGATGAACTTGCTCTCTTCTGCATGTCTTCAATCAACCCCTGCAGTGCAAGGGGAAGACCCTGGTCGAGCAATGGTGGTCGTTGTGTCTTGATCATCTGCCGTAAGTTTTGGATGAGCCCATCCAGGTAGTCTAATAGTTCAGGATTGTTGGGATTCTTATGAAGTCCCTGCTTGATATAGAATAGATCTTGTAACACCGTGTCGTGTAAATCATTGGCGAGCTGTTTACGTTGTTCTTCTTCGGAACGCACTAATTGCTGAGCCAGGCCGCGCAGTGTTTCAACCAGCACAAGGTTGGTGGAAGCCAGGGCGCCTTGTTCAGCAACCGTAGCGATGATGCGTAGATCTTCGTCGCTGTAAACGTCTCCGCTCGAGCGTTGACCAAGTAGTAGAATACCTTGCAACCTGCCCTCTGCAATCAATGGAGCGTAAACCTGAATCCAGTCGAAATTTTTTAGAAACATTTGGGCGTTAGCTGAGAGTTTGTCTCCCCAGAGCTGTGCTGCTCTAACTGGACGACGATTTATCATTAATGCCTGGCACAATTCCTCAATAACTGGAACAGGAATCTGGGCTTTGTCTGTTCCTTCTATCTCTAATTTGTCACCATTGGTCAAAAACAGAGCTGCCCGTTGAATACCCATTTGTAGGGGCAAGTGCTCCGTCAACAGCTCGACTAGGCTGTTTCGATCCAAAGGCTGCGCTAACCGGCTGGACAGGTTGGAAGTCACCGTTACGAAATCATAATGGTTTCCATATAATACTCGATCCACATTTGCTTGTACAACTTTGGATAGGCTGGTAAACGGCAATGCGATCAGGACAGCAATGAGACCTCCAAAGATCGGAAGTTGCGTGGGAAGATGAAACAATATTACAAGCAGGCCGAATATCAAGATAGAAGCAATTAGGATTAGTAAAATCAGCGTGAACCAAACCACAATCCGGTTGATGATGAAGTCAACCTTCAGCAATTTACGTTGGAAGATCACATAGGCATATGCCAGAGGCAAGATCAACATAAAAAGAATAGTGTAGGAGCCAGCCAGATATTCCTGCCCAAAAAGAATATAAGGCAATAAAGTAAAAGCGAAAAATGGTCCGAATCCCAGTATCATGCCCCAAATCACGATACCCGTTTGCCTGCGAATTTCAGCATCTTTAGAAAGAAACCGATTGCGGATCAACAGAGCGATCGCCATGAGCCAGGAAAGCATAAAGAAGCTAAGAACTACCCGGCGTAAATAAATTCCATAAGTGACAGATAATGGATAAATGCGCGGCACTAAGATCCAATCGTTGATTATCACCAATACCGATAACAAGATGGAGATCGCAAAGGTCAGGTAAATGATAACTTTCTGGTATCTTGGAAAGCTAAC
Source organism: uncultured Chloroflexia bacterium (assembly GCA_963840255.1). GTDB lineage: Bacteria > Chloroflexota > Anaerolineae > Anaerolineales > UBA4823 > FEB-25. Next base: position 215,932 of record CAWIYB010000002.1, on the reverse strand, counting down.
CGATGGGAAGTTTAAGTGGACTACCACGATGACCGAAGCCAATAAACTCATTAATATCTTCTGAATTGTATTGGCACCCCAGAAACTGTTCCACCCACTTGCCCCACCCACAGCCACTGTCAGGCCAGCCATCAAAAAGGCGATACTCAGTAAATGAGAACGTGCATCGTCTTGCGGAGCGAAGAGAGTTAGTACTAATCCAATTAACCATAACCCAATGGATAAAAACTGAATGCCCAGGTATGAACCGAGAATTGTCAGGTTTTGCGAATAGCTGCCAATCGTCAAGGGTAGGCTGATTTGGATGCCCTGTCGCTCTAATTCATAATCAACGGTATCTCCAGCTCTAATACCGGCTCGGTACCGCGGCTCGCTTAGTAAGGGATTGATTGACTTGTTATCTATCGCCAGGATTTGATCACCCACCTTGATACCTGCTCTATCTGCTGGTCCTCCTGGGAAGACTTGGTAAACCTCACCAAGAGGAGCTTCTTGATAGACCTCCATCCCATCATAAGGTCGGAAAAAGTAAAAGAATGAGTTGAAGAGAATAATTCCAAACAGAATGAGGATTGCAAATATGACCTGTACCGCAGGATTGGTGGCGAAAATAAGGAGCCGAGGCCGATCGTTGGGTAGAGAGACCATTTCTGTCAGGAATTCCTTGGCTTTAGGATAATTAATTCTCAAGCTACATGTAGCCTGGGAGTCATAGCTTGGTCTACAATTTTTTCAAGCGCGATATGAGCCTCAGATGGCTTGAGAGCATCCAGGCTTTTCAGCGCACGCTTCCGCCACTCGAAGAGGATATCCGTAATAATCTCTGGGATGTCTGCAGATACCGAAATTTGTGGAGTTTGACTTGTGATTTGTGCTTCTTGTTTATCTTTGACTGTACGTTTTATATCCGAGGTAAATCTCTTATCAGAAGCCATTGATTGTAAGAGTATTGGAAGTGTACGCTGTTTTTTTGATATCTTTTCATCATTCCAAAAATCTCTGCAGTCGTCCATCACCTGCCGGATAACTCCAATAGCAGTGCCATAATTGCCCAGCGCCTCAACGATGTCCTTCGAACCAGCACCAACGATTGCTCCAGCTACTATTCCCGCTTTAAATATGCTTCCGGATTTCATAATCACAGCATTCCAGTATTCCTCTAATTGATTAGTGGAATCGGATTTACTGGTATCCATAACTAAGTCTAGGAATTGGCCCATTGAAGACTCAAAACCTGCACTTGAGAATATTCGAGTGATTTTATTCTGTGTTTCCGAATCATAAGAGGGATGATCAATCATTCTGTATGCAGTGAAAATCCAGGCAACAGCAACAGTCATAGCAAGTTGTGGGCTTTGAAATTGTGCTAAGCGACTTAGATCGCCATCCTGTACATCGTCGATCACGTTTGCTGCATGGACGAGCGTTATCCACGCCGCTGCGACAGGAATAGCGTTGAGCTGTTCTTCTTCGACAGCTTTGCAGGTTAATACCGGCAATGCAAGAATCCAGGGGTCATCTGCGTTCAGTAGGTTTACAAGAAAATGCCTACATTCTGGCCACTCTTGAAACGAAGGGGATTCCTGTACGAAGTCAATTACTTCCTTCGATATTTCCCCAAACATCTGATTCATCAGACTGATAGTTCTATACTTAGAAGGTCAATATCGACGCGGTAAAGACGGCATCAATACAACCAGAATAGATGACGTCTTTCTTATAAGCACGTATATATCCGTTATTCAGCTGCCCACCAGGATCCGCGATTAGGTTCTGCACCACCGCTAACTAAAGCCAATGCAATGAAAGAAGTTAGCATTGTATGTAATAATGATTTGGTGCTTTTTGATTTCACCGAAGGGAATTTAAGACGTTCTTTACAAAAGTCGGTAATCTCTCTGGCTAATCTGCTGGTTTTTATTTTCGTCCATGTTCAACCTCCGTAAATATATTGATAATACCGACCAAATCTCCAGAATCTTATGTCTTTTTTAGATTATAGACTAGAGACATACGTCCCGTGAGTAGCTAGGCAAATGTCCCGTCTACATCAGTCAGATATCAGTAAACCAAGATCGCGGGCTTTGTTGATCGCAGCGATTCTTACATTAAGTGTTTCAGTCTCGTGGATATCGAACTTCGAATAAACACTGGAGAGCAGATTCCGAACGCGTTTTTCAGAGACCTTCATGGATTGAGCGATGCTTACATTGGAGTGGCCTTCAGCTGCAAGCCTTAGTACGATAAGTTCTTGCTCACTTAACATGGTAGCTTCGCCTTTTTGCTTGGTGAACAGCTTATCGATAACAGCATCCGAATAAAATCTTTTTCCCTCGTATACGCGCTGTACACCTTTGGGTAACATCAGCGATAAATCATCACTTTTTAGCACATAACCGAGTGCACCAGCATCCACGATCTGGCGAATATAAACTTCATCATCATAGCCAGTTAGCACCAATATTCGTACCTCAGGATGTTCTTGAAGCAAAGATCGAACTGCTGAAATCGGTTCGAAGTTTCCACTGGACATACCCAAATCAAGAATCACTACATCCGGTGAAGTCTCCCGAACAAGCCTTGGCAATTCTGAACCATGATTAGCAGTTCCGACAACCTTGATACTCAGGTTGATTGGAAAGCTCATCTAGGATGGCCTTCACCATAAGAGGATGATCTTCGATTACAACGACACGAATTACCATGTTACCTTCCTGGAGCTTTATGAATAATTTGCTAATTATAATCTTAATATTTTGTCTATATAAATGTATAACATATTCAGGAGGAAGACCTATGTCCCGTCTATAGCAGGACACAGGTCTCGTCTTGCCAAAAATCGCTTGACAAATTAGATTTCGCTGGTATTATCAAAATCGAATGATATAAAAATAAATAATGCCGTGCGCGGAATTAGCGTCGGATTGCACGTCAGTCAACCAATCCCCACACGTGAGTAGCATTTTCCCGCTTCAATACGTGTGGGTTTTGTTTAAGCATAGATGCTTTTGCGTAAGATTTGGACAAGTATTGTATGAAAATAGCATTTCATAGAATTCGATCATTGGATATAAGTCAAGCTCCAATCAAATTACTGTCTGGAAGGCATCATATCAAATCCATGATGCGAGTGCAGATCCTTACCTATCTCCCTGTACGAGATTATCTATTCTTACATAGAGAGGCTTAGTAATTAGGAAATTCATACTTTTGGAGGTACATAACCCGTGGACCAAATTCAAAATCAATTCCTTGAATTACCTAAGATCGAGAAATTGCTTAAGGGAAATGAAGTTGCCAAATTGCTTAATGTAAGCCGAAGCTGTGCTTACCTCTAATGCAATCCGGCCATATCCCACAGTCAGACTCGGGCGTATCGATTCGTGTTCGACCACAAGACCTGGTCCAATTCATAGAGAAGAACATTCATAACTAGACGGACAATCCTAAACCTACTCATGTACGAGTGAGTCATGTCCAGTGCCATTCCACCCTGTCCATATTGTCCAGGTGTTATAATCAGGTTCGTCAATTGCACCTTAACAACCGAATGGACAGGGCTTGCAGGATCGCATTTCCTTGATACACAAGAAAGGAACCAAGGAAATGTCACGAATTAAACGCGGCAATGGTGAGGGATCTGTAACTCACCGAGGAGGTCGCTACCGGGCTCAAACCCCTCCCATCAAAGGAAAACGGATCAGCCGGAGTTTCAAGACTAAGGCAGAGGCACATGAATGGCTGCGTAAAATCCAATTTCAATTCGATCACGGTTATGATTACCAGGGAGGAAAGATCAGCCTGGCTGAGTACTTAAGCGATTGGCTTAAAACTAGCCGGCTTGCCTTACGGCAGAAAACTGCAGATCAATACGAGCGGACCATTACTAAATACGTCATTCCCAGGATTGGTTCAATGGCTCTTAATGAGCTGCGGCTAGCAAAGATCGAGCAATTCTATGCTGATCTGCTTCTTGACGGTGTGGGAGTGCGTTTACTCCGGGTTATTCATTCCATACTGCACCGGTCTTTGAACAAAGCTGTCATCTATGACCTGGTGGTCAAGAATCCCACCCAAGGGGCTGCGCTGCCGAAATACAAGCATGCTGAGATGAAATTCCTGGATGAGAGCCAGATCCCGATCTTCCTGATCGCTGCAACGGGAAGTAAGTATGAGGCGTTGTATTACATCGCAATAACCACTGGCATGAGGCAAGGAGAGCTGTTCGGCCTCCAATGGTCTGACTTGCACTGGAACTCCGGGATGTTATATATTCAGCGCCAATCCCAGCGTGCTGCAGGCAAAGGCTGGTGGTTCGAAGAGCCAAAAACCCGATCGGGAAAACGTCCAATACTGTTAGGGGAAAACGTCCTGCAAAAGCTTCGTGAACATCACGAGAAGCAAAAGCTCCAGAGAGCTCTCGCCGGCGATCATTGGCAGGATTACAACCTCATCTTCCCCTCATCTGTGGGAACACCTGGCGACCCAGCCAACCTGAGAAATGATTTCCTCAAGGTCCTTGAGAGAGCTGGCCTACCGAGAGATACGCTTCCATGATCTGCAGGCACACCGCTGCCTCGCTGATGCTCAACAAGGACGTGCCGGTGATCACCGTCTCGAAGCGGCTAGGGCATGCCAAGCCGAGTACGACCCTCGATATCTATGGTCATCTGTATCCAGAGAAGTCAAGAGTTGGCAGCCAGAATCATGGATGAAGTCATCACTCCAATTCAGGTCCAGATTCCACAGAGCTCAGCAAGCCCAAAAATCCACTCCACCACAATAGGACTGGTGCAATCAATTACACCATATTGCACCACTTTAACGAAAAACCTGCCGCACAGGCAGGCTTCCACCCCAACAGGTGGGGGTTATCATGGGAATTACCCCCACATATAGGTGCTCTACGATGGACTCGAACCCTCAACCAACTGATTAAGAGCCATCCGGGTTGGGTATCATAATATCCCGAACCAACAACACGATATCATCGGTGGCCTTGGAAAACTGGCGTAATGTCCGCCGCGTCGGACCAAAACTATCGAACTCATCCAACCCCATTCCATCTTCATAATAAGACCGCCGGAAATCGACGAACTTACTCTCCAATTCTTTAATAATCGATGCCTCCACCTCAATTTGCATACGATTCTCTATTCGCACATCAGAGGCATTGTATCTGGTTTGCCAGCTGAACGGGGGTGAAATGATGATTTCTCCACCGATGAACTCGCTCCAATGCAGATGGTTACGGAATGCAGCGCTTAATAAGGGTAAACGATAGCCTCGTTCTTGAAATATGGCATAAGCTTTTTTCATCACCGCCACGCCTGCCCAGTCAAACACCCACGGATCAGTAATGATGCCCTCCCTTTCCGCGACCACCCTTAACCAATCGTCCAATCTCCCCACCATGAGTGTGCATACCGGGCCCATCCGGCTGATATCCTTGTTTTCGCTTTCCCTCCGTCGAAATCCGCGTTCTACAGCCTCAGCAACTGCTATTGCTTGAGGCAGGCTGAAGCTCACCGTGGCATTGATACTCACACCCTGGTAAGTGGCTTCTTCAATCGCCTGGATCCCTGCATTCGTCGCAGGAATCTTCACCACCATGTTTGAGGCCAGCTGAGAGAAGTGTGCAGCCTGTTCCAAAATCGCACTGGCATTTCGAAAGAATTTCGGGTTGGTCTGGATGGAGAGCCTGCCAAGTTTCCCTTTTTCCCGCTCGAATATAGGCATTAACAGTGCGGCCGCTTTCTGAGACATTTCTTCCACCAGCCTCCACGCCACCTGTTCGTCAGTAGCTTCAGGCAGCTCACAGAGCAGTTGTAGGATTCTATCCTTCCACACGCCCCATTCCTTTTTTAATACGGTCAAAACAATGGATGGGTTGCATGTGGCACCGACAGCTCCGTTCATCTCAATCGAGTTGGTGAGCTCCTCGATGGAGCAGGAATCATTCCACAATCGGGTAGGTGTCGTTTGGGTCATCTGGTACAGGAGGCTCTTTGAATCTGTGCTCATCAGCGCTAATCCTTTTTCACTAATCCAATCCCAACAAGCGGCGCGGGTTATCCACAACCATCTTGCGAATTACATTCTTTTCCATACCAGTGGCCAGCAAAATCCGGACGAAGAGCTTCATACCTTCAGCAGGAGGCACATTAACCACCGTACCTAAGTCAGATGCTATGAAGATGTGGTCTGCTCCAATCTGCTTGATGCATTCTATAAAGTAATATGGGTCGCATTTGGGATTGTTGAAATTTGGGATATCTCCATAGGCAAAGATGCCAATATACGCGCCCAGCTGGCTTATTTCAACCATTTGAGGAATGGTCATTTTGGTCACGTTCCAATTGGGGTGAGTAAGCATGAAATGTTTTACCCCCATTTTTTTCGCTTCCTCGATAACAATGAAACGCTGTTTTGTACTGGCATGGCAGGGATCCAGGATCATCTCGTTGGCCGCGATAATTTCGAATATCTTGTAGAGCGCCGGGACTGGTTTGTCGTTATCGTCTAGCAATTCAATCCAATGAGTCCCAGGGTCGTTGATCACCCGGTTATGGTGGGCAGAGTCATGACTTGGCAGCCATACTGTCTTGGCACCCAGGCGGGCAGCCATTTCTACTGAGTCAGGGTTGAGACCACCCGAAAAATAATTGAGCACAATACCACCATAAGCGTGTGCGGGTTTCTTCCCAATATTCCGGGCATATTCTTCGACAATCTGGTTAACAAAGGGAACCGTTGCCGCGCTCGGGAAGGTGTGTGCCTTGAAATTGCATCCCCCCATGCCGATATCTGTAGCCATCTTGGTTACTTGCACCTGGTCCCAACCGGTATCAATCAAGGGATCTGGATAGGCATGCACGTGCATATCGATTGCGCCATCTAGCACTTCGAGCACATCATCCTCTTTGAGAAGGCGGACGCGTTCGCCCATCGACTCGATCGTTACATAGGCGCGATGGGTATCATCCCGCCATTCTTGTTCCATAGACAGCTCATAATATTCGCTTTTTGCCATTGTCAATCCTTTCTCGATTGATCTATCGGTCGGGGTGTAAAACCGTAATTCTCCCAATCCGCAGGTACCTGCTGACCGGTCAGGTTAAAATTAGGAACATCGGGATATATCCCGACTACCTCAAAATTCTCTTCCCAGTCATTACGCATCCAATGGACCACATTCTTGGGGATGATCATCGCCGATCCTGGGGTCATGATATATTCCACACCATCCACCCATTGGATTGCCTTTCCACGTAGGGCATAAAGTAATTCGTCCGATTCGGTGTGGTAGTGCGGTCCATGGTAAGCACCTTTTGGAAAGATGACGCGGAACAGGCAAGCTTTTTCTGAGCCGACCGTGGTATCTGCGATTACCAGGCGCGAATCCACGCCTTGAAAACCTTCAGCATCACCTACATCCAGTGGTGTAATTTGATCAACATGGATCAAATACTTCGAGACCATCCTTTCACTCCTTTCGAATTCAGATATAAATTCTAATTGCGGGTATATTTACAACTTTAATAACCGTGCAGCATTATTCCCTAAAATATCTTCCTTATCTTTTTCACTGAGAAAATCAAACCGCTTGACAAGTTTATCTTGTGAGATTTGATAATTACTCGGTTCGTGCGACCCGTATAATGGTAAGGTCATATACGGACCTTCTGATCCCCAGAGCAATCTCTGCGCACCTATTAAATTAACCAAACGGCGGATGGTGCTCTCTACGAAACCGGGTAATACAAATGTCTCTTCAATCCGTTCCATGAAAGTCAAATCAACCCATACATTCGGGTTGGTATAAGCGACAGTAATAAATTCCTCCGTCCACGGGTAACCTCCGTGACACATGACAATGTTTAAGTCCGGAAAATTCGTAGCTATGTCATCTACGAAAATAGGCTGGTTATATTTCATCCACTGCCAACGTACCGCCTTCATTCCCGTGTGGATGATCACGGGTATACCCAGTCGTGAACATAAATCATAGGTTCTGGTCAATCGGGGATCGTTCGGATAAAAACCTGAATGCGGGTAGAGTTTTACCGCTCTCATCCCGAACTGTTTAATCGCCCGTTCAACCTTGCGTTCAGGCTGGTAGCGATTGGGATTAACGGAACTGAACCCGATCAAACGATCAGGATATTGCTTACAAAAAGCTTCCAGCTCCTCATCACTATAATTTGTTGGAACTGCCATGAACCGTTCGTCCCTCCATGGAGGACAGCTGCCCGGGTCAGCCTGGTCGTTTCCATACAGGCAGGTAATATCAATACCGCCCTGGTCCATTCCAGCCACAAATTCGCTTGGAGAATATAATTCTCCGTGTGCCTTAAAATCTGGATGAGCATGAAAATCAATGATCATTGCAGCATCCTTTCAACAATCCATCTCCTGGCTTCTACCATCTTATTGAGGGGATACTGGAAAATTACACTCCAGTATCCCCTCAATTATTAACAACGGTGTTCTGCTCGTTAAATTTCAAAACACTGCTTTGCTATTTTATGGTTTGTAGAATTGTGCCCAATAAGCAAAATTCTCTAAATACTTGTCTACATTTTCCGTGGTGACGTATGTGACTGGTATTACAGGCATCACCTCGAACTTGGCATCGTTTTGTAACTTGTATATCAGCTGGTAAACAGCTTCGTAACCCTTCATCCAGGGATCATCTGCAGCAGTAGTATACATGGTACCGCCATTGATGGCATTAGCAGCATCTTCATTCCCATCAATTCCAACGATCGTGATTTCATCACCTCGACCAGCAGCCTGAATTGCCTGCATTGCGCCCAGGGCAGCTTCATCATTTACGGTGAACACGCCCTGGATCTCACCAGGACCATATTTCTGCAGCATGTTCTCCATAACAGCCATGCCATCTTTTCGGTTGAAGTTCGCCGGCTGCTTATCCAGGAGTGCGGCTCCACTGGCCTGAATCGCGGCAAGATAACCAGCATCGCGTTCCTCGGATATATAGTTCCCGGCGATACCAGACAGGATAATATAGTTGCCTTTTCCGCCATTTTTATCGATCGCCATCTGAGCGGCTTTCTGGGCAACCACCTTATTATCTTGCCCGGCAAAAACTGAGCGATCGGAATTGGGGATGTCGGTGCTTAACGCAGCGACTGGGATTCCCGCAGCTTCAGCCTTGTTCACCTGGTCAATCACCGCGTTTTGATCAATCACGCAGATACCAATCCCATCGACCTTCATTTGAATGGCGTTCTCGAAAATGGCTACTTGTTCCTCCACATTGAAGGTCTGGATAGGAGCCATCTGTTGGATATCTACCTGGATTCCTGCTTTCTTTAATTCCTGGGCTGCTTTTTCAGCACCTTGGCGCATGTACACCCAGAAAGGATTGAACATATCAGGCATGATCCAGGCGAACTTATAGTGAGCAGTCACCGGAACATCTGCGGCAGGAGCCTGGGTCACAGGTGCTGCTGTTGGAGCCTCAGTAGCGGTCTTGCAACCTGCCAGTAGTGTCGATGCTATCACTATTACTACGATCGTAATTCTCAAAAGCTTAGTCATATCCTTCTCCTCAAAAATAGGTACATATGGTTGGATCGAAATGGTTAGTGACAAAATTGCAGATTCAATCTATCCTGTCTTAACTATATGTCCATTCACCTCCTCTTTTAATCGATGCAATCACTGCTAGGTCTCGTATCGTTTAGCTATTTTCTTCATGTACGTGTCACCAAGCACGGCAATAATGATGATCGCACCTGTTGCTAATCCCTGCCAATAGGGTGATATTCCGAGTAAATTCATCGCGTTGCGTAATAATATGATGATCAGAGCGCCAATAACGGTGCCTTCAATGGTGCCTACACCGCCATCAAACGAAGTTCCTCCAATCAAGGTGGCGGCGATGGCATCCAGGGCAAAACCCTCCCCGAAATCCGATTTGGCGGAGTCAATCCTGGCAATGTAGAGTTGGCTTCCAAAAGTAGCCATCAAGGCTGAGATCATGAATACAATAATTAGGATTCGATCAATCTTAATTCCAGATAACCGGCTCGCCTCCGGATTTGCTCCGATGGAATAGATTTTTCGCCCGAAGGTCGTTTTGTTTAGGAGAATCCGAAAGAATATATATACCAGGATGGCAATGAGAATGATCACTGGTACCCCTGACAATCTTCCAATCCCCATAAAGGTGAATCCCTTCGAAAATCCTGAAATTACCCTCCCATCGATCCAGAGGACGGTTAAGCCCTTGAAAAGAAGCCAGGTCCCAAATGTAGCGACAAAGGGAGGTAGCTTGATCTTGGTGATGATCACCCCATTGAACAAGCCAAGCAGTGCCCCGAGAGCTAAGCCAATTCCCATTGCCAGGTAAAATGGAACATGGTTGTCGATCATTAAAGTGGCAGTTACCACACTCGTCAAGGAGGCAACCGAATCCATCGACAAGTCAATCCCACGGGCCAGGATCACGATCGTTTGACCAACCCCAATGATGAAGATTGGGGCTGCTTGCCGTAATACATTTAATATATTGCCCGTGGTCAGAAACTTTGGGTTTAATATCGAAACCAGGAGCACCATAATGAATAGGACCACTAACCGACTAAGCGCTGTAAGGAAGCGAGTCCAGGTAAACCGAGGCCTGGCTAATGAAATCAGGTCACTTTTTTCCACGCAGGCCTCCTCGGTATACAGACTGTGCAAATATCACCCCTAAAACTAATGTCACTCCGACTGTGGCAGATACAACCTCGCTTGATAGCCCAAGCAAAGACAACCCATTTTGCAAGACTAAGATGACCAGTGCTCCCAGGATCGCCCCTGCCAAACTTCCCCGTCCCCCGGTGATAGGTGTTCCTCCAATAACGACTGCTGCAATAGCAAAGAATTCAAGACCTTGCCCTAAAAGCGCGTTTCCAGTATTAACCCGGCTCGCCAGAACCACGCCAGCAACCCCTGCCAGCGTTCCACTTAATACGTAGACAATAATACGATACAGGTCTAAATTAATTCCCATCCAGGTTGCTACCACCGGATCACTGCCTATGGAAAAAATGTAGCGTCCGAAAACTGTGCGTTTCAACAACAAAAGGATGAATAGAACTACAAACAAAGTAATCCAAAATGGTAAGGGGAGAAACAAGAAAGAACCTTCGTTGACCTTCGAAAAAGCATCATTTTCAATATGTATGGAACCACCCTGAACAATTCCAAGAGATATACTTCGAGCGATAAAGAGCATGCCAAATGTGACCACAAACGGGAAAATCCGACCTTTGGCAATAATTAATCCAGAGATCAATCCGGCCAGACTGCATGCCGCTATTCCAATAATGACTGTCACTTGCCATGGAAATCCTTGTTTTAAAGTATAGCCAACGATAACTCCTGCCAGCCCAACGAGTGATCCGACTGCCAGGTCAATACCCCCACTGGTGATGGTAACCATCATCCCCGAGGCTACTATGATCAAGACTGCTCCCTGTCTGATTAGGTTGAAGCCGTTATCCGCTGAGCCGAAATGAGGTACAACAATGATGAATAGAACTAATAACCCCAATAATATCCAACCAATACTTGGAACAGCCCTTATATACCCAACGAGCTTATTCCTAGTTGTGATTTTCATGGTTTGCCTCCTGTACTCCAAATGCGTACGAGGCAATTATTTCCGGGTTGGCCTCTTTTCTATCAAGCTCACCTGTAATTTCTCCCCGGCACATCACATATATCCTGTCACTGATGCCCATGATTTCAGGTAATTCTGACGAGATGACTAAGATTGCATTTCCTTTCTGTGCAAGCTGGTTGATGGTTCGATAAATCTCAACTTTGGTGCCAACATCAATTCCGCGGGTTGGCTCGTCGAGGATTAATACAGATGATCCTGCGCACAACCATTGAGCTAGGACGACCTTTTGCTGCGTCCCACCGCTCAAATAAAGGGCGAGGCGATCCTCTGATGGTGTGGCGATATTTAGCTCGCGGATATACTTTCGCGCAATTTCTCTTTCCTTTCGACCATTCACAAAGCCTGATGGGAACATCTTATCGGCAGAAGCGCGTACGATGTTTTCCCTCAGCGATAATGCCAGGCATAGCCCTTCTTGTTTTCGGTCTTCCGGTGAAAAACCGATTCCTAGCCCAACTGATTTGCTTGGTGAGATATGGGTGATTTTGTTTCCTCTGAGATATACCGAGCCCAGCTCTAGCGGATCTAGACCGAAGGCTATACGCATCGTTTCAGTTCTACCGGATCCTACCAAGCCGAATAAACCCACTACCTCCCCTTCACGTACAAAGAGGTTAACATCCTGGCATATCCCTTTGCTGGTAACATGTTCCAATCGAAATGCTTCCTTGCCGATTTCTGTCGGTTCTTTAGGGTACATTTCAGAAATATCCCGTCCTACCATCATGCGGATAACGGCTGGCATTTCTGTTTTATTGATTTCAAGAGTCTCAATTTTTTTGCCATCCCGCAATACTGTAATTCGGTCGCCAATCTGGAAAAGTTCATCGAAACGGTGAGAAATATAAATGATCCCAACTCCTTGCTCTTTTAGCTTTTTAAGCACGCTGAACATAAGGTTAGTATCTTGTAGAGTAAGGGATGAAGTCGGTTCATCCAGGATGATCACACGGGGTTTGAAAGATAACGCCCTTGCAAAAGCGACTAACTGTTGTTTGCCCAGACTTAAATTGGCGATTAACTCACCCGGATCGACATCAATCGACAGCGATTCCAATAATTCACTTGCTTTACGTGTCTCTTCCTTAACATCCACCACAAAACCAAATCGAAATGGTTCATGACGTATAAAAATGTTTTGTGCAACGGTTAGATATGGAGATAGGTTAGACTCCTGGTAAACGATTCCAATTCCTAACTGCTGCGCCCGACTGGGGCTGGGGATGCTCACCGGTGAGCCATCCATTTGAATAGTTCCACTATCCAAGGAAAGTACACCTGCGAGGATTTTTACCAGGGTCGACTTGCCTGCACCGTTCTCGCCTACTAAAACATGGATCTCACCCTTATACAGATCAAAATCAACATGATCAAGCGCGCGAACGCCAGGAAAGTTCTTGACAATATCCTGCATGACTACAATTTTTTCGTTCGCCAAGCTACACCATACCTTTTTTCTTCGCCTCTATGCTTATCCGATTCATGGAGTGAAGACTACTTCTAACGTATCTAGTCAGCCATGTTCCGGGTATGATCATGGTTGAATTAGAGGTCATGATATATTCCGCACCATCCACCCATTGGATTGCTTTCTCATTTTGGGTATAAAGCAATCCTTTCTTTTAGGGTATTTTGAAGAGCTACTATTTCTATACCACCAATAAGACTGATATTTAATACGATTGAGCGTAAGGTTAACATGGATCGATGACGATCATGTTTAAATCCCTAATAGCTTTGACCCATTGGTGACCAACATTGTCCGGATATCGGTCTCTGAGAAACCCATCGCCAGAAGAAGGCGAATATATAGTTTCATTCCTTCGACTGGAGGTGGATTTAGCATGGAACCAAAATCCGTAGCCATGACGCATTTATCCGGTCCAACCTTTTCGATGATCTGTTTTACTTCCGTCCGATCGCATACTGGATTATTAAAATGCGGGATGGCGCTATACAGGAATAGACCAATATATGCACCCATCTTGCTGATTTCTACCATCTGGTCGACTGACATGCGATTGACATTCCACTGGGGATGAGTCAGTAGGATTTTTTTGACACCATATTTCTGCGCTTCCTCTGCCACGATAAAGCGCTCTTTTGTCCCTGTATGGTTGAGGTCCAAAATGATGTCGTATTTGGCAACTATCTTAAAGATCTCAACCAGCTCCGGCAATACGTGGTCATTCTCATCAAGCACTTCGACCCCGACTGTATCCTCCTCAAGGACTTTCATATGGTGAGCCGCATCATGACTGGGTAGCCAGATGATTTTTGCTCCAAGTTTAGCGCTTGATTCAACCGCCACCGGGTTTAAGCCACCCACAGACCAATTCAGTACCACACCGCCATAGACGCTGAACGGATGGGGCTCAATGTCGGTCTCTTTTGCGTACTGATCGAGAATCTGTTGGACGAAATAGACCATGGGAGCCGTGTCACAGAGCATGCTCTTGCAGACTATTGCCCGCATTCCAGCGTCATACGCCCGCTTTGCTTCCCAGCCAAAATCCCAGCCAGTATCCACCAAAGACTCAGGGTACCCATGAACATGCATGTCAATACCGCCATTAAGAATTCGCGCGACATCTTCTTCCGATATATTGCCTTTTGACCCGAACTCTTCCACGGTATGGTAACTCAACTTAGCTTTTTCTCGCCAATAAGGCGTCATGGATTCTTCTTGAATATTTGAAAATTTTCCAGCCATTATTAGGCTCCTCTGTACATTGAGAAACTGGGCTGCGGTGCAACCCGGTTCCCATTAAATAAATGTGACCTTAATGCGAACTGTAATCAATCGGTGGCGCGTCTTTAACTGCCACCGCGAAACAAAAACAATGGATTGGGGCGTTATCGCTCTCTGGCCACATGCTGTGTACTGCCATCGGTGGAATCTTGATCAGATCACCCTGAGCCACCCTTACCACCTCTCCATTGATATCCATAAAACCGCGCCCATAGGTTACATAATAGAACTCATAAGTTGGGTGGTTGTGAGGGTTGACCTTGCCTCCCCCCCTTATTTCAAATTCACTGACCAACTCAAGATGCCCACCAATAGTATCTTCAAACATCTCGCGCGGTTTGATCAACCACCAAACTGGAACTGTACCAGCATGTTCCTCCGATGGTGGAACGCCTTCAATTGATCGGATATCCATATATCGTGTTCCTTTCCTTTTCGACCTGACAGGTCAAGTTGAGAGCCTGTCAGGTCGATTATGAGATGTAGTATTACTTACCGTAAACGCGGTTAGCGATTACTGCAATTTCATCCACATTGTCATTGGTGACTAGTTGGAAGGGGATTAATATCTCCTTGTCCGGCGTGCATCCCATCAGGTATTCGACTGCCGCAGTCAATCCACCAGCAGCCTGCCCCTCAGGGTTCTGGAACACCGTGGCCGATAGGTTTCCAGCTTTGATTGCTTCCAAGGCTTCAGGCAACCCATCTACACCTGCCATCGGCAGCTTGCCTAACAGTCCAGCCTGCTCAGCCGCAGCCATCGCACCCAGGATCATATCGTCATTGTTCGCAATTACGAAATCATAATCCTTCGACTGGCTCAGGATGCTCTCCGTCACACTCTGGCCTTTGCCGCGATCATAGTCAGCATACTGCTCAACAAACGTGATCTTGTCTGTTAGTCCTGCATCTGCCAGTGCCTGCTTCACACCATCGCTGCGGGCGGTGTCAGTGATCTGTCCTGCCACACCTCTCAGGTAGATGCCTTTGAGAACGTCTTTGCCGGTTGTCTTATATAGCTCCGCCAACCATTGACCCAGCAGGATGCCCGAATCAATCTGGTTCGAGCCTACAAAGGATACATAATCACCACCATTTGCTTTCCCATTGAACTGCACCACTGGCACATTGGCCTTGTTGGCAGCCTCAATGGAGGCAACCGAAGCATCCAGACTGGCGGCTTCAAATAACAACAAGTCAGGTTTCTGGGCAAGTATGTTCTCAACATTCGCCAGCTCTTTATTGGTGTCGTTGAAGGCGTCTGCTTCGATAAGCTTCACCCCAATGGCCTTTGCCCGGTTCTGAATCGCTTTCTGCATCGCAGCAACATAGGGAAATGCAAGGTTCTGGTAGGATACGCCAATGGTGTATTCCTTGTCCGCAGTGAATGGCGCATTCCAGAACTCACCCGAGAAATTACATGCCGCGGCAGGTTGAGGTGTTACTTCTGTTCCAGCCGATGAACCGTATACTCGGTTGGCAATCTCTGCAATTTTGTCCACATTAGCAGTTGTGACTAATTGGAAGGGGATCAATATCTCCTTATCAGGCGTGCATCCCATCAGGTATTCGACCGCCGCAGTCAATCCACCAGCAGCCTGCCCCTCAGGATTCTGGAACACCGTGGCCGATAGGTTTTCAGCTTTAATTGCATCCAAGGCTTCAGGCAACCCATCCACACCTGCCATCGGCAGCTTGCCTAACAGTCCAGCCTGCTCAGCCGCAGCCATCGCACCCAGGATCATATCGTCATTGTTCGCAATTACGAAATCATAATCCTTCGACTGGCTCAGGATGCTCTCCGTCACACTCTGGCCTTTGCCGCGATCATAGTCAGCATACTGCTCAACAAACGTGATCTTGTCTGTTAGTCCTGCATCTGCCAGTGCCTGCTTCACACCATCGCTGCGGGCGGTGTCAGTGATCTGTCCTGCCACACCTCTCAGGTAGATGCCTTTGAGAACGTCTTTGCCGGTTGTCTTATATAGCTCCGCCAACCATTGACCCAGCAGGATGCCCGAATCAATCTGGTTCGAGCCTACAAAGGATACATAATCACCACCATTTGCTTTCCCATTGAACTGCACCACTGGCACATTGGCCTTGTTGGCAGCCTCAATGGAGGCAACCGAAGCATCCAGACTGGCGGCTTCAAATAACAACAAGTCAGGTTTCTGGGCAAGTATGTTCTCAACATTCGCCAGCTCTTTATTGGTGTCGTTGAAGGCGTCTGCTTCGATAAGCTTCACCCCAATGGCCTTTGCCCGGTTCTGAATCGCTTTCTGCATCGCAGCAACGTAGGGAAATGCAAGGTTCTGGTAGGATACGCCAATGGTGTATTCCTTGTCCGCAGTGAATGGCGCATTCCAGAACTCACCCGAGAAATTACATGCCGCGGCAGGTTGAGGTTGAGCCGTATTTTGGGGAGCGGGCGGTGAAGTGGGTTGGGTAGTGGCAACCGGTGTAGCTGCTGTACAGCCAATCAGGGCGATTATCACGAACCCAATCAAGATTGTTGAAATAATTCTTCTCATTTTCCTTTCCTCCGGTCGTATAAGTTTAAGTTTCTGATAGATCTGATATCAAGACCGCTGATCGAGTAATACTTCGATATCTTATAAAATCCTCCTTTCCAGAAAGGCACAAATTTTGAGAACAAACGAAGTCTCTAGGGGACAGTTAATTGTTTTTTCTTAAAACTTGATCCATTCCTACCGCACCTATGATGATCATTCCAATAATGATCTGTTGGATCGTTGAAGGCACATTAAGCATAACCAGGCCGTTTTGAAGTACCTGGATGATTAAGGCTCCAACCACGGTTTTACTAACCGTGCCTCGACCTCCAAACAAGCTTGCGCCACCTACAACTACCGAGGCAATTGCAATCAGCTCGTATCCTTGCCCAGAAATTGCTTGGGCAGCTCCTAGGCGAGACGTAAATACCAGCCCCGCCAATCCACACATCAGGCCGCTGATCATGTAAACTCCCAGTTTTACCAGGCTGACATTGATTCCAGCTGCCCGTGCAGCGGCTTCATTTCCTCCAACGGCATAAACGTATCGCCCATAGCGCGTCAGGTTTAGTACGATCGAAGCGAGTACGATCACCAGAAAAAAAACAACCACAGGTATTGGTATCGGTCCGATGGAATTTTGTCCAATGACCCGATACCATGGCTTTAAGTCATATATAGGATTGACGCGATACCAGATAACAAATCCACGGTACGCGTACATTGTGCCAAGCGTGACGATCAAAGGTGGAATTTTTGCCCATGCTACCAATGAACCATTGAACAGACCCATCAGTAAACCGACCAACAGAGGTACGAATAACGCCAGGATTATGTTGAGAGCTGTTGGCTCTCGCTGTGCATATACTCCGGAGATCATTCCCGCTAAGGCCAACATAGCTCCAACGGATAGGTCAATCCCAGCTGATAAGATGACGAATAGCATACCAATCGAGATTATCCCGGTTACTGACGCCTGCAGTAAAATGAGTACGAGATTACTGCCAGTTGCAAAGCGGGGAGAAGCAATTGCGAAAGCAATAATTAGAATGATAAGCGCAAAATATATGCCATATTCACGTAGCGTTGATGCGAGATTATTTTGCTTCAAGCTACGGTCCTGGGCTTGGGTTGCCATTATGTACCTCCTCCAGAACCATCTTTATTCGCATTTGTGCTGATTTCGTTTTCCTGCGAATCTGTTGGCTCAGTGTGATTAATCAATATACTATTCTGCTTGCCAGTTATGTCTACGCCAGCTGCACAGGCCCCGAGTATTTCATCGGTACAATCATTGCGGTAATACTCACCGACAATTTCACCCATGCACATGACCAGGATCCGGTCACTCATCCCAATGATCTCAGGAAGCTCGGACGAGATCAGGATGATTGCGCGCCCTTCCGCAGCCAATCGGTCAATCAGGGCGCGGATCTCAGCTTTCGCGCCAACGTCGATTCCCCGGGTTGGGTCATCGAGGATTAAGACTCGGGGGTTGACGTTTAGCCATTTCCCGAGGACTACTTTCTGTTGGTTACCACCGCTCAATGAGCCGATGGATGCTTTTACCGAAGACACACGAATTTCCAGGGAAGTAATATTTTCCTTGGCAATTCTATATTCTTCTTTCTGCTTCACGAAACCCATACGAGAGAGCTTTGGTAAGATGCCTAGGGTAAGGTTTCGCCTGACATCGATAGCAGAGATCAAACCCAAAGACCGTCGATCTTCAGGCACTAGGGCAATACTGTTGGCAATTGCGTCCCGTGCAGATTTGATCCGGACGGCAGTTCCAGCAACCTTGATTTGTCCCGAATCAATTGGATACAATCCTACAATCGACTCCGCCAGCTCTGTGCGACCAGCCCCAATCAGACCATAAATTCCCAGGACTTCACCCTCATATACCTTAAAGCTTACATTCTTAAAGAAAGGGGCCCGGTTCAACTGATCGACCTCTAATGCTACGACTTGGGGTTCATATATATGGTTGTTTGAGAAGAAATTCGAGAGAACTCGGCCTACCATCGCCTTAACCAAACTGGCTTCGTCCCATTCCTGTGTCAATTTGGATTCAACTTTACAACCATCCCTGAGGACGGTGATCTGATCTGCAATCTCGAAAACCTCAGCCAGTTTATGGCTGATGTAAACAATCGCAGTACCCTGTTCCTTTAATTTACGGATGATCTTGAATAAATCCCTGATTTCAGGTGCAGTGAGAGATGATGTGGGCTCGTCAAGGATTAATACCTTGGATTCCATTGATACGCCCTTTGCAATCTCCACGAGTTGTTGCTTGGCGATGCTCAATTTGCTGACTTTCATCCGGGGAGAGATGCCAACTTCAACTTTTGAAAGTATTTTCTTTGATTCAATCTCCGCTGCTCGCCTGTCTATCAAACCAGGAACTTGTGATGAGAATTCCCTGCCCAGGAAAATGTTTTCAGATACCGAGAGCTCAGGCACCAGGCTGAGTTCCTGGTGGACCAGGGCAATCCCAAGACTCCTGGCTTCTCGGGGATTGTCCACTCTCACTGGTTTCTTGTCGATTAGGATTTGCCCTTCGTAATCCGAAAAGAAACCCGCCAATACGCGCATTAATGTTGACTTTCCCGCTCCATTTTCCCCAACCAGCCCAAGGACTTCACCAGGGAAGATATCGAGATCAACTTTATTTAGTGCTAGAATGCCACCAAATCTTTTTGTAATGCCTTGAAGGCTTACAATAGGGATCTTTTCATTCTGATTCACTTGGCTGTGATCTTCCATAGAAAGATTCCGCCTTTGTTGGAACCTAGATAGAAATCAGCGCTTCTTCAAGAAAATGCTTGCTGGCGACAATCATGGCCTGCGATTCTTCTGGTGTCTGCATGCCTTCGGTCTCATAAGACAGTACACCTTGATATCCGTTAGCCTTAAAAATTTGCAGGCAGCCGATTAAATCGATATCACCTTTACCTAGGGTGACAGCATCTCGCCCAACGACATCTTTAATGTGCGTGTGAACAACCCGGTTTACCACTTTTTTTAACAATTCAACTTCACTGTAACTTGTCGCCGCACCTAATTTCCACTCATACCCCTGATGGTCTGTACCGACGTAATCACCCCGGTGAATATTGGCAGTATCAAAATTTACGCCAACCCATTCACTCGAGTTTAATGCCAGGATCTGAGGCAGCCCATCGGGAGTTAGAGAAATACTGCCATGGTCTTCCAATGCCAAAAAGACCTTGTTTTCCTCGGCTATCTGGGCAAGTCGCTGAATCCGGTCATTTAGAATATTCAACGCCTCGCTTGTGCTCATGCTCTCGGGTTTTCTTCCTTCCCCGGTAAGGACAACCGGAACACCGGCTGCACCGCACCATTTTAAAGCCTGGACGATATCATTTATCCCTTCCTCAGAAGTAATTAATTCGCGGTGACTTCCAAGGGCTGACACTCCTTGAAATCCATAGCTTTCAACCTTTTGCTTAAACTGAAGTGGATCATCTTTCCAGGGATCCGCATGTGGGCACCAGGAAAGGTTCGCTTCCACTTCAACATAGTGGTAACCTGCGGAAGCAATCCTCTCAAGCGCAAAGTCAAGCGGTTCTCGTCTAAAAGCAACTGTGTTACAACCAATTTTCATTATTGTTGCTCCCTTAGGCTACAAAGACAACCTTGAGTGCATCGGCTTCAAAAGACTTCTTCAACGCTTCTTGCGCCTGGTCTAATTGATATCGATGCGTGATCAGCTTTTCAAAAGGATACTCATGTTTATGCCGCCACATCATTTCCAGGGCTGCATAATAGCCATCGTGCGGATGGTTCGTATTCCCGAAAATCAACACGTTTTTCGCAGCAATATGCCGGTGCACATTAAGCTCGACAGTTCCGCCGGTATCAACAAAATTCCCGGTTTCCATATAAGTACCCCCACGGCGCAGCATCTCCAGTCCCACCTTGAGCACTTCTGGTCTGCCCACTGTTTCCACAACCACGTCAGCGCCGCGTCCTTCGGTTTCACTGCGGATATATTCCACTAATTCCTTGTCGGAATACTTACTTACATTGATTCCGAGGTCCGCCCCAAACTCTTTCGACATTTCCAATTTCATATCCATCGGGTCGAGAGTTATGATCTTCCCGGCACCTAACATCCGCGCCTTGGCACACATCATCATCCCGATTGCTCCCGAACCCTGGATGACAACCGTGTCCCCAAAATGAAATCCCTTGCCACCGTATGCTGCATACTCTTTCGCCCGATCAAGTAAAGCAGCCACCACAAAGAGTTCGACTAAACAGGCATAATCAACCGGTATGTACTCAGGAACTTTGTACACCCAGGCTTTTGCAGGCAGGTACATATACTCACCCCAACCGCCCACGATGTACGGGAATTGATTGGAATAATACGTCATCCCAATCCCCTGGTGTTCGGCACAATAGGGATAACCATGCACGTTCCGGCAGTACCAGCACCGTCCGCAAATGACATTTGGACAGTTGGTCACACGGTCTCCTACCTTTAAATCCTGCCCGGAATATTCGATATCCCGTCCGGCACCATTCATTTCAACTACTATTCCAGAGTTTTCATGCCCATGTACACACGGATAGACCATATCCTGCTCTGATTCCGTGCCTCCATAAAGTGTCACTTCACCCATATAGGCATGCTTGTCGGTTCCACAGATCCCCGACATTTCCATTTTGACGATAACGGCACCTGGCTCCAGGTGGTCAGGATAAGGTAGCTCCTGTACTTCTACCTTTCCTGGTGCGGTCATTACAACTGCTTTTACTGATTCCGGCATAATTCTCTCCTTTTATGGTGGATAAGCTACGGTGTAAAGATGTCGCCCACCTTCTTGTAATGGGCCTTTTAATAATGCCTCAATTTCTTCCTTGGTTCGTTGAGTTATCCTATCGGTGGGGGGTAACATTCCTGCTGGATACAATTCCATGATTTCTACAACTAATTTCTCCATGTAATCCATGATGGCATTTAGACCAGGTTTGGCTTTTTCGACATCCGCCAAGGTGGCGCTACCAACCACCCCCTCCGGAGTCACAATGACCTCAATCGCTGAGGCACCCATGTGCTGCCAGAAAGGAATCGGCCGGTCGTACGCCGAACCAGAGCCATCGATGTGACCTGGAGGCATTAAACTCTGTCCAGCGGTATCTACTGCGTCTTCCATCTTGATCATCTCCGGGAAAAGCCCCAGTGAGAATGATGTTTCACATTCATCAGCATGTACAAACGGGGTCTCGAACGGGCCACCATGCGCTTTATCACGGATATGTTCTTTGATGATAAACCACCAATTGACATTGACAATAAGTGCAGGCACCTGGTATTTTTTACCGAACTCATGGATTGCCAAAGGGATAACGTAATCCTGGCCATGGCCATTCAGGAGGATTTGCTTACGGAAACCAGTGTTCCACAGTCCGGCAATGATCGCTCGCAAATAATCAGCAAAGGTTCTTTCTGGAATAACGATCGTCCCAGGCATCCCCAAATGGTGGTACGGGTGAGAACCGTACCACATTGGCTCTGCAACGGTACAGCCAGTTTTCTGGGCAATCTGTTCAGCCATCCGGGAAACCAGGAAAGTGTCTTCCCCAGAGCAGGCATGCGGTCCGTGATTCTCGGTGCTGCCTATCGGGATAATGATCAGGTCGTTCGTCTTGAGACGTTCCTGGGTTTCTTTACCCGTCATTGTTTGCAAGTAAATGCCACTCGGCCGATCCATGTGTCCACCATCAGGAGGAATAGTCCATTTTGTCATTGTCTTTTTCCTTATCTTTTATCCAACCTCAAAGAGTGTATATATTGTCCGGTCTGCTGCAACGCCTGTGCATCATCCGGAATGGGTAAGATCTCAGCGTTAATAAATCCCTGATATCCAATCCCTGCCAATGTCTTGACGATTGCCGGAAAATTGATATGTCCCCATCCAGGTGCCTGTCGATTGCTATCAGCAAAATGGACATAACCCAGGTGGGTGCCAGCATTTCGAATGGCGATACAAGGATCGATTTCCTCTATGTTCATGTGGAAAGTGTCTAATAACAGTTTTACACAGGGATGACCGATCGCATCAATTAGCTCAATTCCTTCCTGAGCTGTATTGATAAAGTTTGTTTCATACCGATTGATCGGCTCCACCAGCAAATGTACCCCCAGCTCACCCGCAATCTCCGCGCAGCGGCGGAGAGTGTCTACCGCTGTGTTTCGCTGTTCAGATTCTTGACGATCATCGCCGGTTAGCTTTCCGCGCACTCCTCCGATAATCACTGCAGCCTTGAAGTGGGCAGCTAATTGTATAAAATCAGCCAGCCTTTCTAATAACAGTTCGCGCGTTACCAGGTTGGTATCACTCAGACAGAGAGAGTCCTCAATACACATCCGGCCGGTGGCAAGGGCTGAAACTACCAGCCCATGCTCAGACAGGCGATCATCCAACCACACAATGTCTATATCATCCACCTGGCGCAGGCTGATCTCTACCGCTGTAAATCCAAACGATGATAATGCTGCGATTCCCTCGTCTAACCTGCCAGCAAATAACAGTGGAGCAAACGTCGAGGCTTTCGGTGACATCGATGCTCCAAAGCGGAACGGCAGCCGATCTTGGCTGCGAAGGTTGGCCAGGAGATTTGAATGTTCTTCTAATTCACCTGGGCCATCTACTAAACCAAGTTCTTCGTCGCCTGGTTGACTCATCATCGCTGTTAATATCGTTTTCTTAACTTGTGCTTCCCGGTAATTTTTCGGAATCCTTGCGAATCTGTTCAAGGTGGTTCCGCATGGCTTCACGCGCCGCATCTGGATCCCTGAGTTTCATCGCCTCAATGATGATTTTGTGGTTGGTCTGCCCATGCTGAGCTACACCTTCAATCAGGGTGGTAAGGATTCTTTGTTCGCGTAGTAAGTTGATAATTGGATCGAGCAGAGCTGGAATAATCGGGTTCTGGGTGGCTTCCGCTAACGCCAGGTGAAAGTCGAGGTCGGCTTCGACAAATTCTTCAACATTGTCTATTGTCGCTTCCATCTTATCCATGGCTTCCTGCATGGCAGCGATGTATTCATCGGTGATACGTGTGGCAGCCAGGGCGGCAATTTCTGGCTCAATGATCTCACGCACTTCCACCATGTTCATAAAACCGTTGGTGGAATCGAATTTCATCAGTAAATCCAGTGTATGGCGAACTAAATCGGAGGTCCCGTTAGCGATAAATGTCCCCCGCCCCATGTAGATTTCTACCAATCCCTTTTCCCGTAGCGCCTTGATCGCTTCCCTCACCGCGGTTCGGCTGACTGCAAACTGGTCAGCCAGCTCGCGTTCAGATGGCAGCTGGTCACCTACCTTCAATTCCCCGGCCACAATCCGTTGCTCTATCTGCTGAACAATTTGCTCGTACAGGCGCTCACTTTGAATGGGTGTGTACATATGCAGTTTTAATTCGTAACTGGTATGATGTTTAGACCATTATACCATTTTTAACGATATTGTCAAATAGCTACGATAGTAAACGCTAGACCCCTCGTTCGTAGGAACCCGCGACTTTTTATCCCCCGGCACCTCATTTACACCTTTAAAATATAAACCTGCTATAAAAGCAGGTCTTATCCACATCTGGTGACCCCGAGGCGGATCGAACGCCTAACCTAACGATTAAGAGTCGCTTGCTCTGCCAATTGAGCTACGGGGCCTGTTGGCACCGGAATTATACCCTAAAGGAAGACAGTGTCAACTTTGATGGTGCTGCCAGCCTCCGCAAGATTAATAATCCTCCATTTTCTTCTGCTGGGATTGCATTTTCTTCCAATCAGTCATAAACTATTCACACTGACTTTCATCATACATGCATGGTCTGGGGATGATCTCTATGCAGATGACGATCCTAACCTGTTCGTGTTCGTTAACTAGCAATTGCTATCAAATCATAAGCTGTACGTCATGGAAGCTGAGTCCGTAGGTTTCGCAGCAAAAAGAGCGAATTTTTTAAGTTAACCGTCGGGTAGATAATTTCACCACCATGCTATAATCTTTCACTCAAGCCCATGTCTTTTGTACATCTTCACGTCCACACCGAATACTCGCTGCTTGATGGGTTCAGCAATATCCACAAGCTGGTTGAGCGCGCCCGCGACATGGGCATGCCCGGCCTCGCCATCACCGACCACGGCACCATGTTCGGGGTGATCGAGTTCTACAACGCCGCCATCCAGGCAGGTATCAACCCCATCATCGGGCTGGAAGCCTACCTGGCAGCCCGCACCATCAGGGAACACGACCCGCAGGAAGACAAGAAGTCGGGCCACCTGCTGCTGCTGGCAGAGAATGAGACCGGCTACCGCAACCTGCTGCAACTTGCCAGCACCGCCCAGCTGGAAGGCTTCTACTACTACCCACGCATCGACCACGATGTGCTGGCGCAGCACGCCGAGGGGTTGATCTGCACCTCCGGCTGCATGTCTGGGGAGGTACCCCGGCTGCTGTCACAGGGCAAAGTGGAGCAGGCGGAGAAGCAGCTGGGCTGGTATTACGACCTGTTCGGACCCAACAACTTCTTCATCGAGCTGCAGCAGCACGCCATCCCCGAGCTGGATGCGGTGAACAGGCAGCTGCTCGAGCTGGGTAAGCGCCACAACGCTCGCTACGTGGCTACCAACGACGTCCACTACATCGAGAAGTCGGACGCCCGCCTGCAAGACATCATGCTGTGCATCCAGACGGGCAGCCTGCTATCCGACCCGCGGCGCATGCGCATGACCGACGACTCTTACTACCTGCGCAGCCCGCAGGAGATGGCGGCGCTCTTCCCCGAGACGCCCGAAGCCATCTCCAACACCCTGCTGATCAACGAGCGCTGCAAGCTCGACCTGGGTTTCAAGGGCTATCACCTGCCCCATTTCGAGGTACCGGATGGCTATACTCCGGAGAGCTACCTGCGCGAGCTGTGCGAGGCGGGCCTCGTCAGGCGCTACGGCGAACGGGCGAAAGAGCCGGTTGTCCGCCAACGCCTGGACTACGAGCTGCAGGTGATCCACAAGATGGGCTTCGACACCTACTTCCTCATCGTGTGGGATCTGTGCCGCTACTCCCGCGACCAGAGCATCTGGTACAACGTGCGCGGCTCCGGCAACGGCTCGGTGGTGGCATTCTGCCTGGATATCACCCTGGTCGAGCCGCTCCAATATGGCTTGATCTTCGAGCGCTTCCTCAACCCGGGGCGCATCGACATGCCGGATATCGACCTTGACTTCCGCGATGACTGCCGCTCGGAGGTGCTCGAGTATACCGCCCAAAAGTACGGCACCGACCGGGTGGCGCAGATCATCACCTTCGGCACGCTGGGAGCACGCGCCGCCATCCGCGACGTGGGACGGGTAAAGGACATCCCCCTGAGCGAGGTGGACCGGGTGGCCAAGCTGATCCCCAACATCCCCGGCAAGCTGGTGACCATCAGGGGCTCGCTGGAAGACATCCCTGAGTTCAAGCAGCTGTACGAATCGGAAGACTACCTCAAAGACTTGATCGACACCGCCGCCGATATGGAAGGCGTGGTGCGCAATGCCGGCACCCATGCCGCCGGGGTGGTGATCGCTGACAGACCGCTGGTGGACTATATGCCGCTGCACCGCCCAACCGGCGCAGCAGAAGCATCCCCCATAAAGACGGTGACCCAGTTCGAGATGGGCGTGATGGACAAACTGGGGGTGCTCAAGGTTGACTTCCTGGGGCTGTCCACCCTGACCATCATGGCAAGGGCTTGCGATCTGATCAGGCAACGCCACGGCATCGACCTGACCCTGGATAACATCCCCACCGACGACCCGACTACCTATCGCCATGCTCGGCAGGGGCGAGACGGCGGGCGTGTTCCAGGTGGAAGGCTCTGGCATGCGCCGCTGGCTGATGCAGATGAAGCCCACCGCCATCGAGCACGTCATCGCCATGGTGGCGCTGTTCCGCCCGGGTCCAATGGAATCGATCCCGGCTTACGTCCGCCGCATGCACGGCGAGGAGCCGGTGGAGTACAGGCACCCCCTGCTCGAGCCGATCTTCAAGGAGACCTACGGCTTCCCGGTGTACCAGGAGCAGCTGATGTCGGCGGCGATGCAGCTGGCGGGCTATACCCCGCCCGAGTCGGACGACCTGCGCAAAGCCATCGCCAAGAAGATCAAGGACAAGCTGCTCAAGCACAAGGAGAAGTTCGTGCATGGCGCCGTGGAACGCGGCATCCCCGAAGACACCGCTGGCGAGATCTTCGACGATTGGGAAGAGTTCGCCCGCTACGGCTTCAACAAGAGCCACGCCGCCGATTACGGCATCATCGCCGTGCAGACAGGCTACCTCAAGTGCCATTATCCCGAAGAGTACATGACCGCCCTGCTGTCGGTCTCGCAGTCTGACACCGACAAGGTGGCGCTGTACGTGGCAGACTGCCGGCGGATAGGCATCAACGTCAAGCCGCCCAGCGTGGACATCTCAGGCTGGGACTTCACCATCGAAGACCACCCGGGCAACAAAAGCACCATCCGCTTCGGGCTCGGGGCGGTGAAGAACGTGGGGCATGGACCGGTGGATAGCATATTGGAAGGCCGGGCGGACCGTCCCTTCAGTGACCTGAACGACTTCGGCAAGCGGGTGGACCTGCGCAGCGTGGGCAAACGGGCGCTGGAGAGCCTGATCAAGGTGGGCGCCCTGGACGTATTCGGCCCGCGCAGCGCCATGCTCTCCATCCTCGACCAGATGCTTTCCATCTCCACCAGCCACTTCAGGGCCTCGGATGCCGGGCAGATCAGCATGTTTGGGGCGAGCACGGGTCTTTCTGACGAGATCAGCCTGCCCAAGACCGCCCAGGAGGTGAACCGGCGCGAGATCCTGGAATGGGAGCGCGAGCTGATCGGGTTGTACGTGTCTGACCATCCGCTCTCCCCGGTGATGGATGCCCTGGCACAGGTGGTGACGCACTCTTCAGGGCAGCTGCCCGAAGCCGCGGCAGGTGATAAGGTGAGGGTGGCGGGCATCGTCACCCGCGTCAGACCCCACCAGACCAAGACGGGCAAGTCTATGGGCTTCGTCACCCTGGAAGACGTGGGCGGCACGATCGAGCTGGTGGTGTTCCCCCGCACGTGGGACAAGTATTGGGAAGTGTTCCAGGTGGATAACGTGGTGCTGGTGGACGGCAAGGTGGACGCCCAGGGCGGCGACCCGAAGGTGCTGGTAGACACCGTCACCACCGACCTGAAGACCATTTCCTCGAGCCTGTCACCCGGCGCTGCTCCCCTGACCGAGACGCCTGCCCCTGAAAGCTGGGGGATGACTGCGCCTGAAAGCAGGGGGATGACTCCCCCTGAAAGCCGGGGGATGACCATGCCGGCACCAGGGACCGTAGCCGGGATACCACGCAGGAAAGAGCCCGAAGCGCTCGCCAAGGATGACGATTTTGGCGACAGCCCTGAGCCTCCGGAGAATGGTGGCCCGAACTTTAGGGCCCCCACCCCCGCACCACGGGGCGAAGCCCCCACTGCGGGGATTAAGCCCCCTCCAAGTGCAGTGGGGGGCAGGACATCCCGACCGTCCAACCCAGATTCTGGACCTATCCCACCCGAGAACTTTGATGGCGACTGGACCGCCATGGAAGTCACGCCCGGCGGGTTCGTGGTGGAACGCGGAGTGATCTCGGCGGAAGCGCCAATGCCAGAAGTGCAGCAATTAGCAGTTAGCAGTAAGCAATTAGCTCCAGCGGCTTGACGCCTGCAGTTATTGAAGAACAGGACATAGAAACCGATGAGGAATCTGTTTTAGAAGTAAGCACGGAAATTCCTTCCAGCCCAATCGAGCCCATGACAGAGATCCCGCCGGACGTCTCCATCTCTGGCAGCAGTGAGGTCACCATCAGCAGCCCCGCCGGGGTGGTGGGGGCAGCCCTGCAAACTGCCGACCTCACTCCCCCGAGCCTGACCGACCTGCCCATGGTGGCGGGCAGCGAAGAGACCATTGCCGCCCCGCCGTATATTCTTCCACCCACCGAAGCTTACGCCGGGCAGGAGCTGCACATGATCACCGTGGTGCTGAGACCGGGCTCCGACAAGGTGCGGGATAACCTGCGGCTGAGGCAGTGCTACGGCATCCTGATCTCGTATTCGGGGCACGACCGCTTCGCCGTGCAGATCTTCGAGCGCACGCGTGGCTACCGCATCGAGTTCCCCAACTACACCACCACCTACTGCGCCGAGCTGGTGGCGAGGCTGGCGCGCATCGTGGGACAAGATAATGTGATCGTCGAGCCGCTGAGACTCCATTAAAGATAAGATAACCACAAAGTACACTAAGGACACAAAGGTTTTTTTAATTTTTATTTATCGTAGGGGCGGACATTATGCCACTTGTTTTGGCGGCGCGTGAGCCGCCTTTCTTGGTTATTGTAGGTTCCCAATTCTCTCAATTAACATGTCATCATCGAGTATCCAGAGGAAAAATGATTTTGTAAGGGCGCAAAGCTTGCGCCCCTTGTTGTTGGTGCCGGGATTGTTGAGACCGGTTTGCCACCTTTCCCTCATTTACAAGTGTTTTGTTGACTTTAGGAAGAATACGTTATAAGCTATGAGAGCCGGAGGATATATAAATGGATATCTCTATTGATCCTGAAAAGGCTAGAAAAGCTGCTCGAAAGTTGTATGATTCCTTTAATGCAAATGGCATTCATGGCCGTAACGATATGCCAGAAGATATCTTACCAAACGGTGTAGAACGGGGCTCCTTAGATCATTTATTATTTATCACCTTTACTACATCAATCGACTATATGCGGGATGCAAATTCATTATGGGAAGTATCTAGAAAGACGTTTGAAGACCCCAATACGAGATATCTGTATCAACCTTCCGAGTTGATCCGTAAATCATTAAATCAAATTATTGCGGATATGCAAGTTCATAAATTATCAAAGAAAATAAATCAAGATGCTATTACGTGGAGAACCATCGGAATCACTCTTTATCAAAAATGGGGAGGAGATCCAAGGAAATTTCTTGAGAGTTGTGTATGGGATAATCTGGTTATATTAAAACGATTAGAAGATGATAGCCATCTGGAAGCCGGTAAACGAACACCGGACTTTCCATTCCTTAAGGGTCCCAAAATCAGTTCACTATGGATCCGGATGTTGAGAGACAATATTGGAATTACACACCTAAAGAAATTTGATGAAGTGCCAATTCCCGTAGATATCCATATAGCCAGGGCTACGTTAACGTTGGGAATTGTTCGCGGTAAATACGAGGGTAATCTAAGTAATCTGTTTCCTGATATTCGTAAAGCTTGGTTTGAAATTGTAAAAGGACTACTTATTGACGGACGCTTAATGATTGCATTGGATTTAGACGAACCCCTTTGGCACCTCTCAAGATATGGTTGTACTTTTAGGGACAAGCTTTCAGGTGAATGTCCAGTAATTTATCGCTGTGAAATGAATGAGTATTGTATTCCTGGGAAAATCGATATAACAGCCGGTTATTTGGAGTTGGGCACATGAAAAAACTTTGTGTTGCCCCATGTGGAAAAATTAAAATTTGGAGTAAGGATCCAAAAGCTGGGCCGACCCGTGCAAAAGACGTATATATTGGTCCATTCGCCAGCACTTGTAGAAAATATGCTGAATATTTTTATCCTAACACTTATATGATTCTTTCTGCAAAATATGGCTTTCTAGCTCCTAACGATAAAATTCCTAGGGATTACAATGTTACTTTCAACGATCTTTCGACAAACCCTATAACTTTTGATCAGCTCAGGAAACAAGTGGATAAAAAGGGATTGCGTAAATATGATTGCATTATTGTTTTAGGAGGTAGGCGTTATGTTGATCTGCTAGAAAAAGCGTTTATCGGGAAGAAGATAGTAAATCCATTGGAAGGTTGTTCTGGTAATGGGGAGATGATGAGCGTGCTATTACAAGCAATTCAACTCAATAGACCTATAGCAGAGGCATGAGTGAAAAAACAAGAATATAAAGGTATATCAAAAGAGAGTAAAGAGTTGCTTTCTGCTAAAGAAGGCTATGATACCGAATTTAAAAGATCGTTAAATGATTTAGAAACCGAGGATATAGTTGCATTTGCCAACTCTGATGGAGGAGGGGTAATATTTATCGGAGTAGAAGAGATCAAACAACCAGATGGTCAAAAAATAAGCAAAATCGTTGGTTGCCCCATCGGAGAAGAAGAGAAACTTAAAATTCTGAATCGTGCAATGAGTTGTATACCGCCGATAAGGGTTGATGTTGTTATAGAGAATTTAGACAATAAACCTTTTTTTAGGATCGATGTACCAAGCGGACCGGTAAAACCTTATTGCACGTCAAAAGGTACATATAGAACAAGAGGTGATGGCCGCAATTTACCCCTTTCTCCAGATCGGTTGTTAGAAATGTTTATGGAAAAGGAAGGCCAGGCATTTATTGATAGATTTAGGAATGCGACCAGATCCTTGGAGACGAATTCTCGGACAGTTAGTATGGAAAACTGAAGATTTAGAAGAAACACTTCAAAGCACTTTTGAAAGCGTAGATAATGCTGGATCGACGGCCGACGAAACTTTGGCTTTGGTTGATCAAGCTGCAGGAGGTATAGAAGAGGTATCAGCCAAGTTGGAAGAAATTGAAATCTACAAACTTGATTCGTTGCATGCAAAAGTCGATGCGCTATTAGCACATTTAGGAATTGAGGATCCAAGGATAAAAGAAGGAAGAATAAAAGTCGAAGCGAAAACTTTGGAACTATTCAATACTGGTATCAATGATGAAGAAATAATAAACACTTTATGGAAGGTTTGGGAAGGAGGAAGTATAAACGCAGCGGGATCAGAAGTCTATCATTGGTGTAGGCAAATGCTGAATGAGCTTAATAAACAGAAAGAAGAAGGTTCGAAAAAGGATAATGAATGATAATATTTCGAGTTATAAGAAAATCCTTTTATCACATGGCATACCTGTCTTATCGATATATCTATGCTCCCTTGGGTACTATCTATTATAGATAGAAAGATCCTGATAAATGGAATAGACCATTACCACCAATGGTATGTCAAATATGTAGAATATCGGGTCATTCAGAAAGATATCGCCCCCATCGGAAGGATTATGGATTTAGATAATATGACAAAAATCGAGTTAATCACAATTATTATTCAATGCCTGACATTGATAGCACTTATTTTTTATGTGGCTAAAACTTGGGAGATGGCATCTGCAACACGAGAATATGCCAAAATATCAGAAAAAACTTTACAAGAGATGCGAGATGCAAGAGATCAAGAAATTGCTCCGTATGTAATTGCATATTTTGACGTTATATTAGCAGAAAATCGAATCGAGTTCGTTATTAAGAATAATGGAAAAAGTATGGCAACTGACATTCTGATTAAATTTGATCCACTATTTCAAGCTCCTCCCACGTCAACAGGAGCACCAACAACTGAGGAATTAATGAACAGGATGATGCCAGACGGGAAGATCCTCTCACTACCTCCTGATCATGAGATCAGAACCGTCATATCAAGTTTTTTAGAATATCGGGAAGGTATGAAATCCAAAGATAGTTTGCCAGGAAAATATAAGATTACTGTTATCTATCATGGTGGAATTATAGATAAGCCAAGAAAAGCTGAGTACATATCCGATATTGGTATGTATTCTGGCGTTGCATTTATTAGAAAACCGAATAGACTTGGTTGATAATATGAAAAAATGGATTAAACCCTTGCCCCTGTAATATGTCAAATATGCAGCAAGACGGGTCATTCAGAAAGATGTTGTCCAAAACGGAAAGAATATGGTTTTCTCGATAGATGAGTTTTAAAACAAGTATGGGTAATTTCAGTGCCAATATTAAATACGCAGTCTAGTATTAAACGAGCACGGGATCTTTCTTTTTGTTATATCTGTGGTGATCTGTTTGGCAAGGAAGAATCCAATCATCCAGATCATATTCCACCAGAAGCTATTTTTGATTCTAAAGACCGTGATTTTCCAATCAAGGTCGCATCTCATTTTAAATGCAACAATTCACAATCAAAAGATGATGAGGTTATTAGTCAACTCATCGCAGTCGTTCACGGAAAACAGCCGAATCCCGAGAATACTCGGCTCGAATATAAAGCTTATCAAATTGAGAATACAAATAATACTTTATTTGGATTTTTAAATGTCAATCTTCCAACCCAGATATGGAGATGGGTTCGAGGCTTTCATGCAGCACTTTATGAGGAATTCTTACCAGAAAATACGGGCAACGCTATTCATCCCCCATTTCCGCATGGAACAACGGATACGAAAGGCTTTAAAATCGATAAGATACTTCCGCAGCATCGATTATTTGTAAAAATAATTAAGAAAAACCGGAAGATAAATTACTTAGATAAGATAGAGTGTAATAATAGAAAATTATTATACGAATGTGTATGGGTTCGAATGGATGATATGAGTTGGGCTTGTATATTTGCCTTACAAATTTACGATTGGATGAAACTTGCAGATAAACATTTCACATCACGTGGTTGTGTTGGATATTATCATCCTACAAAAGGGTGTCCGATAAATGGAACTAAAGGCACTGAACTAGAAGTACCTTTCAGAAACCTTGATCCCCTGGATCCATTTGGAAGATAGACATTTCCCAATATCGATAATCACAGCTTTTAGTTGGTGTACCTGATACCGGTGGATGAACTCGGTCCTTTTTTTAAGATAAAGACCACTGAAATAAATTGGACCTTAACGAGTCATACATGAAATTTTTAGAATAAATTTTTCTTATATTTCTAATGAATATTAAGTATCAATTCTATACTTCCCACGACCAACAAACTCAATAACTTTTCTATCCCTCAAGTATTGTAATTGCTGCCTTATTTTTGCTTTGATATTATTATTATGCGGATGTTTCGCTTTTAAGTATGATTCAAATTTGTAAACTTCTTCTAGTGAAAATTCATTTTTCTTGATTCTTTCAACACAAATTAATACGTCTAGCATCCAACCCTTTGCTTCAATATCATGAGTTCCTTTTACAAATTCAGTTCTACTCCACTTATATAAAACATCTTCCTTTGGGGAAACAACCCCTTTTTGTATATAAAATATTTTCCCAAATTCAGGAATATTATTCATAACAATATTGCAACCCACCCAACCAGCACGTCTGGCAGAAATGTTTAGCGGATTTCTTTTCTCAATAATATCCGGAATAAAAAAATACTTGGGTATGGCTAAAAAATTCCTGATTTCGAGTGTGGTATTGTCATATGTAAGGAAAAAGAAATTTGGATTGTTGTTCGATTCGAGTCTTTCAATCATGGTGAAATATGCACCATTTACTATTTTCTTACCCATTACACCATGCTTTGCCTTTAGTTCGTATTCTTCAGAACAATGCAAGCAATAAAAATCTGCAACAGGTTTGTTATTATCAAAGTTATTCAGGCTGTCACCACAATTAGGGCAGAATATTGACTTATTTACCCAATATTCTGAAATAACCCTAATCTGTTGACTATGACTCGAGTAATTTTTAGCAACATCGAACGGTAAAGTTGTGTCCATGTTTTTCTTATAATGAAAAATACTCGGACTCCTAGATTAATTCTATCACCAGGTATCAATAACTCTCTGTATTTGTTTAGAGACCTTATTTACTATGGTTTTTAACCCCGTCAGCATCGCTCATCTCTGCTTTCTTGCCTTGATCTATAGCTCTTATCTAATCGTTATCTGCTAATCACTTCTCGTTTATGCTAAATCTAAAATCATCTGAGACCTATTGTGGAATCAAAACGTTAGTGATTTCCTACATCTGGTTTTTTTTAGGTTGGCTGCTTTCCCATGTCGCTATATTTGCGCTCAATTTTTATCTTTCTGCTCCAAAATAATAACCTTGTTGAAAAATCAGCAATTTTCATTAAAAATCGCCCTTCTTCTCCTGTAAATTTTCCAGATTTTTAGAAATCTTAAATCTTCTTAAACCCCTTGTGGAATCAGAACATATGTGCTAATATTAGAGCACATTCCAATTTCGATTTGCGTTCTTCCAAATCGATAAAAGTGCTCGTATATCGGTGGATCTTTACCGATAAGCGCCTCCCTGGCAAGCGCTGCAAAGCAAGCGGCTGGCAAGGGAATTATGTTTACCGATTCTCCTGCCTTTTTATTTTGATCGATAAATTCTCTTAATTCCAGATTCCTTTGTGTTAAGTTTTTTATCTTTCCTTCACGTCACCCTAAGGAACCCGAATGTCCACCCATCTTTTTAACCCCCCAAATTGGTTTTATTAATAAAGAATTCTTTTGTGTCCTTTATTCTTTCCTTTGTTTGCCCCTTTGTGTTTAATTTTTTTTTAAAATCTCACCCCCAAGGAGCCCCCATGTCCCCCGTCTCATCCAAAAAACACCCCGGCGCACCCCTCGGTAATTCCAACGGTTTCAAGCACGGTCTTTATTCCAAACACATCAAGAAGCGTGAACCCTCCGAGGGCGAAGCCACTGTCCTCAAAAGCCTCGCTGACGAGATCGCCCTCATCCGGGTATTTTCTCAACGCCTGGTCGAACACCTTGACCCCTCTGCCGATGCCTCCGAGCTCACCGATATCCTTCGAATACTTTGCATCTCCTCCACCACCATCACCCGCATACTGCGCGTCCATTTCCTCATCACCGATAGCGAAACCATCCTGGATACTGACATCCAAGCCGCTGTCCAGCAGGTCAATGCCCGGCTCGCCGCCAAACAACCTTCTATTTCCCAGCTTCTTGCCATCGGGATGGGCGGCGCATTACCCTCCTCAACCCCTCATCTTCAGGAAGGAGAGAATTGAGTTTAATTGAATTCTACTCGGTTCAATTGAGCCGTTCTTTGGCGAAATCGCGAGCGTTTTTCGAGCGAGTGAGCCGTTCTTTGGCGAAATCGCGAAGCCTGTGGTGTCCCCATGTTCGCACCGTGTTTTTCGAGCGACTGAGCCGTTCTTTGGCGAAATCGCGAAGCACTTTTGAGCGATTAACACACCCCTCACCCATAATAATATTCGTTCCTCTTCGTTATTTAGGTCAAACGAATGACTATTTTTATCCGCAACCTCCCGCTGGATTATCCGGCGCTGAAGTCGATGGAATTGTTTCTGAGAAAAATGATTTGTTTTTATTAATAATTCATCTACCTCTCTTTCACCCCTTCAACAGGTTATATTGTTGGAGTCACCCGCTAGAAAAGCAAACCGGGTGGCCCCAACCTACAAAAACAAACTATGATTTATTGATTTAGTGATTGGCATGATTAGAAAGTGGAGAAAAATCATAGTGTTCATAAAATCATTCTAATCATAGTTCAAGACAACAAAGACCGGGCGCAAGCCTTGCGCCCCTACAATAGATAAATACGTTGGGTTTCCCCTCGAAGAAATCTCGGGACAGGCGCAGAAAAAGCTGAATCCGGTATGTATACATACCGGGCAATCCGGCAGAAAAGCAAACCGGGGAGCCCCAACCTACAAAAACAAACTATGATTTATTGATTTAGTGATTG
Source organism: uncultured Chloroflexia bacterium (assembly GCA_963840255.1). Classification (GTDB taxonomy): domain Bacteria; phylum Chloroflexota; class Anaerolineae; order Anaerolineales; family UBA4823; genus FEB-25. The sequence goes on along the minus strand of CAWIYB010000002.1, from coordinate 179,378 downwards.
GCATGATTAGAAAGTGGAGAAAAATCATAGTATTCATAAAATCATTCTAATCATAGTTCAAGACAACAAAGACCGGGATCATCCCCCTCCAGATGCAGTGGGGGGCAGGCTCCAGATCATCGATCCGGCTACAAAAATCAAAATTTTTTTATCAGTGTTTATTCCGTTCTTTGGATATCCGCTGGTTGTGCGGATGCAGTGTTCCATCCTCGGAATTGCCCTCGGATACTGCGTCGCATAGAGCGCTCCTTGATCGGTGGTTAATTGGTCTTTATCCGCGTTCTCTGCGTGCTCCGCGGTTAAATGTTTATTTCCCAACAAAATTGTTGCGCCGGAGATAAAAGTCAGGTATAGTAAATGCAGGGATATAAACGCCACCACTGATGATCAAGGAGCCTACGCCAATGACAACCCCCATCGAAAACACCCATAGCGCCACCCCGAAGTACGTCATCGCCATCGATGTGGGCACCAGCGGCACCAAGGTGGGGTTGGTGGACCTGGAGGGCAAGGTGGTGGCAGCCGCCACCGGGCGCTATGAAACCCACTTCCTGCCCGATGGCGGCGTGGAGCAGGTGCCGGACGAATGGTGGCAGGTGGTGACGGAGGGGATCAAAAAAGTGATGCAAAGCTCGGCTGCCAGACCAGAGCAGGTCATCGCCATCGGGGTCACCAGCCAATGGTCGGTCACCGTGGCGGTGGACGAGCAGGGCAACCCGTTGATCAACGCCATCAGCTGGATGGATTCTCGCGGCGGCAAGTATAACGCCGAGGTGGTTAAAGGTTTCCCCCGCCTGATGGGGTATGACGTGCGGAAATTGATGAAGTGGATCGATATCGTGGGCTACCCGCCTTCATTTGAAGGCACCGATTGCCTGGCGCACATCTTGTTCATCAAGAACGAGCTGCCTGAGATTTATTCCAAAACGTACAAGTTCCTCGAGCCGATGGATTTCATCAACATGCGCCTCACGGGTAAGGCTTGCGCCACACGCTGCAGCAACATCGCCAGCATCCTGATCGATAACCGCGCAGGATGGCATCCATGACTACAGCCCCTGGACGTTGGCGATGTCGGGCGTCGACCGCCTCAAGCTGCCCGACCTGTTACCGGTTGAAGGCATCGTGGGAAATGTTCGAGCTGAAATTGCCCTCGAGCTGGGCCTTTCGCCGAGCACGGTGGTGGTCACCTCCGCCACCGATAACAGCGCCGCACCCATCGGGTCTGGCGCCATCGCCGACTATGACGCGGTGGCGGTAATGGGCACCTCGGGCATGCTGGTGTTCCATTTTCCCACCAAAAAGTCGGACCTGCTGCTCAGCCTGGTCTCAATGCCCAGCGCGCTGAACAACCGGTACCTTTTCTCGGCCGATACCGGTAACACGGGTAAGGTGGTCGATTCGTTCCTGAACAACCTGGTATATGGTGATGACAGCTTCTCGACGGGTTGCAAGCCGGAGGATGTCTATATCCGGCTGAACCAGGCGGCTGCCCAGGTTCCCGTCGGGAGTGATGGCGTGATGTTCCTGCCGTGGTTCAATACCGGCGCCCTGGCACCGACTGGCGACCGGTTCCTGCGCGGCGGGTTTATCAACCTATCCAACCTCACCTCGCGCAATCACCTGGCAAGAGCCATGTTGGAGGGGATTGCCTATAATTGGAGGTGGCTGAGGGAATCGGCCGAGACCTTCTCCAGGCACAAGTTCCCTTCCTGGCGCCTCACCGGAGGGGGTGCGCTCTCCGATGTGTGGGCGCAGATCATGGCCGATGTGATCGGCATCCCCATGCACCAGGAAGAGAACGCCGGTAGTAACACCCTGCTGGGCATGGCTTTCCTGGCGTTCAACCGTTTGGGGCTGATGTCGATGGAGGAGGTGCCCGATAAAGTACGCATCAGGCGGGTGTTCGAACCCATCCGGGCAAACCAGGAGCTTTATGACCATTTATATGCCCAGTTCCGCCAGTGTCATAAACGGCTCAAACCCCTGTTCCATTTGCTGAACAAACCCGTCCATCTCACCCAACCGGCCTCCTAGAAAGGATCAAAAATGGCTGAAACATCTCCACTGGCAAGTGCTTTTGGGAACCTGTACCCCTATAAGGACCGCTTTGAATCTTATGCCAGCATCCCTGAAAAAGGTCTCGACCCGGGCGAAATCTACAACCAGCTGCACAGCATGGCGGAGGAAGAGGATAAATTCTGGGAAACCGGCTTGATCTCGGGCACCATGTACCATGGCGGCAAGGAGCATTACGCCTTCCTGAACCGGGTGTTTAGCTTGTTCTCCTACGTCAACTTGCTGCAGCGGGATATCTGCCCCAGCGGCACGAAATTCGAATCGGAGATCATCGCCATGGTCGCCGGGCTGCTGCATGGCGAGGCAGTGAAGCAGCACAACCCGCAGGATGAAGTCTGCGGGACGGTGACCTCGGGCGGCACGGAGAGTATCTATAATGGGGTGTATATTCACCGTGAGTGGGCACGCGAGGAGAAGGGCATCCTCGAACCCGAGATGGTGGTGCCGGTCACCATTCACCCGGCGTTCTTTAAGGCGGCGCACTACCTGGGCGTCAAGATGGTGCCCGTGGCGGTGGATGGCAATTTTGAAGCCGACGTGGAGGCCATGCGCGCGAAAATCACCCCCAACACGATGGCGCTGGCGGGGTCAGCGGGCAATTATCCCTATGGGGTGATCGACCCGCTGGGCAAGCTCTCCGATTTGGCGCTCGAGCATAAGATCGGCATGCATGTGGATGGCTGCCTGGGTGGTTTCATCCTGCCGTGGATCGAAAAACTGGGTTATGACCTCCCCCCGTTTGACTTCCGCCTGCCGGGGGTAACCAGCATGTCTTGTGATACCCACAAATATGGTTATGCGTTAAAAGGCACCTCCACCCTGTTGGTGCGCAACCATAAGCTGCTGCGCTACCAGTTCTTCTCCGTGGGAGATTGGGCGGGCGGTCTGTACGTTTCGCCGACGGTCCAGGGAAGCCGGTCGGGTGGGTTGAGTGCCGCCACCTGGGCTGCCATGGTGACGATGGGTGAGGAAGGCTACCTGAAAGCCGCCAGGCTGATCATGGATACGGCAGACAAAATCCGCCTGGGGATTGCCGCTATCCCCGAGATAAAAATCGCCGGGAAATCCACTTTCGTGATCGGGATGATTTCCGACCAGGTTAACATGTATCACGTCAACGATTACCTGATTGGCAAAGGTTGGCGGATGAACGGATGTCAGAACCCACCGGGTTTCCACTTCTGCATCACCCTGCGCAACACCCTGCCTGGTGTGGCGGAAGCCTTTGTCAACGACCTGAGAGATGGCGTGGCTTACGCAAAAGACCCGCCCCAACCCTTCCCCAGGAGTGGCGCACTATACGGTCTGTCGGGCAGCGTGGATGGGCAGGCGTTCCTCAAGCAAGGCATGCTGGATTATCTCGAAGCTACCTATGATGAGGTATAAGATGATATGAAACCCCAAACAGGCGCCTCAATGAATCTTCTCGATTTCATACTGGAAAGTAAAAATCTGGGTTATGCCAGCGGCGGTGAAGGTCAGGAAAAGACATTCGACGACGGATCACGCGGATTTGAATTTACCCGGCATGGCTACCGCTATGTAGACCGTTACTATGGCTTCAATCCATTCACCGGAACAGAGCATATCTTTGCCGCCGATGGTCCATTACTGTGGGTGATGAACTACTATGGTCTGGTGCTTCCCACATGCCCCGACCCGATGAAGGTGTACACTTTTCTCAGGGAGGCCATGCATTTGGTCTCGCCCGAATATCCGTTCAGAGGCCCGGCGCGGTTTGAAAAGGGCAGCCTGGTGTATGAAAACCAGCAGCACGGCACGCTAGACAGCTTTTATGGTACTGAAAGCATATTTGAAAACCAGGAGAAAGTTTACTACCTTCACTATCACGGAGGCAAAGTGGTAGTTCCGGAAACCGCGCCGTAAGCTCGAGCTGTTGGGTTTCCCCTCGAAGAAATCTCGGGACAGGCGCAAAAACGGCTAAATCCGGTATGGGACATACCGGGCAACCCAACCTACAAAAACCAAGAAGGGCGAAGCGACGCTCCGGTTTAAGGGGAAACCGGCTCACTCAGCCTCTACAGATATTATGGTTATTTATCAGTATTTATCGGTGTAAATCTGTGGTTAGTTGGTTTTTCTCTGTGTTCTCTGCGTGCTCCGCGGTGAAATTTTCTGGTGGCGAGCGATAAGCAAACCCACCACTCCCCTGTTACGGGCGGATGGGATACACCTCGGGGTCGTTCAAGAAGGGGAAGCCGGCGAGGCTGGGGGCTTCCATGCGCTTATCGAACGAGGCGGCGTCATAGCCCCACACCTGGTTGAGGAACGGAAAATCCTCCGGTTCCACCAGAAGGCGGGCCAGTGGCTGGATGCTCGCTCGACACAGCAAGTGAGTGGGGATGAGGGTATAAGGGCCAATCTTCATGCCTACATCGGTGGGGTCGGTTTCAAATTGCCCCCCCCGCATGAGGTAGATTGCGCCCGGTCTCCACGGGCTTCGGCGCAGGTTCTCAGCGTTGATGCAGAAATAGTAGCGCCGGATGATAGACCCATCGTCCCCTTTCAGCCAGATGGCGCCGTTGTTAATGGAACCCTGCAGGTGGTCGCGTTCCAAAATGGCGAAGAACAGCGCCCACAACGGGTCTTGCGTAACGTAGATGGCGGGCTGGTCGCCAAACTCGGTGGAATCGCGGGATTTGCGGATGGGTTCCAGGGTGCCCAGGTGGCGGAGCAGAGAACCGTGCAGTATGACACCCCGTTTCTCGGCCAGGTAATCGAGGAACAGGTATTTGGGGTAGGGCAGGTGATACTCGATCTCAGCGCCGGGCTCTCCAGCCAGGGCGGCATCGAAGGTGGCATCAAAGGCCTGTGCAGCTTGTGGGCTGACGGTGAGCGTTGGAGCGGGGAGGCAGTCGTCCAGCGGGAAATTTTCGTCGATATCTTTTACGTCTTGTTCAGTCATTGTTCGCATGGGATTAATCGTATCACCAAGTTAATGAGGAGAGAGGAGGTTTGGAAGTGGGATGATCAATTGTGATCATCCCACTACAAGGCCTGTGGGGGGCAGGCCCCTCCAAGATCAGCGGGGGCAGGCCGATCCCGGTTCTACAAAATATAAGCGACAAAATCAATTATTTATTTTTCATTGACTCCGTCCCGAAGGTTGAATATAATCAATTTTTATCTGATATATCCGGATTTCGCAGAGATCAGTCAGCGGAAAACCCCCTGCGAATCTGGTATCCACACGAACCACCGGTCATCAATACCGGGGGAAATTTCTTGGAAGGAGCCTACTATGATACAAACAAATATCAATATCCTGCAGGATTATTTCGACGAAGTAATCAACCAGAAACACCTCGATCGCATATCCAAGTATATGAGTGAGAACTACATCGAACATGGATACCCTTATGTTGGACTGGGCTTGATGATTGACAGCACGGGTGGTGACAAGATCATCATCATGGCAATAGTCCCGGGTAGCCCGGCATACGGCAAACTAATGGTGGGCGATGAGATCATACTCGCCTATGATGGTGACAACACCTGGAAGACTTACGATGAGCTTCGCCAGGGTGGTGTTTGGGGCCAGGGAGAAGTCGGCACCTGCATCACGGTACGATTGCTGCGCGATAATGCCGAGCACGAAATCGACATCATTCGCGGCCTTGTGGAGGGCTTCGAAGGTCATTATGATATGGTAGAGAAGTGGTTGGGTGAGTACTTAACAGAATATCCCGACCTGAAAGCCCGCCTGATCCATGTGATCGAATCTGGCGATCTGGTAGCTTACCAGCTCGAATGCCAGGGTTATAACACTCGCTATGGTCGTTCTGCGGTGTGGGCGGAATTTGGTTTTGTGCGCATCGTAGACGGCAAGATCACTGAAAAGTGGACCTCTGATGAAACGGTCTCTGAGCTTAAGCAGCTCGGCTACACCCTGATCGCGCCGATAATGGTGAAGGCGTAAAACAGGATCCGCCGACGGAGGCTTCGCTGCAGCACTGTGGGTGGAATCCGCTTTAGTCTGAAGTTTTATAAGCTAGCGATCTCAAGATATGGGGGGATAGCAGGGCAGAAGTTCTGTCTATCCCCTCATTATGGCAGTTTATGGTGGTTTGGATGGTAGCCCTCTGGATAGGTTCCTGCCGTGCGACTGCCTGATTTAGAGCTCTATCTCCAGATCAATCCGGGGCTTGCCCCCTCCAAGAACAGTGGGGGCAAGCCGATTCCGGCTACAAAAAATAAAAAACTTCGTATCGGTAGGCGTGCACTATACGTCCCCTTGGTGTACGGTGTGTTAAAATCTTAAAAACAATGTGCGTTTTAAAATGATCTGCAACCCAATGGTCACTTCGGTGTTAACAGGAATAGTCTAATCATTATAAGGAGCAAAACATGTCACTTATTACTGGTCTAACCCTGCTCGCTTTGGGGATCGTCGTCTGGATGTGGGGCAACCGCATGTGGCTGCTGGGTGCTGGTGCGGGAGCCTTGCTCGGCTATGGCCTGGTTAATCTCTTCAATGTAGCAGCCGATAGCTGGCTGAGTTTCCTCATCGTCGCTGCCTGTGCGGTGATATTCGGGGGGCTGGGCTTCGTCGGCAAGGCGTTCGCCAAGATCATCGCCATGGTGCTCGGTTTCATCGCCGGCGGTGCGGTGGTGATTGGCTTCCTCAACCTGTTCACCGTTTCCGTCTCCTTCTGGACATGGATCTTCGCCCTGGTGGGTGGCTTGATCGGTGCGGGGTTGTTCAACCGCTTCATCGACTGGGGTCTGATCATCTTCGCCAGTCTGCTCGGGTCGATGCTGTTGGTGAATGGGGCGATGCAGGCTCTGCTCCCGTCCTTGAGCGGCACATATGGCAGCTTGATCATCGTAGTGCTGACGGTGCTGGGCATCTTCTATCACGCCAGGCAGAGGAAATAGAGCCCGACTCCCCTCAATCCCTCCATTTTCTATAAAATAGAAAACAGGGGTAGGGTATTCGATAAATAAAAAGGGCGGGATTGAATCCCGCCCTGCAGAAAAACCAGAATGCTCCCCGAAAAACAGCGGGGACAGGTTCGTCGTAAAACCGCAAGACAAAGCAAAGCCGGGATCGTCGATCCCGGCTACAACTTTTTTGATAATTACTAACAACTAATCGTTAACCGCTTGTTTTCTCACTCGCTGGTCATGATGAAGAGGGGTTTCATCTCAAAAGACTCGTAGTGCGGTCTGAGGCGCTCGCAGTTGTAATACGTCTTGATGTCCACCACCTTCTTGGTGCCTGTCACCACATCGATCGGCATGTTATCGTAGCGCCCGTTCTTTAATACCACCAACCTGCCATGCACCTTCTTCATTGCCAGGTTCAGCGCCAGATTGCCGTAAGCCATCGGCACGATCGAGTCGATGGCATCGGGGTCACCGCCGCGCACCATGTAACCCAGTTTCTGGTCGATGATGTTGATCGGCTTGCCGTTATTAAACCTGGCGGTCAGCTCACCCAGGCGCACCGACACCAGGTCACCGATCCCACCCAGCTTGGCGTGACCGTAGGCGTCGGCGGTCTTATCCTTGAAGACCATCTCACCGCCCTCGAACATGGCTCCCTCTGAGACGAGCACCACGGCATACTTGGACGGGTTGCGGTTGCGGTCATACACCAGCAGCTCCGCCAGGCGGTCGATGTTGAACTTGTACTCGGGGATCACGCAGCGGTTGGCTGCCCCGGCCATGGTGGGCAGCATGGCGGTGAAGCCGGCGTAACGCCCGAACACCTCCAGCACCATGATACGCTCGTGCGAACCGGCGATGGTGCGCAGGCTGTTGGTCAGCTGGATGGTGCGCGTCACGCAGGTGCTAAAGCCGATGCAGTAGTCGGTGCCGGGTACGTCGTTATCCATCGTCTTGGGGATGGCGATGACCCTCAAGCCTTCCTGGTACAGGCGCACGGCGTAGCTCAGGGTGTCGTCGCCGCCGATGGGGATCAGGTAATCGATACCCAGCCAGTCCAGGTTCTTGAGCACCTCGGGAGTAAGGTCATTCGTCTCGGCATTGTACTTCTCTGCCAGGTGCGCAGGCACATTGCTTTTCTTTACCGCACTCGGGCGGGTGCGCGAAGTGTGCAGGAAGGTGCCCCCCGTACGCCCGGCGCGGTTGACGCCTTCTTCGGTGAGGATCTGGTAGTTATCGGTGTTATCAGCTTGCTCGTCGCGGATCACGTCGATGATGCCGGCCCAACCGCGCCGCAGACCAATCACCTTGTAGCCTTCGCGCAGGGCGCGGATGGTGACGGCGCGGATGGCCGGGTTGAGCCCAGGCACATCACCACCGCCGGTCAGTATACCGATCACACCTTGAGTCTTCTTGATATTTGCCATGTTAATCTCCGTGGGAAATTTCCCAAAAAGGGAAATTTAGATCCAGGTGGGTTCCTGGTAAGTTCCAAACTCGGTCTTCATCACACCGATGATCTCGGAGAGGGTAGCGTAAGCGCGCACTGCCTCCAGGATGTAGGGCATGGTATTCTCGGTGCCGTGGCAGGCGATGCGCAGCTGGTCAAGGGCCTGCCCCACCTGGGCGTTATCGCGGGTGGTGCGCACCCACTTCAGGCGCTCCACCTGGCGGGCATACCCGGCAGGGTCCATTTCCAGCAGGGGGATGGTGAGGGGCTTATCTTCGCCGTAAGCATTCACGCCCACGATGTGGCGGATGCCGGCGTCGATCTCGCATTGGTAGCGGTAGGCGGCGTCGGAGATCTCGCTCTGGAAGAAGCCCTTCTCGATAGCGGGCAGCACGCCGCCCAGCTCTTCGATGCGGCGGAAGTAATCGTAGGCTTCGGCCTCGATGCGCCGGGTGGAGGCTTCGAGGAAGTAGGAGCCGGCCAGTGGGTCAACTGTGTTGGCCACGCCTGACTCCTCGGCGATAATCTGCTGGGTGCGCAGGGCGACGGTGGCGGCATGCTGTGAGGGTAGCGCCAGGGCTTCGTCCATGCTGTTGGTATGCAGCGACTGGGTGCCCCCCAGCACTGCTGCCAATGCCTGGATGGCCACGCGCACAATGTTGATCTCGGGCTGCTGGGCGGTGAGCGACACGCCGGCAGTCTGGGTGTGGAAGCGCATCAGCCACGAACGCTCGCTCTGCGCCTTGAAGGTGTGTCTCATCTCGTGTGCCCAGATGCGGCGTGCAGCGCGATATTTGGCGATTTCTTCGAAGAAGTCGTTGTGAGCGTTGAAGAAGAAGCTCAAGCGTGGGGCGAAGCTGTCGATGTCGAGGCCGCGCTGAAGCGTCCAGCGCACGTACTCCATGCCGTCGGCCAAGGTGAAGGCCAGCTCCTGAGCGGCGGTCGAGCCAGCCTCGCGGATGTGGTAACCTGAGATGCTGATCGTGTTCCACTGGGGGACGGTGCTGGTGCCGTACTCGATGGTATCCACCACCAGGCGCATGGATGGCTCGGGTGGGAAGATGTACTCTTTCTGGGCGATGTACTCTTTGAGGATGTCGTTCTGGGTGGTGCCACGCAGCTGGTCGGGCGTCACGCCTTGCTTCTCGGCGGCGGCGATGTACATAGCCCAGATTATGGCGGCGGGTGAGTTGATCGTCATGCTGGTGGAGACCCTGCTCAGCGGGATGCCCTGGAGCAGCACCTCCATATCCTTGAGGGACGATACCGCCACGCCACACTTGCCGAACTCGCCAAGGGCTTCGGGGGCATCGGTGTCGTAGCCCATAAGAGTAGGCAGGTCGTAAGCGATGGAGAGACCCGTTTGCCCTTGCTCGAGAAGGTACTTGAAGCGGGCGTTGGTCTCTTCAGCGGTGCCGAAGCCAGCGAACATGCGCATGGTCCACAGACGGCTGCGGTGCAGGGTGGGGTGCACCCCGCGCGTGTAGGGGTACTCTCCGGGGAAGCCCAGGTCGGTCAGGTAGTCGAAGTCGGGCAGGTCGAGTGGGGTGTACAGCCGCTCCACAGGCTCGGACGAGGTGGTGATGAAGCTCTCCTGCCGCTCAGGCATGGCGGAAAGGGCATCCTGCAGATCGTCCTGTTCCCACTCCTGCAGCAACCGTCGCAACTGTTTAAGTTTTTCAGGGTCTTTCATGGTGGCTCTTCTCCTTCATCCTCCTACACCAGCTCGTCGGCTAATTAGCGACGAGAATTATACCTCGCCCTGTGGGCAGAGGGGCAACAAATTCAACCTCCCCGGCTGCGGGGTTTATATCGACAAAAGATGAGAGCAGACGGCACCGACAATTGAAGGATGAGAGCCGTAAGCAGAACACCAAGCTGTTCTATTGGCGGAAAGTAAAAACTCACCCATCCCCCCTTTATCCCCCCTTCCCTGAAAATATGGAAGGGGGGAAAAGCTCGAAAAAAGATGTGCGTCGGGTCTACGCCCCTCCGCACATACTTTTTTCGATATTTCACCATCCATAGGATATAAATAATAAACGAGGAGAACAAGGGTGAGTTATTACGGCAGAAATGTTACTGGGGAGGCGGTCTGCGGCATGATAAACTATCCATTCGGGTATTTCAGCGGGTTTATAAAGACGCTGTTCGTTACTATGCAAGCTGCAGCGCGTACATGAAGGCACCGTAAAATGAACTACATCATCGATGGACACAATTTGATTGGGAAGATCCCCGGGCTAGACTTACGCATGCCAGACGATGAAGAGCGCCTGGTGGCGCTGCTGAACCGTTTCGGGCAGCAGAGCCGGCATAAGCTGGAAGTGTACTTCGATGGCGCGCCACCCGGACAGGCGGGTGTGCGCAATTACGGCAGGGTGCGCGCCCACTTCGTGCCGACCAGCCAAACAGCAGATGAGGCAATCCGCAGGCGCCTGGTGAGGCTCGGCAAGTCAGCAGCCAACTGGGTGGTAGTCACCTCCGACCGCGAGGTGCAGTCGGCGGCGCGCGAGGTGCACACCAGGGTGCTGCGTGCGGAAGATTTCGCCCAGCTGGTACAGACCACCCTGCAGAGGCGGCTCGCCAATACATTCGATGCCGCTGACCAACCGCTCAGCGAAGAGGAAGTGAACGAGTGGCTGGCGATATTCAAAGCAAGCCGCAAGTAGGCTCATCTCCATATAAACCAATCCTAATCAGCCCTTAATTATATTTGGATAATTTGGGTGTATATTATGGAAGTTGACACTTGCGCAAACTTTTATCGGTATTACAAGTGTCCACCACCGGATAACGTCTTCCGCTCGCCCCCCCCGGGTAGAAGATACCGGTGGCCCTCCTTAGATTGCCGGACGTGTAAACCACGTCCGGCATCGGTTTAACCGAAAAGAGGGCCTGGCAGCCGATTTGACTGCCAAACCCTCATCCTGGATAGTTGAGCCAGATTACTTCCTGACCTGAGGTGGGGTGGGGTTGGAGCTGCTCATCGATACAGAGTGATAAGTTGGCTCCGAGCGTGTGTAGCCAGAGGCAGGCGATTGCTGGTCTGCTTTGGGTGCCGGCTTGAACGAGGAAGCCTGGACGGGAATCACACCCGGGTTGTTAAGCGGCTGAGACTGGTTTACCCTGGGTGCTGAGCGGGCAGGTTGGGCATCCGATTGGCTGAACAACCGCTCCCCCGCCACCGAGAACGAACCGATGATCAGCACGCGGATCACCCACACCATAATGGCGACGAACACCGGCACCACCTTGACGATCGTCGCCTGCGAGAGCACCGACCCACCTAATGAAGTGTGGCTCAAGATGGCAATGGTTACACCCCAGTAAGTGAGCATGGCATTCATCGTAGCAGCCAGCAGCCATGCGCCAAACAGATACCACACTTCCCTGGGCTCACCCGAGCCTCGCTCGGGGGTGAACAGGCGGGCGATGCCGGCTTCGCCGGCTCCATCTGACTTGGTTACCGGCGTAAACAGGCGAGCGATGCCGGCTTCGCCGGCTCCATCTGACTTGGTTACTGGCGTAAACAGGCGAGCGATGCCGGCGAAATCGATGGCACAAAAGGCAATCGCCAGGATGGTGGCCCAACGAAGATCCAAAAAGCGTAAATCCCCCAGCAAATCCGTCAAGGCATAATCAGTGGTGCTGTAGTTGAAAATCTCGAATGCGAGCAGTGCCCCCAAGATAATGATCCCGAATATTAAACCGTGTGAAGGTTTTACCTTGCTCACCACACGGTTGAATTCGAGCGCAGAACTTGACTTTTTATCCATATGAACCTCCTTTTGGTTCTAAGAAACCCATTTTTTGAAAGTTCCAGCCATCAGTAAGATGACTAATGTATAATATAGAACAATTGTTCTAGTTTGTCAAGAGGCAATTTCGGGTTCGAACAGCGTATGTTTAGAGTTAGTTTATTCGGACCATTGATTGAAAAATCGTCAAGATAGTGACCATCTATCCCTCATTCCCCTATCCTAAATACTTGAGTTTGTCCTCCGGTGGTAAACATCAACCCGATCATGGGTGGTAAACATCCACCCGACTACGCGTGGTAAAGACCGGGCGACTATTGACACTCATCGCAATGACAGTTAATGGGAAATTATTATTCGAATTTGCTTACATTTTTACCTACGAGTGCGAACAGTGAGTAATTACGAGGAGTAGTAATTACTCACCAGAAACGACAATAAGGTTAGATCATGAGTGATCAATGGGGAAGATTGGCCTCCAAAAATCTGCAGGGATAGACGCGATGATAAAGAGGAAGATGTTTGGTTTCAAAAGTTTCCGTACATTACCTGATTGAGATATTTAGTAAAAGGCAGATTGCTTCAAGACCAGAAGAGCGCTGGTCTTTCGCAATGACAATTATGTGATTCGATTTTGAAATTCAATAGTTGACGATCCTGATGGATGAAGGAGTGAGTAGTTACGAGGAGAGAGTAAATAGATTTTTTGTTCTATTAACCTTGATTAATTAGAACACTTGTGCTATACTGACGCGATCCTGGCAAATTATGGGAGGACAAATGAGAAACGGACCGGCGTTAGTCATACGAGGCACACTGATCGGCAGCCTGGTGGTGGCACTTCTGGGCTGGATTCTATCGAGGAATATCGTTATCCTGCCTGCCGCTGAGGTGGCATATGCTGCCTCCCCCACACAGAACCCTGCGCAGCCAGCACCTGCCGATGAATGCGTGGTGAGTCACCGTTTTCCGCAGGGGATCCTGCAGTGGTGTGAGATCATCACCAGATATGCCGGGCAGGCTGAGCTTCCCCCCAACCTGATTGCGGCAGTCATCCTGCAAGAAAGCGGTGGAGATGAAACAGCTTATTCGGCCAGCGGAGCAGTGGGATTGATGCAGGTGATGCCACGCGATGGCATTGCCGCTTCGTTCGAATGCATCAATGGTCCGTGCTTCGCCAGCCGCCCGACAATCGAAGAGCTGCAGGACCCCAGGTATAACATCGAGTACGGCACAAGCATGCTGGCAAATTTAATCGCCAAGCTGGGCAGCCCGCGTGAAGCGCTTAAGGCGTACGGTCCGATGGATGTCGACTACAGCTATGCGGATAGAGTCCTAGCGCTATACGAGAATTACCGCTAGGACTCTATCTTGAGCATGCGAGAAGTTATGGCGCCTTGATGGCGATAGGCAGGAAGAATACGCTGCCAACCCGTGTGCTGACGGGAGCACCCTGGACGAGGGCTGCCTGGTCGCTATATACCGCATAATCCGAATTGGTGAGAATGCCCAAAGTCGTTAGATCAACCCTGACCACCAACTCAATCGTAAGCGTACTCGAAGGGTCGAGGGTGGGGAATTCCCAACGGATGACATCTCCATCAAGGGTATAAGGTGCGGTAGCGGAAACAAACGTCGATCCAACCGGCAGATTATCGGTTAGCACCACGTTGGAGGCGGAAATCAGCGCATGACTATTGGTAACAGCGATAGTATACGTGATGAGCTCGCCAGGAATGACCATTGAAGCTGAAGCAGTCTTATCCAGCTGTAAGAAATCAAACTTATCCAGCTGGGTTGAGACGGGTTCTCCAAGAACCTGTTCCACCTGGTCACTTTTAACCGCATAATCATCATTCACGATGGTACCCGTGGAGGTGATATTCACCCCTACAGTCAGATCCACACTGACTGCAGCCGGTGTATCCAGGCTGGCGAAATCCCAGCGGACGACGTCACCATCCAGGGAGTACGGTTGAGTGGCGGATATAAAGCTAGTGCCAGTCGGGATAGTGTCGGTCAGAACCACGTTGGTGGTCGCACCGATCCCATTCGAGTGGGTAACGGTAAGCGTATAGGTAATGGGGTCACCTGGCAAGACAGCGTTATCTGAGGCAACCTTTGCCAGCTCGAGCTGGTGAACAGTGCCAACGGCAGCCAGCGCGTCGATACGACCCCAGCCATAAGCGTTATTGGGCACACCAGAGCTGGAACAGCCAGTCCAGGAAATGTGGAAAGCAGACTGGTCGATGATTGATTCGATTTGGTCCACCTGCCCTTCCAAGTCGGGATGGGCGGAGATGAGCAATGCCACCAACCCGGCAACATGCGGAGCTGCCATGCTGGTTCCGCTCCACCCGCCTTGATATCCCCCGCCCGGAACCGATGAACGAATACTGACACCAGGTGCGGAGATATCGGGCTTGGGACGGTTACTGCCGTCCACAGTGACAGGACCACGGCTGCTGAAGCCAGCGATGGTATCTGACGAGTCGGTTGCCCCAACGGTAAATGATTCCTCATATATTGCGGCGGGGTCAGAGACGGAACTACATCCGCTTCCAGAGTTTCCGGCAGAATGGGCAGTGACAATCCCCGCGGCGACTAGGTTTTGAACCACTACCAACAGCGAATCGGGATTGCAGCCTTCACCAGGTGGGCAGCCCCATGAATTATTGATCACGTCAGGGGCAAGATCTGGGCGAGGTTCAGAGCCATCCACACGGGTGGGAGCGACAAACCATTCATAGCATTCGGCGTAAGTGGCTGGTGACCCGACGCCATTATCCATGTTCCGGCAGCCGATCCAACGAGCGCCTGGTGCCATGCCGACTTGATTAGCCTCACCATCATCGCCCACCATGGTGCCCATGGTATGAGTGCCATGACCATAATCGTCACAGGGGAAGGGGGAATCGAAGCCGCAGGGGTTGGAGTACGCATTTTCATGTATGGCATCGTGCCAGTTATAGTCATGGTCAGCACTGGTGCCATTCCAACCACGATACTGGTTGATCAGCGCAGGGTGATCCCATTGATAGCCAGTATCCTGCCCACCAATAACCACACCTTGACCGGTAAATCCCAAAGCCCACACGTCGGGAGCTTTAACCTTGATAATATTCCACTCAACCCCTAGTGGGACAGGATTGGACGAGGAGTCGATGGTGGGTTCATCCAGCTTTACCTGGGGATTGGCATACAAATGGGCCACATCCGACCGTTGTGCCAGGAGCTGGACGGTGCCCAGCCCAGCGCGCACCCAGATCATATTGGCGACCCAATACGGGCGGTAATCCACACCCAACCTTTCCAGCTCGGTGATGAGCAGGGATTGAGTGCGGGCAGCGAAGGAGGTAAGGGTCTGATACACATATGTACCCTTTTCCAGCTTAGTCGATAATGAATTTGCCTGGCTGAGATCCGCCTGGCTGGTTAATAAGACCAGGAACTCGGTGTTACCTTCAGCGGCAGTGCGCAAGACCCAGGGGTCAACTTTATCTCTCCAGGGGGCGGCACTGGCAGGTATTACCGCACCAGCTAAGAGAAAGGATAAAACCGATATTACAGCCAATAATTTATACATATTTTTAAACATTATTTTTCTCCTCTACATTTTTACCAGCAATTTGAGCTCAGGCAGGATGAACGGAAGCGCCACTAATCCGCCCACCCCCAGCGCAACTACTCCCAGAACCAACCCTGAAATTTCCACAGGAAGCTGCAATAAACCAAAAACAAGTAAGCCACACGCAAGAGCGACCGGGATCACCCGGATGAGGGTAGTTCGCACATCCACCACTCCGGGAAAACGCCGATTGAGTAGATACCACAATAATACCGCCTCACCTGTATAAGCCAGACCGTTGGCCAGGGCAATCCCAGGGGCACCCAAGGCATACCCCAACCCGACTGCCAAAATTACAAATGTCACCGTGGTCAAAAAGTTGGCACCCAGCGGGATCAACGCATTTTGCTGAGCGTAAAAGGCGCGTGAAGCCACCTCGATCAGCGAAAAGCCCATCAGACCGACCAGATAGCCACGAGTGACCCATACGACCACTTCAGTTCCGGCAGCGTCAAAACCCAGCAGACTCACCACCGGACGGATACCTACCGCAACCAACACTGCCGCCGGTATGGTGAGGGCAAGGATGATGCGCATGGCGCGGTTCAAGGATTGGCGAAACATATCCATTTGTTGGCGAGCAACTTGCTCTGAGATGGTAGGTAATAGCACCGTGCCAATGGCTGTGCCCACCAGGGTTTCTGGCACCTGCATAAACAGCCAACCATAGACCAGGGCAGAGACTGCCCCCGGAGCCAGCCAGGAAGCGATATTATCGGTTGCAACGAAGACTAATTGGATGAAGAAGACGGTCAGCACACGCGGTCCCATCAGAGATAAAACCTGGCGCACGCGTGGGTTATGCAGGTCTATGGCGGGGATCCAATGGAACTTGTAGATGATCAAACCCGGCAGCTGGATCAACAGGAACATGAGGGCTCCGAGGATACCGCCGTAGACGAGACCATATATACCCATCCCGAAGGCTGGCAGGGTGAGCGGACCGATATGGTAGCCGGTCTCAGGGGCGAGGATGATGACCCCGAACAGCATCCCCAGGTCATACATGCTGGGCGCCATGGCTGGGAGCAGGAAGTGCTGGTTAGACTGCAAGCCGGCGATGACCAACCCGCTGAGCGAGAACAATATCGTCGCGATCAGGTCAAGGCGCATGATGGTGGTTACGAGGCGCTGCTGCTCCAAGGAGAACCCTGGGGTGACTACATTGTGGACAAGCGGACCAGCGAAGATTGCCAGCACTATGGCAATGCCGGCAGTGACGACAAAGACCAGATTGGCAATGCGGGAGAACAGGTCCCAGGCAGCCCGGCGGTCTTCCTTTTGCATGGTTTCAGTGAGCACGGGGATCAAAGCGATGCCGAGCGCTCCGCCTGAGATGAGGGCAAAAAGCAAGTCTGGCAGGTTGTTGGCCGCGTTGAACGCATCCAGCTGGGAGGAGAGACCAAACTGCCGGGCAATAATGATCTGCCGTGCGAAACCGAGGACTTTTTCCAACCCGAGGAAAATCGCCACGATCAGGGTTGACTTGGCGAAACGGGACATTCGCCAAGTATAGCACGAGTCAATCCCTCAATTCGATTGGAGGCGGCAATCAAAATTAGAAAATGGCGGGATGTGTAGCCGGCTTTAGCAGGACGATCAACCAATGGAGGAATTTAAATGTTGCATCCAGTCCATGGATATGGTAGAATTCCGTCCGCTTGAGAGGGATTTCCTGACCCGGATGTATGGCGGGTTCCCTCAATCTGGAGGGATGGCCGAGTGGCTTAAGGCGCCTGTCTTGAAAACAGGTATGGAGAAATCCATCGTGGGTTCGAATCCCTCTCCCTCCGCCTACGGGGAGGTGCCAGAGAGGCCGATTGGGCTCGCCTGCTAAGTGAGTGCGGGGGCTAAAACCTCCGCCGTGGGTTCGAATCCCGCCCTCCCCGCCTTGCGTAAAACTGTGACGTTGCTGTGGGCTATCAATCAATCTAGAATGTAACGGTTGCTAAGGTTCAGGCTTTCTGTGCATGGAATTGCTCGGGTTCAACTGGGCGATTTCGCTTTATATCTGATAACTGCATTGTACATTCCTGTGAATGGCAGGTCAAGTGATTGTCAGGCGTGTCAAAGAAATCCTGGTCTTTTCTCCCCATCTATTCCATGTTTAGAGCACTCAAAGATCCAAGTATGTATATATTTCATGGTTTTTCATCTAAAATAGCCTCAAAGATGGATACAAAAAGCACGGTTCCAGGGTCTAAATTATTTTCCGAACGATCGCCAACCCAGGCACCCCTACCTTTTTTGCTCCGAAGAGACACTGCGTCATCGCGCCCTTTTCGAGCAGCCTCTAACATGATCATGGATGCATGTTGTAGATCATTTCCTTCCTTAATCGCTCTAGAAAAATTTTCTGAAGCAGGGTGAAGGACATCAACAATAGTTTTATCTCCTGGTTTAGCCTTACCAAGTTCTTGGACACCGTGATCAGCAGCACAAAACATTCGAATTATGCTATCGGGGTCAAGACTAGATGATCCCATTATCTCCTTCCCTGCTCTCATCAAAGCAATGGATGTCAGAGTTCCAAGGGTGCTCGATGCAGTCTTGTTAATAGCTTTACCGGCATTTATGAAAAATAATCCTAAGTCATCAACCTGTGGATTTGAGGAAAGATATTCTCTAAGCCCAGTTGCTCCCTTTGATGCAGTAATGCCTGTGTCACCGTCTCCCATTGCCGCATCAAGTTGGTTTAGTTCCTCACGCATTTTAAAAATCCGATCAATGACGCGTTCCATAGCGATTAAGATTTGTTCCTTTTCGATCACAATTGGCATTTGAACTCTCCTCTATGGCTGAATGAAGAAAGGTGTTTTAGCAGGATGATCCAATAACTTGATCATTTCATTGTCTACTTTGAAGAAAGTTAAAGATGCGCCTGCCATTTCCATACTCGTTGCAAATCTTCCGATGTAGGCACGGTTAATTTGTATGTCTTTCCCATTGAGAATCTGATGGACTTTTCGGTAAAGTATGTATAGTTCTTCAAGTGGAGTAGCGCCTAAACTATTAACCATCACTGCGACTTCATCATTTGCACCTAGGGGCATATCCTCCAACAGTGTTTTTGTCATCCGCTCAGCGATGTCATTAGCAATTTGGAGCTTTTCTCGTTTCATCCCCGGCTCACCATGAATACCCATACCAAATTCCATTTCATCATCACCAATGGAAAAGGTAGGATGTCCAGCAGCTGGAACAGTGCAGGGCGAAAGTGCGACACCAACTGACCGGATATTTTCCAGTGCTTTTTTTGTCACAGCCTCAACTTCATCTAGAGATCCTCCGAGATCAGCTTTCGCACCAGCAATCTTGTAACCAAGAACTAATCCAGCTACGCCGCGTCGTCGATCAGATTCTTCGGGAGGCGCAGAGGCAACATCGTCTCGAACTAGCACAGTCCTGATATCTATATCTTCCATGGCAGCCATCTCAGCAGCCATGTCAAAATTCATAACATCACCGCCGTAATTGCCATAAATATAGAGAATTCCTTTGCCGCCGGTTATTTTTTTGGTAACTTCAAACATTTGATCAGCACTGGGCGATGAAAAAACGTCACCTACCGCACAACCATCAAGCAATCCCTTTCCGACATAACCAAGAAACACGGGAATATGACCAGATCCTCCACCAGTAGCCAGGGCGACCTTACCCTTGATAGGTGCGTCGGATCTAACAATACAGTGATGATCTCCGCCTGTGAATCTCAGCATATTGGGATGGGCTAAGAGTATACCTTCAAGCATTTCATTGACAAATTGATTTGGATCATTGATTATTTTCTTCATCGGATTTTCTCCAAATATTAGATATAGAAAAATATTGAAAATGAGAGTGAGAAGGGAAAATGTACCAGGATATGTGCTTCTCAGGCCGAAGATATTGATTATCTGAACTTGTTAAGGTCTTTGTTTCAATATTCCATAAACTGATCTGCTTCAATCATCTGTCTATTATTTCACCAGTCTATCCTGATTGTTGTGCGTACTCTCGCAGAGCTGATATGATTTTGTCAATATCCTCCCTTGAAATCCAGTAATGTGTGACCAATCGGCAGTCTCCGTTATCCTGGACCCTAATTTTAATCCCGCGAGAATACATGAAATCAGTTAGTTCCTTCCGATTTTTATATTGTGCAAGGCTTGCGCGAATCATATTTGTCTGTACACTCTTAAGATCAAGTTTGGCAAGATTATCCTCAATAAGTGCCTCGGCAAGACGGCGAGTGTTCACATGATCTTCTGCTAACCGGTCAATCATACAATCAAGAGCTACAAGACCAGCAGCTGCCATGATACCTGCCTGTCTAAGAGTTCCTCCCAATGCTATTCGCCAGTGACGTGCTTCCTCAATGAAACTTTTACTTCCCACAATGAGTGATCCAAATGGACAACATAGTGATTTAGATAGACAGAACATCACGCTGCTGGTTCCCTCAACATAGGTTTTTGGAGATATTCCCAAAGCGACTGTGCTGTTAAATATCCTGGCTCCATCAATGTGAAGAGCCAATTTGTGATTATGGGCAATGCTTGCAATAGCGGAAATATTTTCTCTGGGAATTACCGTACCACCAGCACCATTATTAGGTGTTTCTATAAGGATAATGCTGGTCCGGGGTTCAGAAATAGATCCACGGATACTATTTTCCACGTCCGATGGATCCATGATGCCATAATCTCCGTTTACCCTGTTGCACGAAAGCCCTGAAACTAACGCAAAGTGTCCTGCTTCCCCCCTCCAGACATGTGCTCGAGATTCCATAATAATCTCGTCGCCTCGGTTGGTTTGGGTAATAATACACACCATGTTACCAAGTGTGCCACTGGATACAAAAAGTGCATCCTCCTTACCGAGTATTTCTGCCGCTTTTTCCTGAATTCGATTCACAGTCGGATCATCGCGATAAAAGTCATCCCCAACCTCAGCTTTATACATTGCCTTGCGCATCTCTTGAGTCGGTTGTGTTACAGTGTCGCTTCTTACATCAATGATCCCATTTTCAAATGGCATTTTCAATCTCCATGGAAGTTAGATTTTGTTTGAACAGACCTTAACGAATCCTAACCAGGTCCGAAGTTGCGCATTTTCTGATTGGTGATGATCTCTTGAATAGCATCAACTCCAGCTGCCTCATCCCGGCAGCGGATGGCATTGATGATGCGTTCATGATTGCTGTGCCAGGTGAGCACGACGTTATTATGCTTCAAGTCCATGTACATTAAACGCTGCGCTTCATCCAATATCACCTGATAATGACGAGAAAGACGGCTATTCCTGCCTGCCCCAGCAATACACATATGGAAATCAGTGTTTGCCTGTAGATACTGGTCGATCAATTCGGAATCTTCCTGGTCAAAAGCCACATCATTCAGTCTTTCAAGATTGTGGAGTTCTATATCCGAGATAAAGCGAAAAGCGAGGCGGAACAAACCGGTTTCATAGAAAATTCGGGCTTCATATATTTCTTGAACATCTTTAATTGAAATTGTGGAAACAGTAAAACCACGATTAGGGGTATAGTCAACGAAGTGATATTGTTGTAGTGAGGTGAGAGCCTCTCTAACCGGTGTCTTGCTAACCTCAAAGCGCTCAGCAAGGTCATTTTCACTGATGGGTTCACCCGGTGCGAGTTCACAAGTGATGATGGCATATTTGATCGCTTCATACATTTGCTGGCGTAGGCTTAGCTGTTTTTTTTTCGTTCCCTCAATCTGTGGTAGTTTCATGAGTGTTGGCCCTCCCGTATATTTTGTTCATAAATTCTAACTGACTGTTATTCTTCTCTGTCCTGCGTATTCTGTTAATTATGTATGTGTATATACACCCTGCATAATCCATGTCACTACTATGTTTTGGTTTCAGATCACAAAACCGTAACCTAAGGTTGTCATATCTTCATGACCAGCAAATATGCTCACTTTATCTCCTGCTCTTAAGAGATATCCAATTTGCTGGATCAACGCGAGAATGCTAAATTCAGTAGTGTAGATTCATACTCAAATGCCACGAGGTAACAAATCCTGGTCGGATACGTGTGCCGCTTTGAGTCTGGCAGCATTTAGTATGGCTTGGTAGTGCGAGAGCAGTTTCATACATGTCTGTCTATGCCAATTTTCGAAATTATCCAACCGCTTGTGTTACAGAAATTAGTAGAATTAGAAGCTTGACATTTATATATTAGTATTATAATATTAATATATTCTTAATACAACCATATAATTATTAAAATATTATGATACGATGTATCTCGTCTATAAGCTGCTCCAGTTTTTGTTGGCTGTCTCCGTTGGGTTTGAACTCAATTCATATAGCTTCGGGAAGAGAAAGTCGAGACTTGCATGGCGAATAGAACAGGCAAGACCTTGGATGTTATAAACACCATTGGAGATTATCCGAAAATGCAGTCTCCCGAGTATCGTGATCCAAAAAATCAATATCTGATTGAGGCAATTCACTTAGTTGTAGAGTACGAACGGACGCGCGAAAAGACTACGCTAGTCGCTCTAGAAGATTTTAATTTGAATGTTCGTTTAGGTGAATTTGTAACAATTGTTGGACCGAGCGGCTGTGGAAAAAGCACCTTCTTGAATATTGTGGTGGGTTTAAATCACCCAAAATCCGGAGAAGTGTATGTAGGCCATAAACCAGTGACTGGACCTGGTCCAGACAGAGCCATGGTTTTTCAGGACTATGGTCTCATGCCCTGGCGCACTGTGGAGAAAAATGTCGAATTCGGACTGGAAATGCGCGGGAAAATCGATCGAGATGGTAAAGAGCGTGTGAAGCATTATATTCAATTAGTGGGATTGAACGGATTTGAACACTCTTATCCCCGTGAATTATCTGGTGGGATGCGTCAACGAGTTGGTCTGGCCCGCGCCCTATCTATCGAGCCACGAATTCTCCTTATGGATGAACCATTTGCGGCAGTTGACTTGATTACCCGCGAACTAATGCAGGATGAGCTCTCCAGGGTTATTACGGAGACAAAGCAGACGGTTATATTTGTTACTCACAGTGTCGATGAAGCCCTGATATTGGGGGATCGGGTGGTAGTAATGACGGGGCGACCTGGAAAAGTCAAGAGAATCGTCCCAGTCGACCTCCCGAAACCTCGCTCCGAGAGAGGCTTGCGCTCCAGTCCCGAATACCTTAAACTTCCGCGAACAGATCTGGCAAGAGCTGGCAGCTGAAATGAGCACAAGTGAGCGGAAGAAGGAGTGAGTTATGAGTGATACGGTGATCTCACCGCCATCGATATCATCTTTCAAGCGCCTACTCACCTGGACCCAGACAGCAGTGGGACGCCATGCCGCCCTCATTACATTGGTCTTCCTCCTGATCATTTGGGAAGCATACTGCCGGATCACTCATATCAACCCAATCCTACTGCCACCTCCAGCTCAGTAGGTATCGAATTAATCCGTACCTCCAGCAAAGGGCTACTGTGGGGACCGCTAGCTGAAAGCATGACCGCTTTGGCAGTAGGCTTGATCATCTCGCTTATCGTGGGTATACCACTTGGAATCATTATCGGTGCTTCTCATGTCCTCGATCTACTCAGCACACCTTATATGTGGGCGCTACGTGCAACGCCACGCATCATCATGGCTCCACTGATGCTGATTTGGCTTGGCTTTGGTTTCAATGCCAAGGTCTGGATGATCGTCATTTCTTCAGGGATCTACGTTATTATGATCGTCCAGGAGGCCGTGAAGACAGTAGACAATTCGCTGGTGCGAACCGCACGAGCTTTTTGCGCCAGTAAACGGGATATTTACATGAAAGTCGTCTTTCCCTACATCTTGCCCAGCATCGCGGATGCCATCCGCAACGGAGTGGGAATGGGAATCGTTGCTTTATTGATCGTGGAGATGTTTTCGGCGGGTGGCGGCATTGGCGGACAGGTTGCCCGGGCCAGTTACACTCACGATACTGCACGTTTATTTGGTTTAATCTTCGTCCTGGTAGCGATATCATTGAGCTTGATTTCGCTTTCGCGCCGGTTGGAAGCCTATTTATCGCGCTGGAGAGAGGAGTCATACGCATGAGCTCGGGTTCGCTCAGAGAAGCTCAATCTGCACCTCCTAAAAGCACTAGATTCTCGCTGTCCGAGCGCCAACGGTTCACTCTAATCACGATCGTAAACGTAGCTTGTTTTTTTGCTTTATGGGAGCTCATTACCAGATACAGCGGGATTCCTTCCATCTTCTTGCCCAAATTCAGTTCCATCCTCGCTGATATCCCAAAAATGAATGCTGAAGGGATCTTACTCCCAAACTTATGGGTCAGCTTTCAAAACTTCGTCATCGGCATGGTAATAGGCACACTGATCGGTATTCCATTAGGCTTTGCCACTGGGGCTGTGAAAGTCTTGGACCGAACTATCAGCCCATTTCTTTGGGCGTTTTACTCAATGCCTCGCATCATTCTGGTGCCCCTGATTTTTCTTTGGGTTGGGGTTAACAACAATGCCAGGCTGGCGATCGTAATTATCAGCGTCATCCCCCAGGTTGCCGTGGTGGTTATGGATGGGGTCAAGACTACCAGCAATACCTTGATGCAAGTTGGCAAATCGTTCGGAGGGGCCCGATGGAAGTTGCTAACGCAGGTGATGCTACCCTCTTCAATTCCATTTATTGGCACAGGCATCCGTCTGGGGATGCTCAGAGGCTTGATTGGCCTATTTGTAGGCGAAATGTTCATCACATCAAATGGTATCGGTTCGATAATCGGTTATGCCCGCGCCAAGTTCGATATGGACCGCGTGTTCGCCACACTACTAATATTTGTTGTTTTTTCTGTTCTCTGTCTTGCCCTTACCCGCATCTGGGAAGCCAAGTCTTCTCAGTGGCGGGGAGAAACACAATTCTAGATAGGGCAAATCATAAACCAAAGTATCGAAAAGGAGGATGTTGCTATGTCGAAAATCCGTATGTTGGTAATAGCTCTAGTCCTGGTCTCACTTGTTACGGCTTGCAAAGCGGCGGTAACTGACCAGACGTCTACGCTTAGCATTCCACAAGTTAAGTTCGCTACGATGAGCAATGATGCTATAGATCTGATGTTCGTCTATGCTGCCGATGAACTCACCTGGCCCAAGGTGGGCTTTACAGAACCAGCAAAGGTGATCTCAACCGATGATATACTTCCAGCTTTATATTCAAAAGAGGCCTGGGTGGCTCAGGGTGGTACGAACGTTTTCTGGGTGGCCGACCAGGAAGGTAGTGTCGACTTGGTGGTGATCGGAATCGATAAAGATGATGAAATTCGCACCTTCGGCACACGACCAGGGATCACGTCTGTGGCAGATCTAAAGCCCGGCTCTAAGATTAGCGGCGGTGATGCTGGTGACTGGGATGAGCTCGTTTTAGGTATCATCCTTAATGACCTGGGTATCGATCCAAAACAGATGACCATTGTAGCTATGGGTGGTGGAGCTGATGCCCGTATGGAAGCTTTACTGGCTGGCCAATTGGACGCTGCCATTATCCAGCCCCGTAATGTTGGACCGATCACCCGCGCTGGTGGAGCGGTCCTCTACCAGAAGACAGTCAATTCTCCGCAGGAAGCTTGGGCAGTAACCCGCGATACGCTCAATAATAACCGTGACGCGGTGTGCGCCTTTGTACTCGGTCGGATCCAGGCTAAGCAATGGGCATACGAGGGTGAAGACCATCTCACGAACCGCGATGCAGCAGCATCCTTTGTAGAAAAGCACCAGATCGAGCCTTCGCAGGATGAGCTTGACGAATGGATCCAGGAGCTTGAGCACAACCAAAGCTTGGACGGTGGTTCTTCTGCTGAGGCGCTGGATCAAGTTGTTGTCGGGTTACAGCAGATGGGTTTGCTCGAAGCTGGCTTTGATTGGCGCAATTATTCCGATTTTAGCTGCGTCAACGAAGCACAGGCTACGCTCGGCCTTCCAAAGAGGCCATGATTTCAGTGGTATATTAATTGCCGTAGGAGAGCAATCACATTACTCTCCTACGGTGTGATGGAGTGATAAGGCAATAAACTCACCTCCTTATACTATAATGTTATTAGGGCGCAATAGTATTGCGCCCTATTAGTAGCCGTAAATGCGTATGGTAAAAACTCCAGTTTTCCACCTCGGTTTCCCCTCTCCGAGCATTTCAGACCTGCGGATGTCCGAGAATGCACCTCTGGCTCATTTATGCGAAGAGCTGGGTTTTGAATACCTTTGGCATTCCAACGAGCGTTTCTTTCGTGAGATGTTCATCCGTATGACCTCTTCGGCTATTGCTACTCGGACCATCCGAATCGGGGGGGCGATTGTTGAGCCATTTGCAGTTCATCCTTTGCTGACAGCTCAATCTTTAGCTACCTTGGACGAACTTTCCGAAGGACGAGTGACTGTAGCCATTGGGGCTGGGGGTTCCGGGTTCCAAATGATGGGGATCAACCGGCAGCATTCCGCGCAAGCGGTGCGTGAAGCTTATTCAATGATACGTATGCTTCTTGCTGGTTCGGAAGTAACCATCGAAGGAAAGGTTATTTCGGCATATGGGGCGCGGTTACAATTTACTCCATCTCGTCCCGTCCCACTATGGGTCGCTACGCGAGGGGAATTGACACTCCGCTCCAGTGGGGAATATGCAGACGCAGTAATGATTGCTACGAATGCCACACCTCAAGGGATTTGCGAGGCGATTGAACTAATTAAACAGGGTGCCCAAAAGGCAGGAAGGTCAATAGAAAATATCCGTCTAATGTCACGGGTGGATACATGTGTATACCCTGACCAGCAAGAGGCTTACGATGGAACCCGGACCATGATCGCTCGTATTCTAGCCTTGAGTTATCCGGATCACAAATTCGTCAACCGCGCTGGTCTGGAAGTACCCAAGATAATGGAAGAGCTCATCGCCCAAAAGGATCCTGGTCAAATCCCGCTTATTGCTCGGATGGTACCAGATGAATTTGTTTCGGCTTTTTGTTGGGCTGGTACTCCTGAAATGGTTGCTGAACAGGTCGTATTGGTGGCTAAGGCGTCAGGTTTGCATGATTTTGGCTTCTGGCTTTTGCTTGCACCTGGGCAGAGCCGTACCGATGCAGTTAAATTGCTGGCTCAAGAAGTATTGCCACTGATTAGAAAATCTCTATAAGGGGAAGGTCTAAAAGGATTCGTATTATGAACACGTTATTCTATTCTCCTGAACGCATCTCCTCTACCATGGATGAAATAGGAGCTGCGGGGTTGATTGCCACCACTGCCCCGAATATCCAGTATCTAACTGGTTACCGGCGAGGTGGTGATGCAATTGCCTTGGTCCGGCGAGATGACATCACCCATCCAGAATTGTTTGTGCATTCATCCAATATCGATTTCTGCTTGGAGGATCCAATCGACAGTCTACGTGTGCATCCTTTTGGTTTCTTCGCACGAGAACTATCAGGCGATACCGAGCTAGATGAACGGGAAAACTTTATCAAAAATCTTCATAACCAAGCGCGGATCAATCTAAATGGTTGGCAACTATTAGCAGAAACCCTCCATGCTGCAGGCATTGGAAATACAATTGTTACCACGGATGCTGTCATCGGCGGATTAGACCCCCTTAACCAACTCTTTCCAGGACTAAAAATATCTTATCAACCTGATCTTTTCCGTCACTTGCGAGCAATCAAGACCTCTGAAGAGATCAAGCGCCTGGCGGAAGCAGCCCGGATCACAGAACAGGCGATTTTTACTAGTGCCCAAAGCGCTTGTCTGGGTACAACTCAACGCCAGTTAGCACGCGTCTTTTCCCAGACCGTTCTAGCGTCAAATGCTTATTTACGTTCTGACAATGCTTCGGTCGACCGAGGATCCGCTCTTGGAAACCTGAATTCGCCGCGAGACATTGTCAGAGAAGGGAGCATTATCCGCTATGATGTGGGCGTTCACTATTCCGGCTACGCTTCAGATATGGCACGCTGCTTCGTTTTCCAAAAAGCGAGTGATAAACAAATACGTATTCATAATGCTCTAGTTTCTGGGTTAGAAAAAGAACTAGAATGTGTCCGCCCTGGAATAGCAGCTTGTGAAATCTTCGACGCTACGGTTGAATGTGTACGAAGATCTGGGATTCCGAACTTCGAACGGCACCATGTAGGGCATGGAATCGGGATCGCTGGAGCTGGCTATGAACCTCCGCTCCTTGGACCCCATGACCGGACGGTACTTGAGATAGGAATGGTGCTGTGTGTTGAAACTCCATATGTCGAATTGGGTTTCGGCTGCCTGCACGTTGAGGACATGCTACTCGTGACACCTGAGGGCTACAATCTGCTTACCCATACTGACCGTAGCTTACAGTTACTACCATGAGTCAATCGACCCTTACCGGGTAGACTGCATTCGCCGTAGTTAGTAATTATCCCTTGCTCCGGGGTTCCATGCGGGCTGTTCATAATAGGATACGTACGGTTTTTTCTGGTTTCGATACTGTATACGACTTGGATCATAACTGCTCATGTTTTCAATATAATGGACTAACTACGCGTACACCTGGTACCTATATTAAACATACTTTTCTGCATTTCTTGGGGGAATTATGATACTCCATAATGATGAAGTAATCCTCGTCTTGACGTCCGGCGGAATTGAGAGTATCACTGTAACGACTAATCAAGAATATTCTGTTTCTGCTGTACAAAATATGAGTAATTCTAGGCTCATCCTTATTAATCGGGATAAATTTTTCCAAAGCTTAAAGGAGGATTTATTATGAAGTTTGGATTTCAATTGCCAACCGGAATGGAGGGACTCATCGTCCCAACTCCATTTTTCAGCCCGGAGGATTTTCCCGAAATAGCCCAAACCGGAGAACGGTTAGGATATGATTCGCTTTGGGGAAACGATCATTACGCTACCCAAAGCTACGTCCGGGAAAAAGGGGGAACTTCGCCGAATTTCTTTGAAGTCCTGATCACACTAGCAGTTGCTGCCGCTGTTACCAATACAATCCAGCTGGGCTCCTCGGTGCTTGTGCTGCCTATGCGAGATGTTGTACTGCTCGCCAGGCAGATAGCAACGTTAGATCAGCTAAGCCATGGAAGGCTGCTACTCGGAGTAGGCATTGGGGCTTATAAAGAAGAATACGAAGCAGCAAGGCCAGGTTGGGCTAACAAAAATCGGGGGGAAATCCTTGAGGAAGGATTAGAACTACTCACCCGTCTATTTACAGGAGATGAGATCACATTCAAGGGTAAATTTTATCAAGTAGACGGTTTATCACTTCATCCAAAGCCGCTGCAATCACCTTTCCCGATCCTGATAGGTGGTCATCAAAAATTTGGTATCGATCGAACCATTCGATATGGCCAAGGCTGGATTCCTGGTTGGCGTCCTTTTGATGAACTACGTGAATGGATTTCGTTATTGCACGAGAAAGCCGCCTTGGCAGGTAGGGACCCAGCTTCACTGATTGTTGCACCACAATTCTCTTGCTTGCTTGGTCGCACCCATGAAGAAGCTATAAAAAACTACGAGCAAACCGGCATGGTCAGCCATCGGGCCTCATTAGCTTATACCGGGCGAGATCCTGATCTGGCTATGGAGAATAATTTTATCGGGTGTCCTCAAGATATACTCGAGAAGATTGAGCGATTGGAAAGCTATGGAGTAAATCACCTGTCGGCGATCACTTTTTGTGTCCAGTCGGTGAATGAATTTAAAGAACAAGTGCATTTCTTTGCGGAAGAAGTAATGCAACCTTATCGTCATGCCCATGAAAAACATATCGAGACCGTCCATGAGAAAAAATAATAAAAATGGTATTACAGAGAGCATCCTCGACCTGATTGGGGATACACCGCTACTACGCCTACCTCGAATTTCTGCAGATACAGGTGCAGAAATCCTTGCGAAATTAGAATTCTTAAACCCTTCAGGCAGTATAAAAGACCGTATGGCTCTCCGGATGATAGTGGATGCTGAAGCACAAGGGCGGATACAGCCAGGTAAAACAACCCTAACTGAGGCAAGCTCTGGCAATACTGCCCAAGCAGTGGCATTCGTGTCAGCAGTGAAAGGATACCGATCGAGGATTCGACTGCCCAAATCGATAGCTACTCCTGAGAAGCTCAAAGCGCTTCAGCGTTTTGGTGCAGATATTGAACTGATGAAAGCGGATGATGAAGCAGATGAGGCAAACCGGGTGGCACGCCAGGCAGGATTGCACGGGGCGACAATTGAAATTCCTGGTCGGGTGAAGTGCTTGAAAGAAGAACAAGAAATGCCAGATGTTTTTTGGTTGAGGCAATTCAGTAATACCAGCAATACCGAAGGTCAATCAGAAATTGGTAATGAACTATTAAAGCAAACAGCAAGGCAGATCGATGTATTTATCTCTTCTGTCGGGACTGGAGGAACTTTTTTGGGAGTCTCGCGGGTCTTGAAAGCAGCTATACCTTGGGTACGTTGTATTGCCGTCCAACCCATTGGATGGAAAGCAGACCAGCACCCACTCTCTGCTGATGCGATTTATGTGCCTGGTATTACCGGTGGTATCCTCAAGACAATTAGAGATAGCTCTATCGCTGATGAGATTATTGCTGTATCAAATGATGATGCAGTTGCGATGGCCTATCGGCTTTCGCGAGAAGAGGGACTTAATGTCGGCATATCATCTGGCGCAAATGCATTTGTAGCCTTACAGACAGCCCAGTTAATGGAGATGAGGGGAAAGACGATTGTTACTATCATGGTTGATCGAGGCGACCGGTATGTTAGCTCAGAGAAATATGTTACCTGACCAATACATAATCACCATCACGAGAAGCATCCACTTACTTTTGTTAATTTTCATCCTTTCAGATGATTAGCCAGAGTGGGGAAATGAGCGCCAACACTTGCCTCGGGGTATGTTTTTAAATCACACCTGAGTGCTGAATTGATTCGTGTCAAGTGCATTGATTGCTTAATTATTGGCTTAATAGGACAGATTTGTACTCCTCAAGAATTGATTATTGATGAATCAAAAAGATCAATAAGGTAGATCTAGTGAGACTATAACTTGCGGCTTCTTCAGTGTGATAGATAATAAATAAAGGGAAAGAAGAAGTGTTAGCGTCTATAACATTCGACCCACATTTCCACGCCTCGAATAGTACGTCTCATATGATCCATATCCCTCATTCAAGGTCGTTTCTGCTCTTTCACTATTATGAGAAAATAATAGATAAAAATCCATGGACGAACGGGACATTTGTCCCTATTCACGCGGGACATATACCTATCGACGTTTGTCAAAAAATGGAATACGATTGTTATAAATTACTATAGGAAGTATCATTAATAAAAGCCCTATCAATTTGGAAAAGGGCTAGTTAAGTTTGTTCAGTTGCGGGAAGGGGACCCGCCCTCCCCGCCTTCAAGAAGCTATATTAGCAAAGTCCGCTGCGGGCACCCACAGGGGGTGTCCAATTCGAATCTCGTCTCCTCGCTTCGCTCCGGAGACAGGCTCCTCCCCGCCAGAAGTACAACGATTAGTCGTTAGCAGATAGTAATTAGTGTCAAGTGTCAAGTCCTGAAAAATGTTTACAGTAAATATTAGCTTAAGCATTCTTCCTCGATTGTAATGATCACAGCTGGTGTAATATCCTGGCGTTAACAGCAAAAGTTCACGAATTTTTAAACGGGAAAAACCTTAAAGAACCTACTCCCACCCGCCTCCCCCATCCCGAAAAAAATATTCGGGACAGGGGAGAAGTAAAAAACAGTTCACAAATGGGGATGCAGACATTGAAGTCCTGGGGATATCCCGTTTATCTGAGCTGGACCGGACCGCAACGGTGCAATCTCGTGGAAATTCAAGGATCCCGGCTAACAGTCTCAACTTACCGCCTTATCAAAATTCAATACACCCAAGGGGTGTAAAATAGCGGAACCGCATTCCTCACCAGAAAGGAAGAATGGAATGACGATTTTTGTAACCGCCGACCAGCATTGGGGACATGCCAATGTGATGAAATATTCCAAGCGTGAGTTTGCCAGCATCGGTGAGCACGATGTGGAATTAATCAAGGCCTGGAATGGAGTGGTAAGCAAGGATGATGAGGTTTTCCATTTGGGCGATTTCACTCTCGGAAATGGACTATTTGCTAAGGATATCTTCCAGCAGCTAAATGGAACAATACGGGTACTAGGATATCCATGGCACCACGATGCCAGATGGATCAATTTGCCTCAATCGTCCAACGATGGGCAGGTTCAGATAGAACAGCCGATGGTGGTGTTGGAGCATATGGTCAAATCGCATAACTGGTGGCTGCCGGTAGTGTTGTGCCATTATTCTTTTGAAACATGGGATCGTAGCCATTATGGGTCAGTCCATCTACATGGACATACACACGGGCGGCTTCAACGGATTCACAATCGCCTGGATGTGGGGGTGGATGTGGCATTTAAATTGTTGGGTGAGTATCGCCCGTTCAGCATGGATGAGGCATTGTCTCTAGCGATGAGCTATGAAGAAAGCGCCCAATTGATGTAATTCGGAGGCGCCGGCGAAGATATAATTATTTCTGAATGCATATTTTGCCAGGTATTGATAGCTGGATTATTTCAAAAAATCGGAGAAACTTATGGCTGAGCTAAAAACCAAACCCACCGATAGTTCCGTAGCCGATTACCTCAACGCAATCGAGAACAACCAGGTTCGTCAAGATTGCTGGGCTATTGTAGAACTTATGCAAGATGCAACCAAAGCCGAGCCCAAGATGTGGGGCAGTAGTATTATCGGTTTTGGTACATACCATTATGTCTATGCCAGTGGCCGTGAAGCTGATTGGATGCTGACCGCTTTCTCGCCTCGCAAACAGAATATTACGCTATATATCATGGGGGGATTTGAAGAGTACGATCAATTAATCGCTTCCCTGGGTAAATGCACTCGAGGAAAAGGGTGCATTTATATCAAGCGACTCTCAGATATCAATATTCCAACACTGGAGAAGCTGATCCGAGAATCAGTGAACCGCTTAACCAACACCTATGCAAAGTAAATAATCCATATTGGGGTGACAGCGCAGACAGAATAGCCAGGTTAGCTAGAACGAATTGCAAACCTGGCTATTTGGAAATCCTATCAGTGCACATCCATCTCAGGGCATATCCATGGAACCAGAATCATTCCCGACCATGAGATTCCGCATCATACCCATGCTTTCGTGCTCGAGTATGTGGCAGTGATACATGAACATACCACTATAAGTAAGGAATTTGACCAACAGCCTGGCACGCTCTCCAGGCATCACGAGCACAGTATCTTTCCAGCCATCATCAACGAAACCTGCCCGCATTGTTTGATAATCTGCGGAGCCTGACATCATCGATTGGCGATCGATCACATTAAACTGGACATTATGGATATGCATGGGATGTGCGATCATGGATTGATTGATAAAATCCCAGACTTCGAGCTGTTCAAATGGCAGATATTCATCCGGTGCGATTGAATTGATCTCGAATACTCGCCCATTCAACGTCCATATCATATGTTGCATACGAAGGTAAATAGTGCGTGGCGAGCTGATATTCACCGCATCCTGCAGGCGGTATTGAGGCATACCAACCAATGTGCTGGGCAGGGTTAAGGACGGTTTGCGGGCACCTTGAATGCGGACCTTGAAAACGTTGAAGGCAGCACCCTGAGCGAGCATGGTTTGACCGGCAACCGTATTTCCCATACTGCCACCCATCATGCTACCGCCCATCATACCTCCACCCATCGTGCTACCACCACCCATCATGCTGCCGCCCATCATGCCACCACCCATCATGCCACCACCCATCATGCCGCCACCCATCATCCCACCCATCATGCCAGCTTGGAACGGCAGGCTTTGCATCACCAGCTCGGTGCCTTCGGATTTTCCTGAAAGGTCCACCCAAATATCAACCCGTTCAGCGGGTCCAAGGGTGAGGTATCCTCTCTGGACGGGTTTTGGCAACCAGCCACCATCCGTGCCCAAAACCGTCATCGAGCTTCCATCCTGCCATGCCAGCCGGTAAGTGCGCGCATTTGACCCGTTATACAGCCGGAAGCGATAAGTGCCTGGTGCTAAAGTTTGAACATAATCCGGTTTGCCATTCACAAGGATCCTGTTCCCCAGGAAGCCCTGCATCATCCCCATCATGGGCATGCCCCCAGAAAGATAAACAAATTGGTTGTTCGCATCGAAAGTACGGTCTTGGATCACCAAAGGCACATCGTATTCACCAGTGTCCAGCCCCGCTTGTGCTTCAGCATCATCAGAGATGAAATATAAACCTGCCAAACCATAATAGACCTGAAAAGCAGTGCGTAAATCGGGGTGAGGATGGAACCAAAAAGGCGAGGCCGGGTTGAGAACATCAAACTCGTAGACAAAGGTTCCGCCGGGATGTACTACATCGCTACCATGGGGATGACCACCCATATTACTAGGGATGCAGGGACCATGAAAGTGGACCGTGGTATCCTCAGGGAGCGCATTAGTAAAATTGACTCGTAAACGCTGACCCTGGCGAACGCGAATAATTGGACCAAGGTAGTTATCGGGCAAGGTAATCAGGTTGGAAGGCGAACCCTTCTCCAAACTTGCCTGATAACTAAGGACCTGAGTGGGTGTGCCGGGGAAGATGGGTGCAAAGGTGGGGGTTGCACGCATATTAATCACGACGTCAGGATCACGGACCACAGCCTGCAAATTCGGCGCAGAAAGTGATTCCGCGGAAACATCAGTGAGGAAGCGATCTGCATGCACCCGGCTGGCAGCAACTGTCACTGCTCCCAGGCCTGCGAGGCGAAGAAAATCTTTGCGGGAAAAATGATTTTTTTTCATTGCATCCTCCTAATAAGTACTGCAGAAAGTCGGGGAATTTCAGGGCAGATTATGCGGGTCGAGCTTGGCGCAAGTAACGGACAAACAAGACTACCCCAACAACAACTGCCAGGATAATAGCCAGGCTTACCAACCCTAAAACCACCCATCCAAGGATCATCCACGGTTTAGTGGTATCCAACCCTGACTCGAATGCAGCCATGCTACTACTCTCGTCCATATCCATCCCCGACATCAGCAAATCCGTGCCAGTGCCCATGCCGCTCATCGCTGAACCGCTCATGCTTGAACCGCTCATGCTTGAACCGCTCATCATCATGCAACCACTCATATCCATCCCAGTAGCCCCCATACTCCCCATACCGGTCGTCCCAGTCATGCCAAGCGTTCCAGTGATAGTGGCGCCCATACTGCCTGACCCCCCCATAGCGCAGCTGGAGCCACATCCACTCATTAAAGAGCCCCCAACGGCCATAGCGGTCGGAGGGGGAGTAAACCCGGTGAAAATTGAGGTCATGGTGGGACTGGGTGCAATCGCTTCAGGGGTATTCACCACTGGGACGGAGGTACCTTGGGGGATCTGAGTGGCAGTACTGGTCATGGAACCGGGCTTCAAGGTGGCGGTGGGCATGTCCATTTGAGCAAGAGGTGCCTTCCAGCCGGCAGCTGAAGCCATGAGCGCCATCGAAACGAGTATAGCCGCTGTGATAAATATAATTAGTTTGTGTTTATGAGGCATAGCATTCCTCCTACAGATAACTGGGTAACAAACTAGTGGTTTCCATTTACGATCTTGCCCTCAGACATCTCGACGGCGCGTGTGCCATAAGAAATCAGCTGACGGGTATGTGTTACCATTACTAGCGTAATTTTTAAATTGGCATGAAGCTCATGGAACAGCTCCATGATTTCAAGCTCAGTTTTCTCGTCCAGATTGCTGGTTGGCTCATCTGCCAGGAGCACTTCGGGCTGATTCATCAGAGCGCGGGCGATGACCACCCGCTGCTGTTGACCGGCAGATAATTGGCGGGGAAAAGCAACCAGCTTGTCATCCAATCCAACTTTTTGCAACAGCTCTTTCGCCCAGCTATCGATATTCACCTGTCTATGGTTCGAGCTAAAAATAGTCGGCAGGATCACATTTTCATAGACTGTGAGTGTGGGTAGCAGGCTTGGGAATTGAAATATGAAACCGATCTTCTGACTGCGTAGCGCGGACTGCTGGTTATCGGTTAAGTTCCACAGGTTGACTCCATCCAGGCTCACATCACCCGACGTCGGTCGAGTGAGTCCGGCGGAAAGATTAAGCAGGGTGGTCTTGCCTGAGCCGGAGCGCCCGACGATGATGACAAATTCTCCCTGGTCAATATCAAGGCTTACCCCGCGGACCGCATTCACCGTGGTGCCTTTGCCAATTGGATAGTCTTTACTGACTTCATCAAGTGTGATCATTTGGTTTACTCCCGCATGGCAACAGCCGGGTCTTGGCGGCTGACTTTAAGTGCCGGTAACAAGGCAGCCAGATTAACACTGAACAAGGCCAGGAACAACCCAACCCCAACCTGCAGGATCAGATTGTCGGCTGATGGTAGGAGGAACGGGATACCGAGGGAAACGCTGATCAACTTTTGGAACAAAAAGATTGACAGCGTCGCCAGGGTGATCCCGAGGGCGCCACCTAAAACTGCTAGGAAGGAAGCTTCAAGTAAAAGGGATTGGAAGATAAAGCGGCGTGTCGCACCGATGGCACGGATCACGCCCAACTCCTTGCGACGCTCGTTGGCGGCCATGGAAAAAACCAACCCGATCAGCACAATCGATAATGCCCAGGTTATTCCCATGATGAGCAGAATAGTCCTCAACAGACCCGTCATCTGAACCCGGTAGGATTGGAACATATTCGAGCTTTGAATGGGGGTGACATTCGGCACTTCCTGGATGATTTTTGCCGAGAGGTCATACAAATCTGTTCCCGGTAAGGCTTTTACCATCACAGCTGAAATGCTATCGGGGGGGATTTCAAGAGGGCTTTCTGCCTGGGTGACGGATTTCTTGGCGATATCATAGGCAGTATCGAAGGTGAGGAACATACTCTGATCCAACCCGGTGCCGGTGGGCTCCAAATTTGCCATGAGGGTGACCAAATACCCGTAGACTTTAATGTTTTGATCACCCTCGGTGGCAAAAATATAGTCTCCAGCAACGACTTCCCCGAGGCGTAAACCAGTACCCAATTTTCTCTGCAGCCAGGGTCGGATGGTGAAATCGGTTTCTGGATCATAAGCGATCATGAACATAGCGGAGACTGAACAGCAGGAGGCCCCAGTTAGAGTGGCTAAATATAACTGGGGTGAAACCGCTTCCACTCCCTGAATCGCAGCAATCTTGTCAACGTTGTCCTGGGGCATCCAAAATTTGGCTGGTATGCCCATGAGCAAAGCACTTTCGATCTTGGCTTCACTGCCGGTCGGTACGACTACAATGTCTGCGCCCAAGCGGTCAATCGCCAAGCGCAGGCTGCTTTCGGCACCGCGCATGAGCAGCGTGGTGGTGAGGGTAAATGCTGCTACCAGGAGGGCGCAAAGGACAACGACTCCGCTGCGAAAGGAGTTGCCAGATATATTTTTAAAAGCTAAACGGTATAAATTCATGCAACTGGATTTGCCATCTTGCGGGTAACAATGAACACAACTGCACTTACACCTATAACTAGAGCGCCGGTCAATATCAGGCCCGGTCTCATGATCATATTGCAAGTCATAGCAGGATTGGCACACACCCCAATCAAGGCGGTGGGGAATAAGATAGCCATGACGCCTAAAGATGCGCCTGTTCCGCTAAGGAAGTTAAATGTCTCCTTGCGTTTGCCAAAGATTTCGAATGCGCCCACCAATGCCAGGGGAATAGCCACACCAATTTCAGCTATACCGGTCCAATGGCATTTCATAGGCACGGTCTTTCCATTTGCCAATTCTATTGCTTTGCCTTGAGACTGACAATCCGTGAACATAGGTAAGATTGCTAGTACCAGAGCCAAACAAATGCTAAAGCCACCCATAATTTTTCTCATCGTGCATTCTCCTTATCATGTTGGTTTTTTTGCATTGCTTCATTCTTTAACTGTCATCACCCCACGGTAGATCAGGTGGGGACAATTAAACCGGAAATCACCAGCTTCCCTGGGAGTAAACTCAAGCGTTTGAATATCGCTTGAGGAGGCCAGGGTTAAAGTGGTGCTTTTACCATTATCCCATTGAAAAATCATCTCATTCCCGCAACCCACCTGGCCAATCTGGCGAAAAGTGAGTTTGACCGGGATGCCCTGCTGAACAGAGAAGTGTTCGGGTGAATAACCATTGGGGGTTACCACCAAAGTCAATTCCTGTACACCCTCCGCATTTATTGGAACATCAATTGCTGGTGACACTGAATATGTCACCGGTACTTCTTTCAAGGATGAGAAGATCTGACGATTCACCGCAGGACCCAATGTGTCAACAATACTACGCGCTTCTTCACTTGTGACAATATTCGGTTGAGATACTTTCGCCATCACACGTAAAGAACCAACACTCATCCCGAGTTCCTCGAAGTTGCAATTTGTACGAGATATACACATGCACTTGCAATATGCCTTACCTACGGCGTCTTGATCATTGGGAAGCCATTCGTAGAATGTCAAAGTATCTCCACGCCGGGTGGGATATACCAGCTCGATCATCTGTTCTCCGTGAGGCCCGATCTTGTCGGCACTAACCTTTATCTTCTCCCGAATAAAAGTCTTAGGTAAATAAGCAGGGATAAGCACCTGGAAAGGCAACTCTACTTGTGCGTTTAAGACACTATCAGCCTCAGGAGCTTCATGCAGCGTCGAATTGCGGCTCCTAAGCCACATAAAACAAAAAACGAGAATACTCACAAGCAATATACATGAACCTGCGAACCATATCGCCTTGCGGAGAAGGTTTCTATTCGTATTGGAGGGTGGTCCATCATCCACTGACATGTGACTAACTTCTCATATTAATATTTTCTCATTTTTCTGTACTAGAAACATGGGAAATAATTGGCAATAATTGGCGAATTTGTAATGTTTATTTGTACATATGGCTACGGAGATATGACATAGGGCTGATTTAATTTTACTCTAATAATAAGGTTTTTCACTATTATCTTTGCTATGTCAATCCATCCAGTAAGAATACAAACAATGCGTAGAGTTGGAGGTCAATCTTGACCCAAAAGATAACGATAAAGCAGGAACTTTATACATTTTAAAGTATATAATCAGTCAATATCAACTGCCATTTAGCAGGAGGAATGCATGACTTATTACCCATTTCAAACACGATATGACAGCATGAAGTACAACCGCTGCGGAAGGAGCGGACTCATGCTGCCCGTCATCTCTTTAGGGCTGTGGCACAACTTTGGGGGGGTGGACATCCTGGAAAACTGCCGGGCGATGCTCAGGCGGGCTTTCGACCTGGGCATCACCCACTTCGACCTGGCGAACAATTATGGTCCACCCTATGGCTCGGCGGAAGAGACATTCGGGCAGATTTTCCGCAAAGACCTGGCTCCGTACCGTGATGAGCTGGTGATCTCTTCCAAGGCAGGCTGGGACATGTGGCCGGGACCGTATGGCGATCATGGATCACGCAAGTACCTGATTGCCAGCCTGGACCAAAGCTTGAAGCGCATGGGGCTGGAGTACGTTGACATCTTCTACCACCACCGCCCTGACCCCGAGACCCCGCTGGGGGAGACCATGGGTGCATTAGACAGCATCGTGCGTAGTGGTAAGGCGCTGTATGCCGGCATCTCCATGTACCCGGCTGAGCTGACCCGGCAGGCAACCAAGATCCTTCGCAGCATGGGGACACCGTGCCTGATCCACCAGCCCAATTACAGCCTGTTCGACCGGTGGGTCGAAGACGGGCTGCTGGACGTGCTGACCGATGAAGGGATCGGCTGTATCGTTTTCTCACCGCTCGAACAGGGCGTGCTGACCGACCGTTATTTGAAGGGCATCCCGAGTGATTCGCGGGCGGGCAAACCGGATACCTATTTGAGCAAGGAAGATATCAGCGAAGATAAGCTGGCGAAGGTGCGTAAGCTAAATGAGATAGCCCAGAAACGCGGCCAGAGTATGGCACAGATGGCGTTAGCCTGGGTGATGCGCCAGCCTGCGGTCACCTCAGCATTAATCGGTGCCAGCCGCGTATCACAGGTGGAGGACAGCGTGGCAACCTTGAATAAGCTCGAGTTCAGCCCAGATGAGCTGGGGCTGATCGAACATATCCTGGCAGGATGAAGGCAGGAATTACCGAATGTAAAAATTGAGACGTCCCAATGGGGCGTCTCTTCAAACTAATTGGGGGTGATTACACAGACTCCTTCCAAAGCGTCATGCTATACTACTACCCGTGAAACGATTGCGCTGGTACGACTTTCTGTTCATCAACTTGTATTGGTTTGGATTAAACGTACGCAACACCGCAGTCGGCTCTATTTTCATGCCCTACCTGGTGGCACTATATGCCCCCGCTGATTGGAAGAACACAGCCTTGAGTGCGATGAGCACGGCGGGACTGATCATCGCCATGCTAGTCCAACCCATCGCAGGTCTTTTCAGTGATCGCTCAACCTCGCGCTTCGGGCGCCGCCGACCATTCATCCTTGTTGGGACGCTGCTTGACCTGGTTTTCCTGGTTGCAATTGGCTTTTCCTGGAATTACTGGTCGCTACTTACAGCCGTGCTGCTAATCCAATTCTCCTTCAATATCTCGCATGGTCCCTTGCAGGCATTGATCCCCGATTTGGTGCCTGAAAACCAGCGCGGACAGGCGTCGTCGATCAAAGCCCTGTTCGAGTTGCTGCCAATCTTTTTGGTGGGCATCAGCATTGCAAAAATGGTTGGTGCGGGAAAACTGTGGTTGGCGATCATCACAACTGGGGCAATATTATTGACTACTGTGCTGGTGACTATATTTACGGTCAAGGAGGAACCACTGAAAATCAAGCCGGAAGCATCCTTCTGGCCACCTGTGCAGCGCGTTTTTCTTATGCTACTAAGCATCCTGGGTGGGGTATTAGCAGGCATAGTTGGTGGAGGCTTAATCGGAGGGGTCGTCGGTCTTATCGTCTGGCCGTTAGCCGGAAAGACCACCGCGATCACAGTGGCGGTTGGCCTTGGCGGTGTCATAGCCATGATCCTGGCTGTAGTGATCGGTGTGTGGGCAGGCTCAACGACTGCGATAGGTAAAGACGCCCGTAATCACACCTCATTCATCTGGTGGATCGTTAACCGCCTATTTTTCCTGGCAGCGATCACTTCCCTGCAACGATTCGCCCTTTATTTTTTTATGTACTCGTTCAAGATCGATGTCGGGGCTGCCACCATTTTATTTGGAAAATTGATCACCATTGTGGGCATTTTTACCCTGACTTCAGCCTTTGGAGCCGGCTGGCTGGCAGACCGTTTCAGCAAAAAACTGTTAGTTGGGTGGAGTGGTATCATCGCAGGCCTGGGTGGAATCGTGCTACTGGGAACAATCTGGGTTTCCAGCGAGCTGTTGATCTACCTGGCGAGCTCCATCCTTGGCGTGGCGACAGGCATATTCATGACCAGCAATTGGGCAATGGGTACCAACCTGGCTCCAGCCGCAAAAGCAGGGCTATTCATGGGAATCTCCAACCTGGCTGGAGCTGGAGCGGGCATTATTGGGGGTAGTATTGGTGGACCGGTAGCTGATTACCTGAACCTAACCACACCGGGCTTAGGATATTTTGTCGTCTTTGCAGGCTATGCGGTCCTATTTTTCTGCAGTACTATTAGCCTGAGATTTATCCGCGAGCCAAAGCTGCCCTTATCGATTGAAAATTCGGAGCCATCCCTGTGATCGCCTTCCTGTGGTTCCTGCTGATCCTTCTTTTGCTTATCTTTGCTATAGGGTTGGCGCTCTCATTTTATTTCACGCGACGAGCGCAATTAGGTGAAGTCTTCTCCCCCGACGAATACGGGCTGGAATTCGAAGCCATCGAGCTCAAAACGAGTGATCAGCTGACCCTGCGGGGTGTGTGGATCCCCGCTCCAGGGGCAAACAAAGCCATCGTCATCCTGCATGGGCACGGTGGTAGCTACGATTTTGATGTTTATCGGGCAGTGCCTCTACACGAGGCAGGGTTCAACGTGCTATCGTTCGATTTCCGCGCCCATGGACGTAGTGAGGGAAATCGGATGACTTTCGGTTACGAGGAGCGGCGGGATGTGCAGGCAGCAATCGAATTCCTGCACCAGCGGGGTATTGCGCACATTGGCTTGCTCGGATTTTCGTATGGTGGCATGGCAGCCATGGTGAGCACGCCGGAGTGCCCAGAGGTGGAGGCAGTGATCAGTGACGGCGGACCGGCAAGGATACGCACAGCAATCGCTGCCCGTGGGGTGGAGCTGGGTCTGCCGCTGGGGCTGGGAAAAGCGGTTGCCTGGCTGATCATCGCCATGACTTCACTGCGCCTGAGAGTAAACCTGTTCAGCTACGAGCCAATCCGCTGGGTCGGAAAGATCGCACCCCGACCGATCCTGTTCATCCACGGTGACCATGACCAGTACCTGCCGGATTTCGATGAGCTGTATGCGGCTACTGAGCAACCCAAGGAGCTGTGGAGATTGCCGGATGCCGGTCACACCACAGCCAGCCAGCTCTACCCGGAAGAACACTCCCGGCGGGTGATCGAATTCTTTACGCGTTACCTATAAATACACCTGCGATACCCCCTTTTACAAGCGAAAGTCTTTGTAAATTTTCAACATGAAGACGGCGGAACTTTTTAATCTCCGCCGTCACCCCCATCGCTGGGATTGTTGCTGTCGTGACACTTGAGGCAGGTGGCGGTGGATAGGTTCGCCGGATGACAATCCCGGCAGGTGGCTCCCTCATGGCCAATACAGGTCACTTCACCACAACTGTTGGGGTGTGCCAGGTTGAAGCTGGCCGGACTCCAGGCGGAGGTGTTATGGCACGTGTCACAAGACATACCCGAGAATAAGCCGGAATGGAAGGATGGGTCAGCGTGGCAAGAGGCGCAATCGGTCGAGAGGTTGGTAAAGTTATTATTTACGTGGCATTTTGAACATTCCAGGCCGGTGTGGGCACCCGTCAAGGGGAATCTTGTCTTTGAATGGTCGAAGGTTGCCGGGAGCCAGGCGGTGGTGGAATGGCATGCGCCGCAATCCGTGCCAAACTGACCATTATGAGCATCATCCTTAGCATGGCAGGAGACACATGCGGTGTCGAGGGTAGTAAAGACGTTATTAATGTGGCATTTTGTACATTCCAGGCTGGTGTGGGCACCAGTCAAGGGGAAGCCTGATTTTGAGTGATCGAAGGTAGCCGGGAGCCAGGCGGTGGTGGTGTGGCATGCATCGCAGCCGGTGCCAAACTGACCTTTATGTGGATCATCCTTGGCGTGGCATGAATAACAGTCCATCGGCAGGGGGATAAAAACCCCATTCAGATGGCATTGTGTGCAGGCGATACTGGCATGGGCACCAGTGAGGGGAAACTTTGATTTTGCGTGGTCAAATGAAGCCGGGGTCCAACCATCTGGGGTGTGACATGCACCGCAGTCACTGCCGAGCTGACCCTGGTGAGCATCGTCCTTGGTATGGCAAGAAGCACAATCCTGGGGGGTTGCCTTCAGGTCGGCGATAGTTCGGGCGCTGATATGGCACGCCACACAGTCCAGCGAGACGTGCTTCCCAGTCAACGGAAAGGCGACTTTACTGTGATCAAAATCGTGTCCATAAGTGTCGATACCATCGTGGCAGGCCAGACAGTTTTCACCAAATGCCTGGAGATGAGATTGCATAAATTGAAGATTAATCTGCTGGTGGCAGGTGGTACACACGGTCTGGTCAAACTTTGTATAGCCATTAACATGGCAAGTTTTACACTCAAAAGGAGAACCATCTGTCTGAGTTTGGTGGGCGTTCAGGGAATAGCCAAATACATCGTGCTGAATATCAGCCTTAGACATGTCGGTCAGTGGAGCATTTGACCCATGATGATCGGGGTGGCAAGACCGGCACTGCATGGCGGGGTTTTTCTTCATCTGGCTACCGTGAAGCGTGGATGGATCCTGCAGCTGGGCGGCAACGTCGGTATGACAAACCACACAACGGTCAGCCATGG
The DNA here is from genome assembly GCA_963840255.1 of uncultured Chloroflexia bacterium. GTDB lineage: Bacteria > Chloroflexota > Anaerolineae > Anaerolineales > UBA4823 > FEB-25. The sequence goes on along the minus strand of CAWIYB010000002.1, from coordinate 135,509 downwards.
TTGCCGATTGCCAGAAGAATGCATGGCAAGCTGAACATCTACCTGCGAGCTCAGCATGAGAAGCGACACCACCCAGAGCTGCACCGGCCTCAGCATTGAGCGCACCCGGACTGAAAAGCACCCCACCGCGGATAAAGCCCACCCCAATCACGACCAAAACAGTCAGCAGGGCTGTGATCAATCCGGGTATGGTCAGAAAACCGAGTGGTTTCTTTCTCATCATCTACCTTCTAGCGGAGCAAAGTGGCATAAGTCAGGGCTGCTCCGATGTGGATAAAAGCAGCAACAAATAGGGCAATTCCAATTGGGATATGGACAGCATGCCAGGTGGATAACATCTGCCGAGAACGAGCCAACACGGCAGCCTGGGCTTGTGCCCCGGGATAGGTAGGCTCAATTCCATCCAGCGAGCGCGGGATGCGAGTATAAATATAGCGACCGGTAAATCCGCTTATCACGATAATAATCGTGAGAAGCGTGGTTACTCCAGCCAGACCATTGAACTTCCAGGAAGTATGCAGCAATACCATGTAAGGACCGACCAGCCCGGTGAAGATATGGAACTGGAGCCACGATTGCATATTTCCCCAACGTCCTTTACGGCTGCGTTTTCGGAATGAATAGAGCGTCTCGGTCATCAACATCAGCAGAAAGCCGACGATGCCGATTAAATGACCAAATAAACTGCCGGCAGCAGGTACCGCCTTGTACAGGTTCATCACCGCGGCATAGATCGTGGTAATAATAACTGCGACTAGTAAAGCGAACCAGATCTCCTTATTTCTTGACAGCATTGCATTGCTCCTACCGGTATGATGGTCATTTTTTTATTTTTGCCCAATAGTCCATGATCAGCTGCCCCAGTTGTGGACCGGATTGTAATAATTGATCATGAATCGGAGTGATATCCACCTGATCCTTGATCAGCTCGCGAATGGGGCGAGATATTTTCTGATCACCCATCACCACTGCCCCTAGCAACGTGTGCTCACCGAGGATTAATCGCACCTGACCTTCATCCATAGTGACCTCAGCTGCAAGCGTATTGGGCAGCTGTTGCCAGGTCTCGCTTGAGCCACGCGTGGTGTACACCGGACCTTCATCGCGACCGCTCCCGATTGAGCCGATGAGTGTTGTCATCACCCCTGCCAGTCGCAGCACATTAATCGCAACCGTCCGTTGGTAGGTTTGGTCTTTTCCGGCCATATTCAAGGCAGAAACACGCCCCTGCTTTCGCCCGGGATACCAGAGATTATCGATTGAGGAACGACCGGTTATCGGGTCGAAGATTTGAGCGACGTCGCCTGAGGCGTATATATTTAATTGGCTGGTTTGGAGATTCTCATTCACCACAATTCCCCGGTCGGTTTCCAGACCAGCCTCCTGGGCCAGCTCTTGGCGAGCCCTGACACCAATACCAACCGCCACCATGTTGCAGCGAATGATTTCACCGTTGGTTGTGCGCACCCCGGTCACTTTACCCCTCTTACCCAGGATCTCTTCGATTTCAGTGCGATGATGAAGGATGACCCCCTCCGTGGTCAGATGGTGCTCCACCATGTGTGCTTCAGCTTCGACCAATACATTCGACCAATACCAATCCCCACGCAGGAAGAAATGGACTTTTTTACCTTGCGCCACCAATCCCTCGACCAACTCGATAGCCAAAACACCGCCCCCGACAACCACGGCGGTCTTTGTTTGCCTGAGGAGAGTCAAAATATTCCGGGTGTCAGCAAGATCGTCAAGTGTTACCACGCCATGCAAATCTCCACCCGGGAAATTCACAGGGATGGAGTGGGCACCAGTAGCAAGTAGCAATCGATCATACCCCAGGGTTCCGGCTGTGTCGGTTTTTATCACTTGTGCGGTCGGGTCGATGGAGGTTACATGGGCTGTGATGCGTTGAACATCGAGGGTTAACCTGCCTTTTTTAAAAAAGGGGAATAATTGTTTTTCCGGAATTTCACCGGTCAGGTAATAAGCCAGACCAGGGCGGGAGTAGTAACCAAATGGGTCATCCCCAACCAGCAGGATATCTGCCTGAGGGTCAACACTGCGCAGTGTTTCAGCAGCCGAGAAACCCGAAACACCCGTCCCAATGATGATGTAGCGGGTCATTTCTTCTCCCTGGTAAATAAACCGGTGATCTCAAAATGAAGCACAGCGCGTGGACAGCGTTCTATGCATTCTCCACAGGTCAGGCACTTGGGATCTTCGATGACCTCCCCATTCCAGGCATGCAAGCGAACATCGATCCCAATTGGGCAACTAAAAGAGCATATCCCGCATTGGATGCATTTTTCCATTTCCGGCACGACATGACCGGTGATCAGTGTGCGAATGCGGCGTGATTCATTGCTTAGCGATGAAGTCATATTCTAACCAGAAGGCAATCATTTTAAATATACCATTAGACATTGAAAGGCCAAGGTATAACGGTAAAGGATGGATAAAATCAGGCAATGTTTGGATGTATAACTCATGAACTATCCATGGGCATTAGTCAGTCTTATTTATCAAATTGGGAGAGAAAAATGTCTGTGAAGTCTCGTTTCCTTACACACGAATATATTCCTTAATGTTCAGGACGAATATGGAAGCTTTATGGGCGCCAGGACTTTCAGTACTGGGGCTATTCTCTTTGATAATATCCACCGCCCGGCTAATTTTATCTTCCTCCAGACCAATCAACAAGGTCGTGCTACCGCGGCGGAACAACCCACCCGTAGAGGCAATGCAAGTCACCCGGTACTGCTCGTCGGTCAATTGGCGGGCAATCTTGTCATAATCAGCATCGTTGACAATGGCAATCATCAATTTCATTGCAGCACCTCCAGGTATTGGTCGATCTCGAGGATAAAGATGGTTGCTCCGCCCACGGTGATTGGTATGGGGCTGGGGATTGGGAGGGGTTGTCCTTCGATGGGCATGGATACATATTCGATCCGTTGCCTGCAATTGCGCTTCAGCTCAGACACCACGAAATCCACATTGGTTGCTTCCACCGGGATCAACAGGGTGACGTTTTTCCTGCCCAGGAATGCCCCGGTGCTGGATAACTCGAAGGCCGGGATAGAAGACCTTCGCAATGAGGTCGTCACCAGGTCGGCGTCCTGGGCTTGCAGAACAACCAGGAGGATCACCGGTTTCGTCTGATCTTGGAATTCCATGTCACCCTTCCTCGTCGCCTTGGTTTCCAGCACTTAGCCTCACTAATACTCAGGCTGATTCCAAAACACCTTCTTTTACATAATGGATCAATTCGTCCGTACTCAGGTTATTAATACCCAATTTTTCTATGGTCCGCCCGCGGCGCCAATAATCGGTACGGTGTATTATACTGGCTAACTTAATTATCCCATCAATTCCACTGACTGCAACCCCATAACGCTGTCCAAGCGAGGCAATTGGCACCAGGCTCATAGGGACGTCTTCGAAGAGATAACGGTGGTTCAGGGTTGGGGGTGCATTGATCCCATAGTATCCGGGTTGGTTGTGTATGGCCTCGTTCAGGTCTTCGCCCACCGCATCATAGGAAAGTTTCAACCACTCCATGCCGGTGCGGGCGCGAATACCGATCGAAGCCGCCACAGTAACCCGCTCACGATCGAGGGCTTCCAGCACTCGCGCCACGGACGCCGTCACCCCATCGATGTAGAATTGAAAATCACCGTGGGTTGATTCGATCCATCCTGAATTTAATATCGTCAAGGCTGGATGAAAGATGGCGCCCATGTTATTCATCCCGGTTTGAAGCACGTCACCGCCGTCAATGAACTGGTTAAAAACATCACGGACCTTGTCCAGGACGAGGCAAGTCCGGGTGGCAGGCAGAGCTGCCAACGGCACAGCTTCCTTGATGCGGAAGATGCGTGATTGGGCGGGACCATCAGAGCGAGATGCATAAATAAAGGTTTCCGTCTCTGCGATGGTCACGTCGGCGGTGCAACCGTTATCACGGATCACTTTACTGAATTCGATCGCACCGCAAGTCCGCCCGGGATGCAATATGACTATCTGACCATCGGCAAGATAAGGTGCGCATAATTTCGCGACATCTGCATGGGCAGAAGATGGGACGACCACCATGATCATCTCGGCTTTTTGCAACGCTATGCCAATGTTCGAGGTTACCAGCTCCAACTTTCCAAAACCACGTGGACCGCCCTCGTAGCTTTCGAGGTATATGCCACCTAATTCCTTGATGGCGGCTACATTCGCGGCAGTGCGATTAAATAGCACCGTCGGGAACTCCATCAACCCAAGATGCGCTGCCATAGCTTTCCCACCATGCCCGGCTCCAATCACAGTGATGTTCAATTTTTTAGCCATTAATTCCTCCTAGGGTAGGTATTGTACCAGCCGGTCTGCTTCGCTGATAGGTGTGCCGTCTGAGTGCACGGTGATACACGAACCATTTAACATACGGGTTTTTATCTGACCCGAGGCAAAAGGATTGTTCCTCAGCTGAGGGGCATCCAAAATCCCTAATTTGACCGATTGCGCCAATATTGCCGGATCGGTCCATGGGTCAGGGCTGGATTGAGTGCTGAGATGTTTTATCGCTTGAAGTGTGACACGGGCTTCAGAAATCAGATGATCCACTTGAGCCTGGAAGACGGGATCAGCAGTCATCTCCGGAGCGCCATTGATAGCGTTTTCAATCGACCTGCGGGCCATCTGGCAGGCCTCGATGACGTCGTCTGCAGTGGCGGCGTGGTGGGCTTCGGTGTGACCTACAACGTGAATGATGTGCGGCTTGAGTGCCATCTGGACGTAGATGCTGACTGCCAGGTGAGCACGAGCCGCGGCTGGGTCCACCGGGTAGCTGAGCAGACCTGTACGGGTCTGCCGCCAGATATGGAAACCCTCACCTTCGAGAGGCTCGATCATTTTTAACGCCGCCAGCATTTTGGCGATATCCATGGCATCGGAGGTGCCCGGAGGGCTGTTAAACATCATCTGGGCGATATAGTCATGAACCCCAAAGGCACGGGCATTGTAAGCTGAGAGAAACGCTGACACCACATAGACCACATCGGGGGCATCACGCATGCCCCAATGATGCGGCTCGTTCAGCTCCACCGGAATATTGCGATGGCCATACCATGCCATCACCCGCTGGTGCTCGCGGATCGAGCCTTCCAGGTTCCAAGGACCCCTCCCATCCATCTGGTTGAACCAGAACAGCGGGATGGCGCACCAGGCGTTGTGGATGGTTTCCAGGTACATCTCCGCCAGGCGGATGAAATCATCCGTACCCGAATAGGTGCGCATAAGCGGGTAGTTGCCCTGTCTACTGGCGGAGTAGAGCGCCTGGTAGTCAGCGGCAGAACGGACAGGCACACCCCCCGCCCCTTTGCGGCGGGCATCCTGCCGTTCGGGGTGGAAAAAATTTTCCTGCGCATCCTGGTCGATTCCCAACGAGATGACATCCAGAACCCTGGCGCTTGAGATTTGCTCCACACCCTGGAGGCTGGCATCAAGAGTGGGTAGACCGAAATGATGCCGCAAGAGGGGATAGGGAGATTTCCAGGCAATTCGCTCCACCATGGATTGAGGGTAGTTCTGCATGGAAGGCTGAGGTGAAACCTGCCCCTTGAGATAAGCCAGCACTTCTTCGGGAGGCTGGCTCCCATCGAAAACCTGCTCGAAGAAACCCAGGCGAAGGGCTCTTTCAGCCACCGGGGGTGTGCCACCAAAGGCAAACCTGACACCGGAGGAGCGCAGGTAGTCTGCGGCTTCGGCAAACTCACCCAGCAAACGCTCGCCAGTCTCGGGAGTCAGGCGGTAGGAAACCCCGACCAGGGCGGCATCTTCCTGGCGGACTGACTTCAAGACATCATCAATTGTTACTGCCGGACCCAGAAAGACAGTCCGCCAACCGGCGATTTCAGCCAGGCGTAGAAAGTTCAGCACCCCAGCGACATGCACGCATTCCCCCAGTGCAGCAGCCACGACCGTCTTTTGCATCTACCCTCCGACAAAAAGAGCGGTTGGTTGTTCCAGCCGCTCGTTTTTATGTAATGAAGAATTTATGGTACTGACTGGATCAATCGGTAAGTGATTGCTGAAACATAATGAAATGTATCATAGACACATGCAGTTGACCAGTACTGCCCTCAGTTCAGGGTAACATAAACAACTGGTTCGTAAATTTAGAAGTACAGGAAATTCCATGTGAACATCTCGTAAGTGACAACCTAATTATCAAACCATTCAGCAAACAATATTTCCCATATTGTCGGGTTGTATTCTTATATTATCTCGAAATAATTGGTGTGTCAACGAGGCTGGAGCAGTGGATTCGAAGGATTATATTAATCACATTTTAGCGTGGCCGATACAAACAATTATAAACTTTCCCTCCATTAACCCGTTACCGGCGAATCAGTCTTTCATTAAAAAAGTGAGCCACAGGTACCGTCTGCACACGGGTATACTTATCAAATGATCCAAATCACACCCAGGATTCAGATTGGTGATGAAGAGGTCGAGCTCGTTTATATCCGTTCGCCTGGACCCGGTGGGCAAAATGTCAATAAGGTATCTTCAGCTGTTCAGTTGCGCTTTAACCTGCTGGGCTCGCCCTCGTTGTCCGATGAAGTAAAGCAACGCCTGATGGGGCTGGCTGGCAGGCGGGTGACCTCACAGGGGGCATTGATCATCGAAGCCCGGCAGTACCGTTCGCAGGAGCAAAATCGTCGGGCAGCACTGGAGCGATTGGTGCGGCTTATCCAACATGCCTGTGAGCCTCCCAAGCCACGCTTTCGGACCAAACCTACCCACGCAGCCAATTTACGCCGACTCGAATCCAAGCGAAAACGGGCTGAGATCAAACGCATGCGGAAGAACAGGGAGGTTGATGGGTGAACGTGGGGTAATTGTAGTTGAACCGTCAAGCACTGCTGTTAGTATTTAGTTATGATCAACATAGTATAGGTGTTCTTTCTCCTCCTTGTTGAGAGCCGGGCGACATACCCGGCTCTCGTGATTCCTAGGCTTTGACCAGGCTCTGCCGAAGGTGTAGCGGGGGGTGTTGTCCACAGCGGGGTTTTGTAATATACTCCAGCCAATCTATAAAGCGGAGAATACTGATGGTAGAGGCTGTGAAGTCCGAAAGGAAAACAATGATCGAATTGGTGCTGGCAGAACCGGTGCTGGCGCGCCTGGCAACCACCGACCCAAAAACCATGCAACCCCATGTGGTGCCGGTATGGTTTATGTGGGATGGAGAATCCGTTTGGATCAGCAGCTTCGTCAGCACGCGCAAGATCCGCGAGCTTAAGCACAACCCACAGGGAGCGGTATTGATCGAGTCAAAACAGGAGGGAGGCAAGCTAACGGCAGTGCTGCTGGAAGGGACTGTCGAGCTGGTGACGGAACCGCGCCCGTTGGTGAGCGATATCGCCAGCCGCATTTACATCCGCTACCTGGGGCTGGAAGGGGTGAAAGAGCCTGAGCCGCAATCCTGGCTGAATGACCCGGAAAACTTACTGATCAAGCTGACCCCCACACGGGTCATTTCCTGGTAACTGACGGTCGCCTGCACGAGACCATTCCAATGGGTGTTCACCTTGGCTGAGCAGGAATTGGAGCTGGTCAAACGGCTGATCGACCGCCTGGAGCATCTATCGGCAGATTCGACTTATGCCCACCGGGCAAGCGGACTACGCGGCTCCCTGCTACGTTATATCGAACGTATCGAAGCGGGTGAGCGGATAAGCGACGAGGATCAGAACAGGTTGGATGAGCTGGTGGGGTATGGATTCGAAATCATAGAGCTGGCTGCCAAAGAGCTGGGAGTATCAAGATGAATGAAAAAGCCTTCCAGGATTATTATCCTGAAAATGTGAGCTACTGCTATGGATGCGGACGTTTGAACGAGCAGGGTCTGCAGATCAAGAGTTATTGGGATGGAAAAGAAACTGTGTGCACTTACACTCCTCGCGATTATCACATCGCCATCCCGGGTTATGTGTACGGTGGGTTGATCGCTTCACTGATCGACTGCCACTGTACGGGAACGGCTGCGGCGGCAGCCTATAAAGCCGAGGGGCGGGCAATGGATACCCTGCCGGCATTCCGCTTTGTCACTGGCTCGCTTAAAGTGGATTACCTCAAGCCCACTCCATTGGGTGTACCGCTGGAGGTGCGTGCAAAGGTGAAGGAAATCAAAGGTCGCAAAGTGGTCATGGAAGCCTGGTTATCTGCTAGTGGACAGGTATGCGCCAGGGGTGAAGTGGTTGCTGTCCAGGCACCGCCGCAGCTGTTTGGGGAATAATGGGATCAAGCAATATGCCGCATTATTATATTGAAGGGTTGTTTGCCAATAAGCAGGGGGTAAAGAAGAAACAAAAAACGGGGACCTACCCAGCGAGTTCCATTGAGCCGTATGCCAAGACAATCTGGGCGAACAGCCCGCAGGAGGTCATCCAGATTGCCACCGCTGAACTGGAGGACGGTGAATGGACCGACGGACCACGCATCAGCCAGGTGACCGAGGAGGAACGCATGCGCTCGTTGGGGGCGCCTGAATTTCCAGGCATGTCAGCCAGCAATGATAAAAGCAAGAAACACCAATAAACCGTGCACTTGCCCGCCAGATCAGCTAATATCACAATCGTTCTCAATTTAGCTGCTCTCTTATAATCAAGTCCATACGCCGCTGCGGGTGCAAGTGTATAATGAATGCATATCCGCACGGAGTGGAAGAGTGGGATGAAACGACGTTGGATTTTCTGGATTCTGGTCATCATCTTCCTGTGGGTGGTCATCAGCCGGTTCAGTGAGATCAAGAAATTAGCTGAAACCCTCATCGGAGGTCAGTGGCAGTGGGTGGCTGCGGCAGTCTTATCCTGTTTCGTCTACTACATTATCTATACCGCCTTGTACCAGTCTGCCTTCCTGACGGTGGGAGTGCAGAGCAAGCTGAGTGAATTACTCCCCATCACATTCTCATCCATCTTTATGAACGTGGCGGTTCCGATCGGAGGAGCCAGCGGGATGTCATTATTCGTGGATGATGCTGCCAGGCGAGGTCAATCGGCTGCTCGAGCCGCAATTGGAACCCTGCTCGTGCTGGTGGCTGACTTCACCGCATTCCTCATTATCCTGGTGACCGGGCTGATTTATTTGTTTACCCACCACAACCTTAAATATTACGAGAGCATCGTGGCGGTGATTTTATTGCTGGTTATCGGGACCATGACTTCCTTTCTCTTGCTCGGGTTGTGGCGCCCTGAATGGCTGCAGAAGCTCCTCGATTGGGTACGAAGCTTTGCCAACCGCGTCGCCAGGTTAATCAGGCGCCCTGATTTCCTGGATGAAGCCTGGGTGAAAAAAAATCGAGCCGAATTCACTGAGGCATCCATCGCCATTGCAGCCCAGCCTGGGCTGTTGATCCGGACGATTGGAATCGCCTTTGCCGCCCACCTAGCCGACCTCTCTACGTTGTACTTCTTGTTTTTGGCCTTCCACCAGAAGGTGCACTTCGGTGTGCTGGTGGCAGGTTATGCCATGGGGATCCTGTTTTGGATCATTGCCATTACTCCCCAGGGAATTGGGGTGGTAGAAGGCATGATGACCCTGGTGTTTGCCTCACTGGGCGTGCCGATTGAACGAGCGACGGTGATCGCCTTATCCTTCCGTGGGTTGACCTTCTGGCTGCCGCTGGCGATCGGGTTCATCCTGCTGCGCCGGCTGAAAACCTTCACGGGGGAAGAAACTGCCAGCAGCGAGGTGTGGAGCATCCGCCTGGTTGCCCTGCTGACTGCGTTGATGGGCATCATTGATGTGCTTTCAGGTCTGACTCCAGCCATGCACAACCGGCTGGTACTTCTGGAGCAGTATTCTCCATTTGGAGTGGATGTCGGCGGTCACCTGACATCCGTACTGGCAGGGTTCGCCTTGCTCATCCTCGCCAATGGATTATTGAGGCGTAAACGCCTGGCGTGGATACTTACGGTTACCATTTTGATCATATCGGTACCCGTGCACCTGTTCAAGGGGCTGGATTATGAAGAGGCAATCCTGGCTACTGCCCTGGCAGCCTGGTTGATCTATTTGCAGCCGCATTTCCATGCCCGCTCTGATCCACCTTCCATCCGCCAGGGATTGCTGGCTTTGCTGGGAGGACTGGTCTTCACCCTGGTGTATGGCGCATTGGGCTTTTACCTGCTGGACCGGCATTTCATCATAAATGGTCAGAAGGTCACCTTCAGCCTGGTTGCTGCACTGCGCCAGACTGCAGTGATGTTCACCCAATTCTACAACCCTGGATTAATCCCGGCTACCCGCTTCGCGCATTACTTCGTCAGCTCGATCTATATCGTCGGGGCAGTCACCATCGGTTATGCACTGGTCATGTTGATCAGACCGGTGCTCGTACGGCGTGGTGCCAGCCTGGAGGAGCGCCGGAAAGCTCGGGAGACTGTTGAAGCCTATGGGTGCAGCAGCCTGGCGCGCATGGTGCTTTTTACTGACAAGATTTATTATTTCAGCCCGGGTGGGTCGGTGATCGGTTATGTGGTTGAAGGTCGCATCGCCCTCGCCCTGTGCGACCCGATTGGACCGGCTGGTGATGTGACTGCCTGCATCAATAGTTTCAAGGACTTTTGTGACCATAATGATTGGGAAGCTGCCTATTCCCAGGTGCTGCCAGATTACCTGGAAGCATATAAAGAGGCAGGTTACCATTCCATATGTGTCGGTAGTGAGGCGATCGTAGACCTGGCTACGTTCAGCATTGCCGGGGGAGAGAAGAAGAACATCCGCACGGGAGTCAACAAGATGAAAAGGCTGGGCTACCAGGCTGAGGTACTCGAGCCTCCCCACCCGCCTGCTGTAATGGACGATCTGCACCAGATCAGCGATGAATGGCTGTCCAGCATGCATGGTTATGAAAAACGATTCTCGCTCGGCTGGTTTGATGAGGACTACCTGAACAGCACCCGGGTGATCATCATCCGCAATCCCGATGGTGCCATCGATGCATTCGCCAACATCCTTCCCGAATACCAGGCAAATGAAATTGCCATCGACTTGATGCGCCACCGCCGCCAGGCTGAAAAGGGACAGATGGACTTCCTGTTTGTCTCCCTGATCGAATGGGCCAAAACCCAAGGGATCGCTACCTTCAACATGGGTCTTAGTGGCTTGTCGGGGATTGGGGAAAACCCAACTGACCCGGCCATCGAACGGGCTTTACACTACATTTATGAACACGTGGACCAGTTCTACAACTTCAAAGGGCTGCACGAGTTTAAAGCCAAGTTCGATCCAGCCTGGTCTCCACGCTACCTGATCTATCCCGGAACAGCCAGCCTGCCGGCAGTTGCCATTGCCATGCTGCGGGCAGATTCGGGGACAGACCTGGTGGGGGTGATTCACAGACCCAGTCAGGCACCCACGCGGGCGCCATCTCAAGCAGATTAGATGAGGGATACCTCTAACATTAAAAGCATTAAACAGAGTTCTGTCCCTTTAAGCAGGGTGATCAGCCGGCTCCCATTCACCCTGATCATGGTCATCCTGTTGATGCTGGTAGCGTGGTGGACGAATAGTATTCTCCAGGAGCTCACCCGCGAATGGGTGAACCGGCTGGGGTTTGCACCGCGCGATTTCTGGTTCTTGCGCTGGTGGCGGCTGATCTTATCGGCATTAGTGACCAGCGGCGGGGTGACCTTTTGGTTCGCCCTGGTGATGGTCGCCCTCACCAGCGGAGTCGCGGAATGGCAGGCGGGAACATTGACGGGCTGCGCTCACCTTTTGGGGCGTACACCTGCTGACCCTGGTGATTGAGGGGGTGATCTTCTCATTACCGCTACACCAGCTCGGTTTCAGCCAAGAACGGACCCTATTCTTTTCGCGCAACGTGGGCCCTTCAGCCGGGTATATGGGCACTCTGGGACTGATCACAACCTTTTTACCCAGACTCTGGCGTGGGGTGGTATTTGGCGTCATCCTGGCTTACCTGCTGATTGCCCTCGGTCTTTCCAGAACGTGCTGGAGTGAGCCCGGCAATTGAATTATCAGATGACCTGGCGCACCTGATTGCCTACCCGATCGGCTTTATCAGCGCCTACTTGTTCGAGACAAAAAGAAACCCTTGATCCTGCGGAGGTAATATGTCGGAAAAATCCATTGCCCAAAAACTGTCGATTAAACCAGGAAGCAAGTTCCTGTTGGTAAACGCACCCAGTGGATATACCACCCAGATGGGCGAGCTTCCGGAGGGGGTTATGCTGCTGCGTGATTCAAGCAGCCTGGTGGAAGGCATCCAGGTGTTCGTTGCCAACCGGGTTGAGTTGGAAGCCCACCTGCCTCCTCTCGCCAAACTGTTGGCTCCCAAGGGCATGCTATGGGTGAGCTACCACAAGGGAACCTCCAAGGTAAAAACCGATATCAACCGCGACACAATCAACGCCTATGCCAACTCGCTTGGCTTGCAAGGCGTGGCCATCATATCCATCGATGATGATTGGGCATCCCTGCGCCTGAAACGGATCGAAGCCTGACCTGGAGTGCGATGCTTTATGAAAGCCACGTTCACTTATCAAGATGAGCTAAACGATTTTTTACCTCATCACCGGAAAAATTCCTCCTTCAGCCTGGAATTTGAGCCTCACCAAAGCCTCAAGCACCTGATTGAATCGACCGGTGTGCCCCACACTGAGTTTGGCCTGGTGCAGGTCAACGGGCTGCCGGCGGATGCCTCCAACCGCCTTCACGAAGGTGACCAGGTAACGGTATACCCTGCTAACTCTCCGTTGGACGGTGAGCCGTGCTTCATCCTGGATAATCACCTGGGTCAACTGGCGACGTACCTGCGCATGCTGGGGATTGACTGCCTGTATCGCAACGATTACCAGGACGACGAGCTCGCCAGGGTTTCGGTAGAAGACAGCCGCGTGCTGCTGACGCGTGACCGGAGATTGTTGATGCGCAAGGCAATCAGGCGTGGATATTGCATCCACCAGACCGACCCACGCTTGCAGGTGGCAGAGGTATTGCGGCGGTTCAACCTGACGGATCGGGTGAAGCCATTTCAACGCTGCCTGCGCTGCAACAGCCCGCTCCAGGTGGTGAGCAAACAAGACGTCATCGAGCGCCTGGAGCCGCTGACCAAGAAATATTACGATGAGTTCCGCATATGTCCCTCCTGCAAGCAGGTCTACTGGAAAGGCTCGCATTATGAGCACATGCTGCAGCTGATCGGCGAGCTGGAAGACCAAGCCTAGTCGATCCAAGGAGGACATGATGAAAACTTTTCGTACTTCCCCTGCGATGTACTACATCGCCGCCCTGCTCGTATTCGTCCTGGATGTGGTGTTATCCGCCAGGATCACCGGGGTAATGGCATCCCCACCGGTCGTCTTGCGGCATGAAAAGCTTATTTTTCCGCAAGACATACTGGTAAATTACCTACCGCTGCTGAATAGAGCCAACCAGCCTTCAGCCATCATCATCGACCATAACAACCGCGATGCTGCCCAGATCCCCCAGCTATGGGTCCAGGCTGCCAGGCAGAACGTCGTCTGGTCTTACGGGTCCACCTCACACGGCACTCAGGTGTGGGCTGGTGCTGATTATATGAGCAGCTACGTCAGCCCTCCTAACTATAACTTCCTTAAAAACTGGGTCGTCCCACCTAACCAGGGAAATCCCACCTTACTACGCATGGGTTACAACAGCGGCTTTTCCTGGAACGCAGATGTCTTTCTCAGTACGGCGCGTGACATGTTGGACTCAGCCCCGCAAGCAAATGCTTTTATGTGGTCGTGGTGCGGCGAGATGTCGTGGCTGAGTACGGCAGAAGTCCAGCAGTACCTGGATATGATGACCCAGCTGGAGATTGAATACCCGGGAGTGCGATTCGTCTACATGACCGGTCATACTGACGGAACCACCGGCGACTCTGTCCTGAACCGCAACAACAACATGGTGCGTAATTATGTGCTGGTGAATAGTAAAGTCTTGTATGACTTCGCCGATATTGAAAGCTGGCTGCCTGATGGAACGCAGTACCCCAACCCGACCGACGCCTGCCCATGGTGCCAGAGCTGGTGCGATACTCACCCTGGTGCCTGCCCCGCCCCAGAAATCAGCTGCGCCCACAGCCACTCATTGAACTGCTACCTGAAAGGACAGGCTTTCTGGTGGCTCTCAGCTCGCCTGGCAGGTTGGGACGGGACGGTCAATCCTTAGGTATAATTTCACATCATTTATTTATAGGGCAGATCAGAGCATGGATTTCCCGCGCATATTTCCCGTTAAGGTGATGGGGGCTAACCAGGATGATTTTGAGGACCTGGTGGTCGAGATCATCCAGAAATATGCCGTTGTAGCAGCTGAAGATGGGACAGCCAGCCGCCTAAGCAAGAATGGCAGGTTTATTTCGATCACCGTGCGGATACACGCTCTGAGCCAGGAGCAGCTGGATAATATTTACCGGGAGCTCTCCGCCCACGAGCGCGTGCTGATGATGTTGTGACGAAGTTCTTGAACTATGATTAGACTGATTTTATGATGGACTATGATTATTTCACTCTTCCGATCATAATAATATAATCTGAAAAATCATAGTTCAGACATTTCTTAGTCTTCGACCATGATGTGCATGATTTTGTGAGTAATATGAATTGATTAAAGATTTGTACGTACACAACCCAGCACTTTTACTAATTATGAAAATCATTTAATCATCTAATTCATGGTTCAGATGTTTTTAGATGCTTCATAACACGTTTGTATTGCAAACTGCGTGTCCCAAAGTTAAGCAATAAACCAACTTCCAGACATATGCTTCGATGTAGTTTATTGCTTGAGCAAGGTGGACGTCTTCCAGCTGGATTAAAGCTTTAATTTCCACCATTACTTTTTCTTCAACAAAGAAATCAACCCGGCGTGAACCTATATCTACACCTTTATAATAGATTTTCATCTCATGTTCACGTGTAAAATCCAATCCCTGTGCTGTCATTTCAATATCCAGGGCGCGCTGGTAGATGACTTCCTGAAAGCCATTGCCAAGCACGTGATGGACCTCCATTGCACATTTAATGATTTTCGCAGTAATTTCAGAGTGGAGATAATGCGGGTTGATTGGGTTGTTCATTTTTAGGGATCCTGTCTTGAACTATGATTGGGATGATTTTGTGACGGACTATGATTATTACTCTATTCCAATCATAGTAATCATTTAATCATAAAAATCATAGTTCAGACGTTTCTTTGTCTTCAACCATGAATCAAATAATTTCATGATTATCATGAATATGATAAATAATTTGCATTGAAATTACCTGATGCTTTGACTAATAATGTAAATCATATAATCGCATAAATCATGGTTCAGACGTTCAAGGGCATGAGTACCTGTTTCGTCTCAATCACCTCCGCCTGCACCTTGCCTTTGGTGAGATCGCTCAGTGAGGCTTGAAATGCTGGTAGATTCTCCACCCGCAGCCGGGCAGTGAGGGTAATATCTGCAGTGAATTCCTCGTCCAGTACCGTGCCGGAATGGGAGGTCACCAGCAGGCGCACGCGCTCCAGGTAGGTGTAGGGAAATACCAGCATGATGGTATGGGTGTGCACTTTTTCAGCCTGCGGCACGGCTTCCACCACCAGTTTAACCGCCTCCGAATAGGCGCGCACCAGTCCACCCGTACCCAGTTTCGTCCCACCGAAATAGCGCGTGACCACCACGGCGACATCCCCGAGCCCGCTGCCGCGCAGTACCGCCAGGGCAGGTCGTCCGGCAGTACCGGAGGGCTCGCCGGCATCTGAGCAGTGGGCGGTCTCCGAATCGCCATGCCCAATCAGGTAGACGGGAACGTTGTGGGAGGCATCACGGAACTCATCCTTAATGCGGGCGACAAAGGCTTTGGCTTCATCCACCGAGAAGACCGGGGCGAGAGTGGAGATGAAGCGCGAGTTGGATATGGTGAATTCGCGACGGATCTCGTGGGCGGGGACGGGATAGGAGGACATAATGAATAGTCTTGAACGATGATTAGAATGATTTTATGATGGACTATGATTGATTCACTACCAAATCACAATATTCAATAAATTATAGTTTCAATGTTTGATCGGGCTGTCCTCGATCACGCGGTGTTTTCATTATTCGTTTGAAATCCAAGCTACGCGCTCCAAAATTTATAAGCAAACCGACTTCCAACCCGTAAGCTTCGAGATAGTTTATCGCCTGAGCCAAATGGACATCTTGCAACTGTAAAAGGGCTTTTATTTCCACCATGACTTTATCTTCGACAAAAAAATCAACACGACGGGTACCGATATCAACATCCTTATAAAATATCTTCATTTCGTGCTCGCGGCTGAATACCAATCCCTGTTGGGTCATTTCTACCGCCAAAGCACGTTGGGAGATGAGTTCTTGAAATCCATTGCCCAATATTTTATGTACTTCCATGGCACAACCGATGATCTTTCCGGTCAACTGTGAATGAGGATATTGCTCGTTGACAATGTTTTTCAATTTGTCTTTTCCTGTCGGGAACTTTGATGAGATTGATTATATGATGAACTCTGATAATATATGTTCTAATCACAGTTATCATTTAATCATAAAAATCATAGTTTTACTCTATTAATAATCAAAGGCTCCTTAATCCAAGTGATTCGGAAATCCGTTTATAATACATCGCGCGTGGTTGTTACTGGTATTTACTGAACGGTATCTTGTGAGGAGACGACCCATGAAACGCCGACAACCCATTTCTCGCCGGACGTTCATCAAGCTGAGCGCCACCTTTGCAGCTGGTGCTGCCCTGGCAGGCTGCAGCCCCAAGCAGAACACATCCGTCCCAACCGAGGCGGGTACTCCTGGGGTTGAGCCAACCGTACCATCCAGTCCCACCAGCAGTATCATCACCACGGTGACCAACCCAGCTGTAACTTTATCCTCACCTGCCGGCTCCTCAGCCACACCTACCTCCGGACCCGAGCCATCTCCCACCACCAGTCCAGCCTACCTGGCGGTGGCCCGCGGACCCAGCCCTGAAGCGATCACCTATGCCGCCATCGAGGCATTGGGTGGAATGACCAGCTTCGTCAAGGAGGGCTCGGATGTAATCATCAAGCCCAATATATGCGTCGATTACCACCCACCCGAATACGCTGCCACCACCAATCCCACTGTGGTGGCAACGCTCGTCACCATGTGCCTGGATGCAGGCGCTAAACGCGTGCGGGTGATGGATTACCCCTTCGGCGGTACAGCCGCCTCTGCTTACGAAATATCGGGGATCAAAGCGGCCGTCGAGGCTGCGGGAGGGGAGATGACCATCATGAGCTATCCCAAGTACATCCAGGTGGAAATCCCCGAGGGCAAGAGCATGAGCCGAACTTATATTTTCCGCGACATCCTGGAAACCGACGTGCTGATCAACGTGCCGATCGCCAAAGACCATGGGTCCACCAAGCTGACGCTGGGTGAAAAGAACCTGATGGGGCTCGTCATGAATCGAAATATGATGCATGACGATCTCGGCCAGCGGATTGCTGACCTGACCAGCCTCGTGCGACCTGACCTGACCGTGGTCGATGCGGTGCGCATCCTGACCGCACATGGACCTACCGGAGGTGACCTGGCAGACGTCAAGCAGACTGACACCGTTATCGCCAGCCGCGACATCGTGGCAGCGGATGCCTATGCGGCGACGCTATTTGGAATGACCGGAGCGGATATTGGCTATATCCAGGCCAGCGCCGACATGGGGCTGGGCACGATGGACCTGGCGAGCATCAACATCCGGGAGATCAACCTGGGATGAGCTGGGCAAACTGGCGGCGGGTTCGGCAGGCCGTCCAAATCCTCTTTTTCGCCTTCTACATCTACCTGATCTTCGCCGTGGTGCAGCAAAGGGCTGCTCCGGTGTTATCTGACATCTTCTTCCGCCTGGACCCGCTTTCAGCCGCCGGTGCAATGATCGCCAGCCGCCAGTGGATCCCCAAGCTGGGGTTGGCGCTGATCACGGTTGGGCTGACCCTAGTCATCGGGCGGGTATGGTGCGGTTGGATTTGCCCCATGGGCAGTCTGCTCGAGTGGATATCATTCAAGAAAGCGCGCAATCGCGCCGCTGCAATCTCCCCGCGTTGGAGACTGGTGAAATACTTTCTACTGGCAATCATCCTGGCTGCCACCTTATTTGGCGGGCTGACCCTGCTGATATTGGACCCAATCGCCATCTTCACCCGAACGCTGACCACAGCCATCCTGCCAGCCATTTTCTACGCTGTCACAGCGGCAGAAACAGTTTTGTATAAGGTGAACTTCCTGTCTCCGGCGCTGGATGCGTTCGAGGGAATGGTGCGGGGAGGTATCCTGCCGGTCGAACAGCCTGCATTCGCCCAAAATGTGGCCATCGCCACACTGTTCTTCGGAATCATCTCATTGAATCTCCTGGCACACCGCTTCTGGTGCCGGTACCTGTGCCCATTGGGGGCGCTGTTAGGACTGCTTTCCAAATTCTCACTGTTTCGCCCGGTGATCGGGACGGCGTGCACGGAGTGCACGCGCTGCGCCATCGTGTGCAAACCGGGGGCAGTCGATACGACACCGACAAATTTCCACATCATGCCATCCGAATGCACCGTATGCCTCGATTGCATGGCCAACTGTAAACCGGCTGACATACGTTTCGGCCTCTCCCTAAAACCCGCCCCCAAACAGGAATTCGACCTTTCCCGGCGGCAAGCGCTGGGAGCATTGGCGACTGGAGCCGCCGGGGTGATGCTCCTGGGCACCGACCTGCGCCTGCAACAGGATAACCCGTGGCGCATCCGCCCGCCGGGTGTCACGGATGAAAATGTGTTCCTCTCCACCTGTATACGCTGCTCACAGTGCATGAAAATCTGCCCTACCACAGCCCTGCAGCCTGCTTTCAGCGAGGCTGGTCTGGCAGGAATCTGGACACCACTGGTGGTGCCGCGGGTGGGATACTGCGATTATGGCTGCACCGCTTGCGGGCAGGTATGCCCGAGCGGCGCCATCCCACGGCTCACACTGGATGAGAAACGCCAGGCAGTGATCGGAAAAGCCAGCATTGATCGGAACCGATGCCTGCCGTGGGCGAGTGGAGTGTGGTGTATCGTGTGCGAGGAGATGTGCCCCACACCGCAGAAATCCATCCGGCTGGAAGATGCCGAGGTGGTTGACTCGAGTGGTCAGACCAGCATGGTGAAGCGCCCGAGCGTGCTGCGGGAGGTGTGCATTGGCTGCGGGATCTGCGAGCAGCACTGCCCGCTGGAAGGCACTGCTGCCATCAGGGTGTACGACGCCTGACTCTGGCTTGTTAACAGGCTCGTAAACTGGCCTGCTAGTTGCATCCTAATTGCTGCCAGATATAGCCTGGCGATTCAAAAATTGATGTAGAATATCCTCATAGGGATATCTGCATCGGGTTCTAAGGAGGCGACGATGAATAAAAAAGTACTCTTCACCTGTGTGCTGCTGGTGTTTCTGGCAGTCGGATTGGCTGGTTGTAAATTACCGGCTAGCGGAAGCCCACCGCCGGCAACGGGCCAGCCGCCAGTGGTGCCAACATCGACCACCGGGATTGCGGCTGAGCCAACCCTCACCTCCGCCCCACCCACTGCAGTCCCACCACCTACCCAGGTGCCACCGACTGCAGTTCCACCACCTACCCAGGTGCCTCCCACCACGGCACCACCTACCGCCTATTCGCTTCCACCCGCCAGCCGGATCCAGTTTGCAGCCGGGGGTACCGGAGCGGTTGTGGAAGGTGTGCTCAATTCGGGGCAAACCTTATATTATGTATTGGCAGCCAACGCCACCCAGACCATGAGTGTGAAAATTCAATCGCCTAATGGCGACGTGTACCTGGGAATCACTGGAGCGGATGGACAGTCATTTTTGGACATCTCGGCTAAGCAGACCACCTGGTCTGGAACCTTACCCTCCACACAGGATTATTACCTCAGCGTGACTGCGGGGGACGGCAAGGAAAGTTATACCCTCTCCGTGGATATCCCGCCCCTGCCTGCCGGACCGACTGCCAACGTCACTCCGGCGGCGGGCACATTTGACCCGGTGGCAACCTATGGAACAGCGACCTTTGAAGACCCAATGAACGGTGGGAACATTGCCGACTGGACCAACCCCACCACGGGATTGCTGCCCAACACCAACTACATCAAGATCACCGTTACGGATGGTAAATTCTACGTGACGGGAAAAGTCCCTGGGTTCAGCACATGGTACTTCACCTGGCACGAGCTGAGTGATTTCTACCTGCAATCGACTTTTGACTCGGGCAGCTGCACAGGCAAGGATGCCTATGGATTGATCATACGCGGCCCCGAGCACCAGGCGGGCGTATCCTACGGCTACGTGGTGGCGTTCTCATGCGATGGCTCATTACACGTCTTCCGGCTGGATGGCGCCAACCCTTATACCACCCAGGAGCTGGTGAGCTGGACCCCGAGCAGCTATATCATCGCCGGGACCAACAAGCAAAATCTCATGGGAATCAAGGCGGTCGGTAATACGTTGACGGTATATGCCAATGGGTATCAAATCGCTGAGATCTTTGACAACAAATACACCTTCGGTCGCTATGGGGTGTTCGTCAGCCCCGAATTAACCCCCAACTATACCTACCGGGTAGTTCAAATGTCTTATTGGGATTTGAAACCCTAAGCCATCTGCTTCACCAACTTCTCAGTCAGACTTCCTGGCTGCGGTCAAAAGCCGCAGCCTTTTTCTTATTATCTTCCTTAGAATCCTTTATACAAATTCTAAGGAAATCTACATTGTAGAAATAAAAAAACCCTGATAAAGTAGGGAATTCTTATCCAAAATCCTGATCCGGGTTGAGTAATGGACGAATGGCTTAGTTTAAGTGAGGCTGCACAACAGTTGGGGGTTCACCCAAGCACCGTTAGGGCGTGGGCTGACCATGGATATCTACCCTCCCAACGAACACAAGGTGGTCATCGCCGTTTCAGGCGTTCGGATGTTGAATTCCGCATGCACACACGGTGGGAGAGCAGCGCACCCGAGGCACCCTCGGTATACGCCAATGTTTTACGGAATACACGAGTGCAGATCAGCGAAAGCAACCTGGAAGGCGAGAGCTGGTACCGGAAGATGGATAATGAGGCGCGCGAACAATACCGATTAAGCGGCCGCTCGTTAGTGCAGGGGTTGATCGGTCACTTGACCTCCGGCGATGAAGGGCTGGAGGCGGAAGCAAAGTCACTGGGGTATGAATATGCTTCACGCGGCCAACGGGTGGGATTGACCAGCGTGGAAGCTGCCCATGCATTCCAATTTTTCCGCACCTCGGTTATGGATGCGATCCTGGTGGCTTACGAAAATGCCGATGTGCGGTCGCCCCAAATATGGTCTGACTTGCTCCGCAAGATGAACTCATTCTCCGATGTAATCATAATCACTCTGCTCGACACGTACGATGCGATCCAGCACAGCACACATTGATGCAATCATCCATATAACCTCAATCCAATTCATGGAGTAAAAAATGCACTACCTGCCAATTCTGACAACGATCATCACTTTTGTGTTTGCAGCCTCCGTATTCAGCCGCTTTCGTGTGAGGCATGGCGCCCACTTATTGTTATGGAGCATCGGTTTGGTACTGTATGGGATCGGTGCGCTGACTGAAGTTGTTCTGCTGTTTACTTTCAGCGCAATCGCCCTCAAACTGTGGTACCTTTGCGGCGCAATGCTGACGGCCGCCTGGCTTGGACAGGGAACGGTCAACCTGTTAGTGCGCCGCCGGGGCATCGCCACCACCCTGAATATTATCCTCGTTGTCGTCAGCCTGCTGGCGGTTGTTTTAGTGCTGTTCGCCCCAATCACACCTGCGGCCGCTGGTTACAATCCGGCAGTGCCGTTGTCTTCCCAATACAAGGAAATTATGACCCGCTCGGGGGTGATTATCCTGCTGACCATCCTGCTGAACACGTACGGCACACTCACGCTGGTGGGCGGGGCAATTTATTCAGCCTATATATTCTGGCGCAAAAGAGTGCTGCTCAACCGCATGGTCGGGAACATCCTGATCGCAGTCGGGGCACTTATGCCAGCGATTGGCGGTTCATTCATCGGTATGGGTTTGCCAGACTTTCTGTTCCTGAGTGAATTCCTGGGTGCCATTTTGATGTATATCGGTTTCCTACAAGCTACCGCTACTGTGCCGGAGAAAAGCACGTCGCCTGTCACTACCGCCCAATAATTGTGGGGGAGATTTAAATTTATAGCAAAACGATGAGAGGAAAGTTTTTATCATGATTAAGCATGGGCTGCGTTTCAATCTACATACTCAGTCCACCTTACCCAAAAGTGGTGGAATTTAATAGCAAAATCTCGGGTAACTATAATCAGCTGCTCCGGGAACAAAATATAGGAAAAGGAGCTCAATATGAACGAGGGATTTACAACCATCATCTATCCGGTCAGGGATATATCCCAGGCTAAGAAACTGTTCACCAGGCTGTTAGGCGTCGAGCCGATCATGGATGAACCATATTATGTGGGTTACAGGGTGGGCAATCAGGATATCGGTCTGGACCCGAATGGGTTCAAGCAAGGGATGACCGGGGCTACAACCTACTACCAGGTCAGCGACATCCAGAAAAGCCTGCAAACCCTGCGCGAAGGGGGTGCACAGGTAGTCCAGGAGGCAAGGGACGTGGGAGGTGGCAAGCTGGTAGCGGTTACAAAAGATGCGGATGGGAATATGGTGGGTCTGATCCAACTGCCTTAGAAACCATCAGGGCTCTCTAAATCAAATCCAAGCCGACCTGCTTTTTTAGGTCGGCTTTTTATATTTACACCAGAGTCAGGTGTTCAACTTGGAAATGACCCATAATAGCAGAATAAAAACACCTGATCTATACACCACATGGTAATTACTCACCAGAATCAGGAACAATAGTAGATTATGATTCAAACTAAGAGCAGATTGCCACGTCGGGCTTCCGAGTATTTGAGAAAGATTGGATATCCAGAACGCCCGCCTCCCCCGAAAACCAACGGGGATACCGCAGTGACAGTTAAAGGATATTACGTCCTAATTATGACTCCTGTTAGTGAAAAATAAAACTCGGAGAGTAATTACCACCAAATGTGAGGCAAAGGTGTCTTTGATAAGTTATATGTGGAAATTGTGAGCGGTCGGCATTCTTGCACCACCGACCGCTCGGTATTCTTAGCTAGATCTGTCAGAGCTAATTCCCCGGCAGTTCGATTCTCGCTTAATACGTGATGACCCGCGGCAGGCTTTTAGCCTGGGCAACCCAGCTCTCAACCAGAGATATATCCGGCAGGCGGCGTACCATCTTCTTTTGAGCGTTAGCGGCTGCCATTTTTTCCAGAAGATTAGCCGGGACACGCTGAGCCAGCTCCGGAACGGTATCGACACCCGCAACCTCCAATAACTCAGCATATTCCTGGCCAATGCCTTTAATTCGGTAAAGGTCCGCCATATTCACCCATCGCAGCAACAGTTTTTCGCTGATGCCCGTCGCTTTAATGATCTCATCACGCCCTTTCGGTGTGGAGCCTTTTTCAAGCAATTCATCAACGTTCGTAACACCGGCGCTGTGCAATTTCTGGCGGTATACGTCACCGATGCCCTCTATATATTTCAGTCCTTTCGGGTTGGGTATTTCCATTTTTTCCGGGACGGAGGCGACAATCTTTTTATCTGCAAGCAGTTCCTCTACTTTAGCCAGGTCACCGATCACATTCTGCGAGATGACAATCACGCCCTGGAAGTTGTGTACCCGCATGCTTTCTACCGCTTTCCGCCAATTGGCACTCACAACCAGGAGGGCTACTGCAGATTCACCAGGAGTCATCTTCCCTCCAAATTCATTCAGCAGGTTGTCCTTGATTCCCTGGCCAAGCATCGCAAATGCTGTACCAGCGAATGCACCGTTCAAATCCCAACCTGCTGATCCAAACAGATCCGCGAAAATGACGCCAATCAAACCACCATTTAAAAAACCCAAGGCGGTTAAATCATCCTGCATTCGGTGGAGCATGATCTCACCGTTCTCAGTCTTCGTTACTGCGACTGCATCTTTGAGGCTAACAATTTGCTCCTGCATCAGTCCTTTAAGCGCAGCCAGAGCTTCGATTGCTGTCTCAGCTAGCGGGTATTTAATGATAATGAAGATATACTTTTCTGACATTTTTCTCTCCTTTTTATACATACATGGATAATGGTTTGACTTTGATTAATCGCCACCTCAAAGGGATGCCACGATCTCGATAACTCCCCAATCCTCATATTAATGATTATATCCAGTCGGAGAATTAATATCAACTGGTTCATATTTTCCGTGCAGCATTACCTGAATGACACCAGAATAGTCACAGTATATGAGGAATGAGATGCGATGAGCAGTCCCGTCCATCACTGGAGAAAGGTTATTGAAGGGTGTGTGGACCCAAATTCGTCATGCTAATAATAGCTGGGGCAGCTAAAAAGCTCACCTATCCAATGATCTGATCACAACGCCATAACAAACCAGCTGAATGTCGATCGACATCCAGCTGGTTATTGTTCACCCAGAAACCACCGTGTGTAAAATCAATAGTTGATCTTGCGCGGCAAGCTTTTTGCTTGCTCAATCCAATCCTGCACCTGGTTGAATACCGGAAGCTTGCGCACGAGCTTCTTTTCTTCATTCACCGACGTTAATTTGGCGAACAGGTTATCTGGATTACGATTGGCTAACTCTACCACGGTATCTACACCAGCCACCTCTAATAAGTCGGCATATTCTGAGCCAACGCCCTTGATCCGGAAAAGATCGACATGGTTCACCCACTTCAAGACCAGGGCGTGGCTGATACCAGCGGCTGTGGCAATCTCTTCCCTGCCCTTAGGGAATGCACCTTTTTCGAGCAGGTCATGCAGATTCATAATTCCAATCGCATTTAACCTGGTGGCATAAACTGGGCCTATGCCCTCAATATATTCCAAGCCATATTTAAATTTGTCTTCATCTTCCGCACTAATGATTGGAACCATCGGACTTGGAGCAACATCCCCAGCTTCCGGTTTGGATTCTTCAACAACAGCGGCCATCCCGGCTGCACCGACTGCTGCAACAGCAGGAGCAGCTTCACTGGCAACTGTCACAGGGACGGCGGGAGATGGTTCACCGGCCACAACGCTACGGGTGGTTCTTGACTGTACGATGATGCCCAAAATTACCAACACAAGGAATAGGATCAACAACAGTGGTGAGGTCTGAAGAGCCACCTTCACAGGGTTTTCCAATAACAAGGATATAGGTTGGAACAATGCCGCAATTACACCCACACTCAGGCTGGCGCCCAAGATAGCTGTAGCGATTATAATGACCCATTTTTGGATGTTGAATATAAGGGTCGCTGCAGTCAGGACAGTTGCCACGATGATGGCGATCACCCACATCAGGAAGCCATATGGTAAACCGATCCACAACCACAAGCCCACGGTCGCTACATATCCCAATGAGGCAGCGATGATCGCAACTCCGAATAGATAAAACGGGAAGGCTAGCACGGCAAAAATAATGCCAACGATTAAACCGACTACCCAACTCGTAATCGTTGCCAGGAAACCCTCATTGAAAATGATCTGGATGGATTGTGCGCCTAACAAAAAACCGAAGAAAAAGCCCCAGATCGGCAATATGAGCCGGAAGAGTTTATATCCAGCAAAAGCCATAATTAACCCGAACAAGGATCCAATAAAGGCAGAACAAGCTAGGGTGAAGAATGTATCCGGTGACATGTTTTCCTCCTAAATAGAATGTTTTTTAATGATTTACGATATATCACGAATTATATAACCAAAGCACAAAAATAACTGATCATTTCCAATAGAACTCATCGATGTTGACTTAAGAAATGAGACAGTCAGGGGTATATTCCCTGGATGTATGGCGCCTGGATGTGTGCTATATTGGAGATTTAAAATATGACGCATGTCCATATATGCCATGCAGAGTCAGTTGATTTACACCTGAATTGCATCACTGTAAAAAGTGGAGTGCTGTGATGAGCAGTTTTATATAGAGGGAGAAATACTTTATTGAATATTTGATGACCAGGGGTGATACCTCAAGGAACTACCCCCGATCCATAGATACGGAGGTAGCAAGGGCGAAGCGATCGAAGGTGAAAATGGTTTAGATTTCGTGATTGCCACGGATATCCACAAATATCCATTTTATCCATCCGCGGCTTGGTAGCCGCAGATGGATCGATGATTTTAGAATTCTTCCCTTTGAAAACGCCAGACTGCAACCACGATCATCAGGATGGTCAACACAACTGTGCCGATGATGGGGGTGAGTGTCGCCAGGGGTTGGCCTTTGATCAGCGCGATTGCCAATGCGGGCGAGCCTATCATATCCGTTACCAGGTTCCACGGCATGATCTTTACTAATAGAGGAAACTTATTGGCGATCTGGTAGCCGAAGATGAATACCAGCGGAAGGCCGACCACCAACCCACGGGCATTTGATATTGACCCTAACAGGTAAGTCAGGCTGAGGAAGAAAAGCAGCACCAACGCCACAAGTCCAAGACCAGCGATAAAGTTGGGGACGGGGAGGCTAATGCCAGTGCCGACTCTGTAGATAAAGTAGCCTATCACCCCCTGGACGATGACAAACGTAACCAGGATTCCGATTGCATCTGCGGCCAGCTTTGCTAGCATGAATGCAGTCCGTGAGACAGGTTTCGAGAGCACCCAGGCTGCCGTCCCGAAACGTTTCTCCCCGATGAGAGCATCCTGGGCGAGAACCACCACACCGCACGCAGCAAAAAAGCCTGAAAACAGGATGAAAATCTGTATATCCAAGTCTGCGATAGTTGCGTTTAGGTTTGCCATTTCCGCAGCACTGGGTGCAGGTTGTGCCGGATCAAATTTCGGTGTAGACAAGACGGTACCTGCCAGCATTCCATTGACGATCACCATCCAGATAACTAATTGGATGAGCCAGAACTTGGTTCCCCACCACTTGTGGTTCACCTCGTAAAATATGTTTCCGAATCCGTTGAACCAGGGGTGGTTCTTTGTAGCATTGAGAGTCATGTTACTTGCCATTGTTACCTCCTTCGACGATATTGAGGAAGACTTCTTCTAAGTTGTACTTCTGCTGACCGAACTCGACCACAGTCGCAGCAGGTTCAGACAATACAATCCGCAGCAAATTGCTTTCAGCTGCAGTCTCATCTGTCATACGAACGCTAAAGGAAACGTATCCGTTGACCGGCACCTCCTCACGCTGGAGACCCATGGCTGGGCTTTCACAGCTTGCCGGACATTTTCGCTGCAGTCTTTCAGGATTAGCTGATAGGCTGCTCCGCCGGAGCCCATTAAAAGCTCTTCAATGGGCGCTTGAGCGACCAGCTTACCCTTGTTCAGGATAGCCACAGTATCGCTGACGCGCTGGACGTCCTCCAGGATATGGGTGGAGTAAAAGATGGTGCTGTACTTGCGCAATCGCTCCATCACCTCGAGCACATCCCTCCGCCCCTGCGGGTCGAGGCTGGCCGCCCGCTCGTCGAGGATCAGCAGGTCGGGGTAGTTGATCTGCGCCTGGGCAATCCCAAGGCGCTGCCGCTCACCGCCGGAAAAACCTTTGATCGAGCGGTCAGCTTTATCTTCCAGTCCAACCAGGTGCAAGGTTTCCTGGATGCGCTCATCAATGGCGGCTTTTAGGCCGGTGAAGAAGAAGCGGGCGGTAAAGCGCAGGGTCTCGCGGGCAGTCATCGACTCGTAATAACGCGGGTCTTGAGCGAGATAGCCAACCTTCCTGCGGATGAGTACACTTTCTTTCTGGATATCCTTTCCAAAGACGATGGCTGAGCCGGTGGTGGGCCGCGCCAAACCAAGCAGCAGCTAGATGGAGGTGGTCTTGCCGGCGCCATTGGGACCCAGGAAGCCAAAGATTGAGTGCTCTTTGACCTTCAGATTTAAGTCCTTAAGGGCTTCCGCCCCTTTATAGACCTTGCTCAGGTTGTGAGTTTCTATTACAAGAGAATTGTTGGCTTGCATATTTCCTCCTTTCGAGGTCATTTGGGTTTCCATGCAACAGGCAAGATGGACAGATTGAAGAATATTTAAGCTATAATCCTTTCATGCAATGAGCTGTCCTCATCGCTTCAGCCGTCCCGTCCCATGAAAAAAATCGCGCTATCCCTGTTGTTACTCATCTTCATTGCCAGCGCATGCACCCCTGGTGAGAGCTCTCAACCTACCATTACCTCTGACACACCTGCAAACGCAGGAAAGGATTGGTATTCGGTGTTTTTTACCGACCCCACCGCCCCCGGCGCCGCTTCCTACCGGGGCGGACCGGATGAAGACCTGGCAGCTGCCATCGACCAGGCGCGCCTCAGCGTGGATACTGCCATCTATGACCTCAACCTTTGGTCGATCAGGGATGCACTGATCGCGGCACACCGCCGCGGGGTCAGCGTGCGCCTGGTCACCGAAAGCGATAACATGGACGAGCTGGAGGTGCAGGAACTCAAACAGGCAGGTATCGAGGTGTCGGGTGACCGCCGTGAAAGCCTGATGCACGAAAAGTTCGTGGTGATTGACCGCAGTGAAGTTTGGACCGGCTCGATGAACTACACCACCGGCGGCGCTTACCTGGATAATAACAACCTGATCCGCCTGCAGTCGTCCAAATTGGCAGAGGCTTACACCCATGAGTTCGAGCAAATGTTCGTGAGAGACCTCTTCAGTGGCGAGAAAACGCCTGGAACTACTGACCCCATCCTGACGGTGAACAGCAGCCCGATCGAGGTTTACTTCTCACCGGAGGATGGCACCCTGGAACACATCCTGAGCGCAGTCAATGCGGCCCAGGAAAGCATTGACTTCCTGGCATACTCCTTTACTTCGGATGAGCTGGCAGCAGCGTTGATCGAACGCTCGAAGGCCGGGGTGACCATACGCGGGGTCTTTGATAAGGACCAATACCACTCCAACTCGGGCACCGAGTTCGACACATTGAGCAATGCCGGACTGGACGTGTGGCTGGATGGAAACCCGCGCCTGATGCACCATAAGGTGATCATAATTGATGGACAGGTGGTAGTCACGGGCTCGTATAACTTCAGCAATAACGCCGAGCATAACAATGACGAAAATACCCTTATAATTCATAACCAGGATATTGCCGATCAGTACCTGGCAGAATTTCAGCAGGTTTATGAGCAAGCAAGAAGGTGAATTATGCTGGAAACCAATGGAAAATTTTATCTGGGACGCTCCTTCGATACCCAACTGGGCAAAACAACCGATCAACCATTGTTGTATGAGCCGGCAGACCTGACCACGCACGCGGTGGTGGTGGGCATGACCGGTTCCGGGAAAACCGGGCTGTGCATCGACCTCCTGGAAGAAGCGGCGCTGAATAAAATCCCCGCCTTGATGATCGACCCCAAAGGAGATATCACCAACACCCTGCTGCACTTCCCCAACCTGCTGCCGCAGGATTTCCAGCCGTGGGTCAACCCTGACCAGGCACGCCGGGCGGGTAAATCCTTGGAACAGGCTGCGGTTGAAGCGGCCGCGCAGTGGAAGCAGGGTCTCGCCGATTGGGGAATCGACTTACACCGGATAATGAGACTCTCAGAAGCGGTCCAGTTCGCGGTGTTCACCCCCGGCTCCGATGCGGGTATCCCGGTCAACATCCTGGCATCATTAAAGGCGCCTCCCATCCCCTGGGAGAGCAACAAGGAAACCCTGCGGGAGAGGATCTCCGGCACGGTGATCGCCCTGTTGGGGTTGGTGGGCATGCAGGATATCGACCCGGTGCGCTCGCGTGAGCACATCCTGCTATCCAATATCTTCGAACATGCCTGGAGCGAGGGCAAAGACCTCGACCTGGGTGAGCTGATCTTGCAGACCCAATCGCCGCCCTTCCCCAAGCTGGGCGTGTTCGACGTTAACATATTCTTCCCCGAAAAAGACCGCTTTTCCCTGGCGATGCTGCTCAACAACATCCTGGCAGCCCCTGCCTTCCAGGTATGGATCGAAGGGCAGCCGCTGGATATCCCATCTCTGCTATATACCCCGGAGGGTAAACCGCGCCACAGCGTGTTTTACATTTCCCACCTGAGTGATTCAGAGCGTATGTTTTTCATCACCCTGTTATATTCGGCAGTGGAAACCTGGATGCGCAGCCAAACCGGCACCACCACCTTGCGCGCACTGATGTATTTCGATGAGATTTTCGGCTACCTGCCCCCAGTGGCGAACCCGCCCTCGAAGCAACCCATGCTGCGCATGTTGAAGCAGGCACGCGCCTTCGGAGTGGGCCAGGTGCTGGTTACGCAGAACCCGGTGGATGTGGATTACAAAGCGCTTTCGAATGCCGGCACCTGGATGATCGGCAAGCTGCAGACCGACCAGGATAAGCAGCGCCTGCTGGACGGGCTGGACAGCGCCATGTCTGGCAGCCTGGACCGGAAGGAGTATGATCGTCTCATCTCCAGCCTGGGAAAACGGGTGTTCCTGCTGCATAATGTGAACGCCAAGGGTCCACTGGTATTCCAGACGCGGTGGGCAATGAACTACCTGGCAGGACCGCTGACCCGCACCCAAATCCCGGATCTTAACAAGCTGGCAGGCGCCAGCCTGCAGCCGGCACCCGCTCCAACTTCGACTGCCCAGGTTGATGCTGCCGGCAGCGCAGCAGCTGCATCTGTGGCTTCCCAGACCTATGTTGCTCCCCAGACAGCTGGCGCCATAGGAATGGCAGCTTCGAGCTTCTCAGCCACCCGCCCAGCCATCCCGGGCGAGATCGGCGAATATTTCCTGCCCAACAACCTCACCTTCACCCAGGCGTTCAAAGCTGCGGGGCGTGAATTCACCCCTGATGCGCTGAGCCAAGGCCTGATCTATCGAGCAGTCATCCTGGGCCAGGCGAGCGCACGCCTGGTTAACATGAAATATAAGCTCGACCTAGACCTCACCAAAACCGCCCTGGTCGCCAATCCCGACCGGCGCGGGGTTGTGCGCTGGGATAATTACCCCAGCACCAGGATCGATGTGGCGAGTTTTGATAAATCTACCGACCCACAGGCACGCTTCGCCGCGCTTGACGCCCCGCTAAATGACACCAGGTTGATGAATTCCCTGCAGAAGGACTTCCTGGAGTGGGCGTACCGCTCCGCCCAGGTGACGGTGCGCGCCAATGATAACCTCGATGTGTACGCCGGACCCGAGACGACCGAGGGCGATTTTCATGCCCTCTGCAGCCGCGCAGCGCAGCAAGCATGTGAGACTGAGCTCAGGAAAACTTCCGCTGCGTATGACACTAAACTGCGCACTTTACAAGATAAGCTGGAGCGCGAACAGGCTGAGTTAAAGCAAGACCAGGCTGAACTTTCCAGCCGCAAGGTGGAAGTGCTTGGGACTGCTGCAGAAACAGTCGCCGGATTACTTGGTTTTGGTCGCAAACGCTCGATCTCTTCATCCATATCGAAGCAGCGCATGGCTTCACGCGCCAAAAGTGACGTAGACGAATCGGTCGATGTTATCAAGGATTACCAGGCGCAGATAACCGCGATCGAGACGGAAAAAGAAGCTGAATTGAAAGCGGTGAATGATAAGTGGGCGGAGATTGCCACCCAGACGAGCGAGATCCCCATTGCAGCTCAAAAGAAGGACATTCTGCTCGATTTCTTCGGGGTAGCCTGGATGCCGTATCACCTGGTGAAGCTCAATGACCAGACGGACGAACTGCCAGGATTCTCAGCAGGCAGCTGATTGATGACTTACCAACGCTATCAGGTCAAGGACAGCCAGGGGAGCCTGGTTATTGTCAATCTCAAGCGGGATAAACGCCTGACAAAAACCTCGCGTTGGGAACGCCTGCCCGATGGATCGCTCTTGCTGCGCGTGCCTTACCGGCTGCCAAACCGGAGAGTCAATGCATTGCTCGAACAGGTTGCCAGCCAGCTGGATAAATCGATCATCCTACACAGGCAGCGAAATGATGCCATCCTACGCCAAAGGGCAGAAATGGTCAATAAGAAATACTTCAGCGGCAAAATTCAATGGAATGCCATCTGCTGGGTAGGTAACATGCAATCGCGATTAGGAAGCTGCACCCGAGGCGGACCCACGGATGGTCAAATCCGCATCAGTGACAAGATCAAGGATTGGCCCGTGTGGGTGGTGGATTACGTCATCGCGCATGAATTACTGCACCGCAGACATTCCAATCATTCCGCAGCATTCTGGAATGAGCTGAAAGCGGCCTACCCACTGGCTGAACAGGCGCGCGGGTTTATCCAGGGGGTAAGCTTTGCCTCCGGGCGTCCCCTGGAAAATGACCTGGAAGACGATGCTACAGCAACAGCAGATGGCAGGGATAACCGCAACGAATCCGATGGCATATAACTTGCAACCCATAAAAAGATATGGAACATAACCCCACTCCCCCTGTTGATTACATGAATGTTGTTGGTCTGCTTAACCGGCGAGAAATCGAGGCTCGCCTGTTGGCTCCTTTGATCACGGCGTTGAGTGAAGAGTTCGGAGGCGAACAAGTATGGGAAGTGGTACGCAAGGTTATTCAGGATATTGCACTCCAGCAAGGTGCGCAGCTTGCCGCCAGCCTGGAAAGCAATGATTTGCAGCATTTTTCAGTGGCACAGGAAACCTGGAAGAAGGATAATGCCATCCAAACGGAAGTGCTGGAGAAAACCCGCAAGAAATTCTCATTCAACGTTTATCGCTGCCGTTACGCCGAGATGTATGCCCACCTGGGCATCCCTGAGCTGGGTAAAATGCTATCGTGCGACCGTGATTTTGCCCTCATCCAGGGATTCAACCCCGCCATTCAGCTCACCCGCACCCAGACGATCATGGAAGGTGCAGACATCTGTGACTTCAGGTTCGAGCTGGTCAGGGCAAAAAAACCGCTCAGGTAAATTGCTTGACGCAGGTTTCGGATTATGCTAGTATCTCTTAGATAGCAAATTTTAGAACAAGTGAACAGCCTGACCAGCGCCTTTGACTGAGTGAAGGAGACAGAGAAAAAATGAACCGCAATTCCTCCGTACGTACTATCATCCTCTTCGTGGTGATGGGAATATTAGTGATTGGACTGACCTCCTGTAAACTTCCAGCCTCCAAAGGTCCAGAGTCTTCCAGCAATGGGTTCCCGGTGCCAGGAGAAAGCCAGGAGACCGGCAGCGGCATCGATGTTTCCACATTTGCCACACAGACTGCTCAGGCAATCGCGCCGGTTGTGACTGTGCCTGCAGCATCTACCCAAAACCCTTCAGCCAGTCCAGTTCCTCCGGTGGCGACGAGTGTACCTGCTTCCCCAGAGCCTACCCAGGCCCCGATCGTTTACGTCCAGGCGACTCCAGGTAGTCCACCTTCCTCATACACCCTGGCCGCGGGTGAATTCCCCTTCTGTATTGCTCGCAGGTTCAATGTAGACATTAGTGAACTACTTTCTATCAATGGACTCACGTCCAGCTCCAACGTCTCTCCAGGGCAGGTTTTGAAAATCCCGCAAACAGGCAACCCATTTGTAGGCGAGCGGGCGCTGAAACCCCATCCCGATTATTATAAAATTCTATCAGGGGATACCGTGAACACCATTGCCTGCTCCTACGGAGACGTCTCACCGGAAATGATTGCGCTCCAAAATGGCCTGACCTCCTACACGGGTCTACCCGATGGAGAAGTTTTAGTCATCCCTTAAGCCCCAACCAGACTTTGACGAAGGTTTAAACAGGCTCCAGCGTTTAAACCTTCGTAATTTTTAAGGAGGATCATGATCGTCGAAACGCTCCAGCAAGAGATTATTTATCGAGGCCACGCCTTCAACGTGCGGCGTGATGAAGTGCGCTTCCCCAACCAGCATATCACCCATCTGGATATTATTGAGCACGTTGGGGCGGTCACCATCCTGCCGATCGATGCGGACGGGCGCATCCTGTTCGTCCGCCAGTACCGGCATGCAACCGGTAAAGAGCTGCTCGAGCTACCGGCGGGCACGCTTGATACGGGTGAATCTGCCGAAACCTGCGCTTTGCGGGAGATCCGTGAAGAGACGGGGTACGCCGCAGGAAAAATGACCAAACTGGGCGAATTTTATCTCGCCCCAGGGTATTCGACCGAGTATATGGTGGTCTATTTGGCAACCGAGCTGCATCACGACCCGTTGCGCAGCGACGAAGACGAATTTATTACCCTCGTCCCGATGGCGATAGAACAGGCATATCGTTTAGCGCTCGATGGTGAGCTGAAGGACGGTAAAAGCCTGGCGGCTTTACTGCTCGCACGGTCCCATATCTATCCATCCTAAAGTACTTTATAGTGACGAATCAATACATCCACCTGCCATGCTTGAGATGGCTTATGTGACTAGATTGATACGTCAGTGACGGGGATGGTGGGAGTTTTCTTGTTGATGATCAGGGTCTCGAGGAAACTGCGATTGATGAGCATCACCGGAGCCTCGATCTTGATCTCTGGGTAGCGGGGGGCAGTTAGGGTGGCATCGTACACAATTATAAAGTAGCTTGTGCCTTCGGTAATCAACGCGGAGAATTCAAAACGCCCTGACCATTCGAGCGTGGCTGTGACGTCATAGGTGCGGGTGGAAATCTGAACCGGATAGGGGATCAAACGCTGATAACCGCTTTTCATAATGCCCTGCAAGCCCATATAGTCGCGCTTGCGTAAACATACGGCGGCAATTTCCGAGCGGACCATATACAGCTGGGTTGCATAGTTCACCACGCTGGAAGGCTTGTGGATGGGTGCAATGCTGGCCTCATCTACCTCGACGAACGAGGTGGTCATATCGGTCAACATTCCAACCAACCCGCTCTGGATGACCTTGATCTGACCGAATATGTAATGGCTGCTGGTTAAAATCTCGGCTGGGATGAGGCGGTTAGGTATCGGCGAGACCATTACATTCCTCCAGTGTCAGAATTAACTTTGTGGTTGAGGCCGGTTCAAGTTTCGAGGTAGATTCCTGCGACGAGGTTTGTGTTTTCTACCCGTGGTGGGGCTAAGGAGCATGTTCAACCAGCTGACGGCGTGGGTATCGTACTCGCGCTTCCCGCACACATCACACACCCAGGAGGGGAAATTCGGCACCGTGATCAACTCGTCATTCAGCCAGGTAAAATAGGTCAGGTATTCGAGTCGATAAACCCCGGTGTGGCATTCCGGGCAGATGTGCGCTACTTCCGACTGCTCATCAGCCTTCGGTTTCTCATCAGGCTTGGTCGTTTCTTCAGTCATGGATCACAGCCTCTGCTTCCTGGAGGATCTTAACTCCAGCGCTTGCACCCAGGCGGTTGGCACCTGCCTTGATCATAGCCATTGCGTCAGCATAGGTGCGGATGCCACCCGCAGCCTTGACGCCCATGTCAGCACCGATCACGCGGCGCATCAGCTCAACATCTTCAACCGTTGCACCTCCGGTGCCAAATCCGGTGGAAGTCTTAACGAAATCTGCTCCAGCCAATTGGCTGATGAGGCAGGCGATGATCTTCTCGCGACGGGTGAGAAGCGAATTTTCGAGGATCACCTTGACCAATGCTCCCTGGTTGTGGGCGGTCCCTGTCACCACCTGGACCTCGTTCATCACCAGCCCATAGGCTTCAGATTTCAGTGCCCCGACATTAATCACCATATCGACCTCAGAGGCGCCAGCATTGATGCAGGTCAAGGTCTCGTAAACCTTGAATTCCGGCAGCACCGCGCCAAGCGGGAAGCCGATCACCGTACAGACATTCTCTTTGGCATCCCTTAACATCCCGCACGCCAGCGGGACATATACCGGATTGATACACACGGTAGCAAAATGATGCTGCATGGCTTCCTGGCATAACGTGCGTATCTGGGCAGCTGTAGCTTCAGGCTTGAGCAGGGTATGGTCAATCCAGCCGGCGATCTCTCTTCCCACCGGAAGGCTCAATGGAGCTGGTGCCGGGGGAAGCTGGTGATCGTAATCATGGGCTAAGGAGATGATCTGCGGTAATTCCATCCGAGTATATTCCCTTTATTGGTTTCCCTTAATGGGCTGCATTCGCCAGAGGCACATGATAGATAAAACCCCAATCAGGCGGCGGCCAATACACCAGGACCGCCTTCCCCACGACATAACTCATGGGGACCGTACCCCAATTGTGCGAATCGGATGAATTATTGCGGTTATCACCTAAGACGAACAACTGTCCCTCGGGGATGCGCCAGGTGCCAATATAATTTGTCTTGGTATCCAGGTAGGTCTCGTTTAAAGGCTGCCCATTGACGTAGACTACGCCATCCGTGACTTGAACTTCATCACCTGGCAGCCCAATGACGCGCTTGATATATTCTTCCTGGGGGTCGCGGGGGAAGTGAAAGACAATAATATCCCCTCGTTGAGGGGTTCCAAGCCGGTAACTCAACCGGTTGACGACAACATACTCACCTGTTTGTAAAGTCGGCACCATACTTTCGCCATCGACCCGAATGCGCGCAGAAATCACATTGATGCTGACAAACAACACCAGTGCCAGAACAAGCGTCTCGAGAACATCCTTTAAAAACGATAAAAAACCAGATTTATGCTCTTTTGGCTGAGCCAGTTCTGGATTAATTTCTACCTGATTCGTGTCCAAAATTCCTCCATGTTTAAGGCATTATAAAACCGCTCACCCTTCAGGGCAAGGGAAGGGGGATTAATGGATTGTGAACATTAATGGGATTTACCAGCTGAGAGCGTGTCATTTTCTCCGGGGTCGCAAAACGATCCGAATGGGGGTGCCCAGGAATGGGTGCTCCTGGCGGATACTATTTTCCAAATATCGCAGATAGGTAAAGTGGGCTAATTTGGGGTCATTTACGTGGAGCAAAAATACTGGAGGGTCATTCCTGACCTGCGAGCCATAATATATCTTAAATTCGCTGCCTCCATGTGAAGGGCTGGCATGCCGGTCTTGAGCGGCATGCAGGATGCGGTTGATCTTCGAGGTGGGCAATCGGGTGAGACGTTCCTCCTGTACCCTCAGGGCAAGCGGCAATACCTGGTCCACACGCTGACCGGTCTTGGCAGATATGAACAGCACGGGGACATAATCCATAAAATTCAAATCCCGCCTGACAGTCTGAGTGAAATCGGCCATCGTATAGGTATCTTTCTCAATTGCGTCCCACTTGTTCACCAGAACTACCGCACTCTTCCAGGCGTCCAGGATAAATCCGGCGATGTGAGCATCTTGTGCTGTCAACCCTTCGACCGCATCCAGCACCAACAGGACTACATCGGACCTCTCGATCGCCTGAAGAGCGCGCAGCACACTGTATTGCTCCACCCCAGGGGTGATATGACCCCGTCGGCGGATACCGGCAGTATCAATCAGTACCATGGAGACATCGCCATAGGTGAGGTGAGTATCGATGGCATCGCGGGTGGTTCCGGCAATCGGGCTGACTATGGCGCGTTCTTCTCCCAGGAGCTGGTTGAGCAGGCTAGACTTTCCAGCATTGGGCTTACCAACAATGGCAATCTTAACCGAATCGTCCTCTGCCTCTTCGCCCTCTTTCTTGAACGTGTCCACCAGGGCATCCAGCATGTCTCCGGTGCCGGTCCCATGCAGGGCTGAAATCGGGTAGGGTTCCCCCAAACCCAGCTCATAGAATTCCATGGCAGCCAGCCGGCGGGCTTCATTTTCACACTTATTTACCACCAGCAGCACAGGTGGCGCTGCCTTACCATCTACATCATGCTGATTTTTTCGCAAGATCTGGGCGACTTCATAGTCAGCCGGGGTGACGCCATTTTCAGCATCGGTGATGAACAATACTGCGTCTGAATCGCGGATCGCTATCTCAGCCTGGAGGCGGATCTGCTCGATAAAATCGGCTGAACCAATCGAGAGGGGCTGCTGCGCACGACCGGGACCAGTTTGAGTGGGGTCAATCCCCCCGGTATCAACGATATCGAACACCCTGCCTGCCCATTCAACTTCGATGACCAGGCGATCGCGGGTTGTGCCCGGGACCTCGTCCACGACTGCCAGGCGTTCGCCGGCCAGGCGGTTAAATAACGTACTTTTCCCAACGTTGGGTCTGCCAACCAAGGCAATTACCGGTTTCGTCATCGACTATCCTTAAGGGATCCTGGTGGGGGTTGGAGTTTGCTGCGGAGTGGTAGTCCCATTGGGAGTGAGCGTTTGCGTGGGGGTGGGCGCAATGATAATGGTTACCTCGACCGTGGCAGGCAGGATCGAGCTCAATTGTACCCTCTCAGGCAGGATATTAACCTGTGGGGTGAACTGATAAATACCCACCTCATAACCAGTCAAGTCTACCACCACCCTCACATCGGTTGGTCCGAGTGCATTCAACACCGGAACCGGCCCGGTCACGATGACATTCACAACAAGCGGATTCAGACTGGCTGCCAGCCCGGGTGACAACCCAATGATCTCAACAGGTAAGGAGATTGCCAGACTGGACTCAACCGCGGCAATACTCACTTGCACCAAAACCTTCGAGTCGCCGACCACGGTAATCCCTTCAGGCAGGTTCAGGTCCACAAGGGTTTCAAAGTCATCCTCTTTCCCGGTCAGGTCGATCGGCTGGGTCTCTATGTAACCGGGTAAATTATTAACCAGCTCAGGGTTGGACGAGAATACCACAACCCCGATGGGGGTAGAAAAGATATTAGTCACCCGGTAGCCTGTAGCTACCTGCCCGACGGTGACTGCCCGGACGATAACATAGCGGTAACCTCCCAACAGGACGATCGGTTGGGTGACTGACACGGATTCGGGTGAGATCGTCAACCCATTGACTTCCTGACCCTCTGCATCGAGCAATTGGGGCACTTCATCCCTGGTGATGGTCTGGTTGGCATTGGTGATATCAAGGTTTATGCGCGCCTGCTTCACCTGAGAGACCAGGGATTCTGCCCCGGTGACCTGGACGTCCGAAGGATTCAAGATTGGAGTTTGCGCCTGGTAGCCGACCGGGGGATTGCCTGAGACAACCAGGGTAACCGGAAATACCTGGGAAACGATGGAATCCAGGGAGACGGTTACCTGCTCAGGGTCCTGGCTGATCAGCCGGACGAGGTGCGGAGTGATCTGAACCTGCACCGGGACGGTGTGCTCACCCGGGCCAAGGTTGGATAAATCCACTTTAGCGGTTACCGCCTGTGGGTCATTGTTCAGCTGCGTCCAGACCGTAGTGGGTGCCCGGAGGATAAGCGTTACAGTCGATGGCGCTTCACCCATGATTTGTAAATTGGGGTCCTGTCCAATGGTCTCAATGGGTACCGGTCGGGCGAGGACGTGCTCCTCATTAGGATCGGAAGCCACAACGGCCGATACCCACACGATCACTGCAAGGATGAAGGCAGTTAGAAGGGTGCCAAAGTTTTTCGCCAGCCAGCGTAAAAATTTCACTTAATCAGCCTGACCTCCGGGTTTGGTTCCACTTGGATAGATGCTTTTAAACCAATCCGTCAACCCTCGACGCTGAGCATCAGGGCTGAAAAACGCCTTCAGTATGCTTTCCAATCGTTCGCCTTCCAGGCGCCGGATCATGCGCCCATTATGAACGACGGATATGGTCCCGCTTTCTTCTGACACGACCACCACGACTGCATCGCTGACCTCAGAGATACCCAGGGCTGCCCGGTGGCGCAGACCCAATTGCCTATCAGGAGTGTGCGCCAAGACGCCGCTGGCAGAAAGGGGCATCACACACGCGGCAGCCACCAGACGCGAGCCTTCTATGATTGCCGCTCCATCATGCAATGGAGTATTCGGATAGAAGACCTGCAGGATTAGCTCTGGTGTAACCTGGGCATCCACGATAACCCCGGTGCGGACATATTCCTCCAGGTTATCCAGGCGTTGCAAGATGATCAATGCACCATGACGGCGATCGGAAAGACGTACGGCTGCATTCACCACTGCCGAGATGGATTTTTGTGTACCGGGAGACGTTTTCCCATTGGAGAATATGGATCCCGCTCTGCCCAGGCGTTCAAGGGCCCTGCGGATCTCAGGGGCGAAAATAACAGGGATTGAAAATACCAGTGCCGGCAGGGTAGTGCGTACCAACCACGAAAATGCTGGCAGCACCTCCATGCTGCTTAACAAGCTGCCCAAGACCACCAGCACGAGCACACCCCGCAGCAGTACCACCGCCTGGGTGTCACGCAGCAGGATCAGCAGACCAAAAAAAATCAGGGTAACAATCGCCAGGTCTAAGATGCTGAGCCAGCTAAGCCGGTCAATGATAAAGCTCAGGCTTTCGATCAGGTAGTTAAGCAGGTTTTCCACTGGAGCCTTGATCCATCACCATACATTTATATATATCAAAACAGCTGTAGGCGTGAGCTAGACCGGTCGCAGTACCCGGTCTTTCCTCAGCTGCTTGAAGAACATGGTTTCCCCTTTACCCAATGTCTCTTGAGCGGCTTCCTGCCAGGCATGTACGCCCAAGGATTCGACTGTGCACATTTCATATCCCAGCGAGTTCCAAATGTCTTCCTGGGTAGTTAATTCAGGGGGAAGAAAAAGTAAGGCTATCTCGCACTGCAAGTCGCGGGAGGTTGCTTCAATCTCGTTCAGTAGCGCCTGCATGGCATTT
This sequence comes from uncultured Chloroflexia bacterium, assembly GCA_963840255.1. GTDB lineage: Bacteria > Chloroflexota > Anaerolineae > Anaerolineales > UBA4823 > FEB-25. Next base: position 94,833 of record CAWIYB010000002.1, on the reverse strand, counting down.
GATAACGGCTGGTTTGGGTCTATGTACACATCATCTGTTCGTTCGACCAGATTCTCCACCTGCCATCCCACGACGCCAACCGGGATTCCATCCATTTTCAGGAATAAGAAGGCCTTCTCGCCAAAGGCCGCCATGATATCTTCGTTGGTGGGTATCACCCTGCCATCACTCAACTTGCTGACCAAGGCAGCTATCTCTGCAGCATGGCGCGGCCTGGCTTTTTCCACCTGCATACCCGCTTTGATTAGTGTAACCGGTTTATATGCCCCCGATTCAAAGGTCGGGAACAGCTCTTTCCAGGCCTTGGTAACTTGCAGCCAGGTATCTTCAAATAATCCTTCGTTTTGGATGACTGTATTGGCAGCGTTTACTTTCTCACTTTGAGGCGGCTGAGAATTGATCCGCTGATGGGCCACAGCCACACTCAGCCCCCGTTTGCTGGTCAGGCGGGAAATCTGAGTTGACTTCGAAGCGTAGGTCACCCAGACGGTATCACAGGCCTGCCGCAGAGGTCCTTCCAACAACTTGATCGCTTCTACGACGATCACCTTTTGAGAGGAACGCCGAATAAGTAAATCCACTGCCTGTCTGACCAGTGGGTGAACGATGGCTTCGAGCTGGGTGAGCGCTTCGGGGTCTGAAAACACCACCCGAGCCAGCTTGGTACGGTCAATCTGCCCATCAGGAGCCAGAATCCACTTGCCAAAGGTATCCACCACGGTTTTGTAGCCCGGGGCGTCCCTGGCAATGGCGCGATGACCCAGCGCATCGGCATCGATACCATATGCGCCCAAATGTTCCAACATTTTCCGGACCACGCTTTTGCCAGTGGCAATATTGCCCGTTAAACCAATGACAAATTTTCCTGGCCATGCGCTCATCCTGCCTCCCACTTGATGTACTCATTTTAGTCGCGGTAATGAAGAATGTCAAAGGTTCTTGCAAAAATAATAGGAGAGCAGCTCAGGATGCCGGATAACGGTGGATTTATAAGCAAATCGGAATTCTGGAACTGTACTGCGTATGAAAAGTTAAAGCTCTCAAGCTTATGGAGAAAAAAGCGCAGGAATATATGGAGGAAACAGATCCGGGAAATTTAAGGTAAGGTCATTAAAAACGAATTTCCCCCAGGGGGATTACAGGTCAGGATGATGCCGTCTGGCACGACTCCTGTGTATTGATCCAGGTCAAGTTTCTTGCACGGCTCATTTCCATACTCTCGATAAATGGCGTAATTAACGCATCCTGGCATTCACTTCCCCTGGTCAGTCCTAAATATCGAATGCGCAAATAATACTACAATCAAACTGGGCGGATCTGTACTATCATCTCTATCTCAACAGGGATGTGCCCAGGTAAGTCACTCACCCCAATAGATGTACGGGCGTGTTTGCCACGCGAGCCAAAGATATTTACCAGAAGTTCCGATGCCCCATTGATCACAGCCGGTTGACGGTCGAAATCTGGTGCACTATTCACATAACCATTCACCTTAACCACCCGCTCCACCCGATCCAAGTCACCTAATTCGACTTTGATAACACTTAGAAGATTAAGCATAGCCTGCCGAGCTGCAATATACCCTTCTTCAACACTCAGCTCCTTGCCAACTCTTCCAGTATAGAGCAGTTTCCCATCCACATAGCATGTGGTTCCGGAGAGGTACATCAAGTCACCCACCTGCTGAGCGGTTAGGTATGCTCCAACGGGCTTAGGTGGATCAGGTAAGGCAAAACCAAGTTCTATCAACTTTGATTCTGCTTGCATATCTTGCCTTCCTTCAACAATAACTCTTGTTGAATTAATAATTAATCAATCACTTTACTTGTACATGCCAAGAACCAGAAGATATTTGAACCATGTGAACCCCCACAAGGAGAGCATTTTACACGATACGCCTTGTGGAGGCTCACATAAAAATTGAGTGTTTCCGTTAGTTTAGAACTCACCTTCCGGATTAAAGTATTTTATAACGTTATCGATTGTGATGATTGGTGATGGTAGGTAGGTATTTTTCTCCGGGATGCCACCACCTAGGATAGCCATGAGTCGGTGGAAAGCAGCGCGTCCAATCTGATCTGAGTTATTCAGACCAGTGGCGGCGTAATTCGTGTCATTCATGATCGCTTCCAATGCAGCTGTTTCGCCATCGACACCAACTAAAAACATCTCGTCCGAACGACCAGCATCAGAGATTGCAGTCTGGGCACCCAGGCACATTGAGTCATTCTCGCAGAACACAGCATCGATCTTCGGATTGGCAGCCAACATGTCCTCCATCAAAGCAATACCGCCATCGGCGCTCCAGCTTCCGTAATCTGGTGCAACGACAATGGTAATACCGGGATATGTCTCGAGTATGCTATTTACTCCTTTGCTACGATTGAGACCAATTGAGTTGTCTGCCGGGCCTCCCCGTAATTCTACAACAACGCCCGTCCCGCCCAGACGATCTGCAATGTATTGGCCATTCTGAACTCCGATGGTGAAGTTGTCTGGACCAATATAGGATGTATAGGATTCACTGCTCCCCTTGCCGAATTGTCGATCGACAAGAACGGTGGGAATCCCCGCATTTTTGAGGGCATCTAGTGCCGCCGGAGCTTCCTCGAGCCATGCGCCAGAAACGATGACCCCATCGACTTTCTGGGCAATCAGATCCTCGATATCCGACTGGAATTTAGCGGCATCACCATTGGCATCTGTGGAGATAATCGAGACATTGCTGTAGGCTTTTGCTTCATCGATAACTGAATTGTTCATTCCAATGAAGTATGGGCAACATTGGGAGAAATTAGCCATCCCAAGTTTTAAGCTGCTTGGTCCTGTCTCAGCTGTAGGTGTTGTAGCTGCCTGTCCACAAGCAGCAATCAACACCGCCATGATTAATACACATGTGATAACTATGGTACGTTTCATTTTTACATTCTCCTTATAAATGTCATTCTGGATTGATCGGTTTTTTAGTAGGACATTATTGGCGTGTTTATCCCTTCCTCATGCCTCCTTTCTCCCAATCTAGACGAAAGCCTGTTTGCAATATTTCTGTCATCATTTTTTACTTCTTGCGTCGCGCCAGTACTGCGACCAGGATGATTACGCCTTTTAAAATTTGTTGATAGTAGGACTGCACGTTGAACAAATTAAGCAAGTTGTCGATCATACCAAGTGCCAACACCCCGGCTAGCGTACCGAAAGTGCTTCCACCTCCACCACCCAGGATAGCACCGCCGATGACGCAGGCAGCGATGGCATCCAACTCGAAACCCACCCCCACACTGGGCTGCGAAATACCCAGGCGTGAGGCTAGAGTGACTCCAGCAAGGGCGGCGAATAAACCGGAAATCATATAGGCAAGGAAAATATTCCAATTGACATTGATCCCTGCAAGACGGACCGCCTCCTCATTTCCACCAATAGCCACAATGGCTCGCCCGGAAATGGTCCGATTGAGGAAGAACCACACAATTGGGTAGCAAATAAGCATGATCATTGCCGAAACCGGGATTGGACCGATGAACCCGGCTCCGAGAACAGCCCGGAAGGTTGGATCAGTAGGAGTTATCGGCACATCAGAATATACATATACCAAACCACGGATGGTTCCCAAAGTAGCCAGGGTTACGATGAAGGGTTGAAGTTTGAAACGGGCGATAAAAAAGCCATTAATCGCTCCGACGGAGATGCCGACAGCAGTACAGATCAGGATGGCAGGAAGCAGAGGCATCCCTTGTTTAGACAGACCTGCAACAATGATGCCTGTAAGCGCTACGATAGGGCCTACCGAGAGATCGATGCCTCCTGTCAGGATCACAACCAGCATGCCCAGGCTAAGCAATCCATTAGTCACCGTCTGCCGCAGGAGGTTACTTAAATTCTGTTGGGTGAAGAATACATCCGACATCGATGCGGTGAAGAATAAGAGGATAATAAAGGCGAATACGAAAGCATAGTCCACCCAGTGGCGTTTTTGTTGATTTCCGGCATTACCGAGCAGCTTCTTCCGTATTCCTGTTACCGCCTTATCTAACTTTGTAGGTGTTGGTGTATTATCAGTGATCATTGACTGACTCCCGCGGCGGAGGAAAGTAAATTCTCTTCATTCGCCTGAGATCGAGCGAATTCTCCCACCAGGCGACCTTCACGCATAACCAATGCTCTATCGCTCATCCCAAGAATTTCTGGTAGCTCAGAGGAGATCAGCAGAATGCCCAACCCATCTCGAGCCAGATCGTTGATAATGTGATAGATCTCAACCTTGGTGGCCACATCAACCCCGCGTGTGGGTTCATCGAGAATCAACACACTCGCCTGGGTCATCAGCCACTTCGCCAGCACCAGTTTTTGCTGGTTCCCGCCACTCAGGTGGCTGGCTAACCGTTCGATCATTTGCGGACGCACATCAAGTTCCTTGATCTTCTGTTGCACCTGAACGGCCTGCTGGCGGCGTTTGATCACTCCCCACTTGCTAATATTCGGGTATGAAGCCATACTGGCATTATCGCGTATCGTGCAGCTCATCACCAGACCATCACGTTTCCGATCCTCGGTTAGCAAGGCGATTCCAGCCGATACTGCTTGCCGGGGCGACTTGGAATATATCCGATGACCGTTAAGAAAAATCTCGCCTCCGGTGATCGGATCAGCACCAAAGATACATCGTGCTACCTGCGTCCGCCCACTCCCAACTAAACCAAACATCCCAAGGATTTCGCCCCGAGCTAAAGAGAACGAGATATCCGAAAACTCGCCTTCCCTGGAAAGTTTCCTCAATTCTAAGGCTACGTCCGCTTTTGGAGGAGTTCGGACCGGGAATATCTCACCCAGATTCCGACCGACCATCATCTTGATCAACTGGTTCTGATCCGACTCCTGCGGTTTTACAGTACCCACCAGCTGGCCATCCTTGAGCACAGTGATCCTATCAGCGATTTCGAAAACCTCGTCCAGGCGGTGGGATATATATAGGATCAGCGTATTCTCCTGCTTAAGTTGGCGAATTACAGCGAATAAACGCGTCAATTCCTCTTGCGAAAGGACGGCTGACGGTTCATCCAGGATAAGGATACGCCGCCGATTCGCTACAGCTTTAGCAATCTCAACCATCTGTTGATGGGAGACACTCAGTTGGCGAACGATCTGGCGCACATTGATGCCTATAAACCCGACAGAACTCAAAATCTCCTCCGCTTGTCGATAGGCTTTGGTCCAGTCCACTATACCTTTCACGCGGGTACAGGGCATCTGTCCCAATAAAATATTTTCGGCCACAGTGAGATGTGGGACCAAGCTGAACTCCTGATAGACAGCATAGATTCCCAATCGACGGGCGCGTAGAGGCGAGCCTAGCTCGATAGATTCACCATTCAGTAGAATATCACCCCCGTCTTTCGGTAGTGCTCCGGATAGAATCTTGACCAAGGTCGATTTTCCAGCTCCATTCTCGCCTGAGATGGCATGCACTTCTCCACGACGAGCACTGAAGTTAACACCCTTAAGAGCTTGGGTGCTATCAAAATTTTTGCGGATATCCCGCATCACCAAAAAATCAGGAGATTCCATTCGGCATTTTTATTATCGGTCAAGTGGTGGAAACGCATTATGCACGACGATCGTTTTTTGATCGGTCATTTCTTCCAGTGTGTCATGCACTCCTTCCCGACCATGCCCACTCATCTTTATCCCACCAAACGGTAATGTCTCCACCCTCAAGGCGGAGGACCAATTTACAATCACACCTCCGGCTTCCAGCCTATAAGCAATATCAAAAGCTTTATTGATATCCTGGGTAAAAACCGCCGATTGCAGACCGTACGGCGAATCATTAGCCATTCTGATGGCGTCATCTACTGAGGTAAACTTCACCAGGGGTGCCACTGGCCCGAACACCTCTTCCTTGAACATTTTCATGTCCGGATCGACTTCGGTCAGGACTGTCGGTTCCATGAAGGCGTTGCGGCGGTGACCACCAGTCATTAATTTTGCGCCTGCATTGATTGACCCATTGATAAAATTCTCTACTTCGATGGCAGCTTGTTCGGTAATCAATGGACCTACATCGGTATCTTCCTCTAATTGGTCACCCACTTTAAGGGCTTTTGCTTTTTCAGCCAACATATCAGCAAATCGGTCATGAATCGAGGCTTCAACGAAAATTCGTTTCACCGCACAACAGATCTGTCCATTCCCTCTTGCCAGCCTCCCTAAGACGACGGCTTCCACTGCTTTTTCCAGGTTACAGTCTGCCAGTATGATCAGGGCATCGTTCCCACCCAACTCCATATGCACTTTCTTTAGGTTTTCAGCTGCCAGCTGGGCAATCCGGACGCCAACTTCTGTACTTCCAGTGACAGTAATCAGTTGAATGGACTTAGAACGGGCGAGAAAATCTCCAATCACCGCACCAGGGCCAGTGATCATCTGGTGAGCACCACTAGGTAGGCCAGCATGTTCCATTAATTCGGTGATTTTGAGTAATGTAAGCGGACAGGCACTGGGAGGCTTGGAGATCACCGCATTGCCGGCTGCTAGAGCGGAGGCGGCTTTATGCCCCCACAGCTCGACTGGATAGTTAAATGGGACAATCGCAGCCACCACGCCCAGGGGTTGACGGATGGTGATGGCAAAATGGCGCTCATTTCCCCTGACTGCGTCGACTGGCATCACGCGTCCGAATATTCGTTTGGCTTCTTCAGCGAAATTCCTGAAAATGTTTGCCGTCACAGCCACCTCAGCTCGAGTTTGAGATATTGGCTTACCGTTCTCCTCGGCAAGCAGCCTCCCTAGCTCTGTTACTCGCTGATCAATGGCTTCGGCAATGTGTGTAAGGATTTCGTAACGCTGCAGGGCGGTGAGTTTATACATCGCCACTTTTCCCCGCTGAGCGGCTATCACGGCGCGTTCCACATCCTGAAGAGTCGCCTTGGGTACTTGATCAATTTCTTCACCGGTCCCGGGGTTACAGACTGAAATCCAAGTGCTGTCACTCGCATCGACCCACTGGTCATTAATGAACATTTTCATATTCTTACTCCTTCAAAGGTGCTTTCAAAATTATTGAAATATTGCCATATCAAGTGTATTGATTTGAAATAAACATTAATCCATGCTACTGGCAGAAAATCCTTTATGCCTGGATACTATTTGGGCGGCTTCGCAAACCAATGGTCCAAGTTCTTCACAACGATTGGGGTCCATGCGGTCGCGCGGCGCCGAAATGCTGATGGCGGCGATGGGTGTGGCGGTGTAATCTATAATGGGTGCGCCTACGCAGCGTATGCCGGGTTCGTTCTCCTCGTTATCGATTGCATAGCCCCGCGAATGGATTACGTCGAGCTCTGCTATAAGCGCGTCGGGTGAAGTAATCGTATTGTGTGTACGACGAATTAAAGGCTGGCTAAATACAAGCTGAAGTTGTTCAGATTTACTGAAGGCCAGGATGGCTTTCCCCAGGGCTGTGCAATACATGGGTAGACGGGCGCCAATGTGCGAGAACATCCCCAAGGCATGGGAGCTTTCCACCTTAGCGATGTACACCACTTCAACCCCTGATGGTACAGCCAGGTGGATGGTTTCACCAGATATCTCGGCCAGGTCTTTCAGCACCACCTGAGTCTCGTTTCGCAAGTCACTTTTTTCAAGAAAAGATCCGGCCAGTTCAATCACTTTGACGCCTAGTGAGAAACGGTCACCATGCATGCGTTCTGCCAGCCCCAGCTCCAGCAAGGTTGCGAGGTATCGGTGGGTGGAGCTTTTCGGCATGTCTATTAATGCCGAGAGCTCAGCCAAGCTGATCCCAGTCTCAGCTTTGGAGGCCAGGATATCGAGGATGCCAATCGCTTTAGCGACTGTTGAGGATACCGAGGCGCGTTGAACTCCACCCAGGGGAGGGTTGCCTCCGATACGCGGTGAAGGGTTATTTTTCCATGATGACGATGCAGTCATGCTGGATTCGTTGTAAATTGTTAATAAATTATTTTGTATAGGATATATATATTTGGTTGAGGAGTCGGTTACATCCCATTATTTAGAACGTCATTCCATATTTTAGCAGGCTGGCTGTTCAATGTCAATATAATAATTTAGAATGTCAAAGGTTCTTGCAAAAATAAAAGGAGACGAGCCCGGCATATTAGTATAGGAAATAAAACTCGTGAAAAACAGTAAACACTGTTAGAATAAAATCATTGTACCCATTAAAAATCTATTGAACTCTTTTAAGGGAGGTCCCATGAAAAGAAATATGCAACTCCTAGTTCTCATTTTCATTGCGGTCTCACTACTTCTATCTGCCTGTACCAGCCCGAAACCTGCTCCCACAACTGAGGCTGTAACGCAGGCTGCTCAACCCACGCAAGCATTGCCAACAACCGCACCCCCAACCAACACTCCAGCACCGACTGCCACTTTATCACCGACCAGCACCCCGCTTCCAACCGAAGCCTCAACCCCCACCCAACCACCTGTGGCGACTGACGCACCTACATCAGCTGCCACACTGGTAAACACACCTGCAAGCGTGTCTGGAAGCCCAACTGCTTTGATAAACGAAAACACGAACTGCCGAACCGGTCCGTCAGCAGATTATGGGTTGGTGGTCACATTTTTAAGCGGCGAGAGCGCAAAAATTGTTTCGCAAACTACCGATGACAGCTACGTCTTGGTGGAAGACCCCAACAACCCCGGCCAGTCATGCTGGTTGTTCACCCAGTACATCACCATCAGCGGCAATCTAACCAGCTTACCAGTGGCGACCCCACCTCCTCCGCTGGTAAATTTCACCATGGACTACACACGGATCCAGGTCTGCGGGAGTTATTTCCTGGAATTCAAAGTGGTCAATACCGGCACAAAAACCTTACAGGCGTATACCATTGTGGCAAAAGATTTAACCGCGCACTCACAGCAAACTACCAGCAGAACGGTTTTTGATTTCCTGGATGGGTGCTTCATAGAAAAAGAAATCGGTTATATTGACCCTGCCAAGGTTGGTTATGTGGCTGCGGATAACTTTAGCTATGACCCAAAAGGTCATTCCTTTGAGGCAACCATTACGATCTGCTCTCATAATGATATGACAGGTGTATGTGCTACCCAGGTGGTCAAGTTCACACCATAACAGAAGAAATCATTGTAGTTATAGAATAAAACGGAGTGGGTAAAAACCCGCTCCGTTTTTCGTCATCTTGTCCATGAATAAACCCTGCCAGCCTGTACATGCGTCATAATCGACCAGATCTCGGAGAATCACCAAAATGATATTGGCGCAGCAGTAATTAGAAATTTTGAACACTGACTGGTGAGTCGCCTATCAGCCAGACTACGATCGGCGGGAGGGCGTTCCCGGTTACGTACCAAAGCACATCCGCAATGATGGGGATAGGTCCTGGACCGAACAGCATCAAGCCTATGAACCAAGCCCTTTCATATTTAGTATGTTAATAATTCATTTATTAAATGATTAATGTGATGAGATTAAAACGGTATATAATTGTCGGGCTGTTAATTGAATAGAGTCAAAGATTATTCAATAGAGAGGAGGTCTAAGAAAAGAGATCATCAAAAGGATAAAACATAATAGCTTCGTTCAATACTTTCTGTTCAATAATGTGTCCCTAAAAGGAGGATATATGAAATACAATCGCTTGTACAAAATTTTTGGTGTGCTGATCGTGGCGGTCATGATAATGACAGCGTGCGCCCCGACGGTTTCGAACCCAATCGCTACGCCACCCACAGCTGTGCCGCCAACCCAGGGAGCTGCACCAACGACGCCACCTACTGCAGCTGCAACTGAAGCACCGACCGCAGCTGCTACCGAAGCACCCACTGCAGCCCCAACCGAAGCACCCACTGCTGCAGCCGGTAAGACCACTATCATCATCGGGACGACCGACAAAATTAGCAGCCTTGACCCAGCGGATGCATATGCAACTCATGACTGGGAAATCATTAAAAATATCGATGATGGCTTACTCAGGTGGAAACCGGGTGAACAGACACTTGTGCCGGATCTTGCTACTGACATGGGTACGGTGTCTGCTGACGGCTTGACTTATACCTTCACGTTAAAGGATGGGATTAAGTTTGCCGATGGGACACCCCTGGATGCTACATCGTATGCAGAGCAGCTTAACCGGCTGCTGACCGTTGGCCCTGGAGCGACATGCCCCAACGCAGTGTCACCATCTTTGGTGGTACCTTTTGTAAAGAGCATCGCCGCACCTGACAGCAAGACAATTGTCTTTACGTTGACCATTCCAATCGCGTACTTCCCGCAACTCTTAGCAACCGCGGCTTATATGCCTGCGGATCCCAAGTCTTTCCCCGCTGACAAGTGTGTGCCAGTACCGCCTACGCCCATTTATGGGGTTGGCCCCTGGTTCATCTCGCAATATACACCCAATGAGTCGATGGTGTTCGAACCGAACCCTTACTACACGGGTGATCTAAAGCCACAGGTAGATCAGATCATCGTTCGCTTTTACTCCGATCCTAATACCATGGCTCTAGCCGTTCAAAATGGCGAGATCGACATTGCATGGCGTATCCTGGATACAGGTCAAATCGCGGAATTGAAGAATGTTTCTGGCGTAACCGTCGGAGCAGTTCAAGGTGGTGGCATCCGTCACCTTATCATCAACCACACCATGGCACCCGCCGATGACCCGAACGTGGCGAAGGCTATCGCTTCGTTGGTCGACCGCAACGCGATCGTCGATACGGTATATGCTGGTGCGGTTACCCCGATCTGGTCGGATGTTCCCCCAGGATTCATGGGTCAAACAGATTCTTTTGATACCATGTATGCCTCCCCGAACATCGACGCAGCTAAGCAATTCCTGGAAGCCTCAGGGTATTCCGCCGCTAACCCTCTGCAACTCGATGTATGGTACCCACCTGATCATTATGGTGCTTCAACGGTTCCAGCGATGCAATTGATCGCGACCCAGCTTGAAGCCTCAGGTGAGATCAAGGTCAATCTGAAAGCACAGGAGTGGAGCACCTATCTTCCTGCCTTGATTGGCGGTAAATCCTATGCGGTGGCTATCGCAGGTTGGTTCTTCGACTTCCCCGACACATCCAACTATCTGGATCCATTCACCTACAACGGTGGTCAAGGAACGAATGCCACGGTAGCTAAAGCGGGCTCCACAACCGGTGATCCGGTCCCTGGAGCTTACAATGCGGATGCTACCAAACTGGTGAGCCTGCTCTCGCAGGCCGATATCGAGCTAGACCTGGCTAAACGGGCTGATCTCTATAAACAAGCCCAGGATATGGCAGCAAGCATGGTGTTGACTGTGCCGTTATACTTTGTACCGGAGTTTGTTGTCTACCGGCCCAATATCCATGGTTCAAGCGACTATGCTACTCCTGAGACATTGAACATCGGTCCAAACATTGAGTTTACCTACTCGTTGCTTTCCAAGACACCATAATATATAATCTATACTAATGGGGAGCGGGTTAACCGCCCGCTCCCCAAACCTTTCGTTGTTCTGCAAGCATGTCACCAATAGGCCTGATTGCTCTCATCATCTTAATACCCGCCCTGTTGCTGCTGGCGTACGTGTTTATCCGAGGCTCAACCGGCTTACGGCGTTATATCCTGACCCGCATCGTGATGACTTTACCGATGGTTCTCATCCTGGGTTCGCTGGTCTTCTTGATCATGAGAGTAATACCAGGTGATCCGATCAGATCTCAACTTGGCCCCAAGGGGACTCCGGAGATGGTCGAACAAATCAAAACGCAGTTGGGTCTGAATGATCCATTGATCGTGCAATACGGCCGATTCTTAAAACAGATATTCACCCTTAATTTTGGAAATTCCCTCATTGGGGGTCATCGCGCCATCGTGGACGAGATGAGCGAGCGTTTTCCGGCCACATTGGAGCTCGTTATCCCTGCCTCTGTTCTTGCGCTGTTACTCGGGATCTACGGGGGGGCAATGGCCGCCGCCCACCGCAAGGGACCAATCGATTACGTCTGGCGGATTTATGCCGTGGTTATTTACTCACTACCGATATTCTGGTTAGGTCTTATGCTCCAGCTTCTTTTTGGAGTTAAACTCGGCTGGCTGCCGGTCTCCGGTCGGATCGATCCCATTATTGGCACAACCCTGGTTCACCGGACGAATATATATACCATCGATGCCATTATCAGCGGTAACTGGGCTGCATTAGCTTCTGTTCTCGAGCACTTGATCTTACCAACGGTTACGTTGGGCTTGATCCTTTCAGGCGTATTTGTTCGTCTCTCCCGCATTAATGTGATCGAAACGCTTTCGATGGACTACATCTCAGCAGCCCGGGCGCGTGGAATCCGTGAGCGCGTCCTGGTTTACGGCCATGGACTCAAGAATGCCTTGATCCCGATCATCACATTGATCGGACTGCAGGTTGCCATCCTGCTGGCGGGAGCAGTGCTGACTGAGACGGTCTTCTCCTGGCCTGGTATGGGCAGCTACCTGGTGGAACGCATCTCCTCCCGCGATTACACTGCCGTGCAGAGCGTGATTGTGGTGTTTGCCCTGCTGGTGGCAATGATCAGCCTGGCGGTCGATGTCATTTACAGCCTGGTCGATCCGAGGGTGAGGTATTAATCTATGACTGCGCTCAACGAAAAGCCGCCTGAAGTTATCCCTGAAGAAATCACCTGGGAAGTTGAACTCCAAAAGGTATCCATTGCTAGGCGCATTCTGAACGCCCGCAAGTGGTACGGAGCTGACTGGTGGTTTGTAGCCATTTCATCGGTTTTAGTTATTATTTTCATTATCATCGCCATCATACCTGGCTTATTCGCGCCTTATTCGCCCGATACACAGGTCGGACCCAGCTTCCTGCCACCCGGTGAGTATCCACCAGTTCCAGTACTAATCGTGCCCATCACCTCAACGGTCAGCACGCTTTCGGACCTGGCCGTCACCAGCAGCCAACCACGACCCAAGGTTAGCGTAGTTGCTGGTGGTAATTCTGCCAGCGCATTAAATGATGCCGCCCAAGCGATCGATAACCAGATTAAAAATGAGCCGGCAGGACTACGCCTGCGACCGGTTATCGACCGCCATCCAACCCTGGAGGAAGCACTTCAGGCCGTCGTCGATGGGAAAGCTAACGCTGCGGTGGTCCAATCGGATGAATTTAAGGCTGCCTCCGCACAGTATCCAAACTTACATCAGGTGCAAACCTTTACAGAGGGAGTACAAACCGCGGGTGGATTCCTGCTGGGGACCAATGATATCGGTCAAGATATGTGGAGCCGGATCCTGTGGGGTACGCGGATCGCACTGATCATCGGTTTCAGCGCCTCATTTATTTCGTTGTTAATTGGTGTGCCCCTGGGATTAATGGCAGCCTTTATCGGGGGATCATTTGACCGCTTGCTGAGCTTGTTGATGGACAGCCTGTATGCATTTCCGGGCTTGATCCTGGCGATTGCCATCACGGCAGTTTTAGGCCCCAGTGTCATAAACGTCATCGTGGCGATTGCCGTGTTATATATACCAACTTACTACCGTATGGTGCGTGGTCAAGCTCTGTCGGTAAAAGAAGATGTATATGTAGAAGCGGCCCGCAGCATTGGGGCACGCAGCCGAGAAATTCTACAACGTTACATTTTCCCAAATGTGATCCCCTCGGTGGCGATCATCTTTTCGGTAAACGTAGCGGATGCAATCCTGACCGGCGCCGGACTGGCCTTCCTAGGATTGGGCCTGCCCCCAACCGTCGCGGACTGGGGCATCGACCTGGCGCGTGGACAAAAATTTATCCAGAATGCCTGGTGGATGATCACTTTCCCCGGATTCACCATCATGCTGGTTGTACTGGCATTTACCATGATGGGTGAAGGATTAATGGAGATATTCAACCCCAAGCTGAGGTCGCGCTGATGGCTGAAGATATTCTATATTCCGTGCGCAATCTTACCGTCGAATACACCACGCGGGCAGGGGCGGTTAAAGCCACAGACGACGTCTCACTCGATATTCGACGGGGTGAAATCCTGGGTCTGGTCGGCGAATCAGGCTGTGGTAAATCCACCCTGGGTAAGGCATTAATGCGCTTGCATTCCGGACCGGCAAAGATCACCAAAGGTGAGCTGTGGTTTGATGGACGTGACCTGATGACCGTGCCGATTGACGATATGCCCCAGATACGCGGAGCAGAGATCGGCATGGTATTCCAAGACCCGATGACTTCGCTTAACCCGGTGCAGAAAATCCTCGATCACCTGACAGAAACCATCCAGACCCACGAACCAGAAGTTTCGGAGAAAGACGCCCGTATACGCTCGGAAGAGCTTGTTGAGCGGTTAGGTATTCGAAAAGAGCGCATTACCGAATATCCACACCAAATGTCGGGAGGCATGCGGCAGAGAGTGATGATCTCGCTGGCGCTATCATTGAAGGCAAAGTTGGTAATCGCCGATGAGCCAACCACATCCCTGGATGTGATCGTGGAAGCCAAGTTCCTCGACCTGCTTAAGGAGCTGCAAAAGGAATTCGGTTTGACCATCCTGCTCATCACACATAATATTGGCGTAGTGGCAGAAGTTGCCGATCGAATAGCAGTGATGTATGCCGCCAAGATGATGGAAGTTGGCAATGTCACGGACGTTTTTGCTCACCCCAAGCACCCTTACACACAAGGACTTCTGCGTTCAGTACCAAATATTCTATTGGATGGCGCCGAACTTTACAAGATGGCGGGTGCACCACCAGACCTGTCACATCCCCCTCGTGGCTGCCGGTTCCACCCGCGCTGCCCGTTCGTCATGGATATTTGCCGGGAAGAAGTACCTGCTCTGGAAGACATTGAAGGAGGGCAATTGGCGGCTTGCTGGCTATACCCCTCAGTAATGGCAAAAAGACAGGATAAGAGCCATGCTTGAGTCAACTCCTACGCGCTCTAGTGCCATACCCGGAGACAATTCCGCTTCAGGCGAGGGATTGGTGCAAGTCGAGCATCTACGTAAATTCTTCCCCGTTCAAACAGGCTTTTTCGCCACCCTACTTAACCGCGGCCATGTCCCGTCAGTAAAAGCTGTGGATGATGTAAGCTTTACTATCCGGAAAGGTGAGGTGTTCGGGCTGGCAGGCGAAAGCGGATCAGGAAAATCAACTATTGGAAGACTGGTCTTACGCTTGTTGGAACCCACGTCTGGAAAAGTAATTTTCGATGGCGTTAACCTCAACAATCTCTCATCGGAAGAAATGCGCCGTATGCGCTCGCGTATGCAAATTGTCTTCCAAGATCCACTGGCTTCGCTTAACCCGCGCATGACACTAGGTATGGCGATTGATCATCCTGCTCGTATTCACCTGACCGACCTAACACCAGATGGGCGCCGAAAGCGAGTGTTGGACATCCTGTCTGCCGTGGGGATGAACCCTGCACATGTTTTCTATGATTTATACCCACATCAAATCTCGGGCGGTCAACGCCAGCGAGTGGTGCTGGCAAGGGCACTGGTCACCAATCCGGCCCTCATCGTCGCCGATGAACCGATCGCCATGGCAGATGTCTCGGTGCGGGCACTGCTTCTTGACCTGATGATGAAGCTTAAGGAAGAGTTCGACCTGACCTACCTATTCATCACTCATGACCTGGCGACGGCAAAATATGTGTGCAACCGGATTGCGATCCTATATCTTGGCAAGCTGTGTGAAGTAGGACCTTTAACGGACGTGTATCGAGACACCATTCACCCCTACACGCAGGCTCTGCTGGAAGCCGTCCCTGTGCCGGACCCGACCCGCCGCCGCAAGCTGCCCATGCCAAAAGGTGAAATACCCAATGCCATCAACCCACCTTCCGGGTGCCATTTCCACCCACGCTGCCCAATGGCACGACCCAACTGCTCTGTTGACGAACCCCCACTGCGCGAGCTGCTCCCGAATCACTTTACTGCATGCCATTATGCGGAGGAGCTTTTAAAATAATGCCGGGCGCGAAAACAAAATAATCGCCAGGGACGGTCGAGAAAGTTTCATTTACGCCAACCTGGCAGCTTCGGTCCACAGGATAATGATATAAGAACCAACCATATTCTGAAAAGTCCAGAAAAGTAGGGGGGAATTCGAACGATATCATTGGATGTATTGAATTCGATGAACAATCCACATCGGAAGCACCCTGATAAATCTGAACAACCGGCTGAGTATCATCTCAACCAGTGGCTTTTACCCATCCTGATGTTGATCGTTGTCATACTATATATCCTGACAGGCTATCGTGGCTGGTTAGTGTTTTTCATTGGTATCGCCGGAGTCTTGCTTATCGCTGCGGTATGGATACGGTCGATGAAGCGAAATTTATCCATTGAGCGCAGGATACATCTAGCCTGGGCAATGGCTGGGGAGTCGGTGCCAGAACAGCTTAGATTGATCAACAAAGGCTGGTTGCCCGCAATATGGGTAGAGATTATCGACGCTTCCACGGAACTGGATACACCGATCCGGATGGTTTCAGATGTAGCCCAGCGTAGCTCACGGACCCGGCATTTGAGCCATTTATTCAAGCGGCGCGGGGTGTATACCCTGGGACCAACCCGCCTGCGTAGTGCCGACCCTTTCGGAATTTTCACATTGACCCTTTATGACCGGGAGACCAGCACCATCCTGGTCACGCCGCCAGTGCTTCCGCTAACCCAGCTCAAGATACCCACTGGCGGGATATCAGGTGATGAGCGCTATCGGAGAGGGTATATCGAACGAAATGTTAGCGATGTAGGGTTGCGCAACTACGTCGCTGGCGATAGCTTGAAGCACATCCACTGGCGCGCTTCAGCGCATTTCGACGACCTGATCGTCAGGCAGCTTGAAACAGCGACCACTCGCGATTGGTGGATCGTGGTCGACCTGGAAAGTACAATCCAGGCGGGAACAGGCGATAATTCCACTTTGGAATTATGTATCATCCTGGCAGCTTCACTGGCATTACGTGGTCTGAGGGAACGTAGAAGGGTCGGCCTGGCCATGGCAGGTTCGCAGTTCGTTTGGCTTGAGCCAGGGTCAGACTCGGCTCAGGGTTGGCGCATCCTGCGCTCGCTGGCGGTAGCCCAGGCAGGCAATCGCTCGCTGGCTGACGTGCTGATGGAAGGCCGTCTCGGTCAGGCAACCACGACGATCCTGGTCACACCTTCCACCGATCCTGCCTGGGTGGCAGCCGCCGGACGCCAGCGAAAAGGAGGTGGGGTGTTGTCATTGCTGGTGGACCCAACTGATTTCGGCAGCCCCGCCGGTCAAAGTAAGATCATTTCGGCACTGGCTCAGAGCCGAATCCCATACGCCCGAATGCCGGGGTCACTTCTCGAAGAAGCTTATTCCACTTCAGCCCAAGGTGTTCGCCGGCAGATATCTGCAAGCGGATTAGGGAAACGCACCCTTCAGCAAGGGAGTCAGAATTGGCAGAGTATGGATTGAAGCGCCCCCTGGTGGCTGCAGCCAAACGAGCGGGTAGAGGCGAGAAATTTGTCACGCTTCTACTGTTGTTCATTCTCCTAACCGCGGCCACGGCAGGAGTATCGGCAGTCTTGACCGGCCCTGATTGGGAATCATTATGGCTAAGCCTGCTGTTTGGACTGATGCTCGGTTGGGTGCTTGCGATCTTTCGCTGGCCTGCCTGGCGCTCGGCAGTGTTGGTAATCGTACTTGGCGTGTTGTTTATCCTGTTGTATGCAGGTGGGTTGGTTGATAAAGTCTTGGCGGTACCCACTGAAATCTTCCGGCTGATTGGCAGCTTTCTCACTTCCTTGAGAATCAAGGAAGTCGACTTTACTCCACTCAGTATTGCTTTGCAGCATGTATCTACCTCCACAGGTGTGGTCTTGGAACGAGTGGTTACGTTGATCAGGGATTTAACTTCCGGGCAGCCGAGCTTTGATCCCGTGGCGGCTGGATTGGTGTGGGGTTTTATGGTTTGGCTGGTGGCAGCCTGGGCTGGATGGGTGGTCGAAGCCACAGGGAATGCCGTATTGGCGGTGCTTCCCGCTCTGCTCTTGAATTTATTCACCCTTTCATACGGGCGTTATAACTCTACCTCGATCTACCTGATCCTGGGGGTGACCCTGATGCTTATCGCGGTGGTGCAGTACGACCGGCGTGAACAAGGTTGGAACGCGTCCGGGGTGGCTTATCCTTCTCGCAAAAGGCGCGAAATAGGCAGAATATCCCTGGTTATTGCCATCATGCTGGTAGTGCTATCGGCTTTCATTTCTTCACTTTCACTCCAGAAGGTAATCCATTGGAGCTCCGAGATCCGCAGATCTTCCTCTCAAGGGGAAAGCGGGCTGGCGAAATCCCTGGGGATTATTCCAGCATCTACCTCTACTCCCGACCCTTTAAGCACCATCCGCAGCCCGGGTCTACCCAGGGAGCTGCTGATCGGAGGCGGCGCAGAGCTTTCTACACAGGTGGTGATGTCAGTCAGGATTAATGACATGTCGGCGTTACCACCGGCAGGGCAGATGCCGCCGTTATACTGGCGCAGCTTCACCTACGATATCTACACCGGGCATGGCTGGAGCACAAGCGCCACCGACCAAACCCAATACCAGGGTGACCAACCAATCCAACCGGACCACCTCCCCGGGCATGTATTGATCCAGGAGCTGGTGAGCGCGGTACCTGGAGAAGGCGGCTTGATCTATGCGGCTGGGGAGCCGGTGACCATCGATGTGCCTAGCAGCGCGGCCTGGCGCTCCTCTAGTGACCTGTTCGGTATCCTGACAGGGAGTAATGTCTTTGCGGTCCAATCCCTGGTCCCGGCGGTTGATGAAACCACCTTACGTGCTTCCAGTCAGGCATACCCGGCCTGGGTTACCCGGCGATACCTGACACTGCCAGCTGAGGTGCCCACACGAGTCAAGGAATTAGCCATCCAGCTAACCGCCACCGAGCCAACCCCATACGACCGGGCACACGCCATTGAACAATACCTGCGTACTTTTCCATACACCCTGGATGTTCCCCGCCCACCGCTAAACCAGGACCTGGTGGATTATTTCCTGTTTGACCTGCGCAAGGGATACTGCGACTACTATGCTTCGGCGATGGTAGTCTTGGCGCGGGCTGCGGGGTTACCCGCCCGGCTTGCCATCGGTTACGCCAGCGGTACATATAACCTATATTCAAAACGCTTCATCGTCACCCAGGCAGAGGCGCACTCGTGGGTGGAAGTATTTTTCCCGGACGTGGGCTGGGTACCCTTCGAGCCAACTGCCGGGCTGCCGGCAATCACTCGCTCCGGGCAGTCCGCATTGGCAGCCACGCCTCTGCCAACAACCCAGGTTACGCCTCCTAAAACTACAGGCAATGGCATTGTTATAGGCAACATCGGGAAATATATTGGGTATATCCTTTTGATTGTGCTGGTCACTCCAGTCATTGCCTGGGTGATCGTAGATGAGCTCAATTTACGACGCTTAAAACCACGTGAGGCTGCCCGGATGGTTTACCGCAGGATGAGACGATATGGGAAAATGCTGCGTACCCCTATGGATGGAGGCGAGACCCCATACGAGTTTGCAACCTCAGCAGCCAGACGTATTTCCGAAATTACAGGCTCTGGAGGGCTCATTTCAATTGGTTCCGCTGCAGGCGAGGGGACTCTGGCGATCATCAGCAGGATCGTTCTGCTATGTTACCGGCCCGAGTCCACCGATCCGTCAGGTTCTACCGGAATTATTAGCCAGTGGAGCAAACTGCGCTGGCAGCTACGCCTGATATGGGTGCTGAATGTCAGGAATTCGATACTACAGCGGTTCCAGGGATAGTCATATGGTAAAACTGAGAGAGGCGATAACGAGGTTGGATAGGAGGAATGCTCAATGACTGGAAAAAATACATCGAGTGAAGTGGCTACCAGTGAAATTCGCAGTTTCGCCGAACAGGTGATCAACAACGTTGAGAAGGTCATTGTGGGGAAGCGCCCGGCAATTGAGCTGGTGTTAATCGCCCTATTATGTGAAGGGCACGTGTTGATCGAGGATGCGCCTGGCACAGGTAAGACAATGTTGGCGCGGGCGGTCGCCATCACCACCGGGCTGGAGTTCAAAAGGCTGCAATGCACCCCTGACCTGCTGCCCAATGATGTCACCGGGGTCTCGATCTTCAACCAAAAAACGCGCGAGTTCGAGTTCAGACCGGGACCCGTCTTCAGCAACCTGCTTCTGGCAGATGAGATCAACCGGGCGACGCCGCGCACCCAAAGCGCTCTGCTGGAAGCAATGGGCGAAGGACAGGTGACCGCGGATGGGGTTACTTATCCATTGGCCAAACCGTTCCTGCTGCTGGCAACGCAGAACCCGATCGAGTACGAGGGCACCTTCCCGCTACCCGAGTCTCAAATGGACCGCTTCCTGTTCAGGATCAGCCTCGGGTATCCAGACCAGCCGAGCGAAGATGCCATGATGCAGATGCAACAACTGGCTCACCCGATTGACAGCCTGCAGCAGTCAGTGGACGGGTTGAGCCTGCCAGAGCTGCAGCGCCAGGTGAGACAGGTGAATGTGGTCGAGAGCGTCAGGCGGTATATCTTGAGCCTGGTGCTCAACACACGCGAGCACCCTTCCCTAGCGCTTGGAGCCAGTCCGCGCGGCAGCCTGGCGTTGTTCCATACGGCACAGGCGCATGCCGCCTTGCGAGGGAGGGATTACGTGATCCCTGATGACGTCAAACACGTGGCAGGGGCTTGCCTGGCGCACCGGATGATGATGAACCCAGAGAATGCTTTGAGTGGCGAGACGACAGATGAGGTGGTGAAAGAGCTGCTTAAAAAGGTCGAAGTACCCCTCGCAAATGCCTCAGACCACAATTGATGCCGGTAACCGGTTTATGAGCAACACGCTTTTCTCTCACCCGCATTAGCCTGGATTAATAAACCTCTTTGCCACGCCCAGACTTAAAGGTATACTAAATGCTAACCGGAGTATAACCATGACCGAAAAGACCTGGGAAACCGTGAAAATCCAATATTGTCAGCATGTGGACGAGAAAGTTGGTCTGCAAGCGCAGGTGGTGTACCCACCCGACATGATGCCCGACCAACCGGGGCGCATCCTGGCACACCGCTGCAGCCATGGCACAGCCTGCAACCTGGATGGACGCCCGAGCTGCATCTGGGCTGGCACGAACCCGACCTTCGACCCATTTAAGGAATAACCCGCTCAGGATTAAGTTGTTAGAATGGTTGAGGCGCAGCATTAAAATAAATTAGCCAATCTACGACGATATCTTTTCCAGTAGGGGCACGATATATCGTGCCCCTACGCTTGATATTGGGTTTTCGACGGCAACGGACTGGTTTGCCCCTTCGAGTTCTATTATGAGCCTAAACGCTTATTGAATCACACCCAGCTTACGACCCACATCGGTAAAGGTCTCCAGACCCTTATCCAGGTCATCACGGCTGTGGGCGGCTGAGATCATCACGCGGATGCGGGCTTTACCCTTCGGGACGGTGGGGAAGCCGATCGACATGGCAAATAGACCGTTTTCGAACAGCTCGCGGCTAAACTGCTGTGCCAGGGGAGCTTCACCCAACATGATCGGGGTGATGGGGGTGGTGCTTAACCCTGTGTCAAAACCCAGCTTGCGCATCTCCGCCTTGAAGTAGTGGGTGTTATCCCACAGCTTATCCACCAGCTCGGTGGAGCCTTCCAGTATATCCAACGCGGCCAGGCAAGCAGCCACATCGGGGACGGTCATGGCAGACGAGAACAGAAATGGGCGCCCGCGCTGGCGTAGCCACTCGACCACCACCGGGTTGCCTGCAGACACCCCTCCCACCACGCCGAAGGCTTTGGAAAGAGTACCCACCTCAACATCCACTTTGCCGTGCAGACCGAAATGATCTACGATGCCGCGCCCGCCCTTACCGAGTACACCCTCGCCATGCGCATCGTCTACCATCAGGATGGTCTGATACTTTTGAGACACCTCATAGATCTTGTCCAGGGGAGCAATGTCTCCATCCATGCTGAAGACACCATCCGTGATCACCATGGCGCGCGGGTACTTGGAGCGTTCCTCACTCAGTACCCGGTCAAGGTCCTGCGGGTTGCAGTGGGAATAGCGGATGATCTTGGCGCCACTCAGCCGGCAGCCATCGATGATACTGGCGTGGTTAAGCTCGTCCGAGAAGACGGCATCATCCTTGCCCACCAGCGCCGGGATGGTGCCCAGATTGGCAGTAAAACCCGATTGGAAGGTGATGGCGGCTTGCACCCCTTTGAAGGCTGCCAACCGTCGTTCCAGCTCCAGGTGAAGCTCCATGGTGCCGGCAATCGAGCGCACCGCAGCTGGTCCAACCCCGTATTTCTTCACGGCATCCTGGGCAGCCTGGACGATGACCGGGTGGTTTGCCAGTCCCAGGTAGTTATTGGAGCAAAAGTTGAGCACACGTTTTCCATCCACCACCAGCCACGCTCCCTGGGGACTGCCGAGCGTGCGAATGCGGTTGTACAACCCGTCATCCTTCAGTTTTTGGATTTCATCCTGGATCCATTGTAGTTTATCGGTCATTTGCTACCTCGCTTGGTTAGATTGTGGGATTTATTTCGGTGGTTTCGGCTTTCTTCCTCCGCCAAAGGTGAACATGCGGGAGAATACCTGCCTGGCAGTGGGCATCACAGCTTTTGTAGAGCTTTCATTTACCGCCCAATTGGCGGCTGTCCGATCCCCGAGCCATTTCTCACGCCTCTGTCTGGCACGCTCCAGCTCCTGCTGTATTTTCTCAGTATCACCTGAAGCAATCTGCTGGCGCAGCTGGTATAGATTTTCTATGAACGCATCCATACGACGTAAAAGATGCTCTTGAACAGATATCGTCTGGCTGGCAAGTGAGCTCACCTCACCAGACTGCGCGATGGCGCTGGTACTTCCTGCATAAGGTCGACCGGCCATTTTGCGCGCATCCTGCCAGCCTGGCTGATCCTCAATGGAGTTCAGCAGAGAAGCAGCGACCAGCTGGGGCAGGATATGTATGGCAGACATCATGCTGTCCAACTCAAGCGGGTCGATGAACAGGTCATCAGCACCCAACAGGTGAGTGAAATCGATCGCCAGCTTGACGGCATCCGGCGGCAAATCCTTAAGAGTGAGGATCGCCATCATGCCATCCTTGAACAAGTCGGCATGTGCGGCTTCGACGCCTGAGCCTGGGGTCACCAGGTAAAGCGGGTTAATCGCCGGGGTGAGACCAATATAGTAGCGCTGGGGTGGAAGCAGCTCACTAATCCATTTAAATATCTCGCCCTTCACCGGGGCGGTATCCATGATGACGACATCTTCCTTGAGGTCCTGGGAGATCAGCTGAAGGGTTTCGCGAATTTGGTCCAGGGGAAGCGCCAGGATGATAATTGCTGCATCTTGAATGGCGCGGAACAGGTTGATCTCAACCTTATCCACGGCGCCCATGGCCTTCGCCCGGTTGGCAATCTTGATATCCTTATCGTGACCAATACGCAGGAACAGGTCTTTCTGTGCTCCCAATGCCAGGCCGATGGAGGCGCCAATCTGCCCTGTTCCGATGATGGTTATCGTGATAGTCATCTGAAGCCTCTGTTAACTTTCATTATCCACCAGCCTGAGCTTGTGCAGAAGGCTGTTCTCTGTTGGCTCTGTCTCTGGGCAGGGAAGGTCGTGGTGCTTGCGAATCAGGCTTTCCGTCAGGCGGCTCACACCTGCCTCTCGAGCCAGCTCGGCTCCCCACCCGGGATGCTGCCGTGCCACCACGAAAGCTTTACGCCAACCTGGAGTGCGCTCCCATCCACTCAGTGGCAGCTCTCCCCAAAGACGTGCCTGCTCAGGCAGCACCGCCTTCGCCAAGACCACCAGCGACCGTTCCAGCGGGTTCATGCGGTAGCGCAGCTTGCCCGCATCATGAAGCAAGGCTGCCACCAACAGGTCAGGCTGGTTTTCGCCCTGCTCGAGCAGTTTGCGGTACATCGCCAAAGCATGACTCTGCTCGCCAGGCTGGAGTTGGGTAAAAAGCTCCCATTGTTGGTGGGTCAATAAATCCTTTGCCTGCTCCAGCTCACATTGATCAATTTTTAAAGATAGGATGCGCCAGAACTGGCGCACTCGGTAACGGATGCCCACAATCATTAAGCCCCGATCAATAATTTAGTAATGCTTATTAAAGCTGGATAGAGGATATTTCCCAGTAGATTGATGCCAACATAAGGTAATATCAGCACGATTGCCAGAAGGATCATCGGGCTGAAAGGGCGAATATTTTCCAAAAATTGCTGACCGGCAGGAGGCAAAAAATAGGCGATGACTTTCTCGCCGTCCAAAGGGAACAAGGGGATCAGGTTGAACAACATCAGCAAAAGATTTATCTCTATGAACGTGCTGAGGAAAGTAGCAAAGTTTGGCAGGAAGGTGGTTGATACAACGTGAATTTCAGAGGTGGAGACCAGCCCTAACCGGAAAGGGATGGCAGCTAAAATTGCCATCAGAAAATTTGACATCGGCCCAGCCAGGGAGACCAGCATGGGTGCCGCTGACGAACGTCGACGGAGTGCATAGGGATCGATCGGTACGGGTTTCGCCCATCCAAAACCCGCTACGAGCATCATAATCGTGCCAATGGGATCCAGATGGGCAAATGGGTTGAGCGTAAGGCGGCCGTTTACCCGCGGGGTGTCATCCCCAAAGCGATCCGCCACCCAGGCATGGGCAAATTCATGCACCGGGAAGGCAGTCAGTAAAATAATTACGTAGCTGATCAACACAGATGGGTTGGATAAGAAATTTAGCAAAGCAGGATATCTCCTTCGGCAAAGATTATACCATCCAAGGGTATTTCGCCTGCGTGTTATAATGCCCTCATGCTGCCCGATTTACAGCTGGACGATGTCCTTCGTTTGCGCAAGCCGCACCCCTGCGGAGGCTATGAATGGAAAGTCGTCCGGTTGGGTGCGGATATCGGCATAGAATGCCTGAGCTGCGGGCACCGCGTTTTACTGCCCCGCCGCCAGCTTGCACGTCGGGTGAAGACGAGAACACCCCATACAGAAACCCCCGGCTCCTCCAATGGCTGATCTCCCTACCAAACGACCTCACATCCTGTTCCTGTTTTCAGATACCGGCGGTGGTCACCGCAGCTCGACGGAAGCCATTATTGAGGCTCTCAAGCTTGAGTTTAACGACCTCATCACCACCCAAATGGTGGATATCTTCAAGGATGCTGCCCCCCGCCCGCTGAGCTACGCCCCCAAGATGTATCCATACATGGTGCGTGTGCCCGAGGTGTGGGGGTTCGGCTACCGCCTCAGCAATGGCAACCGCCGTTCAAAGCTGATCGTCGAAGGCGCCTACCCCTACCTGCGCCGCAAACTGCGCAAGGTGATCAACCGCTATCCTGCAGACATGATCGTCTCGGTGCACCCTCTGGCGAATGACCCCTTCCTGCATGCACTGGGTAAGCAGCGCCCGCCCTTCATCACCGTGGTCACTGATTTAATCACCGGCCATACCATGTGGTATCACCAGGGGGTGGACCTGTGCATCGTGCCCACCGAAGCTGCTTACCAGCATGCCCTGCTGGCGGGTCTCAAGCCCGAGCAGGTTAAAATCATCGGGCTGCCGGTGGCAGACCGATTCTGCCGGCCAGCAGGTGATAAGAATAGCCTGCGCCTGGGAGTAGGCTGGCCTCAAGACAAGCTTGCCGTGCTGCTGGTTGGTGGCGGCGAGGGAATGGGACCGCTCGAAAAAACTGCCGTGGCGATTGCTGAAGCCAACCTGCCCATTACCCTGGTGGTTATTGCCGGGCGCAATGTGGAACTTAAAGAGCGCCTGGAAGCCAGGAAATGGCCGATGACAACCCTGATATATGGTTTCGTCCACGAGATGCCTGACTTCATGCGGGCGGCGGATATCCTGGTGACCAAAGCCGGCCCGAGCACAATCACGGAGGCACTCAACGCCGGGCTGCCAATGATATTGTACAGCCGCCTGCCTGGTCAGGAAGATGGCAATGTGGATTACGTCATCTCTGAGGGCGTGGGAGTGTGGGCACCCAAGATGAGCTATATCGTCAGCGCGCTGCGGGCGTGGATCGCACATCCAAAACAGCTCGAGCTGGCTGCTGAAGCCTGTTGCCAGGCTGCCCGACCCGAAGCAGCTCGCCAGATTGCCTGCCTGCTCGCAAACCGGCTGGGGATAGGGGCTTAGGGACTATTTCCAGTGGCAACCCAAAAACGAGCCCCGATACGGTTTGGAGTGTTAACCGCCCTGGTGTGGGTACTGGTGGCAGGAGGAATCATCTTCTTGCTCTGGCAGGTGATCACACGCATTTCTGCCAGCGCTACCCCGGCAAATACCCCCACTCCGAACCAGACCCAAGTACAAACAACCATCGCAGCCATCGTAAATAGTCAAATTACCAGCACCGCGACAGCTGCGACGGAGACCGTTTCACCATCGCCCACCAGCCTGCCAACCCAACCACCTTCCACGCTCCAGCCGACTGCGAAAATAACCCCCACGAGCGGACCAGTGACCCAGACCAGCACCCCGGTATTGTGCGACCAGGCTGGCGCAGGTAACCCGATCGATGTCACCATCCAGGACGATACGGTGATCCCGGCGGGACAGAGTTTCGTTAAAACCTGGAAGCTGGTTAATACCGGCACTTGCACCTGGACGAGCTCCTATTCTGCCACCTTTTTCTACGGCGACCGCATGGAAGCACCTGAATCGGTGCCATTAAAAGGGAATGTAATGCCTTTACAAAACGTCGAGATTTCGATCGAGATGGTTGCCCCACAGACACCCGGGACATACCAGGGTAATTGGAAGCTGGCCAACCCTGCGAGTGAGCTTTTTGGCATCGGTCCGAACGGGAACTTACCTTTTTGGGTGCGCATTGTGGTGGCAGCCAACCAGACCACACCCACGAGCACAGCTACTTTTTCGGTCACCACCACCCCCAGCGCGACTCCGACTGCCACAGTGACCCCACCAGGGCAGGTGGGCGGTGAGCTGTCAGCCATCCCGGGTGACTCCATCGACCTGGATACACTCTCATTGAACAGCGGTGATGAAGACCTGGCCTATCAGGCTGATGAGAATGGGTACCATTGGCTGGCTCCCCAATCTGGTGCTTTGATCGGGGTATATGGCAATACGGAGCCATCCCTGGCAAATTGCCAATCAGCTGCGATGAGCTCTGCGCCAATTGCTGTGGAGAGCCTACCTGTTGGCACCTACTTGTGCTACACCACCAACCAGGGGCGGATTGGCCGGGTGTTGCTGGTTGCGTTGAACCCAGGTGATTTCACCCTGACGCTCAACCTACTCACCTGGGCGCTGCCATGAGTACTCTCTACCTGGTTGCCACCCCGATTGGAAACCTGGAGGATATCAGTGTCCGCGGCTTGCGTACACTGCGGGAAGTACGGCTGATCGCGGCTGAAGATACACGCCATACAGCCAGGCTACTGCAACACTACGACATCCACACCCCGTGCATGAGCTACCACGAACACAACAAGCTGGTACGCCTGGAAAAAGTGCTGGAAGCACTCGAACAGGGGGACGTAGCCCTGGTCTCAGATGCCGGCACACCGGCTTTGAACGACCCGGGGTATGAATTGGTACGGGCGGTGATTGCGGCCGGTCATGCCGTGAGCCCCATCCCTGGGGCGTGTGCTCCCATCACTGCGCTGGTGGCTTCCGGTCTACCCACCGATAGCTTCCTGTACCTGGGCTATTTCCCCCGCAAGCGCAGCGAGCGAGAGCGCTTACTGAAACAGGTGTCCGGCTTTCCCTACACCTTGATCTTCCTCGAGGCTCCCAACCGGGTATTACCAGCTCTGGAACAGATGCAGGCTGAGCTGGGTGACCGGCAGATGGCGGTGGGACGTGAGCTGACCAAGCTGCACGAGGAGATCTTCCGCGGCAGCCTGAGCAAGGCTATAAAGCATTTCAGCGAGAATCCGCCGCGGGGCGAGTTCACCCTGGTGGTGGCGGGATGCACGGACCAGCCCGAACGCTGGACGGAAGACCAATTGAACAAGGAGCTGGAGCGGCGGTTGGCAGGTGGTGAGTCTGGCTCACAGGCGGCAGCCTGGCTGGCAGAACCTTCCGGCTGGTCACGGCGTGAAATCTATACCCACCTGCTCCAGAAACAGGGTAAAATAGCCAAACCTTAACCATAAAGGTAAACAACAAAGGGGATATCAAAGAGGCATTTATGGACCTGAACAATTTCACCGCATTTCATACAATCGACCAGCAAAACTACCTGGCCGAAATCGAAAACCTTCCCAGCCAGTTTGAGAACGCCTACAAGCAGGGATTGAGCTTGAACCTGCCCCCCTGGCAGGGTTTTAAAAACGTGCTCATCGCCGGCATGGGCGGCTCAGCCATCGGGGCTGACCTGCTGGCGGCTTACGCCGCTCCGCTGTGCCCGGTGCCGCTTGTTGTACAGCGCGGCTACAGCCTGCCGGCCTGGGCACATGGACCCGGAACACTGGTGATCGCCAGCTCGCACTCTGGCAACACCGAGGAAACCCTGGCAGCTTTCGAGCTGGCACAAACCGCGGGATGCCGGATCCTGGCGCTGTGTACGGGGGGAAAACTGGCTGCTCAGGCTATCGCCACGAACACCCCATTGTGGACCTTCGAACATCCCGGTCAGCCGCGGGCAGCGGTGGGATTTTCCTTCAGCCTGCTACTGGCACTGCTGAGTCGGCTGGGATTGATCCCTGACCCAGCCAACGAGCTATCCGGTGCAATCACGGCTATGCGCAAACAACAGGCGGAACTGAAAGCCGAAGTACCGGTGGTGCGCAACCTTGCCAAGCGTGAGGCTGGGCAGCTGGTGGGTCGCTGGGTGATGGTCTTCGGGTCAGATGTGCTCGAGCCGGTCGCCAGGCGCTGGAAGACTCAGATCAACGAGCTGGCCAAGGCGTGGGCACAGTACGAACTGCTGCCCGAAGCCGACCACAATGCCCTGGCGGGTCTTACCCAGCCAGAGAGCGGACTGCCATCGGCCATGGCGCTGTTCCTGCGGGCTCCGTCGTATCACCCGCGCAACCTGCTGAGGGCAGAGCTAACCAAGCAGGCGTATATGCTCGAGGGTCTGAGCACCGATTTCATGGATGCACAGGGAGAGAGCACTCTCTCCCAACAGTGGACTGCGCTGCACCTGGGGGATTACGTGGCATATTACCTGGCGATGTTGTACGAGATCGACCCGACGCCCATCCCGGCACTGGAGGGGTTCAAGAAGCAATTGAGTGAACGGTAGAACGCTTATTTGTTGGGGCTACTCGGTGGTAGAACAAATCTGGTGACCCCAACCTGGCAAAACCTATCCACATGGACAGTGAATAACTCTTCATTTGACCAGGATATAATTTAATCAAATATTTTATAATTATGGTATCAAACCAGTGCGGTCATTCCACGCACATAAAGGAGCAGCAATGAAAACCAAAATTCTGTGTATTTCACTTCTTATCCTATCCATGTTATTAGCCAGCTGCAGTGTCTTATCAAACGCGGGTGTCAAGGTGATCACCCCATCCAACGTGAACATGAGTGAGAACCGGGATGTCAGCGGCTTCACCGCGATCGATTTCAGCACCCTGGGAAAGGTTAACATCCTACAGGGAGATAAAGAATCGCTCAATATTTCCGGTCCCGATAACCTGGTACCTGAGATCACCACCACGGTGAGCAACGGTACTCTCACGATCAAGACCAAGGAAAATATCACGGTCACCTCTCTACCCAGCAGCAATCCGCTGGTGTTCACCATCGTGGTAGTAAACCTCACCGATCTCAATGTCAGCGGGTTGGGTGATATCCAGATCGAAACCCTTTCGACACCCAGCATGAAAATTGACATGAGCGGAGCCGGGAGGATCCTACAAAACCAGATCACCACGGATAAGCTCGACGTAGCCCTGAGTGGATTGGGCGGGATCGATATCAACGGACAAGCTACCCAGGCTACTCTTGAGATCTCCGGCGCCGGCAGTATCAACGCCCCTGACCTGAAGATCCAAACCGCCAGTATCACCATCTCGGGATTAGGCGGCGCCACGCTGTGGGTCACCGACCAACTAACGGGCGAGATTAGCGGTGCAGGCAGCGTCTCCTACTTTGGCAGCCCCCAGACCAATACGAATTCTAGCGGGTTAGGAAAATTCAACTCACTGGGAAGCAAGTAATTAATATCGCATTTCATCCCAAATGTTGACGGGCTGTCCCAGAAGTAAGGGGCAGCCCATTGTTTTTAGGAATACACGAAGAAGATGATGAAGACATCGCTCTATAAGGGAGGGGAGGGTCTTACGAGATCGATTTGACGCCTTGTTATTGATCTCCCCGAAGATGCTTTCCTCCCTGGGAACCTCAGCAGACCCTCCCCTACAACTCACAATGCGAAATTCCAAGCCGTAAAAATGGTTAAATAAAAACCTTCCGAAGCCCAATTAGCATCGGAAGGTTGAGCATCACCCGTTAATTATGGCTTATAAGCCGTGATTTGGGCGCTGAAGACGGATTCCCTGACCGGCTTGCCACCCAGGTCGACCGGCTCCTTGAGATCGACCACCTTGACCTGCACGCCATCACTCATCACCAAGCGCGTACCTGGCTGGCAACATGAATCAGGAGCTGCCTGCTTGATATACTCGTCTATCTCTTCCTGGTCGAAGTAGGTGGGGGTGAGCTCGATGTTCCTGAAACCTGCGGCTTCAAGGTCAGTAATGTAATCCTTCACATCCAGCGCTCCCGCCACACAACCAGCCCATGCGCTCAGGCTATCCTTGACTTCCTGTGGCAGTGGACCATCGGTGACGATGTCGCTTAGGGCCAGCCGTCCGCCAGATCTCAACACGCGGAAGGCCTCATTGAATACCTGCGGCTTATCGGGGGATAGATTGACCACGCAGTTGGAAATGATCACGTCCACCGTGTTATCGGCCACCGGCAGGTGCTCGATCTCGCCCAGGCGGAATTCCACGTTCTTGAAGCCCAGTCTGGACTGGTTTGCGCGGGCTTTCTCGAGCATCTCGGCAGTCATATCCACACCGATCACATGACCCGTCTCGCCGACCTTCCTGGCAGCCATGAAGCAGTCGATGCCACCGCCCGAACCCAGGTCGAGCACGGTCTGACCGGGCTTGAGCGAGGCCAGGGTGATCGGATCGCCGCAACCCATAGAGAGCCCGGTAACTTCTTCGGGCAGGGTGTCGAGCTCGGAGAGGGGATAGAGCTTGCTGGCGGTTAGGTCCTCCGAAGCGTTCGAGCCGCAACAGCTGGATGATCTTTTAGGTTGAAAGCTGGCGGCAGCTTCACCATAGTGCTGGCGCACGGTGGTGCGGATATCGCTGGGTTTTTCTTCAACTTTTGATTCTGACATGGTCTTCACTCCTTGATTAGTTTTCAATGGATAAGTGTATTTTATGGTTATATATCAGATTATATCCATTATTTTCGATAAGTCAAGAGGAAGAATGTCATATTAATCCAATAAACTCGATGCGTTAATCGTTTCCTTGACAATCAATCCACCTTCTGGTATGATGTTCGGTGGATATATTGATAATTTTAGATAGGTTGTACAAGGATAAACCCATGGATAACATCACCTCCACCCTGATCTCCCAGCTGCTGGATAAAGCAATGGAAAATACCCAACCGGAAGAGCGCCTGGCGTTCGTGGAAAAACTGTTCGCCCAGCTGCCGCCGGAGGCACAGCAGGAATTCCTGTTAAGCCTGACGCATACGCTGCTCGAGACTGGTAGCTCACCGACCGTGCTCAAGGTTACTGGTGCGGGTGAGAGCTCAGCTCCCAGGCTGATCCAGATCATCCCAATTTCAGCCCAGGCAAACCCGGGGGATTTTGCCCCCGGGCAGATCTGTTGCCAGGCGCTAACCGGGTTTGCCAACGTGGACGGGATGGACGAGCAGCAGGTGGTGGATATTGCCCAGATGTTCAACGGGTTGGCGGACGAGACACGGGTCAAGATTGTCAAGCTGCTGGCGAAGGGTGAGTTCACCGTGGATGAACTGGTGGAATTCCTGGGATCAGCCCAGTCCACCACCTCGCACCACCTGCGGGTGCTGAAAGAGGCAAATTTAATCAAGGGAGAGAAGCGGGGACGCAATATCTACTATTCGCTGGTGAGCCCGGAAGTGGCAACAGTTGAAGCTGGGTAATGAATTCCTGGTGACTGACGAGTATGCCTTTGGCGCACCAGGTAGCAAGATACACAAGTAAATTAGCAATGGGCAGAATTATTCGGGAGCACGGTTTCCTGCATGCGCAAGCATGATCGAGCCTCCATATAAAAGCAGGATCAATACCGGGGCGCGATAAATCGTGCCCCTAGCAAGAACTTGGGGGATTCTCCCCCCAGAACCTGGGGGATGCCTCAATGATAAGAAATGACAGAAAAATATTGCCAAAATTTTAAATTATAAAAACCTTTGTGTCCATTGTGTCCTTTGTGTCGTTTTTAAATATTACACTAACCGTGCAGCCCCTCTCTTGACATGCCCACAGCCTAATGTATAATCCGCTCTAAGCGATATAAAAACGACCAGCGCGGAGATAAGTAACCTGTCTTCCAGCCAGAGAGCTGCCGGGTGGTGCGAGGCGGCAGGTAAAACAGGTGAAATCCCCTCCACCGGACCGGACAACGGTCCAATCGCTCCCGCAGATCCGGAAAACCAGCGGACCAAGGGAGCCGGGGCTGCCCGTTAGCGCAGAGTTGAGGCTGACCATGTCTCCTACCCTCACGGGCAGCAGACAGGCCGGCAAACTGCAGGTGGCACCACGGGAGCCCCCTCGTCCTGCTGGAGAGGGGGTTTTTTTATTGAAGTATTTGGGCATCTCAGGAGGTGCGACTATGTTAGATATCAATATCATCCGTGAACAGCCCGACGTGGTGCGCAAAGCGCTATCAGACCGCCAGACGGAGGCCGACCCCGTCGACCAGATCCTGGAGCTCGACCGACTGCGCCGCCAGACCATCCAGGAGGCAGAAGGCCTTAAAGCCGAGCGCAACGCAGTATCCAAAGAGATCAGCAAAGCCAAGGATGTTTCCGACCGCCAGGCAAAGATCGAAGCCATGCGCAGCGTGGGCGAGCGTATCAGCCAGCTCGACGAAAATCTACGCAAGATCGAGGAAGAGCTGAATGCCATCCTGGCAGGCATCCCCAACATCCCCGATGCACGCACACCCTACGGGAAAGACGACAGCGAAAACGTGGTGCTGCGCGGTGTGGGAGAAATCCCGGAATATGATTTCGAGCCCAAAGCCCACTGGGACCTGGGACCCGCACTCGGTATCCTGGATTTCGAACGGGGAGTCAAGATTACCGGGTCGCGCTTTTATGTGCTCAGCGGGGCGGGTGCCCGACTGCAGCGCGCCTTGATCGCCTGGATGCTCGACCTGCACATCCGTCAGGGATACACCGAGAAATACACCCCCTTCATGGTGAAGGAACGGACCATGTTCAGCGCCGGGCAGCTACCTAAGTTCAAGGATAACCTGTACCACGACGTGGAGGACGACCTGTGGATGGTGCCCACAGCGGAAGTGCCACTTACCGGGCTGCACATCGACGACGTGCTGGAGGAAGCCAGTTTACCGCGTTACTATACGGCTTATACACCTTGTTTCAGGCGGGAAAAGATGAGCGCCGGTCGGGACGTGCGCGGGATCAAGCGCGGCCACCAGTTTGACAAGGTGGAGATGTATATTTTCTGCAAGCCGGAGGAATCGGAGCGGATGCTCGAGAAGATGTGCGCCGATGCAGAACAGACCTGTGCCGAGCTGGGATTGACCTACCGGGTGAAGCTGCAGTGTACAGGCGACCTGGGCTTTAATGCCCACCTGACTTATGACGTCGAGGTGTGGGCACCGGGGCTCAAAGAGTGGCTGGAGGTATCGTCGGTATCCAATGTAGGTGATTTCCAGGCCCGGCGCGCCAATATCAAGTACCGCCCCTCAGACGGCGGCAAGCTGCGCCTGGTGCATACCCTGAACGGCTCGGGGTTGGGCATGCCGCGCACCTTGATTGCCGTACTGGAGAACTTCCAACAAGCGGACGGCAGCGTAGTCATCCCAGCGGTGCTACGCCCATGGATGGGTGGGATGGACGTGATCCACCCGGAAAGGTAACGCAGTAATTGCGGAGTAAGCTTGCCTCTTTGGCTATCTGACGCGATTTTCGTCATCACCCTGATCATCATGCTGGTGGGGTTGTTCGGGCTGCTCGTACCCATTTTCCCGGGCATCATGGTGATCTGGCTGGCTACCCTGGGTTATGGGGTGATCACCGGCTTCACGACCCTGGGCTGGGTGTCATTCGGAGTATTGACGCTGTTGATGATCACCGGGGCAACCATCGATAACGTCTTGATGGGTGCCGGGGCGCACAAAGAAGGAGCGGCCTGGTATTCGATTGGATTGGGGATGCTGGCGGGGATCGTGGGGACGATCGCCTTCCCGCCCTTCGGCGGCCTGATCGCGGCGCCATTAGTGGTGTGGGTGCTGGAATATCTGCGTCAGCATGATGTACAGAAAGCCCTGGCAACATTGCGAGGCCTGGCGATCGGTTGGGGGGCGTCATTCGTGGTGAGGTTGCTGATCGGGCTGGCGATGATCGGGATCTGGCTGGTGTGGGCAATCAACCGGTAATGTGGGAGAAATTTACCACCCACTCCGGTCAAACGTCAGACCAGACTGGTGCACCCCTACTCGCAAGATTGATCGTTCATGTTAGGGCGAAGCATCCACAAATGGATGCTTCGCCCTTACTTCATTATTCCGGTTTGTAAAAGACCATCCCCACCCCCATTTTCTCCAAACCCTCACTAGCCCAATACTCGATGAGGGCCGAGCTGTCATCCAGGCACTCGAACAAGGACGGGATGGAGCGCTGATCGCCGATTTTCGATAAGGCACGGACGGCTTCGAGGCGGGTGAGGTGCGTGCCATGCTGCAAGGCATCCAACAGCTGGGGGACCACCGGGCTGCCAATCGCCACCAGCGCGTCGCCCGCCAAACGCCGAGTGAGAGCATCCACCTCGGCTAATAATGCCAGCAAAGCTGGGGCTGCGTTCTCCGATGGATGAGTGCGGAGGGCCAGACCGGCACACCAACGCACGCCTTTGTCGGGGTCGGAGAGAGCACCCACCAGGATACCCGGCACACGGGCGTCGTCGATTTCCGCCAGCCCGCGCACTGCCCACCAGCGCACTTCGGCATTGGGACTGGAAAGGCGTTCACGCAGGGGCTCCACCGCTTCAGGTCCCCAAACCGCCAGGTGGGATATGGCCAATTCGGCGCGTGCGTCATCCCCACAGCCAAGCTCATCCAGGATATCTGTGTAGCTTTCCTTGGTCATACATATTCTTTAAGATTCACAACAACCAGGAAGGGAGTGAGCCTATTTATCCGGTGGGGGTATGGGTAAGTCTTCCCGTTTGGTGCTGATCCATTTGTCGCCTTCGTCGATCAACATCACCGGGATATCATCTCGGATCGGGTACTTGCGATCGCAGTCGTGGCAGATCAGCCAGGATTCCTTGTAATAGTCCAGCAAGCCTTCTTTTTCCCGCACGCAGTTCGGGCAGCGTAATATCTCAAGCAGCTCTTGACTGACCATAATTCCTCCGATGGTTACTTATTTATTTATGATCACCATGTGTACTTGCCACATCAAATGAATATTCTACCCTAAAAGTCAGCTGTCCTTGCGGAAATTATGGGTTATAGAGCTGGACACAAAAGATTTGTCATTGCGGAATACTTCATGGTATGAGGGGTAGTCCATTACTTTCCTGGTGATGCAATCCTATACCCAGAGCTGATTTCTATTATTTTTTTTATAATGTGAGTTGAACGATATTGATCCTTGAAGATTGCTTCGCCAAAAACCGTCTCGCAATGACAGAAAATGCAGAGGATTGCTCCCCGAAAAACAGCGGGGATACTCCCACCAAGATATGGTGGGATTCCGCAATGACACAGGTGCTTACGGGTTGGGGGTGGGCTCGGGGGTGGGAACTTCCGTCCCAGGTCCGTATTGGAACTTGGCCTGCCATTGCAGATAGTGAGTGTTGAAGATATCGTCGTGGATGATCGAGCCATCGCGGGTGACGGTGCGGTTCACGCTCACGTCGGCGCCAGCCACGGCCCAGTCCACCTGCTTGATCTCATCCTTGGACAGGTCGGGGTTCTCTTCGTAGAGGGGATCTGGTGGCTCAACGACGTTCTCCAGACCGGTGGTCTGCCAGTCCACAGTGCGCCCGTCGGAGGTGGAATAGAACTTCCAAGTGAGCGAATGCTGACCCGGGTAGGTTTCCATCAGCAACCAGTAGGGACTGTCATTGGTAAAGCGGAAGTCAACCTGAGGGGCAAAGACAGTGGCATCCAGCCCGGCCAGGTTTTCATCGTGCCCACCGCTGGCGGTCTGCTCGTAATACTTCACACGGTAGGCATGCGACCAGCGCTCGTCGATCTGGTAGCCACCAAAAAAAGCGGTACGGAACAAGGTTGTGCTCACCTGGCACACTCCTCCACCGACGCCCTTGATGGTGCGGTCGCCAAAGATGATCAGCGCTTCGGCGTAACCCGTATCGAGGCTCACGTCACCCAGCTCATCTGCCATGGAGAGCGTTGCACCTGGCGGAATCAGCAGTCCGTGGAAGCGGGAGGCTGCAGTGGAGATATTCTGGATGCGGGCTGCATCTGAGCCGTAAAAATAGGAGGTGTATTCGCTGGTCAACTCGGTGATGCCCAGGCTCTCAGCGGTGGTATCGTTCGTCACCGCCGGGTTGGTGGTCTGTATCACCAGGTCCACATCATGGTGACCTGCCAGCAGCTGCTGGTTGATCTGCGCAAGGCTGGCATCCACATCCAGAGCCCGCCCGATGACCGCAGATTGGATCACTTCCAGCTTGCGGGTATCATCATTAAAGATAAAGCGCGCATTCTGCGGAGTGCGGCTGAGGGGTGGGGCAATATTCATCAGGAAAGTCCTGAGTGCATCCTGGCTTAGACCCACCTGGTAGCTCTCTCCGCTATCCGTTTTAACCCGGTTGATCGTCAGCATCTGTACCAGCGCAGCCGGCTCGAAAGACCACGGTCCCGCGTCCCCCGGCTCTGCATTGGGGAGCTTCAGGTTAAGCGGCGCCGATAAGATCTGGCGGGCCAGGTCTGCCTGGGCGGTTGCATCCAGGATCACCGGAGGTGTTTCCTTCACCCCCAGCGCGATAAGCCCGTCCGTCATCGTCTGCAGCTGGGCATCCAGGCTATCAAGGGCAGTGGGTACGTCCAGGCTGCGACCTACCTGGCCTGAATTGACTACCACGTCTACCCCACTGATTCCCAGAGTGGCTTCGATAATCGGCCGGTCAACCTTGCTGGCGATTCCATGCAGGTAGTCTTGGGCGACGCGTTTATCCAGCACGAACCACGGTGCCAGGTCGACGCCGTTGGACCAGGCGCGCCATTGGTCAGACATGCGGGCAGTCAGGCTGCCGGTCCTACCCAGGTTATAGGCCGCCAGGGCGGTGGTCTGGGTGTCTAGGGTCAAACCCAGCTCGGCGGGGGTGGCAGTCCACATTTCGGTGCCTTCCGCGAACACGATTTTTCCCCTTTTGGGGTAGTCCAGCCGCTGGGCTAACAGGGCGGCAGCCTGCCCAGTGCTCATACCTGAAAGGTTTACCCCTCCTACTGCCACACCCGGGAAGATGCGCCCGTCATACATGCGGGCATACATGCTGGGCAGCAATGCAACCATTACGATCAGAAGCCCGAAACCAATGAGAAGAGCCAGAATTGCCTGGCTGAGTGGGCTGGCTTTGGGGGTGCTGGTTGGAGCGTGAGCCATCCGTGGATGGGCTTGAGTGCCGGTGTTTGAAGTCATAGGTCGATTTTACCAGAGAGTCTCACCTGTATTTGCACAAATGCGACTATTTTACTGAGAATTGGATGAGTATCGCCGGTCGTATTTGGCGAATTTGTAATTAGACGTATAATCATTACGATGAGTTCCCAAACCACAAGTATTGTATGCCCTTTTTTACAAAATAAAAGTATGGAGCAGATTGCTTCGTCGCAAACAACGCTCCTTCCCCAAAAAAGCATTGGGGATTCCGCAATGACAAATTAATCAAGGAGCAATATATGTACCACTTTTCGCCCAACCACAGCATCAGCACCCTGGTCACCCACATTGGGGAAGACGAAAACCCACGCCACAGCCACGTTACACCAATCTACCAGACGTCCACATTTAATTTCCCCGACGTTGCCACCGGTGCAGGGATCGTCGCCCGCACCGAGCCAGGCTATTATTACACCCGCCTGGCCAACCCCAACCTGGACCATCTGGCGTTAAAAATTGCCACCCTGGAAGGGCTTGACCTGATCCGGCTCCAGCCTGATGTGGACTCAACCGCCCTCGTGGCAGGGCAGGTTTTCACCTCCGGCATGGCAGCCATCACGGCAGTGTTGTTTTCGCTGCTCAAAGCAGGCGATACAATCGTGGCACAGGAAGCGGTTTACAGCGCCACATTCACCTTCCTTAAGGAGATCGCACCCAGCCTGGGAATCCAGGTGGCGTGGGTACGCGACATCAGCCTATCTGGTTGGGAATCAGCCTTCGCCGCCCACCCGGGGGCAAAATTAGCTTATGCCGAGACACCCGCCAACCCGACCATCGCAGTGGTTGACCTGAAAGCCGTGGCCGAGCTTGCCCACCGTCATGGTGCCTGGTTAGCGGTGGATAATACCTTTGCCACCCCCTTTTGCCAGCGACCGCTCAGCCTGGGGGCGGATATCGTGATGCATTCCACCACCAAGTTCCTGTCGGGGCACGGCGCCCTTACTGGAGGGGCGGTAGTCAGCAGGCACCCAGACTACATCCATAAAACTCTGTACACCTTCGTCAAGGTATTGGGCGGCATCCCCAGCCCATTCGATGCCTGGCTGGCGAATTTAGGACTCAAAACCTTCGAGCTACGCATGCAGCGCCACTGTGAGAATGCCATGCAGGTGGCACAGTACCTCGCCACCCATCCGGCAGTGGCTGAGGTGCACTACCCGGGCCTGGAGACTCACCCCAATCACGCAGTGGCTGCCCGGCAAATGTACGCCTACGGCGGAATGTTATCCTTCGAGCTCAAGGGCGGTATGCAGGCGGGTATCCGACTGATGGAGCGGGTACGGCTGGCAACCCTGGCGGTCTCGTTGGGGATGGTGGACACCCTGATCGAGCACCCTGCCAGCATGACCCACGGACCGGTGCCGCGGGAAGACCGCTTGAACCAGGGTATCACCGATGGGCTGGTGCGTCTGTCGGTGGGCATCGAGAACCTGCCGGATATCCTGGCGGACCTGGAGCAGGGATTGATGTGAACAAATAACGGGGAATGAACGTCATAATGGAAGAACAGCGTCTTGATTTGACGATATAATCCGTTTACTTTTAGGAAGGTTCATCCCCTTCCAAGGAGAGAAACCTATGCGCTCCTCCCATCCTTCAGCTCGACTGAGCCGCAAGTCGTCCGTATTTGCCGTAATTTCCACTCTCATCCTGGTCGGCCTGGTCTGGTCGCTGGCAGGCTGCAGCAAAGTCTCCCCCACTGCAGGCACAGCCATCCCTACCAAGGCGGCTACTCTCCCCAGTGCCACGCCCACGCAGGTGCCACCAACCCTGCCCCCGGCGCTGGTGGAAACTGACCCACTCCCGGGTGCCCAAATTACCCTCGAAAACCCAATCACCTTCTATTTCAACCAGGCTATGCAGCGCACATCGGTCGAGGCGGCTGTAAGCGGTGAGCCGGCGTTATCCGGCAGCTTTAGCTGGAAGGATGACTCCACGGTGACCTTTAAGCCTGATAAACCCCTGCTGCCAGGGACATCGCAGGTGATCACCATCGGTACCAATGCCCAATCTGCCAAGGGCATAGCGCTGCTTCAACCGGTCAGCCTGTCGTATGCCACCAGCGCATATTTGACCCTGGTGCAAAGCCTGCCCGCAGCTGACAGCACTGACGTGGACCCCACCTCGGCAGTGGTAGCAGCCTTTAACCAGCCGATCGTCGCCCTGGGTGCCAACCCCGCTGGTCTGCCCGCCGGGTTTAGCCTCGCACCAAGCGCGCAGGGGAAGGGTGAGTGGATCAACACCAGTACCTATATTTTCTACCTCGATACTGCTCTGGCAGGCGGAGAACATTACACCGTGAGCATCAATAAGGATTTATCCAGCACCACTGGTGCGCCATTGGAAGCACCCTCCAGCTGGTCCTTCGATACCGTGTTGCCGCGCCTGGTTTCTGCCACGCCAACCGAAAGCAACTACGTGCAGCTGGATGCAAGTGTGAAGTTAAATTTCAGCTATTCAATGGATGCTGCCAGCGTGGAGGCTAATTTCTCTCTCCAGACCGGTGAAGGGAATACAGTCAGTGGGCAATCGGGCTGGAACGAAAATTTCACCACCTTTGCCTTCACTCCCACCTCGCTGCTTCAGCGGGATAGCTCCTATTCCATTGTGTTGGGTGATCAGGCTGCCGCCCTGGGTGGCACGCCCCTGGGAATGCCGGTCCACCAGACCTGGCGCACCGTCTCAGACCTAGCCATTACTTCCAGTATGCCTGCTGAAGGTGGCACCTGGTCGATCTTTAACGGCTTGGCGTTGTACCTCACTAGCTATGTAAACCCCGACACCATCGCTGACTACGTCACTTTTACTCCCTCCGCCCCCAACACGGGCGCCTGGTTTGATGAAGGTCAGATGGCGCTGTACTTCTATGGTGCTTTTGACCCCGACACAGACTACACCCTCACCGTCTCACCTGACCTGGCAGATTATTGGGGCAGCAAGCTCGGACAGGCATACACCTTGCATTTTCGCACTGAACCGCTGCGAGGGTCGGTGCAGTTCCCCTACAACTCCGATACAACCTTCCTCACCATCCAAGATAAAGGCATCCTGGCCCTGGTAACCAACCTGTCTGCCATCCCCATCACTGTGGGTACCATGACGAAGGAAGACCTGGTGCAAATGATGGGCACGAACGGCTACGATTTTCGCCAGAGCTTCATCCCGGCAGATGCCGATTCGTGGACCTTCCACCCGGAGGTACCAGCTAACCAGGCCACTGAGGTCAGCATCCCGGTCGCTCCGGATGGGCAGCCGCGCTCGCCGGGCCTTTATTTTATGCGGTTAAACTTACCGGATAATTTTGGTTACACCGACACGCTCATCCTCGCCGTCAGCCGCTACCAGACAACCCTGAAGATGAGCCCTACCGAAGCCTTCGTGTGGGCAGTTGACCTGGACACGAACACGCCGGCGCCAAACCTGCCGGTCACGGTTTACGAACAATCCGGGAGTGTGATGGCCAGTGGAACCACAGACGAAAACGGCGTGTTCCAGGGATCCCTCGCTCCATATACGGACACCTACAACAGCCCATTCGTCATCCTGGGACAGGAGAGTGAAGATAACTTTGGGTTTGCCCTGATCTATTGGGATGATGGGATCAGTCCATATGCCTTTGACATCACTACAGTATCATTTCCAGCCGACATCCAGGGATATCTCTACACCGACCGCCCAATCTACCGCCCCGGAGATACAGTCCATTTCCGCGTGGTCGCCAGGCAGGCTTCCAATGGTCATTACTCGCTGCCAGATTTGAGCTCTTATAACCTGGAAATCAATGGCCCCGTAGGGGATACAGTTGCCAGTTTTGACCTGCCCCTATCGTCATTCGGGACTGCCCAAGGTGAGTATAGCTTGCCGATTGACATCCTCCCCGGCGATTACTGGTTCCGCGACAAAGATTTTACGTTTTACACCGGATTCAAGGTTGCCGATTACCGCAAGCCTGAGATCAACCTGCAGGTGAGTTTCCAATCCACCGATGTGATCAGCGGGACAGCTCTGGCATCACAGATCAATGCGCGTTACTTCTACGATGCCCCCGCAAGCGACCTGCCGGTGCATTGGGTGCTCTATCGCCAGACAGCTTATTTCGATATCCCCAACTACCAGGTTGGCCCGGTAGACACCAGCTGGTTGGACGCTTACAGCTATCCCTTCTCGGTCGGCGGGCTGGGTGAGCAGGTTACTGAAGGGGATGCCAGGACGGATGCCAATGGGCTGGCCACAGTAAATATACCTGCGCCAGCACAATCCGGTCGGCAGCAATATACACTCGAGGTCACACTGACCGATGAGACCAACCTGCCGGTGAGTGCGCGCAGC
Source organism: uncultured Chloroflexia bacterium (assembly GCA_963840255.1). Taxonomy (GTDB): domain Bacteria; phylum Chloroflexota; class Anaerolineae; order Anaerolineales; family UBA4823; genus FEB-25. Next base: position 52,568 of record CAWIYB010000002.1, on the reverse strand, counting down.
ACCGTTTACGTAAACCCTGCCGAATATTATATTGGGGTCCACCCCGATGCCTGGTCATACCAGGCTAAATCGAATGCTGGTTTCACCGTCCTGGTGGCAGATTGGGAGGGAAGCCCGGCAGGGAAGCGCAATCTATCTGCGCAGTTCCAACGTGTGGAATGGGTGCGCCACGACCCATCTCCCGATACACTGGGCTACATGTTCCCCACTTATGAAGCTGAATACACGCCCATCGCCAGCACCACTCTCACTACGGCTGCGGATGGCACAGGTCGGCTGGAATTCACACCACCCGAGGCCGGCACCTATCAGCTGGACGTCTCAGGTGATGGCACGCTGACCCAGGTGATCATCTGGGTGGGTGGGGCAGGACAGGGGGTGTGGCCATCCCTTCCCAACCAGCGCCTGCGCCTGGTGGCGGATGAAGATTCCTATTCTCCGGGAGATACTGCCCAGGTGTTTGTGCCCAATCCATTCAGCAGCACCGCCCTGGGTTTGCTGACCATTGAGCGCGGTAAAGTGATGCAGTACCAAATTATGAACCTCGAACCCGGCGGCAGCACCATCCCAATCGCTCTCACCAAGGACGAAGCTCCCAATGTGTACATGGCGATCACCTTGCTGGGCGAGGATGACCAGGGCAATCCCGACTTCCGCCAGGGATACGTCAACCTGGCGGTTGACCCTTCCTTTGAATACCTGGATGTGACCCTGATCAAGCACCCCTGAGCGCACAGGACCGGGTGAGCCGGTGACCTTTGACCTGCGCATCAGCGATGCCAGCGGCGCCCCGGTGGAGGGAGAATTCTCCCTCTCGGTGGTGGACCTGGCGGTGCTCAGCCTGGCTGAGCCCAATGTCGAGGATATTTACTCCGCCTTCTACGGTGAGCAAGCCCTCAGCGTGAATACGGGCACCAGCCTGGCCGCCTCCGGTCAACGATTGCGGTATATGCCGGGGGGTATGGGCGGTGGTGGCGGCGGTGAAGCTCCCGCCTCGGTCACACGCGAGAATTTCCCCGATACGGCTTACTGGGATGCCCAAATTGTCACCGACGCCAATGGAGCGGCGACCGTAAGCATGAACCTGCCCGACAGCCTGACCACCTGGCAGGTGCTGGTGCGCGGGTTGACCCGTGATACCCTGGTGGGTGAAACCCAGCTACAGGTGGTCACCACGTCAGACTTGCTGATCCGCCCGGTAACGCCGCGCTTCCTGGTGGTGGGTGACCATGCCCTGCTGGCAGCGGTGGTGCAGAATAACACCGCCAATGCGCTGCAAGGGAGCGCCACCCTGCAGCCGACCGGCTTTGTGCTGGACGATCCCAACCAGATGACTCAGCAGGTAAGTGTGCCGGCTAATGGACGCACCCGCCTGGAATGGTGGGGCACGGCTGAGGATGTGCCCAGTGCCTCGCTGCGTTTCTCCGTCCAGGCCGGTGACATGCAAGATGCGATCCTCGTCTCCAAAGGTGCGCTGCCAGTGCTGCGCTATACTGCGCCGCAGACGTTTGCCACCTCAGGCACCCTGCCGGATGGCAGCCAGCGACTGGAGCTGGTGAGCCTGCCGGTGACTTTTGATGCCAGCAGCGGCACGCTCAACGTTGAGCTTGACCCGTCAATGGCAGCAGCCATGCTGGACAGCTTGGAGGCGCTTGAAGTGTATCCCTCCAGCTGCACCGAGCCGATCCTTTCCAGCTTCCTGCCCAACCTGGTAACCTATACCACCCTGCAGACCTTTGGCATTGACTCACCCGACTTAAAGGCCCGCCTGGAGCGAACATTAAACCAGGGTCTTGGCGAGCTGCTCACCCTGCAGAATGCCGATGGGGGTTGGGGCTGGTGCAAGGCAGGCGAGAGCGATACGTATATCACTTCCTATGTGCTTAGCGGGCTGGTAACCACGCGAGATGCGGGTATCACGGTGCCGGAAGCGGCTATCACCAACGCGGTGAACTATCTCTCCACTTCATTGATCACACCCACCTCGACCACCGAAGCATGGATGCTTGACCGCCTGGCATTTGAAAATTACGCCCTCAAACAAGCTGGAGCGGGGGACCAGGTCAGCACCAACCAGCTATACCAGGTGCGCGACCAGCTCAGCCCGTGGGCGAAAGCCCTGCTGGCACTGTCGTCTGACCTATTATCGTCGAGCAGCCCGCAGGTGCCCACGCTGCTCTCTGACCTGCAAGCCACCGCCGTCCGTTCGGCAACCGGAGTGCACTGGGAAACCACCAACCCTGACTGGCGCAACATGACCTCGACCCTCTCCAACACTGCCATCGTCGTCTACGCTCTGGCAAAGCTCGAGCCGGCCTCCACACTTATCCCTGATGCGGTGAACTACCTGATGTCAAACCGCCAACCCAACGGGTGCTGGAGCTCAAGTTATGAGAATAGCTGGATCCTGCTCTCCATGGATGAAGTGATGAAGGGAACGGGCGAGCTGGGAAGCAATTATGCCTTCAGCGCCAGCTTGAACGGTAACCAGATCGCCAGCGGTGAGGCTGGCGGCGAGACCCAGCTCAACCCGGTGGAGACCAGCTTGCCGGTCAGCAGCCTGTACCCGCATGACCCCAATGCTTTGTTGATCCAGCGCGATCCCGGCACGGGGCGGCTGTATTACACCGCGGCGCTCAATGTATCCCGACCGGTAGAAGACGTTGCTTCGCTCGACCGGGGAATCAGCGTCAGCCGGGCGTACTATATCCCAGGGTCTGACCTGAAAACAGCTGTTCCGGTCAATTCCACCCAAGTGGGAGGCACCCTGAGTGTGCGCCTGACAGTGGTCCTGCCGAATGATGCCTATCATTTCGTGGTGGAGGATTACCTCCCCGCTGGAGCAGAAATCCTCAATACCCAGCTAAAAACTTCCCAGCTAGGTCAAAACGGGGAACCAGGACCACTGTATGACCCGCGTGACCCTTACAGCCAGGGTTGGGGCTGGTGGCTGTTCGACCCTGCTCGCATCTACGACGACCATATAAACTGGACGGCTGCCTACTTGCCGGCCGGGACTTATGACCTGACCTACACGATCAGCATTGTGCAAGCCGGTGAGTACCACCTGCTGCCCGCACGTGCGTGGTTGGTCTATTTCCCCGAAGTGCAAGGCAACAGCGCGGGAGCAATGATGGAAATCAAGCCGTGAATTCGGGGTTTCCGTCGCGTGCCCTCTCCCATGCTCAGCTGCTTGCCCGCACCGCGCGCGGTTCAGCAACCCTGGCAGAGAAACAGGCTGCCGATTATGTGCAGGCACAACTCAAATCCATGGGGGTCAATGCGGTCCAGCAGCAGCCGTTTTCAGGTGAGCGTTCCCTGTGGTTGTTCTTCGGCATGGTGTTCGGCCTGGCGTTGGTCGGGCACGCGGCGTTCTGGCTGCTGCGCAAACCCCTTGGAGAGCTGCCCGCTACCGCTATCGCCGTGCTCGCCTTTGGCTTCAGCGGCTATATGGCGTGGAGCAGGTTTACCCTGCGAGACTATCCACTGAGCCGCTCGCTGCCACACGCTGCCAGCCAGAACGTGATCGCCAAGATACCAGCAATCGGAGAAGCTCAGCGCCGCCTGGTCTTGATGGCGCATTTGGACAGCCACCGGGCGGTATTCTGGTTCGCCACCGACTTCATCGTGCGCATTTTCGTGCCCATCTCCATCACTGCTACATTCGGAATTTTCCTGGCGATTCCGATCTATAGCCTCCTGGCACTCACTCATTGGTCATTCTTGGGATGGCTGGGATTATTCCTGGCAAGTTTACACTTCCTGGGATGGTTCACAGGCGTCACCGCGGACCTGGGGCGATATTCCCCCGGCGCTAACGACAATGCCGCTTCGGTGGGCACGGTGTTGGGATTATCCGAACGCCTCGCCGGGCTACCCCTGCAGAACACCGAAGTCTGGCTGGCATTCACCGGCTGTGAAGAGACCAATGCCGGTGGAACGCTGGCACTGATCGACGAGTACGGGGATGAGCTCAAAGACGCCTTATTCGTTGATTTCGAGATGGTAGGGATTGGCGACCGAATAAGCTACGTGCGCGAAGAAGGGAATATCAGCCGGCTCACCATACCCCCGGAAGTTGAGAGTCTGGTCAAACAGGTCGGTCAACCGTACGACCTTCATCCCGTCCAAACGCCGCTGGTTGGAGCTTCCACTGAATGCAGCATCCTGCTCAAGCACGGATTCAAGGCAGTGTGTTTTATCGCCCACATCCAGGGGTCCACGGTCATGCCAGAATGGCACCGCCTGACGGATACAGCAGATAAATTGCAGCTGCCAGCGTTGGAGCGGGTGCACGCGCTAGCCTGGGATTTATTACAAAGGTTCGACCAGGGATAAGTCTACTTTCTGCCTGCGGTTAAAGCGCACACCTTCCACGGAATAGACCAACAGTGCCAGCCAGATCATACTAAACCCCACCAGCCGGGACAGGGGGAAAGGCTCATGATATACAAATACACCCAACATAAACTGCAGGCTGGGCGTGATATATTGGACAAAACCGAGCATGGAAAGAGAAATCGTGCGGGCGGCAAATCCGAACAACAGCAGGGGGATCGAGGTGACAGGACCTGCCAGGACCAGCAGAAGGGTGGTACTCACCTCCTGGTGCATGAAGGCTCCCACACCGTTGGCGTCGCGGTAGAGTAAAAATCCCAACGCTGGCAGGAACAGGACCGCGGTTTCCAGGCTAAATCCATGCAGCGATTCCAGTGAGGCTGTCTTCTTGATCAGACCGTACATGCCAAAGGTGAACGCCAACACCAGGGCAATCCACGGCAGCGAACCGTAACTCACCGTCAGGTATATCACCCCCAGCACCGCCAGGAACACAGCCGCCAACTGGCCGCGGCGCAGCTTTTCTCCAAAGAAGATCACCCCCAGCAAGAAGTTGACCAGCGGGTTGATGAAATATCCCAGCGAAGCCTCGACCACATACCCGGCATTGACTGCCCAAATATAAGTGAACCAGTTGATGGAGAGCAGGACTGCCGCCAGGGTGTAGATCAGCAGGGTGCGGCGGTTGTGTAAAACATCCTTCGTCCAGTGCCAGTCGCTGCGTAATACCAGAATCAAAATTACGAACCCGAACGACCAGATGATGCGGTGGGCCAGGATTTCAATGGCTGGGACTTGCTCGAGCAGCCTCCAATAAATGGGGAATAACCCCCACAGGGTGTAAGCGCCAATCCCCGCCAGGACGCCACGTTTCATCCGGCCTCGGGCATGGTTAGATTTTCCAGGTAAGCAGTGAGGAGCTGGACCGCTTGATCAGGGTCATCATAGCTTCGAACGGATAGCTTCGAGTGAGGGTTGCCCAGGATCATCTTGGACACTTTGCGACCCTTGCGGTACAGGCACAGCACCCTTTTCCCAAGCGAAAGGGCATAACCAATCTCGTATCCCACCCCGTGTGATGGTGTACTGACCTCCGCTAAGAGGAAATCACACTCGTTGATCCACCTGATATCGCGGGCGTAGACGTCCTCAGCCGGCACAACGCCCTCCAGCGGCATCACGTCTGGGCTGGCCAGCAATGCCGTAGGCACGAGGTGTCCGTTGGATTCGAGTGCTCCCACTAATTTTTGGTACACCAGCTCATCCTGGCGACCCCCGGTGATCGAGCAGGCAAAATAAACGTTCATGCCAGCTGCCGCTCACGGCTGAATTGGGTCTCATACAGCTGGGCGTACAGCCCTGCTTGCGCCAGCAGCTCACGGTGCGTGCCGCGCTCGACGATCATGCCCCGGTCAAATACCAGGATCATATCCGCCGCCAGGATCGTGCTAAGGCGGTGGGCAATCACGATATTGGTGCGCCCTGCCATCACGCGTTTCAGGGCATCCTGGATGAGCAGCTCCAATTCGCTATCCAGGTTGCTGGTGGCTTCATCCAGCACCAATATGCGCGGGTTCTTCAGAATTACCCGTGCCAGGGCTACCCGCTGCTTCTCGCCTCCACTCAGCCGGTAGCCACGCTCGCCCACAATGGTGTCATATCCATTCGGCAGACTGACCACAAAATCGTGGATATTGGCTGCCCGGGCGGCTGCTTCCAGCTCGGACTGGGTGGCATCCAGCCTGGCATACAGCAGGTTGGTGCGGATGGTGTCGTGGAACAGGTGCGTTTCCTGGGTTACCATGCCGATCTGGGAGGAGAGTGAATCGAGTGTAACTTCCCCCAGGTCATGCCCGTCCAGCAGGATGCGCCCGTCAGACGGGTCATACAGGCGTGGGATCAGGTAGGTGAGCGTGGTTTTACCCGCCCCGCTTGGACCAACCAGTGCCACCAGCTTCCCGGGCTGAGCGGTAAAGCTGACCTGCTCCAGGGCATTCAAGCGTGCCTGGTTGCGACCAACCTCTTCTTCATCGCCATCGGCGGGAGACGGAACTGGCCTGGCATCCTTGGCCTTGGGCTCCTGGAGACCTCCCGAAAGCACCGCATCCACGTTATCCATGCGACCATAGCGCTTCACATCGCTCAACAGGGATTTACTGTCTACATTGTAACGGAAAGTGACATCTTCGAACACCAGCTCACCGCGCACATCCTTCAATTCGATCGCCCCAGGCTTTTCCTCGATGTCGTGCGGCAGGTCGATCACCTCGAACACGCGCTCGAAGCTGACCACCGAGGTGGCGAAATCCACCGGGGCATTGGTCAAACCCGCCAGGGCGCTGTACAGGCTGGACATGTACGCCCCGAAGGCGACGATGGTGCCGATGGTAAATGCCTTCTGCATCACCAGGTAGCCGCCGATGCCGTATACCAGGGCAGTGCCAACGGCGCTCACCAACCCGATGATGACAAAGAAGATGGCGCCTACGAAGGCGCGCCTGATGCCGAGATCGCGTACCAGTGATGCCCGGCTTTCGAACCGCCTGACTTCGGTGGTCGCCCGCCCAAACAGCTTGACCAGCAAGGCTCCGCCAATGTTGAGGGTTTCATTCATCGTGGCATTCATCTGGGCATTGGCTTCCATTTGCCGCCGTGAGATATCGCGCAAGCGTTCACCCATATTACGCGCCACCAGGATAAATAGCGGCAGGATGATGATGCTGATCAAGGTCAGGCGCCATTCCAGGGTGAGCATGACCACCAACACAGCGCCTGCCTGGATGAGATTGGTAATGATACTCACGATGGTGTTGCTGATGGCGTTCTGTGCACCGACCACATCGTTATTCAGCCGGCTCATCAGCTCGCCCAGCCGAGTATTGGTGAAGAAATGCAATGACATGCGCTGCAAACGGGAATAGAGCGCCACCCGCAGGTCATAGATGACCCCCTCACCGACCACGGCATTCAAACGCCGCTGGATGACTCCCAAAACACCGCCGATTGCCGGAATAAGCAGCAGTGCAAGCGCCAGGAAAACCAGGCGCTGTACATTCCCCGAGGGGATGGTCTTGTCAATCAGGTCACGCAGGATCAGGGGCGTCAGGAGGGTCAGTCCGGTGGAGACCAGGATCAACAGCAACATGGTCACCAGGTGCCAGCGGTAGGGTTTTGAGTAGCCTAATACCCGCCTAAGCAGCCCCACGGTGACCTTGGGTTTTTCACCGGTCGAGCTTAAGAACGAAAACCAACCACCACCACCATGAAATCCCATGCAGACCTCTTTCTCGACAACGAATCGCTATTATAACCCATGCAGTATGTGTAAAATACCTGAAGAGTATTATTGCGAGAATGTAAAACTGGAAATTCTAATGGAGATGCAACTGAGAGCCGTATTGGGGTGCTAACGCACACCTCTACCAATATGGAGCTGCACAACCTACCCTGCTTATTAGCCTCGGACACAATAGCAGCGATTACTTAATGAGAAGTATTTTGCAGAAGACTCATGGAAAAGTCGATTGGTCAGAGATTGTTACTCCTCATTTCAATCAGTACAGGCGAGTCTCAAAGATTATCAGTCTCTCACAAAATGAACACTTGCATCCCGCAAAGACTAGAATTTTAATATCTGCTCCCTGTATTGTTTAAAGGTCAGGGCTTCTATTGACGGTTGGTTGAAACTGTGTGATACTTTATTTTAGATCTGGTGGTAACACCATTTTTATTTGCTATCCCACCATATAGGAGGTGATGTTGCTATGTCAAGTGATAGTATAAGACTCAGCGCTGCAGCATCCCTCCTCCAGATTGGATAAGGGAGCTGCAGCGCGCCGGAGAGCCGCCTAAAACGCGGCTCTCTGTGTTTAATGGGCATTAATCAGTAAAATCAGCTGTTGAAGGGTTATTTCTTCCAGAGAACTGATCTGGTAGTTCGCCTCATTGAAGGTCAGGTCGCTGATGAGAGGATTGGGAACAGCGACACAAAATATCCCCGCTTGCCTGGCAGCCCTGACACCAAGCAGGGAATCCTCCAGGGCAATGGCTTCATTCGCCTTCACATTCAGGGCATGCAGTGCAACCAAATAAAGCTCAGGGTCAGGCTTGAGGTGCTGGACACAGTCCGAGGTGCTGAGGTAGGCAAAGCGATCCAACAAACCTAAACGGGTCAGGTGCCGGATCACCCAATCACTGGGCGAGTTTGACGCCAGGCCTACCTTCAATCCCATGCTCCTGGCATCGTTAAGATATTGCACCACCCCGGGCAGCACAGGCTGTACATCAATCAATGCGTTTTCGATCATCCGGCGCTTCAATTCCACCACCTCCCAATCCAGCGGGTCCTTCAGCAACCTTTCCAACTCCAGCTGTGGATTAAAATCACCCTGGGTGGTGCCAACATTCACCTTCCAGGTTGAAAATGGGAGGGAAAAACCAAAAGATTGGTAGACTTCCGCCCATGACCGGTAAGTGGGCTCTTCAGTCTCCAAAATCAGACCATCAAAGTCAAAAATGAGTGCACGGATCATTGTTCTATCTTCCGGAAAAATCCCGGAAGCTATTATAATGGGATAATATTCATTATGGAGTGATTTGATTATGAAGACCTTGCTCCTTCTACGGCACGCCAAATCCAGCTGGGATCAACCGGAGATTAAAGACCATGACCGGCCTTTAAATAAAAGGGGCAAGAAGGAAGCTCCCAAGGTGGGGGTGTATTTAAAAGGCAACCAATTAATCCCTGACCTGATCCTCAGCTCCACTGCTCGACGCGCCCACGAAACTGCCCAGGCAGTTGCCGAAGCGTGCGGTTATGACAAGCCCATCGAGTTTAACCAGGACCTGTACATGTCCGATCCTGCCTGCTACCTGGACATCATCCAGAGCCTACCGGATAGCGCCAACCGGGTGTTGGTTGTGGGTCATAACCCCGATATGGAACAATTACTGACCGTACTGACCGATGTGACCGAACATATGACCACCGCGGCTCTGGCTCAGATCGACCTGCCAATCTCTACCTGGCAGGAACTGAACGAGGCTACCGATGGCAGACTGCAAATCCTTTGGGCACCACACGATAAATAAGCCGCCAGCTAATTGCTGCCGCGCTTGATTACTCCTCCCACCACCATCAGGACCACCCCACCCCCTGCCATCACCACGATGGCGATCACCAGTACGTTCCCCAGCCGGTCTGCTCCTGCCAATGAGGGGTCTTTTTGCACCGGGTCAGGAGTTAAGGCTGCGGTGGTGGTAACCACGTGTGAAACCGTAGGTGTGGGTGTACGGGTCGGCTTACGGGTGGCTGTAGCGACCCGGGTGGAGGTACCGGTTGGGCTGGGGGTTTCCGTCGGACCGGGTGTGTTTCCAAGGCGGATGATCAATACATCGCCCACGTAGAGGGCATCACTGGTCAAATTATTAAGCTTCTTCAGCTCAGCGACAGTCAGTCCATATGCCTTGGAGATCAGCGTCAGGTTCTGGCCCGCCATGACCGTGTGGACGATCGAGCCATCCCCATTGGGTGTAGTCGTCTGGACTGCGTAATAGGGGATGGCAGTCGGACCACCGGGTTTTGATGTAGCCGGTGGACTGTAATTGCCACCCGCCACGTAAGCCGCATCGATCGTATAGTACACGAAACCATCTGCAACTGCCACCCCGGCCCCAATTTCCTGATAATTGGGGCTCAACATGGTCTGGATGTGGGGATCATCCCCGAGCCACATGGAGATTGCCCCATCGACGGAAAGATCAGTGCCACCGGCAATATTTTCCGAGATAAAAAACGTCGCCCCTCCACCATAACCAGCATTCGCCGCCCTGTCTCTGGGACGTGTGCCGCCCGGACCGACATGCGTGACCTGACCGATGGAAGCCTGGTAATCGCTGTGCGACTGGGCGATCGACATCAGTGTGTTATTGATTTGATAGGGAGGCAGACCATTCGCGATGCGCAGGCTGTTCACCGCATCGATGAGGGAGTACGGGTCACCTGCCTGGGCAGTGCTGCGCCTGGCAGTCACCACGAATACCATGGTGAGCAACATTCCAACAACTGCAATAAGGTAGAACCGTCTTCGTTTCATGGATTTATGTGACCATGCGGTCTGGTCTCAGTTTGGCGATGTACCAGCGCCCCTCGCTGCCCTTGAACACCAGCTCGTAGATTTGCCCGCCTGCCACCATCACCAGCATGTGCTGACCGTCATCATCCGTCCACTGCCGTCCGGCGGATTCCACGTGGTAGCGACCCCCATTCCAGGCAAAGTGCTGCACAGTGATCGTGCCGTCTTCACTAAAGCGGGCGGTAACTTCAATGGGTTCCATGGCTCAATTCAATCCAAGTGACATTGTAACGCAATTGAAAGAGGATAAGACCACTCATCTCAGGATGTGTACGCGTTTTGAAGATGTTCCACCACCATTTTCAGGGCTGCCTGAGCAGATTGTTCCTTAACTGCCAGACGGTCCCCCGTCCATAGGAAATGCCTGGCATACTCCTCTTTAACGGAGCTCAGCCCAATCCAGACCGTGCCAACAGGTTTATCGAGTGTACCTCCGGTCGGGCCGGCGACCCCGCTGACCGAAACACCAATATCTGCCTTCATGACCTTGCGGATGCCGCGCGCCATCTCAAGCACTGTCTCCTCACTAACGGCCCCATGCTGCTCCAGGGTATCGCAGCTTACCCCCAGCAAGCGCACCTTGGCCTCATTGGAGTAAGAAGTCACCCCTCCCAGGAAATAGGACGACGACCCGGATACATTCGTGATCAGGTGGCTGATCAATCCTCCGGTGCACGATTCTGCCGCTGCCAGCCACAGCCCGTTCTGTAGCAGCAGCTCACCCAGCATCACTTCCAGTGGTTTATCCAAACCGGCACTTCTCTAGTTTCCAGATCAGTGGATTTTTCATCGATTGGCGCTATTATACAACACCCGCTGCTTGCTCCCGGATTAAAGGGGCTTGAGTAAACCGGCTGCCTCCCTTATCCCCTACCCCCATCGGTGATAAAATCGAAGCCCGATGGAGATATCTGAACATATTCAGGGGATTTTAACCACCGCCCCACTCAAGCCCGGCTGCTACATCATGAAAGATGTGGAGGGCAAGGTGATCTATGTGGGGAAGGCGGTCAACCTGCGCAACCGCCTGCGCTCGTATTTCCATTCCAGTGCTCAGGAAGACCGCAAAACCCGCAAGCTGGTGAGCCACATCGCTGAAATCGAGTGGATCGTGGTCGGTTCGGAGCTCGAGGCCTTGATCCTCGAGATGAACCTGATCAAGAAACACCGCCCGCATTACAACGTCCGCCTGGTGGACGACAAGAGCTACCCGTATATCAAGGTGCATTGGAACGACCCCTTCCCCAAGCTGACCGTGACCCGCCAGATGGTCCAGGACGGCTCGCGATACTATGGTCCTTATACCAGTGTGTGGGCAGTGCACCAGACCCTGGACGTACTGCGCCATATCTTCCCCTACCTGACCTGCGACCGGGTGATCACAGGCAAGGACGAACGCGCCTGCCTGTATTACGACATTAAGTTGTGCTGCGCACCCTGCATCGGCAAAATCGACCAATCCGGATATCGCCAGATGATCGATGACCTGGGGCAATTCCTGGAGGGCCACACCGAGCCGATCGTCTCACGCCTGCGGGTGGAGATGGGACAGGCGGCCGAGCAGCTGCTGTTCGAGCGTGCTGCCACCCTGCGCAACCAGATCCAGTCCATCGAGAGGGTGGTGGAGAAACAGAAGGTAGTCTCCAGCGGTTACATCGACTCAGATGTGATCGCTATGGCACGCACGAACGGGGAGGCCTGCCTGCAGGTGTTCTTCATCCGCAACGGCAAACTGATTGGGCGTGAGTATTTCATGATGGAAGGGGCTGAAGAGACTCCTGATAAAGAAGTGATTGCCGACTTCATCACCCAGTTCTACAGCCAGTCGGCCTCCGTCCCTGACCAGGTGCTGCTCCCGCAGGCGATTGAGGAACTGCGCATCATCCGCGAGTGGCTGAATACAAAACGTGGTGGTAAAAAGGTGGAGATCCGCATCCCGCGGGAAGGTCCGCAGAAGGAGCTAATCCAGATGGCGGCGGAGAATGCCAGCGCCACCCTGGAAGCCCTGGAGGCACAATGGCATGCAGACACCCACCGCCAGGAGCAGTCGCTGGGAGAGCTCAAGACTGCACTCAATTTAGATGTCATCCCCAACCGCATCGAATGCTACGATATTTCGAACACCCAGGGCACAGCCGCGGTCGGCAGTATGGTGGTCTTTGGCCAGGGCGTGCCGAAGAAGAACCTGTACCGGCGCTTCAACATCCGCAGTGTCACGGGTCCAGACGATTTCGCCAGCATGGAGGAAGTGCTCACCCGGCGCTTCAACCGCTGGAAAGCCGCTCAGGAGCTGTCGGAAGCCCCAGGTGAAAAACCCGACCCTGCCTTTGCCCTCCTGCCCGACCTGCTGATCGTCGATGGTGGCAAAGGACAGCTCAGCCGGGCAGTGAAGGTGCTGGAAGCGTTCGAGCTCACCGGAAAATTCTTCGTCACCGGATTGGCCAAGCAGAACGAGGAGCTGTTCGTCCCCGAAAAACCAGAGCCGATCATCCTTCCGCGCCATTCACAGGCGCTCTACCTCATCCAGAGAGTGCGCGATGAAGCCCATCGCTTCGCCATCACCGCCCATCGCAACCGGCGCGACAAAGCCGGGGTGGTCTCCATCCTTGATTCCATTCCCGGGATCGGCCCCTCCCGGCGTAAAGCCCTGCTGGCTCACTTCGGCGGCATCGATGCCATCCGGGAAGCCTCGGTGGAAGATATCAAGGTGGTTAAGGGGATGAATGAGAAATTAGCCCAGGCGGTAAAAGATTCTTTAGGCTGAAACCAGGGCTAGAGCAACTCTCATCGATTTGATTTCACAAGCATGTAAAAAGTGATTCGCAGAGCTTTCCTACACTTAGTCTTGGATTAATGAACTCTTCAATTTCGGTATACATTGTTTTATAATCAGGGTTATCGTATTCGCCCCTGAGTTAGGAGTATGTTATGGCAAAAAAGAAAGAATATACCAAAGGACAACAGCGCGGCATGCGCACCCAGCAAATCGTGATGGGTGTGATCGGCGTCATGATCATCCTGGCGATGGTGCTGTCACTGATTGCTCGCTAAACGAACGGGTATGCTGCCTACCGCAAACCGTATCCTTTCCATTTAGAATTATCAATCATCTTCACAAATAGACAATTCAGCCCCGATATCCAAGCTATAAATATGATATATAAAAATGGGTGGTGCCAGCTACCGCCCATTTTAGTCATCTATCTTCATCTGGGTTGCTGCTGTAATTGCTTTTCGTTGCAGATCACTTCAGCCAGGTACTGGGCAAACTCGCTTATTCCCATGAGGAATCCAGATTTAAACTTATTCATCCACATTAAGCCAAGAAAATACAAGCCGGGATAGTGCGTGACACCCTTATTAGTTACTGGATAATTATACGCATCCAGTATCGGCAGCTGTACCAGGCTGTAATCATTCGAATAACCGGTTGCCCAAATAATAGCGCTAACATTTTCTGAGATTACATCCAGAGAATGCATCTCCGGCGCCCCATAAGCGTCGTCCAAAATCGTCACTTCCTCTGTGGGGAGATTCAAGGCATTTTTTTGTATATATTCATCGATCGTCTTGAGGATATTGGCGGCAGCTCCGTCTGACCTGGTCAGGTTTTCTTTCAAATCCGGGGCAATAACAAGCTTCCCAGCCTCATATTCCTTCACGTGACCTAACAAGATGATGCCATCACGATAAAACGTGTGCAAGTTGATTTCGTGTCCACCGCCCTTACCCGTTGAATGGAGAGATCCAAAAAAGCGTTCCTTGGGGGATCCCAACATGTCCGCGGTGCGGTCTAAAAAACCTATTAGATTCAACAAATCGTAACCATCTTTACCGCGGTAGTGGCGAGGGAAGCGTCCGGCAGAGCTGGTGGCTAAATATACTTTTCGACCTGCTTCGTTGAGCTCCTCAGCAATCTGGCAGCCCGATTGGGCTGAGCCAACCACAAGAACTGCGCCAGGCGGTAGTGCCTGCGGATTCCGGTAAGCATCAGATGGGATTTGAAGAATATCTGCTGGTATTTGAGATGCAAAGGCAGGTTTTTTTACTTTCTGAAACATCCCTGTGGCCATGACCACATTCTTCGACTCGTAGATATCGCTGTTGGTAATTATTCGATATCGATAATGGCCTTCCCGGGGTTCAACCCGGGTAACCTCGGTTGAATAGCGTACAGGAAAGTGATTTTGTTGCTCAAATTGCTCAAAACGTAGCACGATCTCAGTTTTTAGCATGAATCCGTGTGGCTCCGAGTCGGCATATTCCGCCCCCGGAAGCTTGAAAGACCAGTTGGGTGTTATCAGGGTAAATGAATCCCAGCGCCGGTTGCGCCAGGCATTTGCCACCTGGGCTGACTTTTCCAGCACGATGTGCTCCCGCTTTGCCTGGGTCAGATAGTAGCTAAGTGACAATCCCGCCTGGCCTCCGCCGATAATCACCGTATCGATTTTTTCGACCATTTAATTTCCTCCCATTGATTGGTCGTAACATACTATTATGACGATAATTATCATCCATTATATCGTATATTATATGCTCCTGTCGAGCTAATTTTTTGTTTGAAGCGGTTTAAAACAAAAGTGGGCGACCTACCGGCCGCCCACCTGAGCAATACAATTATATTAGAACAGTCCTAATACCCGTCCGGTTTCCAGGTCCAGGTCGACGTCATAGAAAACGGGCCGGGTGGGCAGACCCGGCATGGTGCGCATCTCGCCCAGCAGCGGGTACAGGAAGCCTGCCCCCACCGAAGCGCGGATGTCGCGGATGGGGATCTTATATCCCTTCGGTACACCTTTTAAGGTGGGGTCGTGGCTCAGGCTGAGGTGGGTCTTGGCCATGCACAGCGGGAGCTTGTCGAAGCCCAGCCGGTTGTAAAGCTCGATCTTGCGCTCCGCTTCCGGTGAATATTCCACACCATCGGCTCCGTAGATCTGGGTGCAGATGGTCTCGATCTTCTCTTTAATCGACATCTCGAGTGGATACAGGAACTGGAAGTTGGTGGGTTTCTCGGCTGCCTTGATGACTGCCTCTCCCAACTTGACCGCCCCTTCGCCACCCTCCATCCAATGCCGGCATACGACCGCGTCCTCGGCTCCAACCTCGACGGCTGCCTTACGGATCAGCTCCACCTCGGCTTCGGTATCGTCTTTGAAGGAGTTGACTGCCACCACCACGTTCACCCCATACTTCTTGGCATTACGGATGTGATGCTGTAGGTTCCCCAAACCTTTCGCCAGCAAGTCCAGGTTCTCAGTGGTATAGGCATAATCCAGCGGCTTACCTGCAACCACCCGGGGTCCACCACCGTGCATCTTCAGCGCACGCACCGTCGCCACCAGCACCACCACCTGCGGGATCAATCCTGAGGTGCGGCACTTGATGTCGAAGAATTTCTCCATGCCAATGTCAGCCCCAAAGCCTGATTCGGTCACCACGTAATCCGCCAGCTTGAGTGCAATCCGGTCGGCGATGATCGAGTTCTGACCGTGGGCGATATTGGCGAACGGTCCTGCATGCACGAATACCGGCGTGCCTTCCAAGGACTGCATCAAGTTGGGCATGATGGCGTCCTTCATAAGTACGGTCATTGCCCCGGCTACACCCAGGTCTTCGGCGGTAATGGCCTCGCCTGCCTTGCTCGTGCCGATCACGATGCGACCCATGCGGTCACGCATATCGACCAGGTCCTTGGTCAGAGCCAGGATCGCCATGATCTCGCTGGCGACGGTGATGTCGAAACCTGTCTGGCGTTCGTTGCCTGCTTCTTCCGGACCCTGCCCGATGGTGATGGAACGCAGCAAACGGTCGTTGGTATCCATAACCCGGCGGAAGGTGATATTGTCCGGGTCGATGTCCAAGCGGGCAAAGCGCTTGCGCTCTTCGGGAGTCAGCTCATTGGGGTCAGTCTTATTGATCCCCAGTTTCTTCAAACGCCGTAGCATGGAAGGAGAAAACCGGCGTGCACCTGTTTTATCGGCCGGGCACAGGGCGTTGAACAGCTTTTCATCGTCAGGCGTGGCGCGCTCGTGCAGAAGGCGTGCATCGATGGCTGCAGCCAGCAGGTTGTTGGCTGCGGTAATGGCGTGGATATCACCCGTCAGGTGCAGGTTGAAATCCTCCATGGGCACCACCTGGCTGTAGCCACCACCCGCAGCACCACCTTTGATGCCGAAAGTCGGACCCTGTGAAGGCTGACGGATGCAGGTGAACACCTTTTTGCCCAGGAATGCCCCCAAAGCCTGGCTCAAACCCATCATGGTCGTGCTTTTGCCCTCACCGAGCGGGGTAGGGGTGATGGCAGTGACGTCGATGTATTTTCCATCCGGAACATCCTTGAGGCGCTCGAGCACGCTCAGGCGCACCTTGGCCTTGTACTCACCATGGTATTCGAGCTCTTCGGGCAGCAGACCAACTTCCTCGGCGATCACCGAGATGGGTTTAAGCTTGGCTTCCTGTGCAATCTCGATATCAGAAGGCACCGGGAATCTTAGGTTAAGCTTCGACGGGGTAAACGGACGTGAACCACCTTTCGGACTCATTGCGAATATCCTCCTTATTTCATTGTGTGGTTAATAGCTAGATTCGAGCCATTGTATTGTGACAAAAATTATAGCATCTCACAAGGGATTCTTATCCCCCTCTACATGTGCCATCTGTCACAAGTTGTCCAAACTTTTAACCAGATAGAGCTCACCCCGCACGTAGCCGCGTTCGAGGTAATACAGGCGCGTCCCCACGGCCGAGATGACCGCCATGCGTGTGAATCCCTTCTCACTGGCGATGGTCTCTGCGCGTTGTAGCAGCTCGGTGCCCAGTCCGGTGTGCTGGGCGGCCCCGTTCTTCTCTACCCCTACTGCCAGTGCTTGACCGAACACGTGCACCTCGCGGATGATGGCAGCGCCGGTCAAATCTACCAACCCGGTTGCAGGGCTTTCCTTGCCGGGTAGTGACAGGCGCAAGAAGCCCGCCAGGTGATCATTGGGCGTAACATAAGACAGAAAATGCTCCTCAGCTCCGCCGGCGGGGTAGACCAGGTCCTCCAGATGCAACCCCCCCTCTACGATAGTTTGGTTTCTTACTTCGCGGCAGCGGATACACTGGCAGGCTGTGCCCCTGCGTTTCAGCTCATTCTGGACGTCAATCCGCAAGGAAGTGCGCTTGTTGCCTTCCACCACATTGTTTGAGGGGATGTCGCGCACCACCCGGTTCACCCGGCAGTAGCGCGGGATGGTGGGTTTAATGTCAGCGATCAAGCTAACCAGCTGCTCGGTGGTGTAAGGAGTATATTCGCCGCGCGTCCAAAAGTTGAACAGCTGTGCGTTCGCCAGCAGCTGGGTGGGGTAGATTTTGATCTCATCCGGGCACACGTCATCCCACAGGCGGGCAAAATCTTCCCGATCCGACTCCAGGCTTGCTCCCAGCAGGTTGGGCATCCAGTGCAGCACAATCTTGAAACCAGCCGCACGCAGTAAAGCGACTGCCTGGTGGGTATCCGCCGCAGTGTGTCCGCGTTGGTTAAGCTCCAGGATGCGGTCGTCCAGGCTTTGCGCCCCCATCTGCACCTTGGTCACCCCCAGGCTGCGCAACCAGGTTAGCTCAGGAGGATTAATATCAGTTGGGCGGGTCTCGATGACCAGACCCACATTGCGGCTGGCAGCGGTCTCATTGAGCGCCTGTGCCTGCTCCAGCGTACCTGACTCGACCCCATTCAACGCATCGAAGCAGCGCCGGATATACCATTCGTGGTAATCACGCCTATACGCACACCACGAGCCACCCAAAATGAGCAGCTCCACCTTGTCTACCGGGTGACCGACAGCCTGCAGGGACTGCAGTCGGCTCGCCACCTGCCCAAAGGGGTCAAAGTTATGCTCCACCCCGCGCCGCGCTCCGGGTTCATCCGGCAGGTAGCTCTTCGGCATGCGCACGTCGGTCGGGCAAAAGATGCATTTCCCCGGGCAGGGGTAGGGCTTGGTCAGCACGGTCACCGTGGTCACCCCGGAGAGCGTACGCACCGGTTTCATGCGGATGCGCTCGAGCACCGCAGGGTCAGGCTTCCACACTTCAGTCTCCACTAAAAGGCGGTAGGCTGCCACCAGCACGTGCTTGGCAAGGTAGCCCCCATTAGGGTTGGGGTGGCGGCGGATTGCCCGCTCGACCCTGGCACCGGCGCGCACTTCCTCCAATACCACACATGCCTGCTCCAGCATCTCAGGCGTGTATTCTTGTGACTTTAACCAATTCTCTCGATCCATACCTTTACTTTCGGACCAATAAACACTTTAAGCTATAATTTGAGTGTCAATTAAACACCGTGAATCCTACCACGCTTTCGCGCCTGCTCGACCTCAACCGGCAATTCTACCAGACCTTCGCCCTGCCATTCTCTGCCACCCGTCAGCGCCTACAACCGGGGGTCATTCGCATCCTCGATCAGATCAGCCCCACGGATGACTTGCTGGACCTGGGCTGCGGGAACGGTGAGCTGGCGCGTGAGCTCGCCCGCTGCGGTCATGAGGGTACATACACCGGGCTGGATTTCTCCACACCATTGCTCGAGCAGGCAGCACCCGACCAGCCGCCCCACTTCAAGTTCTTGCAGGCTGATTTATCAACAACGGATTGGGACACCCCGCTGGCAGGCAGCCGATATAAAGCCGTCATGGCGTTTGCCGTACTTCACCATCTCGCCGGGGTAGAATTACGCCTTCAGATCCTGCGTAAAATCCGGTCGCTGCTCCCAGATGTTGGGCATTTCATCCACTCCCACTGGCAGTTCCTCAACAGCTCTCGCCTGGCGGCTCGGGTGCAGCCGTGGGAAGCGATTGGGCTATCCCAAGCCGACGTCGACCCCGGCGATTATTTGCTGGACTGGCGCCAGGGAGGCACAGGTCTGCGATACGTGCACCATTTCTCCGAGGCTGAGTTAACCGAATTGGCTCATTTGACCGGTTTCGAAGTGGTGGAAAGTTTCCTCTCGGATGGCGAGAACCAGCGCCTGGGCTTATACCAGGTGTGGCGTCTCATCCGTTAGGGGCGCAGGAGAGGAATTGTACTGGGCCCAATTCCTCCCCCCGGCCTCAAACCGGACCCGACAGGTGCGCATCTATAGAAGTATACGAAATTATAGGTTGGGCATGCTCCGGCATGCTCTACCAGCGGGTCGAGCGGTCTCCGTGAATCCCAACGAGTATACAAAGGCTGGGCTTCGTACGGTGTCAACCCAGGCCGGATAACCTCAACCCACAATATATCCATCACAAGGATTCGATATGTTTACCATTCAAGACCGCAACAAAATCCGTGACTACATACTCAACTTAGCCCACTCCGACCCGCGCGTGGTCGCCGGGGCAGTCGTTGGGTCGCTCGCGCTGAGTGATGGAGACCGTTGGTCCGATCTCGATCTGACCTTCGGTGTCATTGACGGAGTTTCAATCAACGACGTGCTCGAAGAGTGGACAATTGTAATAATCGATGTTTTTCAGGCTGTTCACCTCTTTGATTTGCCAAGTGGAGCATCCATCTACAGGGTTTTTTTACTGCCCGGCTGCCTGCAGTTCGACCTGTCTTTCACGCCTGCAGCCCAATTTGGAGCTACCGGCCCAAAATTCAGGCTTTTGTTTGGGCATTCTGTGGAGAAGCCCACTCCCCAGACTCCCTCCCTGCACGAGCTTTTTGGTTATGCGGTACACCATATTCTGAGGGCGCGTTTTTGCATCGAACGCGGCCGTTATTGGCAAGCCGAATACTGGATCAGCTCGGCACGCGATTACGCTCTTAGAACAGTTTGCCGGCGGCGCGGTCTTCCCACCTCTAATGGCAGGGGCTTCGATGACCTGCCTGCCGATATCCACGATATTTTTACCGGTTCATTGTCTGCCTCGTTCAAGCGGGACGAGTTGTTGCGCGCCCTTTGTTGTGTCATCGACGGGCTATTATATGAAGTCGACAATGTCGAAGACCTGGCAAATAAAGTCGCACCGATGCTTCACCAGCTGGTAGCTGCCTGGGAGGATTGACCTTTTTAGCTGTGCATCTATCCGGTTTATTCTTTGGCTGCATAGGAGGGATTTGTTACACCGCATTCGGAATTCTTTCATTGCGCACCTTCAGTAACTTATAGTTTGGGCAAAGTCCGTTAAGCTTTTCAATTGAAGTGAGCAATCTTTACGAAACCAACGTTTGTAATTGGTCTTGTTGGGTTTTGGGCGGTAATGCTTCAACCTCAACCCGGTTGGATAATGAACCGGGCAGCCCCGACCTACCTCTTACCTCCCAACTATTCCCACTTTCATGCTAGAATAAATTATCACATGAACCTAGGAGGCACGTCCCATGGATGATAAAGACTCTCGCAAACTTCTCCAAGAACTTCATGATGAGATCAACAACCTGCAATCGGTTGACGAAAACAGCAGCGAGCTGCTGCGCGACATTGATGGGGATATCCGCGCATTACTCGAGCGATCAGGGGAACAAACGATGGAAGTGCACCCGTCCATCATTGGACGGCTGGAAAATGCAGTTGACGAGTTCGAGGTTACCCACCCCGAGCTGACCGCACTGATCTCCAAGGTGTTGGATTCCCTGAGCATTGCCGGGATTTGATTTAATCTGAAGCTGCAGCCAAAAAACTGCAGAAAAAAAACCAAAAAAGGGGGTAAATTGACTTAATTTAATAATTTTCTTAATCTTTAACAGACTGTTTAGAGGACAGGGGTATGTTAATATGGTCATACTAAAGAGTTAAACGCATTCCTGCACGTACGTCAGCGGGAGTACCGCCGCTGGCGGGGACGTGGGAATGCAAATTCGTCCCCTGATGTAGAGGCGTCCCGCGAGGACGTCTCTACGTTTAAGTTCACTTTTTTCAGGGCAGCCTGTCCCAGGTTAATAAAATAATCGGCAATAACTGCTAAGGGTAACGCAGATCGGAGGTTATGGAGATAGGTCGCCACTACTGACGACATTATCCACTGCGTTTAATCTGCGTTCGTCTCCAGCTGAAACCATTTCCCTTCCCCGATTTGCTAACTGCTGCCTTTCATGCTACCATTAACCCATGCGAACCCTGATTATCTCCGATATCCATGCCAACCTCCCCGCCCTCGAAGCGGTGCTGGAGGATGGCGGGCAATTCGACGCCGCCTGGTGCCTGGGTGACCTCGTAGGATACGGCCCCGACCCCAACGAATGCGTCGAGCGCATCGCCGGGTTGCCTAACCTGCAGTGCATCATGGGTAACCACGATGCAGCTGCGGTAGGAGTTATCGAAGTGGATGCCTTCAACCCTGACGCCCGCAAGACTGTCTTGTGGACCCGGGAACGGCTCACACCCGCCAACAAGGAATACCTGAAAAATCTACCGGAGCGGATCAAGCTCGAATTCATCACCCTGGTGCACGGCAGCCCGTTCAAGCCCATCTGGGAATACTTGCTCGACACCCGCTCCGCAACGATCAGTTTCGAATTCTACGACACTCAATACTGCTTCGTCGGTCACACCCACCTGCCCGTGCTGTATTACCTGCCCGACGACCGCCTGACCGCTCAGCTCATCGTGCCCGAACACGTCTCCCAGATGACCCTCGCCCCGCGTGCCATCCTCAACCCGGGCTCGGTCGGTCAGCCGCGCGACCGCGACTCGCGCTCAGCCTATGCCATCCTGGATACGACCGATTTCACCTGGGAGTGGCACAGGGTCCAATATGATATCCGGGGTGTCCAGGAACACATGCTCAAGGAAAATCTACCCGAGCGTCACATCACCAGGCTTTCCTCGGGCTGGTAAAACCCTTCTTCATACCTTTATAAATACGGGAACATTCCACTCAGTGGGGGCGTTTTAATCTAAGTAATCAATCTAAGGAGGAGCCATGATCAAAAAAATCGCCTTCACCCTTGTTATCGCATCCCTGTTGTTGTCAGGATGTGCTGCAGCGACCCAGAGCGCCAGGTCGACCTTACCCAACGCTAGCAGCGGAATGCAGAGCAGTGAATCGGTAGCACCAGCCGCAGCGCCGCTTCTAGCCGATAAAGGCGCTTATGCCATAGACCAGACGACCGCTTCTGCCGACCGCATGGTGGTGAAGAACGCCACCCTTTCCATGGCAGTGGATGACCCGCAAAAGTCGATGGATAATATCTCACGCATGGCCGAAGCCATGAGTGGGTTTGTGGTCAACGCCGACATGTACCAGCAATCTCTCAGCAACGGTTCAAAGGTCCCCCAGGTGAACATGTCGATCCGTGTGCCTGTTGAACGCCTGGCGGAAGCATTGGCGACGATCAAGGCTGAAACCGACCAGCCAATCATCAGCGAGAACCAAACCAGCACGGATGTGACTGCCGACTATACCGACCTGAATTCACGCCTGGTGAATGCGCAGGCGGCGGAGAAGCAGCTCCAGCAAATCATGGATTCAGCCGTCAAGACAGAAGATGTGCTCTCAGTCTATTCTCAGCTGGTGTCGGTGCGCGAGCAGATCGAGCTGATCAAAGGCCAGATGAAATATTACGAGCAGTCAGCCGCCCTATCTTCCATCAGCATCCAACTGTTCGCCAACGCCGCCATGCAGCCGATCAGCATCGCAGGCTGGCAGCCTGGTGGCGTCGCCAAGCAGGCGCTGCAGTCCCTGATCCATGCCCTGCAGTCGCTGACCAACTTCGCCATCCGCGCAGCAATCCTGTACGTCCCCGTCCTGCTGCTCATCTTCGTGCCCATCGCACTGATTGTCTGGGGTATTCGTGCCCTGGTAAAGAAAACCCGCAAGCCGAAGGTCAGTGCAGCACCCATTGCTGAGCAGTAAGACCGATCGTAACTTAATAAGCTGTCCGACAATTCTACGGACAGCTTATGTATTTAAATGACCACAAATAATTGTTTGCTTATGGACAGAGTTAGATTTGCGCCGCTGTAGGTAATCATGTGATCGGCATGGTTATTCCGGTGGTTGCATGCTCAGCCGGTTATCCCGCTGCACGAACGGCATGCGGACGTTGAAATTTACCACTTTAGAGGTTTGGGCAGGCTGCACAACCTCAAGTGCAGAGGGTTGAGCACTCCCTCCCGGAACCTGCAATGCCTGCCCTGGTTGGATGGTAAAAGGATAGCCAATCGAATTTAGTTCTGCCAGTTTCTCCCAGCTGGTACCAAATTGCCTCGCCAGGGCGGTGAGGTAATCCCCGGGTTGGACCGTGTAGTTTTCCGTATAGGTATCAGCGGGAGCAGCGTTCTGCATATCGTCCTCAAGCGAAGCAAAAACGGCCATGTCGCCCAACACTGCCCACGAATTTAGAAATGAGCTCAATAAATAAGTCTGGTACTGCCCTGAATAGGCGTCCACTACCTGGACGGTATCCTGGTTGTAGCCGGTGAGGATCATGGTATGCTCAAATGCCGCTACCAGGGAGGTGCTCCCATCGGGAGCCATATAATGTTCAGCGGTCCCACCCCACATTGCTCCGATTACCCACACGATTACCGGGTTGCCTGCACTGACCTGGAGGCGCAGGTCATCCCAGCTCAGGTTGTTTAGCGCAATCGCCTGCAGCCCGTAGGACCGTAAAGTATCCGCCACCGGCCCGGCATGAACGCCGTAACCGTGTGGAGGAACATGTCCCCAGTTATCATTTGGATTTCCGACAAAACCTTGCTCGGGATTATCGGCCCTGGGCAGAGCTTCCAGGAATTCGTTCTCGCCAATCCGGATGCCCCAGAAGGTCGCCAGGTCCGCTGCCGAGCGGGCTTCGCAGGAGATTGAATGCTTCTGGGCATGCCCGACCAGCCCGGTAATATAAGCGGAATCAGGCAGGTCATCACCCTGTGCAGCAGATACATCCACCATGATCAGCAGTGTTGCCAATGCAACGATGCGTAGCAGGCGCTTCACCATATCCTTCCACTCCTTTATCGATAGTATCAGGAAGTCATGTTGCAACCCTCATGCCAGGCAGGTGATGCGTGTATAATCTACCAGGATGCAGGAACTGACTCTTCACGCCCAACGCCAGCTGGGATTCCACCTCACCCGCTCCCAGCTCTCCGCCCTCTCTCTATATGAGCGGGAGCTGGTCGATTGGAATATGCGCTTCAACCTGACTGCCATCCGCGACCCGCAGGAAATCCACATCAAACATTTCCTCGATTCACTCACCTGCCTGTTGCCCATGCGCGAGAAGCCCATCGAGCGCCTGATCGATGTTGGCACTGGCGCAGGCTTCCCCGGGATACCACTCAAGATCGTTTATCCAAATATGCAGCTGACCCTGGTGGAATCGGTGGGCAAGAAAGCCGAATTCTGCCGGCATGTAGTCAACATCCTGAACCTCAAACAAGTGGAAGTGGTCCAGGAGCGTGCGGAGATCATCGGTCAAGACCTTACCTATCGTGAGCAGTATGATTGGGCAGTCGCCAGGGCAGTCGCCATCCTGCCTGTGCTGGCAGAATACTTATTACCAATGGTGCACGTAGGGGGAAGTATGTTGGCGATGAAGGGGGAAAGTGGACCTGCCGAGGCTCACTCGGCGGAGCATGCGCTGCGCGTGCTGGGCGGTCACCTGCGCCAGCTACTACCGGTCACGCTGCCGGGTGTGGCTGAAGAACGCTACCTGGTGGTGATCGATAAAGTGGCTGCCACCCCCAACACTTACCCGCGAAAAGTGGGGGTGCCTGCCAAACGCCCCTTATGACTCGCGGGTAGGGTGCTTGCCCACCCTGCCGTTGGCAACCCGCCAGACGGTCGCTTTTTCGACGAACTCGGGAGCAAACAGGTGAAGGTCGGTGGTGGATAGCAGCACCTGCTCCGACTGGTCCAACCGCTCCAATAAGTCAAAACGGCGCTGAGTATCCAGCTCTGCCAGCACTTCGTCCAGCAACAGAATGGGCCAATGACCGCTCTTGGTGTGCATCCAGGCGACCTCGGCAATTTTCAAAGCCAGGATCGCCGAGCGTGCCTGGCCGCGTGAACCGTAAGTCCCCAGGTCGACGCCATTGGCGAAAAAGCGCAGCTCATCCCGATGCGGACCGATCGTGGTGACGCCGCGCGCGATCTCCTCGAGGCGCAGTTTCAGCAGACTGTCTAAAAAACCTCTGCGAATTTGTTCCTGGGAAAACCCGCTGCGGTCAACGGGTGCATCCAACGATAGTGCCATCTGGCCCGGGGCTTGTGGCAGCGGGTCATAGGCAGGCTGGTAGCTCAGACGCAACACTTCATTGGCATGGGTTAACTCGCGGTGGGCGCGGGCTGCCAGCCGCTCCAGGTCTTGCACTGCCCGGATGCGGGCATGGATCAGCTGTGCTCCGAAGGTGGCGATCTGGTCATCCCAGTAATCCAGCTGAGAGCTATCTCCCCTGCGCTCAAAGAGCTGCTTCAGCAGGGCGTTACGCTGCAGGAGCGCCTTGTTGTATTCCGCCAGCGCCGCCTGGTAGTGGGAGATGACCTGTGCCAATGCCAGGTTCAGGTAGCGCCTGCGTTCCTCCGGTCCACCCTCAATCACGCCCATCATCTGTGGCAGGAAAAGCACCGCATTGAACTGGCCAATCGCCTCACTGGCTTTGCGCTTGACGCCATCCACTAACACTTCTTTACGCAGGTGCGTGCCGCCGTTCTGTCCATTGGGTTCCTGGATGATGCGAACTTCCAGGCGGTGGTTCTCCACCCCGCGGCAATAATCCGCCACAATGCGCCCGACAGCCAGGTTCTGGCGTGCCTCGATGAAGTTGATCAGCTGTTTATCACTGCTGGCATGGAAAGAGCTTAAAGTTGCCAGGAAATAGATCGCCTCCAGCAGGCTGGTCTTGCCCTGGGCATTGTCCCCCACCAACATCACCGTTCCACCAGGCACGTCGATATCCAGGCGGGTGAAATTTCGGAAGTTGGTCAGTGAGAGATGTGTAAGGCGCATATCCTCAGCCAATCACGTAAATGCCACGGATGTAATTCGCCGTGGCATTCAACATGCTCAGATTATATCAAAGCTGATGGATTTCGTTGGTTTGATACAGGCAGGTTGGGAGACGGGTTTACACTCTCTCGGGGGATACCTGCCCCTGTTGCCCCTCAGACTGCCAGATTTTCTCCGCCCGGTCGACGAACAGGATGCCATCCAGGTGGTCGATCTCGTGCTGGAAGATGCGCGCCAACCAGCCTTTGGCTTTCACCGTCATCGGTTTCCCATGCCTGTTCAACCCCTTCACCGTCACGGCCGCCATGCGCTCAACATCGCCCTGAAGCCCGGGAATGGACAGGCACCCCTCCGTCCCAACCAGCGTCTCATCAGAGCCATGGGTAATCTCCGGGTTCGCCAAGACGTA
Source organism: uncultured Chloroflexia bacterium (assembly GCA_963840255.1). Classification (GTDB taxonomy): domain Bacteria; phylum Chloroflexota; class Anaerolineae; order Anaerolineales; family UBA4823; genus FEB-25. The sequence goes on along the minus strand of CAWIYB010000002.1, from coordinate 25,775 downwards.
CAGCCTGGGTGGAATATCTTCATCGTCCTCGTTGCCAAATTCAACCACGATCAAGCGGAGCGACTCATCCACCTGGGGGGCTGCTAATCCCACACCGGGTGCCTGCCGCATGGTTTCAACCATATCATCCACCAGAGTCTGGTACTCCGGCCCAAAATCACTCACTTTACGCGCTTTACGGCGTAATATAGGTTGCGGTAGGGTAACTATTTCTCGTATCGTCATGGCGCCAATTTTACCCGAAGTTGGTCAAGTTTGGGGAGGTTTTTTAGTCTGGCGAATATCCTGTGCCTGGCGATGGTATGCCGCAATATAATTGGAGACCCGTTCCTGTTCCTGGGTAGTATCATCCTGCAGTTTCTTCCGCCTACGCTGATACATAAAGTTAAAAATATCCCTTTGTGCGCGTGCCGGGTTGTGGATCCCGTAAAAAATGAACTTGTTCTCGGTGCCGATATTGATGATCACATTACCGAAATTCAACACGACCCCTAAAAATCCCAGGCGTTCATAATCCAAACCGATGATGTTCTCCAGGGGAGCTGATTTTGTGATTTCATCTCCCAGAGGTTTACGCTCACTGTCGATGATCTTCTCAGCGGTCACGCGATAGATATCGTTGCTCCAATCGACAAATCGATATAACCACCACAGGACGGATAACGCGGTCAAGCCAATCCCAATTAACAAGATCATTCCCGGGGTGAGCAGGCTGACCTGATCCTGCACACGCCAATAATACAATACTGCTGTGCCGACCACCAGACCCAGTACACACACCGCAGGCAGCAGGGTCATCCGAAACAGCACATACAGGTGCTTGCGATAGGTGATCATCCCATTGGATTCCCTCCGCATCTGAAAGCGCGCCAGCAGCGACTGCCAGAGGTTTAACTTTTCAGTCACATTCTGAGTCTCCTGCTTATTTGTGCCACTGGATGCGGTCGCTTGAGGGGGGACATTTAGCGTTACGGGTACGGTCACGGCTTGTGAAGGCTCTATCTTTTGCCTGATCTTCCCCTCGATTCCGTGGATATCGGTGGTCATTTGCTGCTCAATTGCCAGCTTGTGTTCCTGCTCGATAAGGTTCTTGATCCCCCCTGGGTCTCCGATGTGGCGGAAGAATATCTGTCCCATGAAGGTCTCAGTGACCACATCGCCAAAGCCTAATAATCGCCCGATTGCGTCGGATTTTGTCTCACCCGATTTGATCGCCACAAGCGGGGCTTCCTGCCGGCTGTCGTACAACGCAATGGTCCGTTCCAGCCACACAATGCGCTGGTCGGTGATGACGTAATAATCATTGCCCCAATCAAAAAAGCGCCAGATGGCCCACAGACCTGCAATAGTCACCACGCCTACCCCAAACCAGCCAGCAGCAAGGCGGAAAGAAGCGGTCATGATCTGGGCGGCGGCAAGGATGATGAACAACCCGACCCATGCCATGACCAGGGGGGCAAACTCGAGCACCAACAAGTACGCCGGGTGTTTCCGGCATACCACTTTTACAGTCTCATCTTCTCCCAGCCAACTGAACGGCTTGGAGTGGACCAGGTTATACCATGACAGCTGCTTCTTGATATTCTTGGTCAGTAGCGGGTTGGTGTTTAACAGCACACGCAATGCGTCCAACTGGATGCTGTACAGCACAGTAGAGTCTTGCGCCAGGAGGGAAAATGACCTCGGCCTTCCCCGCAATATCGCATCTGCACCAAAAAAATCGCCTGGCTTAAGGATATAGCTTTCGCCATTGTTCCCTTTTTTCAGCTGTGTATAGACGGCTTTGCCCATGACCACAATGAAAAATGGACAATTCTTGCCATCCAGGTGTAAACTTTCCCCTTCTTTCACCGTGAGAGGATGGATATATGCAGCCACTCTCTCCAGCTGTGCTTCATCCAGTCCCTGGAACAGTTTCAACTTTTTAAGCTGGATGATCAGTGGCTGATCGTTTTCAGGCATAGCATGATTCTAGCATGAAGATTGCATTTCATTTATATTGATGCAGTAAGCATACCAGATATAAGCTTATGATAAAATCAATTCCACCCTTATTCGAAACAGGAGAACGCATTCATGCCCATCCACTTTGGTACTGACGGCTGGCGTGCTGTAATTTCTGATACATTTACATTTCACAACTTGCGCCTGGTTGGACAGGCGATCGCGGATGCAGTTGGATCGGATCACTGGCTGAATGGAAATACCGACAACTCCAATGTCGACTCACACAAGATGGTGGTCGGGTACGATACACGTTTTCTCTCCGACCGCTACGCCGTGGATATGGCGCGTGTTTTGGCGGCAAATGGCTATAAGGTCTTCCTGTCACAGTCCGACGCTCCTACACCGGTAATTTCCTTTGCAGTGCGACAGCTAGGTGCGATTGGCGGGGTGATGATCACCGCCAGCCATAATGCGCCCCGCTACAATGGGGTGAAGTTAAAAGCTGCCTATGGTGGCTCTGCACTGCCCGAACAGTGCCGCAGGGTGGAAGTCTATTTGAATGACAATGAGGAACGCAGCCGCGGACCCAACCAGATGGACTTCGAACAGGCACGCCAGGCAGGCTTGATTCAGCGTTTTAACCCCCTCCCGTCCTATTATGACCATTTACGCAAGCTGATCAATTTCGATCTCATCGCTGAGCATCCTCAACGTGTGGTGGTAGATTCGATGTACGGGTCGGGTCGAGGAGTGATCAAGGGCGTCCTGCAGGGCACGGGTTGCGAAGTGCAGGAGATCCGCGCTGAGCTCAACCCGGGATTCGGCGGGGTTCACCCCGAACCGATCAGCCGCTACCTGGGAGCCCTGGCCAGCGCCATCAGCATGGGGATGGGCGACCTGGGATTGGTGACAGACGGTGATGCTGACCGCATCGGTGCCATGGATGGTCGGGGGAATTTCGTCGACCCACATAAAATCATGGCGTTATCGCTGCGCTATCTGGTGGAATCACGCGGCTGGCGTGGACCGGTGATCCGCACGGTATCCACCACCAGCATGATCGATCGCCTGGCAAAACGCTATGACCTGCCGATGTACGAGACGCCGGTGGGGTTTAACCACATCGCAGATTACATGCTCAAGGGAGATGTCTTGATTGGCGGCGAAGAGTCGGGGGGCATCTCGTTCCATGGGCATATCCCTGAAGGGGACGGGATCATCATGGGTCTGCTGCTGCTCGAGATGGTCGCTGCTTCAGGCGTCACACTTTACGAGTTGGTGGAAGACCTGCTGAAAGAAGTGGGACCTGCTTTTTACCAACGCACTGACCTGCGTCTGAGTCACCCGGTTTCGAAGCAAGTGATGAGCCGCATATTAGTTGAGCAGGCGCCCACGGAGATTGGGGGAGAAAAAGTGTTGGGGATTTCCACGATCGATGGGGTTAAATACCTTATCGCCGACGGCTCCTGGATGCTCATCCGACCATCCGGCACGGAACCGGTATTGAGAGTTTACGCCGAAGGACGCACACCTGAAATGGTGACGGCTTTATTGGGATTCGGTGAAAACGTCGCCACGCAGGTGGTTTAACTATATTAATTAGATTCAGACGAAAGTTCGTACCTTGCCGGATTAATGGTATTTTTAGATGGGACAAGGATAAGCATTTTTTACGGTTGCCCAATGTCGTGTCTGAAGGCGAGATAGTAAATAAAAAAAGATTCGGGTTATCTATGCAGAAGCAACCGACCCGAATCTTTTCGTTTAAACAGGTAGAAGTATTTAAGACACAGTTCTGAGTCCACGCACAATAAATATCACCACCACTAAAACGAATGCAGCCGCGATCAACCCTGGGGTGCCAAACTCGTCGGCGAACCCCGTGCCTGGCAAGGCGGTCGAGGTAGGGTGGGGAGTTATTGGTGCTCCAGAGGTGGCTAACGCTTCATAGGTGGCTAACGCCCCAGAAGTGGCTAACGCCCCAGAAGTGGCTATTGCTCCAGAAGTGGCTATTGCTCCAGATGTGGCTATTGCTCCAGAAGTGGCTATTGCTTCAGAAGTGGCTATTGCTCCAGGGGTGGCTGGTGCGCCAGAGGTGGCTAACGCTCCAGAAGTGGCTAACGCTCCAGAGGTAGCTGATGCTCCAGAGGTAGCTAATGCTCTAGAAGTGGCTAATGCTCTCGAAGTGGCTAAAGCTCCAGAAGTGGCTAATGCTCTAAAAGTGGGCAGTGCGCCTGGGGTGGTTTGCGCGTTATATGAGTTTGTTGCCAAGGAATTTTCGGCAGTCTGTGTAAGTAAATAGTATTGGGTGGCGAGTGCAATTTCAATGGTGGGTGATTTCGTGGGGACCAGAACTATGACGGGTGTATTTGTGGGAGCCAGGGTTGGAATGGGCGTTTTTGTTGGAGTGAACGTGGGTAGCTGGGTGGCAGTGGCAGTGGGCGCCGCCGCCGTCTCGCTGACCGAAAGTGCCACTGATGTATCCTGAGCAGCTTTGGTCGCGTTTTGGTCCTGCGCTGCCTGTTGGGATGGCAGATATCTATATAATGCTAACCCTGCGATACACAGCAAAGCCAGAACCATGATCCCACCCAATGTGCCGGCGATGATTAAAAATGAGCGGTTGCCATTTTTCTCAGGTGGTTTCTCTTCTCCAAGTTCCTGTTCGACATCATTCATGTCTGAAAAAGCCATGGTTCTCTCTCCTCACCATTCCATTTTGGCTAATTTTTCATCACCCGATTATCTCGAGATTCGCCAGGGGAACCTGGACAGTATCACCGTTCAATAAACGAACCCCTGTAGTTTGTGCACGTAAGCCATTCGGTAATACAGATAAGCCAGTCTGCAAGCTGGTCAGCGTCCCGACCAAAGATTTATAGGGTGGGCTGACCACTCTTACCGTCTGACCAACTGCAAAAGGCATTAATTCGTTGAGGACCTCAGGGTGTGCCCCTTCCGGCAATGCGATGACCACCTCGGGACGAGTGTTAGCGCCCCGGTTCCACGGTTCAGCGATCACCGATACTTCCCGCCTCGAACCAGAGACTAATATATCATACGCATCCTGGTTCATGGCCAACTTCCCAAAACCTTCAACCAGCACAATCGGATAGCTCACATTTAAAGCCACCGGTATCAAGGTTGAATCCATACTTGCCAGGATCATCCCTCTGACCGGAAAGTCGTCCGCAGAAAGCAGCACCTTCTCGTCCTCACAGTAAGACCCCATAATTACAGAACCACGTAAACTAACGTCGAGCATACCAGGGGTAAGTAAATCATCCGGAGCATGTGCGAGAAGGTTTAATAACCCAAAATTGATCTTGCCGTTCCCCCACACACCTTGAATGAGCGAGCCAACCGCGGCGATCATTACGCCGCGATCCCTCAATAATATCTGCAACCACCCCCGAATAACCCGCTTTGAGCTCAGTAAATTCACCTTCCAGCTCAAGCAGCACCTGCCCACCGCCTGCCATCACAACGGTACCAGACCGTGGAGTGCGTACCACGCGCCGGGCAATCCCGACCGGACCTGCAATGACATCCCCCTCCCCTACCTCATCCCCGGCTCGCTGCTGAATATAATGATCGGCATCACTGGCTGATAACCCCAGGCCTCTGGCGACATCCAACAAAATATGTTCTGGTCGAAACTTCGACTCGGCAACAACATCGATAGGGTTAACTTGCTGACCACGCCGGGCAATAATCCGCCCACCAGCGGGCATCAATCTTTCTCGCTGGATTTCTGCGGATGGTTTGAAATGGGTGATCGGTGCCAGCATGCTCACTTCTCCCAGACCCACGAAGCAGGATGACTAACTCCAAATAATAGGTGCAACATGGATGCCACTATAACTGTCCGCTTCCTGGAATGGTCAGCCATTTGTTAAGCGTATCCCGCCTCCTGGAAGGCTCGGCTGGCAAACGCAGAGGTCGACCGCGTGCGTCGATCACTACTCCAAATACGCCGCCAATCACTTTGACCGTTCCACCCCTGCCAAAACCGCCCATACCCACATCAAATTTGTGCAGTGGAGTGAGATGCAGGGTACCTGCCTGCCCCTGGGGCAATTTAAATAACGCCATTGAACCATGCCTTACTTCCTGTTCAGAATCGGCTCCATCTTCACCGCTCATCCGGACGCGCAATATCGGCGTACCAAGAGGTGCATTTCCAACAGGTGAGATTACCGTACACAGGTTTACAAAATTCGATGCATCCAAAGACTGGATGGTCAACAAGGGGGTTACACTTGCCGTCGCTCCTAAGGAAGCCGCCAAATTATTGCGATCGAGGGCAATCGTCGTTACCCCGGTGGGCTGAAGTCCATTCAGGACCATCATTAAAGCTTGATTCCGAGACGGTGCCTTCGTAAGTACGCTGCCAGAGGCGACGATTGGCTCAAACCAGGGCAGGAGACCTTGCAATGATCCAGCGATATCGGCAGGGTAGGACTTACCCGCTTGCCTGACGGCAAGCAGCATTGCCTGGCAGGCAAGCGCCTGCTCGATGGCTAATTCCTCGGTTGTAATGGGGATACTGGTAGGAAATAACGCTTTGTTATAAACATAATCCCGCACGTATTGATCGGAAACATCCACCGTTACCCAACGCATGATATCAGCCAGGCTGCACAGGTTGAATATATCTGGCAGGTTCTCTCCTAGACCCAGCCCGGGGTAGATGCTCAAGCGTAAATCTCCCGAGAATGCGGAGGCTACAGTCGTTGCCGCCGCGCCTACATCGACTCCTAAAACACCCTTATGGGTGTGGGCATATTCCTTGCTGATATAGCGAATGGTTCTCCCAAATGCTGTCGCCGCTGGCATGAGGTGGTTGCCTGTCCATTGGTCAACTTCCTGGATACCGCGAATCTGGCGGGAGCGTACGTGGCGAAAGATTTGAGCCAGGGCAGGCTGGGATGGGGTTAGCTGCTCGCTCTCATAAGACTGGCGAACATTGGGTGCAATATGCAGGTTTACCAGTGTGCCAATCGACGCCTGCACGTCCTTATCTAATGACGAATTCCCAGCATAAAGTACTTCAGGACGTTGTTCTTTGGGCATCAAATAACATGCCATACCAACCGATTCAAGCAAGTCAATTACCGATTTAGTCGCCCCACCTTCGATACCACCCGCTACCACGATCAAATCTGGGTGTATCTGTAAAATGGTGTCCAGGCGTTCGACAAGTCCACGGCTGTCATTCAAGCTCATTGTCTCAAGCACGCGGGCATAGGTGGTGGAAGCCAGGTTTTTGGCACTCTCTGCTGAAACGTCTTCCAACAGACCAATCGCCACCACCTTGAGGGGCGGCCCGACCGACACAGTAGCTACACATGCATCCACTCCAATCCCATTGGGTTGAGAGGGGATTACCAGCTGTCCTTCGGAATTAAATAGCACCCGACCAGTAATATCGTGTAGCACGTCTAAAGCTGCTTTCACACCCACGCTGATGTCGTTAATTGGAGCACCCAGCGTCGTTGCCACGCTACCTTGCCCCAAAAATCGGTAGCGTCCTTCAACCACATCGAAAAGGATCACCCGAGTGGATACAGTTCCGATTTCTATGGCAAGGACAGAGTCAGCATCAATGAGTGAAGTCGGCATGTTAGTCCTATATTAGAAGAAGCGAGTAATGACACCCCAAAGAAATTGGACCCGATCTATCAACGCTGCCAGGGTGGCTAAATAGACACCGGTAAACAAGACCCCCAGTGTGATAACGATAAAACCATGTCCTACCGTAGACAAGTATTCCAGGATTATCGGTCGTTGAGCTGGCATCCCCTCCTCTTGACGCCTGACCCCAAATTGGAAGTAAATGAGTGTAGTAATCGTACCTACCAGGATGACCACCCCATTGATAAACCAACCGACCAGGTTGTTCATCTCGGCTGGTGCGGACTGCTGATTTAGCACATTGGTCGATGCGCCAATCTGAGGAAAAATTGTTCCAAGAACAGCGCCGGCAATGACTGTAGCGGCTCCAACACCAGTCAGGAAAGCCAACACGGGGGTTCCATAGCGGGAAAGACGTGGTGTCGCCTTGGTCAACATCCAAATCCCCAGGACCACAGCAGGGGCGACATGGACAATATAGGTGGATAGATTATCAGCTTTGCCCGTGATGAGCAGCTGGAGCACCGGTACGAGCACCTGGTACCAAAGCACGTTATACAGGATCAAAACAGCTGCATACCCTGAGGCTACACCAATAAAAATGTGCATCGCCAGACGGAACAGCACGTTATCACCGATGATATAGCTGAGCACCATGATAGTCAGGAGGAAACCAATGATCGCTCCGATGGGGTCCGCCAGCTGGCTAATTTGCTCCAACATGGTCGCTCCTAGCTTTCCTTCTTCTTTTCAGCTGCAAGCGTTTTTACTACTCCGCTGGCAATACTGCCAATGATAATGATCAAGATTGATACAGTAATAGCGATGCTGTAAGCATCCCAGACCCCATTTTGCTGGATATTACCCACCGAGCGTGCATATGCCACGCCACCTGCAAGACCGCCGATCAAGCCCTGGACCTGGGAGGGTGATGCTTTATAATACGGCAGGATCAACGGTTCCGCTTGTGAGCTGGATACGAATAAGAGTGGTTTAGCTGCGTCTTGCAGCTGCCTACCAACCTGTTCGATCCAAATCCTGGCGGTATCCGAGTCGTTGGTTAAAACGATCACCGCATCAAAGTCTTTTATGGTTTCGATTGCATTTAATTGAGCGCCAGCCCAGACGTTATCATTATTCAATGAATATGGAACGACGCTCCGCGGAGATGCGGCCAACCCCGCCAGACCCAACGTGCCGCCCGGAATATATCCCAGGTTGGCATATGAAGGATAAGTTGCTGTGTTCCCCACCATGCTTGAGTAAACCGCCTTGATGGCACTTTCACCCAATGCGGGACCAGACGGGGTAGTAGCGACCAATGTAAGATAAGCGCTCTTGTTCATCAGCTGGGCGATCACCGCAGAAACGGCGACGTTCAATTCCCCTGAAAAACCTGCCTCATAATCAAATGCCACCAACACGACTGCTCCAAGGGGCAGCTTTTGGATTTGCTGGGTGAAATCCACCACTCCTGGAATGCTACCTGACTGGGGTTGGGCTGCATTTTGTCTTCCAGTGATAATCATCCAGATGATGGGCAGCAACAACGCTACAGCAATAATGATGCGAAAGATATTCCGAGAAGTAATGATGGGTGGAGTTGGTAAAGGTGTTGGTTTCTCTTCATCAGCCAACAGTGCTTCCATCATTTCCACACGTGCTTTTTGCTCGTCTGTGACGCGCAATTTGATCGAGTAGGTAGGCGGCTTTCTTGCCCGTATAGCTGATGGGTGAGGAGAGATTACACCTCGCAGCCCTACTAATGGTCCTGCGGTGACTATATCAGCATTGGATACATCCTCAACGGGTCCGGTCGGTATGACAGCTTCAGACGGACGGAGGGCTTCCAACCAAACCGGTAGCTCCGCGGGACTTATTCCAAAATCTGATTCCTTGGGGGCAGGCACAGGTTCCTCAGGAATAGAGGCCGTAAGCCAATCAGGAGGTGCAGGTTGTTCCTGTTCTTTCTCCTCCGCTGCTTCTTCGTAGACAGGTTCATCCGGCGGAGATTCAGCAGGGGGCATTCCACCTGCCAATTTAATTTTGGAGGCTGCTTCCAAACTGGTTAACCAATCTGGTTTTTCAGCCGGTAAGGCGGGGGCTTCGTCTTCTTCAATGGGTTCATCAAACGGTGCTACAGGCGGCTCCTGAAAGTCCTCAATTGGTTGTGGTTCGACCGGTTGTTCTTCCTCCGGTAGTTCTTCCGCCAGTTGTTCTTCTGCCGGTTCTTCCGGGCGAGGGGGTTGTGCCGGCTCGTTCACACCAGCTTCTTCGAGCAAGCTCGCCAACCAATCGTCATCGATTGCATTTTCACGCCTACTCACAGGGGTTGGTTGTGGTTTTAATAAAGAATCAATCTGCTCGGAGAGCTGGTCAGGAGCGGGGCTTCCAGGTGCGACCTGTGACGGATTGGTCTCGCTTTGGTCCAGAAAACTGGCTTCAGTTTCCTTTAACCAGTCAGGAATCGATTGCTCCTGGTTGGGTGGGATGCCCGGTAAAGGAACCTGCTCATTCTGTGCCTCACCGGTCTTGCCGGATGAGAATATCGGTTTATCCAGCTCATCCTTATCCTCAGACGGAGCGATGAATCCACCGGTTTTTAGCGGCGCCTGACAGAACTTGCACTCAACCAGGTCTGGTGGATTGGGCTTACCGCAGAGAGGACAGATAATATCGGTCATTCTCTAGTCACCATATGGGCGATCGATGCCGATGAGAATACGCAGCCCTGTGGCAACTGTTCCCAGTGCAACACCGAGTAAAAGCCCGCGTGCCCCTGCAACTGCGGGCACTTGAGCCAGCCACGCGCGCAATGAATTCAGAAAGGACACCTCACCTACCAGGAATAGCGGCGCTGATCCCAGTAAGACAAGCACTACGGTCACCAGGAATAAAATGGTATACCACTTGGGCCGCCGGGTGATCAAACGCGCGGCTGCATATACCAAAACGAAAGCCAGGACAGCCAATAAACTGATCTCAGCCGGTACCTGCAGCGAGTTAAAAATCCACAAAGACCACGATCCCGCTGGACCGCTGATACTGGCAATGATCATTGTAAGGAACAGTGATACCAGCAAAACGATACTATTGGCACTGCCTTTTCCTTCACCACCAACCTTCTTCCAGTGGACGAGTGCCAGGTTGAAGATGCCCAATAGCAAAGCAAAACCCGCCAGGATGATTGCCCACCCAATCAGAATGGATTTGATCCCCCCGAATATGCCCGGAAAAAAGTACCCTAATAATACGAGTACTCCAGCGATAATCGCAATGACAGCATTGGTAACCGGTAGTATTTTCTTCACGATAAGATTCCCAACAGCTTCAGGATTGCACCGATCACGACCGCTGCAACCAACACCCATCGCACGATGTCTTGCATGCGGATGCTGGCTGTATAAACTGCGCCTCCACCAAGATATGCACCCGCAGCATATAGCTCCTCACCGAGTAATGGCTCATCCACGGTGGCATAAAGTACTGCCTGGGCGGGAATGCTGTCACTTCCAGCCACGGTCAGAGATTGGCTGCGCTCTCCTGCTTCAGTCAGTAAAGCTACTTCAGTGCCAAAGTGACCCGCCAGGATGTTCGCAGATACATGCTCGTCATGGATAGCAGGCATTGCTCCCGCCGCATACGCCAGGGGTGTAAGACCGGTCATGCGGGCATTGGTGGGATCATAACGCTGTTCAGCTGCCAGGCTTTGGTAAGTAGATTGCAGGGTGTCTTGACTGAGGATGTTAATCACGCCATCACCCGAGGTGGTCATCGGAGGCAGGTCGCTGTTGGAAGCTGCGCGGGCACAGCGATCAAGGATGGTCAGGCTGATGAACGCCGCTCCGCCTTGTAATTCATTGATCGTTCCCCGTCCGAGTGATACATGTAATCGTTTTCCGGCTTCCACAGCCAGATCAACCTGGCGGCGAAAATGGTTGAATGCCTGGATGCTGCGCAGGTTGATCTTCTCCAGAGTAGGGTCGGAGAAAAAGTAGAATAAAATCAGACCCAAACACAGCAGGATGAATAATAAACCTACAAAATTGCCGATTGTATTAAGCGCCTGATCCACCGGTGGGCGTCTCCCTTAAAAAGCTGATAAATTCCCGTCGATTATCTGGGTTTTCGAGCACCTGGGCGACTGAATGAAGTGAGCTGGAAGATAAGACACCTGAAAATAAGGGCTGGCTGATATATACAATTTGCGCCGCTAATACGCCCAGTGAGCCGATCATCTCAAGTAATGAAGCCACACCTTCTTTTATCCCCCAGCGTTGTAATGTACGCGCCCAATTTATCCAGTTTTGCTGGTTCTCACTCATGCTCAAAGTATAGCACAAAATTATTGGGCAGTTTATTGGAACCCCTCTCTCGCAAGTAAAATCGATATATGACAGGGGACAGGTGATTTTTGTGCCATATATAACTGTCTCATTCCCCGTTGTACGGCTAAACTAGTAAGTTGGTCTATTTTATTCACTATTTATATCAAACGCGTTGTGCGTATATCAACAATGGAGCATGATTAATGAAAAAACAAACTGCTAATATCGATGGCAACGAGGCTACTGCCTATGTTGCCCACAAGGTCAGCGAGGTGATCGCAATCTATCCGATTACCCCCTCATCAACCATGGGAGAGTTCGCTGATGAGTGGTCGGCTAAGAAGCGCCCCAACCTGTGGGGGACGATCCCGCTGGTAATTGAAATGCAATCCGAAGGTGGCGCAGCCGGTGCCGTGCACGGTGCTTTACAAGCAGGCGCACTCAGCACCACTTTCACCGCCTCGCAGGGTTTGCTGCTCATGATCCCCAACATGTACAAGATCGCAGGTGAGCTAACCGCAACCGTGTTTCACGTCTCGGCGCGCTCACTGGCAGTGCACGCCCTCTCAATCTTTGGCGACCATTCAGATGTGATGGCAACCCGGTCCACCGGCTTTGCTTTGTTGGCCTCCTGCTCGGTTCAGGAAGCGCATGACTTTGCATTGATTGCTCAAGCGGCTACCCTTGAAGCCCGGGTGCCCTTCGTGCATTTCTTCGATGGCTTCCGCACCTCTGCTGAAGTCAACAAAATTGAAATGCTCAGCGATGACGAGATCCGCGAAATGATTTCCGACGAGCTGGTGCAAGCTCACCGGGCACGCGCCCTCTCGCCTGACCATCCCGTGATCCGCGGCACTGCCCAGAACCCGGACGTATATTTCCAGGGTCGCGAAACGGTCAACCACTTTTACGATGCCTGCCCGGGGATCGTCCAAAAAGCCATGGATAAATTTGCCAACACGGCAGGGCGGAAATACAACCTGTTCGATTATGTTGGTGCTCCTGATGCTGAACGGGTGATCATTCTTATGTGCTCGGGAGCGGAGACGGCTGGTGAAACGGCCCTGTATTTGAATGAGCAGGGCGAGAAGGTCGCAGTCATCAAAGTGCGCCTGTACCGCCCATTCTCGAGTGAGCACCTGTTGAATGCTCTCCCCAAGACGGTAAAGAGCATTGCAGTCCTCGATCGGACGAAGGAACCAGGTGCACCTGGCGAACCGCTCTACATGGATGTGGTCAATGCCCTTTATGAAGGCGGTCGGCAGATCAAGGTCATCGGTGGACGCTACGGGTTATCGTCCAAGGAATTTACACCCGCGATGGTTAAGAGTGTCTTCGATGAGCTGTTAAAACCCCAGCCAAAAAACCACTTTACTTTGGGCATCAACGATGATGTTTCGCATACCAGCCTGGTCTATGACCCTGGCTTCAATATTGAATCACCTGAAACGAAACGTGCCGTATTCTGGGGGTTAGGGGCCGATGGCACAGTGGGCGCTAACAAAAACTCGATCAAGATCATCGGTGAGGAAACCGATAACTACGCCCAGGGATATTTCGTATACGACTCGAAGAAATCGGGCGGCAACACCATCTCTCACCTGCGATTTGGACCCAAGCCCATCCGTGCTCCCTACCTGGTCACCCATGCTCAATTTGTCGGATGCCACCAGTTCAATTTCCTCGAGCGCTTCGATGTGCTCAGGTTCGCCATGCAGGGCGGCGTATTCCTGCTGAACAGCTTATATGGTCCAGATGAAGTTTGGGATTACCTTCCGCGTGAGACACAGGAAGTCATCCTGCAGAAAAAAATGCGCTTTTTTGTGATCAACGCTTACGAAGTCGCCAAGGATACCGGTATGGGGGTGCGCATCAACACCATCATGCAGACCTGCTTCTTTGCCATCAGCGGTGTGCTGCCGCGCGAAGACGCCATCTCAGAGATCAAAAAGAGCATCAAAAAGACCTATTGGAAACGCGGCGAAGCGGTAATCAACAAGAACTTCGAAGCGGTCGACCAGACCCTGGCTAACCTGCACGAAGTGAACCTGACGGGAAGAACAGTCACCAGCACCATTACCCGCCGCCCGCATGTGCCAGCGAAAGCTCCGGAATTTGTCAGGAACGTATTGGGAAAGATGATCGGACTGGAGGGTGATGACCTGCCAGTGAGTGCATTCCCAGTAGACGGGACCTATCCTCTCGGCACAACCCAGTGGGAGAAACGCAATATCTCGCTGGAAATGCCCGAGTGGGTGCCGGACTTATGCATTCAATGCGGGAAGTGCGTCTTTGTTTGCCCGCATGCAGTAATCCGGGCAAAGATCTATGAACCCCAATATCTGGATAAGGCTCCTGCCGGCTTCAGGTCGATGGACGCCAAGTTCAAGGAGTTCCCCGATACCAAATACACCGTCCAGGTGTCTCCGGAAGACTGCACCGGCTGTGCCCTGTGCGTGGAAACATGCCCGGCCAAAGACAAGACCCAGGTCGGTCGCAAAGCCCTCAATCTGGTGGAACAGCTGCCCATCCGCGAGCAGGAATCGGCCAACTGGGAATTCTTCCAAACGCTGCCGATCGTCGACCGCTCGCTGGTCAACTTGCGCACGCTGAAGAATACCCAGTTACTGGAGCCCTTATTCGAGTTCTCCCTGGCTTGCACGGGCTGCGGTGAGACGCCGTATGTTAAGCTGCTCACCCAATTGTTTGGCGACCGCTTAATGGTAGCCAATGCTACCGGCTGCTCCTCGATCTATGGCGGCAACCTTCCCACCACACCGTGGACGGTCAATCAAGACGGTCGCGGTCCATCCTGGTCGAACTCGTTGTTTGAAGATAATGCCGAGTTCGGGTTTGGCATGCGCCTGACGCTGGATAAGCAGAGCGAGTATGCCCAAGAACTCCTACCGCAGCTCGCCAACCTGGTCGGCGAACCGCTTGTGACTGGCCTGCTCAGTGCAGACCAAACCACGGAAGCTGGTATAAAGGAGCAGCGGGAACGGGTAGATATGCTCAAAACACGTCTGCAGGGGGTCAAGGACCCCAGGGCGCGCGATATGCTCAGCCTGGCAGACTTGCTGGTACGCAAGAGCGTGTGGATCGTGGGCGGTGATGGCTGGGCCTATGATATTGGCTATGGCGGTCTCGACCACGTGCTGGCTATGGGTCGCAAAGTGAACCTGCTGGTGCTCGACACCGAAGTGTATTCCAATACCGGCGGACAATCCTCCAAGTCTACCCCGCGAGCGGCAGTGGCAAAATTCGCCGCCAACGGCAAGGGGATGCCCAAGAAGGACCTGGGACTGATCGCCATGTCCTACGGGTATGTGTATGTTGCTAAAGTGGCGATGGGTGCCAGCGACCAACAAACCCTTAACGCTTTCCTCGAGGCCGATGCTCATGAGGGTCCATCGCTTATCATTGCCTACAGTCACTGCATCAACCATGGCATTGATATGCGCAAGGGGTTGGAACAACAGAAGCTTGCGGTCCAATCAGGCTACTGGCCGCTGTACCGTTATAACCCGAGGTTGGTTGAAGAAGGTAAAAACCCACTGACCATCGACTCTAAAGACCCCTCCATCCCGTTGGAACAGTATGCCTACAACGAAACCCGCTATAAAATGCTCACTCAGAGCGATGAAGAGCGTGCCGAGTTACTGCTGAAACAAGCTGCGAAGGATGTTAAATCCCGCTGGGAGCTCTACAAGCAGATGGCTGCCATGCATTACGGGAATAATGACGGTAACGAATAATCAGGGAGAAAAAGGAGAATAATCATGGTAGACCTCACAACCAATTACCTCGGTCTTAAGCTTAAAAACCCTTTGGTGGCTTCACCTTCCCCGCTGTCAGAAAAGGTTGCCAACGTAATCCGTATGCAGGAGGCCGGTATCGCAGCTGTGGTGATGTACTCACTGTTCGAAGAACAGATCATCCACGAAAGCCTGGAGCTGGACTATTTCCTCAACCGCGGCACCGAATCATTCGCCGAAGCGCTCACCTACTATCCGGATATCGGCAAGTATAGCCTGGCGCCTGACAAGTATATCGAGACCCTGGAGAAGACAAAAAAGGCAGTCAACATTCCTGTGTTGGGCAGCCTGAACGGCGTTTCCACCGGAGGGTGGATCGAATATGCCCGCAAGATCCAGGATGCCGGCGCCGATGGGCTGGAGCTGAACCTGTATTACTTGCCTGTAGACCTCACTCTCACCAGCAGCCAGCTGGAGGATAATTACATCAAGCTGGTAAGTGATATCCGTTCTTCAATCAAGATACCTATGGCGATTAAATTGGCGCCTTTCTTCACTGCCCTGCCCAACTTCGCCAGCCGCCTGGTTGATGCTGGTGCTAACGGATTGGTGCTGTTCAACCGCTTCTACCAGCCAGACCTGGACCTCGAAAACCTGGAAGTGGTGCCCAACCTGGTGCTGAGTAATTCTGACGAGTTGCGCCTCCCGCTGCGTTGGATCGCCATCCTATACGGAAAGGTAAAAGCCGACCTTGCCCTGACCACCGGCGTGCATACCCCCGAAGATGCCATCAAAGCCATCATGGCGGGAGCCAATGTTGCCATGACCACCTCAGCCCTACTCAAGCGCGGCACCCAGGCGATTGCGCAGATTTTGGACGGGATGGAAGCATGGATGACCGAACACGAGTATGCGTCGGTACAACAGATGCGCGGCAGTATGAGCCAGGGAGCAGTGGCAGAGCCAGCTGCGTTTGAGCGGGCTAATTATATGAAGGTGCTCAACTCATTCAACCCCGATTTTAGCTGATCACATCTCGACTTTGTCTCTAATAACAGAAAAGAGCGGGCGAAAAATCGCCCGCTCTTATTTTATCTATGATTGCTCGGCATGCAGGTTATTCGACTTCGGGTTCGCCTTCGCGGTTCTTCTTGTGGCGGTAGACAATACGTCCCCGAGTTAGATCATAAGGGCTCATTTCCACCCGCACACTATCTCCGAGCAGAATGCGGATATAGTATTTGCGCATCTTCCCGGAGAGATATGCCAGGACTTCATGCCCCGTCTCCAAGCGTACTTTAAATTGCGTCCCAGGCAGGGCTTCAATCACCGTGCCTTCAACCACAATCTTATCTTCCTCTTTCGTCATGCATGCCTCCTGGCTAAAAGGTTCTCGGTTGAGTTAACCGGCTGAACCCTTCTCCCAAACGAGCTCACTCCATGTCTGGTCGTTCCTTTCGCCTGATGCGGCGAATGGCCTTCTTCTTTTGAATGCGGCGTAACTCGCTTTTCGAAACGAACCAGCGCTTGCGGCGGACCGTGCTCAAGATACCGCTTTTGGCAACTTTCTTGCGAAAACGTTTGAGCAGTGCGTCTTGCGACTCGTTCGGGCGTAGATTTACCGTGGTCAACTATATCACCTCCTTGCGCTTTCAAAAATCCTGGCTGCCGGATACAAGGACAAAAAAACCCGGCTGACGTTGATGCTCTCAGCCGAGCCAGGTGTTGAATACAATCCTGTGTTCAGTCATCGATAATCGTGTAGGTTCACCATCCATCCAAAGAGCGATTCCTCAACGTCGGAGAGAATTTTAACCGAAGTATGGGTTTCTGTCAATTTGGTTGTATACCAGGCTTAACCACTCCCTACTTGCTTATTTCCTGCGCCAGCCTCCCCAGGTCTTCAAAGATATCACCTCCCCGCCCACGTGCTTCTGCTGCCTTATAGGCATCCTCAGGCAGATGGTCCCTGGCCAGCTCCATCCGGTTGCCAACCATATCTGCGAACCAGCGCGAGTTTGTCGAGATCGGGTCGGTCATCAGGGCAGAATATGCTTCCACAGCCTGCTCCCATCTGCCTGATATCTGTCAGCAGAACGACTATTGCGGCTGACAACATAAACAAGGTAAAACGGCTATTTGTATTGACAGAAATCATCAGCGCTTCCTGCAACGAAGCCCAGCCTTGCTCTTCCTGCTTCAGATTATGCTGTGCCAACGCCAACCCTCCAAGTGCCATGCCCAGCTCACCGGCGAAACCCATCTGCCGAAAGCCAGCAACGCTGCGCTGTAAATCTGGCAACGCCTGTGCAGAATCACCCTGAGCTATTAATGTGCATCCGACAACCGCTGTAGCGAACGTTTCTTCGCGCCTGAACCCATCCTGCCTGGCTGCAGCCAGTCCTTTCCGTAAGAACTTAATGGCTTGTTCGTATAAGCCAGCATGCATCTGGGATCCTCCCAATGCCAAAGTGCCATAGGCGATATAAAATCGATCACCCAGCCGGTGCAGCTTGTCAAGAGCAAGCTCCAACCCCTCACATGCTTCATGATAGCGTCCACACCACGTCTGGGATACGGCGTAGTGCAGCTCAGCAGTTGCGAGGCTTCCCAGGTCACCAATACTCCGGTACCAGCTGGCTGCTTCTTCCATCAGCCTGGCGTCCAGTTTGCCAATCCCAATGAATTAATTGATTATACGCATAGTTCATCAGAGATCTAGCCAGCAAGTGCGGCTCTCCCACTGAGCGACTCAGTTCCATCGTTTGCTGATGCATCGCTATGGCCAAATCTCGATCTCCCAGACGATTGGCGAGCTCCCCTCCCCAGGTCAATGAGGTTGCTTGCCACCATGGTTCGGACTGCGCCTGAAATAGTGCGACGCTGTGCTTGAAACAGGCTAGTTGTTCTGGCACGCCAACACTTAGGTAGCCCCGTTCGCGCCAGAGCAGTGCCTGTCCCCATTGGGCATTCTGTCCAGCTGCCTGCGCTTGCATTAGTTTCTCCAGGCTCTCATCGGCTGATTGCATAGCCAGCTCCACTTTTCCGAGCAATCGATAGAAATTCGTATTGCCAGGCCAGCAGGCAGCCTTCCAGGTTCAACCGCTCTCCCCCGACCGTAATATTTTTTATCCCTTCTATTGCCACCCGGCAGGCATGCTCGCCATCCTGGAATCGATAGCGCAGACTAAAATACATCAGCAGCCCTTCCGAGGCTCGCCATAACCTATCCAGGTCTGCCTGTTGAGCAGCCCACTCCCAGGCAGCCTGCACATCGTCGATCACTTTATCTGCCTCTTCAATCAGAGCCATTTGTTGGGGACCTTTAAAAACCTTACTCCAGCCAGCTGCCTGCTCCATGAAATAATCACTATGCTGCTGGCGTGCCAGCCATTCCGTTCCAGCTGGGGCTTGGGTTCGCTTTTCTGCGCTGTACTGCCGCACGAGATCGTGCATTTGGTAATCCCCATCGGCAGTGCTCCCCAGCAGGCTCTTGCCCATCAGCCCATGCAGCTGCTGCACACCGGCACCCACCACCTGATGAGCAGCCCGGGAGCTAAAAGGGTTGCGGAACACAGCTAAATTCATCAAGAGCTCTTGTTCACGGGGGCTGAGCAATTTCCAAGAATAATCAAAGGTTGCCCGCAGGCTGCGCTGGCGTTCAGGCAGGTCTGCCCATTCCACGGTCAGGAAATCGAGGTTGCGGCTGATCTGTTCGGCGATATCCTTGGCAGTGAAATCCGTCACCCAGGTGGAGGCTAACAGCAGGCTTAACGGTATTCCTTCCACCAGACGGCAGATATTTGCAATATTTTCGAGACTGTCAGGCGTGTATCCCGGCTTCACCCGGCGGGCAGCTGCCAGGAACAACTCCACTGAGCTGTAGCCTAAAATCTGACCCGTTTCAGTATCTGCAGGCGGGACGCGCATACCCTCCAGTGGGTAAAGGTACTCTTCGCTTATGTTTAGCCGCGTTCGGCTGGTCACCAGCACTTTGCTTGTCTCCGAGTCGGATAGTATCTCAGCGACCAATCTGGCATTCTCCACCACCGTCTCAAAACTATCCAATATCAGCAGTACTTTCTTGTGTCGCAGGTAATCCAGCAGCTGCCTTTTGGGATCACCAAATTCTCTAAAGGTGAAGCCCATCCCTTCAGCAATCGCGGCGAGCAAGCTGCTCCCAGTGCCTAGGGCTGATAATGGAACGAAGTAAACCCCATCTCTAAAAGAATAACGCTGCCTGTGAGAGGCTTCCAGTGCCAGGCGTGTCTTCCCACACCCACCCTGACCCAACAAGCAGATCAAGCGCTGCTTGGGATCGCGGAGCATGCCCCACAGGTCATCCAGCTCCCTCCTGCGACCGATCAGGGGCGCCAGGCTGGCGGGTAAATTTCCCACATCGCTCCCGGCTTCCTCATTCCGCAAGTGATGGTATAGGGCTGTAGCATCCACGCCGGGTTCAGCACCCAGCTGTATGGCGAGTGTATGGTGAAACGAAGCATAGTGTGCCAGCGCCTCTCCGCGCCTGCCGCTCAATGCCAGCAGACGGATCAGGTGTAGATTACCGGCTTCACCCAGCTCGTCCAGCTGTACCATCCGATGGGCATATCCGAGAGCGCAATCCAGCTCACCCAGCCTTTCAGACGCCACCACCAGCTGCTCCATCGCTGCCACCACATCCATGCGCAGCTGCTCGCGCAGGATGGTCGCCCATTCCTCAAATGCCAGGCTCTTCGGCAGGTAAAAACCATCCAGGAAATCACCGGAGTAAAGCCTGACCGCTTCCTGGTAGCGCTTGATGCAATCGTCACACAGTGTATTTGAAGCATGGGAATGGGCTGCGGAGGTTTTCACCATGGACTAAAAATGCCACCACATCCGTTTCAATATCGCTACCTGGGTTGAGCCGGATATCCTGCGGAGATACTAACAGGTAAGGTTCTCGTGGTTGAGTGGAAGCTTTCGCTGTCAGCTCCCCCGTAAGCGGCCGGTCACCCAGGATACCGCGCAGGTGGTATAGCGCCTGACTCAAGCTACCCCGGGCATGTCCTTCATCTTGCTCAGGCCAGAAAAGACCGATTAGTTTTTCACGCGTATGGGGATGGTCACGTTCTATCGCCAGGTATGCCAGCAAGGCGCGTGCCTTATCCGACTCGAGGGCATCGATAGGTTGTCCGTCCAGTGCAAGGCGATAAGATCCGAATAACTTAAGAGACAGGCGTGTCATTTTGTCCTCACCTAACACGCAAGCCGGGGATTGCCCCATTGATTAATTCAAGCAATGACCGACCAGGTCTTGTATATACATTATAACTATTTTTCATAAAATTTTAATCTTAATTCAGAGTTTTTTGAGAGGCGGGTGTTAGATTTGATTAACAGTTTTGCTACACAAAGGAAAACATTGATAAAAGGAGATTTGGGTGAGCTTTCCTACGGGGGTGGATGGAGCCACTTATTACTCTTACCTGCTGCGCATCTGGCAGGTGCCCACCAACAAGGACCTTTCCTGGCGAATTCAGCTGGAAAATGTCCAAACTGGTGAGAAGCATGGTTATTCCAGCCTGGGGGAATTACTCTCATATTTGAGGCTGGTAACTGCACAAGAAGAAATTCCACCGGGTGAGGGGAAATGATGCGGGGTGCAGGGCTGAGGGGAGACCCCTGCACCTCCAGACCCATTCCGAAGGTCATGAAAGGAGGGGCAATTGGTAAAAAAAAGAAATCAATCTAATCCCGGAAATTCCGAGAATATCAAAGAACTAGATTTTTTAGTGAGGAGGAACAAAATGCAAAGCAAACAAAACCAATTGAATATGCGCCTGATTAAAATAATCCTGATCGCTACGGGGCTGGTGGCGATGCTGTTGGTGACCGGCAGCTTTGACTCTGTTCGAGCGGAACCGACAACGAGTATCCCTCAAACAGCCGTAATATCATCCTCGCACACAACCCTCGATGCTCAGAAAATTGATCCCGAGCTGATCAAAGAGCTAAGTACCAAGGGTCAGGTTGACTTTTTTATATGGATGACAGAAAAGGCTGACCTGAGACCGGCTTATACACTTACTTTTAAAGAAGAGAAAGGGCGTTTTGTATTCGAGACGCTCCAGACGACTGCCGAACGGTCTCAAAAGGATTTAATTACCTGGTTGGAAAGCCAGGGTATTGAGTACCGTTCCTTTTACATCGCTAATAAAGTCCTGGTCCACAATGGCGATCAGATCCTGCTTTATCAAGTCGCTGCCCGACAAGATGTGGCACGCCTGACCCCCAACACCTATTTTCAAGCCATTGACGATGTTATAAATCCAGATTTAAACCCCCTTATAAACGCCATAGAGCCAAACATCAGCTTCGTTAATGCGGATGATGTGTGGGCATTAGGCATCACCGGCCAGGGGAGTGTGTTGTCAGACATTGATACTGGGGTGGACGCAACTCACCCGGCCATCGCCCGCCACTATCGCGGCTGCCTGAACTCTCCTATTTGTGATCAATGGGATCACAATTACAACTGGTGGGATGCTACCGGCACATTCCCAAACAACCCTGGGGATGACGCTGGACATGGCACCCACACTGCTGGCACCATGATTGGAGATGATGGGGGCACCAATCAGATCGGTATGGCACCAGGCGCAAAATCCATCCATTGTAAATTCATCCTTGGAAATGGAAACGCTTATATTGCTTGGGCTGAAATATGTCTAGAGTGGAATCTTGCTCCATGGGATTTGAACGGACAAAATCCAGACCCAACCAAGGCTCCAGATGCCATTAATAATTCCTGGGGATGGGGTGGTGGAGTGTGGGAGAATTTTCGTGATGAAGTGGATGCCTTGCATGCGGCTGGTATTGTAGTGGAGGCATCTGCTGGAAATGAAGGACCAGGATGCACCACGCTTCGCGCACCCGGTGCATATGCAGATGTATTGACCACCGGTTCGACCAACCACGCTTTTGCATACCCCGGCCAGCTCACTGGTTTTAGCAGCCGTGGTCCATCACTCACCGATCCAGGTTATTTCCCCGATATAATGGCACCCGGGGAGGCCGTCCGCTCCAGCTGGACAGGGGGTGGGTACGAATTAGGCTGGGGAACCAGCATGGCTGGACCGCATGCAACCGGTCTGGTCGGATTGCTTTGGTCTGCCAACCCGCTGCTGCGCGGCCAGGTGGAAATAACTAATGACATCATAAAGTTCACGGCTGTCCCACTCACCGGTCAAAGAGGTTCTGAATGTGGTGGAAATTATACAAATGGACCTAATAATGACTGGGGCTATGGGACGATCGACGCTCTCGCAGCAGTCCAAATGGCCCTGGAATATGATGGTGCTGGGACGCTGGCAGGATTAGTGAGTGATGTAGCCGGTAACCCAATCGAGGGTGCCGTAGTCTGGGCTTCACCTGACCCAATCTATAATTTCCGCACAACGACATATTCAACCGGTAGTTATTCAATGCAGGTCTTTAGTGACACCTATGAGGTTGGTGCAGTAGCGTATGGATTCGATGGAGCATCTTACAGCGATATCCCGGTAATTTCCGGTATGACCACAACACAAAATTTCATTCTGATCGCTGCAGATACCCACATAGTATCAGGCACCGTTCGCGATGAGTTAGCTGGTTGGCCTCTATATGCTCACATTACCGTATTAGGAGAACCACTCGATCCGCCGGCTCCGTATAACGAGACCTGGACTGATCCGCAGACTGGTTACTACAGTCTGATGCTAGCGGAAGGTTACACGCACACCCTCAGGGTGGAAACTTTCGAGCTAGGTTACCTGCCCTATGAAGTCGTCCTGCCTCCATTGACCGGGGATTTAACCTTGAACCTGGCCCTGGAGCCTGATCTGTATGCTTGTTCCGCGGCTGGATATCAGTTAGAGCTCCAAGGCCTGGCTGAATCGTTCGAATTCATGCAAACACCCCCTGGATGGGTGGTCAGAGATAATGCCGGGTCAGGTAAGGTATGGAGATTTGACGATCCCGGCAATCGCGGCAATTCAACGGGCGGAGGAGGCAACTTCGCCATAATAGACAGCGATAACGCCGGTCAATATAATATCGATACAGAATTACACTCGCCCGTATTGGATTTTTCAACCTTCACCACAGTTAATATGGTCTTCAACTACGACTATTACTACTATTCAGATGAAATAGCCGACGTAGATGTCAGCATTAACGGGGGTGACGGTCCCTGGACCAATGTCTGGACCCGTACGGGAGAGAGTGACCGTGGTCCAGCCATGGCCATGCTTGATATCTCCGCGATTGCAGCCGGTCAACCGAACGTCGTAGTCCGCTTCCATTACTATAATGCATTTTACGAATGGTGGTGGCAAGTTGACCGCTTCAGGGTGGGTACCTGGAGTTGCAACGTCCAACCGGGCGGTCTGGTTGTTGGCAATGTAACTTCCGCCAGAGATGGTTATGGTCTAAATGATGCGACCATCGTAGGGGATAATGGCCAGGAAACGGAAACTGTACCCACTCCTTTGGATCCGCTGGTGGATGATGGTTTTTACGCACTCTTCTCCCCCACTGCGACTCATATATTTACCAGCACCAGAGATGGGTATGTCCCGGTCACGTCGGAGGTGGAGGTTATCCCGTATGATACTGTCCGTCTTGATTTCAGCCTGCCTGCGATCACGGAATGGGTACACGCAGCCCCACTCCCTGAACCGTTGGCTGGTTATTCCGTCCAATGCCCCGAACAGCCGGATATTATTTATCTGGTTGGAGGAGTCACCCCTACTGGGACCAGTAACCGGCTTTATAAATATGATGCTGCGATTGATGAATGGCATAAGCTGGCAGATATGCCACTAGCGCTGCGGGGTTCGGGCGCTGCCTGCTACCATGGAAAAATCTATGTCGCAGGCGGTCTGATCAATGCGATGAATCGCTTGTTCATCTATGATATTGCGGGGGATTTCTGGACGTCAGGTGCCAATCTGCCTAATAATACTGGCGGCACCAATTTAGGCGCTTGGGATGGCAAGCTCTATCTGCTGGGCGGCTCCCGCCTAGGTGGCCCACCATACACCCCCATCGCCCGGGTGGATGTTTATGACATCGCAACAGATACCTGGGCAGCTGGTGGAGGAACGGATATGCCCGCCGCGACCGCTTATGTCAACGGTGTTCAGCGCGGTCCTTTCTATTTCATCGTCGGTGGTGTATCCGGAGACTACAATCATAATGTAGATCAGACCCAACGTTATGACATGGCAACGGATACCTGGCAGGTTGGCCCAACCTTTACCAGCCAGCGCGGTATCAATGCCCATTCGATGAATGCTTCCTCACTGTTCGTTCAAGGTGGTGATGTTAACGGCGGAGGTGCATTCGACCCCACCAACCTGGTGGAAATTCTCGACCTTTCTACCTGGCCTGATGGTGCCTGGAACGATCTCGAGGATCCTTTGCCTCAAATCAGTCTGATATCGGCTGGTGGATGTACTGAAGCAATGTCAGGTGGAGAAATCTGGGCGATCGGCGGCTCAGATGAACAGCTAGACCCATTTGCGGATGTCTATTACCGCCCGTCTGGCCCTTGCGTCAGCTTCGGTGTCGATCTGCCCGAGCCGTGGGGTGACTACAGGGAAGCTGGCACCACTGCCGAGTACCTCGTGACCATCACCAACACCGGGGAGGTCACTGATTACTTCACCCTGGATGTCAGCTCCAGCTGGAATATTGAAGCACCAGTGGGTGGACCTGGCCCGATTGGACCGGGGGAGAGTATAGATATTGCCATCGCGGTGGAAATTCCAGAGGGCACCCCACGCGGGGAGCAGGGAGTGACTGAGATCAGCGCGAGCTCGATGAGCAACCCGGCTGAAATGGATTTCACCACTATCACCACCACCGTGGGTGAGTATTTTGTCGACGTGCAACCCATCGCAGATAGTCAGGAAGATCACCCTGGAAGAGTGCTTACCTATACATTGCAAGTATCCAACACAGGCGACTTTGAAGATTCATATGACGTGGAGATAAGTGCCACCTGGGCAACTACCGCTACACTCACTATTGGCGTAGTTCTGCCTGGCGAGGATGCTGAACTGTATGTGGTGGTTAATAT
>CAWIYB010000001.1:0-1077156 GCA_963840255.1 uncultured Chloroflexia bacterium | reverse complement strand
CTACATATTCGCCTACGCTGTGACCCATTACCACCCCCGGTTCCACACCCCAAGCTGACCACAAGCGGGCTAATGCATACTCGATGGAGAATAGAGCTGGTTGGGTGTAAACTGTCTTGTCGAGCAGGGCGGTATCCCCTTCGTTAAGCGGATACAGCACAGAAAGCAAGGGACGCTCCAGGATAGGCTCCAGGATCTGTGCGCACTGCTCGAGCGCCTCCCGGAAGGTGGGTTCCGTTTCGTATAGCCGTCGGCCCATACCTGCATATTGTGATCCTTGGCCAGTGAAAAGGAACGCCAGTTCAGGCGGGTCCTCTTCCTGGATCGACCCCTGGTATACGTTCTTGGGCGCATTCTCCTCCAACCAGCTCGTTAATAGGTTATTCGCATCATTCGCTGAAGTGGCTACCACAGCCAGTCTATTGCTGAAGTGATGTCGACCTGTGTTTGCTGAAAAGCATACATCGCCCAGATCGGCATCCTGATGATCGATCAGATATTGTTCATGACGTGCGGCAAGTTCCTTCAATGCTTCAGGTGTCCGAGCGGAAAGGGCCAGCAAATGGATAGGCCGCTCTGATTCGGATAGTTTTTGATCCTGATGCGGGGCTTCCGTCACGATCAGGTGTACATTGGTTCCGCTAAAGCCAAAGGCACTCAAACCTGCTACACGCCGGGCATCCTTACCTACTGACCAGGGCACTGGCACGGTGGGAATTTTCACGGGAATATCGTCCCACGGGATAAGCGGATTAGGGTGAAGGAAGTGCAAATGGGGTGGAATTTCTCGGTGCTGCAAGCAAAGCACCAATTTAATCAGCCCGGCAATCCCCGCTGCTCCTTCAAGGTGACCGATGTTCGTCTTAACCGAGGCAACATAGAAGGGGTTCTCGGTGGAGTGATCCTTCCCAAACACTGCATTCAAAGCGCGCATCTCGATTGGATCGCCCAGAGAGGTGCCCGTTCCATGAGCCTCGATGTAGGAAATTTCTGCAGGCCTGATGGAAGCATCTGCCAGGGCAGTCCGGATCACCGCTTCTTGGGCGATGCCGTTCGGAGCAGTCAGTCCATTACTTCGGCCATCCTGGTTCATGGCGGTACCCTGGATCACCGCCAGAATCCTGTCTCCGTTGGCAAGAGCATCGGAAAGTCGCTTCAAGATTACGATTCCGCAACCCTCGCCACGCACATAGCCATCGGCTGAAGCATCAAAGGTTTTGCAAAAACCGTCGACAGCCATCATGCGCGCCCGGCATGTGGTAATCGTGCCATCGGGGATCAAGATGAGGTTGACTCCCCCAGCCAAGGCAAGCTCGCATTCTTTATTCCGCAGGCTCTGGCAGGCCAGGTGTACAGCGACCAGGGATGAAGAACAAGCCGTATCCACGGCCGTATTGGGGCCATGCCAGTCGAAGAAATACGAGATACGTCCAGAGGCAACGCTGTGAGCAACGCCGGTGCTGAAATAAGCATCCAGGTGATTTTCATCGCCTCCTTTGGCCTGCATGACGATATAGTCATGCGTCGACATACCAATAAACACACCACCCAATTTCCCCATAATTTCAGTAGAAGCGCAACCGGCATTTTCCAGGGCTTCCCAGGAAACTTCCATTAATAAACGTTGCTGTGGATCAAGTTTTATCGCCTCACGGGGGGAGATACGGAAGAAAGGTGCATCGAACAAGTCGATATTTGTTAAGAATGCACCTCTGCGTGTATAGTACTTACCGGGTGCATCCGGGTCAGGATCATAAAAGGCAGCCACATCCCATCGCTCCGCGGGAACTTCAGTAACCGCATCAAATCCCTGGTGGAGAAGATTCCAAAACGCTTCCGGATCGCTGGCTTCGCCCGGAAACCGGCAGCCCATCCCTATTATGGCAATGGGTTCGTGGCGGGCACTTTCAACGGTGTTTACTCGCTTATGCATCTCTTCTAGGACAGTGTAAGCGTTCTTCAGCAGGGACTGGTAATCGATCGGATCGGCGGTCATTCGAGGCTCCGGGAGATTGTGTTAATCTTTTTAATGAGTAAAGCAGCAAGCTCTTCTTCGCTCATCTGGTCCAATTCAGTTGTTCCAGGAGCCTGTTCCAAGAGGGGAGGTGTGATAGGTTTTTCCTGTTCCATTTCCGGTGATCCATAGGTATGAAAAAGGATCGTTTCCAGGCGCCCCGCCAGGGTTCTTACTGTAGGAAACTCGAACAATAACGTGGCGGGCAAGGGTTGACCTATTAAACGACTCAATTTATTACGCAGCTCTACTGCCATCAGAGAATCCAGCCCTAACTCGTGAAGAGGTAAGTCCAGATCGATGTTTTTCATCGGGTCGATACCCAGAACTAGGGCTGCCTGCCCACGGATTTGCGTGACCAGGGTAGAGAAGCGTTTCTTCGGCGGTAGTGTGGCCAACTCTTCAAGCAGGTTAGGGAAATCGTGAGGATCCTCCCCGCCTTGGGTGATAGCTGGTGTCATTTGGTCAGTTTCTTTCCAAAATGCTTTCAGCAAAGGAGGTGCCTGGCCGGGTATGAGTTGGCGGAAGTAACCTGACCAATTCACTTTCATGACTATGTATTGGATATGTAAAGGCAAATAGGAATGAGGGTAAGTTTGAATGCCCCATTCCAAAGCTTGAAAGCCCTGCTCGGGGGTGAGGCTGCCTCTCTTGGAGCTGATGATCTCCTTCTGCTGAGCGGCCATTCCCACCTCCGACCAGGCTCCCCAGTTGATGCTGACGGTGGGAAGACCAATAGCGGACCGATGGTGAGCCAGGGCATCCATAAAAGCGTTGGCAGCTGCATAATTCCCTTGACCTGGTGAGCCTAAAACCGAGGCTCCGGATGAAAAATACACACAGAAATCCAAGGGTTTATCGCGGGTGGCCAGGTGAAGATTCCAGCTGCCTGATATTTTGGACGCCATCACCCCACGGAAGCGCTCCCAAGTCTGGTGCAACAACACGCCATCATCCAGGGTACCAGCAGCGTGTATGATCCCTCGCAGAGGTGGTGTTGTGGTTCCAGCAACCGCCAGGCAGCTGGTCAGTGCTTCCGGCTGAGAGACATCGCCGCATAGGATCACGACCTGGACACCTTGCGCTTCCATCTGGCGTAAAGCCTCCTGAGCTTGCAGAGATGGCGCAGACCTGCCCATCAACATAAGGTTGCGCGCCCCCTTCGCCACCATCCAACCAGCGATAGATAAACCAAGCCCACCCAGGCCTCCGGTGATCAGGTAGCTTGCATCAGCTCGGATTGGGAGTTCGGAAGCAAATCTACCATCATCGTCTACAATGCGTACAACGCGGCGCAGCTTGCGATGTTGATCCCGGAATGCGATTTGATCCTCTTCGACATCAGGAGATAAAATCTCTGATAATAATCCCTGAGACTGGCTGACAGCGCTCGATTGGGGGTCCAGATCTAGTCGAGTACAGCGAAATTCGGGATGTTCCTGGGCTACTACATGGCTTAATCCCCAGACTGATGCCTGTGTAAAGGCAACGCTGAGAGGCTTCAATCTACCGGAAGAGTCGTTAATCGGCTGAGCGCCCTGGGTAACGGTCCATAATTTTGGGGGCTCTGGCATGGATGTGCCAGCCAAAGCCTGTGTCAGGTGCAGCAAACTTCCACATGCGAGGAGCTGAGTCATCTCTAATTCCGAAATTGACATGTCGTCACGAGAAGGCTGATCTAATGCCCACAAGTGAATGACTCCCAAGCGACGGTTGGGTCCATCCGGCAAAGCCATGGACAGCAGGCGCTGGAAATCTGATGGCTCCATTGGATTGATCCGGTACTGGCCCGGCGAGATGGTTTCAAATTTTTTCCCCGCTACAGCCCCGACGACACGCGCTCCTGAAGCTGTCAATGCTTTAGAAAGCTCATCACCCACGCCCTGTTGGTCAGAAAGTATCAGCCAGGTACCGGTCTGCGTGGGATGTTCCCCAACGGGTCGGTCTGAATGGGTTATATCTATCCATTCGACGTCGTATAACAAGTCTTCTAGTCCGTGCTGCGCAGGGCTGGTTGCTGGTAAGAACCAAGCGTTCTTCGAATCGGTACTTGGAGTTATCCAATACCGCTCGCGCTGGAAGGGGTAAGTGGGTAGAGAAATCCGGCGCCGTTGACCCTGCGCTGCATAATCCTGGTCAAATCCTCCCCAGTCGACATCCACCCCACCTACGTATAGAGCGGCCAGACTTTCCAGCAATTGCTGCCAATCGGATCGCCCCTTGCGCAAGGAAGGCAACCAATGACCTGCATCCTCGCTAAGACTGCGACGTGCCATCCCCAAGAGTACCGGGTTGGGGCCAATCTCAATAAAATTGCGATAGCCTTTTTCGTACAGGGCGGTAATGGAATTGCCAAACCGGACGGGTTTGCGAATATGCTCGCGCCAGTATTCTGCACGTGTCACCTGACCCGAGGTGGAGAAGGTCCCGGTTACATTCGAGAGGAAATCAATCCTCGGCTCAGAAAAGGTAACGCCTCGGGCGCTCCTTTCGAATTCATCCAGGATAGGTTCCATCAGTGGCGAGTGGAAGGCATGGGAAACGTTCAGATAGCGAGCCTGAATCCCGAGCTGACTCATTGCTTCCAGCACCAGAGTTACTGCCTGCCCTTCTCCTGAAATCACAATATTCTGGATCTCATTGTACGCGGCCACCGAGACACGGTCCTGGTAAGCACCAAGCGCCGCCTGGACTTGTTCTTCAGGGGCAAAAATAACTGCCATCTTCCCGCCTGGAGGCAGTGCGCCCATTAATCGTCCTCGTTCTGCAATTAGTTTGAGCCCTTCATCCAGGCTGAATACCCCAGCGATGCACGCAGCGACATACTCACCCACGCTGTGGCCCAGCACCGCCATGGGTTTAATCCCCCATGACTGCCACAACTTCGCCAGTGCGTATTCCAGAGCGAACAGGGCTGGCTGGGTGTACGCCGTCGAGTGGATCAGTTGCGGAGCGCCGGTTTGTGCGAAGAGCACTTCCAGCAGTGATCGTTCGAGGAACGGGCGCAGCAGTCTGTCGCATTCGTCTACGGCTTTGCAAAACACCGATTGGGTGTCGTAGAGTTCCCTGCCCATACCGGGAAACTGCGCTCCCTGCCCGGTGAATAGAAACGCGATGCGCGGCTGGCGAGTACTGGTCATCTGGCCCGTAAGCATGCTGGAAGGTGCCTGGCCGGAAATGAATGAAGATAAATTCTCTTGGATCGCTTTGGCTGATTCTACAACCATCGCCAGGCGGTGGGCGAAGTGGTAGCGTCCAGCATTAGCGGTGAAGCAAATATCAGCGGCATTTTGATCCGTATTTATGAGCTGGTGTCCATACCGCCCGGCGAGCTCTTGCAAGGCAGCCGGATTCCGGGCAGAAAGAGTAAACACGTGAAGCGGCCGTTCAACCCATGATTGAACCGAGTCACCGGTAGGTGCCTCTTCCAGGATAACGTGGACATTTGTGCCGCTAAAGCCAAACGAGCTGACCCCCGCCCGGAGCTTATCTCCGGACCTATTCCAGGTGGTCGGCTCAGTGGGGATTTGAATCGAAGGGAACTCATCCCACGTGATATAGGGGCTGCGCTGCTGCAAATTCAGGTGAGGGGGGATCTCTTGATGCTGCAAAGCCAGAACGGTTTTTATCAAACCGGCCACACCCGCAGCCGACTCGAGGTGGCCCAGGTTGGTCTTTACCGAACCAAGCATCAGTGGTGATGTCCGGTCCTGGCAATACACCCTACCCAGTGCCTGGACCTCGATGGGATCGCCTAAGGCGGTGCCAGTGCCATGCGTTTCGATATAGCTGACCTCACCCGGCTCTACCCCGGCGTTCTTCAAGGCTGCGCGGAGCACCGCTATCTGAGAAGGACCGTTTGGCGCGGTCAGCCCATTGCTGCGGCCATCCTGGTTCACGGCTGAGCCCCGGATAATTGCCAGTACGCGGTCGTGGTCTGAAAGTGCCCGCGAGAGAGGTTTCAGCACCAGCATACCACAGCCCTCGCCGCGCACAAAACCGTCTGCCCGAGCATCGAAGGTCTTGCAGTGTCCATCAGGCGCCATCATTTTCGATCTTGAGAGGGAGATCGTTGCTTCCGGGGTCAAGATTACATTCACTCCGCCGGTCAGCGCTAGATCACAATCCCCATTCCTGAGGCTTTGAACGGCCAGGTGAATGGCCACCAGAGAAGAGGAACAAGCCGTGTCGATCGATATGCTTGGCCCCTGAGCACCTAAGAAGTAAGAGAGACGGCCAGATGCAATGCTATGAGCACTACCCGAGGCTAGATAAGCGTCAATCCCCGCCTGCCCAGCTTCCACCATTAATTGGTAGAAATCACTTCCGGAAATCCCCACGAAAACACCAGTCAGGCTGCCCATGATATCTTTCGTTGTGCGTCCTGCGTTTTCCAGCGCTTCCCAGGTGACTTCCAATAGAAGGCGTTGTTGAGGGTCCATGCTGTTCGCTTCGCGGGGTGAAATTCCAAAGAACTCCGGGTCAAATAGATCCAATCCCTCGAGAAAACCTCCCCAGCGTGTCGATACCTTTCCGGGAGCATCCGGATCTGGATCGAAATAAGCCGCGTTGTCCCATTTGGAGATCGGCGTTTCGATGATCGCATCGACACCCTGGGATAAGAGCGACCAAAATGCCTGAGGCGAATCTGCACCTCCGGGGAATCGGCAAGCCATGCCAATGATGGCGATGGGCGCAGATTTCTGACGCTCCAAAGTTTCCAGCTTGGCTTGCAGCTTATTGGCTAACAATGCAAGGCGTTGGGGTGAAAGTTGACTGATCCGTTCCAGAAATGTACTCATTTTCCCGCCTTCCCACGAGCAGAAAGGATGCGCTGGACTTCTTCATTCGGCATTTCTTCGAGATCCGCTAAGATATCCTCGGTGGTTTCAGGTTTTTTCTCGTCGGTTTCTTTCGTTACGCCCGCATCCGGCTCCAGCAGGAGCCTGGCCAGGTACCCGGCAATCGTCTCTACGGAGGGATAATCGAATACGAGGCTGGCAGGTAAGATGCGTTCCACACCTAACCCAGTGCTCAAAAGGTTGCGCAGCTCGACCGCCATGAGGGAGTCGAGCCCCATCTCATTGAGCGGTTTCTGCAGGTCGATCTGTTCCCCTTCGTCCAGCCCGAGCACCTTGATAACTCTACCGGACACAAATGAAATGAGCAGATCAAATTGCTGGTTGGGCGGTGTTTTGGCCAGGAGGGCGCGGAAGTTTTCCGTTTGAGCTTGGGGAAGCTGCCTCGCCTGGAGCGGCGAAGCATGGGGCTCAGAATGGGCCAAGTTCGACAGCCAGCGAGGGATGTGTCCAGTCGGGTATGTGTGCATAAACTTGGCCCAATCGACCGGCAGCACTGCTACTTGAGTCATCTCTTGGGCGATAAGCGCCTCTAAGATCTGCAATCCATCCTGGGGGGAGATGGTCCCGATTCCTTGAAGCTCTATATGTTCGCCAACGTTCCGCATTGCGGCTGAACCGACCTCAGCCCATACGCCCCAGTTAATGCTGAGAGCGGGCAAGCCCTTGGCTTGGCGATAGTAAGCCAGTGCGTCCAGGAAGCTATTGGCAGCCGCATGGTTCCCCTGTCCTGGAGAGCCCAGCAAAGCCGCGGTCGATGAAAATAACACGAAGAAATCCAAGGGCTTCCCGACCGTCAGGCGGTGCAAGATCCAGCTACCATCTACCTTCGAGGCCATGACCCGGGTGAAACGCTCCCAATCCTGGCGCAGCAACGCGCCGTCTTCGAGGACGCCAGCGGAATGGATGATTCCGCCCAAGGGAGGCATTGTGGTCTCCATTTCAACAAACACCCGGGCAATTTGCTCGTAGCAGGAGATATCAGCCTGGGTGACGCGCACCTGTGCACCCATTTGTCTCATCTCCTCCAGGACTTCCCGGGCTGTCTCGGACGGCTGGTTGCGTCCCAAGAGCATCAGGTTGCGGGCTCCTTTCGCGACCAGCTGGCGGGCGACGAGCAATCCCAACCCGGAAAGGCCGCCGGTAATCAAGTATGTAGCGTCTGGCCGGGGATTATAGAATTGCACCTGGCTGCTCGTTGCACTCACCTGGCTCAGTTCCGCAGGTCTTTCTTCCGCTTGGATGACAACAATTTTACCAATATGCTTCGCCTGAGACATCATGCGGAATGCCGCGGTGATATCTCCCACCTTAAAGACGTGCACAGGCAAGGGAGCATACTTCCCGTTCAAGATGCCCGCAATGGTTTCTTGGAACAGTGCCTGTATCTCGGCTGGGTCAGCATCCATCCTGGCTGCCAGGTCGATGATATGGTAGGATGCCCGCGGTTTTATACTCGCTACCTGTTCGGCTGTCCATATATCGCGTTTGCCGATCTCCAGGAAACGTCCTTCTTCTGCCAGGACAGAAAGGCTGGCAGGGATAAATTCTCCTGCCAAGGAGTTGAGAATAATATCCACTCCCTGCCCATGAGTGATCTCGATGATATCCCTGGCAAATTCCAGCGAGCGAGAATCGAGCACATGTTGTACACCTTGAGACTCTAGATAGGCCCGCTTGGCTGGGCTGCCTGCTGTCCCGAAAACATCGGCGCCGGCTTTAAGAGCGATTTGTACGGCAGCCTGACCTACACCACCCGCCGCAGCGTGGATAAGGACGCATTCGCCAGCCGAGATCTTAGTAATCCGATCCAATGCATACAAGCCGGTCATAAAAGCCATGGGGATTCCTGCTGCCTGCGAAAAATCCAGGTTCGGGGGCAGGTGGGCTACCATTCCGGCAGGAACCGTGACATACGTGGCAAATCCACCATTCACGACCGCCACCACTCGGTCGCCAGGAGCAAAGCCATCGACCCCGTCTCCCACTGCGATAATCGTCCCGGAGCATTCGCTGCCGAGGGGTTCTGGGTCAGTCCGCAGGGCCAGGGTGTTTAGAATATCCCTGAAGTTCAAACCAGTCGCCGCGATCTGGATTTCCACCTGCCCATGCTTTGGGAGTATACGCTCAGCATGGATGAAGTTCAACTCGTCCAACACACCACTGCCGTTTGAAACCAGGCGCACCGGTTCAACTTCAGAAACCGTCGAGAGGGCTCGCACGGATGTCCGCGCCAGGCGGGCCGCCAGACGTTCCCCCAAGCGGAAAGCCACCTGCCTCTCCCCATCAGTAGCGCTAATTTCCTCAAGCAACTGCCGAGTCTGGTCCTCTGTGGAATCTCTGGGGTCTAAATCGACCAGTGTGCAGCGGTACTCGGGATGCTCAAGCTCAATCACCTTCCCGAGACCCCACGCTGGCGCCTGTTCGACGGCGATTTGAGTCAACGGCGGGATGCACCCAGGTGATTGGGCACCCTGGGTGACAAGCCACAGGCGAGGAATGCTGGTACCAGTCCCTAAGGCTTGGACCAGGTGCAAAAGACCGCCCAGGCTTATGGATTGTTCTGGTTCCAGCGAGACGAATGGTGCAATATCCCCTTCCACCGGAGGGTGTAAGTCCAAACTCCACAGGAATAGAATTCCGGTAAGGGGCTTTTCCAGGCTGGAAAGGAGCTGGTTAAACTGGCTGGGCACCGTTGGATTAAGTTGCCATTGGCTGGGAGAAATTTTCATGTATTTCTTGCCGAGGCAAACCAGACTGCAATCCTGTCCACCAGCACGAAGTACTGAAGCCAGCTGCTGACCAAGCCCGCTCTCGTCCGCAAAAATGAGCCATTCACCTTCAGGGGTCGAGGGTGACCGCCCGATTTGAGGAGACCGGGCCAAGAATATCCTCTCGTTGGTGAGTGTTGGCGCCTCCGGGAAGACTACTTCGTTGGTGAAACCAGCTTCTGCCAACACCCTGAGCCAACCGGATTGTGTGAGCAGGGGATATGAATGTCGGAGCTGCTGGTCAGTGAAGCGCCACCATCCGTCAGTCAAGCCAAAGGTGATATCGATCCAGCGCTCGGGGTTGGTAACTTCGAGCAGTAGGAGCAGCCCACCGGGGGCGAGCAACTGTTTCACATGGGATATGCTTTGGTGCAAGTCCTGAGTGGCATGCAGCACATTGGCCGCTAGTATCAGATCGTAGCTGCCAGATTCGAATCCTTGCTCCAGGGGATCTTTTTCGATATCCAATTGACGGAAATCCAAGAAGGGAACCTTGAACTTTTGTCTGGCCCGGGCGAGAAAAGCAGGGGCGATGTCGGAGAAGGTATAACGGTTGCCTTCTAAGGGCAGTACGGGCAGTACAAAGGATGTTATTCCCCCTGTGCCAGCACCAATCTCCAGAATGCGCAGGGACTGCCCAGCCGGCAGACCCTCCAGTATCGCCCGCACGCTCTCTCGAACCAGACAGTTAAATGTTTTTGCTTCAGCGGTTCCTTGGTAGATCTGTTCTGCCAGTTCAAAGGAGCCATCCGGGAATAAAAGCTGCAGCTCATCCGTTTCACCCGTTAGTGCTTTCTGAAGATCGGCTCCGCAGCGCTCGGTAATGGAAAGCTGCGGTGAGTCGGGGTACTGCCGACGCAGAGCCTCAAGTTGAGATTGAATATCCACCCCTTCGGGGACGGACCTTACTTCCCATGAGCTGCCAGCCTCCTTCAAGATCCCCTCTTCGGCCAGGATCGAAAGCAGCCGGTTCAAGAGCTTCAGATGTCGGGCGGAGATGTTAAGTTGCGCGGCCAGTTCTTCGGTCATAAAACGCTGGCCTGCAGCAGGCTGCCAGCCCAGGGTCTGCAGCGCCGATAGGATATAACCGGTACTGATCGCCTCCAACCGGGTGATCAGGTCATGGTGAGCTTCCAGGATAAGTTCAGCGCTCAAAACCGGGAAGAGCTGTTCGGCCTGTTTTCTCAGAGCTTCCACAAGGACGGCATGGGTGCTGGCGATACCTCCAAGGGGTTGAGCCTGCCATTCCATCCTGTAAAGGCATTCTTCCAGGGGATTCTGGGGTGTCAAAGGCTTTTGGGCCTGTATACTGCGCTTTAACCTCAGTCCGGTCAATAATGCACTTAAAGTTCCTAAATTGTCCGCAACATACACATCGGCTGTAATTGTGGCGGGGTGCGTACCATCAGACGGACGAAGGATAACCTGGACCCAGGCATCGGATCCTGGCGAGCGGAAAAAATCGAAGCTGTCGATGGAAATTGGGAGATAAGCATCTCCACCTGTCCACCCCTCAGGCAGGGATTCTTCAACAATCTGCAGGCAGGCGTCTAAAAGGGCTGGATGCAGCTGGAAACGATCCATCTGTGCAGCTTGGCTGTCGTCGAGGTGAACCCTAGCCAGAGCTTCTCCTTCACGCCGCCAAATGGTGGTGAGCCTCTGCAAAGCCGGACCCAGGTGGATGCCCCGGCTGGCCAAGTGCTGGTAATGCAAGTCGGGTTCGACCATCTCCAGGCAACGAGACTGGATATCGGGTAGTGAGAATGCTTCCGGTGCTCGCTGGGAATGCAGGGCTTTTACCTTTCCTGACAAGTGCAGGACCCAGGGATCGGGTGATGGCTCAGATACCTGACTGAATATCTTCAGCTCGCTCAAGCCTTTCTCCGGATGCGACAGGATGGTCTGGATGACATTGCCCGCTTCTTTTGTGAAGAGCATCGGAGCATGGATCACCACATCCTCTAGAGTATAAGGACCTTTACCAAATAATTCATTCGCTGCCTCAAGGCTAATTTCCAGGTAGGCTGTAGCAGGCAGGATAATCCTACCTTGTACCTCGTGTTCCTTCAAGAAAGGCCAGGCATCGGGATGGAGCCAGATCGTATATTGCCGTTCCGCCAGCGGAGAGCTTAGGCGCTCGCCCAATAGTGGTTGTGACTGCACGTGTGTGGAGGATTGGCCCAGACTTCTGCGTGGCCGGTCCGGAAGCCAGTAGCGTTTGTGTTGGAAAGGATAAGTGGGTAATGCTAGATGGTGGCGCATGCCTTGGGAGGCAAACTCCTGGTAAAATTTCTTCCAGTCGACTCGGGCACCATAACAATACAAGCTTGCCAGGCTGGTGAGGAGAGTCTGCCAGTCAGAATATCCTTTGCGCAGCGAAGGCAACCAGAGACCTTCACCCTCTGGCAGGCAGCGTTGGCCCATGGCGATCAGAGTGGGGGTTGGACCGACTTCGAGAAATACTTCATTCTTCAATTCGTGCAGGCTGTGCATTCCCTCACCAAAGCGCACCGGCTGGCGAACATGCCGCACCCAGTAATCGGCATGGGCTGCCTCACTCCCTAAAGCAGGATTTCCGGTCAAATTGGAAATAAACTGGATCCTTGGCGCCTGGTAAGAGACCTTCTGAGCAGCGCAAGCAAAATCTCCCAGGATGGGATCGACAAGCGGAGAATGAAATGCATGGGAAACAGCCAGCGGGCGAGATTTAATACCATTACTATGGAGGTCATCGATGATGCTCTGAACGGCTGTCCCTGCGCCGGAAATTACAATGTTCCCCGGGCCATTTAAGGCGGCAATGGCGACTTGATCCTGGAATGGGCGTACTGCTAATGCCACGGTAGGTTCATCTGCAAATACCACTTCCATTTGACCACCGGGTGGAAGTGCGCTCATCAACCGGCCACGCGTGGCAGTTAGCGCCAACCCATCTTCTAGGCTGAAAATCCCGGCTACACAAGCGGCTACATATTCCCCTACGCTATGCCCCATAACTGCTACCGGTTCGATCCCCCAAGACTGCCACAGCTCGGTCAGCGCGTACTCGATAGCAAACAATGCCGGTTGGGTGTAAGCGGTGTCATCTAACAATATCTTGTTACTCTCAGGATCATCCTTGAATAGGACGGATAACAGTGGTTGTTCCAGGTGTGGTTGCAGTAAAGCCTCACACCGATCGAGGGCATTCCGAAAGATAGGCTGATAATCATACAATTGTTGGCCCATGCCCAGATACTGAGATCCTTGCCCTGTAAATAGGAAGGCGAGCCGTGGCCGGTCGATTGTTTTAACTTTACCGCTAATCACCCCGTCGAGATCCTGCCCTTGACCAAAGGCCTCCAGCTTTTCTTGGGCTTGCCGGGTGGATGAAGCGATCACCGCCAGGCGGTGGGTGAAATGCGCCCGTCCCTGGTTGGTTGTGTAGGCAATGTCCGGCAGTGGAAGCTCGGGATGAGCCGATACGTGGTCGTTGAACCGTTGGGCAAGCTCCTTTAACGCAGCCTCATTTTGTGCCGATAGAGCCAATAGGTGGAACGGCCGGTCCACACCCGTCAATGTTGGTTGGAGTAGCGGCGCTTCGGCTAGAATTATATGGACGTTGGTCCCACTGAAACCGAACGAGCTAGTCCCGCCAACCCGGCGCGCTTTGGATTCCCAAGGAATTGGATAAGTTGGCACTTTCAAGGGCAAACGCTGCCAGTCAACGTGCGGGTTTGGAATTTCGAAGTGCAGGTTTGGAGGGATAGTGCGGTGTTGCAGAGCTAAAACCAGCTTGATCAGACCGGCGATACCAGCTGCCGATTCCAGGTGGCCGATGTTTGTTTTTACAGCCCCAATGAACAGTGGATCGCCTGGATTACGAGCCTCAGCAAACACGTTTCCCATGGCCCGCAGCTCGATGGGGTCGCCAAGCGAAGTCCCCGTACCGTGCGTTTCAATAAAGCCGACTTCTCCCGGCGAGACCCCTGCGTTGGTCAATGCATCGCGGAACACCTGTTCTTGAGATGGCCCATTCGGTGCTGTCAGACCGCTGCTGGCTCCATCCTGGTTCGCTGCCGATCCCAGGATGACGGCATGGATGTTGTCGCCATCGGAAAGTGCGTCGCTGAGGCGCTTTAGCACCACTACACCACAGCCCTCCCCCCGCACAAACCCATCTGCCCGGGCATCGAAAACCTTGCAGCGGCCATCGGGGGCCATAAAGTGGAATTTCGACAGGGCGATATTGGCTTCGGGTGAGAGGATGGCGTTCGAGCCACCGGTGATGGCCATCCGGCAATCACCACTGCGTAAGTTAAGCACCGCCAGGTGAACCGCCACCAACGAAGAGGAACATGCTGTATCGATGGAGATGCTTGGCCCTTGTAAACCAAGTACGTAAGAGATACGACCGGAAGCAAGGCTGTGACCGGTCCCAGAGCCATAATAGGTATCAATGGAGGCAATACCGCCGTCCGCCAGTTGAAGCTGCTGGTAATCGTTGTTGACAATGCCCACAAATACACCCGTGCGGCTACCGGCTAAGCCATCAGGTGCCTGCCCGGCATTCTCCAGAGCTTCCCAGGTTACTTCCAACAGCATGCGCTGCTGTGGATCCATGCTGGTAACTTCCCGCGGCGAAATACCGAAGAATTGAGGGTCGAAGTGAGCAACATGATCCAAAAAGCCGCCCCACCGGGTGGACATTTTCCCCGGTGCATCCGGATCGGGATCGAAATATGCGTTGATGTCCCACCTGTCGGCCGGGACTTCCGAAATTGCATCGATTTTATTTTTGATGAGCTGCCAAAATGCCTCAGGATTGTTAGCTCCTCCAGGGAACCGGCAGCCCATGCCGATTATGGCGATGGGCTCGCGTCGAGCCTGCTCCATGGCTTCCAACCTGGCTTCCATTTTTGCAATAGCCAGGTAAGCCTGTTTGAGTGCAGAGATATTGGATGTGCCTGGTGAAGAAGAGTCCATTGGATTTATGCCTGAATTCCCTTGATCTTCTTCAAAAGCAGGGATTCGATCTCACCTTCAGAGAGATCGTCCAAACCGACTGCCCCGGTACCCCCAGGATCAGGGGCGGATGGCTCAGCTGGTGATGCAGGTTCACTGCCGGGGTTGAACAGCACTTGTTCCAAGTAGCCGGCGACAGCTTCGATGGAAGGATAGTCATAGATCAATGTTGAAGGTAGCTTCGTGTTCAAATTCAGTCTAGTCTGTAGACGGTTCTTGAGTTCGAGGGCCATAAGCGAGTCGACGCCTAAATCCATCAAACGCTGACGCCGGTCGAGCTTCTCTGGATTCGCGATTCGCAAGATTTGAACCAATTGCTGGCGCAGGTAGTCGATCAGCAGTTCCCTCCGCTCGCCGGGCAGAGCTGCTAGGAGTGCCTCCAGCCGGGGGTCCGGCTCCTTCTCTTTGCTTTGTTGAGCGCTGGCGATAATCGGGACAGTCTCGAGGATCGGCAGTGTGTCGCTCTTGGCAGGCGATTCGTCCAAAGGTGTATGCGCCATCAAGATATGGCTACCGAGGATGCACGGCGGCGTCCATGCCTCAGGGAACGACACTGGATGCTCGAATCCAGCTTGCTGCAAGGCATCCATCCATCGAGGAGCTGAAAGGAGAGGCGTGTTGCTGCGTAAACTGTCCTCAAACCGACCCCAGCCTTCAATGAGCGCGGTGGTCACATCGAACCAGGCAAGAGGCTCCGTGACTTCGAACGCCAGCAGCATTCCCCCAGGTGCGAGCAGGGAATGGACATTCGCCAGAGCCTGTGGCAGGTTCCGGGTGGCATGCAGCACATTGGCAGCGATGAGGATGTCAAAATGCTTCGCGGGGAAACCTTGCGCCTGCGGATCCAGCTCCAGATCGAGCCGGCTGTAACGGAGAAAGGGATAGTCGCGGAATTTTTCCTCTGCGCGGGTTAGGAACAGTTCGGAGACATCACTGAAAATATACTCGATCCGGTCGGGAGGCAGGCCGGGCAGCAAGGCGGACGTTGTCCCGCCAGAACCGGCTCCGACTTCCAGGATGCGCAGCTTCCGCTTGGATGGCAATCCCTGCACAACGGCCTGAAGCAGGCTGCGCAGCAATGTATTGAAATAGACCACCAGCGGCCATTCCTGGTAGATGAATCCTGCAGTTTGGAAGGATCCATCGGGGAACAGGATTTCGAGCGGGCTTTCTGTGCCTCTAAGCACCGGCAACAGCTTTTCACCGGATCGTTTTACGTAATCGACCAGCAGGGGGATATCTTCCAGAGCGGATGGAACCGTCTGCGATAAGACATCTAAAGGCTCCCCTCCAATTGGGTGGAGGCAGACGAATGATTCCCCTCTTGCTGGAGATACCCCTCATTACCTAAACGCAACAACCAGCGTTGAATCAGGGTTTGGTAATGTGGTAGGAATCCAGTGCTCTTTATCAGGTCGGCTGCCGAATAACATTCATCCTTCTCCCGGAAAATCCCCAACCCTTGAAAAGCGCGGATGATCGAAGCCGTTGTCAGGTGGTCCAGGTAAAGCCACTTCTCGGGGTAGCTGCTCAAGTTGAGATCCAATGGCCCCAGTTTCTCCTGCTGCCGGCCAATATCGAGCAAGACCGTCCACAATTCAGCTGGGGCGTCCAGCTGCTTAACTGCCGGCTTGGAAGTGTGGATTTGATCCGACCAGTAGCGTTGCTTAATCCAGGGATACGAGGGAAGTGGCACGCGTGCGCGGGGGTAATCCTGGTCAAACCCGGCCCAGTCTACACTTATTCCTTGGGTATAGAGGACTGCCAGGCTTTCAAGGAGCTGCTGCCAGTCATCCCAACCCTGGCGTAATGAGGGCAGCCACACGCCCTGATCATCTCCTTGATCGGCAATACATCGCCGGCCCATCGCCAGCAAGGTAGGATTCGGCCCGATCTCAACAAACAACTTGAGATTATCGGTATGCAGCGTCAGGATGGCGTCTGCAAAGCGGACTGGACGGCGCAAATGGTGCCGCCAGTAAGCCGCGTTCCCGATTTCAGACCCTGTAGCCAGCTTTCCAGTCATCGAAGAAACCAGGCCGATCTGGGGTTCCGAGAAGGTCACTTCGGCGGCTACGGCTTCGAATTCGTCCAGGATCGGATCGAGTAAAGATGAATGAGCTGCTTGGGAAACAGCGAGCATTTGTGAGCGGATACGCTGGGCTCTCAGCCCGGCTATCACATTCTGTACACTCGATTTTTCACCAGAGATCACGATGTTCTGCAGTCCATTGATCGCCGCAATGGATACCTGGCCGGCAGTTTGGGAAATTTGCTTGGTCACCGTCTGCTCATCGGCGAACACGGCTGCCATTTCGCCTTGCTCAGGCAGGGAATCCATCAGCCGGCCGCGGGTTGCCACGAGCTTCAATCCGTCCTCCAGGTTGAATAGTCCAGCGATATAAGCCGCGGCATATTCGCCGACGCTATGTCCCATTACAAGAGTGGGCTTGATTCCCCAGCTTTGCCATAATTGCGCCAGGGAGACTTCGATCGCAAACAGCGCTGGCTGAGCGTATTTCATCTGTTCCAGCAGTGCTGTGTCACCAGGGTCGTACAGGAACTCTTTGAGCGTGCAGTCCAGATATGGCCGAACTATCTCATCACATTTATCCATGACTGCCCGGAAAGTGGTCTGGGTTTCGTATAACTTACGACCCATCTGCAAATATTGGGATCCATGCCCGGTGAATAAGAAAGCCACTTCCGGCTGCATAGACTCGTAAATTTGATTACTGAACAGCCGGGAGGTCGCTTCTCCCACTAGAAACGCGTTTAATTCCTGGGCGGCTTCAGCTGGAGAGGCGGACACCAGTGCCAAGCGGTAATCCAGGTGGGCACGGCCTGTATTGGCGGTGAAGCAAACATCGGTAAAGTGTGCCGGGGAGTTAGAAAGATACGCTGAATAGCGGCGAGCTAGTTCCTGTAAAGCAGCGGGCTGCCTGGCTGATAGGGTCATTAGGTGGAGGTGCCGATCAACACTGGCAGTCGCCTCCACGGGTTCAGGTGCCGACTCAAGGACCGCGTGGGCATTCGTGCCGCTAAAACCGAACGAGCTGATCCCTACCAGGTAGTGAGAATTGATTGGACGCAGGGGCGTGCGCTCAACGGGGATATCCACAAGGAAGCTTTCCCAGGGTATATAAGGATTGCGCTCCTGAAGGTGCAGGTGCGGTGGAATCTCACGGTTTTGAAGCACCAGGACCGCTTTCATAAGGCTTGCAATGCCAGCTGCCGATTCCAGATGACCGAGGTTCGTTTTTACAGAGCCAATCTGCAAGCGGTTCTCCGCCAACCGACCTCGGCCCAAAACCGCAGCCAGCGCCTGGACCTCGATCGGGTCGCCCAGGGATGTACCGGTTCCGTGCGTTTCTACGTAGGAGACCAGGGCTGGTGAGATGCTGCCATTCGCCAACGCGGTCTCGATGACCGCTTGCTGCGCTAATCCGTTGGGGACAGTCAGACCGGTGCTGCGGCCATCCTGGTTTACCGCCGTTCCCCGGATGACAGCCAGAATATGGTCATGATCAGCCTGGGCGTCTGAAAAGCGTTTAAGCACCACCATCCCGCAGCCCT
This sequence comes from uncultured Chloroflexia bacterium, assembly GCA_963840255.1. Taxonomy (GTDB): domain Bacteria; phylum Chloroflexota; class Anaerolineae; order Anaerolineales; family UBA4823; genus FEB-25. Next base: position 1,058,932 of record CAWIYB010000001.1, on the reverse strand, counting down.
CCGAGCGGACAAACCCGTCAGCGTGGGCGTCAAAAGCTTTACAGCGGCCATCTGGTGACAACATCCGGGCACGCGAGAAGTTAATCAGCAGCTCAGGGAGTAGGATGATGTTCACACCGCCCGCCAGCGCCATAGTACATTCGCCACTGCGCAGGCTTTGAACTGCCTGATGGATTGCTACCAGCGAAGAAGAGCAGGCTGTATCTATGGATAGGGCTGGCCCCTGTAATCCGAGGAAATAAGACAGCCGTCCGGAAGCTGCGCTATGGGTAGTGCCGGTCGCCAGGTAGACGTCAATAGCCTCCCGGTCACCACTTGCCAGGAGGTGGAAATAATCGTTGGTGGATATCCCGATGAATACACCCGTGGAGCTGCCTACCAATTGGTCAGGAGCTTGGCCAGCGTATTCCAAAGCTTCCCAGGTCACCTCCAATAGAAGGCGCTGCTGCGGGTCTAATCCTTGTGCTTCGCGCGGTGAAATGCCGAAAAATTGGGGATCGAATTGGTCGATGCTATCCAAGTACCCACCCCAACGCGTGTAAATTTTCCCGGGCGCATCGGGATCAGGGTCGAAGAACTCGTCAACGTCCCAGCGCTCTTGTGGCGTTTCGCGGATAGCGTCTACACCATCAACGAGAAGCTTCCAGTAGGCGTCTGGGCTGTTGGCTCCTCCAGGGAAACGGCAGCTCATCCCGATGATCGCTACTGGTTCCCGGGACGCTCCCTCTAACCTGTCTAACCTGGCCTGCATCTCGTGCAGCTCAAATAGTGCTCTTTTAACAGGCGACAATTCATTGAGGCGCTCGGGGGAGGGCTTGATACTCATTTAATTAGCCTCACCAGGTTTTTCCTCTTCTCGTAGACGAAATAATTCGGATGTCAACTGGGCTTCTGCTTCTTCATCTGACAGGTTTTCCAGATCAGAAATGGTCGCCTGCCTGTTATCCTTTTGTATCTCATTATCTGTACCCTGTACAGTAGGTTTTTCTTCTCCATAAATTTTCTGCAGCAAGAATCTGGCCAGCGCATCTGAAGTAGTATAGTCGAACGCCAGGGTAACGGGCAGGGGTTGGTCAAATCGCAGGCCACTGGCTAACAGATTACGCAGCTCGACTGCCATCAAAGAATCCAGTCCAAGCTCTTGCAATGGTTGGCGGCGGTTAAGAGGGAAAGAGTTGTCTAAGCCGAGGACCTTAATAACCTGGTCTCGTACATGGGCTAACATCAGGTTGGTCCGCTTGCTGGCTGGTGCTTGATCCAACCGGTCGCGTAAGTTGGATTGGGCAGCTGGGATATTTTTCCCCGTCTCCGGTGAAAATTTACCAGCCAGAAGCGGTTTGGCCAGCTCGGAGTAAAAGGGAGGTGCCTGGTGGTTGATAAACTGGCTAGTGAAGCGGGGCCAATTTACCGACATCACCGCTACACTCGCCGGCGTGGAGTCTTTGGCAGATAATGTTTGCTCCATCACCGCCTCCATGGCCAGCAGTCCTTGTTCGGCCATCATGGGGATGATTCCTCTGGCTTCTAATCGTTCTGAAAGCTCACCACTGGCTGCGGCACCGATAGCAGCCCAGGGCCCCCAGTCTATACTGAGGGCAGGGAGTTCTCAGCGACCGCCGGTATGCTGCCAGGGCGTCTAGGTATGCACTTGCAGCCACATGGTTGCTCTGCCCAGGCGAGCCTAATAAAAAAACAGCTGAGGAAAACAGGATAAAGAAATCGAGCCGCAAGTCACGGGTGTAGTGATGCAAATTCCAGCCTCCAGTTACCTTGGGCTCAAAGACCCGCGCAAACCGGATCCAATTTTGCTGTAACAAAGCCCCATCTTCCAGTACACCTGCGGCATGAAAGACACCGCACAGTGGATGACCGGAGGAGGAGATTTCAGCAATCAACCGGGCCACTTCGCTGGCTCTCGAAACATCCATTTGAATCACCCGAATTTCCACCACTTGCTTCTCGAGCTCGTGGATAAATTCTCGAGCAGCAAGCGAAGGGCTGCTTCGACCGGCTAAAACCAGGTGCCGGGCTCCTCTCTGCACAAGCCAGCCTGCCACGGCACGCCCCAGTCCACCGAGTCCGCCAGTGATCAGGTAGGTACCGTTAGGCCGGACTGTCACCGCCTGCGGTGCCTGGGGATGTACCAGTACGATTTTACCGATGTGTTTGGCTGCTTCCATAAACCGAAATGCAGGTATGACCTCCGCCAAAGTAAACTGTTGAATTGACAGAGGCGTCAGGGAACCCGTTTCGAAAGCGGGCAGTAATTCTTGGAACAGTGAGGGAATCAGAGCGCCGTCTTTCCTGGCTTCCTCTAACAAGTCGATGGAATAATAAGCCGCGGCTGGTCTCACCTCTCGGAACTGGGCTGCACTCCAGATTCCGCGCTTGCCAATTTCCAGGAAACACCCATTCTCGGCTAGAGCCTGGACGCTCTTCTCGATGAAAGCTCCCGAGAGTGAATTCAGAATAAGATCGAGTCCATGGCCGTGGGTAATCTCACGGATTTCATCGGCAAAATCCAGGGAACGCGAATCCATAACATGCTGAACACCCAACTTATGCAGCAGGGAACGCTTGACCGGTGAGCCCGCGGTGGCGAAAATCTCGGCCCCGGCGCGGAGGCACAACTGTACGGCTGCCATCCCCAAACCCCCCGCTGCAGCATGGATCAGAACCCGATCGCCGGCCTTCATTTTACCCCGGCGGTGAAGGGCGTAATAGGCGGTGAGAAAGGCCGAAGGGATGCTGGCCGCTTCTGCATCTGTCATGCCAGCTGGCTGCCGTGCGACAAAACCGTCTGGTACGATCACATGTGATGCAAAGCTGCCCGGCGCCACAGCCAGTACTCGATCCCCCACCTCCCATCCCTGGACCGCAGGGCCAACTGCTATAATCCTTCCTGCGCATTCGCTGCCCAGGGCAGCATCGCCTCCAGGGTACATGCCTAAAGCCAGTAGCACATCCCGGAAACCCAAGCCAGTTGCATAGACCTCAATCTCAACCTCGCCAGGGCCGGGCGATCGCCGAGTGGAGAGCTGAAAACCGAGCTGATCAAACGTTCCGGGCGCACGGTTGACCAGTTCATAAGGCTCTCCTTCCACAATAGAGATCAATTTTCCCTTTTCTGCAATGGAGCTGCGGATCAGTCTAGGAACATAAAACTGGCCGTTGCGGATAGCCATTTGATCTTCATCCGTAGATGAGGAGATGGCTACCATCAAGGATCGTTTTTCTTCATCCCCTCCTGCGTTGTCCAGATCAATGCATCGGCAGTGCAGCTCCGGGTGCTCTTGGGCGATCACCTTGCCCAAACCCCACAGCGTCGCTCCAGCTGGGAAAACCGGAGTGTCATCTTGTGCGCCCTGAATATGAAATACTCTATGGGTGACCAGCCATAAGCCTTGTTTTAGCTCTATGCCATGTTTTACCAGAGCCTGGGCGAGATGTAGACCGCCCCCGCAAAAGGTCTCCTGAATTCCTTCCTGGGAGGGACTCTCAGGCGTGGGGAAGGGGATATCCAGCGACCAACAATAAAGCACTCCACGGTAGCTACTTTTGCCAGCCTCATTCAGTAAGCGGAAAAAGTCTTCCGGCTGAGTCGGGGCCAGGATGTAATCGTCCGTTCCAGCCATCTGGAAGGCTCCTCCCTGGTGCACGAGGATGCAGTGGTTTCCCATTTCCGTTAGAGCTTGACTCAACTTAACGCCAATCCCATGATTATCAATAAAGATCAGCCAGTCACCAGCTAAGGCGGTCATCGGGACAAACGGATCGATAAGTGGCTGCCAGACCATTTCGTAAAGGCAATCCTTCAGTGGGTTACATTCCCCTTCTCCTCCCTGGGATCGTCTGAGCGTTAGCCCGTTCATCTCAGCTATCAGCCTGCCAGCTTGATCGTATAAACGAATATCGGCGGAAACTGTTCCAGAAGACCTACTGCCCTCCTGGCGGACGGAAATATGGGACCATACGTCCCCCTGAAGCTGGCAATAAGTTTTTACGTGTCCCAGAAGGAAGGGCAGGTAAGCCTGTCCATCTTCAGGAAGGAGTGCTCCTAAGGGTTGTAAACACGCGTCCAATAGTGCGGGGTGTATATAAAATGTGGAGACTTCCTTTTCCAGCGAAACAGGTAACTGGACATGGCCAAGCACTTCTCCTTTCCCGATAACAAGCCCGGCCAAGCCTTGGAAGCTGGGCCCATACTCCATTCCCCGCGCTTTGAGCTTCTGGTAGAAGAGCGGTACAGGTACGCTTTCCGGACAACGGGTTTGGATTATAGAGAGCGACTCCTCGGCTGTCTCACTAGCCCCGGCCAGATAGGCGTATGCCTGCATGTGCTGGACCCACTGCCCGGTTTTTTCGTCCAGGCTGGAGATTCGTAAGGTTACCTGGCCTTCTTTTTCAAGCGACCCGACAACCTGTATAGAACGGCCGATCTCGGCTGGGATTGAAAGATATTCCTGGAAGATCACCTCTTCCAGAGTGGGGGTCTCTCCCAAAATGATCCGACCAGCGGACAACGCCATCTCCAGGAACGCGGTAGCTGGAAGTACCACCTCTCCTCTCACCCGGTGGTCACCCAAGAAGGGCAGATGTTCAAGCGACAAGGTACTCTCAAAGATCCAATCTTTACTAGCAGATAACACACGATTTCCCAACAAGGGGTGGAACTGCCCACCTGCAGTCATAGTGGCTTTTACGCTCGGTCCCGGTTGAACCCAGTACCGCTGGCGCTGAAACGGATAAGTAGGCAGGCTGGCATACCCCCGGGGTTGGCCCTGGTAAAACCCCGTCCAGTCAATATTGGCCCCATGCTCATACAGATAGGCCAAGCTGGTAAGCATCATATCCCAGTCGGCGCGGTCCTTTCGAAGCGACGGTAACCAAGATCCGTAACCCTCGGGCAAACAGTGTTTCCCAATCCCCAACAAGGTGGGCTGTGGACCGATTTCGATAAATTGCTGGTAACCCAATTCGGCCAGACGCTGTATGGATTTAGCAAAACGAACTGTCTGCCGCAGATGGCGCAGCCAGTAATTTGCTTGCGAGGCTTCTCTCCCTCTTACCAGGTCGCCGGTCAGGCAGGATACATAGTCTATGCGCGGTTCTGAATATACTACGCGTGAGGCTATCTCACCAAACGCATCCAGGATCGGCTCAATCATTGGAGAATGGGAAGCTTGCGCAATATCCAGGATGCGTGAGCGAATGCCCTCTTTAGCGAGCTCCTTCAAAACCGATATAACTGCCTCACTCACCCCAGAAATAACAACATTTTCCGGGCTGTTAATCACTGCGATCGATACCTTGTCCGCGACGAGTTCAACCACCCGGGAGATGTGCCTCTCATCGGCGAACACCACTGCCATTGTCCCGGTTTCTGGCAGCTCATCCATCAATCGCCCGCGGGCAGCCACAAGCTGGACCGCATCCGCCAGGCTTATTACTCCCGCGATACAGGCAGCGGCATATTCTCCCACACTGTGGCCTAATACCGCGGCTGGTTCGATCCCCCAAGAACGCCATAACTGCGCCAAACTGTACTCCAGGGCAAACAAGGCTGGTTGGGTATATTTCATACCTGCAAAGAGGGGCGATTCAACCTCGGACGCAGAATAGACCACCGAGGAGAGGGGCTGTTCCAGATGTGCCTTCAATAGTTCAGCAATCTCATCAAAGGTCTGTCGGAAAACAGGGGCAGTGGCATATAGCGACCGACCCATACCTGTGTACTGGGAGCCATGGCCAGTGAATAAGAAGGCTACCTGCGGGGATTCTAATTGTCCCGAGTCAGCTTCTGGATTATTCCCTTTATTCGTTGCCAAGAATGTTTGCAGGTTTTCCTGGAATCCTGCAGTGGAGTCAGCGATGAGCGCCAATCGGTGGTTGAAGTGAGACCTCCCGTGGTTGGCAGTATAACAAATACTCTCCAACGGAACCTCGAGATGCCCATCGAGATAATTCAGGGTAGCCTGTGCAAGTTGATGGAGCGCAGGCCGAGTCTTCGCAGACAGAACTCAATAACTGAGAATGGGGCTCCTGCGCCAAGGTCGTTTGGTCGACAGAGGGAGCAGCTTCGAGGATCAAGTGGGCGTTGACGCCGCTAGCGCCGAAGGAACTTACTCCTGCCAGGCGCTGGCCATCAATCTCCTCCCAAGGGGTTGGCCGGGTGGGGATCTGAATAGGTGCTTCGCTCCAGGCGATATTCGGATTCAGCTCTTGAAGGTGCAAATGGGGCGGAATCTCGCAGTGGTGGAGCGCCAGCACCGTCTTGATCAGCCCCGCTACACCCGCTGCAGCTTCGGTATGGCCGAGGTTCGTCTTTACTGAACCAATCTGCAGGGCTGGCTTTCCATTTCGGCCGGTGCCATAAACCGAAGCCAAAGCCCGCACTTCGATAGGATCGCCCAGTGGGGTGCCGGTCCCATGGGTTTCTACGTACCCGACCTGCTCCGGTGAGATGCCTGCTTTACGGAGCGCGGCCTGGATCACCGCTTCCTGTGCCAGTTTGCTGGGCACCGTAAAGCCACTGGTAAATCCATCATTGTTGACTGCTGCCCCCCGGATGATTGCTAAAATCGGATCTTGGTTGGCCAGAGCCTTGGATAAGCGCTTTAACACCACCAGACCGCAGCCATCACTGCGAATAAAACCGTCTGCACGAGCATCGAAAGTCTTGCACCGGCCATCGGGTGCTAGCATATTCGACTGGCAGGCGCTCAGGCTCACTTCCGGTGACAGCAGCAAGTTCACACCTCCTGCCAGAGCCAGGGTCGAGTCATTGGTGAGAAGACTTTGCACTGCCAGGTAAATTGCCACCAGCGAGGACGAACAAGCCGTATCCACCGCCATCGCAGGCCCATGCAGTCCCAAAGTATACGAGACCCGTCCAGCGATGCTGTTAAATAAATTCCCAGTTATACGATAGGCACCGATCAATTCAGGCGCGTTCATATTCGCTTGAACTTGCAGGTAGTCGCTCATGGTTACACCCACGAACACCCCAGTTTGACTTTCGGCCAGGCTCTCCGGAGAGTAGCCCGCGTTTTCCAGAGCTTCCCAGGCAACTTCCAACAGCAAACGCTGCTGAGGATCCATGCTGCGGGCTTCGCGGGGAAATACCGAAGAAATGCGGGTCGAAGTCCCCTACACCCTGGATGAACCCACCGTAGCGAGTGTACAATTTGCCGGGTGTGCCCCGGTTGGGGTCATAATAAGCATCGATATCCCATCGATCAGGTGGTACCTCGCTTATTGCATCCACCCCCTCGTGCAGCAGATTCCAGAAAGTTTCCGGGTTGCAGACGTTTCCTGGATACCGGCAGCCGATTCCGATCACCGCGATCGGCTCCCGACCAGCCCCCTCCAGGGCTTCGACACGTGCGCGCATCTTCTTGAGCGCCGTCAGGGCATCCTTCAAGTGGTTTTGATACTCTTTTAGCTCAGCGCCACTATCCATTTACACGTCTTCCAGCAAATCATCGATCCGAGATAATTCCTGATCCATGAGATCTAACAGCTCTTTATTGCCGGAAGCTGTCTCATCCGGTGAAATGTCTTTATCTGCTGCCTGGCTTGAATGCTCATCCGTCTGTGATGAATCCTCCGCATTGAGCGCTTGGATCGCCAGGGTAGAAGCAGGGAGGTCAGATGGTCCTGCTTGTGGCAAGACTTCTTTTAGAATATAGTCTGTCAGGGGATGGATGGAAGGATATTCGAAAGCTAGAGTGGGCGGTAGAGAGCAGTTCAACGCAATTTCCAGACGGTTGCGAAGCTGCATTGTCATCATCGAATCCATACCCAGCTTAAAGAAACCTTGTTGCACACCGATAGAATCGTAGCTGGTAAATCCCAGGATGGATGCAACCTGGATGCGGAGATACTGGATCAGGAGCAATCTGCGGCTTTGATTTGTCGCTTGGGAAAGCTGTTGTAACAGCTCACTCGGAGTGGCCGCCGTGGGGAATCTGGGTTTATGTCCCTTCGGAAGGATTTCTTCGAGGAATGGCTGAGGGCCGTTGGCTTCGTATATGGGTTTGAAGATATCCCAATCGATCGCAGCGACGATATGCTGCGATCCACCGATGCTCAAAAGATAAGGTATGGCCTCAATTGCTTGCGATGCTGGCATCTCCTGTAAACCGGTGCGGCGGAAGAGCTGCGCCATCACCCCGCTCACCATACCTTCTCCCGCCCACCAGCCCCAATTAATACTAAGGGTAGGTAATCCTCGCGCCGAACGGTAATAGGCTACACTATCCAGATAATGGTTAGCTGCGCCATAATGAGCTAACCCCTGTGATCCCCAGATTGATGCGCCTGACGAGAACAAGACAAAAAAGTCGAGCGGTAGATCATGAACCAGCTCATTCAACACCCATGTTCCAAGAACCTTTGGTCGCAGAACATTGGCCAGTATCCCTGCGTCGAGTTCCTGAAGAGGATGAAAAGAAGTCATCCCAGCAACGTGGAAAATACCCTTGATCGGGGGGCAGTCACGGCCGAGGTCAACAAGAAGTGCCTCCATCTGGGAGCGATCAGCGACATCGGCGCGAGCTACGCGAATAACCGCGCCGGAGGCTGCCTCGATGGAGTGGATTGCCTGGATTCTTTTTCCGGCTGAGCTGTCCGGTTGGATCTCTCCCCACTTAGCCCGTTCAGGTAGTCCCACCCGACTGGTGAGGACAATTTGCCGCGCTCCTCGATTGGCCAGCCAGTCGGCCAAGGACAGACCAACACTTCCCAGCCCACCGGTTACCAGGTAAGTTGCCTCGGAATCAATCTCAAGAGGCTCGAATTATTTCGTCATGTTGCGAGCCCGTGACCAAGCGAGGGACAAACCGCTGACCGTTCCGGTAAGCCACCTCAATTTCACGCTCCTGAGAGATAATCTCTTCAAGTATCTGTTCTACCTCGATCTCATGATCAGCCGGGTTGGATAGGTCAATCAATCCGCCCCAAAATCCACGCACTTCCAGGGCTAGGGAACGCCCCAGTCCCCACGTCAAGGCTTGCAGGCAAGTACCTGGCAGCGAAGCGCGACCCGTAGATTGCCTTTCCGCTGAAAGAGCGTTAGGGACAACAGGCTGCGCCTCTCGGGTGACTACCCACAAGCCTTGAGACTGCACCGGATCTTGCCCGTTCAAGGCTTGGGCAAGGTATATCAGTGCTTCACAGGTCAGTGGCAAGCCCACCTCAAGCGAAGAGATATCCGCTGTCACCTTCTGGCCGATATCCAGGTTCCATAAATAAAGGATCCTTGTATAAGGCTGTAATCCATCTGCTTCGGATTGTTCAAATAATCGAATGAAATCCTGTCTACATTGGGGGCGTATACATATCTCACCAGGTTCATGGTAGCCAGGCCTCGCTTCAGGATAAACCAGGGTGCAATCCTGCTGGCTGGCTTTCAGGCGTTCAGACAAGGTATTGCCCAGGCCTTCCCGGTCGGCGAAGATGAGCCAACGCTCCCCTGGATGGAATGTAGGCGGACCTATTGCTTTGGTAGATGATTTCTGCACCCACTTCGACTGGTAAAGCCAATCGGCTGGTGTCTGCCCCAGCTTGATCCGGGCAGATACATGCTCTTGCCAGGGGAGACCGGCCTTTTTACGGCTGTAGAGGTGGTACAAAGCATTTTCATTGTCTTCTTTGATAAAGACAGACTGGAGATTGTGCTCCTTTTGGTCCGATAAATGAATAGGTGATAGTACATTAGTCTCCAAAAGGGTATGAAGTTTTGCACCCACTACGATTTCAGCGGCTTTCAGCGCAAATTTTTGATACAGGGCAACGGACATCATTCCGCCTGTTTCACCAAAATGATCGCGCACCTGCTTCAGGAAATGGGCATCCACCTGGTTCTCCCAGAGAGTATGCCTGGGTAAGTGTGCCAAGTCTGGAAGGCGACGCCCTAGCAATGGATCTTCTTCGATGCTGGTTCGCCGTCCTTCTGCCCACGCGTCTGCTGCCTCGAGCCAATAACGCTTGCGCTGCCAGGGATAATTCGGCAATGAGACGGTCTCGCCTCGTTCGGAGAAGATGCGGTCAAAATCGATGGAGAATCCGGCCGTATGAAGCACGCCTACAGCGTGTAATAGTGAAGAGAATTCTGGCTCGTCGCGCCACAATGACGGTACTACCACTGCATCTTTCTGCAGGTGGTGAATGGTATCTTCGATTGCCGCTACGAGAATGGGGTGAGGGCTGAGCTCGATAAACAGAGTGAAGTCATCTTCCAAGAGTTTTACTGTCATATCTGCAAAACGAACAGGCGAACGCAGGTTCAACCCCCAATAGTGAGCGTTCAGGCTGTCCCCTGACTGTACCTGTCCTGACGCAGTGGAATAGAAGGGGATTCGCGCCGATTTGGGATGCAACTCGCTCAGTCCGGCCTCCAGGTCAACAAGTAGAGGTTCCACTTGCGGACTATGGGCTGCCACATCTACTTTAACGTGGCGGCAGAATACATCCTGAGCTTGCAGTTCCGCTGTGACTTGATTCAGTGCCTCCAGATCGCCGGCTATCACTGTAGAGCTGATACTGTTGCTGACTGAAATTGATATACGGCCCGCATACGCTTGAATGGCTTGCTGTGTTTTCGAAGCCGACAGACCCACCAGGACCATGCCGCCCAGGCCGCGGATCCGCTGTAGGAGCTGGCTGCGCAGGCAGATCACCTGGGCAATCTCCTGTATGTCAAGCGCTCCCACTAGATAAGCAGCCCCCACCTCACCCAGGCTATGCCCGATCACCGCATCCGGCTCAAAGCCCCAAGATCGCCAGAGCTCAGCCAATGCGATTTCAATCGCCAATAAGACGGGTTGAATCACCCCAATCTCATCCATCCGATAGTCAGGATCTTCAGGTTCCAGCGTTATCTGCTCGAGAATAGACCAATCGGTGAGCGTCTGGATTGCCCGATCGAAAGATTGGAGTACTTCACGGAAAACTGGCTGGTCTTCCATTAATTCTCGTCCCATCCCCAGCCATTGGGACCCCTGTCCAGGAAAAACGAAAGCAATTTTGGTATAGCGGGGAAGACTCGCCTGGGCGTGGATGAGCTTTGGAGAAGGCTGCCCTTGGGAGTATGCCTTCAGGACGGTAGCTACTTCAGACCGGCTTTGGACTGCCACTGCCAGGCGGTATTCGTGATGGGTGCGGCGAATTCTGGCAGTATAGCAAGCATCCCTTAGCGGTGGGCTGTCTGCTTCAGTCAGAAACTGGCTATAAGCGAGAGCAGTCGCTTTAAGGGCTTTTTCTGTTTGGGCAGAAAGGGTGAGCAGGTCCCAATCCAGGTTTTCAGGCACGGCCTTACTGGCGTGGCGTGGAGCTTCTTCCATTACGACGTGAGCGTTTGTGCCGGCAATTCCAAAGGAACTCACCCCCGCGATCAAAGGCCGGGAGGACCTTGGAAACGGGGTGAGTTGTGTGGGAATATACAGAGGCAGATCGGACCATGGAACCTCTGGATTGAGCTCTACCAGGTGAAGGCTGGCGGGTATCTGGCGATATTGGAGTGCAAGAGCAGTTTTGATGAGACCAGCCACCCCAGCAGCCCCTTCAGTATGACCGAGGTTTGTCTTCACCGATCCAACCGCGCACTGGCTGCCCGGAACCCTGTCCCGGACCAATACCCTGCCCAGGGCCTGGATTTCCACAGGATCGCCAGCGTGTGTCCCAGTACCGTGAGCTTCAATATAGACAACATCTCCCGGAGAGACACCTGCGGTCTGGTATGCAGTTTCCAGCAAGTTTTCCTGTCCTTCAACAGCAGGAGTGGTTAGGAAACCGCTGCTGCGCCCATCGTTGTTTACTGCCGAACCTCGTATCAAAGCGTAAATGGGATCACCATCGGTTAATGCCTGAGCGAGCGGTTTTAAGACGATAATCCCAGCGCCTTCGCTGCGTACGTAGCCATCCGCGTGGGTGTCGCCGAACTTGCAGCGTCCATCAAGGGCCATCATTTTCGATTGGGAATAGGCTATGCTGATGTGGGGTTGTAAAATGATGTTGACTCCCCCTGCCAGGGCGAATAAACACTCACCATTCCATAGACTCTGGCAGGCCAGGTGCACAGCGACCAGAGATGAGGAACAGGCAGTATCCACGCTAAGGCTTGGCCCCTGCAGCCCAAGGTAATAAGAGAGCCGCCCAGGAAGTGCATAACGGCCGCTGCCGGTGGTCATATAAAAGTCCACTTGCTCTGGATCCTTGAACAGGCGAGCCTCGAAATCGTTCAGCCACACCCCAATAAATACCCCTGCCTGGGAACCCCTAACCTGGGCTTCGACCAGCCCCGCATCTTCCAACGCTTCCCAGGCTATCTCTAAGAGCAGGCGCTGCTGGGGATCCATCCGTTCGGCTTCACGGGGAGAAATGCCAAAGAAGGCTGCATCAAAGGTATCAATACCTTCTAAAAAACCTCCCCATCGTGTGGCCATTTTCCCTGGGGTACCAGATTTGGGGGCGTAATACTTGTCAATATCGATGCGGTCTGGTGGAATCTCCTGGACGGCATCTACACCCTCACTTAAGAGCTTCCAAAAAGACCGCGGATCGTGTACACCACCGGGGAAGCGACAACCGATACCGATAATCGCAATCGGGTCATGACTTTTAAGGTCAGAATGTACTTTTTTCATACCCTGCCATCAAGGCTAAAGTAGTTTCAATCAAATACTTCCAATCGTATCGATTGCTGGAAGGCTCTAATTGCCAATCTGGTGGAAAATTGACGATGCTGAAGAGAAATATGGAGTGTATGAGAAACCTGCTTACCAGCTCTTCACTTTTTTTAACCGAGCATTTAGAAGCCCCTGAAAATTGTAACGAATCGGTTATGAGAGGATAGTATTAAGGAATAATTAGAATTTACAGATGGTTGATTATACTTATTTTAAGAGGTCAAGTCAAGCAATACCCTGCGGCTAGACACATGTCCAGACATAATTGAAAGGTCATAAGCGGAGATCCATAAGAGCCCCAATAAATCATTGGGGCAAAGCTAAATCAACCTGGGTCGTGATGGTCATACCGGGTGAGTGAGCCTTAAAAAATATAACACTTCAAGCCGAACTTCTTAGCATGGATAGCTAGGGCTGCAACATAACCGAAAATGGGTTGCAACGAGACCAATGTCCAGGATGGATCTAATGGAATATCAGATGTATAGCTCAATAATCTTGCAGGTACTCCCAAGGACACTTCAAAATGATCCAAAGGAATAGAAAGACCTCCACCGAGGGCTTTGATTAAGGCTTCCTTCCGGGTCCAGCAATTAAAAAAGGCGTTCAGTTCCTGGCTGGGTGGTAGGTTGCACAGTTTAGCGTATTCTCCAGGAGCGAAGTTTGAACGGGCAATACTTTTTAAATCATCTATTGGCCGGACAGCTTCGACATCTACGCCGATGTCTATCCCCAATGTGAAAGCGTATACAGCCAAGTCAGCAGAGTGTGATAGGTTGAAATATAAATTGATAGGATGAGCAGAAGGATCCAGATAAGGCTTCCCTTTTTCACTGGTGAGAAATCGGATCAGAGAAGGATCGACGTGCAAATAACGCGAGATAAGTTTCCGTAGAGACAGGTGAACGGAAATATATCGATGGCGATCTCGATCGAAATGAAAGCGAGCAGATCTCTCCCGCTCCTGACTGGAAAGTAATGCCCAATCATCGGGAGCTAATGATTCAGGATGATTAAGTTCAAGTATCCATATATGGACACTATCCCTATCAAGGTTAAGATCGGGAGGTGGTTGTTTCCAGCCACCACAATCAAGCGTATCCATTATGGATGGATTCCAATCTTTCCACGATCGCTGCAACTACCATCACAGACTGTTGTTGCAAATAGAAATGCCCTCCCGAGAAGGTATAGCAGGTGAAGGGTCCTCGAGTGAAATCCTGCCAACCTGCCAAAGTTCCCGAAGGGAGGGTTGTATCACTCTCACCGCTAAAAACCGCAATAGGTAGATCGAGAGGATTGACTGAGGTGGGTGAATATGTTTCGAGGATGGTTACGTCAGCCCGCAATGCAGGTAAGAAGAGTGCCAATAGACTTGAATCATTCCGGACTGTCTCGGGAATTCCCGTATAGCGATGCTGCAGTTGGAAAATAAAAGCTGCATCAGATAGTTGGTGGAGGGGAGGAAGTAAATCCGGAGTCAAAGGTGACTGCCGCCCGGAAACAAATAAATATTCAGGCGGCTGACCATATTTTACCAATCTACAGGCTAACTCATATGCAACCGAGGCGCCCATACTGTGACCGAAGAATGCGAAAGGCCGGTCCAACTGGGGTTTAAGGTCAATCTCTAGTTTTTCAACCAAGTCTTGCATGTTCGAGATAAGAGGTTCACGCAACCGGTTCTCTCGTCCGGGTAGTTGTACACTATTCAGCTCAATCCCCGCAGGCAATAATTTAGCCCAAGAGTGGTAAAAAGTTGCACCAAAGCCTGCTGGAGGGAAGGTGAACAGGCGTATCCAGGCTGTTGGATCAGGTCTGGGCGTGATAACTGCTTTAGTGGGAAGGTCAGGTGGAAGCATTTATTATTGAATGATTTTTAATTTCTAGATACACGGTTACTATTGAAATGATCGTTTTCCAAAACGAGCGCCATCATTCCCAAATCCACCATATCATACTTCAGCTCGGTTCAGATGTTTCTGGAGTACCTTAATCGCGTCCAAGCATAGGCAGCATTTTTAAAAGCTTATGCCTGAAAGCAATATCATGACGTTTCATCCAAACGAATCAACTACCAAACAAAAAGCAACTAATCAGAGAGGTCGACTTTCTTAATAAGCGTGTGTTATGCGAGATAGCGAATATCGGTTTAATCTTATCAGATTTCTGGACAGGCTGCAGATATAGGCTCTGCGGAGTGCTTAGGTGATCCCTGTGTAAAAGGACAATTCTTCTATCATGTCCACTATTTGAGCTAAGTTGTAGTTTTTCGTCCATAATTGGCTTGCACAAGTGTTGCAACGATGTGAGCTATAGGTGAGAATAAAATCGTTTGGTATATGAAAGAAGGAAGGCGACCTTCTATCCTATTCCTAGGGGGACATATGACGGATCCAGAGCATAACATTCTATTTATGAATAGAGATATTCAGTTATTTAAATAATCTTCTGCTGCAATTTCCGCAGCTCGATATATTTTTAGAATTGGTATGTGAAACTTTGACGCTAGTCGTCTGCAATCATCATATTCGGGAGCATAGTGCCAGGAATCCTCACCTTTTCTGGAAAATTTTACTTCCACATTCCCATAAGGAGTGCTAACTAACGTGATGTGCCGTTCGACCGAGTACCTGCTTACTATATATTTACGGGCACCTAATGTTGTAGTCTCTGAGAACAATATATTAATTAAATTTTCAGAAGATTCTTCGGAACATAGCACGTTCACCACCGTCCCAGGACGATTCTTTTTCATATAGATGGGGACGAGGGAGACATCCAAAGCACCCGCATCGAATAGCCGTTCTGAGAGATAGGAGTAAATCTCCGGATTCATATTATCGATATTAGACTCGATACATACCAATTGTTCTATTTGGAAAGGAGAAGCAAGTCGATGGATATCGCTCCCTTCACCAAGTAATAGACGTAGAACATTCGGGATTGGTAGATCCATTTTTCCAGCACCATAGCCAGTTTTCAACAATCGCATGGAAGGAATGACGCCAAATTCAGGCTCTAAACTGGTTAATATGGCGGCACCAGTAGGGGTCACTAGTTCATACTTGAGCTCAGTTCCAATGACTGGTACACCTGCCAATAGTGCCAGGGTTGCCGGGGCAGGTAAAGGGATTATTCCATGTGCTGATTGGATATGTCCTGTTCCAAGTGGTAGAGGTGATGCATAGACCTTATCCACACCAAGGATTTCCATACCTAGGAGGGCACCGACGACATCGATAATTGTGTCCTGACCACCCAGCTCGTGTAAATGGATGGTTTCTACATCCACACCATGGATCTGTGCTTCGACCGTGCCAATACGTTTAAAAACGCCCAGAGCTTTTTCTTTTACTTTTTGAGGTAACTGACTATCTGCAATAAGGGTTAATATATCTACCAGCCTGCGTTCTTTAACCTTGTCTGTTACCAGTACTTCGACTTGCGTACAAACCAATCCGGATTTATTAATGCGTTTTTCCGTTATTTCAAACTCATTTATGGATAGTGATGCTAAACCGTCTTTAATTTGGTCGATGGATACACCGCAATCCACAAGGGAGCCTAAGAGCATATCACCACTGATACCTGCAGGACAATCAAAATAGGCTAACTTCATCTCTCAGCATCCTTTTGAGACTTAGCTGTTATGCGCTCTAATATGGCAAATGCCATTTGGGCTGCACCGAAGCCATTGTCAATATTAACTACTGCAACGCCAGGTGCACATGAATTTAACATGGATAACAACGCTGCCAAACCACCGAAGCTAGCTCCGTAACCAACACTCGTTGGGACACCAATTACAGGTGCTGCAACAAGACCTGCCACCACGCTGGTAAGCGCTCCCTCCATCCCGGCGACTGAAATGATCACATCCGCAGCTATCAAGATATCTTTCTGGTCTAACAAACGGTGCAATCCAGCAACACCAACATCATATATCCTTGCCACTCTTTGACATAAGAATTCCAAGGTTTGAGCAGCTTCCTCAGCCACCGGAATGTCAGCGGTACCTGCTGTAAGAATCACCGTAGATAGATTCTCATCGTAGATAGAAGTGTTTTGATCGTTGAGCAAAGTAATTATGCGTGATACTTGGTCATAATGGATTTCCGGTAAAAGTATTTGAATTTCCTCGGCCATCTCGACCGAAACTCGAGTACCCATCATCCGGGCATGCGTTTGCTTCATCCTTTCGAAAATAGATACAATCTGTTCTGGTGTCTTATGCTCGCAAAAAATAACTTCACCAGAGCCCTTGCGCAATAAACGATGAGTGTCCAGACGGGCATAACCTAAATCAGCATATGGGAAATCTCGAAGTAAATTCATCGCGCTTTCAAGGTCGATTTTATGGTTGGACAGATCTGACAAGATCTGTTGTAAATTTTAAGTTTTCCATCTTATTCCAATACCTCATTCATACTGCCAGAACGGAAGCCATTCAGATCTAGAGTGACATATGAAAAACCCAATGACCTGAGTCCGCCTGAAATTTCGAGGCGTTTCTCCATGGCAAGATGAAAATTGGAGGTATCAATTTCAATTCGGGCGATTTGATCGTGGTAGCGTACTCTGACTTGAGTGAAACCCATTTTGTGCAGTAAATCCTCTGCTTGTTCGATTTGAATTAGCTTATTACGATCAATCGGGGTTCCATACGGGATCCTGGATGACAAACACGCTGTGGAAGGCTTGTTCCAATTCGACAGCCCAAATCGATGCGCAAGAACTCGAATCTCAGCTTTTGTTAAACCAACCTCAAGAAGCGGGCTGCGAACACCTTTTTCTAGAGCCGCCTTTCTGCCCGGTCGATGGTCGCTCATGTCATCGGCATTTGTACCATCTAGAATGTATCGATAACCGTATTGAAGGGAGTATTCGATGATATGGGTATAAACATCCTGCTTACAGAAGTAACACCTGTCGGGGGAATTTTGAATATAGTTCTGTTCTTCTAATTCATGACCTTCAATTAACACTTGCTTGGCTCCAATCGTATCAGAAATAATTCGAGCGTTATATAATTCAGTTTTTGGCATACTGGGTGAAACTGAAGTAATGGCAATGACTTGCTCGCCAAGGACATCGTGTGCAATTTTAAGCAGTAATGAGCTATCAACTCCTCCGGAAAATGCCACGATCACCCTTTGCATCTCGTGAATCAAATTCTTTAGATTTTCATATTTCTCTTCAGCTGTCATACCGATAATTATCCTTTACTCGATTTGAGGTCAAGTTACCTGACGTCAATTCACGTCATTAATATGGTTGCGATACTAATTGAATATGTTGAAAGACATCCGGTAGTAAGTCAGGAAATTATAACTTATTGATATAAAGCTAGGTGAATCATTTAGAAGAAGAAATAATATTATCAGGATACATTATTATGATGGTCTGGTGAACTGGTTCGCTGGCTTTGGCTAACGGCCTCAGATTCGAACCTCTCGATTACAAACGATCGCGATTTCACACAACCATCTGATCCGAAGTCGAGGTAAAAATGGCCGGTTAGGTTGAGCGTTCTTTGCGGTCACACCGAGGGTGTTCTTCACGAGTGTGCAACCCAACAATGTTGGATGTTGGGTTTTGGTCTCCATTATTTATGTCACTAATTTTGCGGAACTGTCACCAGAAGGCGTATACGGTTCAATCTCCTCTGCCAAAAATCCGCACAACCAAATAGGTATCCCTTCATTTCCTGCATTCTCTACTACATACATGTCAGATAGATTGGGAGCATGAAGCACATCAATCAAAGTGCCTGTATCGCCGATTTGTGGATTGCGTTGATTGACACCCCAATCGTTATATTCATTGGAGGGTCGAAATAACTTAACTATGCGGACGATGCAATACTCTCTCAATTCGGCCATTTTTATCATGTGGAAGAGATCTGCCCAACGGTTCAAGCACAACGGCGAGGAGGAAGGAGCGGAGCAACTGAAGACTAGGTAGCTGCGGCGTGTTGTTAGGTGGCGACCGGGTTAGATGTTGGGCCTCATCTTACCCTGATTAAATCGACCGAGATCTCCACCGCCGGCGCCGTACCTCTATTCTCAAGCCAGTGTGTGGTGTTCTTATCCTCAGGCCAGCCCACTCCTGGCCCGTACTCCTTGGCCACTCCATTTCGATGGTCAGTGATCGTTCCTTGCATTATATACACCATGCCCGGCCTGTCTTTATGGTCGTGAATCGGGCCGAAGACGCCTCCAGGTTCGATGGTCACCAAACGCATTCGAAGTTGACGCCCATTCATGCCCTCGATTTCAAGGTCAAGGTCAAGCGCTGCTAGAAGCTTCACCGTGACACCTTTCGTCTCAGGTGCTGTCTGTTCATTTCTCATCTTGTTCTCCTTTCTGTACACTCTGACAGCCTAACTATTAATTATACGGAATATTTGCAGTATATCCAGCCAATTTTGCTGGTTTAATAGATTCATTATAAATATTATTTAAAGAGGGGTTATCAGAACCTTGCAGCGAAAGGTTAAATTCCAGTTAAGGGGTAATTTCAATTACCGATCGATCTAAAACGAATGAGCAGATTGGATTGCACATGAGATCGGTCACTTGGTCAATTTCCTGGATACTGGTCGTGATTTTTCACCAGCACCCATCATGGTAGCATTCTGATTGTTCTTTAATTCGACCTGATGGGTAAAAAAAAATGAAAATCAGCTCAATTTTATCGAGTAAAATTGGTGCCCCCGTCGGGGAATCTGATGTGCTCTCCAGCGAATTCGAACCCACAACCGTCTGATCCGAAGTTCATCTGTGATAGCTTCCATCAGGGCATTGTATCCCTGTGGCTACTTACCTTGAAACCTCCATCCCATTTCACTTTACAAGTTTCGTTGAGCGACTTTGTTTTAAGGATTACAACACGACATCAAGCCCTGGATAGACACCAAATAATTTATCTACATTCTGTAAGAAACGTATTCGCCATTTTAGCGATCGCTTCTCACGGATGACAACTCAACAATAAAATTCTGTAAGGTCATATCCATTTCTAAATAATGAGTCAAATTTTTTCGACCAATCTAAGTAAAATTTTTCCGGTAAATCTGATTTATGCTCACTTGATTGTAGGTCCAATGCTTTTAATTCACATTCACTGGTTTCCCATATAATCACTCGAGCCATATATCGTGAAGAATCAATATCAGTAAAACAAGCTGGTTTATCTGATCCAGATGGTCCATGAAGTGTGAAAGAAAACCCATCCTGGATTAGTTCTTCTTCGTGAGTGTGGAACCAATTTACAAATGCAATGAGGTAGTCAATCATCAGCTTCTGATAATTTTCCTTACAACACCTATGATTATATCCAACTGTTACTGATATTCCGGACTCTTATTATTTAGCAGTCTTCCTATATCTTATACCTGTTATGGAAATTATCCTACGTTTTGTATGCACATCCAAGAAGTCTTCAATTGTTGATAGTAAATCTGTGAGACCGATCTTTTTCCCCACGGACCATTTCAAGAGTTAATTAATGGCGCTAAAATGGCGCTAAACTATTCGTTAACCTTAGCAACAATCGCTATATGTGGCGGTAAATCAACTATTATCCCCCACATATAGGCGCCCCCGGCGGGATTCGAACCCACAACCGTCTGATCCGAAGTCAGGCGCTCTGTCCATTGAGCTACGGGGGCACGGATAAATTATACACTGAGATAACCTCAGCCGGACCCTATGATGGAAGGAAATAAAGCATAGACATGTTAAAATTACCTGCGGAGGGTCAACAATGCAAACCAAGCTCACGCAAGCCGGCACATTACTCAATCCTGACGGGAGTTTATCCCAGGTAGGGTGGAGCCCTCAACCACTGTTGGACTGCAACCTGGAAAGTGCTCACTTTTACCCACTTGGGATGTTTCAACGCTTTCGGATCAAGCGCTGGGATTACTACGCCGTTTTTACTCCGAAACAGTTTTTCTCGGCTACCATAGCAGATTTAGGCTACGCGGGTAATATTTTCGTCTACGTCTATGATTTTACTTCTGGCGAGCTGCACGAAGAAGGGCTGGTGGTCCCTCTGAGCCAAGGGATCACCCTGGCGCGGAATAGTGATCAGGGAGACAGTATTTTTAAGGATCAACACGCAAATCTACATTTCCAGACTGTCCCTGAAGGAAGAAAGGTCACAGTATCCTGGCCCAGTTTTCATAACGGACGGGGAATTTCAGCCGACATCCTTTTCTATCAGCCAGCGGAACATGAATCGATGACACTTGTGATCCCAATCGGGAAGCGCCGGTTCTACTATAACCGGAAGATCAACTGCCTGCCTGCTGAAGGTACCATCCAGTATGGCGGTGTGACAGAGGCGCTATCACCTGATAATTGCCTGGGTTCGTTGGATTGGGGTCGAGGTGTCTGGGAGTATCAGAGCTTTTGGAACTGGGCCAGCGCTTCAGGGTTTATGACCGATAAGCAGACGGTGGGATTAAACCTGGGCCGTGGTTTTGGAGATTTATCTGCTGCCACAGAAAACTGCCTGGTGTTGAATGGCAAGATACAAAAGCTCGATCGGGTGAATTTTACTTACGATGCAAATAATTTTATGCAACCATGGAGATTTACTGATTCTGAAGATCGATTACATCTGGATTTTGTGCCATTCAAAGAGCGCATAGCCATCACCAACCTTGGGATTATTTTCAGTGAAGTGCACCAGCTGCTGGGCAGGTATTCGGGTACGGTCCGTACCGATGAAGACGACATCATCCAAATCAAAGATCTAATTGGCTTCGCTGAACAGCACCAGGCTCGCTGGTGACCTTATTCCTATATTATTTGGATAACACCCATGGGAATGATGGACGGAAAAGTATGTATGGTAACGGGGGCGACGTCTGGTATTGGATTCTACACCGCCCAAGAGATCGCCAGGATGGGCGGGACGACCATTTTCATCGGTCGCAACCAGGAGAAGTGTGAGGCAACGGTGAAGCAAATCCAGCTGGAGACTGGGAATCCAGCAGTGGAGTATCTACTAGTAGATCTGTCGTCGCAGGCTCAAATCCGTACTGCTGCAGCCATATTCGTTAGTAAATTTGATCATTTGGACGTATTGGTGAATAATGCTGGCGGGGTTTCCCTGCGTAGGAAATTGAGCAATGATGGCATCGAGATGACTTTTGCTGTCAACCATCTGGCTTACTTCCTGCTCACCAACCTGCTCCTCGAGGTGCTAAAGAACAGCCCATCCGCCCGGGTAGTGAATGTGTCCTCCGGAAGCCACTACGGTGAGCACCTAGACTTCGACGATTTACAGCTAAGAAAAGCCTATAACATATATCGGGCTTATGGCCGCTCCAAGCTGGCAAACGTGCTGTTCTCCTATGAGCTGGCACGCCGCATGGTTGGCACTTCTGTCACCTCCAATGTTTTATCGCCGGGGATGGTTGCGACTGAGATCTGGAAAAAGGTCAACCCGCTGTTAACCCCGTTGATCAACCCGGTTATCCAGCGCAGAGGTCAACCTCCACTCGAGGGGGCTCAGACGAGTATCTATCTGGCGACTTCACCTGAAGTGGAAGGAATCACCGGGAAGTACTATGCAGATTGCAAGCCGGTTCGGTCAAGTGATGCCTCGTATGACCTGCAGGCGGCAAAACAGCTGTGGGAAATCAGCCTGCAGCTGACAGATCTGAATTAAGGTCCAACTTAATCGATTAGGAAGAGACTACGGTGTGGGGATGTTGTAGTAGTTGTAGATCGCGCTTGACAGATCTTTCACCAGCTGATTGGCAGGGTCAAACACGATTTGGACCGGGTGATACATATAAACCGTGAACACATAGTCACCCCCAGGAGAGAAGACAATCGCTGAATCGCTCATATCGTGAATGATGCCGTAAATATCGGTGACCCAACCATGTTTATGGGCTACATTTGTACCATCTGGGACGCCGGATTGGATCAACAGGGCGATGCGGTCCTGCACCAGGTAGTTGATCATCGTCTGGCATTCCGTCTGTGTGATCTCGCCGGGGAAAGCGGCTATTAAGGAACCGCCGTTCAGGTTGGCGCACTGGTAAAGGTCTTTCAGCAGTAATCCAATCTCAGTTGGGGAGGTCTGGCTGTAGGGATCCGGATCGGTGGAAATGTCAGTTCGCTGGTTGGCAGGGGTGCTATACACCTCCAGCAAGGGTGCCCCAGCGTAAAAATACCCACCCAGGAAGGTGTTCTTCAACCCCAGAGTCTGCATATCATCAGTCACCAGCAGCGGACCCTTATCACGGTCGATCTTATTCTGCATCAGCCAGTCAGAAGCGGGGTTAATCGACTTGGCAATCATATCTTCCAGGTTTTTGGTTGTTTCCGCATCCGGATTCTCACCAATATGCCGGAAGACTGAGATCATGATTGGAATTTTGATCGTGCTGCTGGCGGTGAATGCCACATCAGGAGGCGTGCTCACCGGTTCGCCTTTATTTAGCATGAAGCTGACATTTTGCCCGGTCTGTAAATCCTCCACATCTACGCCGATAATCCCATCAAAACCAGACAGGTCGATGGTTTGGCGAAGCAGCACTTCCAAGTTTTGGAAAGTTGGGTGAAGTGGGTTGGTTTTCTTTATTGGTAGAACTACAGAACGCTCCTTTAACGAAAACAGGGAGGTTTCGATCAAAGGGATAGCACGCTCGATATCCAGCTCCGAGCCAGATGTCCCTGCCTGAAAATTAGTCGTCCCAACCACAGGCTTGGCAGAGGTCGATAGCTGATTGTAGCGTGTTCCAATCTCGGTGCCTAAATACGTGTGTAACCGTTCCTCTGAATATGTGGCGCGCAAAGGAATATTAACCGGTGGCACAGGCCTGTTCCACAAGTAGTTCCAAAATGCGACCCAAAAGGAGGTGCGGATACGTTCCTGTTCGGCAGCCGCAAGCATGGATTCGTTATCCAGGCTGAAACCGACGGTATTCGGATCAAGGTGAATGATGGACTCGTTATATTCCAGCTCGATAGGCTGTGAATAAACAGTTAGTAGTCTCTCCGCGGCTGCCTGGCGCGTGAGCTGACCGACAGGAACACCGGCAATGGATAAGTTCGAGGGGAAAATGATCCACAGTCGGCTGAATCTGATAAGCTGTAAAGTAGTCACCACTACGGCAAGAAGGACGAGAAGTAATGATCCCCAGCGAAGGAATGAAAACGAGCCTTTGCTCCGCAATCTATCTCCAGATATTATTCAACGGGATTAGGATAAAGCCGCAGAAATGATACCACGAATGATTCTAATTTAGCGGGCAGTGGTGTGTCTCGGAAGTTAATATCCTTAATGTGAGACGACCATTTTCACGATGTTACCCTGGTCATCCAGCGTCAGACGGGCATACTGCTTGTGGATGCGCTGAGCCTGTTCGAAATTTTTACTCAAAGTGACCACACGGCGGCGAGGTTTTCCCAGGGGTTGATGCTTGGAAGCAATACGAGAGAACTGGCATTGTTTACCGCATCCGCACTTTCCGCCATTGTTCGAGCACCTCTGGTGTTCATGTGACAGGCTGACCTCTGCATCACCCATCCCGGGGAGGTATTGGGCAACGATGGTTTTCAAGTGTGCGATTGTCTCCAGCGATACGGTGGACCCAGCTTCGCCCTCACATGAGCGTTCACAGACTGTTGCCACAGACACAGCCGCATCGGATAGATGGGGGGTAATCTTGGGAGTAACCCTAGTTTGGAAGGGCTGGGCCAGAGGATCTCCGAATAATACAAAGGAAATCAGTGTCTTCTGGTCTTCTGCATCCAGGAAGCCCTGGCGTTGGTTCATCTCACGGGTGAGGTGGATCTTAGCCCGCTTAAGCGATTCTCCCGCCGTAAATCCTTCCTGCAGGAGATTCCAGAACACTCGCCCCAGCAGGTCAGCGGAGCTTAATGGAGTCGATAGTGAGCCGTAGGAGATGCAGGTGGATCCCACCAGGGCATGAGTGCCGGAGGCAAGGAATTTCAATGAGATTGCTTCGTCGACAGTCTTTCCGGCAATATTAGCGCCATAACACGCTTCGGTGAACACCAGGTGGGGGGCTGAACCGCTGTTGCGGATATCCTGAGGGCGCATGGCAATCGGAAATTCAGGGCCGGCTTCCGGTAGGGTTGGGTCACACTGACCATACCATTCACTCGAATCGGGTACACCGTGAAGGTTGAAATATGCCAGGCGGGTATCTGGCATTAGTAAGCAGGTTGATGCTTTTATAGTAATCGGTTGGGGCACTTCTTCCGGATGAAATGAATCAGGCAGCTCAGCCGCGTGGATGGGCGGTGAGATCAACAGGTCTGAGGGGTTGCCAATAGGTCGAAAGACAGATAAAGATGCCCGGCGCCATACTGCGGCGGTATAACCAAAGCTCGACAGCCTTTTGGACACACCGGTCTTGAGCAGCTCACGCAGATATTGGATGAGGCGGCGATACCAGGCAGGCTTCCTGGCGTTGCGGTCATAACGCTTGGTAATTTCTTTCACCACGGTCAATAAAGTTGCCGGATCTTCCCCAGCCCCTCCAGAGATGCGCCCAACTGCCCAATCGCTGACGAAGTAATTATTGTCTTTGGCGGCATACGGGTTATCAGAAGGCACTTCGATGTCCGCATCTTCCACCGGGTTGGGTAAGTTGTGGAAGGGAACGATTTCAGGTCCACCAACGATCAGCACAGCACCAATGCGTTCGCCTCGTTTTTCTAGGGCTGCATCCAGGTTCGCCAATATCACCTTTAACTGCCAGGGATCGTTGTGGGGAGCCGGTAGCAGATTAAAGGCGCCCGTGCAGGTCGGGTCATCAGCATAAAACAACAGTGATCCCCAGAATTCCTGGTTGATCTTGCGACCATGCACCACATCCACTAACTTTTTTAATTGTGCGTGGATAGCCTGAACAGCAGTTGGACCATACTGCGCCTGTAAACCTGCCTGGGTTGTGAAGACGACATATATTGGGAACCGACCATCTTCATGGGTAATGTGCGGTACGGCTAAACCGGCAGCCATTTTTTCCAGCTCAGTCTGTACACCACGAGAGGATTCACTCATTGGTGTAGGCTCTATCTCGGATTCAATGGAATGAGAGGCTGCTATTGATTGTGCTTGAGTAACCTCGGTGGCATCATAACCTGGTGTAACTGCAGATGCTCCAAACTCATTTGCATTGGTATCAGTCTCACCGGAATTAGCTGCAGCAAGCTGGTTCCAACCGAGGATCGAAGACACTGCCGCCGGTATGGGGATATTCTGCGGGCTGTTGGGACTGGTGTTGTGCGCTTCGAGAACGATTGGCCACAAAGATGCGTATTTGTGGTGATCTCCCCACATTCGCCTGGGTACCTGACCGGCGATATCTCTGGAAACAGCCTGATGCAACATGCTCACTGCCTGGTCGGATTCGCCGGATTCCATTAATTCGTCGGAGAGGCTGAGTAGGAATTGCAAACAATCTGGCCAACGCTCGTGGTAGATCTGCGCCAGGTTGCGCACAGCCAGCTTGGGCATTGAAGCTTTAGACTCGAGTAGATGAAGGTGGACGACTGCCGCTAAGGGTGTATCAGGATTTTCGATCAACGCTTTGTGAATAAAATATTCAGCCTTATCAATCTGCTGGTAATCTCCCGACCTGACCGTGCTCAATGCGCTACGGGCTTCAAAGACATATTTTGCCCACGAGGATACATGCCCGTTCGTTCCGGTCTTTACCGAGTGACCATGAGATAGCGCATTGGCGCAGGCTTTGGCGATTAAGCTTTTCGTTGAGCCGGCCAGTTGTTGAACTTCTGCCAGTAATTGCTGAGCTTCCAGAAACTCTGGATCTAGCTTGCAGCATTCTTCCAAAATGGGTAAGGCTTGCAGCTGGATGGATTCTGATTTTTCTTTATAGTAAGCCCGCGCATAAAGCAGGTTTACCTGGAGGTCGCCGGGATACACTGCCAACCAGGATGTGCACAATCGGCGCGCATATTTTAGCTCCCCCGTGCCCAAGGCGGTGTTGAGCAGGTTAAGCAGAAGCTCGCGGGATAATGGTCGGTCAGGTGCGCTGGCAGGCTGAATGATCCCATCCATGTGGATTAAATCCTTCCAGCCCGGGGATTATGCACCAGGTTTAGAGCAACCACCGCTGCCAGTTGGCGGCGGATGTTCAAATCATTGGGCGCCAGGCTAACTGCCTTACGGAGCATGGTTTCAGATGATTTGTAATCTTTACTTTCCTTCAAAGCCAACCCGGCTTGATATGGAGCCCGAGGGTCATCGGGGGCAATGACGGTGGCGCGCTCGAAGATCTGAAGTGCTTGCTGGTATTCACGCCGTTCTTTTCGCGCCAGACCAAGCTCGAGATAAGGCTCCAGCCTGTCAGGCGCTAGCTGAATAGCTTCACTCAGGTGCTCGATGGATTGGTCCAGCTGCCCAGATTGGCGCAGGATCTGGCCAATCATCAAATGTAAGTTTGCTTGCTCATTGCGAGAGGTTTTCTCGGCGCAAGTATTCAGAGCTTGCAGAGCAGCCAGGACTGCACTTTCAGGTTCACCGACTTCGACATAACACCTCGACAGGGCGTTCAATACTGTGAAATCAGACGGATACGACCTGGTCAGGCTGATAAGCTCAGAAAGTGCTGCACGCGGGCCATCTTTTTTATGGAGAATATTCACACGTTCCAGGTAAAGCGGTAAAGCTTGCTCGACCGCCGGAATGGCGGCATCCAGCTTGGAAAGGGCTTCGTCATGCCTGCCAAGGGCTGATAACGCTTTTACCAGCCCTACCGTCGATTGGATATCTCGTGGATTTATCAGGATGGCTTTGTTGGCATATTCGTATGCACCCTGGTAATCCTCGCTGCGAACGGCGATTTCGCTGAGCAGTTGATAGATGTCGACTCGATTCGGTGCCAGGAACAGTGCTTTGCGGGCAATATCATTCGCATTTTCGAGGTCATTCATCAGGCACTGCGTCGTCGCCAGGTAAATCAGTGCTGATACTTCATTCTGATCCAGTTCGAGAGCATTTTCAAAGCATGTGAGTGCTTGATTGAGAACGCGTAAATCCTCGTGAGATGAATCCAGATACAACTTGCCTAAATCCAACAGGTATGTGATGTTCTTTGGGTCGAGTTGGGCAGCTACCGATAAATGGTCGGCGGAAGCCTTCACGTCAGCTGTCCGTAGATAGACCTGTGCTGCGAGGGCATGCCAGAATGGTTCATCTGGCCAATATTCTATGGCTGTTTCTATCGCAGCCTGGGATGTGGAGAATTCTTCTAATCTTAATCCAATCCTGGTTAATAAGATATTGCAGAAGGCAATGGTTGGATTCTTTGAAGATGGATTCTGCTGCAAGACAGATTGAAGGGCTCTCACTGCATCTGTGGGATTGCTTTCTTGCAGCGCAAGCGCGACCTGCAAGATCACCGCTGGGTCTCTTGGATTTATCCTTGCAAGCTTGATGATTCTGGTCAGGGCATCGCTTCCGGGATCGAGTACGCTCAGGTGGTGAAGATGAAGGATTAGAGCGGCCGAATCTGCACCAGTCAACTGGTGAGCCAGGATCTCGATATCGTTCGATCGGCTCGCATCGTTTTTTTCAAATATGATATTGGCACGCGCCCGCCAACGATAGACTTGATCATAGGTCACACAACAATCAGCGACGATCGGTTCGCCCTGGTGAGATTCCAGGATGGTTTGTGCATGGTCGAGAAATTGCATAGCCAGCTTGAAACTTTCCGATACAGGAGGCTCCAACGAAGGTTTGTGCGCTAGAACATCGAAGATCTCACATAAGTTTATAAACTCCGCCTTGAGAATAATTGCTTGTGCAAGGATGAGATGGGGCAAGGGTACGCTAGTTGACGCTTCAAGGATCTGCTGTGTAAGATCCACCGCCTGATCCCATAATCCGACATCCAAGGCAGCTTCAATCACCGAGACTGTATTGATATATTTTATATATGGGGCTTCCCAACCTGGATGAATGGATGGATCAGCAACATTATTCAGGCTGCGCAATGCTATTGCAAATAACTGAGCTGCCTGGCTCGAATTACCTGTAAGGTACATTATTCTCGATTTTATTGCCATCAGCCTGCTATAACTTGGATTGGAGGCATCAACCTGGACATCCTCAATACCCGGTAATAAAGGTTCTCCCGTGTCCAGTGCTAATTCGTTATTCAGGCAGAGATAATCAATGTAGTCTTGTTCAATGGTGTAATCTGAAGCACTTGGATTAGATCCACTTTGGAGAATTTGATAAGCCTGGTGTGGTTGTAATAATGAGCGATACAACTCAGCAATTTGGGTTCGATACCGGATCGGTATTCCAACCAGACACTTATTCGAACCCTTTATTGGAGTTGGTAAGGTAATCATCCCAGAATATTTAATCGCCGCGGTGAAATCACCCATCGAGCGGCTGATGCGCGAGGCAAGGTAGAGCAGATCGTTATCCAGTTTTCGTCCGTCGGTGTTCAGTATAAATGTCTCGATACACTGTAATGCATCAATACGCTGGTCCAATTCCAATAGGATATCGATTTTCAACGAAACCAACGAGATGTCCTCTGGGATCAGGTCGATAGCTTTATCCAGAATACTAGTGGCTGATGTGTGATCATGGTTATTCACATATTCTTGAGCCAGAAAGGTGTATAGGAAGGGAACGTGTTGGTCTATGCCCGCCTGGTCAAGGGTTACCGCTTTTTCAAGGCAGGCAATTGCAGCTAGGTGATCTCCAGCGCTGGTTAAGTATTGTGCGGCATCGCGAAGATCAGCGGTCGTGGCAAAATCGAACGTGGCAATGGAAGTAAAAATGGCTTTAGCTTCTTCTTTTTCACCGATAGATGAATATAGATTACCAAGCTGGATGGATAAATCGGTACGGGTGGGCGCTAATTGGATAGCTTTACATATCGCAGTCAATGCTTCTGAGGGGAGCTGTTTTGATAAAGAGGAAGCTGAATTCGACATATCCAACAAATCGCTCCACATGATTTTTACCATCTGTCGAGAAAACCAAGCAAGGCTGTCTGGATTATCTCCATCCACTACCATGGCACTCCGGGCTGACCGGATTGCGTCTTCAGGCAGGCAGGCAGATATATAAGCATCGGACAATGCCATATATACGGCCGTGTTGTTTGGGTTAGCCTGGCTAGCTTCCTGCAGGGCAGCAATGGCGATATCATGCTTTCCGATCGAGCTTGCGATACAACCGAACCCATAAGAAATGCGTTCGCGCCAGGTGTTGTCCTCGGTCAATGAAGTATCCAAGGCTTCCCGATATGCCTGGAAAGCCAGCTCATTTTCTCCACCAGCCGCCAGTGCTTCAGCGGTGAGAACCTTAGCTTCAGCAAGCTCGGGGTCAATCTGCAACACTTCATTAAGTGCAATCAATGCCTTCATGGGTGGGTACGCAGCTGAACCACGCTTATTCAGCGTGAGTATACAGCGTGCATAGTCAAGATACGCCACCGGATCTTGGATGGTCTTGTTATTAATCTGTCGCTCGAGTGGTGAAATTGCTCCTTCTATGTCACCTGAATCCACCAGGATTTTTGCCAGGCTCTGCGCCAATCCGGGAAATTCTGGCTCGATGCCATATGCTTTAGACAGTATCTCTCGGGCCTCATCAAGATGACCGAGCAATTTTAGTGCCTGGCCGTAGCTCACAAGGATATTCGGGTCTGTAGGGGATAGTTCCATCGCTGAGCGCAGGTTAGGCAACGCCAGGGTGGGAGCATTATCCTGAAGGTATAAGTCTCCGAGGGTGAAATAGATCTTTGAGCTATCGGGGATGGCTTGTGCACCATTCTTGAGAGTCTCGATCACGGTTGCTCGCGGGAAGATTTTCAATTGAGCGCTGGAAAGTGCCAACCAGGCCTCTTCAAGCTGATTTGGTGCCATGGTTGCACGGATCAGATCATCCAAACCTTGTTCGATAGATCCCATCTGCAGATGAGCTTTCCCTGCGTAGATGAGAGCCTGAGTGTCATCTTGGTCCTGCGCCAGCAATTCTGTGCTTACCTTAAGCGCAAGTTCGGGGTGATTGGCGTTGATGGCGGATTGCGCATAGGCATAGATATCATTCACGTGGGCAGATTTACCATTTGATTGACTTGACTCGAGGACAATCGCTCGCTCATTCAAACAAGCTTGCCACTCTCCAATCGTTGCGAGCGAATTGGAAAATAAACGCCGGTGATCCACTTCCTGTGGGTTCAACGAGACCAGAGCATGTAGCGTTTCGCAAGCGAGTTGGTCTTGATGGGCAGCCTGATAACTCTGTGCGAGCATTTTCAGCAAGCGGGTATCGTCAGGGCAGGTGCGTAGGGCGAATTCAAAAACTCTACTAGCTTCAACCGGTTTCTGTAGATTGTTTAGTAATACACCAAGATTTACCTGTGATAAGTATTCTCCCCACACGGGAACAGAAGCAATGGAGACTTGGTGGTCGAGAAGCTCCAAGATACGGGAAGCAGCTAATACGGCTAGTTGTTGGTCTCCGGTGTGGAAAGCAATACAGCTGATAGCATAAAGGATATTTACATCATCAGGGAGCTGACCGGTGGGTTGGGGGAGCAGTTCACTCGCTTTTTCAATGCACCCAATTCTGAAAAGCATGAGCGCCAGCTCCGCTTGTTCCACTGGCGTGTGGTTTGGAGGCAGAGTAAGCTTTGAGATCTGAACGGCTTGTTCACCAAAATCAAGTGAACCCAGCGATATGCCGTTCCCGGACAGAGTTGTAGAGTCGTGTGAAAGAATTTGACCAGCCAGGCTGGTGGATAGACTGTGGAAGAGTATTCGTTCAGCAGATACCAGGTCTACCGGCAGGTTCGAGTTACCAGCGATTTGCCTCACCTTAATTTGGAACAGGATTTCTGCCAGTTGCTCAATATTCCTGGATGTATTCAAGTTTTTTGGATATAACTCAGCGGAGTATTCCGGATGGGTATCCAACCATTTTACACAAAGTTCCACAGCCAGTTGAGGACGTTGACCATATAATTCATCGATCAGTGTCATCCTGTCAGTAGGCGGTAATAAATCACCATGCTGTGCGGTGCACAATCCGATGAGGATATCCACTTGATCTTGGGGATGGATAGGATTGCTTAGCAGGGCATGGATGGCTAGTTTAAACCTTATCGGATCGCAACCTGGCAGAATTAATGCAGAGAGCAACCCGTATGGATTCTCGATATAACCGAACAAGCAAGCGAATGGAGCTGACCAGATCTGATAATCAGTATAAGGCAGTGTACTGATCAACTCTGTCCACGAATTTGACATATGGTACTTATGGGCTATAGCCAGGGCGATCATACCAGCGCCAGCCAGGTCTTGGGGATATGTTTTGAGAATCGCCTGGTCAGAAAAACTGCGCACAGCTGCCTGTATGAGCTGCTGATCGATCGAGTTGTATAACTTCTGCGGGTCAAGTGAGCCATTATTGGACTGACCTAATGCCAGGAGAGCTAGCCGTGCGGGAGAGAAATCCAACTGCGAAAAAACAGAATCTGCCGGTATCGATAGACGGAACTTGTCATAAAAATCGGGGTCAGTCAGACTGTTCCAAACTAAAAAATCCTGTCTCAGGTTTGCTAGCAACCAGGACAGGTTGGAGTTGTGGAGGATTTCAGAGATTTGATCTACCGATTTTATGCTCGTCATAGCGTTTTAGAGATTATTCAGTAGCACCAGGCACGATGCCAGCATCAATAGTCCACCGATTATGGTTAAATAAAATCCTATACCATTCGAAGTGCGCATCAAATCATTCAACGTGGTCATTAATGTGGATGCATTTCCGACAAGACCCGAAATTTCTTCAGCAATTCCTTTCTGAGCTAATTTCGCGGTTTGATCGGCGATCGTGCGCAGGTCCTTCCCCCACGCACCATACATCAAGATGGCAAGACCAAGCAGGAAAGTGATGGTGCCCAACAAGAATGTGCCAATGAGCATAAACATTTTTAAATCACTTGCGTTTATATTTTCCATGGATACCTCAACATTTCTACGGTCGACTTACGGCTTCCAACCATCAATGCACGATTTGAGATTGTTCAAGAAGTGGAAACTTGCATGCCGGCTGCCGTCCATTAGCTAATAAGGAATATAGTTCTTGTTGTACCTGTTCCGGTTCCAGGTCAGTAAGCAAGTGACGAGGACGGAGGAGATTCGGTTTGGTAAGATCAGGGTTAGTTGCCAAATGCGCAAATTGCTTGCAGGCCGATTGCAGAATAGCAATCTGGTATGCATAAGCGTTTGACGGGTCATCCAGCACATCAGGTAATTCGCGAAGTACCTGTTCACCAGTGAGTTTTTGCCCCTTCAGCTCAATCCCACCAAGGAGATCGAATGCTTCCGTCATGGCAACATTATCCAGGACAATATAACCACTCCACCAGTAGTTTTCCGCTACCAATACATCCAAGAATTTCTGGTTTACGCCAAGCCTGCCATTTTCCTTTTTTAGGTTGAACGAATTAACGAGTATTGACTCCAATTCAGATATTGTCTGGTCTCCTGCTGGGAATATTGGCAACAACCGGACAAAGGAATCAGAGGGCATATAGCTCACTAACCAGATGCTCTCCAGGTTGGGGTGTGGAGAACTAAGCGATGATGTGCTTATCAGCAGGATGCTGCGCTGACCACTGCTCATTGTATCGATGGGTTTTTGGCTACTTGCGGAGACGACTTTCAGGCTGCCGGACAGAAGGTTGAAATCAGATGGATATAACATGGTGCTGAAAGTGTATCCAACCACCAGAGAGCAGATGAATATCCCAAAATACAAGAGAGAATGATTTCTCATTGTAAAACTACCTGGGTGACAGCAAACCAATTAAAAAACCTGCTGCAAACCCCAGCACAATCCACATAAAGAGAGCCAGGAGTGCTGCTTTGAACGATTCCCAGCTGAGGGCGAATGAACTCAGTTTTGGTTGATCATTCTGTTGGATGATAGCAGTCTCAGCATGTAGAACTTGCTGACGATGAGCGGTTGAGCTATCCCGAATACTTGTTCGAAGATGAGTCACTCCGCTCATTGCAGAAGTGAGGGTCGAGTAAAAAACGATCTCAAACCGGTTGAATATCGTATTCGCATTCATAGATATTGTTATCCCAAGCTTTTGACTGAAACTCTACGTCCTCGCCTCAGGAAAGCAGGGATATCGAGGTCGTTGGACGACACGGTAAATTCCTCATCCATATACTCGTTTGGAACCACTTCAGGAAGATTCAATTCATACGTTTCGGGGGCAGGTATTCTTGGGCGCTCGAGCGGTCTTTGCTTGATATCCAGCCGGGAGAGCGTATCTTCCAGGGTTGTTGAACCTAATCCGGTAATTACCAGGATCGCTTCGACCCGGTCCTGCAAGCGGGGATCATTCACCACGCCCAGGACAATCTCGGCCTTACCTCCCGCCTGTGCCTGGAGGTGTGAAAGAGCAGCCTGAACATCATAAAGTGCCAGCTCGCCACCACAAGTGAAGTTCACCAGGATCCCAGCTGCATTTTCGATCGAAGTCGATTGAAGCAATGGATGATGCAGCGCCTGGTCGACCGCTTTCATGGCCTTATCTTCACCATCACCTTGCCCAATCGACATTAGCGCACCCCCGCCCATCTTCATCAGGTTACGGATGTTGGCAAAATCGACGTTGATCATACCCGGTGTAGTGATCAGCTCGGTGATGCCTTGGACAGCCTGGCGTAAAACATCATCTGCCAGACGGAAGGCAGTATCCAACGGCAAGTCACGCGGAGCGACATCCAATAGACGATCATTTGGGATAGAGATTAGTGTGTCGGTATTAGGTGAGAGGAGTTTAATTCCTTCATTGGCATTTCGCTGTCTCCGGCCCATTTCGAATGAAAACGGCATGGTTACAACCGCTATGGTGACAGCGCCGATCGATCGAGCTATTTTAGCTGCGACCGAGATTGAACCCGTCCCGGTTCCACCACCCATGCCAGCCGTTAGAAAGACCATATCTGCACCTTCAAGCGCAGCTGCAATCAGTCTGGTGCTTTCTTCAGCTGCGTTTTGACCAACTTCAGGGTTACCGCCGGCGCCTAAACCGCGGGTAGTCTTCGGACCCAGCTGGATTTTCGTGGGAGCAAGGCTGTTCTTTAGCGCTTGCGAATCGGTGTTGGCAACAATGAAATCCACACCGGAAAGACCCAGCTCAATCATGCGGTTAATGGCGTTTGAGCCTCCTCCACCCAGTCCCAAGACTTTTAAAGAAGGTTTATGGACGTTGGCACACAGGGGATCAGAGTTATCTGGAACAGTGAAGGGGAAGGAAGATTTTCGTTGGAAATTGTAGATCATGTCATTCATGAGGGCACCTTTTTTACTTTTGGTTTGGGGTTCATCTGATCGAGTGATAAATCTCCAAGGTTCAATTTCAAGGAGTGGTTGGTTGTTGTGGTGCAATAATCATGCCATCTCCATTAATTTGCTCTACGATACAGCCGGCAGCCAATAAGCCATCAATTATTGATTCTGGGATGGTAGAGGCGCCTCCAACCACGGTTACTTTCTTGGCATGCGAGGCCTCAATGGGAGAAAAACCAATCGTGGGCTGGTACTTGTTGATGAACGGGCGGATAGCATCCAAACGCCAGTCCACGACTCCAGTTTCGATGGTTGGAAGGAGCAGATAATGTGATATGGGACGGCTGCTGAATCCATGTGACCCATATGCAGACATCCCCTTGGATGACTGCAATGATTCTGCACCACCATTTGACACCCATTCTTTGAGTGTGGCAACAATGGGTAATTGGGTCTGGTCTGGTTTATACCAGGCGTTACTTAATTCTGGGTCGCCCTGAGCGGTAGATAGCAACCAAAAGTTACAGGTCAGCACATCAGGCGGGACGGGATCATAGTCCTGGGATTTACCGGTCATCAAGCGTAAGAGGGTCATATTCTGCCAGGTATGAGCCTGTAGATCGACGGCAGGAGACTGGCGATCAAGCTGGTCACCGATCCGGCTACCTGCGCCTAATAAGATGATCGGCAAGCGTTTTCCTAGCACGGCTTCAGAGATAGCCAGGTACCAATCAAAAATTCTGAATCCAAGATGATCTTCCGAATTTTGAGGGGTGGAATATGGCCTGGTCGTTGGCCAGCGTTCCGGTCCACCTGCACCCCAGTTTGGGGAGCGGTTGCTCGACCACGCGTAAGCAGATAAAACAAGCTGGTCCAATAAATCCTGCTCGCCTCGCCGGTGCAAGCCCTGCAGGGCGGAATATAAAAAGGCTGTATCCCAATAATCTCCACCAGGTTCCAATGGGGGGAAGACTGGGATTAATCCCGCATCGAGCGCCCTATCAGCGTTTGGGATAAAAATATCTAAAAAACGTTCAACCAGGTTCCGTTGAGCCCAATTTGCAGGAGACCAATTCTTTAGCATATTGGGTCGATCAAATAAAGTAACGAATTTAACTCCCCAATGTGAATATGCATCGAAGAAAATACCCGGATCGGTCGAGCTTCCCGAAGCAGATGTGGATAATGGTAGATGGATGACAGGTTGGATGTCTTGATCAACGATCTTTCGAATGAAAGATTCAGGAATGGCACGATCGGAAGGGGCTAATAAGGTCAACCACGATGCACCCAGTGCTTGGAGCTCTGGAATCCAGGTATGGATATCGTTCTCACGGTAATGCAGTGTATCGGGAAAGTAGTAAAATCCATAACGAGTTTTTTGCGGTGAGGTCATCTTTGTTGTACAGCTCCTATGAGTAATCTTCACGGGCAAAGGTGCAAGAGCTATGCCAGTCAACCGCAACTTCAGTTACTATTCAGATGGTTTATTTCAATGTATAATGAATCTTAATGAAGCTGACAAAACCGGGAATTTTGGGAATTGCCTGCTTATTATCTGGTTTATTGCAAGGATAAACACGCGTGCGGAGGCGTATGGTTCCATTGAAAAGCAAGTTGGCATTATTAAGTGTCAGCTTGCTGATTATTTTAATAATATCTGCTTGTACGCCTACGACCGGTGCCTCAACGCGTGGAACCTTCACTGTCGACCCAACATTCTCTGATTTTTATCGCGAATTTGGGGGGGAGGACATGCTCGGTCCAGCAATATCACCTTTATTTAATAAAGACGGGGTGACATACCAGTACGTAATGGCTGGATTAATGGCGTACAACCCAAACCTGGATCCGCTGAAACGATATTCCTTTTCTCCTATTGCAGCTTCGGAATGGCAGATCAATGGAATGGTCGAGCCGTCCCCGCAAGGTTATGACTCCCACTACATGAATGGGCACCAGATTTGGGAGGAAGTGTTGCCTTATTATGACCTGTATAGTACCGATATCATTGGTTTACCCCTGACCGGGGTGACCGCTAATGATGCAAAGCAGCGTTATGAGCAGTATTTCGAAGGATTAGGTTTTTATCGAAATTACTCCGATCCAGCCGGGGAAATCCATTTGATGCCATACGGGGATTGGATGTGCGGAAATAATTGTAAATATGTCAGCAATGATCCAGTTCCACCAGCAGCATCATA
This sequence comes from uncultured Chloroflexia bacterium, assembly GCA_963840255.1. Lineage (GTDB taxonomy): Bacteria > Chloroflexota > Anaerolineae > Anaerolineales > UBA4823 > FEB-25. The sequence continues at coordinate 1,021,671 of CAWIYB010000001.1, read as the reverse complement.
CACTCAGGAATTCAGTGCCACAGAGCAGTTATTCCTTCAAGCGGCTGCCCGTCTCGGATACGGATTTACTGGCGAACCCCTGGAATCTCCAAAACTGGGATCAGATGGGAATTACCAGATGGTGTTCGAGAATGTCGTACTATACATAGATCCCTCCGATGATCACCAAATCCGATTGAGACCAATCCCATCATGGCTAGGGATCCCATTCGAACAGCTCAAGCAAGCACAGGATGAGAATTGGTTATCATATTACCCGATAAAGGATGGTCAGGGATTCAATGTACCTAAAACATTTCTAGATTATATAAATCAACATGGATCGATTGAATATTCTGGAGAACCTATCAGCGAGTATCACAGCTTACCCAATGATGAATACTCACAATGTTTTCGGAATGTGTGCCTGGAATACCATCCCAGCGCACCTCCAGGACTTCAGGTCAGACCTCAAGCGTTAGGAGCCGATTACCTGACCAGCGGCAAGAAGTCTGACACGACCAATAACTCTCTTAATAATGCACTGCAGATCAAAGCATCGGAGGAATCACCGCTCATCCCTTCTGGTGAAAAACAGGTCATTCAAATTGAAGCTACTCAGAAAAATCAGCCGGTGAGCGGGATCCAGGTATCGTTGTTGGTTACGCAACCGGATGGCATTACGAAAACGTACTCGTTGGAGCCAACCGGGTTGGATGGAAAGACGAGAATTGAGCTGGATCCAATTAATGGAGCAAACGGAGCGATAGTCCAGTACCAAGTATGCGTGGTTGGCTCAGTCACAGCCCAGCTGTGTTTTCCGCAGAGTTACACGATTTGGGACCGGTAATCGATTGGACCCTTTCTAGGTGCTGAAAGGGTTAATCTAATTAATTACCTGGGGCTATTGAGCCGCTTTGATGACCTCGACCGGGAGATGGGGAAGGTCGATCGAACACTCATCGCAAAAGAGCATGGCGCGCTCGATCACGTTGCGCAGTTCACGAATATTTCCCGGCCAAGTGTGGTTGATCAATGCTTCCATTGCTCGTGGGGTCACATCCTGGATGTTCACCCCCAGTCGCTGATTATTTTGGCGGATAAATAATCCCACCAATTCCGGGATGTCCTCTTTGCGATCTTTCAATGGGGGGAGGTGAAGGTCCACAACCTTGAGACGGTAATATAAATCATGGCGGAATTCCCCTTTTTCCATCGCTGAGATTAGATCACGATTGGAGGCGGCAATTATCTGCACATCCACCCGAATTTCTGCTGTACCGCCGACCCGGCGGAATTTTTGCTCTTCGATGGCGCGCAATAATTTTGCCTGCATATCCACGGGCATGGAGGAAATTTCATCCAGGAACAGAATTCCTTGGTCTGCAACTTCCATCAACCCTAGTTTTCTTTTCTCAGCGCTGGTGAATGCACCTGCCTCATAACCAAATAACTCAGATTCCAATACTGTGGTTTGGATGGCGGCACAGTTTATTGCAATGAATGGCTTATTGGAGCGCGGACCCATCTGGTGGATAGCATTGGCAAGGATTTCCTTACCGGTACCGGTTTCCCCGGTGATTAAAACGGAGACCGATGCCGCGGCTGCCCGTTGGGCTTGATGAACGACCACCTGCATGGCAGGGTTTACGCACACCATGGAGGAATAATCTTTACGCTGAGATTGACGCAGATGCACCAACTCTCTGCGCATAGCCACAATTTCCTGGGCGCGTTGGATGGATTTTTCCAAGGAATTAAGTTGGACCGGCTTTTGGAGAAAATCATGAGCGCCGTTCTTCATTGCCTCAACTGCCATGTCAATGTGGCCGTAAGCAGTGATAATAATAATCGGAGGGCGCATCGGCAAGTGAGCGGTCTCGTCAAGGAGAGTAGGTCCATATCCATCCGGCAATTCTACATCGAGTAAGATGATATCCGGGGTGCCCAGCCTGAGCTGCTCGCGCGCATCAGACAAGGTAGCCGCCTCAAGAACTTCGTATCCCCGAGTGGTGAGGAATTGACCGATATTTATCCGTGCATTAACTTCATCGTCGACAATCAGTATAGTAGCCGCCATATCCTACCCATTTAGTTTTAGGATGATGCACAGGGGAATTGAACCACGAAATTAGTTCCACCCAAGATGCTGTTTACATAAATTGATCCTTTGTGCGCAGTCACGATCCGTTTTACAATCGCCAATCCCAATCCGGTGCCATGTTGCTTCGTTGTAAAGAATGGCTCGAAAATCTTTTCCCTGAGCTCGGAGGGAATACCCGGACCTGTGTCGGAAATACTGACTTCAACATGGGCTTGTTCATCGCCTTCGCTAACCTGGCGTATCTTTACCGATAGCATTCCGCCGGTGGATTCCATGGCTTCTATCGCATTATTGATCAGATTGGTAAAGACCTGCTCCAAGGCTCGATAATCTCCATCGATGTTGGGTACTGATTTATCTGCCTGGACCTGATACTTGATGTTCAGCTTAACCAGCCTGGATCTCCACCGTTCAAGGAGGTTCGATACTAATGTACTCAAGATGATGGGTTCGAGCTTATACTCCATCGGGCGGACGAAAGTCAGGCTAGATTTTACCAGAGATGTGAGGCGCTCACAATCTTCCTCGAGTCTGGCAATGTTCTCCTGATTGGGGTCCTCGGGAGGTAGGTTGATTGCCAGCAGTTGAAGTCCGGTAAAGATGTTATTGATCGGATTTTTGACTTCGTGGGCAAAGGAAGCCGTCACCTCACCCAGCAGTGCCCTCTGTTCAAGTTGCTGGTTCTTTAGGCGGTATTCCTCCTGTTCACTCAAATCATGGAACAGGATAATGATGCGGTTGAGCACATTATCATTAATAATAGGAATGATACGCAAATTCGCTTGGAACGATTCTCCGTTACGGCGGAATAATTTCAGGCTGCCGATGCTGCCGATACGCTGCTCGTTCTGTACCACCTGAAAGGAGGCTTTTAAATCCTCTCCACCGATCAACACATTTTCGATCTTCTGACCGGAGACTTCCTCAGTCGCATAGCCTAAATAAAGCTCTGCAGATGGGTTTAAAGACGTGATAGATAAATCAGGGGACAAAATGATAACGCCATCCTCCATGGAATTAAAGATGGAGGAGTTGGTCGAAACTTTGGTCATGTATTCTTGAATATCCATTCTCAGCTGGGTGTTCAGAGCATGACCCTGGATTATCGTGTTGATCTGGGAAGCCAAAAAAGTTAGCTGCGGCAAGAGGTTCGTGGAAGGAATGGAATTTTCTCCCAGCGCAACCAGCAACCCAATATACGCATTGGGCTCACCGATAGGAGTAGAGGCAAAGTAGGAAATATTTGAAGAGTGAGCCAATCGATGCAAGCTGATGATGGCTCGTTTTCCTCTTACCCACATGATGGGTGATTGAAGGTATGAAAAATCCTCGCCACTAATTTCCTCGGGGAAGGAATGGTCAGTTCCGGCAATGGAGATACGCTTAAGACTGGGGTGTTGGCTGCTGGCCTGGTAAATGCAGAGGAAGGCCGAACCCGTCAGGTCCATGCCCGTGCGTAAAAATTGAGTTAATGCTTCATCTAAATTGGCTGATAGCAGTGCTTTGGATAACTGATTCAGGTGGTCCCATAAGGAATGGTAGCGTTCTTCGTCTTCCCGATGCAAGCGGAATTGCTCATCCAGCTCAAAAGTGATCAAGGAATATTTATTCGCCTCACCCAGAGGATTGAAAGTCACCTGGACGATTGATTTAGATCCGCCACGTTTAATCAGCTCAACCGGTGAAGGATATTTAACCAGCTCAGTTTGATTATTATCTTCAGGGGTATCAGCTTTGATTACCTGGAACAGGCTGCGATAATCAACTTCAGCCAGCTCGCTGCGCGTATAGGCAGTCAGCTCGGTGGCTTTCGAATTTGCAAGATATATTCGATTGTTCAGATTGTTGATGATTACCGCAGCTTGAGGGAGATTATTTAGTAGCGTCTCAATTTCTGCTGTTCCCAGTTGAAGGAATTGGCTTTTTATGAAGCTGCTAAACTGTGATACTCTGTTCATGTTGGGGAAGCATCAGGTGGGGTTTATATAGATGGTTGCGCAGATGGGCTGGCAGGATCCCTTCTATAGAGCGATACTTGGCAACCGTCCGCCTCGCCACAGGGAAACCCATGTCTGATAACAATACTGCAATTTGAGAATCACTCAATGAATCAGATTCCTGGTCGATGATATGTTTTAAGGCGGTGCGGACGTGCAAGCTGCGATCGAAGAACATCGCGAGGGGGACAATCCTGCGGCTTGGAAGCTGGACGGCTTTATCTGATACTGCTCTCGACATGGTCGACTCGTGTACCTCAAGCTCTTCAGCCATATCGGCACGGGTGATGGGTTTTAAATATGCATCACCATTCAAGATAAACTCTCGTTGAATGACAGCAAGGCGTTGCATTAAACGAACAATCGTATGGTTGCGCTGCTGCAAGCATTTTACCAGTAAAGTGGCCTTCTCAAGGTCTTCCTGCCACAGCTCAGATTTATCGGCAGGTGCCTGTTGGAGCGCTTCACGGAATAATGGATTGACACGCAGGGTGCCATAAAAGGGCATAGCGATTTCCACCACCAGAGGGGAGTCTTCATCGTCAGAATTCTTGCTGATGATAATATCCGGAAAATGAAAAGTGTGCTCCTGACCTTCCGATTTACCAGTGCTTGGCAGATCACCCCAATGGGCACGGGCAGGGAATGGATTTAAATTATCACTGATGAAACGGACGATTTCCTTCGCTTGCGCGTTCGGGATATTTAAATACCTGGCTAATTCCGGCAGGTGGTGTGGACTTAGCAGCTCAATCCCGGCACGGATGGCCTCTTCAGCCAGGGAGGGCACGGCCAGATTTTCGCCTAAGACCTCGAGCTGGATCAATAAGGCATCCTTTGGGCTGAGCGAGCCCACACCTAACGGATCGGCATGTTGGATCATATTGATCACCGCTTCGACCCTCGATAGGGTCACATGGTGATACATGGCAATTTCGAGTGGTTTAATTGATAGCAACCCATCTTCATCGAGGCTAGTCAGGATGTGCACGGCGAGCGGACGGTCATCGACCGGAAGCTCAGGTCCTATCTGGCGCAAAATGTAAGCGGGTAGACCTTCCTGGTTCGGAGCGAAATTATCTTCAGGTAAATCCTCGGGGCTGGAGTTTGACCCAGGTTTAGCGAAAAAATCTTCATGGCAAGATAAATACACAATGGGTTGTTCGGCAGACCCGCATAACGCATTTGTACAAGATGGGCACGGTTTATTATTATGGAGAATTTTATGGCAGGTGGGGCAACGAAATTCCTCGATTAATTCCAGCGCAGGGTTGCGGGCGAGCTCTGCTTCCACCTTTTGACGCAGTTCAACCGCAGTCAGCTCCAGTAAAGCCATGGTCTGAGCCAAGTGGGCGGTGGTTTGCGGACGGAGCATGGGTTTATGACTTTGTAATAGCATGGTTAACCTCTAGTATATCCTGTTTCGCTAATGTTGCAAGTTCTATGCCAGGGAATTCTTTTTGAATTTGTGTTAAAATTTACAATATATCCCACATTGATGCCTAAACGAGGTGAAATCTAATGGTCCGATCATTCTTTAGTTACTTAGCCAAAGCTGCATGGGCACGTAATATCGTTGCGAATTGGTCATTAGCATGGAAAATGGCTTCCCGGTTTGTCGCTGGGCAAACTCTTGCTGATGGGATCCAAGTAATTAAATCGTTGAATGATAAAGGAATCAATGCCACCCTGGACCATCTCGGGGAAAATACCGATTCTCCCGAGAAAGCCCGGCGAGCTGCGATGGATATCGTCGAGGCTTTCGATGGGATCGAAGCAGCAGGTGTACGTGCTAATGTTTCCATTAAATTGACTCAGATAGGTCTCGGGATCAGCAACGAGCTGTGCCTGGAAAACCTAAAACTGATCCTGGATAAAGCCAGGAGTTATGACAGCTTCGTGCGGATAGACATGGAGGATTCCGCGTTTACTCAAAGAACGATTGATACTTTATATAGTGTTAGGCAGATTGGATATGAAAACGTTGGTATCGTGATCCAGGCTTACCTGTATCGAACCGAAGAAGACTTACGTAAGCTGTTGGGTGATTGCTTCAAAATCCGCTTGTGTAAAGGCGCCTACACAAAATCCTCCCGCATCGCATTTCCAAAAATAAAAGATGTCGATGTTAATTATGATCGCTGTGCAGCAATATTGATCGATTCTGCTCTGTCCAAGGACTGTCCCAAGGTAAGTAACGACGGCAAGACACCACCGATCCCTGGTTTGGCTACGCATGACTCTAAAAGGATTGACTTTGCCAAGGCATATGCCGAGAAGGTAGGGTTGCCGAATGATGCGATGGAATTCCAAATGCTTAATGGCATCCGACGTGACCTGCAGGAAGAGCTGGTGAAGGAGGGGTATCGTGTGCGGGTATACGTTCCGTATGGAACGGAGTGGTATCCATATTTTATGCGTCGGATCGCTGAGCGCCCGGCAGACCTTTGGTTTCTCCTTCGGTGGTAAACCATTACGTGGGTGTCTGATCGGAATATTTTGTACATCAATAAGCTGTCTTTGCAGAAGCGATGATGGGTTTAGATAAATATTGCTAAAAATGTACATTAATGATTCGCTCAGGCGATTTACTGGAACTTGTGCGTCAATTCTGATATCATCAGCCCTACAAATATAGGCTAGGAGCAGTGGTGAGAGGAAATTCCCAAAAGTCTGCGTTTGTAAAACAATTGACTTATTTCTATGTGCCACCGATTGAAACGACAAGAACGAGCTAACTGTTCGATATGAAAAATTTGCGTTTATTTATTAAATTGTCTCGCCCGTTATTTATATTCCTTGCCTGCCTGACCTATCTTCTCGGAGCAGGAATTTCCCATTATTTAAGTGGTGAGGTGGATTGGACAGCATTTATATATGGTCTATTATGGGTCATTATGATTTTACTCGCAGCTCAGTATTTGAATGAATATTTTGATCCATTTGTGATGGCTGCTAACCAGAGTCAAAAACATACTCCCTTTTCTGGAGTAACCGGCGCTGTAGGCACAGGAAAATTATCTCGCCAGGTTGCATTGTGGGCTGGATTAATCTGCCTGGCAATCGCCGCTTCATTGACTGTATCTATGATCCAATTCGTGGGCCTTTCGTCGACGGTAACCTTGATCCTTGTGACTATATTTGTTGGTGAGGTTTTATTTGCATTACCGCCAGTACGCCTTGTCTTCTCCGGGTATGGTGAAGTGGAGATGTCGATCATAAATGTCGCCCTGATACCGGCTTTGGCGTTCTTAATCCAACGGCATGACTTTCACCAATTATTAGTGATGGTGGTATTCCCATTAACAACACTCCATATTGGCATGCTGCTGGCCTTGGAGCTCCCTGATTATGCCTCGGATATCAGCCAGGGAAGGCGACCTCTGTTGATCAGACTCGGCTGGCAACGAGGAATGATGTTGCATAATCTGCTGATAATACTCAGTTTTATCATTTTGGGGATGGCATTTATTTTCGGTTTACCGTTAAACGTTGCCTGGCCGGCTATCCTGGTATTCCCATTTGCTGTATTCCAGATTTGGCAGATGAACCGTATAGCAGATGGTGTTAAGCCCAATTGGAACTTACTCGTCCTGACCGCAATCTCAACATTTGGTCTGGCAGCTTACATATTGACTTATGCATTTTGGACCCATTAATCATGCCTGAATTTCTAAAACTTATTCCGATTCAGCAAGCCTTACAAATCCTCCTTTCTCACCTGCAAGTCCAAGTATTCAAAGAACGTATTTCCACGATGGATGCATTGGGACGTGTAACGACTGAACCGATTCGGTCACCAATTTCGCTACCTCCATTTCCACGCAGCACAGTGGACGGTTATGCAGTTCGCGCAGCAGACACCTATGGAGCATCAGAAAGTCTACCTGCGTATTTAAAACTTGTTGGTGAAGTTCACATGGGGAGTACCCCGCAATTCGATATTCAACCGGGTGAGACGGGAGTAATTCACACCGGGGGCATGCTGCCAGCGTCATGCAATGCAGTGGTGATGATTGAAAATACCCAAACAGTGGGACGTGACACCATTGAAATATTAAGATCTGTTGCAGCTGGGGAGAATATCATCACGCTTGGAGAAGATGTTCAAATCGGTGAGGAGGTCATCAAGCCCGGGGTGCGTATTCGTCCAGCAGAAATCGGAGGATTGCTGGCTTTGGGAATCCTTGAGCTTTATGTGGCCAAAAAACCTGTGGTGGGTCTTATCTCCAGCGGAGATGAAGTGGTGCCACCAGAAGCCGACCTGCTGCCCGGGCAGGTAAGAGATATCAACTCATATTCATTATCAGCATTACTCGACCAGGTTGGTGCAGTCCCCAAAAGATATGGAATTTTCCCTGACCAGGCTGCACTATTGGAGGATGTAGCAGCCAGAGCATTAGACGAATGTGATGTTGTACTCCTGACTGCCGGTTCCTCTGCCAGCGCGCGTGATCTTACTGCCGGGGTGATCAATACCCTTGGTGTGCCGGGTGTACTCGTTCATGGCGTTAGTATCAAACCTGGAAAACCTACTATACTTGCAATTTGCAACCACAAGGTTGTCATCGGTCTTCCTGGGAATCCCGTTAGTGCGATGGTTATTGCCGGGATGTTCGTAATTCCAGTGGTAGAATCCCTTCTTGGTCTCACCGGAGCAGGTGTACGAACCAGGCTGTTGGCCAGGTTGACCGCCAACGTTCCATCCCTGGCTGGTCGTGAGGATTGGGTTGCGGCTAGATTATATTCTGATCTGCCAGAAGGATTATCTGGAGATCCATCTGCATATAAAGTCGAGCCAATATTTAGTAAAAGCAACCTGATTTTTAGCCTGGTCAGAGCAAATTGTTTGATCAAGGTTCCTTCAGCTGCAACAGGTTTATCAGCAGATGACGTTGTTGAAGTCCAGTTATTATCTTAATTAAAACACGGCGGAATTTAATGGCTGGTAAACAAGGATTATTACGAGTTGTTTGTATGGTTGGCCTATCGATATTAACCATTGGGTGCTATTTTAGCTCGAATTTGGCTGTAAAACCGCTCGATATACACTACTTCGCATCCGCTACTGCCACAGCTACATCCTCATCAACGCCCTTTCTAGCGATGACAAATACACCCATCATTGCTCCACCAAGGTCAACGCCTGCCTCAACCGATACGCACAATCCAATCAATACCCCTGTTCCCACAGATACATCAATCCTCACCGAAAACCCAACGATTGAATTTATTCCTGCCGGGCATGTGACTGCCCCGATTCTGCTTTACCACCATGTATCGGATGATAGTGCTGTTAATAGCTACTACATCACGAAGGAAGCATTTCGTGCTCAAATGGAAGCGCTGCGTGAGTGGGGGTATACCTCAATTACAGTCTCTGAGTTAACCGCAGTCCTGATCAATGGGGGAGATCTGCCAAGCAGACCGGTGGTTATCAGCTTCGATGATGGGTACTTGGATATCTATCAAAACGCCTTTCCCATCATGCATGAGCTTGGTTTTGTCGGGACTGCTTACATCGTCGCCAGCCGTCTCCAATTGAACAATTTTGTAGACGTTGAACAAATCCAGGAGATGGCTGATGATGGATGGGAGATTGGCAGCCACAGCATGACACATACAGACCTGACGACCGATTATTCCATTGCGAATTATGAGATGCAGAATTCCATGCTGACCCTGGAAGAGGCAACTGGTGAGACGATCAGCTCTTTCGCTTATCCCTATGGCAGAAGCGACGAGTTCATCACCACTAAAGTCAGCGAATATGGTTACCGTGCTGGGATGGGTTTAGGTTCAAGCTATGAGCAATACTTGAGCATGCAGTTTTACCTGAGCCGGATGGAAATCCAGGGTGATTACGATATGTCCAAATTTGCAGCTATGTTACCCTGGTCTGGGAATTGACCCAGTTGGATATACCAAAGTAAATCTAACCTATGACGATCTATTTGCACGACATCCCTCTGCCTCAAGCCATGACTATCCTGTACGAAGCTTTACAGGTTAATGACCGGATGGGAGTCCTGGGACTCGAGCAGATTCCTCTCGACGAGCATGCGCTGGGACGTGTTTTAGCCGGACCTATATGGGCAATCATCTCTTCACCCCACTACCATGCTTCTGCGATGGATGGCTATGCCGTGCGATCTGTCAATACGGTCTCTGCCTCAACAGCATATCCATTGGATTTGACCTTCAATACCCAGGCAAGCTATGTCGACACCGGCGATGTACTGCCCGAATGGGCAGATGCGGTTATCCCGGTGGAAAATGTGGAGTTGATGATTGAAAAATCGGCGGTGGGGAATCAGCCTGCAACACCTTCCACCATACGCATTCGAGCAGCGGTGACGCCGTGGAGTCATGTCAGGCCACTGGGTGAGGATATCGTTGCTACGCAGCTAGTCTTGCCAGGTGGTCATACATTACGACCGGTGGATTTGGCTGCCATCGCGGCCAGTGGACATAGTTCTATCCAAGTGGCGCGAAAGCCGCGGGTAGCCATCCTTCCAACCGGGTCTGAGCTTGTTCCAATTGGTCAACCCATCCAACCTGGAAGCATCATTGAATACAACTCAATTGCTCTGGCAGCCCAGGTTGTAGGATGGGGTGGACTAGCTACTCGCTACCCGATCACTCGGGATAACTTCGATCTACTATGCCAGAATGTGCAGCAAGCAGCTCGTGAGCATGATCTTATCTTGCTCAATGCTGGATCATCAGCTGGTTCGGAAGACTTTTCATCCAAGGTAGTGGAAGAATTGGGTGACCTGCTTGTTCACGGGGTAGCAGTTAGACCTGGACACCCCGTCATCCTGGGAATGTTGGGCAAAAACCTGCCCCAGGTGCCCATTATCGGTGTTCCGGGGTATCCGGTCTCGGCCATCATCACCGGTGAGATTTTTGTCGAACCGCTTATCTCGCGTTGGTTGGGGCGGACTCCAGTAGTCCCATTAACAATTAAAGCCAGGCTCACTCGCAAAGTGACCTCTCCTGCGGGAGATGATGATTACATGCGCCTGGCTGTTGGGAGGGTGGGTGACCAGGTGTTAGCGACACCACTTTCCCGCGGAGCCGGGGTGATCACCTCACTGGTGCGTGCAGATGGGATTACGGTTTTACCGCGAGGAGTACAAGGCTTACCCGCTGGGAGTGAAGTGACGGTAAACCTGTATCGTCGACCGCATGAAATCGAAAACAGTATCTTCGTGATCGGCTCACACGACATCACGATTGATATCCTGGCGCAGTATCTGAGTGCCAAAGATCGCCGTTTGACTTCAGCCAATGTGGGTAGCCTGGGTGGGCTGGTAGCATTGAGCCGCGGGGAAGCTCATCTGGCTGGGTCTCACTTGCTTGATCCAGAAAGCGGAGAATACAACATTAAATATGTGCGCAGTGTTCTCCCTGATATTCCAGTAAAAATTATCGTTTTGGTTGGCCGGCAGCAAGGATTGATGGTTGCCAGGGGTAACCCAAAGAACATTCAGACATTAAAAGACCTGACCCGGGAAGCTATTACTTATGTCAATCGCCAGGCTGGGGCCGGTACGCGGGTATTGCTGGATTATCACCTGCATCGGTTGGAAATCTCACCAGAAACCATCACGGGCTACCGCCAGGAAGAATTTACCCATCTAGCGGTCGCTGCGGCAATTGCATCAGGCCGGGCAGATTGCGGCTTGGGAATTGCCGCCGCTGCTCAAGCACTAGAGCTCGATTTCATCCCCTTGTACCAGGAGCGATATGACCTGGTCATCCCAAAGTCGTATTACGAAAATGAACTCTTACTTCCGCTGTTAGATCTATTAAAAGATAGTGCGTTCAAAAAAACCGTCGCCAGCTTACCCGGGTATAATATCGATCACATGGGTGAGGAAATAATTTAATCAAGGTCAATGTTTTCGGTGCCTCCGGTGGAGGCTGCTTATAAACTAATCAACTACCACAACGCGTGAACCAGACCGCGTGTATGAAAAGAAATACTTTAATCACATGCTGAAATACTGAAAGGTGGGAGCTATGCCTATTTCAAGTGGAATCCCTGCACCCCAATTTTCACTCCCTGACGAGACCGGCACTGTACGCTCACTATCAGAATACAGGGGTCACCCGGTCATCTTATATTTTTATCCCAAAGATGATACTCCCGGCTGCACAACGGAAGCGTGTAATTTCCGTGATGACTACAGCCATTATGAAGGGACAGGGATTACCATCCTTGGGGTTAGCCCGGATAATCCAAAGTCACACGCCAAATTCAAGGAAAAATATGGGCTTCCGTTTCCTTTGCTGGCAGATGTTGGACATAAAGTCTGCGAGCTGTATGGTGTATGGGGATTAAAGAAAAACTACGGGCGAGAGTTTTATGGTGTTTTACGCACGACATTTTTGATTGACGAAAACGGGAAGATCATTCATGTTTTCGAGAAAGTTAAACCAGCGGAGCACAGCACAGAAGTATTGGCAGCCCTAAAAGCATCAATGTAAGTTTATAAAAATGTGGGGGCATGCCGATTTGGTGCTCCCTGCAATCAGAAGGCAGCCCTGTCCATCAAAAAATGACGCACATTTTTGATGTGCGCCATTTGTGGAGATGGCGGGAATCGAACCCGCGTCCGAAAGAATAGAACCGCGGATATCTACGAGCATAGTCGGTTGTGAGGTTCGCCAGCTGAGGTACAAGCGACAAAAGGCTCAACTCGCTAACCGCTGAAGCCCGAAAGCTCCTCTTTCACACAGGTAGCGGTGTCGTGTGAGGCACTCCGACTTTTTGACGTCCACTTTACCACCGGTCGGAGAGCGGGGTAGGCAGACGTGAGCCTACAAGAGGCTCATGGCTGGACTTCTATCGCTTATGCAGCGAGAGGAAGAGCAGCGTAAGAAGTGTTATTGGCACTTGTGTTTGCACTGATTTTTCGAGATCGGTGCCTCTCGGCTCGCAATCAGGGCTCAGCCTCTCCCGTCGAAGCCTGTCATCCCCGGTCAGACGATTATACCCGATATTATTCCACAATCCCCATCCCTTTGATCATTTCGCATTCCAAAAAATATTAAAAATTTCATAATCTTCATTCATAAATCATCATCTGGATAAATAATAAATAGTCTTATGGATGTGATATACTAAGTGCTGATTAATGGTAGTCTTAGATAACCTTAATTTACTGTCATCCATCTGGCTTACAACCATTCTGTCGGGAAATATTCCCATTGCAGATTGCTGGATGAGCTTTTGTTTTTAGACAGTCATTACATGACCATGCATTGCCGCAATAATTCTAAAACACTAGCCGTATATTCCATATATGGATTAGATCAAATATCGATAGGGGGAATTGAGCCATTCCTAAAAGGAGGTGTGGTAGAAAGAAATTTTATATTAAGACTACCGACAAGAAACATCGGAACTTCAAGTGAATTACAACATTAAAAATTTAAATTCCTGTTTAGGAGGATGTTATGAAGTTGAAGTGGATCATTAGAACGACAGCAATTGCTCTCCTAATCGCTGTTGCATTCCTTGGCCTGGCTGGTCATGATTCGATTGTCGCCGCCCAAGATGGGAGCAGCAAAGTCGAAGGAACACTTATCGACCGGTTTACCGCCGATGGTAGTGCAGATTTCATTGTACGCTTCACCGAGCAAGCTGACCTTTCAGCGGCATATACAATGGATTGGACAGCACGCGGCGAGTTTGTATATAACAGCCTGGTCGAAACTGCTGCCAGGAGCCAGGTAAATGCAAAAGCAATCCTGGACGGAGCAGGCTTAAAATATCAAACCATGATCGGTGGAAACGATCTCTATGTATGGAGCGGCACTCTGACCGATGCCAGTGCACTCGCTGCGTTGCCTGAAGTCTACTTCATCCGTGCTACGCAGATCCATTACATCGATCCAGGTGTGGTGATTAAACCACTCCAGAACATTTCCTGGGCAGGTGATTTCCTGGCGAATAATGCCATGACCACCGTCGGCAATTCCACGAATGCCACCACCGACTGGGGTATCACCGACTCGAAGGCTGACCAATTCTGGGCTGCCTATGGTGTGCAAGGCGCTGGGATTAAAGTCGCTAACATCGACACCGGCGTCCAATACACCCATCCTGCCTTGAACGGCGCGTATGCCTGTGCTGGTGACCCTGGTAATCCCGCTTGCTGGGAAGATCCCAGTAACGTCTGCGGCGGCACACCCTGTGATAATGAAGGTCATGGTACTCATACCATGGGTACCATGGTGGCAAATGACGATCAGGCGCTTCCTTACATTGCAGGCATGGCACCGGATGCCACTTGGATCGCTTGCCTGGGCTGCGATGCTGGTAACGGCTGCTCCGATTACGCCCTTACAACTTGCGGCAGCTGGTTGGTTGCCCCTGCTGGCGACCCCGATAATCGGCCGAATGTAGTCAATAACTCCTGGGGTGGCACACCTGATGGTGATCCCTGGTATCTAACCTATGTAAATAACTGGCGTGCGGCTGGTATTTTCCCAGCCTTCTCCGCCGGTAACTCAGGACCGACCTGCGGAAGCATGGGTGATCCGGGTTCATATCAGGAATCCTTCGCAAGTGCAGCTCACGCGAGCAATCGAGCCATCGCAGGCTTCTCCAGCCGCGGTGACAGCGCATTCGGTCACGTCCCATACACCAAGCCGAATATCTCAGCCCCTGGAGTGAATATCTACTCGACCGTCCCCGGTGGTTGGGGTCCTAACAGTGGCACATCCATGGCCAGCCCGCATAATGCTGGCGCGGTTGCTTTGTTATGGTCTTGTAATCCTTCATTAATTGGGCAAGTTGACGCAACATTCCAGCTGCTCCAAAATACCGCCGATGCACCCCCCGCGGGTGACTGCGGTGCTCCTGGTGGTCAGCCAGGCAACTATACCTTTGGTTATGGCTACCTGGATGTCCTGGCAGCTGGCCAGGTCGTGTGTGGTTCGATCGAGTTTGGTGCAATTGACGGGCATGTGCTTGACCAGGACGGTGGTCCTGTTGAAGGAGCCACAGTCAATGCAACTCCTGGTGCTCCAGGCAATGAAATCCAAGCCCTCACCGACCCGACGGGTTATTACACGATGACCCTTCCGGCAGGGACATATGATGTCACTGCCTCAAAGGTCAATTACACCTCTGAGACGGTTAACGGTGTTGTGGTAACTGGGGGTGCAGTCACGACTCAGGACTTCACACTGAACTTCCTGGGTGGATGGACGCAGATTGCTCTACCCGCTGGCTGCCCTGATTGGACCCGCCTTGACGGTGAGTATTTTGCAGGCACTGGTCTGGTATACTTCCTCGGTGGTCGCGGTGGAGCCAGTGGTGGAGACACCTTTGGTGATGTCTACTCCTTCAACCCGGTAACACAAACCTGCGCTGATACTGGCGCAGATATGCCTACACCAGTCAGCAACTATACCATCGCCCCGGTAAACAATGGCTCGGCTGACCTGCTATGCATCTTCGGTGGTCGACCATCTGCTGGCGGTGTGACCCCGGCGGTACAATGCTACGACCCTGTAGCGAATACTGCGACACAGGTCAGCATTCTTCCGGGTGTCCTCGTAAATTTTGTTCCTGGTGGGATCAATGCAATAAATGGTAAGGTCGTTGTATTTGGTGGTTTCCAGAATCTATCAGCGCCCTATGAGACGAATGCAACCTATGAATGGGATCCTGTAGCGAATACATGGACTCAAAAAGGTGACCTGCCACTCGGTATGGGTTACATCCAATCCGCCATAGTGGATGGGATGATTTATGGCTTTGGCGGCACAGTCTTTGATGGTGTCAACCTAAACTCCCAGGTAAAAACAGCAGTCTATGACCCGGTTGCGGGCGTCTGGGATGATGCTGCGGTTGCAGAGCTGCCTACCGCTGGTGCAGAAGGCCGAGCGTTCGGTTTTGACACCAATAGCGGATTAGATCAAGCTGGTAAGATCATTGTAGCTGGTGGCGGTCTATGGCCAGCAGATACAAATGAAGTCTATTCATACGACGTTGCAACAAACGCCTATGACTATGCCTTCCCTAATCTCAACATCACACGCCGTGACCAGGCTGGCTTCTACGTTCCTGGAAATCCTGGCGCCATGTGGGTCTTTGGGGGTCGATCAGGTGCTGATACTCCACCCTTTGGTGTTCCCGAATACCTTCAGGTTAATGTAACCACCCCCATACCGGTAATTGTGATAACTCCACCTGCTTTAGATGCGTCACTCCTGCCTGACTCTTCGGTTGTCGTTCCGCTGACTGTGGGGAACGAAGGCAATGCCGACCTGACCTGGCAATTATTTGCTGGAGCTCCTGGTGTGAGCTGGTCTGAAAACTTTGATAGCTACGAAGTCGGTAGCTCAATGCATGGACAGGGCGGTTGGAAAGGTTGGGCGAATGACCCAGCCGCTACAGCTTATGTCTCAGATGTCCAATCACACAGCCCGGCTAACTCAGTCGCAATCGAACTCGCATCAGACCTTGTGCACGAGTACGCTGGTTATACTTCTGGCGAGTGGACCTATACCGCCTGGCAGTTCATCCCCAATAACTTCTCGGGTCTGACCTACTTCCTCTTGCTCAACCAATATGACGATGGAGGAGTGAACAATAATTGGTCGACACAGGTGTCATTTGATAGTGCCACAGGTATTGTGTTGAATGAAGGCGCCGCTGGTGGTCAGCTTCCATTAATCAAGGGGCAGTGGGTTGAGATCCGTGTGGTGATCAACCTCGACACGGATACACAAACATTCTTCTATGGTGATGATACGCTCTTCACAGGCTCATGGACCGAAGGTATGTCAGGTGGTGGTATCTTGAACATCAACGCGGTTGATTTATTCGCCAATGGTGCATCAGTTGCTTACTATGACGACATATCCTTATCCACTGCACCCAATCCTGCTTGCCCGGTCGAGCTACCCTGGCTGAGCTTTAATCCAGCTGATGGCACCACTCTCCCGGGAGAGGCTACCCCTGTGGATGCGACTTTTGACTCCACCGGTTTGGGTGTCGGGGAATATACCGGCACAGTCTGCGCGGCCAGCAACGATCCGTTCAGTCCATTGGTAGAAATTCCAGTGACGATGACCGTATTGCCTCAGGCTGACCTGGTAATCACCAAGGCAGACAGCCCAGATCCCGTTCAAGTAGGCAGCGATCTTACCTACACTCTGACAGTCACGAATCACGGGCCTCAGGCTGCCACCGGTGTGACAGTTGTCGATACACTGCCTGATGGAGTCACTTTTGTCAGCGCGAGTGCAGGTTGTGTAGAAGCCGCTGGTGTGGTAACCTGCACAGTCGGCGCCGTTCCAGTCGATGGTGTCATCGAACTAACGATTGTGGTTACCGCTGACGTTGAAGGAACCATCACCAACACTGCTACAGTAACTGGTCTCGAAGTCGATCCTGACCTGGCGAATAACACTGCCTCCCAGGAGACGACTGTCATCCCCGCTGGACCATTTATCCTCAACTTCTATCTACCGCTGGTAATGAAACATTAACCCGATAGATCCATAAAGGTCTCTGATACCCCGGTGAGTAAATCGCTGGGGTATTTTTTTTAGTGTCGTTAATAATAAACAGGAAATTCTTGGGTTAAGAAAATGTGAGAAAATGCTATCGTGTGTTATACTAAAAATTAATCTCAACTTTCATTATTATTCAAAACCATTTTTTGATCTCCACCAGGTATTATCAGTTCTGGTATCCCTCATAGTATATTGTGATTACAACTTCGACACAATGAAAGGAGTGTGATCTGGAAGATAAATAAAGATAATTCAATATCACCAAAGCCTGGCAACCTGATAATCAATCAAATTTAGGATGACTAACAGAGGAGAACGAAATGAAGTATAAATGGATATTTGCTGGTGCGATTGTCCTGGTGCTTAGTGCAATGGCTTTTATCGGTTTAGCCCAGCACGATTCTGTCATGGCGGCTCAGGATGGTTCAGAAAAAATTGAGAGCTCACTATTCGACCAGCTTACAGCCGGAGGTCAAGCTGACTTCATTGTCATGATGAGTGAGCAGGCTGACCTTAGTGCAGCTGACCGGTTGCAAACCAAGCTGGAAAAAGGGCAATACGTATTTGAGACGCTGGTAGCTCAAGCTTCCCGGACCCAGACAGATTTACGCGTTTATCTTGATGGACAAGGCGCGAGTTATCAGTCTTTATATATCATTAATGCGATTTGGGTAAAGGGCGGCACCCTGCAATTGGCTCAGTCGATCGCCATGCGTTCGGATGTGTCGGCGATCAATTTTAATAACACTTACCAATTACAGGAACCCATTAACCCACAGCCCAGTTCAGCCCAACCAAATTTGGTCGAGCCCAATATCAGTTTCATCAATGCCGATGATGTGTGGGCGATGGGTATCACCGGGCAGGGCACCGTGGTGGCAGGCAATGACACCGGATTGGATGTAACCCATCCAGCGATTGCCCCTCACTATCGCGGTTGCCTGAACCCGCCCACCTGCACATCCTGGGACCATAACTACAACTGGTATGACGTATGGGACCCCAGCAACGTGGCTCCATGGGATGATTTTGGTCATGGCACCCATACCACCGGCACGATGGTCGGTGATGACAATGCTGGAAACCAAATCGGAGTTGCACCGGGCGCTCAGACGATCCATTGCAAGAATATGGTAGGCGGCAGTGGTGACGATGCACACTTTATCTTGTGCTTCGAGTGGGACCTGGCTCCTTGGGACTTAGCCGGGCAAAATCCAGATCCATCAAAAGCCCCAGACGCAATCAATAACTCGTGGGGATTCGGTGGTGGCGGAAATAACAGTATGCGGGTTGCGGTTGGTAACCTTCAAGCTGCGGGAATCCTGGTAGAGGTTTCAGCCGGGAATGAAGGTCCTGGATGTCAATCACTGCGTTCACCCGGAGACTACCAGGAAGTTTTGACCACCGGCTCGGTCGACCATACAGGCCAGGTATTTCCAGGCGTGCCAACTGGTTTCTCAAGCCGAGGACCGTCTAGCCTTGATGGGAACTATTTCCCAGACATCATGGCACCCGGTAATGGGATCCGTTCTGCGCTGCCTGGAAACCAGTATGCCTCCTGGTCAGGCACCAGCATGGCGGGTCCACATGCCACAGCCCTGGTAGGACTCATGTGGTCAGCTTGCCCGGCACTGAGCGGTCTTGTGGATATCACCAACCAGATGATTGCTGATACGGCAGCTCCATTAACCGGACAGCACGGCTCTAACTGCGGTGGTGACTACACAATGGGTCCCAATAATGACTGGGGTACAGGCACGATCGACGCCCAGGCAGCCGTTCAATCTGCGTTAATCTTCTGCGGTGGAGCCGAAATCGGTACTCTGAACGGACATGTATACGATGAAAATGGTGCCCCGTTAGCAGGTGCAGGTGTCAGTGCCAATCCAGCATTCACCGGTAATCAGGTCGATGCGATTACCGACCCATCAGGCGCCTATACGATGACCTTGCTTGCAGGTACCTACAACGTCACTGCACAGAAAACCAACTACGAATCACAAACCTTCAACGGTATTCTAATCACCGATGGGGCTGTGGTCACTCAGGACTTCACTCTGACCTACCTGGGAGCCTGGACGCAAATTTCTCCGCTGCCATCGGGATGTCCTGACTATACCCGCTTTGATGGCGAGGTCTATAACGGTTTGGTGTACTTTCTGGGTGGACGCGGCGGTGCTGATGGTGGTTCAACCTTCGGCGACGTCTACTCGTTTAACCCGGTAGCCAACCACTGTACAGACACCGGTGTTGATTTGCCGACCCCGGTCAGCAACTACTCCATTGCTCTGGTTAACGATGGTGCAGCTGACTTGTTGTGCATCTTCGGTGGGCGTGACTCAGCCGGTGGTTACACCGCTAACTACCAGTGTTACAACCCCGTCGCCAACACCGCTTCAACCCTGGGAACCCTGCCGGGAGACCTGCCTGGATTTATCCCTGGCGGTACAATCACCTTAGATAATAAGGTACTGGTCTTTGGTGGCTTCCGCAACACCACCGCTCCCTACCACTCTGCACAGACATGGGAGTGGGATCCGGTTACTAATACCTGGACTCAAAAAGGTGATATCAACATGGGTCGAGGTTACATCGATGCGGCTGTTGTAGATGGCAAGATCTACGGTTTGGGTGGAGATATTTTTGACGGCGTCAACCTGGTTGCCCAAACCATAACCGAAGTCTATGACCCTGCAGCAGGCACCTGGAATGACGGCGCTGTGTCTGATTTACCCCAGGCGACGGGAGAAGGCCGCACCTACGGTTTCGATACCAGCAGCCCTTACGACCAGGCTGGCAAGATTATCGTCGCCGGTGGTGGAGTATGGCCGGCTGATACCGTCGAGGTGTTCAGCTACGATGTAAATACAGACACATTTGATTACAGCTTCCCTGACCTGAATACCACCCGCCGCAACGCGGCCGGATTCTTTATCAATGGAGATCCTGGCGCGATGTGGGTATTCGGTGGGCGTAGCGGCGTTGATACGCCTCCATACGGCCTCCCCGAATATTACATGGTGAATGTGGTCACTCCTCAGCCTAACATTAAAGTAACCTGGCCGTCGATGGAACTTGTCCTACCACCCGAGGTTGACACCTTCCGTATCGTGCCAATCGAAAACATTGGGAGCCTGCCGCTTGATTGGACTTTATCCGAGGTTACACCGGTAGACTGGCTGGCTGAAAATCCAGAATTTGGCACGTTGAGTCCTGGAGAATTTACAGATATTACTGTATCCTTCTATACCTACGGACTAGTGCCGGGTGTCTATGAGACCGACCTGCAGATTGATAGTAATGATCCTGACACACCTGTTATAACCCAACATGTGGTACTAACTGTCAAGCCTGTGGCCGATTTAGGCATCACCAAGACCGGTCAACCCGACCCAGTGTATGATGGACATCCACTGACATACACTCTTGATGTAAGTAACCTTGGTCCAATGGATGCTACCGGAGTCATCGTGACCGATAATCTGCCTGCAGGTGTGACATTCGATCATGCCAGCGCGGGTTGTACTGAGGTGGGTCTGGTGGTGACGTGCGATGTCGGTGATCTGGCCTTTGGGGCTTCAATTACGCTCGATGTCGTCGTTGCAGCACCTGCGGTCGGTGGAACGATAACGAATACCGCATTAGTGGACGGTGATGTTATCGACCCAGTGACAGATAACAATCTCGCCACGGCAGTTACGACCGTAGTGATTGAACCTACTGACCTGTCGATTACCAAAGAAGCTTCACCAGATCCGGTAAAACTCGGCGAAGTTTTGACATATACCTTATTGGTCAACAACCTTGGACCCAATGATGCCACCGGGGTGAAAGTGGTGGATGACTTGCCGGTAGGTGTGACGTATGTCCATTCCAGCCCTGGATGCGCCCGAGTTAATCTAAAGATCACCTGTACGATCGGCAGCCTTGACGCCGGGGAAGTGATCCAGCTGACTATCGTCGTCACCGCTCCTGAGGTTGAAGGGACTCTAACCAATACCGCCACGGTGTCTGGGAATGAACCCGACCTTGTGCCGGACAATAACATCGCTACAACGGACACAATGGTGGTTCCTCCCATCATGGATATCTATCTGCCATTAGTCAACAAACAGTAAGCCTGGCAGACCATAACATAATAAATCACCCCGGTGATATTTCATCGGGGTGATTTTATTAAATATGACATTAATCAAGCATTCCGCTGAACTATGGCAATGGAACGCGGTTGGTGGTTGTGTTATACTGCACAAAACTACAGTTTTGGCATCGGGCAGATATATAAATATAAAGTAAATATCCATCTGATTTCCTTCCAGGCAATAGCTCATGGGAGGCTTGTTCATGTGGATGATGGGTTTAACCGTTGATCACGAAGCTTTTTTGGTTGTTCCCATCAAGCCTGCAGCCAGGTGCTAAGCAAATCCTGTCCGTTCAATATATGGAAGTTGCATGAGGTTTTATGAAGACCCAAGAATTTATTGAACTCGAAGAACAGCATGGGGCCCACAATTATCATCCACTAGACGTGATCATTTCCCGTGGAGAAGGGGTGTGGGTTTATGACATAGATGACAACCGCTACCTCGATTGCCTGAGTGCCTACTCAGCTTTAAACCAGGGGCATGTCCATCCGAAGATATTAAACGCCATGCTCGAGCAAGCAAAAAGACTGACATTAACTTCGCGTGCTTTCCGCAATGACCAGCTTCCTTTATTTTATAAGGAGCTATCCGAATTATCCGGTTATGAAATGTCATTACCAATGAATTCAGGCGCGGAAGGCGTAGAGACAGCTATTAAGCTGGCGCGCAAATGGGCGTACCAGGTAAAAGGTGTACCCCGTTATCACGCTGAGATTATCACCTGCCAAAATAACTTCCATGGGCGAACCGTATCCATTATTTCCTTCTCGACCGAGCCGCTCTACCGGGATGATTATGGTCCGTTTACCCCAGGCTTTGTGGTAGTTCCGTACGGTGATGCAGATGCTATCGCCAATGCCATAACTCCTCATACCGCGGCCGTGCTGTTAGAGCCGGTGCAAGGTGAAGCTGGAGTGATCATCCCACCAGAAGGCTACCTTCGTAAAGTGCGGGAGATTTGTACTAAGAATAATGTCTTGATGATCGCGGATGAAATCCAGACCGGTCTTGGCCGGACCGGAAAAATGTTTGCTTATGATCACGAAGCAATCCGACCAGACATGGTGATCATTGGGAAAGCCTTATCGGGCGGTTTTTATCCCATTTCTGCTGTGGCCGGCGATGCAGATCTATTAGGGTTATTCACACCCGGTGAACATGGCTCGACGTTTGGTGGGAATCCGCTAGCCATGGCAGTGGCACGCGCCTCACTTCGGGTTTTGGTTGAAGAAAACATGGTGGAAAACTCGGCTAAAATGGGCGAGTATCTACTCGAACAGCTGATCGAGATTTCGAGCCCGCACGTGAAGGAAGTCCGCGGTAAAGGGCTGCTGATCGGAATCGAGCTGTTGCCAAAAGCAGGCGGCGCGCGACGTTTTTGTGAGGCGCTGGTCAAAGTGGGTATTTTAGCCAAAGAGACGCATGAAAATGTGATCCGTTTTGCACCTCCCCTGATTATTGACCAAGCTACCATCGACTGGGCGCTGCCGCGTATCCGGGAAGTGCTCAATATTAAATAAGGGTGATCGCTTGAAAAATCACCTATAAAAGGAGTGTAATTATGAATATCTGCGTACCAAAAGAAAGACGGACATTCGAATTCCGGGTTGGTCTGACCCCCGGCGCAGTGCAGATGCTGACCAAGGACGGTCATGTGTGTTATGTGGAGCATAATGCTGGCGTAGGTGCCGGATTCAGTGACCAGGAATATGAGCGAGCCGGAGCACGGATCGTGTATACACCTCATGAAGTATTCGGACGTGCGGATTTACTGTGCAAAGTTGCGCGTCCAACCTATGAAGAACTTGAGTGGCTTCGATCTGAGATTACCATCATGGGTTTGCTGCACCTGTTCTCCTCACGGCAGGACAAGATCGACATCATGGTGGAGAAGAAGATTACCACCATTTCATATGAGCAAATCCAGCTACCCGATGGCTCACAGCCAATCCGTAAGCCCCTCAGCCAGATTGGGGGCCGGTTGGTAGCGCAGATTGGAGCGCATTTATTGCAAAATGATTCGGGTGGTAAAGGGATTTTATTGGGTGGAATGGGTGGAGTGCCACCAGCAGAAGCAGTCATCATCGGGGCAGGGGTGAGTGGAACAGCCGCGACGCGCAGCTTCCTGGGAGTTGGCGCACATGTGACCATTCTGGATACAAACCTGGATGCCCTACAGACCATCCATGAGACCTTCCCAGGAGTGGCGACAATGGTATCCAGCCCGCACAACCTTTCACGAGCCACGTCCTATGCAGATATTGTGGCTGCATGCATCCAGATCCCGGGTGAGAGACCACCGATCGTGGTCACGCGCGATATGATTCGTGGGATGCGGCCTCGTTCCCTGATTATGGATGTAAGCATAGATGAAGGTGGCTGTGTCGAGACTTCCCGACCCACCACTCATGAGCACCCTACCTTTGTGGAAGAGGGGATCATTCATTATTGCGTACCCAATATGGGCAGCGCGGTGGCGCGCACGTCGACTTATGCATTCTTAAATGCTGCCTACCCATTTATCAAAGAAATAGCTGAAAAAGGTTCTGAACTGGCGATTGAAGATAATCCTGCGATTGAGACTGGAGCCATTATATATAAAGGTGAACTCCGACGCTTGCCTCGCTTGAGAACCGGCCTGGAAGAAGAGGAGTAGGAAAATGGATCTGAATAAGCTGTACCAATCACGCGTCGTTACTGCCGAGGATGCCGTCAGGAAGATTCAATCTGGCCAGCGTGTATTTTTAACGGGTAACTGCTCCACTCCTCAAACGGTACTGGCAGCGCTGGTTAAACACGCCCCTAATTTGAAGGATGTGGAGATTTGCCAAGCGCTCAGTGTTGGACCTGCTGACTATGTCAGTCCCGAGATGGAAGGACATATGCGGGTTAATACTATGTTCATCAGCGCTAATATCCGCAAAGCAGTCCAGGAAGGGCGGGCAGATTTTACACCCGTTTTGTTGTCTGAGTTCCCTTTGCTTTTCAAGAACAAACACCTGCCAGTGGACGTGGCGTTGGTGCATTTATCACCTCCAGATGAGCATGGCTTTTTGAGCTTCGGAATAGAAAATGGATTGACCAAATCAGCCGCCGAATCTGCCCGGATCATTATCGCCGAAGTCAACCAGCAGATGCCCCGCACATTGGGCGACTCGTTTATCCACATGAGCCGGATTAATTACATCGTCCCGGTCAACTACCAGTTGGCAGAGATGTCGATGGGCGGCGAAGGTGCCGACCCAACCACTGAAAAGATCGCCGGATATATCGCTGAGCTCATCCCTGATGGCGCTACTATGCAGATGGGAATCGGAGCCATCCCGGATGCAGTGCTCAAGTATCTCTACAATAAGAAGGATCTGGGTGTGCATAGCGAGCTCTTTTCAGACGGCGTGATCGACCTGGTGGATGCCGGCGTGATGACCAATGCGCGCAAGACCCTGCACAACGGGAAAATTGTGGCCGGGTTTATCATCGGCTCACGGCGACTATATAATTGGGTTGATGATAACCCATTGATCGAGCTCCATCCAACTGAGTACATCAATGATCCTTATGTAATTGCCCAAAACGACCGCATGGTGGCGATCAACTCTGCCATTGAAGTTGATCTCACCGGGCAGGTGTGCGCTGATAGTATTGGTCCCAAGCTATACAGCGGTGTTGGTGGACAGCTGGACTTCATATATGGCGCCTCCCGCTCCAAAGGCGGGGTACCCATTATTGCTCTGCCCAGCACTACCACCACCCGCGATGGTACCGTGATCTCACGCATCGTGACCATGTTAAAGCGTGGCGCTGGAGTTGTGACCAGCAGGAACCATGTGCGTTATATCGTCACTGAGTATGGCGTAGCTGACCTTTATGGGAAAAGCATCCGCAAACGCGCAGAAGCCCTGATATCGATCGCTCATCCAGATTTCCGGACGGATATGAAGAAGGAAGCTGTCGAGCTGCGTTATATGTAGTTCTGAAAGGTGATCCATCATTGATCGAATATAGCCGGCAGGTAAAAATGACTGCCGGCATTATTTTATATAATATACAGGCAGGTATAATGAGATTGGAGGGTGTGTGATGGAGCGTCGCACAAAAATTGTTGCCACCATTGGTCCCGCCTGTCAAAGCGGGGTAATGATCCACCGCCTGCTTAAAAATGGAGTGAATGTTGCCCGGCTCAATTTGTCGCACGGCACGCATGCAGACCATAGCGGGATCTACCATCGGCTTCGAAAGGCAGCTGCAGAGTTACATCTGCCGCTGTGCATCCTGCTGGACTTGCAGGGTCCTAAAATTCGCATAGCTAAATTGCCGTCAGATACCCTGGTTCTGGAACATGGTCAGCGGGTAACCCTGACCACTCGACTGGATTCGACCACACCTGGAGAAATTCCGGTCGAGTTTGCCCAGCTGCCCCGGAGCGTACACCCAGGTGAGCGCATCTTGTTGGATGATGGCGCCCTGGAGCTCATCGTGATGGCGATTGAGGCCGATGACGTGATTGCCAGGGTGACCGTGGGTGGGGTGTTGAGCTCGCATAAAGGGATCAGCTTGCCCGAAGCCCATCTGGATATTGCTGCGCTGACCGACAAGGACCTGGTAGACCTGGAATTCGGTTTACACCTTGGAGTCGATGCGATTGCGCTCTCATTTGTGCGCTCCGAGGGTGATATCCTTTCGCTACGAGAGAATATCACCAGAATGAGTCCTGAACAGGTGCACACACCCATTATTGCCAAACTTGAGCGTCCGGAGGCACTGGACCATCTTGACGCCATCATCGAAGTAGCCGATGGGGTAATGGTGGCACGCGGTGACCTGGGGGTGGAAATGTCTCCGGAAAAGGTGCCCATTGCCCAAAAGCAGATCATCGAATGTGCCAACCGGCATACCAAGATGGTAATCACTGCCACCCAGATGCTCGAATCGATGATCCACAACCCGCGCCCGACGCGCGCCGAAGCTTCTGATGTGGCTAATGCTATTTTCGATGGCACGGATGCGGTCATGTTATCAGGCGAGACTGCGGTAGGTGAATATCCGATCCAATCTGTCCAGATGATGGGCAAGATTATATGCCAGGCGGAAGCGCACGTTGAGGAATGGGGACACTGGCACGGACCGAGCACGGCTGATTCTCCGGATGACGACACAGTGTATATGTCTCTGGCGGCAAGAGAGCTGGCACAGAACCGGAATGTAGAAGCAATCGCGGTCTTTACCATGAGCGGACGGACGGCGCGTTTCGTGTCGAAGACACGCCCGGCAGTCCCCATCCTTGCATTCACACCTGACCAACGCACTTATAACCGCCTGGAATTATGTTGGGGGGTAACCCCATGTATCGTCCCGAACTGCACCACATTCGATGAAATGCTGGCAGATGTTGACCGGGTGTTGATTAGCTCAGGCATGTTAAAACCTGGTCAGCAGGTGGCCTTGACATGCGGATACCCGGTGGCGACGATCAGCCCGACCAACCTGGTGCTGCTGCATAGGATTACCGGATGATGGGATAGTGTAGACATAGGAAATATTGTGAGGAACAAAGAGCTTTTTATCGAGTAATTGTTGCAGAAAAAATAAATCGATACAAATCAAGTTGTTAATGTGTAAAAATATGCAACAGGGATTGCGGAATTGATAGATCGGACATATTTCGAAGATACGTGTAACTATTCACCGCCCCACTCCCAACCTCCCCCAAAAACTTGTTTTTGGGGGAGGAACGTTGTTACTAAGCTTCGTCAGATTGTTATCCATATCGTAGAGTGAGTAATTCGACCTTATCGGTAAAGAACATATCGGTTTAAGGTCACCGATAAAGGAGATCACTGACCGGTATACGGATTCTTTCGTTTTAATAAAGCATAGGAAAGCATTTTAATGTAACTACTCACCGTAATCCAGAACATCGGTAGATTATGATTAATATTAAGAGCAGATTGCCACGTCGGGCTTCCGAGTATGTGAGATAGATTGGATATCCAGAAAGCCCTCCTCGCAATGACAGTTTAAGGGCATTATTTCGTAATTATGGCTTCTGTCAGTGATAAAAAGTACTCGATGAGTAATACGTCATCGTCTCAGAATGAATGTTATTCACCCCTAACCCAGACAACCCTTCACAAATGTCAAAGTCTCTGTGAGTAATTACTCCTAATTATAGCACAAATGTTCTAATCCACAAGGGGTTTAAGAAGATTTAAGGAAAGCGTAGGGTAAAGATCAGCAGTAGGCTATTAGCAATTAGCTATTAGTCAACATTGTGCCAAATCCTGAAATAAGTTTACAGGTGTATTAAGTAAAAAACGGGATGACAAAACCAAATTGATGATGCCGTGAATCATTCAAAAGGGAAGCGGTGGCAGAAGAAGAATGCTCCCCGAAAGAGGGGTATGGAAGTGGTTAGGTGATGATGCAAATCCATAATGGGAAAAGGGATTGGAACACGAAAGAGGCGAAAAAAGCACGAAAAACGCGAAAAAAGAAATGGTGAGATAACTGATATGTGGATTGGGTGGTGGGAAAGAGCCCCAGCGAACGATTGGAAATAGGTGTGCAAGTTTATGGATTGAGCGTTTGACTTCGGATCAGACGGTTGTGCACCCTTGACGGGTATCCGGTTCAAATCCACCCTAAATCGGATGGTGGCCCCACCGGGGGCGCCTATATATGGTGGATAACACTCTGTTTACCCCAACATATAGCCATTTTCGGAAAAGTGATTCGATAATTTAGCGCCATTTTAGCGCCATTAATTAATTCTTGAAATGGGTCGTGGGGAAAAATGACCAATATCCAAGCAACCTAGTTGTAAGCTGTGCAACTGCCCTCTAGAAATCGACTTATTTCCAGGCCGTACTCTACAGGGTTATCGACACCGAGCAAAGCGAAGTTCAATTTTTGAGACCCCCATGTTCACTTATTGTCTTCTTACCTCATCTTTATAACTAATTTTCAAACGAGCAGGGGAAATATGAGTTGAAAACCTATTCACAGATAGTCTTGTATACAAGGAGCTGACTCTAAATTAATTAGTTAGGTAGTGGTCAAAATAAAAATATTATCGATAGACGCAAAATTCTAGGTTAAAAATGCAAACTACATAGTCACACATTTACGAAAATGCTCGACACACAGTTGTATCGGCTGCGTCACAGCGCTGATATAGTCAGTTAAATAATTACCCTACCCGCATACGGCTGTCCGTTGCAAGCCATTGTGACTGTCAGACTTGGCAAGAGTTATCATGAAGCATCCACGATAATGACAGGGTAGGGGATGTTTTTTTGGTTTTAGGAAACGAAATGCAAGGCAAAGATGTGGTCGTCGTAAGCGATTGGGGCTAATACAACGGATGTCACAACAGTGCCGCCGGATTTCTTTTTCCAGGTTATTGTGATATTTGATGGGATGAATTTCTTCATCGCTTGGTTGTAAGCGTTTACCAGTGTTTCCTGGCTGCTTCGTTCAACGGTTGCATCTAAAGGATCCTCCACTTTGGCCCAGTCATCAGGTGACCGATATCCTAGAAGGGAAGCGTACTTTGCATTACAGACCTTATGGATGTCGTCTAGATAAATGTAAATTGCTTGTTCAGAGGAATCCAAAATGCTCTTCATTTGTTTGGAAATACCCGCAATAAGCTCTTCGTGATGTTGCTCAAGATTAGTCATCTATTTCCCCTTCCGTAGGTTATCAAAGAAATTATGATATATTATATCATAATTGTATAAATTGTAGTATTTAAATAGGATGGAAATCTTGGATCCAAACTGGATGACTTCAAAATTACCTTCCTAAATTCATAAATAAACTATTTTCAGGAAGAAAACTGCCAATTCCGCCCATAGTATGCCAGATTTGTGTCAAGCCTGGTCATGTCGAGAGATTATGGCCCGATGCATGGAGAATGATTTATTCAATAGGGATAACGAAAGAGAAAAATGAAGTTGATATTCTTCAAAAATATCATTTCATTATATACCCCTATGGACAGGACTGCCAATCACATCTGACTGCTTCATGCTGTGGTGCAGTTTGGGTGCAGTTTGGGTACAAAGGTCCTGATATGGAAAGGTAATAATAAACATGAGGAAAGCGCTTATCTTTCTTCGGATCAGACGGTTGTGGGTTCGAATCCCGCCGGGGGCGCCTATATATGGGCGATAAGAGTTGATCTACCGCCACATATTCCCATCGCTGGAAAGTTAACAAATAGTTTAGCGCCATTTTAGCGCCTTTAATAACCCCCAGAATTGGTCGTGTGAAAAAAAAACTGATCTGAAATTACCTGGAGACTGATTTAAAATCAATCGCTAATCGAAATTTCCGCATAACCGTTTATTGAACCTTTAACTGCGAGGTTCCGATAACCACTCATATATAATAAATTTATAGTAAATCCGTAAAACCGCCAAAATTTGGCTGGGTATACTGCAAATATTCCGTATAATTAACAATTAGGCAGCTGAGTAATATTGAACTAGTTCAATACCCTGTAGCATCAAAATACACGCGGATCAAGATCTTTAACTCCAAGAGTATTCTGACAGCCTTGAGTGAGAACGAAAAACTGAATGATTACTTGGTAGCGTGGGAACTTTCCAAGCCTCAGCTACTCGCACAGACGAAGACTAGTCGCATTTATACAGTCAGTCACGATAACGAGAAAGTTATTCTGAAGTTGTTATCCTCATCTGAAGCGGATGAGCAGCGAGGTGCGGTTGCGTTGCGTTATTTTGATGGTCATGGAGCGGTGAAATTATTGCGTTACGATGATGGCGCTCAACTGATGGAGTACGCTACTGGTAATTCGCTTGTGACGCTGGTCGAGCGCGGTGAGGACGAAAACGCTACGCGTATCATTGCTCAGGTAATCAAACTACTTCACAGCGTTTCTCAGGATGCTCCATATGACGGTATGGTCATGCTTGATTGCTCGTTTAGGACGCTGTTGGAGAAAGCTGCCGGAGAAAAGCAAGCGGGTATCGATTCTATCTACGTCGCGATGATGCCCTCGCCGAGCGATTGCCAGTTGACCAGCAGCAAATTCGGGTGTTACACGGTGATATTCATCACTACAACATTAGATACTCACCACGAGGCTGGCTCGCATTTGACCCGAAAGGCGTGGTTGGTGAGCGCACCTACGACTGTGCCAACACACTCTGTAACCCAGTAATGCCAGAACTGGTTCACAACGAAACTCGCCTGCTGAAAAATGCGACCATCCTTGCGGACACACTTGCGCTTGAATTGAGGCGCGTTGGCATTTACCTTTATTTACGCCTGCCTGAATGCCAGCTGGTGGACACGGCTTAGCGAGCGTGAAGGAGCGGATGATATTGTTCGGTGGCATCTCAATGTTGCAAAAATCATCGAGCCGCACATCCAGATGTTGTGGAACAAAACCTGATGAAAACCGCCTAACAACCGCTTGCACGCTGACCTGGGGGATTCTGCCGGTAAATTTGAATCTACGGCATCCCGAAGTTGGTTCTGATCTCGAGGGTGATTTCATCCCACCCCCAAACGGGTGAAGCGGAGCGGTTGAGGCTGGGGCTTTTCTCTGCCAATTCCACACTCACCCGCTAACACCAGCCATAGAACAATTTTATGGCTATACAATCAAATTCACCCTTTATTTGAAATTGAACCATAAACCGCTGGTTCCTGGGTCCTGTCAAGGAAACTTCAGTTGATTGATGAATATCACCCAGGAGGCTGGTTTCGTGGATAATTCGACGGATTTCAGTTAGATCGGCGACTGATCAGCTCTTTTACCTTTTCATGTCCCTGAGATCCGATCGGGATCGGAGTGAGAATTTCATCCATCAACGAACTGCCTCATCCTGGGTCCCTGGAATATTGCTCGATTTTTGAGCATAGCGAACAAAGCGAGCCAAGTGAACCAGGTGAGCATAGTGGGTCTTACGATTGCCAAGGATCGCCGGAGCTGCCTAAAGGCACCGCCGGAGAACACGGCCGTCGAAGCCGCCTAAAGGCAGGTGACAGCACGACACCGCCGAAGAGCACGGCAGGTGGCGTGATCCAGCATCCCAGCTTTTTTTCTTACTAACTCGTTTCAGAGAGGGATGTTTATTAATCATTCCATTAATGATTTAATAAATAAACGCACCACTTATAAATATTGAGTAAAGTAAATTATTCCATCCAGGTTCGGTCAACGACTGCAACTTCTGCCAAAATGTGTGGCGTTCATGCCAAGCCAGCGGAAGTATGCCATCTCACCCAAAAACTGTCCTAAACACCGCTACCTTTCGTAGAGCATAAACTATAAGGTAACATAGCGCTACCGCGATGGGAGTTACGAGAAATAATTTGAAAGATCGGTTCATTTGAATGCCGCTCAGAGCCAGCGTCAGCGGGACGATGATAGCTGGGTGGAAGATATACACCGCGAACGCTGATTTAGACATGGCCTGCCCAATTTGGGATTGATGGTAAAAGTGACGACGGTACCACGTGAGTAAGGTAATAGCCATCGACACGCACAGGAATCCCTCCCACAAGGAGTAGACCAACGACATCCATGTAACACCTGTGCCAGCTCGCGGATCAATCTCGCCTGAAAAAGCTCCCACCCATAACAGGATTGCTGGAAGTAACAGGACGCAAACCAATGCCACCCAACGCCAAGCCTGGGCTTGTCGGTCGGTGAATTTGGTTAATAGATCGCGTCGATAGACCCACGCACCAGCCGCAAATAGTGCAATATATTGTGGAAAGTGGGCAAACTCCAGGTTCCACGGAGGAAAATAGGTGAATACCGGCACCCAAAACCGCACAATAAACGTGCTCAAACCGATCACCAGGGCGAACAGGGCGATTGACCAATTTCCCGGTACAGCGCGTGCCCTGTCAGCGTCGCCAAACGCACCCACCGTTACTGATTGGGTCGCAATACGCCATACCATATAACCGATTGAAAAGATGAGCAACGCTTCCAGGAACCAATCAGGACCATCGCTAATGCTTCCCTGGTTGGTGGGATAGAGCGCCAGGTATGTCCATATCGACCCGTGGTAGTTACACTCATATAGTCCCCCCGCGCAGTTGGTACCTCCGTGAGTGTCCACTATATAGTTAAGCATTGGGACGAGAGCCAGCTCAAAGAACAGCCACGGGATAGCCAGTCTCCTAAACCGGTCAAGCATGAATTGACCGGCTCCTTTACGGTCATAAGCGATAGTTGCAAAGTAACCAGCGATGAAGAAAAAGAGGCCCATCGCAAAGCCGACGCCTATTATTCCCAGGAACAACACCAGGAGATCTACCAGCGGGACGGTTTTACCGATTTCCATGTAGTACCACTCAACTGGTGTGCCAGCGTATGTGATGGTCAGGTGAGTCACTACTACGGCTGTGATCATCATCGTACGCAGGCTATCCAGGTAGGTCAGGCGGGGTTGCGCCAGGCGTGGAGGATAGGAATCTATATGCAGGGATTTTGCGTCTTCGGATTTGGTAATGTTAGTATCCAACACGCACTCCTTTACCTTGGAACGGTCACACGGCTTTGCCAGAGCTTACTAGAAGGAAATTAGCATATACCAATTCAAGGTTAATCATGTGGTAATTTAATATCAATGCAAAGTGCCGAAATTCCACAGTGAATTGATTCTGATGTCATTTACTCCAATTCTATTTAGGCGATTGATAGAATGTGATTAATTTTAACTTTGTTTTTGTAATTACACAATTGATCGTTATATATTTTCTACTACGAGCATGTTAAATCTTCTTATTGACATTAAATCAAAAATCATTTCGAATCATTAGGGTTCCAATTCCTCGGAA
Organism: uncultured Chloroflexia bacterium; assembly: GCA_963840255.1. Taxonomy (GTDB): domain Bacteria; phylum Chloroflexota; class Anaerolineae; order Anaerolineales; family UBA4823; genus FEB-25. The sequence goes on along the minus strand of CAWIYB010000001.1, from coordinate 988,072 downwards.
ATATTAGAATGACCGCCAGGGCAAACGGAGGCCAGTCAAATGGCACACGTCAAAATGTCACTCGATCGATCATAGATCTATCGGAATCGGAGTGTGAATATCGTCCATCAGTTGAGCTGCCTCATCCTGGGTTCCTGGAATATAGCTAGCATAGCGAGGAGAGCGAGCTAGGTGAGCATAAGTGGTCATTAAGATAGCCAGGGACCGCCGGAGAACACGGCCGTCGAAGAGCACGACAGGTAGCCAGGTGACCCGCCGGAGCCGCCTAAAGGCACCGCCGGAGATCACGGCAGTCCGGGGAAAACACCCGGATCCACAGAACGGGGTGGCGGTGACAGCAAGGCAGGTGACCCCAGCCACGATGATCGGAGGAATCCGCAGACTTACGCATAATTGAGGCAGCTGTATGACGGTAGTCATGTAAGTTGATCACGGGAAGGCCAGCCATCTTAGCAAGAATTGGAAACTCATGGGTGATTTGGTCGCCACCGAGCGGAGTGCCCACATCAGACGGAAAAACCAGGTCATTCGCCTTCCTGTAGAATAATGAAGTGCAGCGAATATGCAGCATACGAAGAGACCGTAGAATCATTAGTCAGCCCGTTCGTTGCAACCAACGAGATCGGGTAAAAAAACATTCCCAGCTCAACGTGGGTCTGAGAAATATTGATACCCACGAATGCACAGATTCCTGCTCGAACACACACAGCAAAACCCTTGACTTGGAGTCGACTCCATGTGTTAGACTATTATTCGAAGCGACACACCATAAACAATAGGAGAGATTTATGCAAAAAATAAACCTGGAACAAGAAATAATCAATCTCTCCAAAGAGAAGTGGCGCTGGATGTCTGAACGTAAAGTAGATCTTCTGGAAGCTCTCTTCCACGAAAAGGCAGTATTCGTTCATATGGGCGGTTCCTGGGGAAAAGATCAAGAACTTGAGATTATCAAGAACGGCGGAATTCACTATAAGCAAGCAGACATACATGAAGTGTCGGTGAATATCATTGGCGCGACCGCCATCCTCTTAAACAGAATTACGCTGCTGGCTGTCGTTGGAGGCAATGATGTCACCAATCCCTTCGTGGTTACAGAAGTGTATGTGCAGCAAACAGGCACCTGGACTTTAGCCTCGCTCTCATTTACAAGGCTACTTACTCCAGAGCAGCACCATTAACTGAATAAACTTCAGGAGAGAATCATGCAAAATGTAAAACTAAACAATGGCGTTGACATCCCGATTCTTGGTTTCGGTGTTTTTCAAATAACTGATTCGTGCGAATGTGAAACAAGTGTAGTTGACGCAATTCTAACTGGATATAGCCATATTGACACTGCTGCTTCTTACAGGAATGAAGAGGCGGTAGGCAATGGAATCAAACTAAGCGGCGTGGCAAGAGAAAAACTATTTATCACGACTAAACTTTGGATTCAAAGAAATGGCTATGAAGGCACAGTAAAAGCTTTTGAGAATTCTCTTAAGCGCCTGCAACTGGATTACATCGACCTGTACCTGATCCACCAACCATTTGGCGATGTGTATGGTGAATGGCGAGCGATGGAAGAACTGTATCAACAAGGCAAAGTCAGAGCAATCGGGGTTTCAAACTTTCTTCCTGACCGAATCATGGACCTGATGGTTCATAACAATATAACACCTGTGGTAAACCAGATTGAAGTGAATCCATTCCATCAGCAAATTGACACGCAAAAGTTTTTACAAGATAACCACGTTCAGGTTGAAGCATGGGCTCCATTTGCAGAAGGAAGGAATAATATTTTTCAAAATGAACTATTGCGGACAATCGCTCTAAAACACAATAAAAGTGTTGCCCAAGTAATTCTCCGCTGGCTCTTACAAAGAGGAATTATTGTTCTTTCAAAATCAGTTCGCAAAGAGCGAATGATTGAAAATATTAGTGTGTTTGATTTCGAATTAAGCACGGACGACATGGCGGCAATTACAACTTTAGACACAAAAACCAGCAGTTTCTTTGACCATCGTGACCCTGAAAAAGTGAAGTGGCTGGGTGAAAGAACGCTAGACATATAATCACCAGTAAATACCCCAATGGTTAACCGGTGACTGAGAAGCATAATTTCAAATCAAAAGTGGGCTGACCCAGTGAGAATCACATCCATCAGGAGAGCTGACTCATCCTGGATCCATGATCCGATTATCAGGTTTACCTTGCCTGGAAAACCAGTCTAACACGCGTAAGGCGCGTAACGTGTTCCAGCGGCTGGCGGTGCCTGTTGGACCTTCCATGGCGAAGTTGACTTGATCCTGGTGGGGATTCTGAAGAGGCCAACGCCCATTTTGGTGCTGCTTCTTCGCCACCAGCTCAACGGCTTCAACAATGCGTTCATCGGGTTCCACCCCGGCAGTGCGTAAGTAATCCAGACCCCGCAGCACATCGTAGTGCCAGGTGGGTGGGTACGAGAATTTCAGCCAGCTGGGATTTATTAGCTCGCCATTCGACAACCTGCGTAACATCCGACGCTCCAGGAGATACTCGTGTGCGCGTAAGCGGGCATCAGTCACCGCAGGACCGGCTCCCCAGGCTTTCTCGTAGGCTAACAGCCCTTCCAGAACGCAAATGGTGGTGTGAAACGAGGATCGCCGGCTTGGCGGGGCCTCGCAATTCCAGCCTCCATCGTCGAGCTGCTCGCTGAGCAGCCGATCCACCAGTCGATCGCTCGCCCCTCCGAAGTAAGCACCCAACCAAAGGACCCGACCGTTGATACAGGGCTCGACCTCCCCCTCGAAGAATGGAGAGTACCCGTGTTCCTGACCCCAGGTGACCTTTTCGCGCACAAGGTCTACAGCCTTCCGGGCTGGCTCACTCGCCGGGTCAAGCCCCATATCTCTCAGAAGCAACAGAGCGTAAAATGTAGAAGCCCACTTCGCTGGAAACATATCGCCACTCCACTTGCCATCTGGACCCTGAAGGGCGAGTAATTGGGCACCCCAACCTTCTGAGCCAACCCGCTGGCGCTCGGCTTTGACTAACTCATCGGGCTCCATGGTGAGGTCACGCATGACTTGCCAACGGATCGATGGATCCGAATCAAGCAGCCACCGTATGACTACTTGCTTTGGTCTGCTGATGGGTTGGTTAAGTGGATTAATCATTACCTGCCTGTCCCTCCTGGCATTATTCAACCTCCACACTGATCCTAACTCGTGAGTGTGCGGAATATCCTGATATATTTGGTCTAATTTTAGATTATATGACCTTGATTTTTTATTGTCAATCCGGGGAATATGAGATCGATCGGGTTCGGAGTGATAATACATCCATCAGGCGAGCTGCCTCATATGGGTTGCTGGAAATTAATAAGCATATCAATTACTAAATTTGGAATAACACAACACCCCGTCCAGGATCGTCAGGGGAATCGGATTTTTGAGCACGTTGATGGTTGCTGTACACCTTCAGATCAGCCTGTTCCATAAGCTGGCGGAGAACTTGCAACGGGAAAGTCACCAGGTAAAATTCTTGAGGCTGCCATACCATTCTACAGATTCGAGTAAAATGGTAGGTGCAGCGAGGAAATTTGCCTGATTCTACCGTTGTTGGCTGTGTGGAGAATGGGTTATGAAGTATAAAAAAGCAATCCTTGTAATTACTACCGTTATTATTTTCTTATTCATATTCTCGCTCCCCTCAGCATCGTCTTCAGCGCTATACGCTGAGCCAAAACCATCGTCAGTCGATACACAGGTGCTCGAAGATCAAATCGAGCAAGCCGTCACCGATGCCATCGCATCGAGTAAAAATTATATTCAAGGTGGATTGGTGACCAACCTGCAAGTCACCGATATCAAAATATCCCAGGATCAGCAGTGGGCAACTGCCTGGGTGGTATATTATGACCCTCAAATCCAGGCCGTGATTCCGGTTGAACCAGGACTGGCCGTCGTTCACCTGACCAATGGACAATGGACGGTTGTCCTACCTTCCGATCCCGGCTGGCAGGCAGCTTTAAAGTCGGTGCCTGATGACCTGATGGCAGCGGACGAAAAAGATATGTGGCTGGCGATGGACCAAGGGACGGTAGAAGCTTACCCGACCCAGAGCGGATACTTCCTTCCCTGGCACGGGGGTGAAACCGGTTATCTATCTCGCAGCGTGGGTCACGATGCAGATTTCGATACTGCCCATTATGCATTTGATTTCTTCTTCATGGGTAACACCGTATGCCCGGGTGGGGGTGGTAATCAGAATCTTTCTGGTACAGAGGGGTTTAATTTTAGCATTTATGCTTCACGGGCTGCCACGGTATGGGGTTGGGACGACTCGGTAACAGATTGTGATCACACCAAGGTCAATTTCATCGTGCTTCGGAACATCGATGACCCGTCCATCTTCCAGCTGTATATGCACCTTTCGCAAGGCAGTATTCCACCGGCATTGAAATCAGTCGGCGCCCCGGTTGCCAGGGGTCAATTTATTGCCCTGGCGGATAATACCGGCGCCAGCACCGGTTCACACCTTCACTTCCAGGTTGAACACCAGCCTTATTGGCCGGCAGCCAACCCATATTGGAACACCGCCCTGGATATGACATTCGACGATGTGAGCATCAACGGTGGCAGACCGCGGGTACACCCATTGGATGATCCATACTGCCGCGATAGTGACATCTGTGACGTCTTCCAGCAAACTTATATATCTGGGAATTACTACCTGGGTGACTCCACCCCCCCAACGGGCGAACTGGCGGGTGTGGTGAGCGGTGAGCTAGTCGAGACACAAACGATTACCTTGACCGGATATGGCGCGGATGACCTGTCTGGTCTGGATTACGGCCAGCTGGTGGCAAATTTCAATGGTAGCTGGCATAATCTCGGGCCTCATTTCAACCCCAACTTTACATATAGCTGGAACCTGTGTAATCCAGCCCTGCCGGTAGGGAATGGGCCGGTGAGCGTGGCACTGCTCCTTTACGACGTTGCTGGTAATCCTGCACCGCGGGTAGGACTGACTCATTTCGTAAAAAACTATTCCTGTCCAATCCCACCCCCGAGCTGCGTCCCTGGAGCAGACCAGGTGACATTATTTGAAGATCCGTATTACCTGGGAGGATGTGTTAAATTCGGAATTGGAGATTACCCTACGGGACAATCCTTGAATCCGCTAGGAAACGATGACGCCGATTCAATCCTGGTGGGAGATAATGTCATTGCCACCTTATACTCGGAAGAAAATTACTCCGGGCACTCCCAGGAAGTATCTGAAGACATCACTTATATGCAGTACGGATGGGTCTCCGGAAATAGCCTGTCATCGATTAAAGTTGTTACGCGAGACACAGCGCCATCGGTTCCGTTGTTGGTTATGCCAGTAGAGGTATCTCAATACCGCGCCGGAGATGTGATCCCGTTTTCATGGCGTAATGGTGGCGGTGCAGCTGAATATAAACTTGAGATATATTTAGATTCGAATTTATACAAGACGTATCCGTGGCAGTCTGACCCTGTGCGATATGTTGATTCTATGATTCTGGGTGCATACAGCTGGCGGGTACAAGCAAGGAATGCTGCCGGGTTAAGCCCGTGGACTGCAAATTCTAACTTCACCATAGAATCACCGATCATTTTTCCACCGGTGGAAACAATCCCTTACAGCGACACGATGGAAAATAGCGAATCAAAATGGGCGCATGATGGATTGTGGAGTTACAAAGCCGACCCTGGAATGGCTCACAGCGGAACGAACAGCTGGTGGTACCAAAATGAATTCGGCGATTATGATGAAGGTCTGCCAAATTCGGGTAGTTTAACCTCACCACCCATAGATATAACTGCGCCCGGTTACTCATTAAGCTTTTATTACCGCTACCAGACCGAATCGACCGGCACGATATGGGACCAGCGTTGGGTGCAAATATCGGTAGACCGAGGTCCATTCCAAAACCTCGTTCAACTGTCTGATGATCCGCAGATGCCGGAGACGTCCAGCTGGTTGCGGAATAAAGCGATCGATCTAACTGCTTATTCCGGGCACAATATTCGGATCCGTTTCCTATTTTCAACACTGGATACGGCTGCCAATAATTATCCAGGTTGGGGGATAGATGATTTCAACATCACAGCCACAACACCCGCAGATTGTAGTGACAATCGCCAGGATGAAACTCCAACTCAGGCGTTTTTACTGGCTTATGATCCATCGATCAAAATTCCTGGTGAGATTTGCCCGAACGGGGATTACGACTTTTATAAGTTTTTTGGACAGGCAGGCGATCGTATTGTAGCTGACATTGACGCGATGGTTGACGGCTCACCGTTGGATTCTTATCTGTATTTATTGGATACTGATGGAAGCACTGTTCTGGCAGAGAACGATGATGAAGTTTTTCCTGAACAACGAGACCCACTGATTGGCTACACCTTGCCTCGAGATGGTATATATTACCTGAAGCTCAAAGCCTGGAAACACCCGCTGGTGGGTGGGGAAGGTTATACCTATAACATCCGGTTATTCGAAGACCATATTACACCGACGGTAGAACTCACCTGGCCAACCTCAAATACCTACTTACCAGACTCGGATATGCTCCTGACTGCGGAAGCGAATGATATTAACAATGGCGTGGACCGGGTCGAGTTTAATTGGCATTCAACTAATTGGGTCACTGGGATATGGCAAGAAATAGGAATCGACTATGATGGCTCTGATGGCTGGAGCATGAACTTTAACCCGGTTGGGCAGCCTGAGGGGAATGATGGCGCCGTCTTCGTACAGGTCTATGATAAGGCTGGAAATTGGACAGGTAAGGGTGCCTGGGGTGTGGGGATTGATAAAACATCGCCATCCACATCCATGGAACCATTGGCAGCAACTCAACCCAGCAATGCTTTCCTGCTTAAATGGATCGGATTGGATAATTTATCGGGGATTGATTTTGTGGAGATTCAAGAGAAAGGGAACGCCGGTAATTGGATTACCTTACCCCCCATCGATGGGTCGAATACTCATTACTGGATCATCGGCGAGCCTGGAAATAGTTATTCCTACCGGATGCATGCTGTCGACCATTCGGGGAATACCGAGACTTATCCTGCAGATGCCGAGGTGACCACCTCCATCCCGGATGCTGAGGTGATCTGTTTTGCCCCCGATAGTTACGATATTTCAGGGAACGATAATAGTCCTGCCAACGCCAGCGTGATATTTCCTAATGGTGCCAGCCAATTCCATAATTTTTGCAACCCCCTCACAGCGGATTATCAGAATGATGAAGATTGGACGAAATTCACAGTGGCTCAAGGGGAGCATTATCTCGTGCAAAGTGTTGCGAAAAGCCAGCAAGCTGCAACTGTAATAAGCTTATACGCCCAGGATGGGATAACGCTTCTGGCTGAGTCAGCTCCGGTGGAATTTGGTGAAAACACCCTGCTGGTGTGGACCTCAGACAGAAGCGAACAGGTGTATCTGCGCTTCCGACATGTGGACAGCCGGGTGATCGGGAATGATGTGGGCAGCTCGATCGCGGTAAAGACCGGAATGTGGATTTATCTACCGAGTGTAAATCGCAAATAATACCTGCTGGGAAGACGGCTGTGGACGTTTGACTTGACTGGTGATTGCTTTTAGCGTAAAAACAATAAAGCAGCCAAACCGAATGAGATCACATAAGCCAGCGGGTAGAGGTAATTAAACGGTGCCTCAAGGCGATCAGCTTTTTCCCGCTGGTCCTTCTGCTCCAGATATTTAAAATACACATTGAGGACGACAACCACGGTATTGATGATAAACGTGATCGCCATGATGGCATCCATGAAGGTCAGGTAGCCCATGCGTGGGTAGTTATCCCCCAGGCTGAAGCTGAAGGCGATAAATAACAACAGGTTGCCAGTCGCAATCTCGATACGACGGCCGTAATCCTTCAGGAAGAAGGTGATATAGGAAACGATGATGATTAGTAGTATGGGTACAAAAAAGCGAAAGATATAATAACTCAGGTGGCGCGGCGCTGAAAAATGGAACGAGAACCGGCTAGTCGGCACCAGCCGACTTGAAGTTTCTGTGCTGATCTGTGTATCGAAGCCGGTCAGGATAAATTCATCTTCACCATTGAGGGGGTCGATTTCAGAGAAATTTTCCAGTGGGACGAATACGTATTGGTTTTCTGCGAAGAGCATATCCACCTTGATGTAAAAATCCTGAGTGTCAAATGGGTACGCCGTCCAGTCAAAATCGACCTGGAAGTTGGTTGAGAAGCGCTCCAAATAGTTAACATGACCGTTTGATTCAACCTGGATAATTCGGTTTAAGATCCAACGGTTGCCTTGCTGGTTGAAGAAGGTAAAATCTGGCCATTTTCCGTTGACGTCTGAGAGAAACTGGTTGAAATCGTTCTCTGTGTACAGCTTGGAAGTGCATCTGCAGGTATCAGGATTGAAAGCCAGTGCCGGATCGGTCCAATCCAGCCTCAGTGTTCCCACATCGTTCATGATCTCGTTCGGTTGGTCGATATTAATAATTTGCTGGAGTTTAAGGCCCACTTTCACCGGGATGGCCAATATCATGACGCTTTCACTATCGGGTTGACCCTGCCCCTCCAGGACCTCGGGAGCGTTGATGCCCACCTGCAACCGGAAATCCCCGCTGGTGGACTGACCATTTAGGGCAGCAGGTGTGATATCCAGAATGTAGTTCGCACCTCCATCAGGGAAAGCTTGTTGTAGGGTGACCGTGCTGTCTTGCCCGGTAATGTTGCTCACCTGGACAGGTTTATCGGCATAATCTCGCAATATGAGAATAGGCTTGAGGTCTCCAGATGTGGACTGTAGGTAGACATACAAGGCGTCTCCCTGATTAAAGTCATGCAACCTGATAGAAACCGAAGGAATATCTGTATTCACGCTTCCGGTGAGCTCCTGCACGAGGTGAGCACCAATCGCTTCCTGGTTTTGGACAGCAATGACTGCACCGGTCGAAGTTGCGGATCCATCCAATATTTGTGGAGCATCCAGACCGAGCAGTAAACGGTAATTGCCGGTAGTCGAACGTCCTGCGGCTGAAAGCGAGCCGGCAGCCAACAGGTAATAGTTGCCATCCTTGGGTGCGGTGAACTTCAGGGCAGCATTATGACCGGAACCACTATCGTCATTCCAGGCTAATGTGTATTTGTCGCGTAATGCTGGCAGGTCAAGCAGCGGATTGGCAGAGGTAGCAATCAGGTTATCGAGATCCTTTTTATAACTTGCTAACGTTGCCGTGAGATCTATATCACCGGGTAGGAGTGAGAGGATCGGGTCAAGGTTCCCGGAACTGTTAAACATTAAAGCATCAAGGGTCTGACCTTTCTTCAAACCCGAAATGAGATAGACATCGGTTTGATCAGCCACAAGCGAGCCCGTGAGTTCTTGAACGGGCGGGTTTCCCTGTGCCTGGGCAATGCTGGACGGTATGATCAAGATGATGGTCATCAGGACGACAATTATTATGATTCGACGCATTGAGTCCACTCCTTGGGGTATGTCTTACTTAATTCTAACAGACTGCACACAGGTAAACCCAATCCAATAATTAAGATGGATCAACCAATTAATATGGATTCTTCTGGATAATCGATCAATTTCCTGCTTTTATCCCGCCCCATTAATGAGATCATGATGGTGATTGCTCCCAGGCGACCGGCAAACATGGTGAAAATAAGGATCAAACGACCGATAGTATTCAATCCTGTGGTGATGCCCAGCGATAAACCGGTCGTCGAGTAAGCAGACACAACTTCAAATAAGGATTGGTCGAGGGAGAATGGATTTGTCAACAGGAGAAGCCAGGTCGCCAGGATAACCAGGTTTAAGCTGATCACGAAGACCACCAATGCCCGCAATATTAAGCCTGAAGGAAGGGTATGTTTTCCAACGCGGATTTTATCCAACCCGCGCGCATAACTGATGACGGCAAGCAAGAGGACGACCAGTGTTCCGGTGGTAATCCCACCACCGGTTGAAGCAGGTGCGGTGCCAATGAACATAAGAGTGATCAACATCCATATGCTGGGGAAATTAAGCTCACTAAAGCCGGGTAAACCCGGGAATCCAGCCGTGCGAGCAGAGACAGATTGAAACCAGGCCAGGATGGCGCGTTGACCGAACGGCATACCGCTTAAAACGCCCGTCTGGCGATATTCGGAGATCAGCAAACCGACCCAACCGAATAATATAAGGATTAAGGCTATGGCAACTGTGAGGCGTGTATGCAGTGAAAACGGGCGCTTCCGCCTGAAGATCAAATCCATGTATACCGGTATTCCCAGACCTCCCAGGATAATCAATCCGCCGATGATAATGAGACTGATTGGATCGGTGGGTAATCCATTCGGATACTGCGGTAAACCAAAGAATAGGTCAAAACCTGCGTTGCAATATGCAGTGACTGCATGGAAGATGGCATAAAAGACGACTTTACCAGGTGGGACGATCCCCGCTATTCTCCAATGCAGGAATAGTAAGACGGCGCCTATCCCCTCAATCACTAACATCAGGCTAATTGCCCTGAACATGATCCTAGTGATCTCTTCCGGGCGGTCCAATCCCAACGAGCTGGTGACTGTTAATCTTTCACCCAGGGTCACCTTGTGTCCGATCAGCCGGAATATCATCACTACTGCGACGATAAAACCAACCCCACCAACCTGGATCAGCAACATCAGGATAATTTGTCCCCACGTGGTAAGGTCTTTGCTGATGGGGAACAGGCTCAGACCGGTGACTGCGGAAGCTGATGTTGAAGTGAACAGTGCCTCCATTAACGACAACTTATGCGTACCCGCGATTGGGAGCAATAACAAGGCAGTACCAATGGCAATGAGCACGATCAATCCAGTCACCAATTGCATCGCAATTGGGAATTGCCGTCTATGCTCCGATTCACCTTCACTGCTCATGCGAATCAAGCGCTGCTTGCGGGATGAAGCCCCCAATTTGGGATCTGGCTCTCTGAAGGATTCAGGCTTATTCATCTCGGTTGGTGAAATTTGCCAGGTTACGTTTTTCACCCACAATCACCAGGATGTCATCTTCGAAAAAGCGCGTACCCTGATCAGGGTTGATGATCATCTCATCGCCGCGCAGGATGAGTACAACAACGATGTGATAGTCCTCACACGCTTCAATTCCCTCGCCAACCAGCCACGGGGGAGATTTTATCTCGATCAGGTTGTAATCCTGATTTAAATGAAGCTGGTCCATCATGCCTGGAATGCTAAGCTCATCAGCCAACCCGTAGCCGCTGTCTTCCTCAGGCAAGATCACCCGGTCTGCGCCGATGCGCAATAAAATTTCCCGATGGCGGTCCGAGTTGGACACACAAATCACCTGAGGTATCCCCAATTTTTTTAGAGTTGAGGTGATCAGGGCGCTGGCTTCAAAATCACGGGAAATACCGACGACGACTGTATTAAATGCAGTGATATCCACCTCGCGGAGAGCATCTTCATCACTCGCATCCAGGATGACCGCTTCGGTGATTTCATCAGCAATTTTTTTCACCGCGGCAGGGTCGATGTCAATTGCCAGGACTTTGTGCCCTAAGCTTTCGAGCCGGCGTGCCAGGCAGCTGCCAAAACGGTCTAGTCCTATTATGGCAATTTCCTTATCTCTGTTATTCTGTGCTGGCATGATTTCTCCTTGAACGGAGCGGAGGGATCTAGTGTTGATAGGCGGAACAGATTCCTGTCAAGTGCAGATATTGCGGCACATAATCAAACATATTTGTCAATTCACTGGAACTAAACACGTCTTGAGATTAGAAAAAATCCCATCATTGACAGGAGAATAATGGGTGAATATGAGATAAATATTCTGGGGTAAATAATCCTTCAGGTTCAAGCAGCAGTAAATGGGAGATCCGGACGAGCACCAGGTCTGAGATGAGAGAAACTAAAAACCATTAATCGGCGATTGTCACCCGCGCGGTGTCGTCAATATTGTAGTGGTTTTATAGCTATCATGATTCATGATTTCTTTTTTAAATCCGACGAGGAAAATCTCATGAACCTGTTGCTCATCCAGGATTCTGCCCATTTATTACGAAGTAATCTTATGCAGACCGCTGTTGGAATGCCTGGACGATGAGAGCAATTCCACCGATGACGGCAAGTACTGCTGCTGACCACACCATGGACAATCCCACCCCGAGTTTATAATAGTTGACCATCAAGGCGATACCGAAGATGATCCCGAGGACACCCAGGATACCTGCACCCCAACCGGCACCACTGAAAGCCATGATCAGCAACGAGATGCCATACATCAAACCCCAGATACCTAACACCAGAGCAAAAATCTGCGGCAGGGCAACTCCGGCAATGATTGGGTATGAGAGGATGTATATCCCTGCGCCAATGCTGATGATGCCGAGGAATAGCTTCCATCCCCACATGGAATGGTCAATAAAGATGGCGACGATTTCGAAGATACCTTCGACCAGCCAATAGATGCCCAATACTACCACCAGGCCTTTGTAAACATCAAGCTTGGCCGCAGCAGGGGCCCAAAGCATGATGGCTCCTACGATCACTGCCAAAATGCCTGTGATCAGCGTCAACCACCAGGGGCGTTGCTTGGTTTGCATTTGTACTGCAGTTGTCATTGTAATTCTCCTTAGAGTGTTGAAAGTGATTTTTTGTTACCTCGATCTACAGCTAGTGACACACAACTTTCCCTCGTCATACCGCGCGTTAATCTGATGCTATATTATACTGTTTTCCCGGAGCGGTGTTTGAGATTCTTGGATTAATTATGATTAGATCGCATAACTATTTATTCACGAGCAGTAACTATGCGAAAAACTTAAATAAAACTGCCGCCAACATTATAGTCAATGAAGCGGCAGCCAGGCAGAACAACGATAATATCAACCTGGATTTCAGAATTAATCCAATAACTTGGTGATGCTATTTCTTATTGAACTGAACCGCCAGTGCACCATCCTGGGTTCGCAACTCGAGCACATTCACTTCCACCTGGTAGGTTGCAGCGGTTTGTAGGGCAGACAGAAATTGTGTCTCCTGGTCCATCACGCCTGCGGGTTCGCCGCAGAACTTTTTGGTTGAGGCCAGTGGACCTATGGTAATCTGGTTCGCACTCAACTTGTAAGAGCCGCTGTAAGAGTTGCAGCCACCGCTGCCCGAAATATTGCCATCCGTGCCAAAGCTGGCGGTAAGAGATGTACCGATCATCACGCTGGAAACAGCTTGTTTTCCGTTGTTATAGCTGATCACGTCCCAGGCGCTACCTGATAGATCTTGAGATTGGGCTTTATACACACCCAGGGCAGAGCCATTAGAACCATATAATGTGAGCTGGTCATTTTTAACCGAATAGGTCTTGGCGTTGCTTAACGCATTGAAATAAGCGGTCTCCTGGTCCATCACAGGGGAGTCACACATCATCATCGTCGAGGCAAGTGCGGATGGAAATGAGATTGAATTCCCTGAAACGGTATAACTACCTGAATAGCGGTTGCACCCGGCAGAGCCGCTCACCATTCCGTCCGAGCTAAATTGAGCAGTGATGCCTGAACCAGACACGAGTGGTTTCCCCGCCAACTCAGTTAACGACCAGACACTACCGGTCAGGTCTCCACCGCTGCCTTGTTGTGCAGCACTGCACGCCGATAATGCAATGATGGCGATTGATATTCCGAACCCGAAAAACAACTTTTTCATCAGAATCCTCCGAATGTTTCCTTCCTAAGTATTAGTGGTTAACGAAATTATGCTCGAAAATGTTCCCTTCTGGCGGAAATTGAAACCCCATCGGTAGTATTGGCAGACGTTTTATGAGCAGGTATGCGACTTTGCTGCCTTTACCGCGGCATTCAGAAAAAGATGCCAGGATCAGCCAGGTGTATCTGGTGGATTAGTTTTTTTAAATGTTGCTTCCAATGTTGAATTTTACTTTTCGATTTTTATATGGTAGGACTGAAAAGCCTGCGAATTATCAATTGAGTATCTATGCTGTGCGGCTACCCGGAAAAGCTGGAGAATTAAGGGCTGAGTGATTAAATATATCTATAAATTGAGGAACCCCGGTAAGAAAAGTATTACAGAAAAATCAACTTTACCCACCAACTTGACCAATTCTCGCATAGATATTAAGCTGTAGCCATTGTGTGGTATTAGAATGTGTAGAATTATTGCTACAAACAAAAAGGACTTTCTTCTCAGAAAGTCCTACAATCGTTGGGGTGCCTGACGGGGGTCGAACCCGCAACCACTTGATCCACAGTCAAGTGCTCTGCCATTGAGCTACAGGCACCATGAGCGGGCTGATTTTATCACATGGGGCGGTGGCTTTCAAGCAATTAATAGATGTTGAAAACAGTCAGCTTGCATGCATTTTGTTTTTAAGGAATACCGGCAAACCGCGGAGACACTGATGCTCTCACACGGTATCCCACCAGTGATCGTGGCCGGGATGCTCGGTCATAGTGTTGGGTTTCGTACGGAAAATCGTCGTACACACTCGCAAAATACTCTCGGTGCAGGCTCAACCCAACCTACTGGCTCGATCTCAATCCTACTGACGACCTCTGCCTACTCATTCCGACAATGAAGGGTCAAGCTGCGCAATCGTCCAAGAGAGGCTCGATCATTACTTAACTTATCTATTTTTCTTGAGCGCTTGCTTTGTATCTCATGAGATATAATCCTATGGTGCATGTTATCTCGCGTAAGGCTTTACGCCTATTTTGCGAAAAATATCGAGACAGTGAGACGGCTTTGGTGCGATGGTTTTAAATCAAGGAGCGTCTTTTGTGCCTTTCATTTGTTTGTCTCCTTCATAGAACGATACGATGTTTCGATTAGTTGACTAAGAACTTTTTGATCAACATCAGAGAGCCTATTGATATACAAACAGCCACCCATTCCACCACTTGTTTTATGTTTTCCCAGTTTTTCAAGCGCCGGGTTGTCTTTGTTCCCATGCATAATATACAAGGTTAAGTTTTGCTTTCTTGGTGAAAATCCTACTAACATCCAGTCACCCTCTTGCCTGCTTCTTTCAGATTTGTAGTGATATTGACCAAAGCCTACAATGCTTGTGCCCCACATAACGGCTTTTTCCCCTGTGATCTTCTCAAAAATTTCAAGTAGCGTAAATCCATCTTGCCTTTTTTCTTCAGGCACAACGCTGTTTAAAAATTCTATTACGCTTTGACTGGTGGGTTTGGTTTTTGGTTCTGACATGGGGATATTATAGCAAATTTCCTGACAAATTTGGGAATGTGTATGTTCGGCATGTGCTAACCCATCGAGAGTATGAAAAAGGAAGTTGGAAATTATGAGCACAATTGTATCGAAAGAAATAGAAAGCCAATGGGCGCATATCCGTCCGCTTCTTACCATTCGGTATGAACGGGAATATAACGCGGCGATCAAACGGTTGAATGATTTACTGGATGAAGTTGGAGATAATGAAAATCACCCGTTGTATAGTTTATTGGACACCTTAGGGACACTGATCCAGGTGTACGAAGAAGACCACGTTCCATTGCCAGAAAGCAGTGGGATCGAAGTACTGGGCTACTTGATGGAAGAGCATCAATTGGTGCAATCAAGTTTATCTGAAGTAGGCTCACAAGGGGTGGTATCAGAAGTCTTAAGTGGAAAGCGTGAACTAAACGTTCGACAAATTCGTGAATTAGCAAAGCGTTTTCATGTCTCATCAGGTGTATTTATCTAATTCACCTGGTATTCTTAAATACCAATAACCTGTCCAACAATGCTTTTCTGTCGGCAATCTGTTTCCATGATTGTCGGCATACAGCAGCGACGATCATGCTATCTCATGGAATTCCCCCAGTGATTGTAGCAGAGATGCTAGGTCATAGTGTTGGGTTTCGTACGGAAAATCGTCGTACACACTCGCAAAATACGCTCGGTGCAGGCTCAACCCAACCTACTGGCTCGATCTCAATTCTGCTGACGACCTATGCTCATTTCATCCCGACCATGCAGGGTCAGGCAGCTCAGCCCGCTCGCAAAAGAGCTCCCTTGGTTTCGCAGCAAAGTACACTGCTCAACTGATGGATGATATTCTGACACCTATTCCAATATAATTGGATCTTTAATCTTTTTATTTGTATATTCTCTGGCCTTCCTGACATTTTTGCAAGAGAAAAAGCTTCGGTTTCACGCTCGCTTGTTAGTCAGATCTTTGTCTTCCATTTCCCAAGCATGGTCAAGCGTGTGATACGCTGTGTGCCGGATCAGGTAGTGAAGTGGCCAGGTGCGGGCCATTTTGCCTTGCGCATGAAACTCGCGAATTGAATGGCAATAGAGGTCGCGATGCGCGATCCATCCCTCATCGAGCTGTATCGGCTTCGGAAGCATGAACAGGTTGAGCTTCTCCGCCCAATCCCGCTCGCTGGCAACCACATGGCGGACGATATGGTCTCGATCACGTCCTCCGCCACGCGGACCTCGCTGCAACTCTGCCGACACGTTCGAGCGCACATCGTCGAAAAACGTCCAACATGCCCGCATCAGTGTCAGTTCGCGCTCCAATTCTTCGTCCGGCATGGTTTGCTTGTCGATGCTCGATAACGCGAACGAGATACCCCAGAAGTCGGTTGAGCCATTACCTGGATATTGCTCGATTACGTTGATGTCGGTGATGTTCGCGAATGCGGCCTCCATTCCAGCTATCTTTGTCACCTTTTCATAACGTGGAACGTAGGCAAGTAAACGTTCGTTTGCAGCCTCCGCAGTCTTTGCCCCGCGCTCTAGGCCAGGCCAATCCGGCGCCACCGCCACCACCTTCTTGCCTTTAGGTCCGATTTCTAACGTCACCCGCATATGATTAGCCACAGCTCCTCCTATTCCTTATAATTCCCTCGCTAAAATGTTATCCTGGTTTTCATTTACATAACTGTTATTTTAATACTAACGTAAATATCGGATATTCTTCCTTGGTTATTATATTCACCTATCGACACAATTGATTTTAATTCAAAAGGGAGCTTATTGAAATAATAAAATGGCGCACAAATGGCCAGGCAAGTTTGCTTTAACATAAAAAGGTCGACCCCATATATGGGGTCGGAGTGTCGATTTTAGTGGATATTATTCCCACATCTATGGGGTTGGCAAAGGAACTCGGATGACACCCGTCCAGGCCTGAACCGGTCAATCCCTTGATCCACAGTCAAGTGCTCTGCCATTGAGCTACAGGCACCATGAGCGGGCTGATTTTATCACATGGGGCGGTGGCTTTCAAGCAGTTTTGTAATTTCTGCCAGCGCCTCTTTCCATGAAACGGTAAGTTGGCGGCTGTTGGAGAGGTCCTTGATAGTCACCTGGTTATTGGCAGCTTCATCCGGACCGATCACAACGGCAACACGAATACCAGTCCGGTCAGCATACTTGAACTGCTTGGGTAGTTTAGAGGCTTCAGGGCTGCAAATCACGTTGATGCCTGCACTGCGCAATTCAGCAGCGAACGAAATTGAGGATGGTTGTCTTTCAGGATCGAATACGGTTACCAACACATCGGCTGGCGGGCTGGTGATCTCTTTGGGGATTAAACCAGATGACTCAAGCAGCAAGCCAATCGCCAGGTCGCCCATGGCAAAACCGACCGCTGGCAGTGGGTCACCGCCCACCTGGGTCATTAAATTATCATACCGTCCGCCACCCAGCAAGGCGCGCTTGATATCGCTGTTCAAGGCATAGGCTTCGAATACTGTGCTGGTATAGTACAGCAAGCCGCGGATGGTGTTCGGGTCATAGCGCACATATTCCCGAACTCCCAGAGCTTCTAGCGCATCGAACACCCTGACCAGGGTGTTCGATTTTTTCCACAGGTCAGGGTCGCTGAGGAATACTTTCATGCCTTCCAATTGTTGCGCATTCATCCCCAAGTCCAAGGCATTCGCCTCCCACTCTAATGTCTCCATTTTTGACCGGCGATCGATCAGGTTCAAATAATCAAGCTGCTTTTCCGCAGGCATGCCTATCTTCGTTAGCTCTGAATTGGTCAATTGTCGATCATTTACATTGATCACTGCTTTATCAGCGGAAATCCCTACTCGTTCGAAAAACCTGCGCTGCAATCGCGATCAGCTCAGCATCCGCTTCGGGTGTATCCACCCCCAGTAAATCGATATTCCACTGAAAAAATTCGCGGGTCCGAGCGCGTGCAGGACGTTCGTAGCGCCAGAATGGTCCCCAAGACCACCAGCGCAGGGGAAACACCAGCTGGTTCTGGCGCTGCGCCACCATCCGGGCCAGGCTGGGAGTCAGCTCTGGGCGCAGGGTCAACATATCTCCACCGCGGTCCGGGAAAATAAACGATTGCTGATTGACCAATTCCTCGCCAGATTTAGCTGCGTACAGCGTGATGCTTTCCAGTATGGGGGCTTCCCATTCCTGGTAACCGAATGACGTAGAGACCTGGCGTATTGTCTGGTATAGCCAGTTCCTGACGGCCATTTTCTCTGGGTAGTAATCACGCGTACCTTTGACTGGGGGTATGATTTGCTTCATGCTGAATGCTTACCTCTCACGATTTGCTTGCGATGATCCTACTTCGTAATAACGATGGATGATTTTAACACAATTTTCTGCTCGGGTCTTGTATAATAGCCGCATATTGATACATCTTAGACCAGATTAGAGGCTTTAAACCCAAGAATGGGTTGCGCCAAGGAGATAAGTTTTTATGAAAATTGTGACAGATTGTGCTGCTGATTTACCCAGGGAAGAAGCAGCTGCATTGGATATTCAAGTTGCTCCCCTTTTTATCCAGTTTCCAGAAGGTGAAGTTAACTCAAATGATATCACGCCCGATGATTTCTATCAGCGGCTGGTAAGGATTGCCCCACAAATACCCACCACATCACAACCGTCTTCTGGAATATTCGCGGATATCTATAAGAAGCTGGTTGAGCAGGGAGAGGAAGTGCTGTCGATCCACATATCATCCGGGTTGAGTGGGACGATCGAGTCAGCCCGGTCAGGTGCAGCCCAGCTACCTGGGAAAGTGATTACCATCGTGGATAGCTTCACCCTTTCCGGAGGTGAGCGTTTTCAAGTGCTCGCAGCCGCGATGGGAGCCAGGGCAGGTCGCAACAAAGAGTACATCCTGGAAAAGCTTTCAAAAATTCGTGAGTCTACCGAAGTGATCTATACCCTTGAAACCCTCGAGTATCTGCAGCGTGGGGGTCGCATCGGTAGAGTCCAGGCGTTGGCAGGCTCACTCCTGGGAATCAAACCGCTCATCCGGGTGGAAAAGTCGGATGGAAAATATTCGACCATGGGTCGGGCGCGGACAATTCCAAAAGCATTGGATACGATTGCCAACCATATTGAAAGCCTGTATGGGAAAAATACATCATTGTGGATTTCAGTCCTGCACGGTCAACTGGCAGAACAAGCTAATCATCTGGCGGAGATGATGAAAGATAAAGTAAAGGTAGGGAAAATGGAAGTACTTCGAATTTCACCAGTCCTGGGTGTGCACACCGGTCCCGGATTAGTCGGCCTTGCAGCAGTACCGATAGATTTGATGGATGATCTGGTGTGAAGATCACCACCTGGAATGTCAATGGGCTAAGGGCGGTTCTCAGCAAGGGTGCCTGGGATTGGGTCCAGCAGGAGCAGCCGGATGTCTTGTGCTTACAGGAGGTCAAAGCCCGTCCTGAGCAGATCCCTACTGAGTACCAGCAGCGTTTCAATTCCCACCAGGTGTATTGGAATCCGGCAGTAAAACCCGGCTACAGCGGGGTGGCGACGTTTAGCAGTATACCAACCCTTGCAGTGGATTACGGCATTGGAAAAGAAGAATTCGACCATGAAGGTCGGGTGATCCGTACGAAATTCCCGGGTTTTTTTCTATACAATGTCTATTTCCCCAGCGGCCAGCGCGGTATGGAGCGGGTTGATTATAAGCTTAAGTTTTATTCACACTTGTTGGAACTATGCGACCAGCTGCATACTAATGGTGAGCGCTTGATCATCTGTGGGGATTTTAATACCGCCCACAACGAGATCGACTTGCGGAACCCAAAAGCGAACCAAAAAACTTCAGGATTCCTGCCTGAAGAACGCGCCTGGGTAGATACATATCTCTCTCATGGCTTTGTGGATATCTACCGGCTGTTGTTCCCCGAGCGGGTTGAATATACCTGGTGGACTTATCTGGCGAACGCCCGTAAAAACAATACCGGCTGGCGTTTGGATTATTTTTTGATTTCCGAAGCTCTTGGTTCCGCTAGTAAAGGATGCGAAAATTCATTCGGATATCCTTGGCTCAGATCACTGCCCGGTGAGCCTGGTCATTGAAGCCTAAGACTGCTCGCCATGGTCCTTTCAATCGCTATTCGCCGAATTCGGTTTCCAGCTCATCCATTTCATCCCAGGCTTCAGATATCTCCAACGAGATATCGCCAAACAAGCCATCCTGCGAGACCCGCACCAGGTGTCGTTTGATCAGCTCAAGCATGGCTAAAAAAGTAACCACGATATCCAGGCGTGAATTATCATGGTTCATCAGTGACCGGAATGACACGGTTTTTTGACGGTGGAGCGATTCGGTGATCAACGTGATTTTTTCACGGATTGTCACCCGTGAAGGCGGCACCACCGTACTGAGTGCATCTGCCTGGTTGAGATCAGTAAATATTTCCTGGGCGGCTGCAGCGATATCATCAACCGTGATCCCAGTGAGGTCATAACTCCCTTCCAGTTTCGGAGGGGGCGCCACCCTCAAGTAAGTCTTTAAACCTTCCGACTCGCGTTGTTCGAGGATGGTGGCGATTTCGCGGAAGCGTTTATACATGACCAGCTGCTTCGCCAATGCCTCACCGGGGTCTTCCTCACCCGGTTCTCGCTGCGGAGGGCGGGGTAACAGGGCTTCAGATTTGATCTGCAGCAGTTTGGCTGCAATCACCAGGAAGGCAGAGACATCATCTGCCTCCAGGGCGGTAAGTGTACGGATATACTCGAGGTATTGGTCGGTGATCAGGGCTAAAGATAACTTTGTGATGTCCAGCTCTGCGCGTTCGATCAGCTGTAGCAGCAAGTCCATTGGTCCTTCATACACAGGTGTGGCGATGGTGTAATTCGAAACCTGTTGATTGGCTGAGTTGAACATCATGGCGAGATTATACCTGACAATTGAAATGGCTCATGCTATACTTGGTTTAATCTAATTTTAGGATAATAATATGTCTGATCAATGGCGTGAGATCGAAGCCGAGTGGAAGGGTGGGGGTGCTTTCATCGGGACCAATGTTTCGGGTGGGACGGTTCAGATGGGTAAGCTTGATGACGTGCCCGGTGTCTCACCGATGGAATTGATCCTCGTGGGTTTGGCAGGCTGCACGGGTGTGGATATTGTCGATATATTGACCAAGAAGCGTGAGCCGCTGCAGGCATTAAAAGTAAAAGTGCGAGGAAAAAAAGCAGAAGATTTCCCCAAAATCTACAATGAGATTGAAGTCACCTACCTGATATGGGGAGATGGGATTAATCCAAATTCAGTTGAGCGTGCCATCCAGCTATCTGAAGAGAAGTACTGCTCGGTCGGTGCCATGCTGTGTCAAGTAGCAAAGATCCGATCCTCCTATCAGATCCTCTCCCCAGGAACACCAGCTGAATAGAAATCGGTTTCTGTAACTATTTTATTAAGGGTGCATCTAATTTAGAAACCAAATTTGGAGAAATTTTAATGATAATTGACGAACCCATTCATGTAACCGATGCGGTATTCGAAAAAACTGTATTAAATTCAAGCGTGCCGGTTATTGTAGATTTTTGGGCTCCCTGGTGTGGACCGTGCAAGATGATTGCTCCCACCTTGGAGAAAATTGCCAGGGAACATGCCGGTAAGGTCATTGTTGCAAAGGTGAACACGGATGAGAATCCAGAATGGGCGATGAAATACGGTGTACAGGGTATTCCGACAATGCTGTTTGTTTCAGCAGGTAAGATTGTCCACCGGCAGGTTGGAGCGCTGCCTGAACCGATGCTGCGCACCATCGTCACGCAATTTTTAGAAGTTATTGGTCAGGTTTCCAGGAATTAATTCCCGGTTCGGTCACAATTCAGTCGTTCTCTCAATTTTAGCGCCCAGGAGGCGCAGTTTTTCGTCTATCCGTTCGTAGCCACGATCGATCTGCCCCAAGTTTCGGATGACAGATTGTCCTTCTGCTGTCAATGCAGCCAGTACTAGTGCCATACCAGCGCGGATATCTGGGCTCTCGAGCACCTCGCCGTAAAGCTGAGTCGGTCCCTGTACGATGCAGCGATGTGGGTCACACAGGACGATTTGGGCACCCATGCCCACCAACTTATCGGTAAAGAACATTCTGCTTGGATACATCCAATCGTGGAACAGCACACTACCTTTGGATTGCGTGCCGATCACGATGGCGATACTCATCAGGTCGGTCGGAAAGGATGGCCATGGCATGACGTTGATTACCGGTATGGCGTCTCCCAAGTCTGGCTCCACCACCAGTTTTTGTGGGGCTTGGACCAGAATTTTATCTCCGTCCACCTGCCACTCAACGCCTATCCTGCCCAAAACCAGCCTGATCATGCCTAAATAGTGCGCTCCGGCATTGTTGATTGTGATCGATCCGTGTGTGAGCGCGGCTGCTCCGATAAAGCTCACCACCTCGAGATAGTCGGGTCCAATGGTAAATTCACCCCCATGCAGTTTTTTAACCCCTTCGATGTGAAGGGTGTTGGAGCTGATATTTTCTATCTTTGCGCCCAGGGAGTTGAGAAAATGGCATAACTCCTGGACGTGGGGTTCAGAGGTAGCATTTCTGAGGATGGTGGTTCCTTCTGCGGTAACCGCAGCCATGATGGCATTTTCTGTGGCGGTCACGCTCGCTTCATCCAGGAGGATATCTGCACCCGTAAGCTTTTTAGCTGAAAATACGAACATCCGGTTCGAACGGTCGAAGTCTGCCTGGGCACCCAAGGCACGGATTGCGAGAATATGGGTATCTACTCTACGCCTGCCGATCACATCGCCACCCGGGGGAGGCAGCCTGAGCTCCCCGGTTCTCGCCACCATTGGACCTGCCAGCAAGATTGAAGCCCGTATCCGGCGGCATAACTCTGGTTTTAATTCAGCTGAGCACAAGTTGGCTGCCCGTATCTTCCATGTATGGGTATCAATCCTCTCAGCATCCGCTCCCAGGCTTTGCAGTAGTGCAATCATATCGTGCACATCCCGAATATTCGGCACATTGTGCAAGATGACGGGTTCATCTGTCAGCAGGCAGGCCGCCAGCAGGGGCAATGCAGCGTTCTTATTTCCTGAAGGAGTAACTTCTCCGTTCAATGGGTATCCCCCCT
This sequence comes from uncultured Chloroflexia bacterium, assembly GCA_963840255.1. GTDB lineage: Bacteria > Chloroflexota > Anaerolineae > Anaerolineales > UBA4823 > FEB-25. Next base: position 964,722 of record CAWIYB010000001.1, on the reverse strand, counting down.
GGATGATCAACTTTTCCATCACATCCTCCTTACAAAATCGATAATAACTCCAGGTAAAGACTCGAAACGAAAAATCCTTGCTATAATTTCTTCTATGATAACATACAACCTCCTGGCGATTATTCCTGGCTGGCTGTTCGGAATGCTGGTAAATTATCTGGCGGATGTACTACCACTCCGCCGGCGATTTTCCCGACCATTTTGCATTGCCTGTGACACAAACCAGAATTGGATAAACTACCTCGTTTGGCCCAGGCGTTGCCCCACCTGTCACCAGCGTAGGAGCATCAGGGTGTGGATCGTGGAGGTATTTTTTATTGTCGCCTCGGTCTTGATCAGTTATTCACCTCCAAATAAACTCGGATATTGGCTTGGAATGGTCGTCCTGGCGTACTTTGGGGTGGTGGTCTTAATTGACCTTGAATATCGCCTGATCATGCACCCGGTGAGCTTGTTCGGTGTGGTATTGGGATTGGTCGTGGGCTTCCTGCGCGTTGGCTGGATGCGCACCCTGGTCGGTGGTATCGCGGGTTTCGTGATCATGTGGCTGATATACATGCTGGGGGTGCTGATCATGAAGCTTATCAATCGCCGTCGGGGTCAGCCGGTCAATGATGTCGCTTTTGGTTTCGGCGATGTAAACCTGAGCGGTGTTCTAGGCTTGATGCTCGGATGGCCGCTTATTTTATTTGGGTTGGTCGTGGCAGTATTGATCGGGGGGTTGGTGAGCTTGCTGTATATCCTGGTAATGTTGGTCACCCGAAAGTACCAGGCTTTTGCTGCCTTGCCCTATGGTCCCTTCCTGGTGATGGGGGCGGTTTTATTGATTTATTTCCAGGACCTGGTAGCAGTAATGGTGGGGGGATCGTAGATTGGGATTGTTGAATTTGATCGATTAACTGGGAACAAAGGAGAGGGTACCCATGGGATCCAAGCTTATTTCCCTCTCCTGCACTTCCCTGTTATTGACGAGACAACCCCGAGATAGTTTTTTCGAAACCTTCGTATAGCCATTATACCGACTTAACACTCCGCCTGAACCAGGTCTTCCATTCCTGGTTCTCCCACACCACCAGGATGGGCGAAGCATTGAAGATAGAGGAGTACGTCCCACTGAACACACCAACCAACAGGATTATCACAAAATGCCGGATGGTTATCCCACCGAATAGCGCCAGTGAGAGCAAGGTGAGCATGACCGTTAGCTGCGTATTGATCGATCTCACCAGGGTCTGGACAATGGAGTGGTTGACTACAATTTCGTATGGCAGTTTTCGATAAATGTTCAGGTTTTCCCTGATGCGGTCAAATACCACGATGGTATCATGGACCGAAAAGCCAATCACTGTCAGGAGGGCGGTAAGGAAGAGGGCGTCAACTTCCCAATGGAAAAAGTGTGCAATGATCGCTTCCACGCCGATGACCACAGCAACATCGTGTAGCATGGCGATGATCGCCGCCACACCATAGCGGAAGGCATGCGACACGCCTCTGAAGGCGAGTGTTATATATAGAAGGATACCGAGGGCTGCTAAGCCAACTGCTCCGGCAGCCCGCTTGGCAACTTCCTGCCCGACCGAAGGTCCAACTGATTCAAAACGGTTCACCGTGATTGTGGTTCCAAAACGTGATTCAATTTGAGAGACTATCTGGTTGCGCTGGGCGTCAGTCATATCTAAAGAGCGTATGACCAGCCCATTCGAGCCGGAGGTTTGCACGATTGAATCAACAAAGCCATACTCTGTGTATATTGCACTGATTTGCGAAGGCTGTGGAACCGTACCGGTGTCAAAACGCAGGTCAAGTAGACTGCCGCCTTTAAAATCGATCGCCAGGGGCAGCCCCCATAACAATAATGCAATCATCCCGGGGATAATGACCAATAATGAAATCCCAAAGTATAAATATCGCCGTTTTACAATATCAATCATCCAAGGCTCCTAAATCCCGAACCAACGTGCATGCTCGGTGAAGTCGATGTTATCCAGGATCAAATGTAGAAAGGTACGCGTCACAACAATGGCGGTGAACATGCTCACCAATACACCGATCGCCAGGGTTAGTGAGAACCCTTTGACAATGCTCGCCCCAAATGTGTTCCCGAACCAAAATAGGATTCCACAGGTGATCAGCGTCGAGAAGTTCGAATCTCTGATGGATGGCCAGGCATTTTTCCATCCAAGATCAATCGAATTCTTGAGTGTTTTACCCGACCGCAGCTCTTCTTTTATCCTCTCAAAGATCAAAACATTGGCATCTACAGCCACTCCGACGCTCAAAATAAATCCAGCAATTCCGGGTAGAGTAAGCGTGACCGGGATCCAACGGAATAATGCGTAGGTAAGCAAGGCATAACAAAGCAACGCCAGGTCGGCTACCACGCCTGGAAGACGATAATACAGCCCCATGAACAATACAACTACTACCATCCCGATTCCACCTGCAATTAAGCTCGCCCGCAGTGAGTCCTGCCCCAGGGTGGGGCCAACGGTCTCGCTGGTGATAACTTTAAGAGGGATGGGCAACGACCCATACTTTAACTTCAGTGCCAGGTTGTTGGCTTCATCTGAAGTGAACTTTCCCTCAATTACGCCTTTGCCCCCGGTTATGGGACTATTGATACCAGGGACAGAGATTACCTGCTTATCCAAAGCGATTCCTAGAATTTGCCCGACGTGTGCTGTGGTGAAATCCTTAAAAATCTGGGTGCCTTCCGGATTTAACTCAAATCCGACCACATAACCACCGCCTGGGTTGGTTTGGACACCAACGTTGGTTAAATCAGCTCCGGTCATCACGGTATGGAAGGTTGGTCCAGTTGCCAGAGGTAACGTGGAGGTGATTGTGGATGAAGGTGTGGCAGATGGCGTAATGGACGATTCCGGTGTTGGGGTGATGGCAGGTGATGGTTGGCTGCCTGCGGGTGTCCAATCGGTATTGATATTCTTGCCCATGAGCGAGGCAGCTTCTGCGCTGGTCAGCGCCGTCATATCAACGAATTCGAGCAAACCTGTCTGCTTGATGAGGGCCAATGCCTTTTCAGTGTCGGTTGCGCCTGGAAGCTCCACCACAATGCGGCGTGAGCCGGCCTGTTGGACTACTGGCTCCGAGACGCCCAGGGCGTTCACGCGGTTGCTGACGATTTGCTGGGCGATCTGCATATCGCTCGGATTGATCGTCGTGGTTGCAGGGACGTCTGCCTCCAATAGTGCCTGTAATCCCCCAACCAGGTCCAGTCCGAGGCGAGTGTTGAAATCACGGTTGATGCCGGCGAAATGGATGCCAGGGCTCTTCGGTAGGTCAATATAAATCGCGAATATCAATATTAATGCGATAGGGATAAGTAATCGATAAGTCCGGTTCATCTACTGGTTTCAACCTCCATGATTCACGCAAACGCCAGCCGAATGCTGGCTACGATGCCAAAATCGACTGGCGGGTCGAATTATACTCCCTATCTATGGGAATGTCTAATAACAGGCTATGCCTGGTCAAAAGCCTCAATAAATGACAGCGCCATGTTTCTCACTTCATCCATAGTCATCGGGTTGGTATCCACAAACAAGTCAGCGTACTGGCGGGCGTGTCTTAGTCTGCGCTGTTGTTCGGAGTATTCATCAACTGTCCAATCTAATTTTCGTCGCAGGATGGTGTTTTCGTAAGAAACATCCAGGTAGATCAATATATCAGGGTTGGTCAGCCGTTTCCACATGTCGGGCACATATGAATGTTCTTGCGCAATGTGCCTGACCGAGTAACCCTTAGCCACTAAACCCGCCACCAGGGAGGATTTTCCGGCTCCGCATGTGCCTACCACCCCGATAATCATATCTTTCTGCTCTCGATCTTAACTGGTTGAGTGATTATCGATAGCCAGTGTTCTGATCTCACTCAACCCTCCCAGGACAGCCAGCTCATCATCAGCAGAAAGGCGGCTGTCGGCAGGTGGGTGGAAATCTGAGGTGCTGTTTCTACGGAGGAACACGATACTGAGCTTGTATTTTTGTTCAACTTCACTGATCGTCTGGTTGTTGAATATAGATTCGCGCTCGATCTTCAAATGAGCCAGGCTCATCGATTGACCTTCGACGGTGATCGGGCGGGTCATATCGACACCTGAGGCAGCGGCCGCAAAAGCCGGTGCTGCCATCCCCGTAGCGCTGAAAGCTGAATAACCGAATTGTTCCTGCAGCCCTTGGGCGAAATCATCATCAAATATCCGCAAGATCACGTGGATATTTGGATTAAGCCGTTGAGCTTTAAGCGCAATCTTCAGGTTCAGACTATCATTTTGTATGCAAAGGATAATTGCCCTCGCCCGCTCAACACCTGCTGATTCCAACGTCAGCTCATGGCTGGCATCATCCTGGATCACCGGGATTCCCATTTTTTTCACCGTAGCTGTCAGATCGGCTTTTGGATTAGTCTCAATAATAACGATATCCTGCTCCATATTGATCAATTCTTCTGCCACCCTAAACCCAAGATGCCCTAAACCGACCAGGATGATATGGTTATTATATGTAGAGGCCACAGCTATCTCCCATTCTTTTCCACGTGCCCGGCGGTTGAATAACATCACGCTGAACTCTGCCACGCCTTGCGCCAATATGATGAGACCTATCACCGGCATAACGAAATAAAAAATACCAAGGTACCATGTATGCGGAAAATTGCCACTGTTCTGCAAGAATGTCATCGACAAGACTTGATAAATTCCTTCGAGCAGGTTCCCCAATGGTTCTCCTGCTTCCAATGACAAAAGATAGTATGCAATACCTCCCCCGAAAATTGCCAGGATAAAGATCAATAATGGCGTACCAAATCTTCCTAATAAAAGCCAGATATCTCGCCATGCAGCTTTAATTTCCCTGGCTCGGGATCGGTTTCGATAAGTAGACGCAGGGTAGACGCTGTCTGGCATGCTGAAATTTTAATTAAGTGGTAGCTGGACGGTCATTCGCCGGACTGAATCTACGTTTTGGCTGGTCACCTGGATCACGACCACGGAGATATCATCCACCGGTCGTCCTCGGTCAAGCTGCATCGCATCAGAAAGGAGCCGGTCTGCGATGATCTGAGGTTCGGTGATTTCCTCCTCGATGTGGGCTTCCAAAAATGTTTTCACATCCAGGCATTCTCCACTGCGCGAACCTGCATGGATCAAGCCATCGGTAAACAGAACCACAGTCAGTCCTGGCTCGAGTGGCATTTCATTGATCAATGGACGGGTATCGCGATATATACCGATCGGATTACACTCATCATCAAAGGCGCACACTTCTTCATTCGATGCGATGAGAACCGGCAGTGGATTGTTGCGCGTGATCACCATGGTAGCGGTCTGCAGATCGATTGAGACGATATTCAACGTTGCGGATACTTTCCCTTTGCGCTCGGTGAAGAGATAATCTGAAGCTGCCCTGGCTGCTGCTCCATCTCGGACACCCTCAGATAAAAGTGAGATGACCTTTCTGACCACCAATGAGGATATCTGCTTAGCGCCTTTACCAGAACTCTGTCCATCCGCCATGACCACCGATATTCCCCCATTTGGCCGTTCGACCACTTCCACCGAGTCGCCGCTTTCGGAGGTGGCATATTTATTGATTTTGGCAACCGCCAGCTTGATTTCCATACCCTACATTTTACAACAATATCCCACTTGAATGACAACAGACCTTAGCATGTGCGAACGGATTTAACCATCCGGACCAGCAAGACTTTACTCGTGTCAAACTCAATCAGCTCCCAGCTGACCATAAATCCAGCTTTTCTCAATGGATCCAAGGATTTCTCATTCCAATCGGCAGCTTCCCCTGTGATGCGATTAATCCAGGCAACCGTACGTTCCAGTGGCTTTCGACCTGTGATCCAGGCTAACGGAAGCATGATAGCCGTTCCACCATCATATAGTACACGGTGAATTTCTGCCAGAGAGGCCGGATCTAGAATATATTCCGATGGGAAAGTCATAACAACCTGGTGAAAACTGCACTCTGCAAACGGCATTGCCAGCGCATCACCCCGGATTAAATTTGGGTGGAACCCCAATCGGATGAGACGACGCTGTGCAGTTCGACCCATCTGAACACTTTCATCAAGCCCGAAGTGAGTAATCCCTTTCCTGCTCAGTGCAACTTGTAAGTGGCCTGGTCCAAAGCCGATCTCAAGCGTCCTTGGACCTTCAAGATATGGCACAACGGATAAAACCCATTTTTGCCATAACCCCAAAGATACAACCCACGCTACCCAATCATATGACCAGGCAAACTGGTGATATAGCAGCTTGAAGAACAGGCGTAAGATGGATGTGAGCAGGCGAATAACCGGAGAATCAGGTGATGTTCTACCCAGACTATCGGGGTTTTGCATTCATTAGCACCGGCAGATAATCAGGCAGGATATGATACTCAATGTCTTGTGTGGCTTCGAATTGAATCTCACCGTCAGCATGCAGAGGAGTGGGTTGGTCCGTGTGGATCTTTAGCCAGCTGACCTTGATCTCATGAATAGCTGGGTGTTCCACGTAGCTGCCAGCGCCGGCTTTCATTGTCCTTGGGAGCAACCTCAAAATTTGCAACCTGGAAGGCATAGATCCAAACACGAAGTCCAGTTTCCCATCGAAAGGATCGGCATGCGGCGCCATATAAAATACTCCACCGGTGAGGGGGTTATTACCGGCTGTTACCAGGGTGGCGGGACCATTATATTCTCCACCTTCCCATTGAAGGTGCATATTCCATTGGGGATTCTTCGCTACACCGAGCAGTGCGGCAACGACATATCGAAGGGAGCCGCGCAGCCAGGAAATTCGCAGCTGGATCAGGGTAATGCAGGGTTCCAATCCAATCGCGCTATTATTATCGAAGTATCTTCGCTTTAGTTCACCTCCGGAGATATCGCGAGCGGAAACTTCACCCAGATCGATCCGCCTGGTATGACCGGAAGCTATTACCTTAACTGCCTCCTGGATATTCGTCGAGATACCCAGGTTGACCATCAGGTCATTGGCTGATCCCAATGGTAGGATGCCCACGGGAGTGGGTGCACTCCCACTTTCTTGGGCAGCAGATACAATCCCGTTCATTACCTCGCTTACACTTCCATCGCCCCCGGCGGAGATGATCGGAGAGAAACCATTTTTCGCAGCCTGAAACGCCAGCTCAGTTCCATGATTGGGTGCTTCCGTCATCACCAGGTCAAACTCAATTCCTGCTGATTTCAAGGAAAACTCGATTTCTTCACGTTTCTGTAAGCCTTTCCAACGTCCTGCATAAGGGTTTAGGATGACCTTGGTTGGCATAAGCGGTTTTCCTCCGTTTGCATTTTAGCATAATTCCGCAGAAGATATGATTTGAGTGAACCTGGTTACGCAAGCTTGAGTAGATGTATAGGTGCCCGCCTCTAAATCTATGATAATATTTGCTTAGGGTAGATAATTTCACCTTATAAAAGGCAGTTGGAGTTAAGCATGACTGAAATTCAGATCTTTACCGAGAAAATTGTCAACAATATTGAAAAAGTGATCGTGGGTAAACGCGGTCCTGTCGAGCTAGCTATCATCAGTTTGATCTGCCAGGGACATTTGCTGATCGAAGACGTACCGGGTGTGGGAAAAACGGTCCTGGCGCGCAGCCTGGCTAAATCATTAGGCTGTGAATTCAGCAGGATCCAATTTACACCTGATATGCTCCCCAGTGATGTCACCGGTGTGTCCATCTATAACCAGGTAAGCACGCAGTTTGAGTTTCGCCCCGGACCCATTATGGCTCAAATTGTGCTAGCCGATGAAATCAACCGGGCTACGCCGAAGACACAGGCAGCCTTGTTGGAGGCTATGGAAGAACATCAAGTGACTGCAGACGGCATTACCCATATTCTGCCGAAACCATTCATGGTCCTTGCTACTCAAAATCCAATCGAGTATGAAGGTACATTCCCACTACCAGAGGCGCAATTAGATCGATTTTTGATGCGGCTTAGGTTGGGATACCCAGACCTCAAGGATGAGATAAATATCCTTGAACGGCAGCAATATCAACACCCGGTAAATGATTTACAGCAAGTTGCTTCAGCCAAGGAGCTTATACAAGCACAGGAAGCAATAAAATCCATTTATGTTGCACCTGGTGTAAAACACTATATCGTTGAATTAACCCACCAGACTCGCAAGCATGCAGATGTATACCTGGGCGCCAGCCCGCGTGGCAGCCTGGCATTATTCAGGACGGGTCAGGCAATGGCCGCCATGCAGGGACGTGATTTTGTCTTGCCGGATGATATCAAGGCTCTCATCAAACCTGCCCTATCTCACCGTGTGATCCTTGGTCCAGCTGCCCGATTACGTGATCTAAGCAGTGATCAGGTCCTTGATGAGATCATCGGTCTTGTTCCAGTACCTGGGGGAGATTTAAAGGCCAGATCTGAAGTATGACTACTGGGCAAAAAGTTGTATTAGCCTTGTTAGCCCTCAGCCTGATGGCTGGACTTACCACTGGGGGAAAGCTATATTACAGGCTTTCGATTTTTTGGGCTTTGCTGTTCTTTGGCTCCTGGCTTTGGTCTGCTTTCTCCTTAAGTGGATTGAAATTTTCGCGTTCAGCCCGGACGCTGCGCGCGCAGGTGGGTCAAATATTCGAAGAGAAATTTGAGGTGCTAAACCAAAATCGCTTTCCCCGCCTGTGGCTGGAAGTCAGGGATGAATCAACCCTACCTGGTGCGGATGGCTCGCGCGTCCTCACCATGCTGAAAGGTAAGCAAAGCAGGTCATATGTAGCGCGGGTACGCCTTATCCGCAGGGGAGTGTTTCCCCTTGGCCCAACAGTCCTTGCAACAGGTGATTTGTTCGGACTATTTCCAGTCGAGCACGCCATCCTGGAGGAAGATTCCTTGCTGGTTTATCCCATGATGGTTGATGTGCGCGGATTTCCCAACCCACCCGGTTTATTACCTGGAGGTGAAGCATTGCGACGGCGAACTCACCAGGTAACACCGAACGCGGCCGGTGTGCGTGAATACTCTACCGGTGATCCACTAAACCGAATCCATTGGTTGAGCACCGCCAGGCGAGGACGGTTAATTGTAAAGGAGTTCGAGCTTGATCCACTGGCAGATGTTTGGATTTTTTTAGACGCCGCTGCGTCAGTCCAGGCATCTTTACCGCAACCCCCGCAGGAGCTGCATGTAAAGGACTTATGGAGCCATACGGGTAAAGTACCGTTACCCCCTTCAACCGAGGAATATGGTGTTTGTATTGCAGCTTCCTTGGTAAGAGATTATCTACGCAGGGGTCGGGCAGTGGGTTTTGTATGTTCCGGCAAGCATCTGGCTTTGATCTCACCAGACCGCGGTGCCCGCCAATTGGGAAAGCTCCTTGAAGCGTTGGCGTTGACCCAGGCAGAAGGGAACCTTCCTTTACGCGCTTTGATCGAAACTCAGGTAAAACACATGGTGCGGGGCAGCACTGTGGTGCTCATTACCCCTTCTTCGTCAAAAGAAGTAGCACTGATTGTGGATTTTCTATTACAGCGCGGATTGAAACCTATCGTTATAATCCTGGATGCATCTACTTTTGGCTCTCAGGAGGGGTCTGGACAGCTGATAGACAGCATAGCCTTGCTCGGTGTGCCGACACGAATAGTTAAGAATGGATCTGATTTATCAGTAGCCCTATCGAACGGCTATGCTGGCAGATGAGGGATCTGATCGTTTATTTCTACCAGGATGTGCTTTATGCTTAATAAAATATTCTTTCTTGCTCATCGAGATAAGAATTGTAATACCCATCAAGATGAGACGACCATTTTAATATGATTTCATTCGTACACTTCAATTTGAACCCAGGGTTTTCGAGCCTCGCAAGCCATTTTACGTCATTCGTTATCAACGCTAGATCAAGCTCCAGTTGTGTATAAAGGTTAGTCAGCTCGGGAAGACGCTCTGCTTTTGCCCTTGGATATGTTGTACCCTCTACGAGTTCGAACGGTGATAACTTGAAAATTCCGGCCATTAAGGTAATGCTGCGCTCACTGGGGATGGTCAAATCCATCTCGATGTGTGAAACCGCGACCCGCGACATGGCTAGCCTGTAGGCCAGGCTTTGCTGCGTCCAGTAATTTTTTTGGCGGAGGTATGAAATACGCTTCCCGATTGTCTCTACCATACGAATTAACTATACCCCAAATGGAAGAAAAAATTTACTAATCCAATTAGCACACAAATCCGGGATGAACTGATATGCTTAAGCGAAAGAAAGGAGCATTGAATGGCGATTAAACGGGCGTTAATTACGGGGATAACAGGTCAGGATGGGTCGTACCTGGCAGAATTTTTACTCGAAAAGGGTTATGAGGTTATTGGTATGGTGAGACGTTCCAGCACCATCAATTTCGAGCGCATCGAGCACATTCAAGATAAGATCACCATCGTATCCGGTGACTTGATGGACCAGATTTCCGTGATCGACATCATCAAAACGCACCGCCCCAGCGAGGTTTATAACCTGGCAGCGCAATCATTCGTGCAAACCTCCTGGATCCAACCGGTGTTCACAGGAGAAGTGACTGCACTGGGTGTTACCCGGGTATTGGATGCAATCAGGTTGGTCGACCCCGATATCAAATTCTATCAGGCAAGCACGAGTGAGATGTTCGGCAAGGTACACGAGTCGCCCCAATCTGAGAGCACTCCTTTCTATCCACGCAGCCCATATGGAGTTGCCAAGCTGTATGGTCATTGGATCACGGTTAATTACCGTGAAAGTTACAACCTGTTTGCTTGCTCTGGGATATGTTTTAACCATGAAAGTCCACGCCGCGGCCATGAGTTTGTTACCCGAAAAATTGCCCGGGGTGCAGCGAGGATCAAGCATAATCTGGAGAAGGAATTACGACTTGGAAACCTTGATGCACAGCGGGACTGGGGTTTCGCTCCAGATTATGTGCGTGGAATGTGGTTGGTCCTCCAACAGGAACAACCGGAAGATTTTGTGTTGGCAACAGGGCACACACACTCAGTCAGGGAATTTACCGACCTTGCATTTGGTTGCCTGGGATTGGATTACAGAGACTTTGTACTTCAAGACCCACTCTACATGCGTCCTGCAGATGTCGAGCTGTTGGTGGGGAACCCTAAAAAAGCAAAGCAAAAATTAAACTGGGAAACGGAGACATCCTTCGAACAATTGGTGAGGATCATGGTGGACGCCGAGATCAAGGGTTTGGAAGAAGCAAAGGAAGCCCAGAATGTTAGACATACCGGTATGCTATAATGAATCCCATGCCCATTATCACCCTTTCTGACGAAGAACGACAACAATTGGTGGTTTTATCTCAAAATGGACCAGAACTGCTCAGTCACCGCGCCCGCCTGATATTAGGCTATGCAGAAGGAAAACCGACTATCCGGGCCGCGATGGACGCCGGGATTTCACGCGGCAGAGCACGCTTCTGGAAACGGCAATTCCTTGCTAAAGGAATGGGCATCTTTAATCCGGATTCAGATAACGCTTTACCATCAGATTCGGTGGTGGAAGCAAAAAATCTGCTCCAGGATAAGCCGGTGTTGGAAACAGAGGTGATTGAAAGTGTGAAAGAAGAACCGGCTATACTGATGGAAATCACTTACCCTCAGCCGAGGGAGACCATAGGGATTAGTCCGGACGATACCCTTGCATCAGCCGGTAAAAAAGTATGGTCGTTTTACTTCTCAGAGATGTTGTGCCATGAAACAGGCACTTTGCTGGGTGAGAATATTGAAGAATTACATGACATGCGTGTAGCCACAAGACGTATGCGTTCTGCTTTTGATATTTTTAGCTCAGCTTTTGAGCCAAAAATCATGAAGCGTCATCTCAAAGGTCTGCGTACGGTTGGGCGGGTACTTGGTCAGGTGCGGGATTTGGATGTTATCCTGGCAAACGCAATGAACTATCAGAAGAAACAGAAAGAGGACCAACGCCCTGGTTTGGAACCCTTGTTAGCCGATTGGCAAGGGACAATTGACCAGCAGCGTATTATTATGCTAAAGCACTTGCAGAGTGAGCAATACGAACGCTTTAAGCATAATTTCAACCTGTTCTTACAGGTACCTGAACAGAATGAATCTCTGCAAATGCAAAACGGAGGAATGAATTCACTCCTGCGAGATGCTGTCCCGGTGTTGGTCTATAGCCGGTATGCGGCTGTCAGATCGTATGAGGGCATTCTACCCACCGCTTCGGTCACTCAGCTGCATGCACTGCGGATTGAATTTAAAAAATTTCGTTATACCCTTGAATACTTCAAAGAAATCCTTGGAGAAGGTGCCAACCAGGCAGTCAATGAGATAAAGCAATTACAAGATCGACTGGGTGAGCTACACGACGCGGATGTAGCTTGCCAGCTGGTCAGTGGGTTCTTAAAGCGGTGGGGCAAAGGGCAAACACATATAGCAATCGCCGACCGTCTAAATCCCGAACCTGTTGTTACATACCTGGCGTATTTAAATGGAGAACGCTTCCGATTAACTTCCTCATTCCCCGAAATATGGAGAAAATTCAATCGTCCTGATTTTAGGCAGACGATTGCCCAGGCGATATCTTTGTTATAAATCCTTTATATTCACATTGCTGATTACTTGATGATCAATTCGGTTTGAGGATCGCCCAGATATTCGGCTCCATCTGCAGTTACGAGAACATCTTCTTCCAGCCCAAGGTAACCATACCCTTGAACAGCTAACCCAGGTTCAAGGGTATAAACTTGTCCAGCTTCGAGCATATAATTCGGTGTGTCTCCATATCGCTCCCATTCCGGTCCCAGGATGGCAGCACCATCATGCACCACGCGTCCCACCTGGTGACCGGTCGCGTAAGGGAATTCTGGATATCCAGCCTCCAGGATCGTCTGGCGGGCAATTTGGTCAATCGATTTGCCAGTCACTCCGGGTTTCACGGATTGAAATGCTCCCTGGATGGCTTTCCTGACGGTGTCGAACGCATGCTGGACTTCAGGAGGAGGTGCCTGCTCGCCTGAACGACGGAAGTACACCACGCGCTGAATATCGGAGCAATAATCCTCCTGCAGCACGCCGAAGTCAAAATGGACGATGTGACCAGGTGCGATTCTTAGCTCGGTCGGTCCCACATGCCCGATGGGAGAATTAGGACCATTATTCACTGTTGGACAATTGATCAGCTCCCAGGCAGGTAACAGACGAGATTCGTCGAGCTGGGCATGCATAAAATCACTGATTTCGATCTCGGTCATACCGACTTGGATAAAATCAAACGTATTCAGATAGATTCGAGCAGTTGTACGAATGGCAGCCCGAATAAGCTCGATTTCCAGCGATGTTTTACGCCCACGCAGAGCGCTGTGCAGCTTTTCTGCGCTTATCAACCTGGATCGATACGGCGTCCCTTCAAGGTACCGGCATAAAAGCTGGTACATCCCGTAAGACAGTCCATCGGCATGAACATCGTCTATCGAATAGTTGATGGCGATTTGGCTTGGGTTCAGCCGTTCAAGAACACTCAATAACTCCGGCTGGATCGATTGATCGTAGTAGTTGATCTCGTTATAGGCACCTGTACGGCGCGCAGCTTCAGCTTCAAATCTACCGACGATCGCAATTCGCTCGCCTGTCCTGCATAATATCAGCGCAGATTGCCAGGTCAGGTCGAGACCATAGATAAGCGGAAGGATTGGATCGCCTCCAGCGGTGGTCTCTCTGACGAAAGTCAGCCAAATATCGACGCCCATTTCATCTAATATTCCAATAGCTTGTTGTACTTTTTCCTGAACGAGTGTTGGATTCATCATTACCTCGTAATCATTCTTCAAGATTATTGCAGGACAACTTCACGGCTGATTGATCCCGCACGTTCACTCAGAATTTTAAGCTTGACAATCGTCCCTGGTTCCGCTTCAATCACCCACTCGAGACGAGCACGGTTGTCAGTGGGGCTATCTGCTGAAAGTGCAGCTACTTCCAATTTGTTACTTCGACCTTCGAGATGACCCAGCTCCTGGCGGTGTTTTCCACTGGTCAGTAAAGAACCTTCAGGAAGCTCGATCTCCACTCTGACAGGACGGCATGATTTTCGTGATTTACTTTGCTGGCTGGTATAGCTCGGTAAAAAGCCGCTATTTTCGACCACCAGGTTGAGGTGATATTTATCCGGATTTATCTTCTCGATTTCAATTGCGTGAATCGAGAGATGGGGGAGCAAATCACCCAGGGTAAGGATGAATGGGTAATGCTTTTTTACCTCTGGCTCAATAAAACCTAACGGAGGATTACGCCAGGTGTACATATTATTCCAACCACCCAGCTCGATATTTCCCAGCTGTGGGTGATCGAAAGGTTGCCATGGCATATAGGCATCCGCTGCGCCATGTTCGTCGATCCATTTCAGTATCTGCAGGTCCTCTTCGTGGGGATGCTCACGCCACCACTCAATCCACTTGCGGTCTTTAATCCCCGCTTCAGTGGGCAGGTCCCACAGCTCGATGGTATAGGTGAAAACTCCATGGTGGTCATACATCCAATCATCAAAAGCACCGGTGGTAACTTCCTTGGGGTGGTATTTGAAATCATGGAAGGTGGACACACAACGATAACCACTGATTTTTGTGCCGATCTCACCGATCTTCTTGAACACCCACAGGTCTTCGGTATTCATGTCGTCATCTGATTTAGTGCTATACGGACGCAGAATGACCCGGCTGAAAGTATGAAATGTAATCGCCGCATTGATGTTCGGGTGTTTTATCACAAAATCTATAAGGGCATGCGTCTCCGGTTCAGAAGCGGGGAATGGACCTGCACCGTTCTGTTCGCCTTCAGTGCGCCACTCGAAGGGAAAGTTTCGGTTGAAGTCAAGCCCTTCCAACGGTCTGGCTAATTTGATCACGTAGCCATCATAATCCTCGAGTAAACCTTCCGTAAATAAGCGGTAATAACTACCGCCGTTCTCATCGATTGCCCGTTTCTCCATCAAGCGTGGGTCTAATGAGCTAATCTTCCAATCACCGTTCGGATCCTGCAATCTCATCTGGAGTATTTTCCCATCCCCATTGATATCCTGGGTAAACAAGCCTTCGTCTTTTTCCTCCCATGGGTAAGGCCTCACCCCCGAACGCACATAACGCGGATTTGGAGCCATTGCCCAATCAGCTCCATCTGGGTTTGCACGTGGGACAATATAATAGACACTTTGATCCAGCTGGCGGGTGATCTGCTTATCTGTGCCGTATCCGGCCAATAAGTTATAGGCAATATACAGGGCACAGGTGGTGCCGGCGATCTCGGTGGCGTGTAGGTTACCATCGATCCATATGGCTGGTTTTTCCATATCCGACCCGGTTGCCTGGTTGGTTAATATTAACAGCTGGATAGGTCTCCCTTCATGGCTGGTTCCAATCGAGTTTACGTTAATGAGTTGTGGGTATTGTGCTTCCCATTCTTTAAGAAGCTGTGTCAGCTCTTCGTTGGTAAAGTAATGATCAAAATCCATGGGAATCTCCGATTTCTAGTGGGGTATTATCTGGCTTGATGTAAGCTGATAGTAGTATTTCAACAGTGGTGAGATAAATATCAAATGCTGCACATATTGATATCGTAAAACCATTTGATCGAATACAAGCGCTGAGAAATTCTATATTCTTTATGCCGGTTTTCTAAATTTGTTCCAATACCTGAGGATGCCATCCGCTGACATAAAAGATGGATTGGCGATTTGCTGGTTCTCCACCGCAGTCTTTTCTACATGATATTTCTGACCGCGCAACTGTTCGAACTCGATGAATTGTTGGCGTAATTCATCCAACGAAGGGTTGAGGGGTAGTCTTTCTTCCATCCAGACTTCAACTTCATCCAGCCCATCCAACACTGCCTGCAGATGCCACCTGGCGTCTGAAAAAACCCCAAAATGAGTTGGCACAATGCGGGAAGGATCGAATTTCTGGATATGATTTATGCTTTGCCGCCACATTTCCAGGTTTAGATCTGGTGGCGGCATCGGTAGACTAATATATTGGCGTGGGTTGAGGCGGATGCCTCCAATGTCACCGCAGAAACACGCATCTCCGATCAGGTATGCAAGGTGATGGCTGGCATGACCAGGGACATCCAGAGCGCGGATCGATAATTCGCCAATTTTAAGCTCCTCGTTATCGCGAAGGATGGTGATCTTGTCTTCGTGCACAGGTAAGAATTCTCCCCACATGCTGTCCATCTTATCTCCATAAAGCCGGCCAGCACTGGCGAGCAATTTCTCAGGATTGATCAAATGAGGAGCACCGTTCGCATGGACATAAACCTGGCAGCCTTGCTGCGCCAGCCATCCCGCTGCGCCGGCATGATCGAGATGGATATGAGTGAGAAAGACTCCGGTTATATTTCCGACTTCAAATCCGATTTGTTTCATTCCCGTAATCAGGTTTTGTATCGTCGAGCCTGGACCTGTTTCCACCAGGATCGCCCCCCCTGAATGTGGCACCAGGTAAGCTCCGATGGTGCCGCTTCTCCCCTTGTATTTCAGGTCGATAATATGGATCTTGGGACTCTCCATTCAGCCTCCCATTTTCGTCATATGGATTTCCTGGCTTGATTTTAATCCAGAAAGGACGTGAAATTTTCCTGATTCAGACAGGATGGAACTATTTCCAAAAATTTCCTTTATCAGACGGTCATATCGGATGAAGCGGTTTGCAACGAGTACTAATTGTCCACCTGGGTTGAGCGTCAGGAGAGAAGCTTCTATCAACGCATGGGCTACCTGATAATCAACTGCCATTCCTGTATGGAAAGGTGGATTGGATAGGATAAGATCATATTTATCGGGGAGAACTGGGTCTAGTAAATCTCCTGCGAATACCTGTACGTTCCTGATCCCGTTTAATGATAGGGTTTCCTGGCTGGCAACTATGGCGAGCAGATTGTTATCCACCAGGTGAACCATCGCTGCACCATTGACCGCTGCAAACAGACCGATAATCCCATATCCACAGCCTGCATCCAACACTTTCGCGCCCGGTGAAATTTGAGCGGTGGTCAACAGCATTTCAGTCCCCTCATCCAGGTGGTCAAACGAAAAAATTCCCGGTAAGCTGCGAATTGTATAAGGATGTTCTTTAAGTGAAATGGAAAACTCGACCCAGGAGTGGGGTTCAATTCCAGCGGCACGGGTCCAATCGGGATTAAGATCATTCATCTGGTCTTTTACTAAAATGCGCTAAACGGCTGCCTTTCTTATATGCCAGAATCCTTCCCGTTCCAAATAATGACTGGGCATCCTTGATGATTGCCTGTATCCCCCAATGGTTTGAGCCAACGAGATATAGGTTTCCATTTGAAGCCAGGGCGTTGAATGCACGGACGAGCCATCTCCGGGCCAGCAGCCTGCCTTTTGGAATTTGGATGATTGCGAGGTTATATTGGTGAGCATAATCTGGAGGCAGCTCTATGTCTGTCAGGATATTGACCGGAGGAGCACTATTGGCTGACAGTGTCTTTTTCGTTACTTCTAATGCAATGAAGTCATTATCTGTGATCGTCAGCTTGCCAGCTGGTAAAACCAGCGATATATAAGTTGCTAATGCACCCTGCTGGCAGCCAAACAGAAGCACCTGATCAGCAGGCGAAAATTTGATATTGTCAGCAATCAGCCTGGCTGAAGGGTAAACCTGCTCCCACTCCGCTAGGCCAGGCTGTGAATGGACCTGAATTTGCTTATCCCCAAGCTTCACTGGGAATTTTTGACGATCCATGTGTGAAGTTCGCCCGCTAGAGGTGGATTGCCCGGTCATTCGGCATCCGGAGCAAAAGAAGAAAATCTATCTCCCAGGTCTCTCACCAGGATGGAACCGGTTTGTTTTGAGACCCAGCCGACCACGACCATGTCTCCGAGTGCTCCGGCTGCATTAAATGTGGCGATAAATAATGGGTATGGAGCGATGGAAGGCGGCATTAAAGAGGCAAGGATGACACAAACAACAGATATGATGATTAATGGTGATAATCCCACTATGAAGTACTGCATCTTTGGCAGATACCACTCAGGAGCGGCTGCAAAGGCATATCCTGATCTCAAGGCAAACTTCGGTCGCTCACGGGTAAATAACCAAAAAAAAATTCCATGGATTAGCTCGTGGACAACCAGCATTAAAATGATGGCAATCAGGATTGCAATCAAACCCCACCCTGAAAAAGTGCTCACCAGACCCCAAAATCCATTTTCAAAAGGATTGAATGACCGGAGGTATATGATCAACCGGCTGAACAACCAACCAAAAAAGAAAAGGAATGGGATGGCAGCCAGATTTAACCAAAGCACAGTCCGAGAACTAGAGAGATCCAAAGTCTTTTGGTGATGATAATTGGTGGGTAAATCCTTGATAGCTTTCATGCTGGAATTATAACTTCCTCTGCGCTACAGGATTGACGAAAGTGTGCAACGCGGCTAAAATTCAGCCTGCTTTTGAGACGTCTCCGACGTGGAGGCGATTTTTTTGCTAAAGGACCGGTGTGCAGGATGGGATGTATAACTCCCCAACTCTATTCCTTGGGCAAATTACCAACCGGTGGAGACCGGAATAACCAGTAGAGCGAAGGTAATCCTCAGGCACCACGGTCCTGAGAGGTGAGAGGCGCTCGAGGAAGGGAATAATGGACGAAATTATCTTGAAGGCGAATCGCCGTAGTCTAATAGGCAAGCAGGTTAAAGCGATCCGCCGGGAAGGTCAGCTTCCCGCAGTGATTTATGGTCACTATATTGAACCAATTTCAATCGTGATGGATCTACGCGATACCGCAAAGAGCCTGGCGGGTCTGGCTCCGTCAGCATTGGTGACCGTTGATGTGGAAGGTGAAACACATCGAGTGTTGGTGCGGGAAAAACAACGCAATAAAATCAGTGGCACCCTACTGCACGTTGATTTCCTGGCAGTTTCCATGAAGGAGAAGCTCCGCTCACAGGTATATATGGAAATCGTTGGTGTCGCACCAGCAATCAAGGATTTCAGCGGAGTACTTATGACCGGTTCCGATGAAGTCGAAGTCGAATGTTTACCCCAGGATTTGCCTGAACGATTCGTGGTTGACGTCTCTGGATTGGCGAAAATCGGTGATGGGATCTACGTCCGTGATCTCGTTATACCGGATGGGGTTAAAATCCTGGAAGATCCGGATACCATGATTGTACTCATCACTGCCCAGGCTGCCGAAGAGGTCGAGGTCGCTCCAGTAGTCGAAGAAGTATTGACTGAAGAGCCGGAGATCATTGAACACGGCAAGAAAGAGGAAGAGGGGGAAGGGGAAGAAGCCAAGTAATCACTGGCGGGCGATCGATATGCCCGCCAGTTTTTTTTATTTTATAGAATATTAATAAAATTCATGGTGATCTCTGCGCTGACTCCCCACAATAACTCGTCCTGGTATGTCTGGAAATAGATAACCGGGTGCGTTTTTGATTTCAATATATTTAAAAAGGGCTCAGGGACGGCGCGATAACGGATCTTGTGGTGCACCGGATCTGCCAGCCATTCCAACGGGATCGAAAAGACCCGGCTAACTTCAACTTCCTCGAGCTGTATCGGAAAAGGCCATGGGATCACTCCGACGATTGGCGTGACGCAGTAATTAGTGATGGTGCGTAGCCTGTTCATCCGTCCCAATAATCTCACCTGGATTGGATCTAATCCAATCTCTTCGTACGCCTCGCGCAGGGCAGTCGATTCAGGTGATAAATCGGTTGGATCAGCACGTCCACCGGGGAAAGCTACCTGCCCCTGATGTTCAGCGACTGCTTCAGTCCGGCGGGTCAGTAAAACCTGCCACATGTGGTTTTGTCTATCTTCATCTGTGGCATGGAATAGCGGAATCAAGACAGCCGCAGGACGCGCTGAACCAGATAGTGATTCAGACCAATTTGGATAATCAATCCCAGGTTGCAGTACTTCAGCCAGGCGTTGGGTGATATATTCCTCAGTAATTACAGGCATATTTTTTCTGGGAATATCACAGAGGAGGTTCTATATCTTCTTCTTGCCCTTCGGTTTCAGCTCTACGTTTACGGTCAGCGTTCACGAAGTTAACAATTCCTGGCAGAACTGACCGTGCAAAAACCAGGTATCCGGTATGGGCAATCATCCTATCTGCGGGTCGCAAGCGGTCTGCAATCGGCTTGTAATAGCGTACGAGGACTTCACAAACCTCGATAAAGGCAAAATTTGACCGCCTCAATGCAACCAGGAGCGTGGAAACCTGGTTGGTGGTCGGCAAAATACAGCCCAGGTGACCTCCAGGTTTCAGTGCTTCCTTGGCTTGCAGGAGGTAATCCTGAGGGTTAGGCAGGTCGAGGAAAACAGCGTCGACATTTTTCTCATCAAAACCCTCTACGATATCACGCAGCTTGAAATCGACTCTATCTGCAAGACCAAGTCGGTCCAGGTTCTTTTGGGCCAGGTTTTGGAACTCCTGACGGGATTCGTAGGTCGTTACCCGCCCCTGCTGACCCACTGCGTAAGCCAGGGCGGTGGTGAAGGAGCCTGAACCTGTTCCGGCTTCCAGTATATGCTTTCCAGGTCCAATATCCATGGCGACCAGGATGAAACCTATATCCTTCGGATACATGATCTGGGTATTCCGGCGCGTCTCCACCAGGATATCAGCCAAAGAAGGCTGCAGAAGCACGAATGGGCTACCCATGTGGCTCAATACCCTGGTGCCCCATGGTTTTCCGATCAGGTCATTATGGCTGATATATCCACGGTGCGTCTCAAATTTCCCATCGGGAACAATGCGGAAAATAAAGCGCTTGTTTTGTGCGCTGATCAATTGGGCGATGTCGCCAACCTGCGCTTCGGCATTTATTTTTGTTTCCATTATTTCATCAGCTGCTTTTTGAAGAAATCTGTGATGGCGTTGTAACAGGTGACACGATTCTCTAGCTTGAGCACATCATGACCTTCATTCTCGAACATCAAGTACTCAACCTGCTTGCCAATTCCCCGCAAATGTTCTACCAGGTCGTGTGATTCTTGCTCGATCACCCTGGGATCGTTTTTACCCTGGATTACGAGCAACGGGCACTGGATCTGATCGATGTAGGTGCGGGGTGATCGCTCGATTAAGAAATCACGATCCTTCGACTGGATCACCGAGGGCGACTTTAAAATATGGCTTCCAGGTCTCAGGAATTCGGTCACTGAAGGTGAGTAAATCATAAGGTCCGAACATATCCACAGCAGCTGTCCATAGTTCAGGGTGCCGGGCGGCCATCATCAGGGTCATATAGCCGCCGTAAGAACGACCAACAACTGCTGCCCGTGAGACATCCAGGCGCTTATCCTTCTTTAATACCTTCATTGCGTGGACGTGATCCAGGCGATCAAGCCCGCCCCAATCATGGTCCACTTGCTTCATATAATTCAATCCATATCCCATGCTGCCGCGCACGTTAGGCACAAAAACAGCGAATCCGTTCAGAGTCAAAAATTGAATCAGTGGCATCGAGAACCAGGCAAAATCAGGTCGTTCCTGGCTCTGCGGACCGCCATGAATATAATAGACCAGCGGGTAAGGAGATTGAGCCATGATTTTCGAAGAAGGTAAATATAGGCGGGCTGAAACCCGTAAACCGTCATAGGATACAAACGAAGCATCTTCGCCCCCAGATAGGGTCGATTCTTCTAGCCCCAATACGCGCTCATTGGTGTGGATAATCGCCTTGTTTCTCTTTTTGCCATAGATTGTAAAGATTTGGGTGGGAGATGTGGCTGTCGAGTGGCTTAGGATATATGTATCCGTTTCCTTATCGTAACTGACCGATTCCAATACACCGTTAGAAATGGGACCTTTACCGACCAGTACTCTATCCAGCTGAATGGTCAGTGTGTCCTGGTCAAAATTTGCCTCATACAACCACGAACTCCCGTCAATATTGTATTCCACGAGGTAGGTATTCTTTCGGATGTGTTCGCAGCTGTTAATTTCACCAGTCCCATGATGTTTAATTCCCTTGACTTTAACTTGTTTTACTTCTGCAGGATGCTTGAAATTAAGATAGCCGAACCCGAGCGAATCTTCAAAAATTGCCGAAACCAATAACAATCCCTTATCATCATTAACAAAGTGGACCGCATCAATCGCATTCAGCGGAACAACCTGATCGGGTTTCCTATTTTCAAGGGGAACCCCATAAACGAGTTTTCGTTGGCCGGTAGATTTCTCCCACAAATACAGGACATTATCTCCCGCTGAATAGCCATCGATGATCACCAATTTCGAATGGTCTTTGTTGTGGGTACGGATGAACGCTCCCCATTTACTTTCATCGATTTTTTCCAATTCTCCGCTCCGCAGATCCCATTTGAATGACACGTTTATTGGAGCCGTACGGGATTCGGCGAAAAAGTAACACACCTGATTTTTCTGGTCACATCTTCCCAAGTTCACCCGGTAATTTTGAAACGTCTCACTGAGAACTGGTTCCGGGTAGCCACCGGTGAGCGGGATCAATTTTGGCTGATAATTTTCATCACCATCATTATCAAGGATAACCAGAATTTTTCCCAGCTTGGGGAACACAAAAAAGGATTTTCCCGACAGAAGGTGCGGGTTTTGCATGGCAATGCCCGGTGGCAGAAGCGGTTCCGGCACACTTCCACCAAAGTTCATTACATATAAACTCATATGTCCGCTCAGATTGCTGATGAAATAGATACGATCATCTACAAGTTGAGGCGCTAGAAATGATCGTGCAGATAGGAATGATTCAATTTGTACCATATCGATTTCCCTTCTTAAACATCTCGTATTTTAGCAAACAATTGTACCTTCAAAATGAACAAGTAAACGGAAAAGAATACGATACACGTCAAAGATGAGTAAAAGCTTAAAACCTTGACGAAAATAAACATGACTGATACACTAGAATACTAGTTCCAGTGGCACGTGTGTTCTTTCTCGATTTCATCAGGAACCGGTTTGAACAAGAAGTGCAGTTCGGACCGGATGTTTTTTTTAAATCACCTGATTGGACTGGATCGAACTCGGGATGCCGTAGCATAAAAATTAACAATGTAAGGAGTAAAAAAGATGAGTGAGCGGGTGACAGGTACTGTCAAATGGTTCAATGCTAGCAAGGGTTATGGCTTCATTGAACGCCAGGATGGCCCAGACGTTTTCGTACATTTCTCGGCGATCCAATCTGAGGGTTTCAAGACCCTTAATGAAGGACAAAAAGTGGAATTCACCATCGAGCAAGGCCCAAAAGGTCTCCAGGCGGCAAACGTCATTAAATTAGCAGAATAATATCCCCCCACATTAAAATTGCATACCCCTCACATCGGTGAGGGGATTTTTTTTATTGGGGTTTTGTTTCGGTCTGGACCAGGCTGAGCCAAAAACCGATGGCTAAAAAGATCAAGCTTCCCAGCGTTGCAGTCAACAGGTGAAGCTGACCGATGGTGTCGAAGGTAACATTTAGTAAATTACCGACGAGCTGACCGATCCAAAATCCAATCCACGAAAGTAAAAGATACAGCAGCAAACGTCCAGCGTTCCCACCTCGCCATAGATGAAAGATCGCACCATACAAAGTTGAAATTATGAGACCCAGGAATAAGGTAGGAATGGACATCAGCTCACTCTCAGAGTTATTATTGATTTATCTTATTTGATATTATTCCACCGCCAAGACAGACCTCACCATTATATAACACTGCTGCCTGCCCTGGGGTGATATCCCGCTCCGGGTTTACGAAGTCTAGATGGAAACCGGTTTCGCCTATATCCAATACGATACAAGCAGCTTCGCGGGCCTTATAACGGATTTTTACCTCAGCTCGAAGAGGTGAGCTGGGAGGTGTACCGGCAATCCAATTCACATCACCAGCAAACAGTCCTTCCCTTGCAGATTGATCTCTCGGACCGACTATAACCTTATTGAGGGCGATATCTTTTTCGATGACGTAAAGTGGGGTTGGGGACGAAATACGCAGCCCTTTCCTCTGACCGATGGTGAAATTTACCAGGCCTTGATGATACCCGAGTATATTTCCCTGTTGGTCGATAATCTCGCCGGGGATGATTGTGTGAGGGGCATGTCGTTGCAGGAATTGACGATAATTGCCTTCCGAACCGACAAAACATAAATCCTGGCTGTCGGGGCGGTCAGCGACCGGTAAACCAAATCGGTAAGCGAGCTGTCGGATCTCGATCTTTGTATAGCTACCGAGTGGGAATAAGGCATGCTTGAGCTGCTTTTGAGTCATTACGTGTAAGACATAAGATTGATCCTTGGCTGGATCTACACCTTTGAGCAATTGGAATGAACCATCAGGAACTTGATGAATGCGAGCATAATGCCCTGTGGCGAGGAAATCTGCACCGGCAGTAAGAGCATGATTGAGCAGGAATTCCCATCGCACAGAGCGGTTGCATGCGATACATGGATTAGGGGTAAGGTTATGCGCATAGTCTTCGATGAAAGGGATCACGACATGCTCATAGAAATATTGCCGGGCATCTATAACATAAAACGGGATGGATAACTGGGAAGCTACCCGACGTGCCATTGCCATCGAATCGGGCGTGCAGCAGCGATTGGAACGCTCAGCATCCTGCTCGCTCCATAAACGCAGCATCATACCGATGACTGAATAGCCTTGTTCCACCAATAAAGCCGCTGCCACCGAGCTATCTACTCCACCGCTCATGGCAACTGCAACGACAGGCTTTCGGCTCATCCTGTACTTTTAACCTGGTTCATCTGGCGAAGTTTGGAAATCACACCGGGCAGTATTGAAAGGAACTGCTCAATTTCTGTTGGATTGGTAAACATACCTAAAGTTACTCTCAAGGAGCCAAGCGACCATTCCCGTGTAAAACCCAGGCTGGATAAAACATCCGAAGGCTCCGGGTTTCCCGTTTTACACGCCGATCCAGACGAACAGGCAAACCCCTCCAGATCAAGCATCATTAATAATGCGTTTCCGTCGATCCCTTTGAAGATAAAGCTGGCGTGATTGGGGAGGCGTTCATCCGGGTGCCCGGTTAATTGGCTGTCTGGTATTTCTTCTAGAATAGTGCCTATCAAATGATCGTGTAAGGGTCTCACGGTGAAACCACGGGCTTGTTTTTCCGTCTGTGCCAGACGCAGCGCTTCAGCCATCCCTACAATGTAAGGTATGTTTTGAGTCCCAGCCCGTAAACCATACTCCTGACCACCACCTGTTTGCGTCGGCAGGACAGGCACGCCTTTACGGACATACAAAGCTCCGATGCCCTTGGGACCATAAAACTTGTGCGCTCCAATTGAAACCATATCAGTGTTGAGAGAATTAACGTCCAGCGTCAGATATCCGGCAGCCTGCACGGCATCCGTGTGAAAAGTGATCCCTTTTGATCGACACAGCTGCCCAATCTCTGCTATGGGATTGATGGTTCCTATTTCATTATTGGCATATATCACCGAGACGACAGCAGTATCCGGGCGCAAGCTGGCAGAAACATCCTCTGTCGTCGTTAGTCCTTCGTTATTAACCGGCAGGTACTCAAGCTCAAAGCCATAAACCTTTGCTAGCTGCTCTGCAGTTTTAGATATCGCATGGTGCTCTACTGGGCTAATCAGGATATGGTTAGCACCCCGTGTTTGACGGGCGTGAAATGCTGCGCCTCTTATTGCCAGGTTGTCACTCTCTGTACCGCAGGAAGTAAAAACGATCTCCTCCGGCAGGCAATTCATCAGCTCTGCGATAGTGACCCGCGCATTCTCTAGCGCAGATTCCGCAGTTTGCCCAAACCGGTGGATCGAGGATGGATTTCCAAATGACTCCTTGAAATAAGGCAGCATCAGCTGTAAAACGTGCTCATCAACTGGTGTTGTAGCTGCATAATCAAGGTAAACCTGTTTTTGTGGAATCATGGCGCAGATTATAACCCCGAATTATTAAAATTATCCACACCGAAACTCCACGTTATGAGTTGCATATACCTAATAAAATCTGTTGTATTAAAATAAAACACAGGCTATAATCGAAATTACTAACCTCAAAAAATATGCAATCGCCCATGTGGAGGATAAAATGAGTGATATGAAAGATCAGGTTTACCAAAAAGTTACCAACAGCATGGATATTTTTAAGCAAATCGGGAGTAAGATACCTGGTTTCAAAGGCTATGTCGAACGCCAGAACCGAAGGGATTCGGATAAGCTTATCCGCGACACAATTTATCGCCGTTTTCGCGAGTTGGAAGGTCGTGTCTCAGACCTGCAGGTTGAATTTATAAACCAGGGAGAAATCAAATACACCGATGACCTGGAAAAAGCGGCTTTAAGGCTGCGAACTTTTGCGGATCGGGTGCGGACTGCACCGAGAGGTTATTCCAGTTTATTTGAAGCTGTTAAAATCAACGAACCTGAGCTGCTCAAGTTCTATGAATACGATGCAGCACTGCTGGATAAAACCGATGAAGTTGGAAGAGCAATCGATAATATCCAGGCATCCGTTGGCACGGATGGACTGCCTGCTGCGATACGCAATCTTCAGACTGTGGCTAAAGAATGCGTTCAAGCGTACGATAGACGACAGGAAGTCTTGGTTGCTTAGTGATCTGTAATAATTTGAAATTATCCAATAGGAGATAAGACATGGCTAGAATATTTGATGTTGTCGAATACCCAAATGAGATGCGTGATGAAATCGTGCACCGCTTCCCTGAGATTGGTCCCGGTGATTTCAGGATTGGTACCCAGGTGATCGTTCGTGAATCTCAAGAGGCTGTTTTCTTCAGAGATGGGAATGCACTCGATACATTCGGTCCTGGCCGGCATACTATCACGACCTATAATATCCCATTATTAATTGAAAAGATAGGACCTGCGTTGTTCAACACGGCTACTCCATTCCCGGCAGAGGTGTATTTCGTCGCTATGCATGAATTTGCAGACCAGAAATGGGGTACACCGCAGCCGATCATTGTGCGCAACCCAGGGATGGGATTAGGTGTGGCATTACTGCAGGGGTTCGGCAGTTATAGCTTCCAGGTGAAAGATTCACAGCAATTCGTCACCCAGATTGTGGGAACCCAGGGTGCTTACCGGACTGAGGACATTGAATCTCGACTTCGCGCTATGCTGCTCTCAAAGTTACAAGACCTGCTGGGCGAGACGGCAACGAAGAACGATATACCCCAGATGATTGGACTGACCGAAGAATTAGGTGCAGGCGTGCGCGCTAAGGCAGTCGAAGATTTTGAAGCAATTGGCTTAACCTTGAAAACATTTTATATTGAAAACCTGAAACCCTCCAGTAAGTCAGCGGAGGAGTTGCGGGCTATGGGTATGCTAGACATGGCCACTTACACCCAGCTTCAAGCCGCGGATGCCTTAAGAGATGCTGCACAAAATCCAAGTGGGGGTGCCGGATTAACTGCTGGCATCGGTGCAGGTTTAGGGATTGGGCAGGTGATGGGTTCAGCCTTGCAGGGAATGACCGGTTCGAGTGCGATGACACCTGCTGGTGGACCTCCCGCTGGTGGAGCTCCTTCAGGTGGTGCTCCTGCTGGTGCAGCTGCAGCTGCTGCAATACCAGATGTAATGACCCCCGGAGAAGCAGCTACCTACCTGAAGGTGTCTGAAGAAGACGTTGTCGCTGCCATTACATCCGGAGATCTAAAAGCGAAGAAAATCGGCAGTTCCTTCAGGATTAGCAAGGACGCCATCGAAGCTTTCATGAAAAGCTAACCTTTACAAAGAATTCAAAACCGGTGCTCACAGCACCGGTTTTTTTTATTTAGACAAATAACTCGTTGATTTGTTTTATCAATTCCGGAGTTAAGGGGTTCACCTTCGTGGACTTCTTTATTGCGTTCTTTAATTCCTTTACCGGAACTGTGAGTAGAGGAGCATCCTTAACTTCTAGTTCGGCTCTATCATTTACAAATACCAGGGCTACATTCGGCTCACTGAGTTCGACATCTGGTATGTTCTTCTTGATATACTTCTCAATGGTCGCGACTTCAGCTGGGGCTTCCAGGTCAGGTCTCCCTAAACCTTCCTGACCAAATATACGCAGGTACTTCTGCATAGCACCACCACCTTTTTGCCTGTACCGGTTTTTCTCGTATACAATACGCCCCGCTTGGTGGTATGGCATGATGACCCATAATCCAGATGGACCTACCAGTAAATGAGATGCTGGTGTCACATAATGGTAGATCGAGTATTGGTCGTTAAGTCCCTTTAAGCCCTGGTCAAGCAGCTCATCTGGTCTAGGATGCCTTCCCCAACGGTTCCCAAAATATAGTCCAATTTGTGATAAAGCAAAACCCGCTAATAACGCCACCCAGGAGAGGGCAGCAAAGTTTGGATTCCGGAAGGTTATGACCATTCCTCCGACCAGTACTAAAAGCCCAGCGAAGGTGGCAATTTGACCGATGCGGGCATTCCGTTTTATTAATCTTTCATTAGTAATTACCTTCATTTGCGCATCCCTTAGTATAGTTTTTACGAAAATTAATCTACGAAATTCTTCAAAATCAAGCAGGCATTTTGACCACCCAGGCCGAATGAATTCGACAAGGCATAGTTAACCGATAACTTCCGAGCTTCGTTGGGAACGTAATCCAGGTCACATTCAGGATCGGGAGTTGTATAGTTGATTGTGGGATGGATGATGCCTTTGAGAATGGAGAGCACACAGGCAATTGCCTCAAGCGAGCCGGAAGCACCCATGGAATGACCGATCATGGATTTGGTGGAGCTCACCGCCAAATTATAAGCATGCTTGCCAAAGACTTCCTTAATTGCCTTGGTTTCAGTTAAATCATTTAACGGAGTAGAAGTACCATGCGCATTAATATAATCAATCTGGGTGGGAGCGATGCTGGCATTCTCAAGTGCCCAACGCATTGCTCGTATCGCGCCTGCTGCATCAGGATCTGGCGCAGCAATGTGAAATGCGTCTGACGTGGAAGCGTAACCAATGATTTCTGCATAAATATGAGCGCCTCGGTTTTTTGCATAGTCCAGGCTTTCGACGATCAATGTCCCAGAGCCTTCAGCGAGAATAAAACCTTCTCGCTGGGCATCAAACGGTCGGCTAGCCCTTGTTGGATCATCGTTGAAGCTGGTAGGAAGCGCCCTCATGGCACAAAAACCTGCCACTGAGTAATCCTCGAGCAAAGCTTCGGTCCCGCCGGTGATGACGACATCTGCTTTACCATTCCAAATCAGCTCAGCTGCTTCACCGATGGTCTGCGTCCCTGTGGCGCAGGCAGTTACAATCGTGCTATTCGGTCCCAATGCTTGAAATTGCTTGGCGATTAAAAAAGTAGAAAGATTTGGGATAGCAAATGGCAGAGTGAAGGGATTCCCGCGGCTTAAGCCTTCAGAGCGCAGCTGTAATATCCCATCAACCATCATATCTATTCCACCAAGGGCTGTTCCATAAACAACAGCGGTTCGTTCCTTGTCTGGCATGGTTCCGGGTAATCCTGCATCATTTACCGCCTGAATAGCTGAAGCTACTGCAATCTGGGCTGAACGCGGTAATCGCCTGGATTCCTTTCGATCTAGATATAACGAAGGATCGAAATCGGGAATCTCTCCAGCGATCTGGCACGGCAGCTCAGATGCATCGAATTGGGTGATCTTTCGGACACCTGACACACCATTAATCAAGCCATTCCAAAATAATTCGACGGACGACCCTAATGGAGTGACAGCCCCCATACCGGTTATGACAGCACGTTGAACTTTCATGTTATTTCCTTAATTTTGGATTTTTGAATACTATTTTGAATTGCCATTTGAATTGATCCAAGCAGGTTAGCTTCCACCGAAGCACGGGCGGCTTTTAGCGCACTTACCAATGCGTGAGCATTGGAACGACCATGGCCGATAAAAACCAGACCATTCACCCCGAGCAACGGCGCTGCTCCGTATTCATCTGGATTAAGCATCGCGCGGACCTTCGTCAGACTAGGCCTGGCAAGTACGCCACCAAGCATTGAAACCGGATTGGATTTTAATTGCTGGCGCATGATATCCATGATCAGCTTTGCGACTGCTTCCGTCGATTTTAACAATACATTTCCAGTGAAACCATCGGTAACGACAACATCAGCTTCGCCTGCAAACAGCTCTTTTCCCTCAACATTTCCAATAAAATTCAATCCGCTATTGACCAGCATCGGGAATGCATCTCGAACCAGCTCATTTCCCTTTCCAGCTTCTTCACCGTTGGAAAGGATAGCCACGCGTGGTTTTTCGATCCCGCGAGTTTTATTGGCAAAAACAGAACCCATGATTGCAAATTGGAGGATATGCTCAGGTTTACAATCGGGGTTGGCACCAATATCCAGCACGATACAGAAACCATCTTTCACTGGAAATGTGGCGGTCAGGGCAGCGCGCTCCACTCCCGGGATCGTATCCAGGCGAAAGTAAGCAGTCGCCATAGCCCCACCGGTATTCCCCGCAGTGACGAATGCATCTGCTTCACCTGATTTCACCAGGTCAATACCCACTGCCATGGATGTCTTGGAATTTCGCCGTTTGGCTTTCAATGCCAACGCCATTCCTTTATCAGACATGGAGATTGTATCTGATGCATCGACCACTCGTACCGATTCGCTAGAGGCTTGTGATGAGGCGAGGCGAGCCTTTAACTCTTCAGCTGGACCAACGAGAATGATTTGTTCTCCGAACAAGCGCGCCGCCTCAACCGCAGCTAAAACCTCTGGCTCGGGACAGGTATCACTTCCCATTGCATCCAATACGATACGCATGGCGTGCTCCTATATTCAAGCTCGCTTGACAATCTTAGTTAGCCGATTATAATACCAATACCTTTAGCGCTGGTGCTGGAATTGGCAGACAGGCATGGTTGAGGGCCATGTGCCGCAAGGCGTGGGGGTTCAAGTCCCCCCCAGCGCACACCTCGAAGAACCCTCAATGAGGAAAAATGAATAACGCAATCTTCCCTTCCGCTGAATGGATGCAAGTGATCAGAGAAAAGCTCAATTCAGATGAGCATTATGCTCAGGTTGCCAAGAATTGGGAAGGAGATATGCGTATCGTTA
The DNA here is from genome assembly GCA_963840255.1 of uncultured Chloroflexia bacterium. Classification (GTDB taxonomy): domain Bacteria; phylum Chloroflexota; class Anaerolineae; order Anaerolineales; family UBA4823; genus FEB-25. Next base: position 933,645 of record CAWIYB010000001.1, on the reverse strand, counting down.
TAGAGCCCGATGGACCAATTAAGGAAACCATGTGGCTCTATTTTGACCTTTGGCATGGTAAGTGTAGAGATGCCTACCTTGAGGAACAATCTTCATTACTCAAACCTGCATTCATCCTCAAAAGCTCTTACACGAATATCATAAAAATATTATCCGGAGAAGTTGGAGTGGTGCAGGCATTGATGACCCGCATGCTCGGTGTTCGTGGAAGTATGGCAACCTTGATGCGGAATGTACCCACGGTCTTGGATTTTGTCCGCTGCTGCCAGGAAGTTACACATAGTTGGATTTAATCAGCAATCTATGCACCAGGTCCGCTCAGGGCAAAGCCTGAGCGGATTTTCTTATTTAATCGCTGCTTCGATGATTTTTTGGATCCGTTCAATCATTCCTGCTGGATCAGGGTGTAATCCTTCTATCAACAAGGCATCTTCATATATCTGCTCGATGATCAAGTGACCCAGCTTTGCATCTTCAGGTACCGAGTTGAGCTGAAGTAATATCGGGTGCTGAGGGTTAAGTTCCAGTACTTTTTTAGGGGTTTGAAAGTCTTCTTTAAGCATGCGATACACTCGCTGCATCTCCTGGTTTGGTGAACCCTCCGGATCGATTAATCGAGCTGGCGAGCCGGATAAGCGATCGGTCATACGGACATCGGTGACTTTGTCACCCAGCTGCGTTTTGAAACGCTGGATCATTGGAATCCATTCATCCGGATCCAGCGCAGCGACGGGCTCCGTCTCAGGTTCTTTCTCCAGTTTGGGCAGCTTTAGATCCGGAGATGAGACATTCACCAACTCATGGTCCTTATATTTCGCCAGGCGGACAACCATAAATGGATCGATGGCATCGGTCAAAAGCAAGACTTCAAGTCCATGTTTATTTAGCATATCCAGGTGTGGGCTATAAACGATGGACCGTTCGTCATCCCCCAGGATATAGTAAATTTCCTTTTGATCAGGTTTCGTCCTACCCATATAATCGTCCAGTGATGACCATTGATCTGTTGAGCTGGTGGTATGGAAGCGGAGAAGGGGATATAAAGATTCAGGTTCAGTTTGCTCGATCGCAATGCCTTCCTTGATATAGCGACCAAATTCTTCCCAAAATTTGGTGTAGATTTCAGTGTCATCTTCAGCCAGTTTTTCCAATGCCCCCGTAATTTTGGATGTGATCAACGATTTCAGGATGGCCATAATACGGTTTGCCTGGATGGTCTCACGCGACACATTCAATGGCAGGTCTTCGGTATCTACCACACCTTGAATGAACCGGTAATACTCAGGTAATACTTCCTTACAGTATTCCTGGATCAGCACATTACAGGAATAGAGTTTTAAACCTTCCTCCTTGCGTATGGAAAACATGTTCCGTTCGGATTTTGCTGGAACATATAAAATTGCATACATCTGTACTGGAGCGTCGATAGATAAATGGATATGCGTCAACGGGGGCGAAAAATCCAGGGTTAATTGGTGGTAAAACTCCTCATAATCTTTTTTATCAACTTTTCGTGGCATCTGGCGCCATATGGCTGTCTGCTTATTGACCTGTTCCTTCTTATCACCTAAGTAGATCGGAAAATTGATGAAATCAGAGTGTTTTTTAATTACCTCCCGCAATCGATTTTCTTGGGCGAATTCTGTTGCATCTTCTTTAAGCTTGATTTCGATTACCGTACCACGCTCAATCTTCTGAGCCGGTTCCACAATGAAAGTATCATTTCCTGAGCAGTACCATGTGGCGGCACTCGTGTCCGGAAGATAGGAGCGTGAGGTTACACGGATCCATTCCGCAACCATGAAAGCAGAATAGAAGCCAACTCCGAATTGACCGATGATCTCCGAGACATTTTTTCCCCCTTCCTTGGCCGACGGACATAAATGCCCTGGCACCCGAATGAGCAATCGTTCCCAGGTTTTCAACCAGCTCATCTGCAGTCATTCCAACGCCGGTGTCGGTGATGGTCAATGTTGCCGCTGAAGAGTCAGATGTGATTTTGATGGAAAGTTCTGCATCCGGGTCTAGGACGTCTCGGTTGGTCAGTATCTCGAAACTCATGCGGGTGAGCGCATCTGATGCATTGGATATCAGCTCACGTAAAAATATTTCCCGCTCAGTGTATAGGGAATGGATCAGGATATCTAATAGCTGGCGGGTTTCAGCTTTGAATGGGATGGAGCTCTGGGTTTCATCTGCAGCTTGGGTTGTTTGATCGGTCATTTTTGACTACCTTCCACTTTCAACGGCTTAATTTTTTATATTGGATACGATGGGGAATGTCAGTGGCAATCCCATAACGTCTTTTCCGGTCGAGTTCATAATCTGAAAAGTTTCCATCAAACCAGTAAATCTGGCTGTCACCTTCAAATGCCAGGATATGTGTGGCGACCCGGTCCAGGAACCAGCGATCATGACTGACGATGATGGCGCACCCGGCGAAATCCTCAACCGCCTCTTCAAGGGAGCGTAATGTATTCACATCCAGGTCATTGGTCGGTTCATCCAGAAGGATCACATTAGCTCCCTCGGTAAGCATTTTCGCCAGGTGGACCCGGTTGCGTTCTCCGCCAGAAAGAATACCGACCTTCTTTTGCTGGTCAGTCCCATGGAAGTTAAAACTTGCCACGTAAGCGCGTGAGTTCATTTTTCTGCTACCCAGGGTGAGGTTCTCCTCGCCACCCGATATTTCCTCCCACACCGTTTTTTCGGGATCCAGCATATCACGGGCCTGGTCGACGTATGCCAGCTGTACGGTCTCACCGATGGAGATTTTTCCACGGTCAGGTTTTTCCTGGCCGGTGATCAATCTCAACATGGTCGTTTTTCCAGCGCCATTGGGACCAATGACGCCTACAATACTGCCTGGCGGGACGCTCAAGTCCAGGTCATCCAACAGTAGCTTATCTCCATATGCTTTGGATACTCCATTTAATTCAATCACCCGATTTCCTAATCTCGGTCCGGGAGGGATATAGATTTCAAGGTTCTCCCGACGTTGCTCGTATTCCTGGCTGAGCAGGTTTTCGTAAGCTGATATCCTGGCTTTCCCCTTCGCCTGGCGGGCTCTCGGAGACATGTGGATCCATTCCAGCTCTCGTTCGAGCGTCCTTTGCCGCTTGGACTCACTTTTTTCTTCGTGCTCGAGCCGGTCCTTTTTTTGCTCTAGCCAGGAGGAATAATTCCCGCGCCAGGGAATTCCATAGCCTCGGTCTAGCTCAAGAATCCACTCCGCTACATTGTCCAGGAAATAACGGTCATGGGTCACTGCGATGACTGTTCCTTTGTATTGTTTGAGATGCAGCTCCAGCCAGGCGACCGATTCAGCGTCCAGGTGGTTGGTGGGTTCATCCAGTAAAAGGATATCCGGTTCAGTAAGCAGAAGGCGGCACAACGCAACGCGGCGGCGCTCTCCACCTGAGATAACCGCCACCGGCATATCTTCAGCCGGGCAGCGCAAGGCATCCATGGCAATCTCTAACCGGTTATCCAATGTCCAGGCATCCATTTTATCCAGCTTTTCCTGGATAGTAGTCTGCTGGCTGATCAATGCATCATAATCTGCATCGGGGTCGCTAAACCGGTTATTGATATCCTCAAATTGATGCAGTAGATTGAGGATTGGTTGCACAGCTTCCTCTACCACCTGCTTCACTGTTTTTTGGGGATCCAGTTTGGGTTCCTGTTCCAGCATGCCAACCGTATAACCACGCGAAAAAGCCAGCTCTCCGATGAAGTCCTTATCTTCTCCGGCGATGATTTTTAACAATGTACTTTTACCGGCGCCATTCAGACCAAGCACCCCTATTTTCGCTCCGTAGTAGAAACCGAGTGAGATATCACGCAGCACCAAACGATTGGGTGGGTATAACCTGCCTACCCTGCTCATTGAAAAAATTACTTGTTGGTCATTCATCGTCTACCTTAATTTTCATTGGAGTGGAAATACTGCTATGAGAAGCCAGGAGAGGAACATGGCGCCCGATATAGCAAAAGCCCAGCTTCCATGCCTGGGTCTGATTGCCAACATATGCAGACCAAGGATAACCGGGATGACCGGGAGAAGGATAAAGATAAATCCAAGCTCGGGGGTAATCCTGATCGCCAGGAAGAATCCAGCCAGCACAACGAATACTTCGTATAACCACCAGCCGATTTGACCCCATGCACCGGAATGTTTTGCAGCTTCACCTACGCTAAAAAACCACGGGAGCAAGAGAATTGAACCCGGTATCCACAGCCACAGTCGGGAGGGGATCAGTAACCAGGGCAACCATACGTAATTACCCAGCAAGCCAACACCCAGCCAAAGTGCTGCAAATGCAACCAATCCTTTGCTGATTTCCACCATCCCGGGCTTGTAAATGTGAAGCCGCAAGACCAGGAAGCTGATCGCTCCCGCTATTCCGAACCAGATCAAAATATAACCTCCTACCAATAATCCCAGCAGCTGGCTCAGGCTGACCCTGGTTAAACTCACCAGCCATAATATTACCGTGGCTGCCAGGCTTCCGACGATCAATGCGACCAGTTTAAGCCAGAGCGGAGAAATGGTACCATTTTCAAGAATTGTGGCAGGAAGTGTATTTACAGTGGAGATCGATAAAAAAATGAACCCCAGGATACCAAATCCGAACCATATGATCCGGCGGTCCGTGTAATCTGACGCTCCGGGTTGAGCTCCAAAAGTCTCGTCCAACCAGGCACGGGCGTTTGCATGGGTAGCCGGCGAAAAGAGGATCGATATATGCTCGACATTAGGGATGACCGTTAATTTGCGCGCCGCCCCAGTTGAAAAATCTCCATTTGTACCCCCTGCCATGGTCAACAATTGTTCAGCATTGGCGACAAACTGAGGTTCCAGGCTGCCAGCCATCAACAGGAGATTATGCGGTAGCTCAGGGGAGACAGTCTGTTTAACCGGTGATATGGCGATAGTGGCATACGTATCAGGATGCACGCTTCCATAGGATAAAGCTACACCGCTTCCCATAGAATGTCCCAAAATCGCCACATGCTGGGTATCCACCAGACCCGTGCTTGCCGAATTGGAAAGTGCCAATTCTGCATTCTTTAACAAATCAACTGATTCGCTCGATGCAGCCATTCGAATGGGGTTCTCCCCATGTCCTTCAAAATCCCATGAGACAGTGGTGTATCCGGCGTGAGCCAGGGTCAGGGCGAAACCGCGCATGAGCACCGAGGAACCAGCGAAGCCATGGGCGATCAGGACAGTGGGTCTTGATGCTGGAGCAGCGTTCTCAGGAGAAATGACCGTGACCGGTGGATTTGCAGTGTGCAAATTGATCACCTTTAAACCACTTTGGGCAGCGCTGATCTGCCAAATGGACAGGAAAATAAAGACCAGTCCGATTCCGAGTAGTAATACATCTTTCTTCTTCATCATCCGTGTCCTGATCTAGTGCATATTTTAATAAAGCGTTATCTGAATAGATCCGGAATCAATTTGCTTGTCATCCCAGGAAAAAATTCTCATGTGACGATGACCACTGTCCCCATTCCACGTTGTTCCCACTGGCGGTGGTTTTCGATTGGGGTTTTAAAAACCGGTGTCGTCCATCGGAACAGCCATTTAGATTCTTCAGTGACCATGTTTACGCAGCCGTGGCTCATCTGAAGGCCAAAATTGTCGTGCCAGTAGGTGCCATGGAGGGCGTTCCCCGGTGGCGTGAGAAAAAATTGAGTCCAGGGCACACCTGGCAGGTCGCTACCATCACTGGCAAGGTCACCAATCCCCATGTGCTTGGATGGCATCTTGGATTGAATGTTAAACCGCCCGCGTGGAGTGTCCCAGGGGATGCCGTCTGGATCTGGCCTTTGGTTTATACCAGATGAAATGCGTGTAGACAATACAACCTGATCGCCTTCATATGCAATCAGGGTCTGGTCATTAATCGATACTTCAATCCTTTTTTTGGACGGTGCAATCTCTGGTGAAATTGGAGTTAGCTCTTCGTCAGGAATGATCCGTATATGCTCAGCAGGGACGTGGTATTCATCTTCACGCAGCTCGTCATATAGTCGATACCAGGGGGCACCATCAGGTCCTTCATCCACACCTACCCCCCAGTGGGTGGACAAATAATATAACCGGCTCCTAGGCTGCCATCCATAGGACAGACTCTTCTGATAAATTTGTGTATAAGGGACTGTGACTTCGCACAGTTGACCGCTTTCCGGTAATGAAGTAACGGGAGAGTTGAACCTATATTTTACTTTTTGAACGTACGCGCTGTGGATATACCCATTCCAGATGCGATACCAGATCGGATTATATGGCGGTCCATCCTGTGGAGATAATGAATAATACAGGTTTTCCAATGTATCACGGTGCAGGTAGGCGACCGTATCACCTTTAGGCCAGGTGGGTTCTTTGAAGACACTAACCGTATCTTTTGTAATCCGACCAATTACACCACTCGGTCGTGACGAATCATCCTCGGAGGGAGGGAAAGGATTGGCTGCCAATGCAGATAATGCCAGAGCGCCAAGCTTAAAAAAACTTTTACGAGAAATACGCTTAACCATATGCCTGATTTTAATGAGTCAATGCAAAGTCGACAAGGCTGATAATTGTTACCTATCGATCATCAGCGCCGGGATTCCTTATCTATCAATATTAGGCTTTCCGGTTTCGCTGTACGGTAGTACCGTCTATACGCCGAACTTTCAGCCAACATGGACGTAAGCCGGGCCGATGCAGCCGTAGCTGCTGCTTGGTTTTGCCTGGTGCCTGGTTCAAGTTTAACTTCATCACCTTTGATAGATAGGATATGGATATAACCAGATAGATCGAGCCACTCCAGGCCGGCTTTTATCGTAGCGATAGTTTGAGCGCTGGCAGCTGCCAATGGCTTAAGACTTACGTTCCCACCTGATGATTTTATGCTATGTTTTACCGGTCCGACCAGTCGATTAAGAAATGCACCCGTTTCGTCTGTTCCCGGATCGAGAGCAAATAAGTAAACCTTTCCAGGTCTCACTTTTTCAAGCACGGTTTGGAGCTCAGCGGCACCTGGTGGGATCGTCCAGATCACCAGGATATCTGCAGCCTCGAGTGAGAATCGATCCAGGCAATTTAGCCCCGATTTGACGCACGCTTCACCCCAGATGATGAGCTTTTCGTTGGCTATTATCTGATTCAACTTTGTTAATGGATCAGGTTCATTGCGTAGGTCAATAATTTCTATCGGTCGTTTGGCACTTGCTAGTTCCACGGGTTGTTCCTCAGCGACCCGGTAATCGATCCACTCGATTTGGACATCCCGCTGACCACGATATGTGCTGGCACGTACAGAATACGCCAGATCAAACCTTTTCTCGGGTAATAAGAAACCCGCACCTTGCCACCAGATGGTGTGCTGTTTATGCCCAAGCTCATCTTCAATGGTGAGCTGAAGATGTTCTGCTGTACGACCCACTGCAGCATAACCGGTTAGAAATAGATTACGCGTGGCGAACACCAACGACGGATTACCCGCTCCAAACGGTGCTAACCTTTCCAGGTCTTCAACCAGCGCGAGAGATAATTCTGGTAGCTCCAGATATCCATCGATCAGCAAATCCTTCTCTTTCTGGATCCCAATCCCCATGCCGGTGACTGTGCGAGAAACTGCCTGGCGGAACTCTGGGATATTTGCAGGCTCAATAGATAATCCTGCCGCCATGGGATGACCCCCAAATTCCTTGATCAGGTTCTGATTGGCTGCGATGACATCGGTAATATTAATACCTTCGATCGACCTGGCTGAACCATGAGCTAACCCAATCGCAGGGGCAGATAGTAAGATCACCGGTCGGTGATACTGCTCCACCAGGCGAGAAGCAACCACACCAATTACCCCAGCTGGCCAGGCAGGGTGTGATAGCACCAAGACAGGAAAGTCAAGCAGCCGGGCATCGGAGTTCAGCTGAGACTGGGCTGCCTGGTATACCTGGTCGCTGAGTAATTTTCGCTGGGCATTGATCCCCTCGAGTTCGAGGGCAAGGGTGCGTGCACGTCCCATATCACCTGACGTGAGTAGCTCCACCATACGGTTGGCATCATCCAGTCGCCCCAGGGCGTTCATTCGTGGTGCCAGGACGAATGCTATATGTTCTTCAGTCAGGTTGGATTGATTAAGTTCAGTCAGTTCCATCATCGCCTGGAGACCAGGTCGTTTAGTACGCCGTAACTGATCCAATCCAAGCTGAAGCATGTAACGCGTATCACCCTTAAGTAAGGCAATGTCGGCGACAATTCCTAACGCTACCAGGTCGAGGTACTGTTCAGGTCTGAGATCTATACCCACCTGTTGTACTAATTCTTCTATCACCTTGTATGAGACTCCAACTCCTGGAAGTGTGCTCAATGGGTGATCCGCCGGTAATCTTTTGGGGTTCACGATGGCATCTGCATTAGGCAGCTCATTTGGGAGGTCATGGTGATCAGTAACGACGACCTGAACACCGCTATTTCTGGCGTAGTCAATCGCTTCGAGCGATGAAACGCCTGTGTCACAGGTCAGGATTAAATCCGGTTGTTGAATCAGAAATTTATTTAATGCTGGTAAGCTGATACCATGCGATTCTTCTGCTCTGACTGGGATGTGGTACACCACGTTTCCCCCCATAGCCCGCAGTGCAGAGACCAGGATGGTCGTCGACGTCTGTCCATCAACGTCAAAATCACCCCATACGCCGATCGTCTTTTTTGCCAATAGTGCCGCCTGTATGATACTGACTGCTTTTTCTAAATCCGGGATATCGGTTGAAGGTGAAGGACGGTAATCCTTCGCTAAAAGGAAACCCTTCGCAGTCTTGATATCCGTCATGCCCCTGGAATATAATACCTTGCTAACCAGGGGATTTCCCCCAATCGCACGCAGAAAATCTTCTGGGACAGGTATATCGTCAGGCTCTATCCAGGTTCGCAGCATAATGAGTTAAAACTCGATCTCACCGATTTGGTCAAAATCGATCCTGACTTCATCAGTCAGTTCGGGTTCCAGCCATTCATCCAGGTGTTGTAACTCACCGGGTTTTACCCCGCGGTTGCACAACGAACGATAAGTACAGAACAGGCAGCGCATCACATCCGGTGTCAGTGGGTAGATCGGTTCGGTTTTTCTTTCGATAGTCGCAATCAGATTGGCCAGGAATCTACCGTCCTCACGATAATTGGTTTGATCATATTGAAAATGTTCAGGCTGTTCGGGATGATAAGCATACCAGTAAACCATATCAACCTGTCCAGGTTCGAAGGCTTTTCCGCCAATAAGCGCAGAGCCTGCGCCAGTTAATACAAATGGGTACACATGAGTTTGTAGGCGGTTTGCCAACCATTGACGCCTGGGATGCTTTTGCGAAGTTTTCCAATCGAAAATGGACCACCTGCCATCTGGTCTAATTACCAGCAGGTCAAATTTGGCGATGAGATGGAATTCCTTTACAACGACTGCCAGGGTGATTTCTTTAAAAAGTCGGTTGCCTGGGTCATCGAGGATGTCGAGCGTTCTATCATGGATGGCTTTAATGTAATTACTCCAGCAGTTTTGCAGGAGTTCATCACCAGATATTGACTGCGATATTTGGGTTTCAGGTACTCCAACCAGGTGCTGGTGGACGATTTTATGAAATTTTGAGCCCAGATCGATCAAACGCTCATTCTCCAGGTAAGGCTCGGCTTCCACCGCTGGCCATGCCTGGTGGAGGATGTGCCGCAGCTGAAAGCGACGCTGGCAATCCACATAATCTTGCAAACTGCTCTGGCTGAAGATAAATCCTTTAGGTAAGCTCATTTTGGATTTCTGTTTGACCTTCCAGGAAAGACTTCAATGCTAATAATGGTACAGCGGGCAGCGACTCTCCTCGCCGACCGTTGTTCCAGGTGATAATTAATTCCTTCTTGGCACGCGTGATGCCAACATACAGCAGCCTCAGCCGCTCGCGTGCATAATCATTGCGTGCCTCAACAGTTGCAGCCCCTTCCTGGTACCAGTGGGTATCATCGCTGGATACCAGTGTTTTTAATTGCGCCAGGGCTTCTGCTTCGATATTTAAATAATCCCGGATGAACCACTTCTCCGATATGTAGGGATCTCCCTGTAATCCGGACGGAAAATCATAATTATTCACCGACATGAGATAAACCCGGTCCCATTCCAATCCCTTGGCTTTATGCATGGTAGATATGATGACTTTCCCTTTATACTTGTCCGGCTCGAAGCCTGAATCACTGTCACTAAAACCGAGGAAACGCCGCTCATTCCTGGCGATAATGGCTAATTCGTCCGATAACTGTAGCAGACGCCAATCTGGATGAGCATCCTGGGCTCGACCGAGCAGGACGGCCAATTTATGCGCCACTGCCAGCTCACCTGGATCGGTCAACAGGTCCTGCGCAAGGGTGAGCACGATCTGGTCGATAGGAAGTAATACCAGGCCTTGCCACCGCCTGACAAGCAAACGGAATTGGCTAAGCAGTTCGTACGCCTCCGTGGAACGTTCAGCCAGTCCGGAATCTTCTAGCCAATCCTTATCGTTCACTGGCCAGATGAATTCTTCCACGTGGCTGATCTTCTTTATTATCTCGGCGATTTTTTCCACCTGCGCATTTTCCACTTCATTTTGTCGGGTATCTCGTTTCCACACCCTGAATATGGTGGCAAGCTTGCTCGAAGAGCCTGGATCCGACAGGTAACGCAGGATATTTCCCAGGCTGCCGGCAGAAAAGCGTGTGGAGCTTGAGCTTCGTAATAAGTCATCATGGTAGGGGATGTTCCTTACACGTAGCTCGTCCACTAAATCGAATGCTCGCAGGTTGCGTGGTGCCAATACGGCAATAGTAGAGTCCTCGTGGTCCGGCAGCCATCGTTGAATGCTATCTGCCACAGCCTGGATTTCAGCTGCCGGGGTATACTTTTGCGAGGCAATGTCGATAAAGGTTAGATTATTGTCTGGGTTGGGTTGTGGATCGTCTGAAGAGGTCGGTTCGATCAGTGGAGAAGACTGGAGTGCATTTCGGACCTTTTCAACCGGATGGTCATTGTTTGTCCAACGAACAAGGTAATTAGCCAGCTCAATGAGACTTAACGTGGACCTCCCTGAATTCGGCAGCTGCTTTTCAACCACATCCGAACTTTTGATAAACTCCCGTAAATATTCAGGGTTGGCAGTGGTGAATGTTTCATAGATTGCCTGGTTTGGGTCGCCTACTCGCACCCAATTGCCATCTTCACCAGTGAGCAGCCGGAGAATTCTTTCCTGCAGCATACTGCTATCTTGCGCTTCATCTTCAAGGATATAAGGCCAACGATGACGCAACCGCTCCAGCAATGCTGCATCCCATTCGAGAGCATGCAATGCCAGCCGTATGAGGTCATCAAAATCGACTGCCCCCCGATATATGAGCGCATTTTGATAATTTTCATACATCTCCAGTCCCATTTCGGCCAGCTGTAACGGGATTGGCAGCTGTTTAACCTTTTCTCGCAGGTTTTCAGGCGTGAGCTGGTTGTCCTTTGCCAGGCGGATGAAGCTTAGAGCGACATCATTCACCAATTGTGGCAGCTGTTCGCGCTTTGCCCACTCTTTTTTTGAATCATCCATGTTCGGGTCCAGAAACGGATCCAGCTCATCAGGATGGCTGGCTAGCCAGGCTTGAGCGACTCCGTCCCGAATGGATTCTGCTTCCCGTTCATCAATGATTTGAAAATTCGTGTCCAGACCCAATAGCTCAGGGCGTTCTCTGACAATATCGTGGGCTAAGCCGTGCAAGGTTCGCACACGGTAGCCGATATTCGGGATCAGTCCCCTGGCTTCAATGAACGTACCGATGCGCGTGTAGAAATTATCTACTGCAGAGTTGATCAATGTCACGATCAGGATCTCCTGGTCTTCCATCAGGATGCCACGTTTCAGCAGATCAGCAGCGAGGAATGATAAAGTCCAGGTTTTACCGCTCCCGGGAACGGCAGAGATACCCATTTTCCCGTGTTGGTAGCTCAATATTTCTTTCTGTTTAGGGCGCAGTTTAATCATCGATATCTTTCATTCAATCGTTCGCTAATGACTGTAGAATACGATGGAAAGCCTGTAAAAGTGGACCACGCTGCTCGTAACCCTGCTCGTTATATTCACTTAATCCAAGGAACAACTTTTTGCGGCAGCGGTTCAATAATCCTAGCACCAGGGCATAAAGTACCTGGTCACCGGTTTCCACTTCTTCAACGTCCGTCCAAACTTTCCCTGGGAACCAGTTGCGGCTGAGTACATAGGGATGGGTAAGCGGTTGGTAGAGGCGTTCTGCCCAGCTGCGGTTTCCCACATCCAACCAAAATTGCACATCCACCGGGTAATTGCTGATAAGAAATGTGTATGCAGGTGCGATAAAAACTGCATCTTCGTCCTGGGTTTGCCAGCCTGGCATATATTGCGCCGCTATAACACCAGCGATTGCCATCTGGATATATTCTCTCCCCACATCCACACCTGTTCCGGTGAGATCATCACCAGCGACACGCCGGAAATTCCGGATCGAATCGACCAGGGCAGCTGTTGCTTGTCCATAATCAAAACTGAAGTGGAAACCATATCCGGGCTGCGAAAGGACCTCTCCGAACACGCGGCTGATAAAATGGTCCAGTTCTCCCGGACCAGATTGACGGTATTCTTCCAGCCACAAGCGTAACCTTTCATACTTTTCCCCAATTAAATAAGAAATCCGTTGCTGGATAGACGGAGGCACCTGTTCGAATGGCAAGAAGCTGAAGCCTCCATCGTGAATACGATAAACGTTCTCTGCCAGGATCTTTGCCCGGATCAGGTCGAGGTCATTAATTGACTGCATCAAGCACTGCGCAACATCGAAATTTGTCGGTGGTGCTCCCCATTCCGGGTGAGCAAAAGAGGCAAGGGTGAATAAACAAATCGTCGCTGGTTCCTCGCGTAAACTTCGTGACGGACGGTGGGTTTTTACCGCGATATGCCTGGTTTCCAGGCGATTGACGATCGAATAACGCAAAGAATCGGATAGAAAGGGTGCCAGAACTACGATATCCTTCGGGTGAACCCCTTCATTAACAATCAAGTTCTCGATCTGGTCGGTTACCCAGTCTAGCATCTGCGGATAATATGTATGTGTCTGGTGAGTCAGTGCCTTTCGCGGATCGATCTCAGCCGCAGGAGCAGGCTCATGCAGGAGAGAATTCTTTAGATGCGTTGCCAGTGAACGAATTTCTGGTGCAGTCACATAAGACTCAGTAAATGTATAGGGTAGATTGCAGTATTTGATCAGCCCATGGGCACTGAGCGGATCAGATCCTAGAAAACGCCGGTAACCAGCATCGCTGTCATAGATGATCAGGCAAGAATCGGTCAGGGGCAACCAATCGGCTAACAGGTCATGCGTCACCGGAACATCTTCTTCGACGTTATCGATGATCAGATGTCTGAAAGAATTTATCAAGTATTCTTTACATAGCTCGGATTTCCATACATGCTGCCAGAAAATCTCGATCTGTAAGGAAAAATCCAACAGGTTGTGCTTCAAGCAGTAATCTCGGAACATCGAGGCACAGGATTGTGCATCCTCATACACCCTCGATTGCCCCGGCTCACCTGACCAGGCTGACTTTAACCTTTCACCAATTTCATGGTAAGGAAACCCGACGACCGCCGCCTTATTCAGATTATCGATGATCTGGCTGTATAGGCGGTTACGGTCGATGGTGACCGATGCAAATAATCCATCACTTAATAACGGGCGGACGATGTGCGCCATGTAGTATTGCGCTGTTTCAAGGTTTAGAAATGTTGGAGGGATCTCCGGTCTTGAAAAACCTGCGGTTTCTGCAACGATCGGCCAGAATAGATCCACCATCCTCCGGGCAAGACCGCTTAGGGTTACCACACTCACCATTCCGCCGGCAGCAACTCCTGGCGCGTTCATCGCATCCATATAAGGCACCCCCAACGTCCGTTGAGGGACGATGACCAGGATTGAGCTCCCCGCGGCACCTGAATTCATCAAGTACAACATCCGCTCGATTCCAACCATGGATTTACCCGTCCCAGCCGGTCCTTCAAGGAAAATTTTTGAAGTAGGTGGAAGGTCAATTATTTGTCGTTGGCGGTCGCTGATGGATGGAATTGACATCTTGTTTAGGTCGAGATTTACCGGTGGATACTGGTTCTACCTGTTCGTTGGGTCCAATCAGCTATTGAATAAGCATCAAAACGGTACTGAAGCCCTGTATTTGCCAGGGTTGCTTATTAGCAATGTATTGTATTCGATATATTCACATCCTTCAAATGAGATTCTCAAGCCTTTGCACCTGGAAAAAAGAAATCTCCCTTGGAGGGTCCAAAAGAGATTTAGTACCGATAACTATCTGGTCGGGGCGCCGAGATTTGAACTCGGGACCTCACGGACCCGAACCGTGCGCTCTAGCCGGGCTGAGCCACGCCCCGAATGCGAGGGATTATAATCTAGCCCATCAGGATTCGCAAGTGCGAGCCGCAACCACGAGCTTCACACTATTTGCTTTAATGTTTTTACCAGCTATAGTAGTTTTATCGAATAAATGATATCATCTATCGGTTTAATAATCATGTGTAAACTATGCCAGGAGGAATTTTGTGAGTGATAATGATAAAAAGGTACGTGTAGCCATTATTGGTGTCGGTAATTGTGCATCTTCCTTGGTTCAAGGAGTGTATTTCTATCGAAATGCCAAGGAAGATGAGCAAATCCCCGGGATCATGCATGTGAACCTGGGAGGGTATCATATTCGCGATATTGAATTCACTGCAGCATTTGATGTCGTGGATACCAAGGTAGGGAAGGATCTGTCAGAGGCGATATTCGCTTTCCCGAATAATACTTATAAATTTTCCGACGTACCGAATTTAAACATTCCGGTGTCAAGGGGTATGACCCATGATGGTTTGGGAAAATACCTTTCGCAGATCCTGAAAAAGGCACCCGGACCGACCGCAGATATCATCAACATCCTGAAGGAAACCAAGACGGACGTGGTAATCAACTACCTGCCGGTTGGCTCCGAAATGGCGACTAAATGGTATGTCGAGCAAATCCTGGAGGCAGGCTGCGCATTGGTGAATGCCATTCCCGTGTTTATTTCCAGCTCGGAATACTGGTCCAAGCGCTTCCACGAGCGGAATTTACCGATCATTGGCGATGATATCAAAAGCCAGGTGGGAGCGACGATTCTGCACCGCGTGCTTACCAGCCTATTTGTTGAC
Organism: uncultured Chloroflexia bacterium; assembly: GCA_963840255.1. Lineage (GTDB taxonomy): Bacteria > Chloroflexota > Anaerolineae > Anaerolineales > UBA4823 > FEB-25. The sequence continues at coordinate 918,378 of CAWIYB010000001.1, read as the reverse complement.
CGGGGTGTGAAGTTAGACCGGACCTACCAGCTGAATTTTGGGGGTAATACTGATTTCCTCAATATGCTGGAACGCGAGAGGTTGGAATCGAAGAAAATTTCTAAGACGGGCGCGGTGACGAGCATGTTACCGTATGCACTTCCTGAAACTGATATTCATGTGGGTCCGAGCGATTATGTTCCCTGGTTGAGTGACCGGAAGTGGTGTTATATCAGGATGGAAGGCACCACTTTTGGCAATGTCCCGCTCAATTTTGAAGGTAAACTTGAGGTATGGGATTCGCCTAATTCTGCCGGTGTGGTCATCGACGCTGTGCGCTGTGCCAAACTAGCCCTGGATCGGAATATCGCCGGTCCACTGATTGCTCCCTCCTCTTATTTTATGAAGACGCCGCCCAAACAATTCAAGGATGATGTCGCCCGTGAGATGACCGAAGCTTACATCCGTGGCAAAGAATAGGCATGGTATAATTTTGAGGCTCAAGAAGAAATTAGCTCAATCCACCAGTAACCTATTAGGAGTATAGTTATGTCAGGTCATTCACATTGGGCGACGATTCGGCGTAAGAAAGGTGCCGCTGACGCCAAACGTGGTCAAGTATTTACCCGCCTCGCACGTGAGATCGCTTTAGCAGCCCGGGTTGGAGGTGGAGATCCTTCAACGAATGTCGGCCTGGAATTTGCCATTGAACGAGCTCGCGCTCAAAATATGCCCAAGGACAACATTGAACGCGCCATTAAACGCGGTACTGGGGAAGGTAAAGAAGGCCTCGACCTTGAAGAGATATTTTACGAAGGGTATGCCAACCACGGGATAGCATTAATGATCGAGGTGGTAACCGACAACCGTAACCGGGCTATTGCTGAGATCCGCCATACTCTCACTCGTAATGGGGGAACGATGGCTGAAGCCGGCGCTGTTGGATGGCAATTTAATCGAGTGGCGTATTTCTCCTTTCCCGCTGAAGGTCAGGACCAAAATACGATCTTCGAAGTTGCAGTCGAAGCCGGGGCAGACGATGTTATTTTCGATAAGGATTTAATTGAGATTATTGGTCCAGTTGATTCGTTCAAGTCCATTTCTGATGGCTTGCACAGCGCTGGTGTAACCCCAGAAGAAGGTGGACTACGCATGCTCCCAAAGAATGAGATCGAGTTGGAACCAGATGCTACGGTCCAGGTCATGCGTACAATCGAAACACTGGAAGAGCTTGATGACGTCCAGGAAGTATTTTCGAATCTGACTATCACTGACGAGGCAATTGCCAGGCTTGAGGGAGAATAACCTAGAAAGACAGGATGATCACCTTAGGGATAGACCCCGGGACTGCGATTACTGGTTATGGAATCATAAAAGAAGAGCAGGACGGATCGCTGGTCATTTTGGATTTTGGTGTCATCCGTACCAGCGCAGATCTCTCACAGGCTGACCGATTAGTCCTTCTATATAAAAGAATGAAAGAGCTTATCCTTCTCCACCAGCCCCAATTGGGAGCGGTGGAGAAGTTATTTTTTGAGCGGAATGTCCGCACAGCACTGCATGTCGGTCAAGCAAGGGGAGTCGCACTCCTCGCAATGGCGGAATTGGGTTTGAAGATTGGCGAATACACTCCGCTGGAAGTCAAGCAAGCCGTAGTGGGTTATGGTGGTGCAGATAAAAACCAGGTGCAGCAAATGGTGAAGACAATCTTGGGCTTGGATGCCATCCCGCATCCTGACGATGCCGCTGATGCCCTGGCAGTCGCCATCTGCCACATCCACAGCATAAAAATCCGCGATCTTTACGATGAGAATCACCCATGAAAAAAGAAATCCTTCCGGATCCGAAAGTACCCATGATTGAAATGCTTTCCTCGAAGTATTGGGAAGATTATGAGCTCTTGGATACGGGGAACAGCCTTAAGCTGGAACGCTTTGGTTCTTATAAATTTATCCGCCCTGAAGCCCAGGCGGTATGGAAACCTGCCCTGGCGGCAAAATCATGGGAGAAGGCAGACGCGGTTTTTCAGCCAACCAGTGAAGAGAGTGGCGGTAAGTGGCAGTTCAACCGTCAAATCGAGCCTGAATGGAAAATGCATTACCGCGATCTATCCTTCTGGGCTCGGACGAGTAATTCAAGGCACCTGGGAATGTTTCCAGAACAAGCCACCCACTGGGACTGGATCCGTGAACGCCTGGCAAGGAAGCAGCCACCTATAAACGTATTGAACTTATTCGGCTATACAGGCATCGCTTCATTAGCTGCGGTAAAAGCTGGTGCTACTGTAACCCATCTGGATGCATCCAAGAAGAGCATACAATCTGCCAAGGAGAATCAACAACTGTCTGGTCTGGAAGGGAGACCCATCCGTTGGATTATCGATGATGCGCTAAAGTTTGTGATGCGCGAGACACGGCGCGGCGTTCATTACCAGGGTGTCATCCTGGACCCTCCAAAATTTGGTCGCGGACCAAAGGGAGAAGTGTGGGAATTCTTTAAAATGCTGCCATACCTGCTGCAGGAAATTAAACCCTTGTTGGCACCTGATCCATTATTCCTGGTTATTACGGCATATGCTATCAGGGCCTCAGCTCTCTCCCTGCACTATTCGGTTCAGGAAATGATGAATGGCATTAATGGAACGCTGTCATCCGGAGAACTGGTGCTCAACGAAAAAAGTGCTGGTAGAATTCTATCCATGGCAATAACTTCTCGCTGGTCAGCGCCATGAAGCTCTATCGGTGAATTGCTGGAGGCGTTATATGATTTCCATCCTTCATGGGAATGTCATTTCACAGGAGACCGACGGTATCATCGTGGATGTGAATGGGGTGGGGTTTCATGTGCTTGTACCGATGCCACTGCGTGATCGTTTACAGCCTGGAGAGAATATATATTTGTTCACGCGGATGATCATCAGGGAAGATGCGTGGATATTATGCGGGTTTGAAACCAAGGAGGGACGCGAAGTATTCGACTTGCTGCTGAGCGTCAACGGAGTCGGGCCTAGGTTAGCCATGAGCATCTTATCCACACTAACGCCTGACACGATCCGCCGAGCAGTATTTAATGAGCAACCTGAAGTATTCAATCGGGTTCCTGGGATCGGCAATAAGACGGCTCAAAAGATCTTGTTCCATTTGCAAGATCGCTTACCCTCTCGGGAAGGGCTAGAACCACTTACAAGGATCAGTGAAGTGGATACAGAAGTACTGGCAGCCCTTACCACGTTAGGCTACAGCCTGGTGGAAGCTCAAGCAGCTTTGCAATATATACCCCGCGACGCACCCCAGGAAGTTGAAACACGCTTGCGTATAGCTCTCCAATATTTTTCCACACCTTAACTGTCTGCCAGTATAACAATATGTTATGAAGCCGGATGAAAATCTACGGCTTAATTGTCCAGGTGATTACTATAAGCTGGACGCTGAAGTCTTATAGCTGGACCAGACTTACTTCTGTGTGATGTACTTTGATATACCAATAAAGATGTGGGTAAATGAAGAAGCTTTCATAGACGAGATGAGAAAATCAAGGAATTATATGCTATACTTTTCACATTCTCGAAAATCGAATAGTTAGCTGTATATATTTAATCTTCATACAATTATTATAATTATCAGGGTTTGTAACTCTGATTTTGAGTGTGTAATTTAGATATCTTATCAGGTCATCTCGAACCAATAAGGCTTTTTGTAAGTGTTTTTATGGAATTAGAAATCAAAATACCCGAGAATTTTATTCACCCTGATCCGATTCCCATGATCAAGGTAAAAGGTACTCACAAGGAAATCGGCCGGCAGATTGGTGAGGCATTTAGGGAGCAAATCACTCATCACATCCAGAATACGCGTGAGCTGATCAATACCACCTTTGAATCCCTCGAGCTCGATTGGGATGGGGCCAGGATGCAAGGTCGCAAATATATCCCATTTGCTGAAGAAAGATTTCCGGAATACGTCGATGAAATGTGTGGGTTATCTGAAGGAGCAAATGTCGATTTTGACGACGTTGGGGTGGTTAACGCCCTCGAAGCAGTGACGATCGATGCTCTTCATTTGAGCAAATGTACCAGCGTGGCGATTAGCGAGACTCGAACTGCAGACGGGCACGTCTTGATAGCCCATAATGAAGATTGGATTCCCGAAGATGAGCCGGACGTTTATTTGATCCATGCAGAGCCGAATGATGATCCGCCATTCCTCGCCATGACCTATGGTGCATTATTACCTAATATTGGCTTCAATGCATACGGCATAGCCCAATGCTGTGATTCGGTCTATCCGAACGACAGCCGGATAGGGATTCCTCGCCTCGTAGTCTCACGGGCGATACTCGCTGCCAAAAATCCCAGCGAAGCCATCCGGCAAACACTCATCCCGCGCAGAGCTGCGGGATATAACCACCTTCTCGCTCATGAAAGTGGTGAAATATACAGCGTGGAAGTATCTGCCAGGAAGTTTGCCATTTTGTATGCTCAAGATGGCTACATGGTTCACACAAATCATTACCTTGATTCCAATATGCAGAACATCGAATACGAGCCTGATGAGCTTGTTGCTACTCGAGTGCGCTATTTTCGGGCGAACCGTTTGCTCCGCGTGTCGAACGATCATACGATCAAGTCTGTCCAAACCTTGCTAAGAGATCATATAAATTTTCCTAATTCTATTTGCAACCATGCCGAAGATGATATGGATCCACTTGATCGTGAAAAAACAGTTAATTCAATGGTCATCGATCTCACTGCTCGTGCGATGCATATTGCGTGGGGTAACCCATGTGCAAACTCGTACCACACCTATTATCTTGATGCATAATATTTTTTTCGTACTGGATATAAACAGCATGCCATGCGCCCCTTGGCAAAAATTACCAGGAGCTAAAATTGGCATTTAATCCCCTCAATTGGTTATTGGGTTTTTTCTCGCTTGATATTGGTATTGACCTGGGCACCGCTAATACCTTAGTAAACGTGCGCGGTAAGGGTATCGTTATTAATGAGCCATCCTGGGTTGCGATAGATAAACGCACGCGGATTCCATTAGCAATTGGCGCTGAAGCCAAGGAAATGATGGGGCGAACCCCTCCAAACGTGATTGCCATCCGTCCGCTCCGCGACGGGGTGATATCGGAGTTTGAAATTACTCAGGCTATGCTTGAATATTTTATTGAGAAAGCCCACCGTCAGAGCATCGTCCCCGTCCCCAGACCTCGCGTGGTGGTGGGTATCCCATCAGGTGCGACCGAAGTGGAGAAGCGGGCAGTATATGATGCCGCTATGTCTGCAGGGGCACGTGAAGCAGGTTTAATCGAAGAACCAATGGCGGCTGCTTTAGGAGCGGGTTTACCGGTAAATGAAATAAAAGGCAGTATGATCGTCGACATTGGTGGAGGAACTTCTGAGGTAGCAGTCATTTCTATGGGCGGCATTGTGATCTCGCGCTCCTTGCGGGTGGCAGGAGATGAGATGGATCAGGATATCGTCCAATATATGCGTAACAAATACAATTTACTGATCGGTGAGCGTATCGCCGAGCAAGCCAAGATTTCCATTGGGTCAGCTTACCATCTTCCTGAAGAGAAAACTGTTATCTTACGCGGCAGAAACCTCGTCAACGGTTTACCGGAAAGCGTTGAAGTATCGTCCGTAGAAATTCGAGAAGCCATCGCCGTCTCTGTGAATACGATTATCGATACGGTTAAAGACGCCATGGACGAGACACCACCTGAGATTATTGCTGATTTGATGGAGGTCGGAGTATGTCTCTCGGGTGGCGGTGGAATGCTTCAGGGGTTAGATCGAAGGTTAAGTGATGAATTGAAAATTCGTGTCTGGGTTGCAGAAGACCCAATGAGCTGTGTCGCCAGGGGAGCTGGATCCGTCCTCGAAGATTATGACAATCTCCACCATTTGTTAACTGGCTTGGAGCGGACGAGCGACGGACGGTACAATCAGTTTACTTAATAGTGGAGTTAGCCTGGTTGTTACGCAACTGGACTGAGAATCCCATCGATTAGTGTCCCAAAGTGATGAAAACAAATTCCCCACGTTCAATGCAGTTAATTGTGATCATATTATTGGCGCTCGGCATAACCGGCCTTGCGTTAGGTGGATACCTGACCCCAGTATCAAGAATTTTTATAAATCCTTTGGTTTCAGCCCAGACCTGGCTGGCGAAACGCTACCAGGCGGTGCAAAGCCTGATCACCCAACCGGAAGACATCACCAGCTTGCGCCAGAAAAATGCAGGATTGGAAGCGGAGAATTCAAGTTTGCAGGTCCAGATCGTTGAGCTGCAAAAACAAGTAACTGAATCCGAACTACTTGCGACCCTGGTGGATTATGAACGCAGACATGTTGAGAACGAATATACCGCAGCATCGGTGATCGCCCGTGATGTGAGCCCCTTTATGCATTATGTGATCATCGATCGAGGCTCAGACGATGGGTTGAGGAAAGGTATGCCTGTCATCACACAACAAGGCCTGGTGGGCACCATCGCAGCCGTAACTGCGGGTGCATCCAGGGTCCAGTTGATCAATGACCCAGGTTCAAGCATTAATGTGATGCTGCAGCAATCCGGTGAAGAAGCTGTTCTCAATGGTCAGCTTACCGGAGAAATCGAATTGGACATGATCAGCCAGAATGCAACTGTTCAACCCGGTGACCTGGTGATGACGTCAGGATTGGGAGGTAATTACCCTGCTAATATTGTCATTGGGCAGATTCTGACTGTGAGGAATGAGGCCTCCGCACTTTTCCAGACTGCCAGTGTTCAGCCAGCTGTAGATTTTTCTCAGCTCGATATTGTGTTAATCATTACCAACTTCCAGCCGGTTGATATTTCCCCATTAATCCCCACACCCAGCTCCCCTTAATTAATACAGAATGAGAAATTTGGTCGGCTTGCTCCTCTTTGGGGTTTTAGCCATCATCCAGAGTACAATTGTCGCCAGGATGCCGTTACTACAAGGTACGGCAGACTTAACGCTTTTGTTCATAATTGCGTGGGCTCTTCAAGACCGGGTAGATTCAGTCTGGGTGTGGTGTTTGTTCGGTGGAATATTCGCAAGCTTATACTCTGCACTCCCTTTAGGAATTTACCTTCTGGCTTACTTTGTTTGTGCGGGAATTGCTAGATTGTTAAAACGACGAATTTGGAAAGCGCCATTCTTAGCCATGCTGGCTGCCACGTTTATCTGCACCCTGGTTGTGCAGCTCATATCTCTGGCGGCGCGATTAATTACCGGCGTGAGCATTCCTATTATTAGCTCGTTTAATTTGATTATTTTGCCGAGTTTATTGTTGAATCTAATTCTGGCCTTTCCAATATTCACGATCATGCATGATATGGCCGATAGGCTGTATCCGGAAGAGTTAAAGGTATGAAAAGTTCTGGTGCGTTAAAAAACATGGTGGCAACGTGGCGGATCCTCGTCTTTGGGATCATATTGGTTGCCATATTTTTCGTATATGTGGGTCGCCTGCTATATTTACAGGTCATACAATATTCTGATTGGACTGCCAAAGCCAACGATAACCGGACCCATGAGCTGAATTTACCCGCTACCCGCGGTATGGTGTATGACCGGAAAGGATTTATTCTTGCGCGGAACATTCCCTCATATAACGTTGTGATTACTCCAGCTAACTTACCCGATGATGCTGGAGAAATCCAAAATATATATCGAGCCATCTCAGATTTCACGGGGATACCGGTCAATCGCGGCGAGGTATCCGCTGCAGATCCTTACGTACCATGTATTTCTGATCACGGGATTACAGAGATCGTTAAATATGGAGAAACTACAGCGCCATACGAGCCAGTAAAAATCGCCTGTGACGTGAAAGAGCAAATTGCCTTATCGATCCAGGAAAACTCTACGAACTGGCCAGGTGTGGGGGTTGATGTAGTCCCGGTGCGTGATTACCCCACCGGATCTCTCACTGCCTCGATCATCGGGTTTCTGGGTCCCATTCCAGCCAGCGAAGAAGAATATTATCGATCCATGGGATATGTACCGAACCGCGATAAAGTGGGGTATGCCGGAGTGGAGCTGTACTTCCAAAACTTGCTGGCAGGAGTGAATGGTCATCGGGTGGTCCAATGGGACATTGCCGGACAAATCCTGGATGACCTGGTTCCACCTGTGCAACCGACCCCAGGTTCCAGTATTGTGCTCACCATCGATACACGTTTTCAGCAAGCCGTGCAATCGATCTTAATTGACGAAATTAACGATTGGAATAAAACGTTTGGTGAAGAACGCATGACGAGTGGTGCGGTGATTGCGATAAACCCGCGCACCGGTGAGATACTCTCCCTGGTTAATTACCCGACTTATGAAAATAACCGCATGGCGCGTGTGATACCAGCGTATTATTACGAGCAGCTTATCGCCGATCAACGCAATCCTTTGTTGAATTTAGCCGTAGGCGCTGAGCTGCCTGCTGGTTCAGTTTTCAAGCTGGTGACTGCGACTGGTGGACTGAATGAAGGTATTGTCACACCTGACGAAATAATTAAAACTCCGGGAAAAATTACAGTTACCGAACGATTTTATGCCAATGATCCCGGTAGACCGAGGGACTTTGTCGATTGGATTTATAAGTCGAATCCTGATGGTTTCGGGCAGCTGGATTTTATTCATGCCATCGCCAATTCGAGCAATGTCTACTTTTATAAAGTGGGTGGTGGTTACCAGGATGAAGTCAATCCTGGTTTGGGTGTTTGCCGGCTGGGTACTTATGCCCGCGCTTTAGGATACGGAACCCTTCCCGATGGATATGCCGGATTACCCAGCGGTTATAGAACCCCCGAAATTGAGCTTCCAGACGTAGCTTCAGGGTTGATCCCGGATCCAACCTGGAAACGTATCAATCAAGGCGAAAGCTGGTCCACTGGTGATACATACATATCCAGTGTGGGTCAGGGGTATGATCTGGCAACCCCGCTGCAAGTTTTATTATCCGCGGCTACTGTTGCTAACAATGGGAAATTGATGGCTCCGACCCTTCTTTATGAAGTGTTGGATAGCGAAGGGAATGTAATCCAACCCTTTATGCCGCATCTGCGCTGGGACCTCACGGTTGATCCCGTTATACAGGTATTTGAAGATAATACCATTCGTGGCTGCCAGCCGACCGGTGAAATGAAAACCGTGCAGCCCTGGGTCTTCGACCAGATCCGTCAAGGGATGCGCCTGGCAGTTTTGGAGGGCACGCTAAAATCTGAGTTTACCAATGTGAAAATCGCTGTGGCAGGAAAGACTGGCACGGCAGAATATTGTGACAAATTTGCTCAGGCAAAAAATCTGTGTACACCAGGGAACTGGCCGTCCCATGCATGGACAGTGGCATTTGCCCCGTATGAGGACCCAGAAATAGCTGTAGTGGCATTTGTTTACAACGGGCAGGAAGGCTCGACCGTGGCAGGTCCTATTGTTCGAAGGGTCTTGGAAGCCTATTTTGAATTAAAATCTGCCGATAGCCCGATCAACCCTTAGTTCTGACCTTTTCAAAAGGCATGATGCCATAATTTGCTTGATTTAAAATAATAATGCGAAATACAATGATCTTAAAGTTGAGTATGGTTAGAAGATAATGATGTGTAAGTGGACCAATGAGTCAAACTAACTGGCGTCACTTTGATTTCTGGCTGTTGGGGGCGGTTGCATTGATGACCATCTTCGGCATCACCATGATCCGCTCTGCAGTCGCGGGAAATATTGAGCTTGAGACGGCAAATATTGTCCAGCGTCAATTGATATTTGCTGGGCTGGGATTTGCCGTGATCTTCATCGTTGCTGCCATCGATTATCACCTTTGGGCTTCGATTAGCCGCCCGTTATATATTATTACCGCTGTTTTGTTGGGCGCCCTGACCATCGCAGGGCAGGCATTATACGGCTCCGCACGCTGGTTTGATACGGGCGTCATCCTGATCCAGCCATCCGAAATCGCTAAAATCGTGGTGATCCTCGTCCTGGCAGATTTCTTCACCCGGAATATGGACAAGCTGGGCAATATCACCTGGATCGGTCGCAGCCTGTTATTTACCCTGGGCATTGTGGTGTGGATCATCCTCCAGCCTAACTTGAGTACCTCACTGGTAATTTTAGCCATCTGGTTCAGCTTGTTATGGGCGAGCGGATTAAAAATCAAATACCTCTTAATATTCGGTGCTGCAGGGATTATCGCGCCATTTATTGCCTTCCCCTTTTTAGCCGATTATCAGAAACAAAGGATCTTAAATTTCATCATATCGGATCCAAATGCCACGCAAGGAGAGACGTATAACATCCAGCAGGCTCTGATCAGTATCGGTTCAGGGGGTTGGTTGGGTAAAGGTTATAACCAGGGGACGCAAGTCCACCTCAGGTTTCTCAAAGTACGCTGGTCTGACTATATCTTCTCAGCCACAGCCGAAGAATTCGGTTTTATCGGTTCAGTAATAATAATGCTGCTGCTCCTGTTTATCATTTATCGTTGTCTGCGGGTGGCCAGGTTGTCCAGGGATACGTTTGGGGCATTGATTGCCTACGGTGTGGCAGTCTTATTGGCTTTCCAGGGAATGGTAAACATCGGTGTTAACTTAAAGCTTTTACCTGCTACAGGACTACCGCTGCCCTTTATCAGTTATGGCGGGAGCTCGCTGCTCTCGCTGCTGCTTGGGGTTGGATTGGTGGAATCCGTCATTTTGCGCCACAAACCGCTTGAGTTTTAATCTAACACCATAAAATACGGGCAATTCGCATAGCCAGATAATTTTCAGTGGGAGAAACAAAGTGAATCATCTAACTCCGGTCCGTGTGCGCTTTGCACCTTCGCCGACAGGTCGGACACACCTGGGTAGTGGCCGGACTGCGCTATATAACTATCTACTAGCTCGCAAGACAGGCGGGACGTTTATTCTGCGGATTGAAGACACCGATCAGAAACGCTACGTTCAGGGTGCAGAAAAGGAGCTAATCGATAGCCTGCATTGGTTGGGGATCGATTGGGATGAAGGACCTGGGGTTGGAGGACCAAATGCTCCCTATCACCAATCTGAGCGGAAAGAAATTTATCAAGAATATGCACGCCATCTTGTAGATTCAGGGCATGCATATTATTGTTTTTGCTCTCCTGAACGCCTGGATCAAGTCCGTAAGGAGCAAATAAGGCGGAAGGAAAATCCTCGTTATGACGGCTTATGTCGACGGTTGAATCCTGCCGAAGCTTTAAAACGTGTGGAGAACGGTGAGCGATATGTAGTGCGATTTAAAGTTCCTGAAACTGGTTCTATTACAGCCCATGACATGCTCCGGGGCGATATTACCGTTGATAATTCTGCTCTGGACGATCATGTTATCGTAAAATCAGATGGATTGGCACTCTATCATCTGGCTGCCATGGTGGATGATCACCTGATGGGAATTACTCACGTAATCAGAGGTTCTGAGTGGCTGTCTACATTTCCCATCCATGTCCATATAATTCGGGCATTTAATTGGCAGGAACCACAATGGGTGCACCTCTCGGTTTTTCTTAAACCAAGTGGTAAGGGGAAGATGGCAAAACGTGATACAGATCAGGCCATCCAGGATGGTCATTCAATATTTATCAAAGATCTGGAATCCTTGGGTTATATCCCGGAAGGAGTGCTCAATTGGTTTGCCTTGATGGGATGGAGCTATGATGATCATACAGAATTTTTTAAGCTGCAGGATTTAATCGAAAAATTTAACCTGCAGCATCTCAATCCTTCCCCCGCAGCGATCAACTTTTCAAAGCTTGACTATTTCAACGGGTTGCATATCCGAAATCTCTCTCGCGATGACCTGGCACACCGATTGGCGCCTTATGTCACCAATGCTGGGTATCATCTCGATGAAGCTATTCTTTACCAGGCCATCCCGGTCATCCGCGAACGCCTGGTCACCTTAGATGATGTCATTCCCGTCGCTGGTTTTTTCTTTAAGGATACCATCACTCCCGACCCTGGCCGCCTGGTAGTAGCTGGTCTGTCACCATCAGAATCGGCCGCTATCGCCAGGCAGACATACCAGATATTGGCTCCCCTACCGCAGATGAGCAAAGACCTGGCAGAACCTCCCATCCGCTTTTTTGTGGTCGAATCTGGCCTCAAAGCGGGGCAGGTTTTTGGATTATTAAGGGAGGCTGTGATGGGACAAAAGGACAGCCCGCCGCTATTCGAGAGTATGGAGATCATAGGTAAAGACAAGGTCCTCAATCGGATTCAGTCTGCGATTGCCATCCTCGAGAGTATGTAACACCTATGCTGGCGCCGATGTCAGGCTGGACGCCTGGGGATGGGCATGGTAAAATTTCGGACGTTATTCACTGGGGGCTCGTCTAATGGTAGGACAGCAGACTCTGGATCTGTATGTAGAGGTTCGAACTCCTTTGCCCCCAGCCAGTGATCAAAACACCCCGAGAGTGTGATCCGGGGTGTTTTGGTAAACGAGGAGGACGAAATGACTGAGACAACATCCAATACCCCCACCAACTTCATTCGTGAAGCGATCCAGGCAGATCTCCAATCAGGTCGCTATGATCATGTAAGTACCCGCTTTCCTCCCGAACCCAATGGTTATCTGCACATTGGTCATGCCAAGGCGTTCAGCATCAATTTCGGCATGGCCCGAGAATTTGGTGGGAAATGCAACCTACGCTTCGACGATACCAATCCGGTAAAAGAAGATGTCGAATATGTTGAGTCGATCAAGGATGATATTCGTTGGTTAGGCTTTGATTGGGAAGACCGGCTGTTTTTTGCCTCCGATTATTTCGAGCAGCTGTACGAGTTTGCCATAAAGCTGATAAAAAAGGGGAAAGCTTACGTGGATGATCTCAGTGCTGAGCAGATCAGCACATATCGCGGCACCTTGACGGAACCTGGGAAAAATAGCCCCTTTCGCCAGCGTGCTGTCGAAGAGAACCTGGACTTATTCCTACGCATGCGCACGGGTGAATTCCCTGATGGAGCCCGCGTATTGCGGGCGAAAATCGATATGGCCTCCGGCAATATGAATATGCGTGATCCGGTAATGTATCGCATCAAGCATGCCACGCATCACCGCACTGGCGATGCCTGGTGTATTTACCCGATGTACGACTTTGCGCATGGTCAGAGCGATTCAATAGAAGGGGTAACACATTCGCTCTGCTCTTTAGAATATGAAGACCACCGTCCGCTGTACAATTGGTTTCTAGATGAATTGGAGATTTTCCATCCACGCCAGATTGAGTTTGGCAGGTTTAACCTCACCTACACCGTGATGAGTAAACGTATGTTGTTGCAATTGGTGCAAGACGGACACGTAAGTGGATGGGATGATCCTCGGATGCCCACTCTATCAGCGATGCGGCGTCGTGGTTTTCCACCTGAGGCGATCCTTAGATTTTTGGAAGCAGTCGGTGTCCCACACCATAATAACCTGGTCGACATCGCTCTGCTTGAGTCCATGCTTCGGGATCACCTGAACCAAAGTGCTCCCAGGGTCATGTCAGTGTTACATCCCCTAAAAATTGTGATCGATAATTATCCTGTTGGTCAGGTTGAAGAGCTGGATGCGGTCAATAACCCTGAGGATCCTTCCGCAGGCACGCGCAAGGTGAGGTTTTCGAAGGAATTATTTATTGACCGGGAGGATTTTCATGAGGATCCACCCAAAAAATATTTCCGCCTTGCACCGGGGCGTGAGGTGAGGCTGCGCTACGGCTATTTCATCACTTGCATAGACGTGGTGAAGGACAGTCAAACGGGTGAAATCATTGAGCTTCATTGCACCTATGATCCTGCCACACGTGGGGGTTATGCCCCGGATGGCAGGAAGGTGCAGGGGACTTTACATTGGGTCTCAGCTGAAACCGCCATTGACGTTGAGGTACGGGTGTATGATCGCCTGTTCACCAAGGCTGATTTAAGTGATCTGGAGCAAGGAGAGGGATTCCTGGATTATGTCAACCCCGATTCACTCCACGTGATCAAGAATTGTAAAGCTGAGGCCAGCCTTGCTTTTGCCCGTCCTGGAGATCGTTACCAATTTGAACGCGAAGGTTACTTTGTGGTTGATCGGGATTCCACTCCAGGGAACTTAATCTTCAACCGTATCGTTCCCTTGCGAGATACCTGGGCAAAAATCGAAGAAGCACAAAGGAAACCCGCAAAGTAGCTGCATCGAAGTCCATGGTGTGGCTGATGATAATTGGTCGCACCATCGCTTGATTGAGGTAAATGTTATGTGTGGAATCGTCGGTTATATTGGACCTCAGAATGCCACTCCCATCATCTTGAATGGGTTGAAACGGCTTGAATACCGGGGCTATGATTCTGCCGGGCTCGCAGTTATCCAAAATGGTCACATCGAGGTCCGCAGAGATGTGGGCAAATTGAATAAGTTGGCTGAGCTGGTTTCGGAGATTCCGGTCACCGGTCAGGTGGGCATCGGGCATACCCGTTGGGCTACCCATGGAGAACCAAGTGCACGCAATGCACATCCTCACCTCGGGATGACTGGCAACGTGGTGGTGGTGCATAATGGCATCGTCGAAAACTACCTGGAGCTGCGCAATGAACTTTCTGATGAGGGTGTAATATTTAATTCCGACACCGACACCGAAGTGATCGTCCAGCTGGTTGAGCGATATGCCTCAACAGGTGTCAACTTGGTCCAGGCTGCTCAAAAATCCATGCGCCAGCTGAAAGGTGCCCATGGGATTGTCTTGATGTCGAGCCTTGAGCCTGATAAGATCGTCGCGGCCCGGATTGGCAACGCTGGGGGGGTCGTCATTGGGATTGGGAACCACGAAATGTTCGTTGCCTCAGATTTACCTGCAATTTTGGAGCACACGCGGCGGGTGGTGTTCCTGGAATCGCGCCAGGTGGCGATCGTAACGGCTGAAGGTTTAACCGTCCAAACACTGGATGGTAAACCCGTGGATTATAAGGAACAGGTGGTTGCATGGGACCCGATTTCGGCTGAAAAAGGTGAGTATCGCCATTTCATGTTCAAAGAGATTAATGAGCAGGTGCGTTCACTGACTGATACGCTCGCCGGACGGATCGATTTTGAATGCGGGCAGGTACGCCTACCTGAATTAAACCTGACTCCTGAGAAGGCAAAAAAAATAAATAAGATCATCATCACCGCCTGCGGGACTGCCTCGCATGCCGGCATGATCGGTAAAATCCTGATCGAACGGATCACCCACATCCCTACCCAGATGGAGATTGCCTCAGAATTTCGCTACGGTGACCCGATTGTGGACGAAGGTACCGTCGTCCTGGCGATAAGCCAATCGGGTGAAACTGCTGACACCCTGGCAGCGATGGAGGAAGGACGGAAGAAAGGGGCTGTATTATGGTCGATCGTCAATGCAATTGGGACGCAGGCGATGCGCATAGCCGACGGTTATATTTCCATGCAGGTGGGACCCGAGATCGGGGTTGCCTCGACGAAAGCTTTTACCGCTCCAATTGTGGATCTTTATATGCTGGCAATCCTGCTAGCAGACCTGCGTGGGTCATTGGATGAAAAAAATCGGCGACTGCTGGTTGGAGATTTATTGTCCATACCCAACCTGGTAGGGAAATGCTTGGACCGACAGGGAGACGTGGAGCTGATCGCTGAGGAGCTCAAGGAGACCCACAGTTGTCTTTACCTCGGGCGTGGAATTAATATGCCTATCGCTTACGAAGGAGCATTAAAACTAAAAGAAATATCTTACATCCATGCTGAAGGCTATCCGGCGGGGGAGATGAAACACGGACCCATCGCCCTTATCGATCGGGAAATGCCCGTGGTGGTGCTCGCACCCCATGATCCCTGGTATGAAAAGATGATCAGCCAGATTGAGCAAGCGAAAGCGAGGGGTGGAACCGTCATTGCGGTGGCCACTGATGGGGATGAGTTGATTCCATCCTTGGTCGATCACGTGTTGTGGGTTCCAAAGACTCCCTGGCTGTTGAGTCCTGTGGTCACAGTCATTCCTTTGCAGCTGCTGGCATATCATATCGCGGCTAAACGCGGGCTGGATATCGATCAACCCAGGAATCTCGCTAAATCAGTTACTGTCGAATAGAAAAAATAGAACTAGCGGTGCAGCAGTTTGTTGCGGGAGATTAAATGCTCCCCCTTGGTAAGCAGCTCCTCCTGGTCAGATGGATAATTGGGATTGCGGAGCAAATCAACGGTACGTTCACGCAGGTATTTTCCCGCTTCGGGTCTCTCCATTTCCTGCCACTTTTCATAGCTTAGGCGTGGAAAGATATTGCTGGATTGATAGGCATCCCGGAACAATTTCATCGTCTGTCGTGAAGAGATAAAATTACCACCAATACCTATCCTTTTCATTTCCTCAAGAGCTATGGTTTCTTCATTAATAATGAAACCTTTTTGAAAATGTCGGGATTGTTCGATCAACTCACTCGTGAAGACCACCACTTCTGGTGAAAACACCTTTGACCCCAGTGTACCCCCAACGAAGGGTGCAAGTCCAACCTTACCCAGGCAGCTGGTAATCTGGTTGATACATAATGCTTCACTGGCGATCAAATCAGCTCCCCAACCATTCGCACTGCCTGAAGTCCCGGCATGTGGAATATGGTAGTGCGACATCATCTCTGCGCAAGCCAGGTTGAGCAGCATGGTTTGTGGGTCAAAAAAATCCACCATCGTTTTCATGTCGAAAAACGCGGGTAGGCTGCCTAAGATAATGGGAGCTCCCGGTTTTATGAGCTGGCTGAATACCAGTCCGGCTAATAATTCAGCGTTCAATAGCGCAAGAGTACCCGATGCGGTGATCGGTGTGGACACACCAGCCATGCCATAATTAGAGAATATGACCGGCAGACCTTTCTCTATGCGAGATAAGCATGTTATCCGCAGTGGTCTTGTTCAAGATCAAGGGAGTAACCGGGTTGAAATAAGGGACGGCAAATGGTTTTGCTGACAGATCTCCAATCAACTGTTCGAGTAAAACAAGCCCTGGCAGGAACTGTTTTTCATCAGATATCAGGACAATCAGTGGTTTGGTTGTATTCGCTACCATTTCTAATAACGCCACCAGGTCCGCTTTTTCTGGTTCCACATCCCGCAGAATCCCAATCGTCGAAATAACATCATAAGCAGGCAGGTGATTGCCTAACCCGACGGATTGGCGCATGTGATCCCGGCAGAACGGTAGGATCTTATCGTTTATCGGATCTTGATAAAACAGGTTGGTAACACCTATACCGAACCGGGTGCTGTCATCACCCAGGCGTATAACCGGCACTCCATTTCGGTTGAAGATGTCAATCGTCGTGGGTGCCGATTGGATGGCCCACTCCACGAGCTCTGGTTGAAAGATGATGTGCTTCTCATCACGAAATATCACCCCTGAAGCCTTTCTAAACACGCCGACTGCCTGGGCAGAATCGACCCGAATGCCAATTTCAGACAGGATTCTCAGCGAGGCTGCGTGGATGCGGGCGATTGCCTCCGCTGACAATACCTGGATGCCTGGTGTAACCTGGATGGAGCTGTCCATAAGATTATGGCTTTAAAAGCCACCTTTTTGAAGGAACCGCAATGCAGTTTCTGCCAGAATGGCTGCTCCGTAAGGTAAACATTGATCGTTTACGTCAAACCTGGAGTTATGGTGTTCGCGTTCATCACCTTCGAGCTTACTGCCGAGGTAAAACATGGCTCCTGGAGCCAGCTCCGAAAAACATCCGAAATCTTCTGCACCTAAACCATCGGTTGGCGGATGCACATTTTCAGCACCGATCAGGTCGCTGGCAGTCTGTTTGATCAGCGTTGCAACTTTTTCATCATTGATCATGGGTGGAGTGCCGAGCTCGAACTTAAGTGTATAGTCTCCACCCAATGATTTTGCGATCTCGAACGCTCTTTTGATTTCTGTGTGGATTTGTTTTTGTACCTCTACCTTGGTGTATCGTCAGTGTACCGATCATATCGACCTGGTTTGGGATAATATTTTCCACACTTCCTGCATGGATCGCCCCGATGGTTACCACTGCTGGATCGAACGGGTTGAGCCTGCGGGATACAATCCCATGCAAAGCCAGTAATACATACGCAGATATGTAGATCGGATCGATGGTCTCATGCGGTCTGGCACCGTGACCACCCCTACCAAGAACGGACCCGCGGAATGTGTCCACACCTCCAGAAGAGGGACCATGACCGATTTGGATCTGTCCAACTGGGACGTGGGCGGAAACATGCAGCGCCAGTGCCATGCCCACCTCGCCGTCCATGGCACCGTCGTTGATCATGCGTGGAGCACCGCTGAGACCCTCATCATCTGCCACTTCTTCAGCTGGTTGAAATATGAACCTCACGGTTCCAGGCAGGTTTTCTTCCTTCGCCAGCAGCTCAGCAACACCGAGCAGGATTGCCACATGGGCGTCATGCCCACAGGCATGCATGATTCCTGGGTTACGGGAAGCGTACTCCACCTGGTTGTCCTCTTGCAGGGGGAGCGCATCCATGTCTGCCCTGATCAACACGATGGGATTGCCTTGACCGATTTCACCAACCACACCGGTTTTACCAACATTCTGGCGCACACGGCACCCCAGCGAGGTTAGCATATCAACGATTTTTGCTGATGTGCGAAATTCGTGGAATCCTACTTCTGGGAATTTATGGATATCGTGGCGGTGATCGGTAAGTGTATCTTGCAGTTCTTTGGCTCGGTTTAACATAGTATCCAACATGGTATCCTTCATAAAATTCAAATTTTCTTCAATTTATGGTCCGCTTCGCTGAGAATCTCGTCCAGTTCCCTTTCCTGGTCCAGCGATAATGGTGGAACTTCGTGATTCTTAAGGATGGAATCGGCCTCGGCTTGAGCGCGTTCAGCCATTCCTTTTCGGTTGTCTGACTCCCATGATTCCCACGAGCCACGTTCAGCCAATGAGGTAAGCAGAACTTCACCTGCCCTGAGATATCGCATGGTGTGTTTTTGTCCCAGGAAATTGTGGCTGCTGTTCATGGCAGAGGCGATCACCTCCACCGCCAATGATTCATCTGTGACCTCAAACCCTTTCATCACCCTTCGGACGCTTGCGGCGATCTCGTTATCACATACGATTTGAGCAAATGAACCCATCACGCCTGCTTCCATCTCACCGATGCCAGATAACTCATCGGCTCCGGCCAGCGCAGGGATCAGTGCGTTGAGAGAACGCTCGAAACCATTCTGGATGTCCAGCGTGTGTGAATTGGTAGAGAAACCATATACGTTAACCGGCAGCCCATAGCGGTGACCGACCTGCACCGTGGCTGCTGAAGCCAGTCCCAACTCAACCCCTCCCCACACGGAAATCCCTGTGCGCGGCTCCATCATCGCCAGACGTCCGCAATAGATAATCGGTAAACCTGGGTACACCAATTGAGCAAGGACGATTGACGCCAGGATCTCAGCGTTTTGTTGTGCGACTGCACCTGCGATGGAAAACGGAGCCGTCGTCCCTGCAGTGGGGCAGGGCAGAGGAGCAAATGGAATACCATTTAGCGCAATTTCAATGATTGCAGCTGCTCCATCATTGGGAAAGCTTAACGGGCTCACCGGTGAGACGCTCAATGAAAATGTTTCACCTGGTTTCCCGATTACGGAAGCCATTTGGATTGCAAATAGCACTTCCTGAGCCGTTTGGACCCCGGGTCCTTGGAGAGGCTTGGTGGTATTTGGGATGGCGTGGCGGTACATTGCCAATGACATCAGGTGCCCGGGGACATCCTGGGGAGTGAAAAATGGAGTGATCGTGGTCACTCCGTCTAAGGCATCGAGTAATCGCGTGCAGTCCTTCAGGTCTTTCAACAAGGCTTTACGACGAGTGCCGGTTCCTGCATCATATATATCGCGCGCTCCTCCCAGGTTATGCCAGTGGAGGGATTGGTCACCCAGTGTTTTAATCGATCCGTTCCGGCCGCGAATACTTACCTTGCTACCGGCTTTGCAGACCTGTGCCTCGACCAATTCGGCTGGCAGAAATACCCTGTCATTTTGAATCGATGCTCCAGCCGCTGATAAAATCTCGCGTGCCTCTGGATGGGAGAGAAAGATTCCCGTATCTGCCAGCACCCGCAAGCTCGCAGAATGAACAGCTTCCACATCAGATTCAGACATTACCCTTAATTTGTCCATAATCTCCTCTGGAGACTAATTATTTTGTTGAAAGTCTCGTTCCCTAAACGGATAATTTTTTGCCTGGAGAAGTGTGACGGATCACACCTCTCCAGGGAAGGGCGAATTGAATGTAATTCTTACATAAGTTCAGGCAAGGAGTTCATACCCGCCTGCATGGCATGATAATTAACCAGTTTACGCAGCTCAGTGACCTGATCCTGTGGCAATGATGGTTCATCGTACTGGCTCAACAATTGGTCAACCTGTGTTCTAGCCCGCTCGAGAGTATTCAGGCTACCATCCTGGTGCCATCCACGGATTGAATCCCGGTCCAACACCTTTGAGGGGATGTACTGCTCCTGGCTGAATAAGTCACGCGTCACCTTTTGCCTGAGGAAATCACCTTTGAAGTTAATCCCCTCGAACATGGCTGTCGCCAAAGTTTCAGTGGGGGTGTGAATGCCGGAGAGCAGACGTTTCGCCATCGCAACGATTTCAGCATCAATGACCAATTTTTCCAGGCTGAAGCATGCCAGGAAATCCAGCATACCTGCGCCGGAGATCATATTGACCCCAGCGAGTGCGCCGATAATTGCGCCCATCCCGCTTTCCAGTCCTGCCTGGGCATCAATGATCTTTGCATCACTGGCACATAAATATGTATGGGTGGGCAACCCGATGAATTTACCAATTTGAGCATAAGAGGCATCGATCATGGCGGTTTCAACTGCCCCCATGGGAGTGGTCCCTTTACGCATGTCGAAGATAGCGGGCGCTCCACCCCAGACAATCGGGGAACCAGGTTTTGCCAGCTGGTGGATCGTGATCCCGCTCAAGCATTCCGCGGCATGTTGAACCACTGCACCAACCAATGTTACCGGAGCGGTTGCTCCTGCCAGCGGCATCGAGACCATTTGAGCCGGTACTCCCGCATGTGCCAGGTCGATTAAGTTTTGCGCTCCAAAATTACTCCAGATCAACGGAGGCGACGGACACACATCAAAGACTGCCTGAGGCTTTTCAGCCAGCGCTTTTCGGCTGCCAGCGAAAATCGCCAGCATGTCCACCATCACCTCAAGTGTAGGGATGGCAAAAGCCCCCGTGACGATGGGTTTGGTTGAATGCATGAGTACCAGGTATAAGCGATACAGATCGCTGATCGACTTGGGAATTTCATTGCATATAACCGCAGTCGATTGTGCGTCATACTGCGGCAGCATTTCGGTCAATTTTACGATCCTGACCAGATCACCAGATAGGGAAGGACGGTGCTCGTTTGTCTTCGGGTCCAGGATATGTACCCCAGATGATCCCGGGTCGAAGTGGACTGCATTACCACCGTAGTTGACTTTCGGGTTGCCATTGCGGTCGTAGAGGTAGAATTGGTGGGGTACCGTCTCCAAAGCCTGGTAGACCAGCTTTTCAGGGATCTGCACAACATCTGCTTCATTATCTACCTTGCCGCCGGCAGCCTCTAATATTTCTCTCGCCTGTGGTGACTGTACCTTGATCCCGGGGTTGATCAACAGTTGAAATGCCTCATCCAGGATTTGCTTGACCAATTCATCTGTAAGCAGGGTTATATTAGGCTGCATATATTTTTACTCTGCCTTGATGGAGGCAATGATTTTCTTGAGTTCCGTATCAACAGCAGGATCTAGTGGTTCTGGCTGGTGGGTCTTGAGGAGATTCCTCGCTTTTTCGAGTGCCCAATCACGTCCATCGTCATGTTTCTCTTCCCATGCGCTGTACGGGCGCCGATCCATGAACTGTGGGATAAAAATCTCTCGCATGTGCTTCAGAGTATGTTTTTGGCTCAAGAAGTTTCCACCCGGCCCAACATTGCGGATCACATCTAACGCCAGTGTTTCATCATCGACGATAATTCCTTGCATGACCTTTTGGATGATGGAGAAGATCTCACAGTCCATCAGCATTTGGGAATATGACCAGATTCGGCTGCCGTGTAATAGACCGACACCCAGGAGCATATCCGACATCACCAGGCTTGCCATGAACGTCGACAGGCTGTTTTCAACCCCTGCGTGCCAGTTCGGTTCTTTAGCTCCTGTGGCGAATGAACCCATGGATAAGGGGATATTATAAAAATCAGAGAGTTTATTTTGCGCCGCTCCAAACAGAAAATCTTCTGGACCGCCGCCGGTATAAGCACCCGTCTTTAGGTCCGATGAGGTTTGTGCGGCCGCATAAAACACAGGCGCTCCCGGGAATGCCAGCTCGATAAGTGCCGTTGCACTGATCACTTCTGCATTGCCCACCACCAGGTTGCCGGCCATTGTAGCAGGTCCGGTGGTTAAACAAGCTGCCATGGTCATAAAACCGACCGGCAGACCAGCTTCCGCGCCGATTAAAGCCGCATCCACGCTGCCCCCATCCTGACCGAGTGGAGGTGCAGTGCATTGCATAATCGATAGTACAGGGCGTTTTCGTAGAGCTTCCTTGCCACCCGCGATCACTGCTGCCATCTCTACCGCAGCCCGGGCTTCCCATTCATTGTAAATACTTTCTGTTTGGGCATGTTTGGTGGAGTTTTCCCATATCGCTCTTAGCTCGTTCAAACCGCGTGTTTTAGGAGGTAAATCTTGCGCCGAGACTGCAACCCAATGGAATGCGATTTCCTCCACTGCATCCGCGATCCTGGCAATATCAGCCACATCCTGCCAGGTGGACATCCGGCGTTTGTTGCTTTGAATATCCAGCACCTCCACCCCGCATCCATCTGTACCCAGGAAAACATGGTTGCCATCCAGGGGCAGATCTTGATCAGGTTTGCGAGCTGCCAGGTCATACTTTGGAGGAGCAAGTTTGAGTGCATTCTCTATGATCTGGCCTGGTACTTTTACAATCGATGTCTCCCGGTCCACGTGTGCACCGTGTTCCTCCCATATATCGAGTGCACGTTTGGATGGGAACCGGATGCCGGCAGTCTCTATAATATCTAATGTGGCGGTGTGGATGCGCTGAATTTCCTCTGGGGTAAGGATCTCAAGGCTGAGCTTCGGATTGGTGATTGACTTGATTTTTCCTGTCATAACGGTTTCCAATACGGCTCAGACACCAAGAAGTTGTTTGGCTACTCGCGCAGCCCCAATGGCATCCTCGCTGTATCCATCCGCTCCGATTTGCTTAACCCATTCCTGGGTAACGGGTGCCCCACCGACCATTACTTTTACTTTACTGCGTAATCCGATGTCTTCCAACGCTTCGACTACATCCCTCTGATGCACCATGGTGGTAGTAAGCAGGGCACTTAATGCTACGATATCTGCTCCGACTTCACGCGCTTTCTCCACCACCTTCATCACCGGGACGTCTACACCCATGTCATAAACCTGGAATCCTGTAGCTGCAAGCATTGTCCCAACCAGGGTTTTGCCAATTTCATGAATATCGCCCTCCACAGTGCACAGGACGACCTTTCCAAGCATCTTCCGTTCGGAACCCCGCCGGGCAAGCTCTGGCTCCAGAACGGCAACAGCTGCCTTCATCGCTTCGCCGGCCATCACCAGCTCAGGGAGATACATATTTCCACAGCTGAACTGGTCACCTACATAGTTCACACCATTGACAAATCCCTTGTTAATTGCTTCCAGCGGGTCAATTCCCAGTTCAATGGATTGTTTCGCTAGCTCAGCCGCCTGCTCTGCTTCACCATCTGTGATGCTTTGCGCCATCGCTTTGAATAATTCTTCGGTTTGCATGGTTTTCTCCTTAGTTACTTTATTATTTTTGATGATCCGGGAACATTGCTCCGATTTGTTTATCGACTTCCAAGACTGAATCGCCAGAAATATTCAAATATGCCTGGAGTCCCTGCCAGAGATTTTTAATATGCTGGGCTACTTGATAAGAAGCTGCTTCAGCGTCTTTACTCGCCAGAGCATCTACGATTGCTTTATGTTCATTGTACTCATTTTTCAAGCTGGACTCGAGCAGCTCAGGATGGCGGAACATGTATTCATAAAGCATCCAATCCGGAAATGCATTGGTAGTCATCTCGTACAATTTACTCAATAAGGGACTGCCAGCGTCCTCGACGATTCGTGTATGGAACTGCTTGTTCATTTGGCGCAGGACTGGCATATCTTCCAGGGTAAGCAGGTTGGCTGTTTTTTCTACCAAATTTGAGAGCGATTGTACTTCATCAGGAAGAATCGCTCTCGCTGCAAATCTAGCTCCGGTCGTCTCTAAAATGAGTCGGAATAGGAACGCATCTACGATTTCCTTGGCTTCCAATATAGGTACCCTGACGCCCCGATAGGGCACGCGCTCTGCCAGACCGCTGGCAACCAGGCGGTCTAGTGCTTCTCGAACCGGCGTCTGGCTGACTCCCAGTGAGGTGGAAATATCCTCCTGGCGCAGCCAATCACCCGAGGAATATTTTCCCGCGATGATCTTGCCGGATAGATACTCATATACTTCGTCGGTCAATGAGCGCTTACGCAGCAGCTCGCCCGTATCAGTGATGGGATTTAATTGGTCCATTGTGTTCTTTCAAAATAAAGACGGAAGTATACCAAACGATCGATATATTATATATTATATATTATATTATCTGTGTTGTACAGGACTTAATTGTCAGGAGCCGGTCGGCGCACAGAAAACACACATCGTGATAGGCCTCGCCCGTCAAAGCTAAGCTTTTCCAGATGCTCCACCGGCGTATCCAGTAAGGCTTCAAGCACGTATTGATCCATCCTGCAAATTTCCGGGTGGCGGTCAAGTAATGTGATGTATGGACAGTGGCCCATCATGATGTGTGGATTATCCCCGTGTGCTTCCCAGTGCGCCTGGTAATTCATGCGATTGAGCATCCGGATGGACGAGTATAACTGCCTGGTCGGGTTATGTTTATCGACTGGATAGTTGGCAACCATTTGATTCGCAACGCTTTTCAACACAGCCCAGGCTTCATTTTGTTCAATATTTTTTAACGCCTGAGATAAAAGTACTTCAGTCAATGCTTCCAGGTTGTTCTGGTTGGTTTGCTGCGTACTGCTATATATCTGTGCCGGGCGTCCCTTTGACTCAGCTGACTTCAGCCCAATGATCGTAATACTCCCTTGCTCGATCAAAATGGATAGGTGATGGCGAACATTAGCGGGTGTCACTTTGAACACCTTGCTTAATTCCTCCACGGTTGCGCATTTCTGTTCGAGGATGTAGTTTAATATCTTCTGTCGTGAGTTAGGCATAGAGTCGTCTCTGAGTATATCAGATTACAGTATAAATGCAAATATATATTTGCGTAAATCGCTTGACACCCAACCTGATGGGGTATAATTCCCGCTGCATGGAATCCAAGTTGAGGAGGCACAATTTATGAGTCAAGACCTGAATAACCCTGGGTATGATATTCCACCCGAGTTGATGGGACAGGTTGCTATAACCACGCTGGATAAGATTTACAACTGGGGACGTCGCTCGTCAATCTGGCCGATGATGTTCGGATTGGCATGTTGCGCCATTGAGATGATCTGCACTGCTACCAGCCGGTTTGACTTTGCCCGCTTCGGAATGGAAATCATGCGCCCCAGTCCACGTCAATCAGATTTGATGATCGTCGCAGGTACCGTCACCAAGAAGATGATCCCACAGATCGTCCGCTTATATAACCAGATGCCTGAGCCAAAATACGTAGTTGCCATGGGCTCTTGTGCATCGGGGGGCGGTCCCTTTAAAGAAGGTTATAACGTCGTCTCTGGTGTCGACGAATTTCTCCCCGTGGATGTCTATGTGGCAGGCTGCCCTCCAACTCCGCAAGCTTTATTAAATGGTTTCATCACATTGCAGAAATTGATTGATAAACAATCGATCAAGACTGTCCGCTGGTACCGCAAAGGTCCTGAAATACCTCTGCCCGTCCCGGTGCTTGGTCCAGATTTAATGGATCCGAGAGAATACGCCCGAATTAAAGAATACACTCAAAATAAATTGTTAGTCCAGCAATCAGCTTCTCAACCGGCGCCTGACGAACCTACCACTCCGGATGCAGGATAATCATCATGCATAATAAAACGATGGAGCATATTCATGGGTAACCAAAACTTCGTCCTTGCCTCAGATTTAACCCAGATATTTCCGGAGATCGTCTCACGCGATGAGCGTCCGAACTACGAAGGCTACCTTGTGAATCCCGAGCTTCTATCTTCCACATTGCTGAAGCTCCGTGATGACTTGGGTTATGATTATTTATCTTCGGTTACCGGGGTGGATTATCTACCCGAAAATATAATGGAAGTCGTTTATCACATCCGCAAGTCCACTGGAGGCTCGCCTCTGGTGATAAAGGCACGGCTAAACCGGGATAATCCTGTGATTGCCTCAGTTGTGCCCATCTATCCGGGGGCTGAGCTCCAGGAAAGGGAAGCCTGGGATCTGTTGGGGATCAGATTCGAAGGTCATCCAGACTTGCGCCGCATTCTCACCTGGGAAGGCTTTTTCGGTCATCCGCTCAGAAAAGATTGGCAGGAAGGGTTCTACGAAGATGATGGCAAACCATTCAAGAGCCGCTGGCCGGCCGGTTTTTATAAAAGCGCAGAAGAAAAGAACCCGCTTGGGAGAAATTTGGATTTTCCCGGCGGTTTTGACCCGGAAAGCTGGGTGCCAGAGCCGGAGACAGCCCTTTATGCCGGTTTAAGCAAGATGCAGCGCCTGGACGAAGGCACCGGGATCGGTACCGAGCAGGTAATTGTCAACCTGGGTCCACAGCACCCCTCGACCCATGGGGTTTTTCGAATGGCTGCCAAGCTGGACGGAGAGACCATCGTTGGTTTAAAGCCAGTTGTCGGATATCTCCACAGAAATCATGAAAAAATTGGCGAACGAAATACCTACCTCGGTAATATGCCCTACACCGATAGGTTGGATTATTTTAACTCGATGAGCAACAATTTTGGCTACGCCTTGGCGGTGGAAAAGCTGATGGGTATTGCTCCACCCGAACGGGCGGAATACATCCGCGTGATGATGGCAGAATTAACCCGCATAGTCAATCACCTGGCTCTCTTTGGGTTTTTAATGAATGATTTCGGCGCCTACTTCACTCCTTTCCTGTATGCATTTGAGGAGCGCGAATTAATATTGGACATTTTCGAAGCCGTCTCGGGATCGAGGATGATGTGCAATTACTTCCGCTTCGGTGGAGTCGCCCGCGATCTACCGCCAGGTACACTTGAAAAGGTGAAAGATCTGGTGCTTGATCGCTTGCCTCGAAAGATCGATGATCTTAATACGTACATCACGAATAATGAGGTCGTCCGTCATCGCGCCGAGGGCATTGGCGTTCTTACCCCCGAACAGGCGATTGCTTTCTCTGCCGTAGGTCCGGTTCTGCGTGCCTCCGGTGTGCCCTACGACTTACGCCGAGCCCAGCCTTACAGTATCTATAATCGATTCGATTTTGACGTCGCTGTCCGCTATCATGGCGATGTCTACGACCGCTACTTGATCCGCCTGGATGAGATCCACCAGAGCTTGCGCATCCTACAACAAGTATTGAAGGATATCCCCGAGGGACCCATCCAGGAAGGTAAGCCTCAATACCAGGTACGGGTGCCAGCTGGAGAAGCCTATGGTTGCGTCGAAGGACCCAAGGGTGAGCTGGGTTTCTATGTGATTTCCAACGGGAAGCCCAACCCCTGGCGCTACCATGTCCGCGCTCCTTCATTCATCAACCTGACTCCGCTGGAGACGCTGTGCATTGGCAGTAAGATCGCTGATGTAGTGGTAATTCTTGGCTCAATCGATATCGTTTTGGGCGAAACAGATAGGTGAGTGAATAATGTCTGAACAGAAGAATGCGTATATTTACGGGATGGGTGTCCTGAAAACCCTGGGTTTAGCCTTCAGGCATTTTCTCGAAACATATTTGGATGATATCCGCCATCGGGGTAAGCGCTACGGTTCGGCAGAAGGGATTGCTTATCGCAGCAGCAAGCACGTAAGAGGGATTTTCACCGTTCAGTACCCTGAAGAGAAGCTGCCGGTACCCGAGGAATTCAGGTATTTACCCTTCTTGGTCTACACTGAAAACGAAGGCGTTAAAGAGTATCGTTGCACCTCCTGCGGCATCTGCGCCAAGGTATGTCCGCCGCAGTGCATCTGGATCGTCAGATCCAGTGACCCCAATACTGGTCGTCCAATTCCCGATCCGGCAGAATTCTATATTGATGTCGATATTTGCATGAACTGCGGTTATTGTGCTGAATACTGTCCGTTCGATGCCATTAAGATGGATCACGATTATGAAATAGCCACCTATAGTCGAAAATCGAATGTTTATGACAAGGAAAAACTCGGCAAGCCGCTTTCTTATTATGCTACGATCCGCCCGATGAATTATGAGCGTGAAGAAGCTGCCACACGCGAGGCTGAAGCCCAGCGGGTTGCCAGAAGACCACACGCTTAACGTTTATATTTATTGGTATTAGTAGGCAAGGATTAAAAAAATGGTGCAGGACAACGAAATTGATCTGCTTTTTCCATCCAGGGCAATTGAGCCTCTGCGAAAATTACGTGGTGAAAAGTGGGAAAATTTAGTCGCCAGCATGGTTGACCTGGAACCTGGGAATCCTGACCGAGTGGCATTTGTATTATTTATGGTCAGGATTGGTGGTTGCACTACCTGCCAATCAGATTCTTATAGGGCGATGAGAGGCTGCATATTGTGTTCGAGTAATTCGATAAAACGGTATAAAGGTAGTGATCAAAACCTTGTTGATCTTTATACTGAAGCAAAGAAAGATATATCCAAATACATGAAAGAGGTATGAATATATGAAGGTGGAATCAGTAACGGAGGCTGCGGTTTTAGCCGCCTTGAGTAAGGTGCAGGAACCTGAGCTAATGAACGATCTTGTATCATTACACATGATCAAGGATTTGGAAGTTAACGCAGTCTCAGGTAAAGTTCTCCATCGTGTTAACCACTCCCGCCTGTCCGTTGAAAACCATGATCGAAAACGAAGCCCGGGCAGCGGTGATGCAGGTGCCAGGGGTAAGTAAAGTGGAAATTAAAATGGAATCCAACGTGCCCAGTGATGGTCGCTCCAGGGGTTTGATGCAGCTACCGATCCGAAATGCGGTCGCCATCGCCTCTGGTAAGGGTGGGGTGGGGAAAAGCACCGTGGCAGTGAATGTGGCCGTGGCGTTGGCTCAATCGGGAGCTTGTGTGGGTTTGCTGGACGCTGATATTTATGGACCCAATATTCCCACAATGATGGGTGTGAGCAAGCTGCCCCCTCCCAGCAAAGAAAAGCTTGTACCGGCTGAAGCCTATGGGGTTAAGATGATGTCCATCGGTTTCCTGGTGAAGCCTGACCAACCTTTAATCTGGAGGGGGCCGATGTTGCATTCTGCCATCCGGCAGTTCTTAAGTGACGTAGAATGGGGTGAGTTGGATTACTTGATCGTCGATCTGCCACCAGGCACCGGTGATGCTGCTTTGAGCCTGACCCAATCTCTTCCCCTGAGTGGTGGAGTGATCGTCACCCTCCCACAGCAGGTCTCATTGGAAGATGCCCGTAGAGGGCTGGAAATGTTCCGCCAGCTTAATGTACCGATTCTTGGGGTTGTCGAGAATATGAGCTATCTGGAAATGGCAGATGGTTCCCACCTTGATATCTTTGGGACAGGTGGTGGGGAGCAGTTGGCACAGGAAAGCGGCGTGTCGTTTTTCGGGACCATCCCTATCGATCCTGCTGTCCGTGTGGGGGGTGATTCAGGGAAGCCGGTCATTATAGAAAATCCAAAGTCTCCCGCAGCCGCCGCACTGCGCAGTATTGCAGAACAGATCGCCGCTAAGATCAGTGTTGCGGCCATCGAAAAGCATGGTGTAGTTCCGATCACGATTATCGAGTGAGCTCGACTCGTTGAAAAGAGGATAGTTTCGTGGAAGATTCAGTACAAATTCTAGCACCCGAACAACGCGTTGTCGGATTGCGTTTTCAACCCATTGGAAAGATTTACCATTTTGACGCCACAAATTTTAATAGTGTGCAAAAAGGTGATTATGTGGTGGTCGAAACCAGTCGCGGAACTCAGTTGGGACAAATTGTGCTGTTCGTTACCAGTCCTGACCGCGCCACTCCTGGATTAAAGTCCATCATGCGCATAGCCACTCCACAGGATTTGCTGCTACGCCAGGAGTATGAACATCAGGAACGTGAAGCCCTTGTCGCTTGCCGGGCAAAAACTACTGAGCTGAGAATGGCTGCTGACGTAAAAATTGTCTCAGCTGAATTTAGCCTGGATGGCAGCCGCTTGTTATTCGTGTATTCCAGCGAAGAGGGTGAGAAAACGGATCTAAAACCGTTAAAGAAAGCTATGCAGCGGATGTATCCACAGACCCATGTTGAGATGCACCTAGTCGGTCCGCGCGATGTTGCCAAGTCATTGGGTGGGATGGGTGCTTGCGGGCTTGAATGCCGCTGCTGTTCAACATTCTTGACCGAA
The DNA here is from genome assembly GCA_963840255.1 of uncultured Chloroflexia bacterium. GTDB lineage: Bacteria > Chloroflexota > Anaerolineae > Anaerolineales > UBA4823 > FEB-25. The sequence goes on along the minus strand of CAWIYB010000001.1, from coordinate 887,771 downwards.
TTCAGTCCGATTTCGATCAAGATGGCAAAAGAACAAGGCATCTCCCTTACTCCCACTGAAATTACCGGCATGTGCGGACGTTTGAGATGCTGCCTGGTGTACGAATATGAGCAATACGTCGAAGCACGCAAGCAATTGCCTAAACGAGGCAAGCTGGTAGTTACTCCTCGCGGAAATGGTAAGGTGGTTGATGTAGTTCCGCTCAAAGGTGCGCTCATTGTCGAATTGGAACAAGGTGGAACTCACGAGTTCATGCAGGAAGAGCTGCAGCCCTTGGAAGAATTAGAAGCATTGAAGAAGAAGACTGGCGAACCTTGTGAAAACTGCCCTGATGATAAAAAACCGGTCGTAAGACCTTTCGAGCCCAGGAGGGGGAAGAAGAGGCCGCATGCCCGACCCAGATAACATTCCCGATAACTGGGAGACTTCACAAAAGATCCTGGTTGTGCTGGCTCATCCGGATGATCCCGAGTTTTTTTGCGGAGCCACAACTGCCCGCTGGGTGCAAGCAGGTCACACCGTATCCTATTGTGTTGTCACCTGTGGTGATAAAGGTTCCAAGGACCTGGCCATCCATTCTGACGAGTTATGTTCCATCCGGCAGGTGGAACAACGCCTGGCAGCACAGGTACTTGGGGTCGTGGGAGTCAACTTCCTTAATTATCCGGATGGTTACCTGGTTCCCGATATCAGCCTGCGAAAGGATATCACCCGTGCGATCCGCAAGATCCGACCTGATGTAATGGTCACCTGTGATCCCCAGACCTTGTTCACTTCCAATGGTGGGCTAAATCACCCTGATCATCGCGCCGCCGGGCAGGCAGCTCTGGATGCTGTTTTTCCTGCCGCTCGAGATCATTTAAATTTCCCTGAGCTCTTGAGAGATGAAAATTTGGAGCCTCATATCGTACGGGAAGTATGGGTTGCAGGTACTTTGGTACCAGATGTTATATTGGACGTAACTGAATTTTGGGAAATAAAAATAAAAGCTTTGTACGAGCATAAAAGTCAGATCGGGGAACCGGAGAAATTAGCCGAACGTATGCGCAGCCGGCGGACTCTCGATAGTACGGCTGAAAATCCACGCTATGAAGAGAAATTCCGTCGCTTGATATTGGCTTAAAATTATCACCAAATCGGACAATTATCATCTAATTAAGAAGAGGAATAATGACAAACTTTCTGGACGAAGCCCAGGCTTTATTTGAATACACCCGCGAATTACGGCGGGATTTTCATAGACACCCTGAGATCGGGTTACAAGAGTTCCGCACTGCGAATATTGTCGCCAGGGAGTTATCCAGCCTGGGGATGGAAGTGAACACCGGTGTCGGGCAAACCGGCGTGGTGGGGTTACTAGAAGGGAGGCTGCCTGGTCCGGTGGTGCTGCTTCGCTTTGATATGGATGCACTCCCCATCCAGGAGGAAACGAACGCCGAATATGCTTCTCAATACGATGGTCTGATGCACGCCTGCGGGCACGATGGGCACGTTGCCGTCGGATTAACCGTTGCTCGCTTATTGAACGCGCATCGGAATGAGTTCAATGGTACCGTTAAATTCGTCTTTCAGCCCGGTGAAGAGGGTCTCGGTGGAGCCGAGAAGATGATTGCCGATGGGGTTTTGCAAAATCCGCCACCCGATGTTGCGCTTGGTCTGCACGTTTGGAATGAAAAACCGGTCGGCTGGGTCGGGATTGTGCCTGGTCCGGTCATGGCCGCAGCCGACACATTTACAATAAAAATCATCGGTCGTGGGGGGCATGGTGCCGTACCCAACCTGGTCGCCGATCCAATTTTGGCAGCTTCCCAGGTGGTAAATGTCTTGCAAGGGATCGTATCCAGGAATGTATCGCCTTTAAAATCTGCCGTTGTAACGGTCGCATCCATTCATGGTGGAGACGCGTTTAATGTCATACCTTCCGAAGTGGTTCTGAAAGGCACCCTGCGAAGCTTCGAGCTGGAAGTCCGAGATCTGATGGTCAAACGCATTCATGATATTGTCGGGAATGTCGCCCGGGCCTGCGACTGCGATTCGAGCATCGAGATCAAATCGATCACGCCAGCTGTATATAATGATCCTGAAATGACCGTTCGAGTCCAAAAGGTTGCTGGTGAGCTGCTGCCCGGAGATGACCTGGATACTCAGTCGATGACCATGGGCGCAGAAGACATGGCTTTTATCCTACAACAAGTCCCTGGCTGCTATTTCTTCATCGGATCAGCCAATAAGGGTAAGAATTTGGCTGCTCCTCACCACAATTCTAAATTTGATTTTGACGAATCCATTCTCCCAAAAGCTGCCGGTTTGATGGCGGTATCTGCCATGGAGTTCCTTGAAAAATGAATCATAAAGCACATTCGGAGGGGTTATGGTATTGAAATCCGCTGCATCTAAAGTAGATCTGGCACAACCTGTACAACCGGTCACGAACAATTTCAACATCACTGTTGCCACCGTCAATGGTTCAGGTAGCCAGACTTCCAACCTCACCTTGGTGCGGGCATTATTCAAGATGGGTATTCCCGTCTCGGGGAAGAACATATTTCCATCGAACATCCAGGGTCAACCCACCTGGTACACGATCAGGGTTAATGAGTCTGGTCATCTTGCCCGGTGTGAAAACAACGAGGTCGTTGTGGCCATGAACCCGGCCACATTTTCCAGGGATATGGACGGGATCCTTCCGGGAGGGGTGCTGTTCTATGATGATAGTATTAAGCTTCCCATAACCAGGCAGGATATCCACGTTTATCCCATGCCGATAAAGCAGATGGTTCGAGGTTCGGATGTTCCTTCGAATATTCGTGATTACATCGCCAACATGGTCTATGTAGGTATCGTCGCCCAGGTTTTGGGCATTGATATGGAGCATATCCACCAGGCATTGGAATTCCACTTTAAGGGTAAGCAAAAACCGATTGATCTTAACTGGAATATGATCAGGAATGCTTTCGATTGGGCAGTCAGTAATTTACAAAAAACGGATGCGTATCATGTAAAGCCCTCCAATAAAACGGAAGGATATATCATGGCGGATGGGAATACTGCTGCTGCACTCGGTGCCCTGTACGGTGGACTTCAATTCGCGGCCTGGTATCCGATCACGCCTGCCACATCACTGGCAGAAACCTTGAATGAATTCGTGCCGGTTTTCCGCAAGGATCCGGTCACCGGGAAAAACACCTGCGTCGTCATCCAGGCAGAAGATGAATTAGCAGCGATTGGGATGGTGGTCGGCGCTGGTTGGTCGGGGTTGCGCGCCATGACCTCCACTTCAGGGCCCGGTTTCAGCTTGATGGTCGAGTACGTCGGTCTGGCATATTTCTCCGAAACACCGGTCGTCATATGGGATATCCAGAGAATTGGCCCGTCAACCGGGCTGCCGACCCGCACATCTCAGGGTGATCTCAGGCTGGCTTATTATATGGGTCATGGCGATGCCAGGCATGTAGTCCTCTTCCCGGGTTCAGTTACCGAGTGCTTTGAGCTCGGATGGAAAGCATTTGACATCGCCGAACGACTCCAGACCCCCGTGATGGTCTTATCTGACCTGGACTTTGGGATGAACCAATGGATGACTAAACCCTACGAATACCCTGATACACCCATGGACCGCGGCAAGATATTGTGGGAGGATGACCTGAAGAAAATGAGCGAAAGGTGGGGGCGCTATCTGGACGTGGATGGCGATGGGATTCCATATCGTACCCTCCCAGGGAATAAACTATCCAACGCGGCCTACTTTGCCCGCGGTACAGGGCATGACGAATATGCCAGCTATAGCGAAGAGCCCCAGGATTGGGAAAATAACCTGCTTCGCTTGCGGCGTAAGCTGGAAAATTACATCCCCGTGCTGCCCAAACCCGAAATCAAGGTGGTGGATGGAGCAAAAATCAGCATCATCTCCTACGGTTCCACTACCGATGCAATCAATGAGGCGATGGATGCCTTAGCTGAGAAAGGCTATTTGATCGACCATCTGCGCATACGTTCACTGCCAGTCGCTGATGAGGTGAAGGATTTCGTCCGCCTCCATGAGCGCAACTATGTCATCGAGCTCAATCGGGATGGTCAATTACACCAAATCCTGCAGCTGGAAATACCGGACTGTAGTATGAAATTAATCTCTCTTTCTCACCTGGATGGTCTGCCCTTGACTGCTGATTGGGTTGAACGTCAGGTAACTGCGAAAGAGGAGTAGGAAACCATGACAGATCAAACGACTCAAACATCACGTGCCCAGCTCAACCTTGTCGGGCTTACCAAGAACGATTATCGCGGCAACCCCAGCTCACTTTGCCAGGGTTGCGGGCATAACTCCATCTCCAGCCAGATCATCGCCGCCTGCTATGAATTGAATATCATCCCCGAAAATATGGTCAAGTTCAGCGGGATCGGCTGTTCGAGTAAAAGCCCCTTTTACTTCCTCAACCGTTCATTCGGTTTCAATGGTTTGCACGGGCGCATGCCCTCCCTGGCAACCGGGGCAATGTTCGGGGATATTGCCCTGAAAGGCATTGGTTTAAGCGGAGACGGTGACACTGCCAGTATCGGTATGGGGCAGTTCAAACACATCGTGCGCCGAAATGTGCCCCTGGTGTATATCATCGAGAATAATGGCGTATACGGACTCACCAAAGGTCAGTTCTCTGCCACGGCAGATGAAGGGTTGGAGCTCAAGAAGCAGGGTACCAATCCTTACCTGCCGGTGGACATTGCCTGGGAAGCCCTGGTGGGGCATGCCACTTTTGTCGCCCGCTCCTTTGCCGGTGATCCAAAGCAGGTGAAGGAATTGATCAAAGCCGCCTTCAGCCACTCTGGGATTGCTGTGTTGGATATCATCAGTCCATGTGTCACGTTTAATAATCAGGATGAAACCAGCCACTCGTATTCGTGGGGTAAAGATCATGAAATAGCCTTGCATGATCTATCCTATGTGCCCAACAAGGAAGAGATCATGATCGATTATGAGGACGGTCAAATCAAGGAAGTGACCATGCATGACGGCTCGATGGTCATTTTGAAGAAATTAGACCGTGATTATGACCCCAAGAATCGGGCTGAAGCCATGCGCGTGTTGGAAGAATCAAACAAGGATTGCTGCTTGATTACCGGCTTGATCTATATCGATGAATCGGTTCCGACCCTTTTTGAGCACTATAACCTTCCGGATGAGCCGCTGAACCGCCTCACCGAGGAACGCCTCCGCCCACCGAAGGAGACGATGGAAAAGTTGAACGCCATGATGTTCTGAGGTAGTAATCAGGAATTAGTCAATCAGGTATCAGCTATCAGGGAACAGTCATCGTTGATCGGTGTTTCACCAGCAGCGAAGCTGTAGGTTGGGGTCTTCCGGTTTGTACTTGAACCGGGTTGAGCGGTCACCTGCACGATTTCTGTGCGGTTCTTTGCGCCTGTCCCGAGATTTCTTCGAGGGGAAACCCAACATCTTTTTCTTATGTAGCCGGGATCAGCCTGCCCCCATTGCACCTCAAGGGAGTCGATCCCGTTTTTTTTCGTTGGGGTCTCCCGTCTTTCCAGCTTTGACCAGGATGTCTGGCCTTCACTTGATCAGGCTACATGACTGCCGGCATAGCTGCCTCAATCATGCGTAAGTCTGCGGATCCCTCCGATTATCGTGGTTGGGGTCACCTGCCGTGCTGTCACCTGCCTTTAGGCGGCTTCGGCGGATGCTGGGTCACTCCCTGGCGATCTTAATGACCACTTATGCTCACTTAGCTCGCTTTGGTCGCTATTCTCGCTGCGCTCGAGATATTCCAGGGACACAGGATGAGGCAGCTCGCCTGATGGATGAAATTCTCACTCCGATCCCGATCGATCTTAAGCTAATGAGTTGATTGAATTGCACACATATTGAATTAGTGTAATATTTCAGAGAGAAATTATCACCAACACCACTGGCTGTTATAACTTTATTTATTCTTTAGGATAAAATTATTCTTTCGGCTATATAATAAATAGACTTTCTAGATATTTATAAATTAACAGAAAATAACACTGTGATGACATGATTACTAAAAACTACGGTACAACTAAAATCCTATTTACAGTGATCGAAAAACCTATCGGTTATATTGAAGTACATGTACACACCGACAATAAAACAGTACGCACTATAATAAATAATCATTGCACAGATCCAAGGTTCTTTATTAATAATTATTATAAATATAAAAATTCTGACACAGCTGCTCAGAAATGGTTAGCAAAAATCGTATCAGATTATAGAAGTTTATTCGACGCAGGTAAAGTATCTTTTATTTTAAGTTCTAATCAGACAGGTGCGTCTGCATCAATAAAACCAACTAACCTTAGCAACACCATCCTCAAGAATCAACATTCATCCGATGAACAGACATCATTGAGTGAACTTGGATTTCAAAAAGTTGGATATTGTAATTTAAATAATGCTATAAAAAATGGCGTTAGTTTTATCATTGAGAGATTAATGAATGAGAGAGTGATTTATGCATTTGTAGTAAACAATGCAGTGAAGTATATCGGTGTTTGCGATACAACAAATACCACACTTAAAAATAGGATGGCGAGATATCAACAAATGACCGGAGGGGGAACGAATGAGAGGATTACCAAAAATATTATTGATTGTTTGACTAATGGAAGACTCGTGTCGATTTGGGCACTGCTATCGGAAAGTAATTATGAGTATAAAGGAATAAATATTGATCTCATCAAAGGACTTGAGAACCCATTAATTCTACGTTTTCAACCGGAATGGAATATCAAAGGATAATAAAATATCTTCTCAACAGAAGGGGAGAACATTATGAATGATATCGATCCAAAATATGTAAGACATGTTCCGTCTGGGAAGTTAGACGATAAAGCCATTCTCGGGATTGCTCAAGCGTATGGACCTTATAATTATTGGTTTGATAATCTTTATCCTCCTTCTCACCCAGATGCCACCTGGCGTGCTCTAATGGTTATTTCTGCGTTGCATAGTGCAGCATTTATTACCCAAGCAAAAACCTTATTAAATTCACCTGATAGCCGCGTGAGAGGCTGGGCATGCTATTATCTAGGGGTTGTGAACGCTCCTCAAGCTGTTGAATGTTTCCGCAATTTGTTTAATGATCCATCACCAAGAGTTCGCTATCATGCTCGGAAAGCATGCGTTTCCTTGGATCCAGAAGGGTACGATCTATGGGCTCAAGATCGCTTGGTCCACGGTGCAAGATTTAAGGGTCTTATTTCCGATGACGATCCCAATTGTAGAAATGATATCCAACATGAAATTGAAAAATATGGACATTTGATGGCCACTGCAGAAACCGAAAAAGAAACAATTGACAAGGCATTGGATTATAAAGTACAAATTATCGTAACTGATAACCAAAAGGGATACACAATAGGTGAACAAAAAGTCTTAGATAATATGAGTGGCTTGAATATGACCTGGGATATTTACCGTAATCCTAATCTACGAGAAACCATTATAGTAATGTTTACTTTTGATGCGGTAGAACCGATTTTCCTCTGGCAAGGAGGCGATCTATTTTTAGGAAAAATGTACTATAGATTGGAAGACCTATTGTTCAGCATGGAGGATTTCATGAGATAGTAGATAAAAAAATCGCTAAATAAATCCCGGTAAAAGGGTATACCTGTAGAATTCTCTATCATCATGAAAAACTTACCCCTATATTATGTTTGAGTATAGATCATTTAATACACTTATACGCTGATAATAAAAAACGATTGTGGACAATAGGTCTCCAGGGTGATTTAGAGACCGGGCACTTTTTTTTACACACAGACCATTTCTTGATTTTATTAATGGCGCTAAAATGGCGCTAAAGTATTTGTTAACTTTTCCAAATATGGCTATATATGGGGGTGAATACCCGATTTACCCCCATATATAGGCGCCCCGGCGGGATTCGAACCCACAACCGTCTGATCCGAAGGAATATAGAGATTTCGTTATGAAGTGGTTGCTCCAGAAAATAAGGTTGGGTTTAGGCGGAAAATTCGTACACAATTCGTCCAATGACTACAGCCCTCAACCCAACCTACTACTGATAAAGGAAGTTACACCTGAGTCAATGATCTTACTAATCCTGGAACAATAAAAGCGCCTACAATTATTAAGGAGATAAGGTTTAGAATGAAACCAATAATAGAAAACACTTTTTTTCGCTTATGTTGAAATAAACCAATTATTCCAATCATTAAACCCGCAAGGCTAAATAGGAAAACTGCAAAAAAAGAGATGCCGAGCAATAGAGCAATACCATTATTAATTGATATTTTTCTGATAGTGAAGATTGCTGGAAGACCGATGCTTATGATTAAGCAACCGCTATTTAGCAAGGAAATAATAAAAGCGGCGATACCAAATTCAGAATGTTTTACGGGTATAGATTGATCTGCGTTTGTAAATTCAATAGTCATTCTTTGTATACCGATTTAATCATATGGATTTCTCCTCGGTAGGCCAACAATTGATTGTATTGCAACAATTCAGAGTTACTGAAGTCATAGAGGTGGATTTACAGATTTATTATAATGCGTTTTTTTTATAGTACTTACCGGATCCTTTAGGTTACCGTTCAATTCATATAAGATCGAATTATAACAGTTAGCATTACAAATTATAGATGGAATGTACTTATGGCTGCTATGTAGTAAATTTCCTCGATGTCGGTCTAATTTTCCCCACAGTCCATTTCAAGAGGTGATTAATGGCGCTAAAATGGCGCTAAACTATTTGCTCACTTCTTCAACTATGGCTATATGTGGGGGTATATCGAGTAAATACCCCCATATATAGGCGCCCCCGGCGGGATTCGAACCCACAACCGTCTGATCCGAAGTCAAACGCTCAAATCGTAAAGTTACATGCTTATTTCCAATCGTTGGCATGAGCTCTTTCCAACCACCTTATCCCCTTACCAGCAATCTTACCATTTTTTTTACGTTATTCGTGCTTATTTCACCTCTTTCGTGTCCCAAATCCTTTTCCCATTTGTAGATCGGCGCCATCACTTAACCACTTCCATACCCCTCTTTCGGGGAGCAATCTTCTTCTGCTTCCACTTCCCTTTTGAATGATTCACTGCATCCTTAGATTAGTTTTGTCATCCCGTTTTTTACTTAATACACCTGTAAAAGTATTTCAGGACTTGACAATGTTGACTAATAGCTAATTGCTAATAGCTAACTACTGATATTTACCCTACGCTTTCCTTAAATCTTCTTAAACCCCTTGCGGATTAGAACTATTGTGCTATAATTAGGGGGCGTTCATAACTGATATGTTTTTGTAAATGAACGCACCCGTACATCGGGAGGTTTTACCCGATGCAGAATGCTTTCCTATGTTTAATTAAGATGAAAGCATTCGTATACCGGTCGAACTTTGCCGGTAGAAATGTTCTTCTTCCACATCGGTCAGTGTTCTCCTGTATCGGTTGGTTTTTACCGGTAAAAGTGCTTTTCTCCCAATCGGTCAGTGTTCTCCTGTATAGGTAGTCATTGACCGATCTATATTCTTCTATCCTGGATGCAATATGAGCTGATTTGATCCTATTCGTTTTTTACTTTTTTTATTATATATGATCTCCAGGTTTGGCTCCTGACGACGATAATGAAAAAGTAGGGGTGGAGCGATGCTCCCCCGAATACTGTCGATTAAAATCTAATAATGTTGGGGTGGGTCTCCGTCCCCTTTGCGTAGGGGCGGGTCTTGCAGCAGACTTCATAAACTATCACATAAATCAATAGGTTCCGAATATGTCCTCCCGCAATAAACGCGACCCGCCCGAATTATTCATCGCCTCAATTCTCTTTATATTCCATTAGACCTTATGATACAAGGGGTGGGTCTTTGTTACATCAATGGAGATCTAGCGTTATCCATCAAAAATAATACCTTCTCATCATCATTCAAAAGTGACCCACCCGAATTTCGCTGCCTTTACTTGCCCAGATACTTCTGTGACCAATAATACAGCACACTGCTGGCAGGCTTGCCATGGATGGAAGTGGATTTATCCTCCAGGATGGCGGGAGGATAATAGCCCATCGCGACGAACCCGGAGATCCAGCTGCGGTCATTGATAGCTGCCATGACGGCATTATAGGCATCCGACTGCGCCTGCAGGTTGAGTTTGAGCTCTGGTATGTCGGTGTTGGGCTGGGAGAGCAAATCATAATCGAGGCACTCCCCACCTGCAATCGTTATGCAGCCGGTGGTCGCCTGGTCGATCGATGGGTATGAGATGGCAATGATCAATGGTTTCTTCACCTGCTCTTGGAAGGGCAGCAGCTCCTGGTCGAATATGGCAGCAGCCTGGGTTTGCAATTCTTCCAGCGAAGCACCAGGCTGGCTTGCCAGCGAAGCCGACCATAGGACGTAGACCTGGTCGACTGCATCCATGAAGGGTGGCGGGTTTTGAATGCCTTCGGGATAGGATAAAGCCCAGGCGATCTTCCCGTTATAGCGCTCCCGCACCTTACCAATCAGCGCCCGCCAGCGTGCCTCCGCATCTTCGGGCACGTTGCTGGGAGAGCCATCGGCAAGCTGACCGTCAGGCATCGCTGGGTCCAGCCAATCGCCTCCCATAACCAGCACTTCTGCGTTCGTGCTGGAGGCTACTGTGGCATGGTGAAACACGAAATTGGAGTAACGCTCAAAAAATGAAACCCACCACGGAAAATCGCGGGCAGCAGATTGCCACCACGCCTCGACATCAGAAGGGAAATTTGCCTGTGGGTATAGTGCGACATTCAGGTCGGCATGTTGAGCTGTGCCAATCGAGCTGATCAGCTCAGGCAGGAGCATATCCTGGGCTGGTTGTGGCTCAAGGATGGGAGGAGTGTCGTTGGTAAAGTTCCAGGTGGGGGAAAGGATCAACCAATTCACACCGAGACCCGGTACATCCTTGATGGTAGCTGGCAGTACCGGGCTCCAGGAAGGATGGTAGTTGTCCTGGAAGACAAGCCCGGCGACAAAATCTGGACCGCGTGGGGTTACCTGGATATTCGAAATGGTGACAGGCTCTTTGGAGGCACTCAACCAGGCCCACTCCCTGACGATATCATTCACCGATCCGGGGTTCGCGCTGGGGTTTACCATCCGCCCGATGGGGTTGATCCCCATCGTGGATGCGTCATCGGCAGCACCACATTGCTCCTGCCTGCAGTAGCGGTATTGTAAACTGGTCAGATGATTGAATGGTCCGGTCAGGTCAAATGTCCAGGCTGTGCTGGCAGGATTCAAACTGGGCGACATTGGAAGCGGTTCAAGCCATCCGAAACCGGGGTTGAACTGGATCGAGACGAACTCATTTTTCGGAGTATCCGGTGGCACTTTAACTGTAAACTGGATTGGGTTGGTACCCGGAGATAACCATGCCTCGACAACATCATTTTGCTCAAGGTCAGTACTTGGGATGAGCACCTGGCGCAGCCGCACCGCACCGGATGTAGTTACTTCAGAGCTCCACAGCCCATCTCCGAGGGTGTATTTGTACTCAATGTATGTGCCGATAGGCAGACTGATGCTTAGCATGTATCTACCGTCTTCTAGCCTTCCCAAAGTGGGCATGTGGGATGCCAGACTGCTCACCCCTCCAGATAGGTCGGCGAAAGTGTTGCCCAATTGGTACAGGTTGCCTGCCAGGCGGATGGGAGCATCTGCAGGAGTATCCGTGGGAACTTTAATCGTGAAAATGACAGTGACGAGTTTGGCTGGATCTTAGCTTGACTGTTACCGGAGTCGTTGACCCACCCGCCACCACTGCCCCTTGTTGGTAGATGTGATACGCGCCATCCAGGGAATAGAAGACCATGTTGTGATTACCGGGAGGCAGTCCTTCGATCAGAAAGGTTCCATCGGCAAGGGTAAAAGCCTGCTCACCACCAGCCACAACCAGCAGGTTGGGAACTGGTTCGCCGGTCGATATATCCACAGCTTCACCCATGATGCGTCCCGTGGGACCCTGATATTGGGTATCTGTCCACCGGCTGATTATATCCTGTACGGTGGCAGGTCCCTCGACGTCATACAGGCGATACCGCACGGGTCGATCGTTGTATAGATGCTCATTGACAATGGCAGACCCTTCGCGACTGTATCGGTACTTGATCACTTTACCGATGGTGAAGGGCAGTGTGACCGAGTAATGGAGGGCATTATCTGCCTGCATGATGTATTTATGAACATTAAACGATAAACCGGTGACTTCATCTAATAAATTGAGATAGATCGAATCTCCAGACGGGATCGGCTGGGTAATACTCACCCCGAATGTGACCATCGTTTGCTGCAGTTCGATTACAGGAGCAGCGGTGGCATCGCTCGAAGATGAAGCTTGTTGTGGCGGGAAATTGCATCCCACCAGGAGGATCAGGATTAATACAATCAGTAAATTAGCACGGTTCCATTTTTGCAGTAAATGTGGCATATATCGACGAATCCGCTATATTTGGTTTTTTCGCTAGATAGAAGATGAACAGCATCCAGGAAATTTAATGAATTTTATCATCACGTGTTGCGATATCGGAGAAGATTAATAAATTGTATCCTGCGGAGATATTGATGAGCTGCGGCAGGCTAACCTGACCGCATCCACAGGATACAATTCTAGCAAGGAAGCGCCAAATAATCTATGCTGGCTTGAAATACTTGATGTCCAGGATGGAACCGATCCGTTTCGAGGCAGGCTTGAGCACTGCCTGGACCATCAAGCCAATCTCAACTTGCTCCGGCTCAACCTCACCCAGGTGATGGATCAAGCCACCATCGCCAAAGCGGATAAAGGCGATGATCTCGGGATTCTCAAGCGGGCTGCCATCCAGGGCGACATTGAGCACAGTATAGGTGACCACATCACCTATCGTGCCGACGTCAAGCCAATCGTCCAGTTTGCCCAGGCAGCGTTCACAGAACGCCGCAGCAGGCACATAAGTATGGTCGCAGTGCGGGCAATAGGTACCCAGGATTTTCCCCTCATCCTTGAGGGCACGAAAGAACTTTTCACCTGCCAGCCCATACGTGTAGCGGTTGGTGACGGGCAGGTCTCCCTGCCAGGATAGAGGCGAATTAGGATCGCGCTGAAGGAGCGTCATGGTCAGTCCTCCTTGATGGGCTTGAAGTATAAAATATCATTGATCGAACCCTGCCGGTCCTTGGCAGGTTTCCATACCGCCTGCACGCGCATCCCGATCTTCACGTTCTTGGGATCGATCTCACCAAGCATGTGCATAATCCCATGGAGAGGTGAGGCTCCATCGATGTTGATCACTGCGGGGATCTCGGGCTCTTTGATGCGCTTGACGTCCCAGGTGACGTAACATAATGAGAAGGTGTTCACTGTGCCGGTATCTTTAAGCGGAACAAACTCATCCATGGGGCGGTAGCACCATTCGCAAACGGTGCGTGGAGGTATGACTATCTTTCGGCAGGTTGCACAATGGCTCCCCATGAGCACTCCTGCTTTCAAGGACGCCAGGTAGCTCCCTATGCCAACACCAGTATCCCAGGCATAGATGCCGTTAAGCTTGTCGAAATTATAGAGAATCTTGCCGTCAGCAAAATCCTGCTCACTTAAGGATATTCCAGGGAATTCTTTTATTTTTGCAGTCATGACAGTCTCCTCATTTACCCATGATGACCACTGTGCCGACCTGCATGAGGTCACCCCAGGCTTGGGCGAGACCACGGCGTGGCTGACCTGGTACCTGCCTGGCGCCTGCTTCTCCGCGCAGTTGCCAGAACAGCTCGGCGATCTTCATCAAACCGGCAGCGGCGATGGGATTGCCGACCCCCAACAGACCTCCAGACGGGCAGATGGGCATGTTTCCGGTGATGGCGGCGGTGCCATCGCTATAGAGCTCGGCGGCTTTACCGCGTTCGGCAAGCTGGAGCCCTTCCAGGTGGTGCAACGCCTTATAGTCGAACGGGTCGTACGGTTCAGCGATATGGATTTCCTTGCGGGGTTCCTTGATCCCTGCCATATCGTAAGCCATTCGGGCAGCATACTCCACGTAGCGTGGGTATGCCAGGTCGCGGTTGGTCCAATAAGAGGTATCCAGATGCCAGCCTACGCCCTCGATCCACACCGGCTTGTCGGTAATGCGCTTGGCGATGTGTTCGGCTGCCAGGATGACCGCTACAGCTCCATCAGAGACCGGGCTGACGTCAAAACGCTGCACCGGCCAGGCAAGCACTTCTGAATTGAGGACGTCCTTGACGGTGATATCGGCATCTCCCAGGAGTGCGCAGGGATGGTTGGCAGCGTTGCGCTTATGTTGAACCGCCACCTGGGCGATATCTGCCTTGGAGATGCCATATGTGGTCATGTAGCGGTTCATTTCAAGGGCAAAAATCCACAGCAAGTTAGGCTTGAGGGGACGCTCGGTGGTATGGTCAAAAATGGTCAGGAAAGCGGCTTGGGCGTGCGGATAATAAGAAGACATCTTCTCTTCCGCCACGACCATGACCACGTCGAACAGACCGGAGGCAATATGATACCAGCCCTGGATGGGCACGAAAACTCCCGTGCCACCCCCAACGTAGGAGCGCATGTAAGGCTTGCGCCAGCCGCCTGCTCCATCACTGACATATTCTCCGTTGAGATGGACTCCATCGAAGGCATCAGGCGCGGTGCCGAAACATACTCCCTCGATATCATCCATGGTCATCTCACACGATTCGAGCGCCATGTGAGCCGCTTCCCAGGTTAACTCCTTGGGGGTCTCCAGGGCGCGCCGGACGAACTTGGTCATGCCAGCACCAACGACAGCTACTTTTCTAAGTCCCATGTTCGCATCCTTTCTAGTTGGTGAGGATCAGAACTGCACCACTGGTGGTTGGCACTCCCCGCCAGGATTGTGCCAGACCGATGTTGATATTTTCAACCTGGCGCGCTCCTGCTTCTCCACGTAGCTGAATAACGATCTCGAGTGCACGGGCTAAACCATTCGCATCCAGTAGGTTACCCATCCCAAGGCTGCCACCCGAGACATTCACGGGCAGCCCGCTATCTGGGTTGGTGAATCCTTGCAGGGTGATTGTGCCGGCTTCGCCTTCGGGACAAAAACCGAGTGCTTCCAAGGCTTGCAGCTCCTTATAGGCGTAGGTATCGTCCACTTCGGCGATATCAATTGCTTCCAGAGGATTACTGATTCCAGCCTGCCGGTACGCCATCCAGGCAGCTTCCTCAGCGTAGATGGCATGAGCCCAATCTCTATTCTCGAGTGAAGGAGAATCATTACTCCAACCAGCACCCAGGATCCAGATCGGCTTATCAGTAAGTGAGCTGGCTTTTTCTTCCGCTGCCAGCACCATCACGATTGCGCCATCGGCGTGTTCTGCAGTCTGGTGAGCACCTAAAGGCCATGATAGGATAGGTCCGGAGAGAACATCTTGAATGGATAGGTTGGCACCATAAGGCGCAACGGGATTTTTAAGGGCGTTGAAGCGGTTTTTGACAACCACGGCGGCAACCGCTTCCTCAGATGAATCCGTCTCATATAGGAAACGGTTCATCTCGAGGCCGGCGATGAAATGACTGTTTAGTTTGAGCGGTCGATTTAATATTGGGTCCTGCGCATAGGCAGTAACTTCGGAAAGGGTTTTGATATTGGAGGCTTTGCTGTGACCTTCAACGGTAACAACATCGAATTGTCCGGTGCGAATGAGCATATAAGCAGTGGCGATACCATGTAATCCATCTCCCGTGATGGTATGCACCGATTTTAGCGCGCCTCCGAGTTGATCTGGAGTGTATTCGTCAAAGATGCTGGTGCCCTCGTGAAAATCTTCCGCGACGGTCACAAAACTATCCACGTCACGGCGGGGATCAACACCAGCATCATTATAGGCACGCATGGCAGCTTCATACACCATTTCCTTATACGACTGCTCAGGTGTAACTGGTCGAAATCCTGTGCAGCCTACTCCCACGATGGCAACACGTTCATGCATGGATACCTCCTTAATGAGATCAGGTATTATTTATTTGATAGAAAAACGTATGATACAGACAAATTATACTTTTTCCAGTGCCTCCTTTTGTTTGGTTACCCGGTTCCGTTGAGCAAAATAAGCCAGACCGATGCTTATAAAGTAGAGCACAATCATTGGGAGCATAACGATACCCATGTTGAACGGGTCTACTGTCGGTGTGATTATAGCAGCGACTACAGCGATGATAACGATGGCAATCTTCCATTGGGAGGCTAACTGCTTTGCCTTGATTAACCCCAGGCTGGCTAGTAAATAGATCACCAATGGAAACTCAAATGACAGGCCAATCCAAAACATGATGCTGGTGACAAAATTATAATATGAGGAGGGCCGAGGCTGCGTTACTAAACCCTTAAAATTGAAGAGGAAAGGTAAAGCTACTGGAAGCATGATAAAAAACGTGAAAGCCATTCCCCCGCCGAAAAGGAGGATTGCGGTCGGGATGGCAATCAGTCCTTTGACCCTCGAGCGTACTCGAAGCGCTGGGGCGATAAACAACCAAATCTCAAAGATGATGTAGGGTAAGGCAATGGTAAACCCGCTCAGCAAGGTTACCCGCATGACAGTGCCGACATTCTCGGTGGGGTCGATTGCTACAAGCTTCTCGATGCCGCCCGGCATGGGTGCAGCAAGGAAGGTCATAATTTGATGGACGAACAGAAATGCAAGACCGGAGGTGATGAATATCGCCAACACTGCCCTGAACAAATGTTTGCGCAAGAGCATTGAGGTGCGGGAGCAGCGCAGATGGATTTTCTATAGTGGTGGCAAGCGTTTCGCCGATTGGAGCCTCGTCGGTCTCTTCTTCTGAAAAATACGCTGCCACGTTTTTTAAGCTATTCTCAATGGCATTATGGATGCAATTCACCACCCACATGATGAAGCGGAACGGTGCGGTTATAAACTTCCAGAGTGAATTTAGCAACTTGCGCATAGATTAATCTGATTTACTGTCAGGAACAGGTTTAGTCGTCGGATCAGGCACAGGCGGAATTTCAGACATCGTAGGGGGTGCATCATCGGTTGGAGCAGATGGTGGGCTGCCAGTTTCTGGTTCATCGGTACGCATCAGTTCTGGAGGTGTCGTCCATGAGGTGAGGTCAGTTTGCACCTGTTTCATGTCTTTATTGAGCTGGCTACCTATTTTATTGATGTCTTCAAAATCCTTGGATAGGTCTTCCAGGCTGGCTTCACGCATCAACCGATTGGGAAGATATTTAAGTTCGCGAGATGCTTTTTGGACCGTACGCCACTCGGGAGATGTGATGACTTTTCTCAAGAAACGACCGAGAGACCGACCAGCCTTTACCATGTCATTTGGTCCGAGGATGATCAATGCAATAACAAGGATAAAGAAAAGCTCAAGAGGACCAATTCCGAGTAATTCCATTGCTAAACCTGGGCAAATTTCTTGAAATATTGAACGATATCGTTGTAATGAAGGGCAAGGCTACCGAGCACGCCATTGACAAAGCGGGGTGTGCTTTCGGACCCGAATATTTTACCTAATTCAACAGCTTCGTTGATTGCCACCTTTAAAGGAGTTTGGTTACTGACAGCAATTTCCCACAAGGCAATGCGCATAATATTCCGATCAATTACCGCAACCTGGTCCAAAGGCCATTCAGGTGCGTGTTTGGCAATAATCTGATCAAGTTCGTTGACGATTGGTTGGATTCCGAAAACGATTTTTCTGGCAAAATCACCCAGGTTATCTTCGAGTGGTGTTTCAGATAATCTTTCTGCGATAACTACTTCCGGTAGGTGACCGGTCATATCAATTTCGTAAAGTGCCTGCAGGGCAATACTGCGTGCCCTGGTTCGAGGTTTCATCGGGTTAAGTCTCTACCTCCGAAGGGTAGTCGATATCTTCGATATGTATGTTTACCCGCCCAACAATCATGCCCACCATTTCCGATATTGCCCGGGAGACTTCATGTTGGATGTTATGGCTCACATCGCGGACATTAACATCACTATTCAAGATGACATAAATGTCGATATAAACCACGTCATCCACCACCTCGATCATGACACCATCTCGCTTTTGAGCCCGCTTGAGCAGCCGGTTAACAGGTGTTTGAACATGACTTAGGCGACTAACACCGTTGACGTTCATGGTAGTTAATTGGGCAATCGTCAGTAGGACATCCGGGGCGATGGTAGTCTTTCCCTGGGCTGTGTCGTCATCTTTCATCGTGGGCTCCATTTCAGATGGGTTCATATTACATCATTGCCATTCCGCCATCCACTGCCAAGACTTGACCGTTAATGTAGGCAGCTTCTTCTGAGGCAAGGAATGCTACAGCAGCGGCAACTTCTTCCGGTTTTCCCATCCGACCGGCCGGTGTAGCACTGAGGATGGAACTCTTGAGCTCATCCGATAATTCATTCGTCAGGGCGGTAGGGATAAAACCGGGGGCTACCGCATTCACGGTGATCTGACGGGAGGCAACTTCACGGGCGAGTGCTTTGGTAAATCCTATCACGCCTGCCTTGGAAGCTGAATAATTGGTCTGCCCGGCCTGGCCAGCCTGCCCAGAGACGGAGGATATATTCACGATGCGACCATAGCGCTGTTTCATCATCGGACGAACGACTGCTTTTGAGCAGTTGAACACACCTTTAAGGTTTACATCCAAGACGGCATCCCAATCAGCTTCATCCATGCGCAGGATCAAGGTGTCGCGGGTTATGCCGGCGTTATTGACCAGGATATCTACTTTTCCAAACTCAGTTAACGTCTTTTCGATCAATTCGGTGGCTGATTTTCCATCAGTAACATTAACTTGCACGGGAATGATTTTTCTACCGGTTAACTGTTGGATTTCACCAGCTGATTTTTCAGCCAGATCAACAAGCATATCGGCGATGACTACATCGGCACCCAGACCGGCTAATTTTTCCACGATTGCTCGACCGATGCCTCTGGCACCACCGGTCACCACTGCAACACGTCCTTCCAGTGAACAAAAATCCACCTTTAGCATGAAAGACTCCTCAAACAATATTATCTAATCTGAGCCACAATATTATACACTAATAGGGATTATGGGATGGTTGAGAGGATTCTTACAGCTTGGTTAATGTTTATTGGATGTGTTGGAAGTCTGTTGGTGAGCCGAGCGTGGTAGCAACCACACCGCGATCGATACGCTTGACCAGCCCACTTAACACCGAGTCATTCCCGATTTCATAAAACTCCACTATTCCTTCCGCGATGAGATATCTTATCGATTCAGTCCAACGGACACGGTGAGTGAGTTGATTCTGCAAGTCATCCTTAATCTCATCTGCACCCAACATCGGCAGAGCTGATACATTACTGATAATCGGTATCAAAGGTTTTCGGATCAACGTCGAACCAATTGCCTGATTAAATTCCTGCTGTGAGGTGGACATGTAGGGAGAGTGGGCGGCGATACTGACTGCCAGGCGGATAAGGCGCCTTGCACCAGCTTGTTCAAGCAACGGTTGGACACGGTCGAGGGCAGCATTTGAGCCAGAGATCACCACCTGACCCGGGCAATTATCGTTTGCGACCTGAACAATCTCTGAAGGTGTGCTGGCATGAAGGCAAAGCTCCTCGATCTGTGGAATCTCCAGGCCAAGTATAGCGGACATGCCACCTGGAGCAATGTCACCAGCGCGTTTCATCAATTCACCGCGAACCCTGACAAGGCGTAAGCCATCGCTAAAAGATACAGCACCAGCCGCAACCAGGGCGCTTAGCTCTCCCATGGAATGACCAGCATGGAACAAAGGCAGGAGATCAAGGTTTAATGAACGGATCACTTCTAAGACTGCGATTGAGTGAGTGAATAAGGCTGGTTGAGTGTTAATCGTATCGTTAAGACAGTCTTCCGGTCCTTCCCACGCAATTAGAGAAAGTGGAAAACCCAGAATTTCATCAGCCTGTTTAAATATTTCGTTTGCAGCGGGGTAGACTTGCGCGAGTGATTGCCCCATTCCTACGGATTGAGAGCCTTGCCCGGGGAATAAAAATGCGATTTTTCGGTTGTTCATGTGATAGAGATAAAAATTTACGAGCCGTGAAATTCACGGCCCGTTTTATGATTACTTCTTTTCTTCTTTGATCTCGATGATCTCTCGGCCTTTAAAATGACCGCAGTTTGGACATACCCGGTGCGGTAAGCGCATCTCCCCACAGTTGCTGCAAACAACCAGGTTCGGATATGCCAATGCATCATGGGCTCGCCGGCGATCGCGTCTACCAGAAGAGTGCTTTCTTTTTGGTTGGGGCGTCATGAAGATTCTCCTATCTGATTCAATTGGCAAAACCTGGTCGGGGATTGCCTTCGAAGTGAACTCACAATAACACCTGCCCATGAGGGCAGGTAGGCGATGATTATATATTCGTGTGTCTTGCCTGTCAAGGTTTTACAGCCAGGATCCATACCCCATCTTGGTGGTAAAGGGTGTTGAACAAACCGCTGGAGGCCAATTTCTCAGGTGGGATGACGCCACCCCTAACGCCAGTGAATATATAATGCAGATTCTGGGAAATCATATAATCTCGCAATATTGCTGGATCGGCGCTGGATGAAATTATCTCCTGTGATAGCTGACTAATACCCTTGGACCCTTTACCTAAGCCATAAAGGACCGGAGGAAGAAAGGTTAGCCGACCCGTCAGCGGCTCGATCCAATATCCACCATCGTTTCCCGCATATAAGCCGTAGCCCCAGGCGAAGGGGTTGATAACGACTGTTTCATTCTCCGGAATGTGCTCGGAAACCCAATCAATCGCAGGTAAGTCAGCCTGCCTTGAAAGTATAGTGATTGGATTGAGAATTGCCACCAACTGCTTGGAACCAATAAATGCCACAATTACACATATTGTGATGAGAAATGCGTATGCTGGTATGTTGACCTTTGATGGAATGAACACTTTCCAATTCTCGATGATCTGGGAAATAAAATACCCACCCAGGATGGATATGGGAATAAAAAGGATGATCTCCACCGAAATGTTAGTAATCAGCCCGCTACCGGGTAGTTTTATGACATCTAAATTTGCCAGTATGAACAATAACAGGATCCATAATGTGATAACGAATGCTATACTCCGCTCCTTAATGATGCTCCAAAGCAGACCAAGCCCAGCTATGGCTATCGCTTGCTTTCCAAGAGCAGAGGTCAAATAAGGCCAGGGGAAATCCTGGAATAGCCGTGCGGATCCAGAGATCGGTGTACTCATCCTGGGTAAAAAGGTAGATAATAACGTTGGGATGAACCACGGGAGGATAAATACGATACTCAGAAGTGCCATAGCCGTTATGAATAACATGATCCGGCTAGATCTAACCTGATCTGGTTGGCGTATAAAGGCAAAGTAGACTACCAGGTAACCAAGTATCAGGCACGCCAGGAAGACTACCACGCGGTAGTGGATCATGAATAAACCAGCAGCAGTGATTGCTCCAAGTCCTAATTTCCAGCGAAATTTCCTATCTGCTTTCTCGTCCAGCCAACTTTTGAGCATTACAAGGACTACTGGGAGCAACAACAAGCCAGTCAATTCTGTGAATCGGCTCCAGCTTGTGTAATAAGCAGGCATCGGGGTGAGAAAACCGGTGATGAAGGCAGCAAAGATACCTGCAGTTGAGCTACGGGTGAGTGTTTTGGTAAGCAGGTAAACAGAAAATACGCTAAAAGCATTTAATACCTGACCCAGTATGATTAAGGATTGGGGGAGGTCTAAGTTGGTCAGCCAAACAAATGACGCGGCGATGCTATGGAAGCCGGGATGGTAGACCGTGGGTGTTATATTCAAATATGGTAAATAAGATGATGGATAGGTACCATTCGCTAAGATCAGGCGTGTGATCAGGGCGTGGTGGACCGCGTCGACCCAGGCGGGAGTAGCGAGGTCACGGACTGTGACCAGGCGGACAAGCAGCGTAGCCAGGAAGATCAGGATAAGCACAAGCGAGTGGCTAGAAATTTGAGCAATAAACCGCTGACCCAAGGAAATTGTTGAAACAGGTAGTGTATAGTGAGATTTACTGCTTGGGGTGAGTACATAAACATAGATCAAGCGAATGACAAATAAGACGATTAAGAAGCCGGCGACAAGCAGGACGGCTTCCCTTGACCATTTTACCTTCAACAATGTCGTCCATAACATGACCACCGGGATCATTGCCAGGCTGAGCCCCGTGGATATCGCAGTTTGCTCACCCAGATCGAAGCGCTTCCGAAGGCCAGACACATCCAGAAGAAGCCAGCCGGGAAGCCATAAAAGGACCAACAAGGGGAAAATGATCCAGCTGCTCAATAGATAAAATTTCAGGTCTTGCAGCAAGGCTGATGGATCGTAGTTATAAGTTAGCCGAAAAGCAATATCCGCATTTATCGGGTTATCGTTTATGAAAGCTTGACCGTGTGGATAAGCATCTTCGAGACGTCCATTGACCTTGATGGCGCCTGTATCAACTGTCAGGAGGAGATAATAACTTTGTCCGCTGGGGTCCTTCAACCCCGGTATGGGTATCGATATTGGAATGTTATTGGCAGAGCCTGGAGTAATTATTGATGTGGTATATATGGGTGCCGTATCGCCAACAGCATGAAATAATCTGACTTTGATAGTATTGCTCAATGAGCCTGGACTGATGTTCGCCGGGTCATGTGAAGACGTCAACCAAAGGGTAATGCCATTGAAATATGAACGCCGTGAGACAAAACTCTGACCAAGGCTGGATTGTTCATCCAATATACTGACCGTGTCAGCGTTATATTCCTGTGATGCTTCAGGATCTGCCAGGGTAACGCAGCCCGATGAACCAATAATAAGAAAAAAAAGTACGGTGATTAACGCAAAATAGTTAGTGCAGGGGTATTTTCTCTTGTAAGAGTTAATTATCTGGTCTGTGGATGGATTATTTGTTACCATTGCTTATACTTGAGCGGAGATAAGCTTCGATAAAACCGTCGATATCACCGTTAAGCACACCCTGAGCATTACCAACTTCGTAATCGGTCCGGTGGTCTTTGACCATTTGGTAGGGATGAAGCACGTAGGAGCGGATTTGGCTGCCCCATTCAGCCTTTTTATATTCCCCACGCAACTCATTCAATGTGGCAGCGTGTTCTTCCTCTTTTAGCTCAACTAACCTCGAACGTAAAACACGCATCGCGTTTTCGCGGTTCTGAGTTTGTGAGCGCTCATTTTGGCAGGTCACCACAATACCGGTAGGGATATGCGTGATACGAACAGCCGTGGCATTTTTTTGGACGTTTTGCCCTCCTGCACCGGAGGAAATATAATTATCGATGCGCAAGTCGTCTGGATTTATGGCGATATCTGTATCGTCTTCTACTTCGGGGAGTACTTCTACCAGGGCGAATGATGTGTGCCGGCGATGGGCGGCATCAAATGGAGAAAGCCTCACCAATCGATGTACACCTTTTTCGGGGCGGAGGTAACCATAAGCATAATCACCATCAATAGCAATGGTCACGCTCTTGATCCCGGCTTCTTCACCTTCACTCAGGTCGAGGATTTCCACCTTATAACCCCTATTCTCTGCCCACCTTAGATACATCCGCTCAAGCATTTGAGTCCAATCCTGGGCGTCGACACCACCTGCACCGGAATGGATTGCGAGTAAGGCATTATTCGGGTCATACTTGCCTGCTAAAAGAACATCAAATTCGCGTTTTTCGATGTCCTTTTCAAGTTCTTCTAGATCCCGGGTAATGTCTGGGCGAAGCGATTCATCCTCCAATTGGGCTAGCTCCAACAAGTACGCAGCGCTTCCTGAGATCCTATTCCAATCGTCGACAACCTGGCGTAGTGAGGAAATCCGCTTCATCACCCGTTGAGCTGAATCAGTATCCAGCCAGAAGGCATTTTGTTCTGATAGAGCTTGTAACTGGGAGAATTCTATCTCTTTTTTAGGTACGTCAAAGACGCACCAATAAACTTTGGATACGAGATTGAGCGATTGTTAGACGATCAATTAAATCTTGCATGTGCACAGACTCCCCGATGATCGATTATTCCTGGATTAACCCGGAAATGTACATATCTGGATCAAAAGGCTGCAAGTCATCCGGCTGCTCGCCTAAACCTGCAAAAAGGATTGGTAGACCCAGCTCCTTTTGGATCGATAATGCCATGCCACCTCGCGCAGAAGAATCTAATTTTGCCAGGATCACACCGGTGATTTTTACTGCTTCTTTGAATGCACGCGCTTGCTGGAGCGCATTCTGACCCGTAGTGGCATCCATAACCAACCATACTGCGTGAGGGGCGCCTTCCAGCGCTTTACCCACAACACGATGAACCTTTTTCAGCTCTTCCATCAGGTTGAATCGTGTGTGAAGACGACCGGCAGTGTCGATGATTGCGATATCGGTTTTACGTGCAATCGCTGCTTGTACAGTATCAAAGGCGACAGCACCAGCATCTCCCCCGAGCTGACCACTAATGATGGGTAATTTAATCCTTTCAGCCCAGATCTCGAGCTGATCGACACCTGCCGCGCGAAAAGTATCAGCGGCACCCAGGATCACCTGCTTACCCTCGTTGGAAAACCTTTTCCCAAGCTTTGCGATGGTGGTAGTTTTCCCAGAGCCATTCACGCCAACGACTAAGATAATGGTGGGTTTTTCTGTGAACAGGATCACCGGAGGCGATTCAAGATGAGCCCGGAGCTCGACTCGCAACATATCGTTCAGGTCGGTTTCCTTGATGATCCCTTCACGGTCAACACGATCCTCGAGCCTATCGATGATATTAATCGTCGTATCCACTCCGATATCGGCGCGGATTAGAAGAGCTTCCAACCTTTCCCAGGTATCGTCACTTATTTCTGTAGCGCCAAACAGAGTTGCCAGTTGGCCAAATGTGGCTTTACTGGTGCGGGATAACCCTGTTTTCCATTTGGATAGGATATTATTCATCGGTCGGGTATTATAACATGCGGGAAACTGGGTTTATAATTGCCCATTAGTTCTGACTGGAGGGTTGGATGAGTGAATATTTCTCCATCCGCTGGATAGACGGCAGGGTAAGAATGTTGGACCAGCGACTTCTTCCCGGACAAGTTATTTACCGCGATTTCATGAACAGTAGTGATGTAGCCGAGGCCATCAGGGATATGGTCATTCGGGGAGCACCAGCGATAGGAGTCGCGGCAGCGTACGGATTGGCGTTGGTAGCTACCTACAGTAAAGCTGTAGAAAGAATGGAACTAATAAATGATTTAACTACAGCTTCAATTGAGCTTGGTAGATCTCGTCCAACAGCAGTGAACTTGTTTGCGGCAATCCACCGAATAAACCGGATCATAAAACAAGCCGGTGATATTGAGATTGCCCAGCTAAAAGAAATGGTCCTTGTGGAAGCACATAAAATCGCCGACGAAGATGTCCAGATGGATAAGCAGATAGCTCAGAACGGGCAGCTGCTCATCCCGGATCAAGCGAATTTGATTCATCATTGCAATACAGGGGCATTAGCAACGGCTGGAATAGGTACCGCATTAGGGGTGATCAAGGTTGCGCATGAGAGCGGAAAAAAAATCCATGTGTACGTTGATGAGACTCGTCCACGCCTGCAAGGGTCACGATTAACATCCTGGGAGTTGAAGCAATTGGGAATTCCCCATACTGTTATCGTCGATGGCGCATCAGGATATTTTATGAAAAAGACAAGGATAGATGCCTGCCTGGTGGGATGTGACCGCATAGCGTCCAATGGAGATGTTGCGAATAAGATTGGTACTTACAACCTGGCACTAGCTGCCTCAGCTCATGGGGTAGCATTTTATTCTGTAGGACCGACGACAACGATTGATTTTTCGATCTCCAGCGGAGAGTATATTCCAATTGAGGAACGTTCTGCTAAGGAGCTCACTCAAATTGGCGATGAACAGATCACACCTGATGGCGTAAACGTTGCTAATCCGGCGTTTGACGTAACACCAGCGAAATACGTTACCGCGATCATCACAGATAAGGGAATTGCCTATCCTCCTTTTATGGAATCACTAGCTGCGTTGAAGAATGGATGACATTAAATGACAACATCAGAAGGATTAACTCACCTGGATGAATCCGGACAAGCTAGAATGGTCGATGTCAGTGACAAAGAAGATAGCGAACGGATGGCGATTGCCAAGGGCGAGGTATTTATGCAGTATAAAACGCTCGAGCTCATCCGCGCAGGGATGATTAAAAAAGGTGACGTGCTCGGAGTTGCCAGGGTGGCAGGCATCATGGCTGCTAAACGAACCTCAGAGCTGATACCCATGTGTCATCCATTGCCATTAACAGATATTCAGGTGGAACTAACATTGGACGACCAGCTGCCTGGAGTCCAAATAATTTCATCTGTAAGGACAATCGCGAAAACTGGTGTGGAGATGGAAGCACTAACAGCCGTCGCCGTAGCAGGTCTGACCGTATATGATATGGCGAAAGCTGCTGAAAAAAACATGCGGATCCAAAATATTCGCCTGGTGAAAAAAACGGGTGGACGGAGTGGAGATATTGTTAACGAATAATCACTGTAAGGTATTATTCTTCGCCACGCTTCGGGACAAAGCTGGCGTGCGCGAATCAGATATTGAGTTCCCGATAGGAGCTCAAATATCTGATATAAAAAGACTGGTGCTAGAGAAATACCCTGGATTGAAGCAAAACATGGATTCAATCATCGTAGCGTTAAACCACGAGTTTGCTTTTGATGAAGATATTGTCCCAAATGGAGCCGAAATTGCCATCTTCCCACCCGTGAGTGGAGGGGAAAGCGGAATAAACAACTATCCCATGATCATCTCGATAACCAGCGACGAGATTGATATCAATGAAATCGTGGCGAAAATCACTTTATCAACAACCGGTGCAGTCTGCATTTTTACAGGGACGGTACGAGGTTTGACAAGCCAGGGAATGGAACGCCTGACGGAATACCTTGTGTATGAAGCTTACCGGGTGATGGCAGAAAAGAAATTAAGTCAAATCACTGAGGAAATTCGGACCAGGTGGAAGAAGGTTGAAGGGGTTGCCATCGTGCAAAGAATCGGAACATTGAAGCCAGGAGCGATCTCTGTAATCGTCGCATGCTCATCCTCACACCGTGATTCCGGGATATTCGAAGCAGCACGGTATGGAATCGACCGACTAAAAGAAATTGTGCCGATCTGGAAAAAAGAGGTAAGTAAAAACGGAGAAGAGTGGATTGAGGGGAAATACTTTCCTAAGCCACGAGAATAATATTATTATCAAATTCTAGAGTGTGTCAAAAAAATACACCTGGAGTCAGAATGTTCGTGATGGAACCCACAAGGTATAACATGCTGTCTTGGATCAATGATTTTGAAAATAATATAGCTTATAATATATAAGTGGTGTAAATAAATTCTTAGATTAGAACTAATGGATCGCCAAATACCCGGCACAAGCAGGGTGTTTAGCGCTCCCTGAGTTCGCAGGAGATATTATATGGATAGTTCCTTAGGGAGCACTCGACCAGAGGAAACTCCGCAGGATTTTTCTCAACGTATTGGTGTGGAATTTAATAACCTTGGGTTGCTCACACGCGCACTCACGCATCGATCTTACTTTTAATGAGCATCAAGATGCTGTTGAGGACAATGAGCGGCTTGAATTCCTTGGTGATGCAGTATTGGATTTTATGGTCGCGGCATGGTTATATCACCGGTTCCCGGAAATGGCCGAAGGACAGCTAACCAGGTTAAGGGCCGCCCTGGTGGGTAACGAACAGCTGGCGCAATTTGCAGCAGAATATAACCTGGGAGCAGCTATGCGATTAGGTCATGGAGAAGCTGAAAATGGAGGCAGAGCGCGTTTACCCTTATTAGGTTCCACATTTGAGGCGGTTATCGGAGCGATATATTTAGACCAGGATGTTGTCCGCGTGTGGGAATTTATGGATCCGATCCTTGAAGTGGCAGTCAAGAAAATTATGAAGGACCAGATCGAGCATCACCCAAAAAGTATCTTGCAGGAATGGTCCCAATCCAAAGGATTTGGAACGCCTGTTTACCAAACGGTTGGCGATAGTGGTCCAGACCACAATAAATACTTCGAAGTCCAGGTTGTTATAGATGGAATGGTATATGGAAATGGACAGGGACACAGCAAGCAAGCTGCAGCAAAGGTGGCAGCCAAGAATGCGCTTAAAAAATTGGGGTTGAGGTAATACATGCCTGCCAGACTAAAGTCATTTGAGCTTCACGGATATAAGACATTTGCTTCGAGGAATGAATTTGTATTTTCAGATGGAATTACAGCCATCGTTGGACCGAATGGGTCAGGGAAATCAAATATTGCCGACGCACTTCGATGGGTATTAGGTGAGCAATCCTATGGTTTATTGAGAGGGAAAAAAACCGAGGATATGATATTTTCAGGATCCGAGAACCGCCCGAGAGCGGGTATGGCCTCGGCGACGATTGTTTTTGATAACAGTGATGGCTGGTTGCCGATAGACTTCACTGAGGTGGGAATCACTCGCAGGGCTTATCGTGATGGGGAGAATGAGTATTTACTGAATGGTCAGCGCGTGCGTTTAAAAGATGTGTCCGAAATATTATCCAAGTCAGGTCTGGCAGAAAGAACTTACACGATTATTGGCCAGGGACTTGTGGATGCAGCTTTAGCCCTGAAAGCGGAAGACAGGCGTCGCCTGTTTGAAGAAGCAGCCGGGATTGGATTACACCGCTCCCGCAGGGAAGAGTCGCTCAAACGGCTTGAAACTACCCGGCGGAATTTGGAAAGAGTCCAGGATATATTAGCCGAGCTCCAACCACGCTTACGCAGCCTTGAGCGGCAAGCTAAACGCGCCCAAGAATATGACCAGATGAAAGCAGACCTTCGGCTTGTTCTTCACGAGTGGTATGGCTATCATTGGCACCATGCACAATCGGAGCTGGTTGCAGCCCAAGTTGACGCCAAACAAAAAGAAGAAATTCTTACAGTAGTGCAATCAACCCAACTCAACCTTGACCAAAAATTGAGTTCCTACCGAAGCCAAATTAATGATATCCGAGGAAGACTGAGCGATTGGCATAAAGAACTGACCACCTTACACCAGCGGCGGGAAACATTAAGCCGGGAGCAGGCAGTCAATAATGAGCGATCAAGGTTATTGGTCCAGCAGCTCGAACAGCTCGATACTGAAAAGCTCAAGCTGAGTGAAGAAGCTGCCATCCAAAAAGATCAATTGGAATTATCAAAACAGGAACTCGAACAAATGGAGTTGGAATTAGCGGAAGCGCGACAATCAGCATCCGAATCCGCAGAAGGATTAAAAGCCAGGCAGACCGAGAGGGCGGACCTGGAAGAGCTGATTCAGAAACTTCAAAAAGAGATCGGAACTATCACCGTCAGGTCGACACAACTCCAGGCAAGGCAGGCAGAGAAGGACACCCACATCAACCGGTTGAAGTCAGCCCTGGGTAATATTGATAGGAATATAGTAACTACACAGGAGGAGCTGAAATCGACTCAAAAACAGCTCGATCTAATCCAGATAACAAAAGATAAAAAAGGAAAAGAATCCCTGGCAATCCAGCAAGAGACAGTTGAGGTAAAAGAAAAAATTTCACAGCTCGAGATGGAACGTAAGCACCTGGCGGAACAGATGGCGACACAAAAAACGATCATCGCCAGGGTGCAGGCTGAGATCAAAGTGCTTGAGGATGCAGAAAATAACCTTACCGGCTACGAGGAAGGAGCGAGAATCCTATTGCAGGCAGTAAAAGATCATCGCCTCGATGGGGCGATTGGTTCACTCGGTAATTGCCTGACGGTACCGGAAGAGTATGAATCTGCTGTAGCAGCAATATTGGGTGAATATATCGATTCTCTGGTCATACAATCACTCGATCAAACCGATCGTGCATTAGATTTGATTGAAAGCGAGACTATCAGGGGATCCATCCTTCCTTTGGACGTTATCGCTCAGACAAGATCGCTTTCCATTGAAATAGACAAAGTCCCAGTCGAACCCGGAAAAATTATTGACATTGCCGCTAATCTGATTCAAGCCGAACCTCAAGTGAAACCGGTTATTGATTTTCTGTTTGGACAGGCGCTCATTGTTAAGGACCGGAAGACTGCCCGAACAATTCTGGCATCAAGCGACTGGCAAAAAATACCAAATTTACGCATTGTTACATTAAGTGGAGAGATGTATCTCTCCAGCGGACCGATCATCAGAGGTGCTTCCAGAAAGGGATTATTGGTCAGACCGCGGCAACATCGGGAGAGTAAATCTCTGCTGGAACAGGCTCTGACATTAGAAAATGAATACGAGACTAGAAACATAGCAATCGATACCAAAATTCATGAGGCCATAGGACGGGAAAAAGCTATCTATGGTAGGTACCAAAGTGCTGTAGAAGCAGAAAAAGCTGTTAACCACCAATATCACCAGCTGGAAATCCAGGTGGAGAAAATTCAACGCAATCTACTGTGGCAGGAAGAGCAGAAGATCAGAAACCAGAGTGAAATTGAGAACGAAATTGTGGCGCAAGAAAATCTCAAAGCGGAGATTTTCAACCAACATAACGAGTATAAATTATTAAACGAGAAAATCAACAGTAAAATCGGTGAGCTATCTGTTCTACCGCTTGAGGAACTAGTGGCGCAAAATGCTTATTGGAACACAAATAATGCCGTAATTGAACAAGCACTGATTGATGCCAGGAACCGCCAACGAGATAAATCCAACCAGCTTGGACAGGTAGAAAATAACCTGGCAGATCTAACCAGCCGTACAGAGAGGCTTGAGCTTGATATCAAGACGTTGAATGAAACAATGCATATTTCTTCAGTCGAAGAGATCCAGATTGCCGGAAAAATCGAGGTATTAACGAACACAGTAACTCCCATCGAGGAGCAGCTGGCCATCCTGGAAAAGGAACATAACAGCCTATTATCAACTGATACCGAGGCGCGCCAGGTGTTGAGATCTGCTGAACAGCAATATACGCAGGCGAAAATTACTTTTGCTCACTACCAGGAATCCTTTGAATCCTTACGCAGCCATATCGAAGATGATTTTGGTCTAGTCTCATTCGATTATACAGATTCGGTAAGCGGACCTAAGCCACTTCCGTTGGATGGAATGGTTGAAAAACTGCCCAAGATTGATGTATTAGCTCCGGAACTTGAGGAAACTATCAGACAACAAAAGGCACAAATCCGCAGGATGGGTGCGATTAACCCTGAAGCTCAAAATGAATACGCAGAAGTGAGAAGTCGGTTTGAATTTCTTACCTCGCAAGTAGAAGATTTGATGAAAGCAGAAGCTGACATCAGGGAAGTCATTGCCGAGCTGGACTTATTAATGGAAAGGGAATTCCAACGCACATTCGACGCAGTTGCTCAAGAATTTAAACAGATATTCACACGACTTTTTGGGGGAGGTTCAGCGCGTTTAGAATTAACTGATCCTGATAACGTGACAGAAACCGGGATAGATATCGAAGCAAGGCTCCCTGGTAGGAGGGAACAGGGATTATCCCTTTTATCTGGTGGTGAGAGGAGCTTAACTGCGGCTGCGCTGGTGTTTGCCTTGCTCAGGGTGTCTCCGACGCCATTTTGCATCCTTGATGAAGTCGATGCAATGCTGGACGAAGCCAATGTTGGAAGATTCCGAGATTTATTAACTGAGCTGAGCGAGAAAACACAATTCATTGTGATCACGCATAACCGGAATACCGTCCAGGCGGCGAGTATTATATATGGAGTCACGATGGGACGTGATTCAGCCAGCCAGGTGATCAGCCTGCGAATGGACGAATTAGGGGAAGAATTTGGTGTATAGGTTCACCCACAAGTTTTTCTAAGGAAATTGTTAGTGACCTTGACAATGCAGATGAAGTAAGTATAATCATATTACCCCTACCCATGTGGGGGGGGTAGGTGGATGTGAACATGAATGAAGACGTGATAAAAAGACTAAAAAATATTGAGGGTCATGTGCATGGAATCGAACAGATGGTTGAGAATGAGACCTATTGTATCGATGTTATTAAGCAGATTCATGCAGTACAAGCTTCATTAGATAAGGTGAGTGGGATCATCCTGGAAAACCATCTCCATTCCTGCCTTATTACTGCAGTACGGGGGGAAAATCCTGATGAGAGGGAACGAGTTTTAACAGAGATTGCGGATGTTTTTGGAATGAAGAAATTTACATAAGCAACTAAGGAGAAAAGCAATGATTACTACAGTTACATACTCAATACCAAATATTCATTGTGGGCACTGTGTTCACACAATTCAAACCGAATTAATTGATCTTCCAGGAGTGAAATCGGTTAAGGCAGATCAAGATTTAAGAAATGCTGTAATCGAATTTGAGCCTCCAGCGAGTGAAGAGAAAATCAAAGAACTACTGGAAGAGATTGAATACCCCGTAGTGGGTTAATTGAATGATTTAATCCCTGAATTACGCAATGTGCTCACAATATTATAAGGTGTTGCATATTGCGTAATTCAATTTTCAGGAGATGTTATGGCCGAATCTAAGCAGATCATTTTGCCCATCACCGGAATGACATGCGCCAATTGTGTGGCGACGGTTGAGCGTAATCTAAAAAAAGAAAAAGGGGTCACCACTGCCAATGTAAATCTTTCATCCGAGCGAGCAACGGTTGAATATGATCCGGAGATTTCAAAAATAGGGACCTTAATTGATCGGGTGAATAGGGCTGGGTATGGTGTTGCGACTGGAGAAGCAGATCTCCTGATTAAGCGGATGAGCGATGATAACGATGTGAGGCGAATCGAACGCGCAGTCAGTAAAATTGAAGGCGTTTTGAGCGTAGACGTGAGCCTGGCTACAGAGCATGCCAGGATCAAATACATCCCAACGATTGTTAGCCAGGCTGAGTTAAGAAGGGAAATCAAATCTTCTGGTTTCGAGGTAGCTGAGACAGGATCGGACACTGAAGACGCAGAGCAAATCGCACGACAAAACGAAATCAATGAACAACGCCGTTTGTTGATCATAGGACTTATCTTCACAATCCCATTATTCATCCTGGCAATGGTAAGGGACTTGTTAATGCCAGCATGGGCAGAGGATCCATGGGTCAATTGGTTGATGTTCCTGCTTGCCACGCCGGTTCAGTTTTATGTTGGGTGGCAATATTATGTTGGTGCTTACAAATCCTTGCGAAACCGGTCTGCAAATATGGATGTGTTGATATCAATGGGCTCGTCAGTGGCTTACTTTTACTCGTTATTTGTAACCCTGGGTGCACTGCCAGGACATGTGTATTTTGAAACGTCCGCCGTGATTATCACATTGATTAAATTAGGGAAATATCTCGAAGCGAAAGCCAAAGGCCAAACCAGCGAGGCAATCAAGAAGCTGATGGGTTTGCGGGCTAAAACTGCGCGTATTGTGCGTGATGGTGTAGAGCTCGAAGTACCGGTCGATGAAGTAAAAATTGGCGATATCATACTGGTGAGACCCGGAGAGAAAATTCCGGTGGATGGCGTAGTGATGGATGGGCATTCATCAGTGGATGAATCCATGCTTACCGGGGAATCAATGCCGGTAGAGAAGAAAGCCGGTGACCCAGTGATCGGTGCAACTTTAAACAAGCTGGGATTCATTAATTTTGAGGCTACTAAAGTCGGAAAAGAAACCGCCCTGGCGCAAATCATTCGGTTAGTCGAGGAAGCCCAAGGAAGCAAAGCACCGATTCAGAAATTAGCCGACAGAGTGTCGGAAATATTTGTTCCGGTGGTGATCGGGATTGCATTGGTTACCTTTTTAATCTGGTATTTCGTTATCCCACTCCCAGTAGACTCAAGCGTAGACTTGTTCACGCGGGCATTGATCAATATGGTGGCTGTATTGGTGATTGCCTGTCCCTGCGCGATGGGCCTGGCGACACCTACAGCGGTCATGGTAGGTACAGGGAAGGGTGCAGAAAATGGCATTCTGCTGAGATCTGGTGAGGCTCTGGAGCGGGCAGGAAAGATAGAGATTGTGGTAATGGATAAAACCGGCACGATAACCAAAGGTCAGCCAGTTGTGACTGATATTATTGTGCTGAACAGCAATGCGGGTGATGAAGCGCAATTACGCCTATTGAGAATTGCAGCTTCGGTGGAAAAAGCCAGCGAGCACCCACTCGGAGAGGCAATTGTAGCCGAAGCCGGTCAACGAGGGATCGCACTGGAGCTGCCGGATAAATTCACCACCGAATCTGGGATGGGAGTTCAAGCCGTTTTGCATGATAGCCAGATTTTGGTGGGGAATAGGAAACTGATGGATACACACGGCATATCTATTTCAGACGGCGAAAAGGGGATTAACCAGCTGCAAAATGAGGCGAAAACTGTCGTGTTGATCGCGATGGATGGAAAATTATTGGGATTTGTGGGGATTGCCGACCCGGTGAAAGACAGCTCGAAGGCTGCAATCGCCGAACTATCCAGGATGAAATTGCGCATAGTCATGATATCAGGTGATAACCAGAAAACCGCTTCAGGAATAGCAAAGCAGGTGGGGATTGATACCGTGCTGGCAGAAGTGTTACCAGGGGGGAAATCAGCTGAGGTGAAGAAACTTCAGACAGATGGAAAAGTGGTTGCTATGGTCGGTGATGGTATCAACGATGCACCTGCACTGGCGCAGTCGGATGTAGGAATCGCCATCGGCACCGGGACGGATATCGCCATGGCCGCAGCACCGATTACTTTGATCAGCGGTGACCTACGCGGTGTGGGGAAGGCAGTTAAACTTTCCCGTAAGACTTTGCAGACGATCAAACAAAACCTTTTCTGGGCGTTCTTCTACAATGTCATCTTGATCCCGGCTGCAGCATTAGGTTTATTAAACCCAATGCTGGCCGCAGGAGCGATGGCTTTTAGCAGTGTGTTCGTGGTTACCAACAGCCTGCGTTTACGAAATGTGAAGATCGATTGACTTATTCAGTGAAGATAAAAAGTAGATCGTTAACATTAGTCAGAGTTGGCCCGATTTTAATCAAATCACCTAACCGATCAAAATAATTGTAAGAATTGTTGCGTAGAAGATAATCTGTTGGATCTAAGCCTTTTGCAAGTCCTATGGATAAGGTCTGGTTTGTTACAACTGCTCCAGCAGCATCGGTGGGTCCATCCCCGCCGTCCGTCGCAAGTGAGACCAAAATTATTTGTTTCTCCCCGGATAGGGACGTCACTGCTCCGAGGGCAAGCTCCTGGTTGCGACCACCTTTACCAGTCCCCTTGACAGTCACTGTTGTCTCGCCTCCAGCAATTATACAAACCGGATGATCTTCAATACCATTTGTAGCGAGAAATGCTTTCATACGGTCTGAGATAGTCTGACCAACATATGAGGCCTCACCCTGGATTGGATCAGTAATAAATTGTGGATGAAACCCCAAATTACAAGCGGCTTGCACTGCTGCCAACGCAGCCTGCGTGTTATTTCCAACCAGGTGATTATGAACGCCAACCAGGACTGGATCGCTGGGTTTTACGCTTTCTGAAATCATGGCCTCAATTCCACCCATAAGGTGGGCACGGAGGCGGGCAGAAACTTGGTCCAATAGTTGATATTTATTAAGCACTGCCCATGCATCAGAATAGGTCGTGGGATCAGCAACAGTTGGACCAGAGGCAACCATGTCCATGCTATCTCCGATCACATCGGATAAGATCAAGGTGATCACCGAAGCGGGGAATAATATTTTTGCCAGCCCACCGCCTTTTAGATCTTCAGTGTGCTTTCGGACCGTGTTGATTTCAGTAATATTGGCACCACATGATAATAATAATGCAGTGGTTTTCTGGATATCCACAAGGGATAGACCTGAGGATGGCTTTATCAATAGCGAGGACCCACCTCCAGATAAAAGACATATCACCAGGTCATGTGTGGATAAATCCTGTCCCATTGCGACCAATCTAGATGTGCCAGATAGGTTGCGTTGGTCGGGAACAGGATGACCTGCTTCGATGACATCTATATGGTAGTCAGGTAAAACACGATTGAAGCCAGCATAGCCATCCTTAGTGATCACAAGACCTGCTGATATTCGGTTCCCAAGGAGCTCCACGACAGCTTCAGCCATGGGTACAACGGCCTTCCCGACTCCCAGGACGAATATACGCTCAAACTCCGTTAATTCGAATTCTTGAGTACCAATAATGAGTCTATCTTTTTCGACGGAGAGTTTATTTTTTATACACACGCCTGGATCCGCGCTTTGTATCGCGACTGACAGGATCTGGCAGATATCTTTCCCCAACGGAGAGGCGCGAAGGCTGGAAGTTGCGAATTCTTCAGGTGGTATGATCATTATTCACAGAGATGCTACTCATTACCGACTGGCTGGATTAGTTCAGCAGAATCATACTGGGGGCTATTTACCAGCCGCGAAACCGGGAAGGCAACCATTTCAGCAGCAGAGTAGGGGATCAGCAGGTCATTAAGCTGCTCCGGTTGTCGGTCTTCAGGTGCCAACCAGCGATCGTATACATCAGTAGGGAGGATCACCGGCATGCGATTATGAATAGGTTCCAAAAGCGAATTCGGGCTGGTGGTTATTATGGTGCAAGAACGCAACTCTGACCCATCCGATGCTTTCCAAATCTCCCATAAACCAGCGAATGCGAATGGGTGAGCGTTTTTCAAACGGATATACATTGGTTGTTTGCTCTTCATT
The DNA here is from genome assembly GCA_963840255.1 of uncultured Chloroflexia bacterium. GTDB lineage: Bacteria > Chloroflexota > Anaerolineae > Anaerolineales > UBA4823 > FEB-25. The sequence goes on along the minus strand of CAWIYB010000001.1, from coordinate 851,045 downwards.
GCTGGATCTAACGTCCATTCGTAAAAACCATCAGCCAATATCAAGCAACGACGGCGGCGAAATGCATTACGGAATGATGGTTTTTCTCCCAGGGATTCGGCTCTGGCATTGATCATCCGCTCACCTATCGATGGATCTTTCGACCATGAAGGAATCAATCCCCATTTATACATTGCCAGGGCGTAATCGCCGGTATTGGGTATGACTGCCACTAGCTGAGAGGGGGCGATGTTATACCTTGAGGTAAGTTCATCTGGAATGATAGCCCATGGGAAGGCTTGTTGGAGATGGTAAGGATCAATCGTCAGTGTAAATCTCCCACACATAGCTAACCTCGCTTTCCGGTTATTTTCACCCGCATAGTAATTTTACTATTATTTAAAAGATATGTGCAGTTTATCAATGCGCACGTCTATTTATAGGATAATCATTATGAATTTGTAATAGATCATACCCTTGTCGCTCACTAAAGGCATGGGTATACTATGACGGATTAGGTCAAAATTATGCAAATTGAGAAATTAATGGAATCTCTGCCAGACCTGTACACGGTTGCAGATCGTGAATTAATCCTACGCGCATACAGGATGGCGGAGGCTGCGCACGAAGGTCAGAACCGGGCGTCTGGAGAACCATATGTAAATCATTGTGTTGCCGTGGCAGCAATATTAGCTGAACTGCGTGTACCCGTCGATGTTGTTGTGGCAGGTCTCCTGCATGATACTGTTGAAGATACACCGGTTACACTGGACGATATTAAAAATGACTTCGGTGAAGATGTTGCCAAGATGGTCGATGGCGTCACTAAATTGACCCAGTTACCCAGGGTATCAAGAGGGGATCAGCACGCGGAAGATGAACTCCTGGAGGAAGAACTGCGCCAGGCTGCAGACCGGCGGGGAGAGCCCAGCCCTGAAGATACTGCCGAACAACGCACAAAAAGCAGGCGATATGATTTGGTTTCAGAAACACTCCGGAAAACCTTTCTGGCCATGGGGGAAGATGTGCGAGTTGTGTTGATCAAGCTGGCTGATCGGCTGCACAACATGCGGACGCTAGGACACATGCCTGCCCAAAAACGTCAGAGGATTGCGCAAGAGACATTGGACATTTTTGCTCCCCTGGCTAACCGGTTGGGCATCTGGCAAATGAAATGGGAGCTCGAAGACCTGGCGTTCCGCTATGTTAATCCCGATAAGTATAAGGAAATTGCCAATAACATCGCCGAGCGCCGCCTGGACCGCGAGCGTGAGATGACAGATATTATCGACCATTTGTCCGAAATCATAACACAACCCGGTATTAAGGCAGATATCTCAGGACGACCCAAACATATCTATTCTATTTACCGTAAAATGGTACGTAAAGGTGTGCCTTTTGACCAGGTGCATGATGTTCGTGGAGTGCGTATCATTGTTCCAGATGTACCGTCTGCATACAGCGCCCTCGGAGTGATTCATACCCATTGGCGACCCATACCGGGGCAATTTGATGATTATATCGCGGTGCCAAAAGATAATTTTTACCAATCCTTGCATACCGCAGTCTTGTACGACGACGGGAAAACTTTAGAGATTCAAATCCGTACGCCTGAGATGCACCAAAATGCAGAATTGGGTATTGCTGCCCATTGGAGATATAAGGAAGGGGCGCCTCGAGATGAGGCGTTCGAGAAAAAAATCCTTTGGTTCCGTTCATTAATGGAGTGGCGGCAGGATATTACCGATGCAGGTGAATTTGTTGACAGCCTTAAATCTGATGTATTCCAGGACAGGGTCTATATTTTTACCCCAAAGGGTGATATTTACGACTTGTCAGCAGGATCCACCCCAATAGATTTTGCATATCACGTCCATACGGACATCGGACACCGTTGCCGTGGGGCCAAGGTCAACGGTAAGCTTGTATCACTCGATTACGTGTTGCGGACAGGCGAGCAGGTTGAAATATTAACTGCAAAACGGGGAGGACCCAGTCGAGATTGGTTGAATCCGAACCTTGGATTGGTGAGAACGCAGAGGGCGAGAGCTAAGATCCGCTATTGGTTCAAGAAGCAAGCCCGGGAACAGAATATCAATCAAGGTAGAGATTTACTCGAGAAGGAATTACGGCGGTTAGGGTTGGGGGATATCAATATCGAACAACTCGCACGCCAATTTGATTTTAAAATCGTTGATGATTTATACGTGGCGATTGGCTGTGGAGATATACCGCTCATTCGAATCGCCAACCAATTGATGCAAAATGAGCAAGATGAAGAAGGATTGAAGTTCGGGACACGAGTGATCCCGGAGACTGCTGGTGCGAGCCACGATACGATCACCGTTGTGGGTTTAAAAGGGTTATTAACTACCATGGCACGCTGTTGTAATCCTGTTCCTGGTGATGATATTATCGGATATGTCACCCGCGGCCGTGGAGCGACCATTCATCGTAAAGATTGTCCCAATATCCTGAGGTTAAAGGAAAAGGAGAGATTGGTACGGGTTGCATGGGGAGAACCCAAGCGGACTTACCCGGTATCTGTCAGGGTAAAAGCTTATGATCGCGATGGACTCGCCAGGGATGTCTCAAATTTAGTTGCTAATGAGGGGATTAATATGGGATTGGTCCAGGCAGGGGTAAACCACGATTCCAAACTCAGCCTTGCAGTGCTCGATCTTGTCTTGGAAGTAAAGGATATAGACCAGCTGACCAGGGTATTAACCCGGATTGAAGCATTACCCAATGTTATGGAAGCTCACCGGATCAGACCTGGTTAAGAAATCATTTTGGGGGATCATTATTGGCTCAACACAATCCGGTTGAGCAACTATTTTATCGATGTGGTGATATAATGTCGCCTCACATTTCAAATTGGGAAATGGGTTGATATTTACACTTGACAGATACTTTTCTGTTTGCACGAACTGAGGTAAAATCACTGCCGTCTGGAAAACCAACTTATAAGTTGATCCTGGATGATGCTATGACGGATTGTGATTACATTTTAGCAGGAGGATTCGATGCCCCGTATACGATGCCATTATGTTGATTGTGTTTTCCTGGACGATGGATATTGTGGAGCAGCTGCTGTGGAAATTGATCCTGATATGGGATGCATGACTTATTCACGTGCGAACGATGTTGAAACAGAGGATGAGTGGGACGAAGAGGAAGATGAAGGCGATGAAATGGATGATTGGGAAGACGTCGATGTCGATGAAGAAGACGATGACTTGTATATAGATGAAGATGAGTTTTAGTTCCACGCTTAAAGATAAATACTTAGGAGCCTCCTGTGTCAGGAGGCTCTTTCATATCTGTGAGATGAAATGAAATCGTTCAATCACTTTGATTTCTTGGCACCCTATTATGATAGGTTTTTAAAACCGGGCGATCCTGATAAGTTTAGCAGGTTGCTGGAGTTACCGGCTGAAGGGTTATTACTCGATGCAGCAGGGGGCACAGGTGGTAAATCTCATCCGCTAATTGGAATGGTGTCGGGTGTCGTTATCGCCGATTCTTCGATGGGAATGCTTAACGAGGCGGGAAATAAAGATGGATTGATGACAGTATGCTCAGCGACAGAACACTTACCCTTTAAAGATGGATTGTTTGAGAAGATTATCATGGTGGATGCTCTCCATCACGTCTATGATTACCGAATTACGGTAAATGAGTTGTGGCGGGTGCTCAGACCTGGTGGCCGGATTGTTATTGAAGAACCAGATGTCAGGACTTTCCCAGTAAAAGTTATGGCCATAGTTGAAAAGTTGGCATTGATGCGCAGCCATTTCATCTCCCCTCAGAACATTGCTACAGCTTTCAATGTTCCTGGGGCCGTGGTCAATATTGAGGTTGAAAATTCGACCGCGTGGATAGTGATCAATAAGGTGGAAAGGTAGAATTCCTCAACTTAAAGAAATACACAATCCCTAGAGGATACTTCAACAAATCCTGGGCAGCATCTCACCAGACAGCATGTCGACCATACGTGTAGTGCCAAAGCTTGTTCTCACCGTCACATGATCATTCGGGCTATCGGTGATCGTGCCAATAATCGCTGCATCCCCACCGAGGGGATGATTTTTCATCGCCGCAAGTACTTCATCTGAAACATTTTTACCCACAATTGCGATCAGTTTGCCCTCATTGGCTACATATAGAGGATCAAAGCCCAGCATTTCACAAGCTGCCGCAACTGCAGGCGTTACAGGAATGGTATCTTCATCGATCCGTATTCCAACTTGGGACTGGACTGATATTTCATTTAAGCTGGTTGCCAGACCGCCACGGGTTGGATCACGCAAAACGTGGATATCATTGGTTGTATTTAATATGGATGAAACCAAACCACTCAATGGGGCTACGTCAGACGTAATTTGAGTCTCGAAATTAAGCTCGCCTCGCGCGGCTATAACCGCGATCCCGTGGTCACCGATCGTCCCGGATAATATAACGACATCACCAGGCCTGGCATTGCATCCGCTGATATTTATATTGTTGGGGATGATCCCAACGCCGGTCGTATTAATGTAAATCCCATCTGCTTTACCATTCTGGACTACCTTGGTATCACCAGCGATAATCTGGATATTTGCCTCCAATGCAGCTATCCGCATAGACTCGACTACTCTTTTCAAAATTTCAATATCCAATCCCTCTTCCAAAATAAAACCTGCAGTTAGATAAAGAGGTTTCGCCCCCATCATAGCGACGTCATTGACTGTCCCGCAGACAGCAAGCCTGCCTATATCACCACCGGGAAAGAAAAGTGGCATGACCACGTGAGAATCAGTGCTAATGGCAAGCTTCGTCCCAAGCAGATCGATTTCATTTGGAACAATCACAACACCAGCATCGTCTCCTGACCTTAGGATCGGATTGTCGAACGGGGTGGAAAATATCTTCGAAATCAGGTCGAATGACATCCGACCTCCGCTTCCATGACCCAGGACGATCCGTTGATTATGAGGTAATGGCATTGGGCAAGTAAGACCTTGTAAATTTGGGAATTCTTCAGTCATTGAGACCTTCCGTAGCGGTAATACGCTGAACAAGCGCCTTCGGATGACACCATGGTAGCTCCCAGTGGATTCTCAGGAGTGCACTGTTTAGCAAAAGCTGGACAATCAAACGGCTTTTTTAACCCTTGTAGGATCTGCCCGGCGATGCATAACGCTGACTCTAATGGCAGGATCGATTGGACCTGGAACCTTACTGTGGCGTCGAATTCCACAAATTCGGGCTTAAGTCTCCAACCGCTCAATGGGATTTTACCGATACCGCGCCAGTTTTGATCACACTCTTCGAACACCAGGTTGATTACTCGCTGAGCCGGCAGGTTGCCTTCGAAGTTAACCACACGTGAATAAGCGTTTTCCACCTCATATATGCCTTTTTCCAGCTGCCTGACAGCATATAAAATCCCCTGGGAAATATCCAGCGGTTCAAAGCCAGTAACGACAATAGGAACCTTGTATTTTTCAGCGAGTGTAGGGTATTCCCAGAAGCCCATTACCGTGCACACATGTCCAGCTGCCAGAAATCCCTGCACCCGGTTATTGGGTGAGCCTAGTATGGCGTGCATTGCCGGAGGAACCCTGACTTGGGAAATCAATAAACTATAATTTTTCAATTCCAATTTTTGAGCCTGGATAATGCTCATTGCATTGGCCGGAGCCGTAGTTTCAAACCCAATGGCAAAAAAAACGACCTGTTTATCTGGGTTATTCTGGGCAATTTTGACTGCGTCCAGGGATGAGTACACTACACGGATATCAGCGCCAGCTGCCCTGACAGAAAATAGATCTCCATTGGATCCTGGTACCCGTAGCATATCGCCATAGGAAGTGAAGATCACACCTGGTTGTGAGGCAATTGCAAGAGCTTTATCGATCATCTCCAGGGAGGTCACACAAACCGGGCAGCCCGGTCCATGTACCAGCTCCAAACCCTCAGGCAACAATTGATCCAGTCCTGATTTCATGATGGAATGCGTCTGACCACCACAAATTTCCATGATCACCCATGGATCGCGGATAGTGCGCGATAATTCATCCATGACAGCCCGAACCAGATGGGCATCTCGATACTCAGATAAGTACTTCATTCTTCGGTATCCTGCCTCGAAATCTCATCCAAGAGTGATAATGTCTCCAATGCTTCCTGTTCATCGATTAAATTCAAAGCGAAACCCACATGAATAATGGTAAAGTCTCCTACTTTCGCCTCAGGCACGTATGATAAGCACGCTTCACGGATTACGCCTCCGAAATCGATCTTGCCCATCAACAGCCCGTTAGTTTCATAAATATCAAGGATTTTTCCCGGTACAGCTAGACACATAAAACCTCCAAATCATATACCATCAAGTGATCATATTATGGACAGCCACTATTGCCTGACCCAGTGCCAGACCGCCATCATTTGTTGGCACCTGGCGGTGGATAAAAACCTTAAAGTTTTCGGATGTTAATAAATTACAGGTCTGCCGAAGGAGGGTCAAATTTTGCCAAACTCCACCGCTCAGTACAACCTGATCGACCCCAAATTCCTTCCGGATTTGATCACTCACCACGAATACTATCTTTGCTACCGTATTGTGAAATCGGGCTGAGATTTTCGATACAGGAAGCCCGTTATTCAAATCATTTATCACCTGTTGGATGAGCAGAGACGGATTGATTTGACTAGCCGAAACATTGGGATCTCCGTCGTCTTCCAGGCTAAATTCATACTCCACAGTCTCATCTGGATCAGCCAGGGCTTCGAATTCAATGGCAGCCTGGGCTTCATAATTAACCACCTGCCGGATGCCGGATATAGAAGCGATGGCATCGAACAATCGCCCCACACTCGAGGTGAGAGGTGTATTGATTTTCAATTCTAGCTGAGATTTTATTATCGAACGTTCCTCGACGCACAGAGATGCTACTGGCGGCAATGCCGGATCCCAGTCCAAACTACTTGCCCATAAGTATGCCAGGGCAATCCGCGCAGGCTTGCGAATCGCGGTATCTCCACCCGGAAGAGGAACATATTTCAAATGACTGATCCGTTTATAGCTGCGAAAATCAGCAAGTAGGAATTCTCCACCCCAGATAGCGCCATCTGCACCATAGCCGGTACCATCGAAAGCGACACCAATCACAGGCTGATCAGATGATAAAGAATGTTCAGCCATACAAGAAGCGATATGGGCATGGTGGTGCTGAACGCCAAATGAAGGCAGACCTTCCCGCTGGGCGCGCTCGAGTGCATAACGAGTGGCCAGGTAATTCGGATGAAGATCATAAGCGATGATTTCAGGTTTACATCTAAAGAGCGATTCGTAATGCGTAATACCATCCTGGAAGGAATGGTAGGTCTCTACATTTTCCAGATCGCCAATGTGATGGCTTAAAAATGCATATCGCTCCCGAATAATGCAAAACGTGTTTTTTAATTCTCCACCTGTAGCAAGCAAAGTAGGTGATTTTGATGATAAATAGACTGGAAATGGTGCGTAACCGCGTGACCTGCGGATCGGATAAGTCTCCCCACCATATATCCGCACTACAGAATCATCGCAACGCGTGCGTATAGGTCGATCATGCATTAAATATGCATCTGCCAGACCGGATAAACGTTCATAAGCTTCTTTATTATCAATTGCAATGGGTTCCTCGCTGATGTTACCGCTTGTCATCACGAGAGGAGGCATTACGGAGGCCTTAAAGGGTCGTACCATTGATTTCTTGCCCTCGGGAGAAGCGAATAACAGGTAATGTAGTGGGGTATAGGGGAGCATAACACCCAAGGTTTTTTGTTGAGGGGCGACTTCATGCGCAATTGATGAGGTTACATTTCGAGGCAGGAGCACAATCGGACGTTCTCTTGATTCGAGTAATTCACGGTCTGCTTGTGTGACCGTGCAATGCTGTTCAACAACCGCCATATCTGCCATCATAAGGGCGAATGGTTTATCTACGCGCAGCTTTCGACGGCGGAGTTCTGCGACTGCCTTAGGATTCGTCGCGTCGCATGCCAGGTGAAAGCCACCCAGACCTTTAATTGCCACGATTTTTCCAGCCAGCAATAGTTGCTGAACTTCATGCATGGAATCATCCCCACACGAAAGCTTTTTACCTGCTTTATTATCGCGAATTGGGTATTCCAACCAGATTTGAGGACCACATATCGGGCAAGCGATGGGTTGCGCATGAAACCGGCGGTTGGTCGGGTTGGTATATTCAGCCAGGCAGTAAGGGCACATGGCGAAGTCGCGCATGGTTGTCTTTGGCCGGTCATAAGGGATCTCTTCGATTATGGTTAAGCGGGGTCCGCAGTTGGTGCAGTTTATGAATGGATAGCGATAGCGCCGGTCATTTGGATCAAACAGTTCCTGTAAACAATCTGGACAAATTGCTATATCTGGAGATATGGGTTGAAACGCCTCTGACACCGTTTTGGAATGGATGATTTTAAACGTATCATATGGTTTGATGGGTATTTGTTGGATATCGAATGAATCTATGCGTGCCAGAGGTGGTGCCTCGGATTGCAAAGTTTCAATAAATTGCGATATTTCAACCGGTTCACCGTTTACTTCAATATCAACACCGGCAGATGTGTTACAGACCCAACCGGTCAGTCCATTTTGGACGGCTTGGGTAAACACAAATGGGCGAAAGCCCACCCCCTGAACGATACCGGTTATATGGATCCTTGTTCCGATCATCAATATTCTGATTTCCTTGGATTGATGTTAAGCTTATGAATTCTGTCTAATCCAGTCGATCCAATCATCCAGCCCTTCTCCGGTCTTGCAAGACAAAGGGAAGGTTACCACGCCAGGATTAAGGATTTCAACGCCTTTTTGGAAGAAATCCATATTGAAAGAGACATATGGTAGAAGATCAATCTTATTGATCACTAAAGCCTCCACTCCGCGGTACATCCCTGGGTATTTATAGGGTTTATCATCACCTTCAGGAATGGAGGCAATCAAGACGCTCTTATGGGTGCCAAGCTGGAAGCTTGCCGGACAGACCAGGTTGCCAACATTTTCCACAATGATCAAACTGATTCCGGTTAAATCCATTTGCTTCAAGGCTGAATTGAGCATATAAGCATCGAGGTGGCAATCTCCACCAGTGTTGATTTGCACAGCGACTGCACCAGCGGCTTTGGCTCGATCAGCATCCAGGTGGGTTGCGATATCACCATCTATGACGGCCAGTTTCATCACTGGCAGCAAGCGTTTGACTGTCTGCTCGATAAGCGAGGTTTTACCAGCGCCAGGAGAAGCCATCAGGTTGAATGCTTTAATCCCAGCGGCATCAAATATCGCCTGGTTTTCCGCCGCGATACGATCATTGGCGCTCAAGATTTTTTCAACTACCAGGATATTTTTAGTCATCTCATTCCATCAGGTGCTATGATGTTATGACTCAACATCAATAGCCTCCATATAAAATTCATCGCCGGAAATAACCTTGATATGGCTGCTATTGCAATTTGGGCAGGCAAACCCATCTCCTCCAGGCTGGAATTGATGATTGCATTCCAAACACGCCAGTGTCGCAGACAGCCTCCTAAAGTGGAGAATGGATCCGGCTGCAATTGTCTCCTTCGAAACGATATCCCAATAAAACTGGACAGAATCGTCCACGATGCTGGCGAGCTGCCCAATCACCAGATAGAGGTTGGTGATTCGTATAGCATTGGCTTCCTTCGCATGGCGAAGCGAAATTTCAAGGATGCTTTCGGTAACAGCTAGTTCATGCATAGCATTTTAGAATACCACACGCAGATATGCATCTCTAGTGCTATTCGTCATCCACTAATCATATCATTATTCTCGAATTAAGCTAAAAAAGACCAACTTGCTGGTCTTTTTTGATTCCAATTATTTATTATGATTAATTGTTCGTCAGGATGTGTGTGATGATCGTTGCACCACTACCCCCAATATTCTGCGTCATTCCGATCCTGGAACCTTCAACTTGGGTAGGGGAGGCTTCTCCGCGTAGCTGCTGAACTGCCTCAACAATTTGATAGACACCGGTCGCACCAACCGGATGCCCACGAGCTTTGAGACCGCCGCGTGTGGTGATCGGAATTTTCCCCTTGATGGCGATATCTCCGTTCAATCCGAGAATCGGTCCCTTGCCGCGTTCAACAAAACCGCAGGCTTCCAATGAAAGTACCGACATAATAGAAAATGCATCATGCAGCTCAAAAAAATCGATTTCCCGAGGTCCCACCATTGCCTGGTCATAGGCTTTGTGGGCAGATTTTTCAGCTGCAGAAAGCCAGAGCGGATCCTTCCGGCTATGAATTGCTATTGAATCGGTGGCTGAAGCGGATCCAATAATTTTTATTAAGCGATGGTCGTGAGCTGAAATTGTATCAGCTGGGACTAATAATACTGCAGCTGCGCCATCTCCTGTGGGTGAAGCATCTAAAAGATTGATTGGCTCTGCCACCATCCTGGCAGTTACATAGTCTTTTTCAGTGATCTTTTCTCGTAAGCGGGCGTATGGATTATGATAGCCATTGTCATGGGCGTTGATCGAAAATGCGGCAAAATCGGTGTGTTTCCAACCGTATGTATGTAAATAGAGCTGCATCACCAAAGCATTGATAGCTACGAACGAAAGACCCTGGGCTGATTCATAATCTGCATCAGCAGCAGTTGCCAATGCTTCAGTCGTTTCAACCGGTAAACTTTCAGTCATCTTTTCCACCCCGAGCACCAGAGCGCTATCCACTTCCTCAGAGCCGACTGCCATCAATCCGGCGCGAAATGCAGCAGCTCCTGAGCCGCAAGCAGCTTCGACCTTTTCAGCTTCCATTCCAGGTAAACCGATCCAATCGGAGATCAATCCACCAAGGTTCTCCTGTTTACTTAGGATTCCTGATAGCATATTCCCGATATAGAGCGATTCAGCTGAATCCCGCCTGGCATCAGATAAAGCAGCGAAGATTGCTTCTCCGGCTAACTCTTTAAGGGATTTTTCCCAGTGTTCGTCGACTGGAGTTTGACCAATTCCTATAATTGCTACTTCACGCATTCGGTGATCCTTATCAAAATGGAGTTGCCCCTCAATTATGCCAAAATGCCCTGTCAGAAACTATCAGCTTAAGAAAGCTAAATTTAAATAAATACGAAACGCGAGATCTTGCGCATAGTCATAAATACAGAAGCTACCTTAGGTATAATATAAAAATGGATTTGGTAAAATTGACACGATGAATACTTATAAGAATAAGGCAGAATTGATAATTATTGGAGGAGGATTGGCTGGATCTGAAGCTGCCTGGCAAGCCGCTATTCGAGGCATTAAAGTACGATTGTATGAAATGCGACCTGAGGTAAAGACAGGCGCACACCATAGCGACTTCCTGGCAGAGTTAGTATGCTCCAACTCTCTTGGTTCCAATCTACCCGATAGAGCTGCTGGAGTTTTAAAAGAGGAACTGAGGTCCCTTGGCTCTTTATTAATTCAATGTGCTGATGAGACAGCCGTTCCCGCAGGTGGAGCGTTGGCTGTAGACCGTGAGCTTTTTGCTCAAGAAGTCACCTCAAGGATTGAAGACCATCCAAATATTGAAGTTGTTCATCAAGAGATTACAGAAATCCCTCCAGAAACAACTGTCATTGCTTCTGGACCACTGACATCAAAACATCTATCAACTGCAATTCAGAAATTGACTGGTTATGACCAGATTTATTTTTACGATGCTCTGGCTCCTATCGTCGTTAGAAATTCAATAGACATGGATATTGCCTACCAGGCATCGCGTTATGCTAAAAGCACTGAATTAAGTGAAGGCGATTATATTAATTGCCCCATGAATATGGATGAGTATTACAAGTTTGTGGAAGAATTGACTCGAGCTGAGAGAATTAGTATGCCCGATTATGAGAGTGACATATCGAAAGGAGTAAAAGCTGGGGCGGAGAAATATTTCGAAGGCTGCCTGCCGATTGAGATCCTCGCGAGGCGGGGTAAGGACGCTTTATCGTTTGGACCAATGCGACCGGTGGGTTTAGTTGATTCCAGAACAGGGAAACATGCTTATGCAGTTGTCCAATTACGGCAGGATAACCTGGCAAAGTCCCTTTATAATCTCGTCGGATTTCAGACCAACCTTAAATATTCTGAGCAGGACAGAGTATTTCGATTAATTCCTGGATTGGGGCAGGCAGAATTTGCCCGTTATGGACAGATGCATCGAAACACTTATATTTTCTCTCCGGCATTACTCTGGCCAACCATGCAATACAAAAATAGGGATAACCTTTTCTTTGCCGGTCAGATCACAGGAGTTGAGGGTTACGTAGGCAATATTGCCACCGGATATTTGGCAGGTTGGAATGCAGCCAACTTTCTCATGCGAAAACCGATGGTTGTCATGCCACAAACCACGATTTCCGGGGCTTTGGTATACTATATCACCCATGCCGAGGCTAGAGATTTTCAGCCTATGAAAGGCAATTTTGGTATATTGCCAGAATTGGAAGTGAAACTGAAAGGAAAAAGAAAACGTGCGGTTGCATATGCCGAACGATCGAGATCATCGCTGCAGAATTTTCTTAGAGAGCAATGATCTAGTCATAATATTGTAAATTGCGCATAATCATTATGAGAAACGGATTGAAGATATTTTTACCTGTATTACTTATCGGTGGGGTAATCCTTGCGATAATACTCATCGCTATATCGCTAGAAAACAAAACTCAAGTTTTTAATGGTGAACGCGCACTAGAAGCTGTGAAAACTCAAGTGGAATTCGGTCCGCGCACAATGGGCAGTGAGGCACACGACAAAGCTGTCAGCTGGATGATTAATGAATTGAAAGCCCTGGGATGGCAGGTTGAGACTCAAGAAGCGGTAGTATCCGGTCAGGCGATAAAAAATATTATTGCAAAGAGGGGAGAAGGTACACCTTGGATCATTCTTGGAAGTCATTATGATTCACGGTTATTTGCGGACCAGGATAAAATTCCCGCAAACCGCAAATTACCTGTGCTGGGAGCAAATGACGGGGCGTCAAGCACAGCCATTTTAATAGAGTTAGCACGGGTTTTACCCGTAAACGACAATAAGCAAATTTGGTTAGTATTTTTCGATGATGAGGACAACGGCACAGCTGCCGGGACGGGCTGGTCAATTGGGTCAACTTACTTTGTCTCGCAGCTGCAGGGAAGACCCGACAGTGTCGTGATATTGGATATGGTCGGAGATAAGGATTTGAAAATTTATAAGGAAGGCAATTCTGACGATGAATTAAATACCGAGATTTGGAATGAAGCCAAAAGATTAGGTTATAAGCAATTCATTCCGTCATATAAGTACGATCTGATTGATGATCACATTCCGTTTGTACAAGCCGGCTTCAGGGCTGCAGATATCATTGATTTCGACTATCCCTATTGGCATACTACCAATGATACTTTAGATAAGGTATCTGCGGAAAGTCTCAAAACCGTTGGGGATACCATATTAAATTGGCTGGAACAGTATTCGCAGCCGACCACTCCAGTCCAGTAGCTCATTATTATTTACTGACATCAGTGGTTTAAGTTATTATTGATAAAGAATATACCAAAGGATGAATTAATCACACTAAATGGCGAAAAAATTAGCTGAATCAACATTACTACTGCGTGAAAAAGCATTCCTCGTCGGTGTGGAGATCAGAGGTGAAGAGCATCTGCTGATCCTGCAGGATTCACTCACTGAATTAGCATTATTAGGAGAAACAGCCGGTTTACAGGTAGTTGGACAATCAACTCAGCACATGGATAAACCTAATGTCAAGACCTATATCGGTTCCGGTAAGGTGAATGAGGTCCGCACGTTGGCTGAAGAAGAAAAGGCAGATGTTATTCTCTTTGATAATGAGCTCTCCCCTCGCCACCTCAGAGAGCTGGAGTTGGTGTTTGGTGACCATATCCGCATCATTGACCGTACCGCGCTTATTTTAGATATTTTTGCGCAGCATGCAAATACGAATGAAGGCGCACTTCAGGTTGAGTTAGCCCAATATGAATACCGACTACCTAGACTGACGCGTGCCTGGACCCACCTGGCAAGACAGGCAGGAGGTGGGGGTGGTCGATCGGGAAAGGTGGGCGGGGTAGGACTGAGAGGTCCCGGTGAAACCCAACTGGAAGTGGACCGGCGAGAAATTCGTTCTCGGATCAAGCACTTAAAAGAACAACTGGAGAAAGTACGCATCCACCGGCAGCAATACCGACGCCGGAGGAAAAAGAGCCTGACACCTGTGGTCGCCCTGGTTGGTTATACCAATGCGGGGAAATCCACACTGCTAAACTGCCTATCCAAGTCGGATGTATACGTTGCAGACAAGCTGTTCGCGACATTAGATCCCACGACCCGCAGAGTAAATATGTCTGATGGTCATATCGCCCTGTTTACGGATACAGTAGGGTTCATCCAGAAACTCCCTACGACCCTGGTGGCAGCGTTTAGGGCTACTTTGGAAGAGATTGCTGAGGCTGATTTACTAATCCATGTAATTGATATCACCCATCCGCAAGCAAAAGAACAAGCGCGAGCAGTCTATCAAACTCTAACGGATATCGCAGCGGACCAAATACCGATCCTGACAGCTTTGAATAAAATTGATGGACTTACCGATCCGGACCATGCCAGAGAAGTACTCTCTGATTTTCCGAGTGCAGTAGCAATCTCTGCATTGACTGGTGAGGGAATCCCAGACTTAATCTCGAAAGCACATACATACCTATACGATGATTACATCCCCATCCAGATCTTCCTTCCGTACCAACAAGGCGGTTTGATCAGCCTGTTCCAGGAACAGGGACAGGTGGAGCGATTGGAGCAAGTTTCAGGCGGAGTTGAGATCGATGGGCGCATACCAGGAAGGTTACTTTCCTACTTCCTTCACTACTTTAAGGAAGTCCCGCAAACGAAACCCTCACTCGCCGAGTAGTTGGCAGTGAAGGTTAGTTTTCTATAAAGATAGGTTGATTATATCCTTGGCCCGGCGTTGACCAATTCGGGTGGACAATCATCAGCAAATTTCTTGAAATTATCAATAAACCGGGCTGCTAAACTGATGTACCTTTTCTTATACGCCTCCTCGCTTGGCCAGGCTGAGGATGGATAGAGAACCGAATCAGGTATTCCCGGGCAATGTTTTGGTACCTGGAAACCAAATATCGGATCAGTATAGTACTCCACATCTTTTAGCTCACCGTTTAGAGCTGTGTTCAACAAGTCACGCGTATAACGGATGCTGATACGTTTTCCAACTCCGTACGGACCACCGACCCAGCCAGTATTAACCAGCCAGCAATCAACACTATAACGTAATATTTTCCGCTTAAGCAAATCGGAATAGAATGCCGGGGGGAGAACCATAAACGGGGCACCGAAACAGGCACTGAATGTTATTTCCGGTTCTTCACCCAATCCAATCTCTGTTCCGCCAACCTTGGCAGTATATCCCGAAATAAAGTGGTATAAGGCTTGATCGGGGGTTAACCTGGCAATCGGAGGCATCACTCCGGAGGCATCACAAGTTAAAAAGATGATATTCTTTGGATGCCCACCCATCTTTTCCGGAATGGCATTAGCGATGTAATCGAGGGGGTAGGAAGCACGCGTATTTTCCGTTAGGGTATCGTCATCTAAATCGATTATGCGTGTCACAGGGTCGTAGACCACATTTTCGAGGATGGTCCCGAAGCGCCTAGTGCAAGAATATATTTCCGGTTCGGCAGTCGATGAAAGACCAATGACCTTGGCGTAACAACCATCTTCAAAGTTAAAGATGCCTTCATCACTCCATCCGTGCTCGTCATCACCGATTAATCCACGCCTTGGATCAGCAGACAACGTGGTTTTTCCGGTACCGGATAGGCCGAAAAACAAGGCAGTATCACCGTCCTTCCCGGTATTAGCCGAGCAGTGCATGGTCATGATCCCTTGGATCGGCAGGAGATAATTAAGTAGTGTGAAGACAGATTTTTTAATCTCACCGCCATAACCCGTATTCCCGATGATGCATATGCGCTGATCGAAATTGATCACGATGAAAGTATTCGTTGGAGTTCCGTCGATTTGCGGAAAAGCTTTAAAGGATGGCACGCAGAGAACCGTGAACTCAGGAACATGGCGTCGATATTCCTCGTTCGTCTTCGGCTTGATGAACATGTTTCGGGCAAATAAGGAGTGCCAGGCATATTCGGTGATCACCCGTACTGGTAATTTATAATTTGGGTCGGCTCCACCAAAACAATCCTGCACAAATAGATCCCGTCCTTGCAGGAATCCCTGGACACGGCTGTAGAGCTCGTCGAATTTTGGGGTGGCGTATGGACGGTTATATTCCCCCCACCAGACATTCTTTTCAGTCGTTGATTCTCGAACAATAAACTTATCATTGGCTGCACGTGCAGTATGCTTCCCGGTATTTACGATGACCGGTCCAAGCTGGGAAATCTGTGCCTCGGCTCTAAATATTATTTCCTCATAGAGGGCTTCAGTGGTGAGATTCCAATACACCTTGCGCAGATTGATTAAGCCGATATTATCCAGACCGAAATCACTTTTTGTTGCATCTGCTTGACCTTCGGCCGGAGTTTTGATATTTAGTATATTATTCATAGCCAATCCCTAACTAATTTGCGGTCGCCAATGTAAATTTCGTTGGGGGAAGTGGGATCTAAAACCCATTTTATCCGCTCAATTCCTTCTTTTATCTCCTTTACCGACCCCGCATAACTTAACCTGAGATGACCCTCCATGCCGAACTCTTTACCAGGGACAGTCACAACAAGCGCTTTTTTTAGGATCACTTTTGAAAGATCAACCGAATCCTTTGCCAGACTAGATGGTAGGTAGGCTCTAAAATCTGGAAGGGCATAAAAAGTCCCTTTGGGAGGGTTCAGCTTTACCCCTTTAAACGATTTCAGCTCCTGCACGACCACTTGTTTATTATTTTGAAAGGTCAGGCGAAGGTTTTCAACGACGCTCTGCATGCCATTCAAAGCGCCTTCAGCAGCTGCTTGGAGCAGTGCCGAGGTACAGGAGGTCATCTGCCCCTGTACATTGGTCATGACTTCGACTAACTTTCGATTGGTCACAACCCAACCAATGCGGAAACCAGTCATCCCGTACAGCTTGGCCACTCCGTTGACAACAATGACCATGGTGTTTTCAATATCCAAATTGGTATAGTTGTATGCCGGCTCCCATGTCACCCCATCGAAAACAAGCTTGTGATATATATCATCCATGATCAGGAAAATCTTTTTTCGTTCGCAGAATTCAACCACCTGCGAAATAAATTCAGCCGAGAAGACTTCTCCCGATGGGTTGTTTGGACTATTCACGATGATCGCCTTGGTATATGAGCTAACTGCCCGCTCTATATCTTCCATGCGCGGATGGAATGTACCATCTTCAGGAGTTACAATCACCGGAATGCCATAAACCATCTTAACCATTTCCGGATAGCTGACCCAATGGGGTGCTAGAATGATCACCTCGTCTTGAGGATTGATAATGCTGTAAAGGATGTTAAATAGCGACTGTTTTGCACCAGCTGATACGATCACGTTCTCAGGAGCGACCATCCGGTTATAGTTTTCTTCGGTATATCGAATGATAGCTTTTTTGAGCGATGGAGTACCATCAGGTGGAGTATATTTAATATCCCCTCCACTTAATTTCGTGGCAGAGCTAAGCACGGCTGTGATGGGAGTCTTGTTTTTCGGTTCGCCAATGCTCATATTAATTACCGGCTCACCGCGTTCCCGAAGAATTCGAGCTTCTTCGTTTAAGGCGAATGTAGGCGACTCAGCAATTGCTCTGGCAAGTCTGCTGATATTCATAAATTTATATCTCTCCTAATGATATTTCGATAGCTGATATTCACATAAGGGCGATAACACACAATGTTAATATAACATAAAAAGTTTATTCGAACTAAAGTACGGTGTCAATGTGATTTTTGTCTGCTATTTATCGGCTAAATATATTTTGAGGTCGTACTTAAATCTGAGAACTTACGGGCTGATGTATTTTATACCACTCCCAGTATTGAATAAAACGATGCTCTCATCCGGGTTGATCGACTTTTGGGCGATCAGTTTAACCAAGCCTGCGACCGTTGTTGCTCCTTCGGGGCATGAAAAGACGCCTTCGTACTGAGCCAACCGGTTTTGCCAAAAGGTGATATCCTGTTCTGAAACACTCACTGCAGTGCCATTACTTTCATGAATATCCCTCAGAATTAATTTATCGGCAAAACTTTTAGGCACACAAAGGCCAGCTGCAATAGTGTGAGCATCAACCCATAAATCACAGGCATCTGCACCATTTGCGATTGCTTTTACTACCGGGGCACAACCTTCAGATTGCACTGCCACCATCCTTGGTAACTTATCCGATTCTAGCCATCCCAAAGTCTTCATTTCTAAAAATGCTTTCCACATTCCGATGAGTCCTGTCCCGCCGCCAGTTGGATAAATAATGACGTCCGGCAATTTCCAATTGAAACCCTCGGCAATTTCATATCCCATAGTTTTCTTACCTTCAATGCGATACGGTTCTTTAAATGTCGACATATTGAACCAACCTTCAGCCACCGACTTTTGCTCAGCAAATATTCCTGCTAAATTAATTAAGCCTTCAACCAGCTCAACTTCAGCGCCCATAATCCTGCTTTCAAGGATGTTCGATAGTGGAGAACTTTTTGGCATATAAATCAACGCTGCTAGTTCAGCGCGGGCTGTATAAGCTGCCAGGGCACCTCCCGCGTTTCCTGCCGTCGGGATTACAAATCTATTTATTCCGAGCTCCTTTGCTTTAGATACTGCAGCTGAAAGACCACGAGCTTTAAACGAGCCGGTTGGGTTACTACTCTCCTCCTTAAGGAAGATATGCGCATATCCAAGCTCTTTTCCCAGGTGATAAAGTGGTAGTAATGGTGTATCCCCTTCTCCCAAGGTAACAATATTGTCGGGGTTACACACAGGCAGCATTTCAAACCAACGCCACATTCCTTTAGAGCGGTGTTTAATTTGTTCACGATCTACAGAGTGCTTAATTGTTAGTAAATCATAGTTAACCATCAATGGTGCCTTGCATTCAGCGCAATAAGTCTGGATATGCTCGGCAGAATAATACTTTCCACATGATGAGCAGGAGAGATCTTTTATGAAAGAAGTGTATTTCATCATTTTAGTAACTCACTATTATTCAGCCATTATATAATAAACGCTTCTCCAGAATGTGGTATAAAATAAATGCATTGCTAAATATAAATTCCCGGTAGGTGCTATGAACAACCTATTACCAGAAGTCATTGCAGAACTGCAACGCTTCATAACTGGTGAGATCAAGACTGACCCCGTTACACGGGTGCTATTTAGCACCGATGCGTCAATCCATAAAATTGAACCTCTGGGAGTGGTATTTCCCCGGAATATCGATGAACTTATTCCAATCGTTGAGTGTTGCAACAAGTATCATGTCCCTGTTATCCCACGCGGGTCAGGTTCTGGCCTGGCAGGTCAGGCTGTTGGCAAGGGGCTAATTATTGATTGCTCACGTTACATAAACCAACTTGTAAATATAAATCTTGAGGAACAAACTGCCACCGTCGAACCCGGATTGATTTTGGATGACCTGAACCGGGAAATAAAGAAATTCGGATTGCAATTTGGACCTGACCCAGCATCATCAGAAAGAGCTACCTTGGGAGGGTGTATCGGGAATAATGCCGCTGGTGCTCATTCAATCCTTCACGGAATGACGGCTGACCATATCCTATCTGCCGAGGTCGTGTTGGCCGATGGGTCGATTACATCGTTTAAACCGGTTACCACAGAATTCGCCTATCAAATATCTGCAGGAAAAGTGAGTCCGATAGCCTCACCCATTGAGGTAGAGATATATCGAGCTGCACTATCCATTCGAACAGAATATACAGATGAAATTAAAAGACGGTGGCCCAAAACCTGGAGAAGGTCATCTGGCTATAACTTGAATTACCTTGTCCCATGGTCACCAACCTATCCACCTCAATGGAATTTGAGCCAGCTCCCATATCCGCCGATATTGCCAGGTACTATTAATATAGCTCCTTTATTGGCCGGTTCAGAAGGGACATTAGGGATAATACGAACGGCAACCTTACGCCTGGTACCCTTAAAAAAACATACAATTTTAGCAGTGATCAATTTTTCAAGCATCATTGAAGCGTGCGACTGGGTAACCAGGATTCTGGAATTAGCCCCTTCTGCGATTGAGCTGATCCCTCAAAGCCTTATTCATTTAGCTCGTTCAGTCCCTGCATATGCCAACCAGCTCTCATTTGTAGTGGGTGATCCTGCAGCAATCCTTATCGTTGAGTTTTCTGGAAACGATTCAGGGTCATTGGTGGATCATATATCAAAACTTATTCACATTAGTAACTGGGGCATTTGCCCCTACATCGCTGAAACGACGGCGCAACAAAAACAGGTTTGGAATGTGAGGAAGGTGGGCTTGGGCATCCTTATGTCCCGGTTAGGCGAATTGAAACCGATCAGTTTCATAGAAGATTTAAGTGTACCGGTTGACCGGTTGGGGGAATTTGTCAAGGAGCTTGATGTGATATTGAATAGTTTTGGTACTCAGGCAGACTATTATGGACATGCTTCTGCCGGTTGCCTACACATCAGGCCATTATTGAATATCAAAACTCCAATGGGGAAAGTAGAGCTTCGCTCGATTGCCCAGGCTGCCGTCGATCTGGTTATACGCCTCGGTGGGGCAGTGAGTGCAGAACACGGTGATGGGATTGTACGTGGAGAATGGATCGAACGTGCTTATGGTCCGAAAGTAGTTGAGGCTTTACGAAGTTTAAAACGAGCAGCTGATCCTAAAGGAATCTTGAACCCAGGCAAAATTGTAGATACACCAAAAATGGACAGCTCTTTAAGGTATGATGATTCTTACCATCCGGTGGGTTGGATACCAGTGATGACGTTTGCCTCAAGCTCGCCAGATCCAAACCACCTGATCGAAGCCATCGAACAATGTAATGGAGCGGGCGTTTGTAGGAAGTCGATTGGTGTTATGTGTCCTTCTTTCCAGGCTACACAAGACGAAATGTTCAGCACTCGTGGAAGAGCGAATTTACTTCGCGCGATGGTTTCAAACGGCTATTCCTCCCAGGAAATAGCTTTGCAAGCTGTAAAAAAATCATTGGATTTGTGCCTGGCTTGTAAGGGATGCAAGGCAGAATGCCCATCTGCCGTAGATATGGCAAAGCTTAAATACGAGTTTTATCGACATTATTATACGTCTACCGGGCATCGCCATCCGATCCGCGATTATGTTTTTGGATATATCTCACAAATAGCACAATTTGGCCATCCATTTGCTCCATTTGTGAATGTATTTTTATCCGCCTCAATTTTTGGAGGACTGCGTGAAAGACTTTTAGGGCTTTCACAGCTGCGGACATTACCGAAATTAGCGCGGGTTTCTTTCCAGGCTAAAGCGAAAAAATTATTAATGAATTCCGATGAACCCAATTGTTTATTTCTTTCGGATGCGTTCAATGAATATTTCTTTCCTGATACCAGTATGGATGCATTAAAGGTATTACTGGCATTGGGATACAAGGTAAGAATCTTGTCTACATTGGGCGCAGGTAGGACATTAATATCAAAAGGATTCCTGGACCAGGCAAAGCAGCATGCGCATTTGTTGGTGGATGAAATAAGGAAGATCGATCCAGATGGCATATATCCCGTGATCGGATTGGAACCTTCTGAAATATACACACTAAAAGATGAATTTATCAATTTTCTACCCAAGGACAAGTATGTTGAAGAATTAGCTGATCGAGCATTAATGATTGATGAATTCCTGGTCCGTCCTGGGGGAGATGGAAACCATAGATTATCACACGTAATCCTACACATGGATATAACTAGTACCAGAACAAACGTTCTGGTTCATGGGCACTGCTACCAAAAAGCACAACCTCCAGCAAAAGATGGATATCCGACTGGTGTGGCAGCAACAGCTGCCATGCTGGAAAATGCTGGTTATGCTGTGACTATCTTAGACGATGGCTGTTGTGGGATGGCAGGGGCGTTCGGTTACGAGGCAGAGCATTATAGTGTATCAATGCAAGTCGGTGAGCTGGCTCTTTTACCGGCGATAAGACGGACTGAAGATCAAATTATTGCAGCTTCAGGGATATCCTGCCAATCACAAATTATGGATGGCACAGGAAGACAGGCATATCATCCCATATCGCTAGTTGCCAGGATGTGGAAGTAGATGCCCAATAGGGGGATGAATCCTTCTAATTCTTAGTTTAGCTAAATAAATACTCCATTAATTACCAGATTAATTATTATATGGGCGATTTGATTCACTTTGATGTGTGACTATGAAGAGGGGGGATTGACAAGCCATTAAAATCAGGTTATTATGATCATGATTTCGATAAGTATTATTATCATAAACAATAATATTAAGGGATTTCCCCGATGAATAAAAGATCACCCATTTCGCTGGTAATCAATGAATATATAAATACTGTCACCTCTGCTCGTAGTGCTAACACTGGGCGAACCTATCGAAATGCAATGAATTCATTTCAGTTGATGCTGATAGACCATAAACTGGCACCAGATATCACAACAATTTCGTCATTGCCAGAAGATAGCGTAACCTGGTTCCTGGCGGCGTTAAAGGTATATTCTCCCACAACAGAACGTCTCTATCTCACCGCTCTAACTGGTTTTTACGAGTATTTATCTGCTGAACGACTATACGAAATCAACCTTTCCCGTATTCGACTACTAATCCGCCAGCGGGCTCGAAAACCCGGACAACGTTTACCCCAATTCCCATTTAATAATATTGAAAAAATCCTGGAATATGCAAATAATATTGCAGGAAATATAGTGGATGATCCTCTACTGCGGATGATTAATTATCGCGATCGGGCATTCTTACTCACCCTTGCAGACACTGGATTGCGCGTACATGAAGCCTGTGCTTTACGTAGAGGTGATGTGGACTGGAATGAAGGGCGTGCATTAATCATTGGTAAGGGTAACCAGCAGGCGGTAGTCCGCTTTTCACAGCGCAGCCTCAAGGCGATACGAGATTATCTCTCTATCCGCTCACACCTGGATGGATCTTCAGCCCGGCCTTTAGGATCCCTGCCCCTTTTTGCCAGGCATGATCGCGGTGCAGGAAAAAAAATAAAACCCATCACGACGACTACCGGTAGAAACATAGTCAGTCAAAGGGTCAGAGAAGCACTTGGAGAAGATGCTGTTGGGACGATCACCCCCCATTCATTCCGCCATTATTTTGTGACCGTTGTCCTCAGGGGGTCAGGGAATTTAAAACTTGCTCAGGAATTGGCCAGGCATAAAAATATTGCGGTGACCCAACGCTACGCCCATTTATCGGATGATGAGCTTGATAAAGGATATTGGAATATATTCGAAAGGAATAAAACTGATAATAAGTAATTAAACACTGGGTCAATCCAATATTTGTCTGACATGGTAGATAGGTTTTTCTCCCGTTTCGTAATAAACACGCATGATCATTTCACCCAAAAAGCCCATCATCAACAGCTGAATACCGATCAATATGAGTAAGATTGCTAACAATAGCAATGGTCGGTTTCCAATTTGATAAGCTTGAAACCCAATCCACCCGCCAATAATCCCATGATATATTTTTAATAGCGCTAAAATCCCACTGATGATAAACCCAGACAAACCACAAAAAATTGCCAAGGAGCCGAAAAGGCGCATAGGGCTGGTGAAAAAGGTCAATAAATAGGTCACCGTGATCAGATCAAGGACCACACGAGGAGTGCGGGAGATTGAGCCATATTTCGATTTACCTGATAATCTTGAACGATCATTAACAGGAATTTCTGCAATCTTCACACCGATAGAGCTGGCAAGCTCTGGTAGAAACCGATGTAACTGACCATAAAGTTTTAGATTTTTAACAATTTCCCGTTTAAAAAGCTTCAACGAGCATCCACGGTCGTGTACCACCAGGTGGGTATTTCGACTGATGATGTTATTCGCAGCCTTGGATAATAGCCGCCGAAGTATGGGTTCCTTGCGATTAACCCGCCAACCGATAACAAAATCATTATCACCTTTATCCAGCGTGGATAACATCCTAGGAATATCATTGGGGTCATTCTGCCCATCAGCATCTAGAGTAAGGATTAATTCCCCAATTGAATGATCGAAACCTGCAGCAAAAGCAGCTGTTTGTCCAAAGTTTCTACGAAACTGGACTACTTTTACTGCTTTATCTTTTGAATGGAGATCAGAAAGAACCTTATAACTGTTATCTGTACTGCCATCATCTATAAATATGATCTCATATGGAAGGTCTAATCTACCTATAACTTCGGTCAATTCTGTGTATAGAGGAATAATATTGTTCTCTTCATTAAGAACGGGGATGATGACCGAGAGTGTAATTTTTCTGTCCATAAAGATCTTACCTTCGTTCAAAGTTATTTATAATTTACCTGACTGAATGATATATTATATTCCCCAATGGTATAATTTTAGTAATGTAGTTGACGACAATCATACACATAAAGGATATACGGTCATGGAAATTACCGTAACACCGAAAGAAAATTGTGATTTAGTCGTAATAAAGGGTCGGATTGACAGCTACACTGCTCCGAATCTATCAGAATCACTAAATGATATTACCGAACATGAACGTTATAAAATCATTCTGGAAATGAGTGAAGTGAGTTATGTATCCAGTGCTGGTCTACGAGTATTAATTGATATTCAGAAAACCTGTAAAAAAATGCACCAAGGGGAAGTATTACTGGTTAAGATTCCACAGCGAGTTTATGAAACACTAGAACTGGCAGGTTTCGCGCCTCTTTTTAAGTTCTACACTAATGTTGAATCAGCCATCGCCGAATTTTAGTCATGATGCCGATGATAATCAATGGCCGGCATTATTAAACCTTGCTGATATTTTATCCACCCAGTACAGTTTAAAATCTCTTCTCCTCTATATAGTCCTAATTCTTGAACAGGATAATTATTGGAAAATCAGGATCTGGTTGGATCCTGCTTTATCAAATTTGGCTGCGAATGAGGATTTGGAATTAACTGACGTATTAATAAACGATCCATCTCCGTTGATGGAACATGTTTATCATGAAAAACAGATATTTTCTAATATTGGTGATAATCCTGCTGATAAAGAGAACAGAAGTGTGGTAATAATTCCCCTGATAGCCAAGTTTCAAGTAATGGGGGTCATACAGCTGGAAACGGATAATAATGAAAGTGTCACCCCGCAGGATATCGAGACGGCCATTACTTTGATTTCCCAATTTTCCATAGCTTTATATTATTTATTAAATACGCCGCAATTCCAATACATTCAAATTAGTAAAAACCACCTGCGTGCCTGTGAAGAAATAAGTAAATCGATTCTTTCCAATTTAGATCGCGACAGCCTATTAAATAATCTTCTCTCACTGCTGCATCAACAATTTAATTGTTCGCGGGTAAATATCTACATGGTGGGCGGGGAAAATAAGAAAGTACTTAAGAGAATCGGAATTTCTACGGAGGGAATAGACCCAGTAACTGTCTATCAGTTCGATAGAGGTTCAAGACTGGTTTCCGGGTGTATCACACGCCTCGAGCCGGTCTTGGTTAATGATATAAAACTCAGTCTATGCTATTCATCGGCTGATATTGATAATAATATTCAATCCGTGCTCATAATTCCCCTTATTAATAGCGGTTTATTACTCGGAATGATTGAGCTATTAAGTGAATCAAAAGAAGAATTCGGCCCAGATACTCTCGAAGGTTATCATTTATTGGCACAATATTTTTCTACAGCGATCAGAAACGCCGACGCATATTATTTAGAAAAAACTCGACGGAAGATGAGCGACCGTCTTGATTCATTGATAGGAACAATAACGACAGAGGTGTCTCTTGACGATCTCCTCCATATTTTATTGGATGAGCTGGAGAATATACTTACTTGGGATGCAGCAGCTATTTGGTTGTTCGATCGAGCTGCCACTGAGATTGGATTGGATCAATTTACATCATTCCTTCGCCTGTCGGCGTTCAGGATTAAGAACCAATCCTTCGCAGAATCAGGTCAAGACCTATCTCAAAACACGAGGGAATTGCTAGACAAATATTTTGATCGAACGGTTGGGGAAGACGATTTGCTGTCGGTCTATCCCTGGATTTCAGAAATCATAGATTCCAAGTTACCCATAATTCGTAATACTCCCTTCCAGTATGAACCTATAGGGGCAATCATGGGTCTAAACAGCGACTATTCAGCGATCGGTACCCCGCTAATAAACCAGGACCAAACCATAGGATTTATCATATTAGCACATCAGATATCCGACCAATATGATCGCGACTCTCAATCCTTAGCAAATGCTTTTATGAGCCGCGCGTCGATTGCAATTACGAATTCGAGGCTATATGCCGCTGCGCATGACCAGGCCTGGATATCCACCGTATTACTGCAGGTTGCTGATGCAACCCAATCAATTACTAATTTAGACGAGCTGCTCGAAACGGTTGTCAGCATGTTACCTGGACTTATAGGTGTCGATAGCTGTATGATTTTCCTATTGGATCAATCGACTGGATCTTTTCTTCCCAGAGCGATAAAAGGTTTTGACGAAGTTCCCAAGGATCGATTTAATACTTGGGAAATATATCCAGGTTCAATAATGGCTTTCGACAGATTAAAAGAAAGCACAAAACCAGTGATTGTAGATAAAGGTAATCTTCCAAAGGTTATCGCATCACAAATATTTCATCATTACGATTTCGATAATAATTTGATGATTTTGTTTCCCCTCACCTCCCAAACCAGCTTTTGTGGAGCAATCTTATTCGACTTTTCTAACTCCAACCTGGTAAAGGATTCATCACAGGAAATATGGGACGAACAATACACACTGATTGAAGGTGCTGCGCGCCAAACCGCTGTAGCTATTGAAAATCTCCAGCTCATCAAATCCCAAGAAGAAGAAGCGTATACATCGATTGCTCTGCTTCAGGTGGCTCAGGCGATCGTAAGCTTTAGCCAGCTGGATGAGATACTAAGCTCGATTGTCCGAATTACACCAATCCTTGTCGGAGTTAAAAGGTGCATTATATATCTATGGGACAGCAAGGAGCTCGTATTTCGGCAATCGGAATATTTCGGATTTTCAAAAACTGACTTGACGCTCCTTGGTCAAGAGATAAAAGCCAACGAATTTCCGTTCATCGAGGCCATTCAGCAAGGCAACCATATTTTATTTCATCTACTGGGAAATGAAGATTCTCCATTCAACTGGAGCGAGATCACTTCAGATGATTACCAGGTTGTGGAAAGTAATGTTATTAATGGTAATGATGAAATCTCAATAAAATTGGATAGCAAATCATTAGGACAACGAGAACCTTTATTGATTGGTTTTCCGTTATCAGTTAAGAGTGAAGTTTTAGGGGTGATGCTTATTGAAGAAGAAGATCCAATCAGGGGTATTCCCTCTGTGCATATTCGAGAAAGACGGATCGAAATCGTCAAGGGGATTACGCAGCAAGCTGCAATTGCAATAAAAAATGAGCTCCTACAGGAAGAAGCTGTCAAAAGCGAAAGGATGGAAAGGGAATTGCAGTTGGCGAGGGAGATACAAACCACATTTCTTCCAGGTAAGCTACCCTCACTACCTGGTTGGGATATTGGTGTACGTTGGAAACCTGCAAGGCAGGTTAGCGGAGATTTTTACGATTTGCTACTGCTACCCGATGATCAAATCGGATTTGTTATAGCCGATGTTGCCGACAAAGGTATGCCGGCTGCACTCTTTATGACCTTAATCCGCACATTGATACGAGCTGCTGCCAGAGATCAACAGTCTCCTGCTGCTGTACTGAAAGAAGTAAATGAACTCTTGATCCCAGATTCAAAACATGGCATGTTTGTAACAGTATTCTATGGCATATTTAATCTAAAGTCTGGAAAGCTCGTATATGCAAATGCTGGACATAATCCACCGGTAGTAAAACAGCTCGATAAGGATGGACTAATTGAACTGACCCGCACCACAATAGCTCTGGGATTATTTGAGGATATTGAGGTAGATGAACGTGAGCTGACAATCAATCCAGGTGATTGGATTTTGTTATATACCGATGGTGTTACAGAAGCATTTTCTTCCAAAGAAGAATTGTTCAGCACGAAGAGGTTATTTGATCTGCTGGATGATTATAGCTTTATTTCATCCACCGATCTGGTAGATATGATCCAAGGATCGGTCGATGACTTCATCAAAGGAGTAGATTTATCCGATGATATGACCCTGGCAGCAATTTGCCGTAAGCCTCTTGATTAGGACGATTTTAGAAAAATAAAAGGACCTAACGCCTTATATTTATTATAAAAGCGTTTGGTCCTTTATATTTTCAGCAAGTAAAATGAAGATTTAAGGTGCTGTGCTATTCCAAAACCAATTATAGGCGAAGTAACCGGTGGTTGGACTTTGCAGTCGAATGGCGATTTTCGCCGAACCAGCTAATGACGATGGAATGTTATATGTCGCCGATAACGATCCACCTGAACCTGTGCTAGTGCTTCCAACATTGGTTCCACCGATACCTTTAGTACCATAAGGACCCATCAAGACAGTAAACGTATCATTGGGAGGAAAATTAGCCCCGGAGATGGTAACTGTGCTGTCTTTTACAACTGCAGTAATTGAGAAAGTTGGAAAGCCGCTGTAACCGGAAGGTGGTGGTGTTGAAGGCGGAGGAGTTGGAGTTGGCGAAACACTCGAGTCGGTATTCCAAAACCAGTTATAAGCGAAGAAACCCGTCGTAGGACTCTGCATACGGATGGCGATCGGATTGAAATTATATAAATTGGTGGGAATGGTATAAGTCAGTTCAAGAGAACCACCAGAACCAGAATTTGTGGTTGCCACAACAATTCCTCCAACGCCTTTTGTACCGTATTTACCCATTGTGACGGTGAAAGTGTCATTAGGTGGCAAATTGTTTGTCAAAATAGTCACCGATTGGTTCATCACTACCGATTTGATTGAAAATGTGGGGAAACCACTATACCCGGGTATGGGTGTGGTTACCGGCGCTGTAGATGGATTATTCCAAAACCAGTTGTAGGCAAAAAAGCCGGTGGTCGGACTTTCTAATCGAATGGCTATTTTCTCAGACCCAACCAGGGTGGACGGGATGGTGTATGTAGCGGTAAAAGATCCACTACCGGAATTCGTAGTTGTTATTACAACACCGTTTATCCCATAGGAACCATACGGTCCCATAGTCACCCGAAGGCTATCATTGGAAGGAAAGTTGTAAGCCTGAATGGTAATGGTTTGATCTTTTACGACTTCTAATATATTAAAATATGGAATTGCCTGCGTAGATGCGGTTGCCGGGATTACAAATGCAGTTAGTGCTAAAATTGTGATCAAAATCGATATTAGGCGTTTCATCGTTTATCTCCTTTCGAGCTGTCCCTTAACACCTTTTATTTATTAGTATTGATTATACATTTATTCAGATAAATAGAGAATACTTAATATAACATAAATGTAGTATCAGGTTACTATCGGACGAAAAAAACCAATAAAATGTTCCGACTTCATCCTTTAGGAGTGATTCTAACTGCAGCGAGCTTGGTTTTCATATCTGTATTGCTATCAGGATGCCAATCATCGCCTGTTAACCAGAATTACCATAAATTATTGGAGTGGAAATATAGCGATCTTAAGCTTTTAGACTCAATCGATACGGTCATACCTGACCAGGATTTGGTTGCTGCCTATTCTCGTAAGGAAATTGATTCCATCCAGATGCGTCTCGATTTTTTGGACCTGGATCATTATTTGGGAAAGGATATATATATTCCCATAGATACGAATCCAGGAGGTCAATTTCAGATCATCACTGAAAAAGGTGGTCAACTTGTAAGTGATATTCGCTGGGATTATTTACTAACCATCACCGCATCTGGGGATGTTGAAATAGTCGATAAAACATACTCGGGAGTAGTAGGAGCGCAGATATTCATCATTTACGATTCTTCGCAGGATAGAATCGTAATTGATGTCAGTCGAAGTGATCTGCTTAGACTATTTAATAATGCAAAGTTGGAAGTGATCATAACTTCTCCAGGGGAGCAAAAAATAATCGATAAAAGCGGGACATTTTCATCAGATGGCCCCTCCCCGGCTAGATCCAAGGTCGTATTTACTTTTTGGAATACATTTTTGTCAAATACTCCTGCTCAGACACTTCGGTCCTGGGCTGGTGCACATGCGGGACCTATGAGTAGCCGGCATGGCTTGAAATACTTATTTGATGCTGCCGATCGTACGCACTCGACCATTTTTATTTTCGATTTACTAACACCGAACAATGTTTCTGCGCTTGACTATATTAATGTTCTACCTCGCATTCGAGAATTAGCCGATAAAGGTGTTCTTGGATTACCCGCCAATGGAATAAATGAACAATTGAATATGAATAATCGTAATTATTCTACATTATCGTCTGGTTGGAATGGGCCTCATTACAAGAATAATGCAGAATGGAAAATAAGTACTGAATTTAATAATCTCGATATCAAAAAAAATACGACTTTATTTGATTTATGGAATTTTTATATGAGTAAATCGATTGATAATTATATTATTAGTGATATTGACTATGCGCAACAATCAAACAAAAAGACTGACTGCGACTTAACTCCATCCTATGAATATTTAGATCAACCTATCGAAAATGTATCTTTAGAATGCAAAAAATTACTCGTTTCCTTTGCCAATGACCAACTCATTTCACCACTCGTATTGGGAGGTGATTTTTCGAAATCTGTCCTGGGCGACCCCGCTATCAGCGCAGATGTATTTTCTTACATCGCGTCACACCCATGGATACAGGTGCTTACAATTCAAGATTTACTCACACAAGGCAATCTATTAGCAGTAGACTCACCTTTTAATCAAGGCAATTCGACAGCAGAAAACACAACTATTCCTCAATCAGAACCAATGAGCAACTCCTTCAATACAGTAATACAAGATAAGGTTTATGCCTCACTTATTCTATCTCCTCCAAACCAATTAACGAACCTGGCCTGGCAATTGTATTATTCATTATTAATACCTGGTACACCAGATCTAGTATCCCTCCAAGAAAATTATTTGGGCCAGATCGGAGAGATACTCACAGCTGCGAATTGGGCCGAAGCACCAGTAGATATACAGAGCTGTGATCTAGATCTAGATTACGATGGTGAAAATGAATGTATTCTGGCGAATGATCAGGTTTTCATAGTAATTGAAAAAGCTGGAGGGTATATCCCATTCGTCTTTACCAGGGACACGAAAGGTATCCATCAGTTAATAGGTCCGACATGGGAATTTATCATTGGTTTGAGTGATCCTTCTACCTGGGATGCTAAGCTTGGCGTCCGAGGAGATTTCGACCAGATTCTTGGTGCTTTCCAGGACCAATTTACTAATTGGCAATTATATAATGTGAAAATATCGGATAATAAAATTGAATTATATAATGATAATATGTCTATGCGCAAGACAATCGAAGTATATCCCGATAAAATCCATATCGACGTAGAAAATAATATCCAATCACTGATTGACCCATTAATCCCATTGGTCGTTGATCCTTGGCAGCGCTATACTACACATTGGGGAGATTTTTACACCGGAGTTAAAACACCATTGGGATATAAATGGGGATTTCGTCTCAGCGAGATGATTGGAATAAACTCCACATCTACATTTAACATATATCGTTTTAATGAAACTCGAGAAGCGTTATCTACACCTGAAGATCCAAATTTCGATTATTCACCCGGTCACTACCTGCCTTACCCAATGGCACTAGTTGAATTTACAAGCTCGGAAAGTCTTTCCGTTGATATCGTAATACATCCATAACCTAGCAGAACGAACGTGTCTGACGATTGTCTTCACTTGACGATGGAAAAATTGTATAGTAAACTATCGCACGCAAGGTCCCGTGGTGTAGCGGCCAAACATGCGGCCCTGTCAAGGCCGAGATCGCGGGTCCGAATCCCGTCGGGACCGCACGATAAGCACCAAAAAAATAAACCTGGAGTTGAATGATGCTCTCCAGGCTTTATTTTTTTTAAAATACTTATATATAACTTTTCTATTTTGTGTAAACCTTCGGTTTTAGCTCTGCGATGAATGGTAACGTTCGGTAACGATCAGCGTAATCCAACCCATAGCCAACGACCCAGGCATTAGGTATTACGAAACCGAGATAGTTGATCGGCACATCTAAATTATCACGATTCTTCCTCAGGAGAACGCAGGTTTTTAGGGATGCAGGATTATGCCACTGAAGTACCTGGTAGAGATACTTCAATGTTTTCCCACTATCAGCAATATCTTCTACAATGATGGCATGCTGACCATCAATCGGTTCTCTCAAATCCATGATTAACCTGACCGCGCCTGTATTTGCAGTTTTCCCGTAGCTAGAAACTGCCATAAAATCAACTACATGGGGAATTTTGAGCTCACGGCAAAGATCTGCCAAAAATATAAAAGCCCCCTTTAAAATGCCAATTAGAAATATTTGTTCAACATCAGCGTAATCCTTTGATATCTGGTCAGCTAGCTCTTTCACTCTCGTTTTGATTTCCTCGGTTGAAACCAGAATTCGTTCAAGGTCTTGATCATTGGCATACATATAATAACTCCCGATGAATGAGATGCTTCGCGTGTTCAATTATAATCACATCAGCTGAATTCATTTTCATACAATTAGTTGATACAGTAACTAACTAAGCGTTTATGAAGTATATATACATTCTGATTCACTTAATTCTGTTTTTGGATTAGAAATCCTTTTAGATACGCCCCTTCAGGAAAATTTAATGCAACGGGATGGTCAACCGCCTGGTGCAAACGCATTATTATTTTCGCATCTGCTTCAGCTTCAAGGGCTGCACCCGCAACGATCTTTTGAAATAAATCTTCGTTTACTCCCGCTGAGCACGAGAAGGTCATCAGATAGCCACCTGGATTAAGCAATTTTAGAGCAAGAAGATTAATGTCCTTGTAACCTCGGGCGGCGCGTTCCGCTTGTGAAACCGTCGGTGCGAATTTAGGTGGATCTAGAATGATCAAATCGAAGGATTCAGCTTTATCTCGTAAAATTCTCAAGTATTTAAACACATCCTGTTCAATAAAAGTCACATTGTCCAGTGCGATATTATTGATGCTTATGTTCGTATTTGCTGAATCAAGCGCTTTATTCGATGAATCTACAAGGGAGACACTGCGTGCTTCGCCTAATAATGAGTTTAAAGCAAACCCACCTGTGTATGAAAAACAATCCAATACTTTTTTCCCGCCGGAAATTGTCCTGGCCAGAAGGCGATTATTGCGTTGATCCAGATAATAGCCGGTTTTATGACCGTCAATAACATCGACTAAAATATTAAGTCCATGCTCCCTTATTTTTAATGGATTCTTGATGTCTAACCCATGTAAAAGACCTTTTTTGAGCGGTAAACCTTCCATCTGCCTCACATCAACATCGGATCGTTCATAAATATACTTGGCATTGGTGATTCTCAGAATAATTTCGACCAGGCTGTCACGCCAATACTCAGCCCCTGCAGACAAGAATTGAATTACGACGACATCATTATATAAATCGATAATTAATCCCGGGAGCCCATCTGATTCTCCGTGAACCAAACGCATGGCGTCTGATGGAATTTGATCGCTCAGATGATGCCGTAATTCGATCGCCTGCTGGATTCTTGTTTCTAATAACTCAGGAGAAACCTCTTCATCGGGATCCCACGTCCATACGCGAGCTCTAATATTTGAGTTCGGGCTGTATGCTGCTTTCGCAAGCGTTTCTCCCTGAGAGGAGACAACTTCGACAACTTCACCCACTCCATTCTTTCCAGTGACTTCTGATATTGCCCCTGAAAATATCCAAGGATGGTGATGCAGAAGTGATTTCTCTCGCCCAGGTTTGAGGATGATTTTATTCATGATTAACGAACTATAAAGATAACTAAGAACAAGTATCTAAATATGAAATAACTTATCTCTATTTTACATAATTCGATCGATCGCTATTGAAGCAGCCTATTGAAGTCGTCCAATCCGATGATCTGAACTTCTAGTTTCCTGGCTTTTTCAAGTTTGGATCCTGGTTGTTCTCCAACAATTAAATAATTTGTATTTTTACTTATTGAATCGGTAACCTTTCCCCCGTTTTCCTGGATGATGTCTATTAATTCATCGCGTGTGAGTCCAGCTAAGGTACCGGTGATAACAAAGATCAGATCATCCAATCTCTTTTTTTCACCAATTGGTTGGGCTACTTGTTTTTCGACCGGCCATACTCCAGCTTTATGGAGTTTTTCCAGGACTCTTGTGTTGGTCTCTCGTTTAAACCAATCAACAATTGCCATGGCAATGTTCGGACCAATACCTTCAATCTTTTCTAGGTCGAACATCGTTGCTCGCGATAAAATATCCAAGTCTTCAAAATTACGTGCTAATTCAACGGCCATCACCTCACCTACACCATGAATCCCAAGTGCATTTATCAACCTGCTTAGTGGGCGATCTTTTGATGTTTCGATTGAGGTTAGTAAATTATCAGCTTTTTTCGCCGCAAAGCCTTCTAAAGTGAGCAGCTGACTTTTATCTAAAGAGTAAATATCCGCGACATCTTTTACAAGTTTAGATATCACCAATTGCTCGACAATTTTTATACCAAGCCCCACAATGTCCATTGCTCCCCGCGAAGCAAAATGCTCCAAATTGCGAATTAATTGTGCCGGACATGATGTATTCACACAATACCAGGCTACTTCTCCTTCGAAATGTTCAACCGGTTGTCCGCAGGTTGGACAATTATTCGGTGGCGAAAAGATTAATTCACTACCTGACCTGAGGTCCTTTATGGGGCCGATTACATATGGGATGACATCTCCGGCGCGTTTCAGCGCTACCCGGTCCCCAATACGTATATCTTTATCTTGAATATAGTCAAAGTTATGCAGAGTAGCCTGCCTGACAATCACTCCCCCAACTTCCACGGCTTCGAGAATTGCGTATGGTGTAAGTACGCCAGTACGACCCACGTTTACGCCTATATCTAGCAATTTAGTGGTAACCTCTAACGCAGGGAATTTATAAGCAATCGCCCCTCTTGGATCCTTTCCTACGACACCAAGTTTTTCAGCCAATACCAGATCATTGATCTTGATCACTGCCCCGTCAGCTTCATACGCTAATTTATTCCGTTTTTTAGATATTTGATTATACGCAATAATTGCTTCATCGATATTCTTACATAAATGTGCTTCTGGAACGGGAAATCCGAGAGAATTCAGATATTGCAATCGCTTAAGCTGGCTGGTCGGAGTATTTCCCTTGGCAGAGATAATTGCATACACCAGGATCGTCAATGGTCTTGTGGCTGTGAGACCAGGATCAAGCTGGCGTAGGGAACCTGCAGCTGTATTGCGAGGATTTTGATACATACTCACACCAGCAGCTTCCAATCGTTGGTTGAGTTGCTCGAAATCCTTAATTGTAATGAAAGCTTCCCCACGAACTACTAACTCAGATGGCGGTTTGGGTCCGTTTGAGTCGACCGGTATTTTTAGTGGAAGGGCACGCACAGTCTTGAGATTTGCCGTGATATCTTCACCGATAACTCCATCACCGCGTGTTGCTCCTTGGATAAAAATACCATCCCGGTAGTGAAGCACAACGGTCAATCCATCTATCTTTGGTTCCACCACAAATCCCGTTGAATTCACTCTATCATCTAGACGGTTTATTCGTTCAAACCACGCAAAGACATCTGCTTCTGTAAAAGCGTTCGCTAAACTTAAGATTTGCCCGGTATGGCGTACTTTTACAAATTTATCCAGAGGTTGAGCTCCCGCTCTCTGACTGGGTGAATCTGATGTAATCCAATCAGGATGAGATGATTCTATTTCTTTTAATTCCTTGATTAATTTATCATATTCATAATCACTAATCACCGGCGAATCCAATACATGGTAGCGATAATTATGGAAATTTATCTCTTGTTTTATTTGGTCAAGGCGGTTATGTAATTCTTGATTAGTCATATAGTAATTCCCTCAGAAATAATTATAAATCTTCTAAAGTAAATTTTATAACAAGAAATCAAAGCAATGAGTTATAGTTAATTTATTACTATATATCCTGAAACAAGAGTAAGAGATTTACGAATGTACCTTCCATTAATAGACCATTTCGATTTCACAAATATAAAATAAGCTAGATAAATTCATCCGCCATGGATCTAGCGGCGGATGAAATCGTCATATAAAGGGAATACAAAAAAGGTAAAGTTGGATTTAGCTTCCTTCTCTTACCAATTGAATACTCCGTCCAAATCTTCTTCTGTAACATCAAAAATGGCGTTATTTGGAGGTAAAGCTTCGCGGTTCATCCACTCAGGTAAACGGTCGTCAGCACTTGTAAACCCAGCGCGTCGATTAAATTCACGTTCTAATCTAAGCGTTTCTTTACCCAAGACCTGTAAAATATCTAAGTCCACATCCCAATCATATCGGGAATTCAATAAATCGCGGATTGCTTCCGGGGCAGTAGCAAAGCCGCTACCGGCAAATATACATGCCCCAAGTGTGTCGTAACCTGCCATATTGATTTGAAACGTCCGCGAAAGTGCCGCCTGCCCGTTAGGATCGAGATGATTAACTTTTGCCCGTATGGTTAGCCC
Source organism: uncultured Chloroflexia bacterium (assembly GCA_963840255.1). Classification (GTDB taxonomy): domain Bacteria; phylum Chloroflexota; class Anaerolineae; order Anaerolineales; family UBA4823; genus FEB-25. Next base: position 814,171 of record CAWIYB010000001.1, on the reverse strand, counting down.
ACTCGTATGGTCTGCACCTTGTGGCGAGGTGGCATATGTTACTCCTGTGCCTTTGATGGCACGTGGCTCATAGGCAGACATAGCTTGCCCTTTCGCTGCCGGAACCTGCTCTATTCCCAACACCTTGCCTGTTATCGTAGCACCGCTCGCCAATAACCTACCTAAAGGTGTATTTTGCTTAATTTCTGTGATTAACTGTTCAGCACGCGCTGAATCTCCGAATTCCATTAAACCTGCTTTTGCTGCGACACCAAGGGCAGCTCCAATCTCTATTGAATCTAAACCCAAGTCATTGACCATCCAGTTCAGTTTGGCAATTATATCCAGATCGCCTATCCCCAGATTAGAGCCCATCAATCCGATCGTCTCATATTCCAACGGTGAGACTATCGTGTCGCCGTTTTCATCCGCATAATTATTCGAACAGCGGATCGTACATCCTGGCATGCAGGCATGGGTCGGCTCTCCATCTCCATCGCGCTTTAAGATTACATCGCGCATATACTCGCCGCTGATTGTCTCGACCGACTCGAACTGTCCGACAGAAAAATTTCGAGTTGGTAGTCCCCCGAAGCTATCGCTCATTCGCGCCATTGCAGCAGTCCCATAATCTCGATAGACAGCAGTTTGCGGATGTTCCATTAAAGCTTTTGTATATGCCTTCTGCGCCAATTTGAACTCATCTGGATGAGCTATGGGAGGTTTTTGCCCTTCTTTGGCATCAACCACAATCGCCTTGATCTTCTTAGTCCCCATTACTGCCCCCAGACCACCTCTAGCTGCAATACGGGCGGGAAGATTTTCTTTATCAAAATTCTGAATTCCAGCTGAAGCTAGCTGCATTTCTCCCCCTTGCCCTATCACCGCAACGGCAATTTTGCTACCATAGCGCTCAGTAAGTTTTTGCGCACACTCAAATACACCACATCCAATCAAGTAATCTGCTGGCTCGAAGAAAATCCCGGTGTGGTTTACCAGCAGTACACTCCATTTATCATCAACTGGTTTATCCTCAATGATTAGCGCTTTTATCCCTAAAAACATTAAATGCAAACCAGTTGTTCCACCGGCATTCGCTTCTTTTACACCCCCAGTCAAGGGGCTTTTACCACCAACAGAGATACGGTCACAGCTCGAAATCATATGCCCAACCAACAATCCAGGTGCAAAGATTAGCTTATTGAGTGAGCCAAGCGGTTCACAAGTAGCAGGAACTTCATCTACCAAGATCTTTGCGATTAAACCCCTGCCTCCCAGCTGTCGCCATGAGGGTGTTACTTCTTCGCGCGTAACCTTTCTTGTCCTGCTGTTTACCCTCCAAACACTCAGCTCATACTCAGTCATGTTTGTATCTTCCATTAATACTCCTATTTATTCAATCAATAAATTTTGAACAGCTTCACGAAACACCAATGTATGATAATCAACATCGGCGACGGAAGTGTCAGGGGCAATCAAAGCCATATTATGGAACGGAGTCATCAAAATGCCTCGATTAAGTGAATACAGGTGCATGTAACGATCTAGTTCACTATCAACAGCATCATTTGCTTCTCCACCGTTCCTCGGAGGCGTTTCACGAAACCAATACTCGCATCGACATCCCAATCTGTTGACAATCCAGGGTAAACCCATCTCGAGAATTACTGATTCAATTCCACGAGTGAACCTGATAGTTAGCTGAATTGCTTTTTTATATGCAGAATCGGTCAAGACGTGCTCTAGAGTAGCTTTCATGGCCGCGATGGATAATGCATTTCCAGCCAGTGTACCACCAATCCCACCGACATCAGAATCTTCAAGGTTCAGTCGATTGTTAAAGCGTTCGGCGACATCCTTGGAAAAACCATATATTGCAGCTGGAACACCACCAGCGAGAGGCTTACCCAATGTAAACATATCCGGCTGTAATCCGTACTCACCAGTGTAACCACGTGGACCAGTGCAGATTGTGTGGGTTTCATCAATGATCAGTAAGGTACCGGTTTTACGGGTGAGTTCCCTCATCGTATCATGAAAACCTGGATCGGGGTGGATTATCCCAATATTCGTCATCACTGGTTCTGCCAATACACATGCTACATCCCCAGCGGATAATGCCGTATCTAAAGCCTGAACATCGTTGAACTCAATTACCCGTGTGGTTTCATTTGGGTTGACTGGTGGTCCCAGGTTTCCCCTTCTTGGTCCTGGACCATCAGGATTGATTGTGATAAACGTCTCGTCAACCGTCCCGTGGTAGCAATAATTGAATACAAGTATGTACTTACGCTGAGTGATCTCCCTCGCCATGCGAATAGCGAATCTGTTTGCATCGGTTGCAGTGAGGGTAAACTGCCAATAAGGCAGACCAAAGCGTCGCTGCAGCTCTTCACCCACCCAAATAACGTCTTCGGTGGGCAGCATAAATGTAATTCCTCTTTTTACTTGTTGAATGATTGCATCTACCGTAGCTTCAGGAGCATGCCCAGTCATTGCACCAGTATCACCCAAGCAAAAATCAATATACTCATGTCCGTCTATATCAACAAAATGAGCACCTCTCCCCTCTTTCACGAAAATCGGAAAAGTTCCCGCCCAACGAATCATCCAAAGCATCGGAACGCCACCCTGCAGAGATCTTCGGGCGCGTTGGTACATCTCATAAGATTTTTTATGCTCTTCATGAAAGCGGGCTTCCTCTGCGATTAGCAACTCGACCAAGCGCTGGCGATCGATTGTGATCATAGAAATACCTGGTTGAAAAATACAATTAGTTGATTACAGATTTTAGCGCATCGACAAAAATATCTACTGCATCATCAATTTGTTTTTCAGAAACAATCAAGGGTGGGATCCAACGGATCACATTATCAAAGGTACCACACGTCAACAACATCAACTTTCGTTCAAAGCATGCCTGAACCACAGCTTTTGTTGTAGCTTTATCCGGCTTTCTGTCAATGCCTCGAAATTCTACACCAATCATCAATCCTAGACCGCGTATATCGCCTATGACTGGGAAGTCCAATTGGGCTCGCCGGAGCTGATTCATCAGTTGTTGACCTCTGATGCGGGCATTTTCTGGCATTTTTTCGTCGCGCATAGCTTTAATCGTTGCCACACCTGCAGCACATGCGATGACGTTTCCACCATACGTGCCACCGTGTGTACCGGTCTGCCATTTCTTCATAAGCTCAAGCCGGCTAAAAACACCAGAGAGCGGCAAACCAGAGGCAATCCCCTTCGCAACAGTCATTATATCGGGAGCAACATTGAAATGCTCTTGCGCAAACCATTTTCCAGTCCGTCCAAAACCTGATTGGATTTCATCGACAATTAACAGGATTCCATGTTTATCGCAGATATTCCTCAAGCTGTTCAAAAATCCATTTGGTGGTACAACATATCCACCTTCACCCAAGACCGGCTCAATTAATATCGCCGCGGTTTCCTGGGGAGCTGTTTGTGATAAAAATAAGAATTCTAACTCGTCAAGACACCATTGAGATGTTTGTTCGTCAGTCCAACCGTACCGATAACTATATGGGTAAGGTGTCACGAATACCCCAGCCATTAATGGCTGATAGCCTGCTCGGTAAACGGTTTTTGAGGTAGTAAGAGACATTGTACCCACCGTTCGCCCATGAAAGCTACCTTGAAATACAATGATATTGGTACGCCCGGTGGCATGACGTGCTAGTTTGATCGCCCCTTCAACTGCTTCTGCTCCCGAATTGGTAAAGAAAAAGCCATCCATTGCTGGATTGACTACAGTCTTCAGCTCACTCACCAAATCCAACATCGGAGTGTGAATGACGATATTGGCCTGTCCATGGATCAACATTCCCGCCTGTTTGCGAATCGCTTCAACTACCCTCGGATGGCAATGTCCGGTGTTAGTCACACCTATGCCACAGGTGAAATCTAGATATTTATTGCCATGGATATCAATTAAGTAGCAACCCTCCCCATGGTCAACCTCGATTGAAAAAATCCTTGACCATACAGGAGATAAATTTTGTTTTGGATCAATGTCATGTGTCATCATTCGATTCTCTTAATCAGCACACATTTCTTTTATACCGTATGGAAATCCATATTCTTCCATTTTCTTCATGAAAGGAATAGGATCGAACGCCTCAGGACCCAGTACGCCAGTTCCGCTCCAGGTGTCGCTATTTAACAATTCCCAGCCGATGACTGCATTGAAAGCAGTCTGGACAACTACTGCCTGGCAGCCCCAATTCTTCATGCATTCTTCATTGTCCGCCACCTGGTATAGATAAACCTGACGCGGTTTTCCATCTTTAATACCTTTAACCCAGGTTCCTGCACATGTTTTCCCGAACATTTGATCACCGAGGTGTGCAGGATCTGGTAAACAAGCTACCACAACATCTCTAGGCGCAACTGACACATCTTTTACCCTGATCACTTCCTTATTATCCAAGCCAATCATATGGAGGGTCTTTAGTACATCAATAAATTTATCGCCCAGCCCATATTTAAAAGTTACTCGTTTACTCTTCACCCAGCGAGGTATAAGCAAGACTTCTTCATGCTCGACGTTAACCACTTCAACCTTGCCTATCCCTCCCGGGAATTCGAAAACTTCTGGTTCGGAGAATGGAAGTGTTGTAAACCATCCCCGGTTTTTTTCCCATATCACCGGAGGGTTTAAACATTCTTCTATCGTAGTCCAAATCGAAAAGTTAGGAGCAAATTCATAACCTTTCACTTCGATGTTTGCTCCATCCCGAATCCCTACTTCGTCTATCTCATCAAATAGGTATTCCTGGGCATAACGTGCGAATATGTCTGCCATCCCCGGTTCGACCCCTAAACCAACGAGGGCTAATAATCCTTTTTGCTCCCATAATTTCGATCGTTCAAATTGGTAATCGCCTAGTTTTATTCCGCATTGATTAAAAGGGTCACTAGGATGTGGTTCAGACAAAGTCATCGCCATATCCATATAATTGCATCCATAGTTGTAGGCGGCTTCAAAAATTGGAACATTAAATACCGGATCACACGCATTCATAATTAGATCAATGCGATATTTCTGAGCTAGTGTTTCAATCTGTTCCCGATGTTTGGCATCCACTTTCTCAATTGGGAATCGTAGATTATCTCCCAATTTTGGTTGCACTTCTTTTAAGCGTTCAAAGTTATAGTCGGCGAGAACAACCAGCTCGACCCACTCCTTCGATTTCGCTATCATTGCCATCGCTTCTCCAACACCCCCAACACCAACCAGCAATATTTTCATACATCATCTCCTTATAAATAATTATGGCAAATTCCCAACTATTTGGATAAGACAGATCGCACTTATTAAATAGTGATCGGTCGTATTGTAATGAATATCCATAATTAATTGCTTTCCCTGCTCCTGGAATGATAATTCACTTCCAGGATCAGGGATTAACACAATATAACCGTTATTTAGACTTAAAATCAGTCCATAAACTATCGTAAATGGTTGTTGCTTCACCCACATCCTTAATGGGTGTAGCGTTTGCTAGGAATGCATCATCAGGATTGGTTCCAGAAAATCCCATATAGGTTTCATATAAAGCAGGGTCATCGGTCTTCAGTAAATCTAATGCAGCTTTATTTGGATTGGAATAAGGGAATTCCTTGGTGATCAAAATGCTTTGCTGTGGATCCATAACCCAATCCATAAACAGCAATGCAGCATCTTTGTGAGGCGCTCCTTTTGGAATCGCAAGGTTATCAAACCAGATGGTGCAACCTTCGCTAGGGCAAATATAGATAACATTTGGATCTTCAGCCAGCGCTAAGGAAGCATTCCCGTTATATACCAATCCTGCCCAGGCTTCTCCGCTGATAATCGCTGTCTCAGGTGCATCGCTATCAAACTTAAGAATATTGGGTTTCAGCTCGAGCAATTTTTGTTCAGCCTGTTGCAGTTCGCTCTCATTGATAGAGTTCTTATCATATCCCAGCACTTGCAAAACCATTCCCATCACTTCACGCTCATCATCAAGAAATACCAGGCGGGCATTAAAAGATGGATCCCACAAATCAAGCCAATTCTTTGGGACAGATAAACTCGTAGCGCTATCATAAATCAATCCGGTCGTCCCCCACTGATATGGGATGGTGTATTTATTGCCAGGATCGTAATCGCGGTTAATAAATCTTGTGTCAAGATTGCCAAAGTTGGCCAGTTTAGCTACATCAATCGGCTCGAGCATATTCTGACTGATCATGATGGCGACGGTGTAATCACTGGGGATGATGACATCATAACCCGAAGCCCCTGCCTGGAGCTTTGCCAACATTTCTTCATTTGATGAATAGGTATCATAATTTACCGTAATCCCATATTTTGTCCCAAAATCATCTAATAATTGTTGGGGAACATATTCAGACCAGGCGTATAGGTTTAATGTGGATGATTTCTGATTGCTACCACCACAAGCTGTAAGGCTCAAAGACATTATTAGTAGTACGACAAAAAACAGACTAATCTTCTTCATAGAATTCTCCTATTCTCTTCTAATGTTAGACTTTCTTTCGTTGGGCAATTTGACCTATGACCAAAAGTATAAAAATGATCAATACCCAGATCGACGATAAGGCGTTTATTTCTGGTGTCACTGCCGTTTTTACCATGGAAAATACGCGTAGTGGTAATGTGGTGGAACCTGGTCCGGCAGTGAAGTACGTAATGACATAATCGTCTAGCGATAAAGTTAACGCCAGCATAGCACCTGCCAACACACCAGGCATTATCGTTGGAAGGGTAATACGCCAGAACGTTGTCAGCTCATTGGCACCGAGGTCCATCGCAGCTTCATCGATAGCCCTATCATAACCATGCAAACGCGCTCTGACTACAAGGGCAACAAACGGGATGCTAAACGCAATATGTGATAATGTAATAGTAGTCAACCCCAGAGTGAAATTTATCATCACAAAAAACACCAATAGGGATATGCCCATAACGACCTCTGGGATGACGATTGGAATATACATTACCGTCTCCGAGGTGTTATATAGTGGAAACCGATAACGATGCATTGCCAGAGCCGCCATAGTACCAATGACCGTCGCGACCAGGGTAGAGATTATTGCGATCAGCAAGGTATTCCGAGTTGCGAGAAGAATCTGTGCATCATTGAATAGAACTTTATACCAATGCGTTGTAAAACCTTCCCAGTGGATATTGAGCTTCTGGCTGTTAAAGGAAAATATGATCAAAATCAGGATGGGTGCATAGATGAATGCATAAACCAGGATTGAATAAACACGCAACCAGAGGGCAGGTTTCTTTTCACTCATATTAACAGTTCTTCACCGAATCCGGCTTTTCGAGTGTAATACAGGGTGATGACCATCGTCATCAGCATCAATACCATGGATGCTGCAGCCCCAAAAGGCCAATCTCGGGCGGTCAGGAATTGATTCCGGATGACATTGCCAATCAGGATGGTTTTCGCGCCACCCAGTATATCCGGTACCACAAACATGCCCATGGAAGGAATAAATGTCAGTATGGTTCCAGCGATCATCCCAGGCACACTCAGCGGAAGAGTAACTCGTAAGAATGCTTTCCAAGGCGGAGCACCAAGATCTGCGGCAGCTTCAAGTAAAGAATTTTCGATTTTCTCCAAGGAAGTGTATAAAGGTAACACCATAAATGGAAGGAATTCATATACCATTCCAATCATTACTGCGGTGGGTGTATACAGGATATTCAAGGGAGCCTGAGTGAGATGGAGCCATTGCATTAACGAATCCAGCAATCCACCTGATCTCAAAATAGTCATCCATGCGTAGATGCGAATAATAAAATTGGTCCAAAATGGAAGAAGAATTAAAAATAGTAAAAGCGACCGTTGCCTGGAGGGAGCGCGGGCTATGAAGTACGCCAATGGATAACCTACCAGCAAGCAGATCACGGTCGTTCCAAACCCAACTAACAATGAAAACAACAATACTTTAGCATAAAGGGGATCAAAAAGCCTGGCGTAATTCGAAAAATTCAGTTTAAATTCTATCTGACCATAATTTCCGCGTGATAAGAAGCTTAATCCGGTAACCAGAATTAGCGGTAAAACGATAAGAATGAATAGATAAATATTCGTAGGCGAAATGAGGAAAAAGCCTTGAGCCCTTGGATTTTCTCGGATTGTACGGATAATTGAAAATTTTCTCCTGGGCTTTTCACTGACCTGCTCAGAGATCATGAGAGATCCTCCGGCAAAATCAGCGTATTCTCATAGGGGACTAAAACCCAGACCGGATCTCCTGCCGAATAATATGCTTCGGGGTCCAAGGTAGAAATCGCATTCTGTTCCCACACCTTCATGCGCACACCCGTATCCAACTCCATTACTACACGGGTATCTGAACCGATATAAGCGGTGGTTGTCACCCGTCCCTTAAGTTTATTCTCAAGTACTTTCAATCCTACTTCTGATCCATCGTCATCAACCAGGTGGACCTTCTCAGGTCGTATTGCGACAGCGACGGACTGACCGATACGCAAGTCACCTATACCAATACCATTGATCTCCTGTTCCGGTGCGTTTAAGGTTACCACGACGCGTTCTTTAATAATTTCTTTTACCACTCCTGACAGAAAATTCGTCTCACCGATAAAATCAGCCACGAATTTACAGTTCGGCCGTTCGTAAATCCCAACTGATGTGCCGATTTGCAATGCTTTTCCTCGGCTCATCACAGCGATCCGATTGGACATCGTCAACGCCTCTTCCTGATCGTGAGTAACATATATAAAAGTAATCCCCACTTGTTCTTGCAATGCCTTTAGCTCCAGCTGCATTTCTTTCCGTAATTTTAGATCTAATGCACCAAGAGGTTCATCGAGTAAAAGTACCTCCGGACGCTTGACCAGAGCACGCGCCAATGCAATTCGTTGCTGCTGACCACCGGATAATTGCTTCGGTTTACGTTTTCCCATCGTCGGGAGCTTTACCATTTCTAGAGCTTCATTCACTCGTCGAGATATCTCGTCTTTTGAGACTTTCTCCATTTCAAGACCAAAAGCGACATTCTCGAAAACCGTCATGTGTTGAAATAAGGCATAGTTTTGGAACACAGTGTTTACTGGTCGCTGGTACGGTGGTTTCCGTCCCATCTTTTGTCCATCGATTAGTACCTCACCACTGGTTGGCCATTCAAAACCTGCCATCATCCTCAACGAGGTTGTCTTTCCACATCCAGATGGTCCTAAAAATGAAAAAAATTCGCCATGACCAATCTGAATGGACACATGATCGACGGCATTTACCTGACCTCCCTCGGGTGTGGGAAATATTTTTACTACATCTTGAAATTCAACTGCATAATCGCTTTTCATAAGTTTTTATTGATTTCGATAAGTACATCCTCTAGGCGGTCCAAAACAGCGTCCAATTCATCATATGTAATTACCAATGGTGGTTCTATCCGAATAGTCTGAGCGCTGGTAAGAGTACCTGCTACCAAAACACCTCGCTTAAATAAACCTGCCGCAACTTGATATCCCAAATCAGGGTTGTGGAAATGTTGACCGATCAATAAGCCCTTCCCAGTGACGCTGTGGTAAATCTTGGGATATCGAATGGCAAGCTCTATTAGTTTAGGTATGATATAGTCGCCTTTTGCTGCGGCTTGTTCCCACAGCTTATCCCGTAATGTGACCTTAATTGCGGCAATAGCGGCACTACAAGCCAATGCGCCACCACCGGTAGTTGTTGTGTGAATAAACGGGTTCGGGAACATCATGCACTGCCATATTTCTTCGGTCGAGCAAAATGCACTTACTGGCATCACTCCTCCACCGAGTGACTTGGCCAAGGCTATAATATCTGGTTTTACGTCCCAATGATCCACTCCCCATAGTTTTCCTGTACGACCAAACCCTGTCTGCACTTCATCGGCTATCAACAGAACGCCATAAGCCTTCGTTAATTCCCTGATTCTTGGCCAAAAATCATCCGGTGGAACAATTGCGCCTGCTTCCCCCTGGATGGGTTCCATCAAAACTGCAGCAATTTCGACACCTACTTTTTTAGCTATCTCTAATTGCTGCTCAACCGCATCGGCATCCCCAAAAGGAACATGATAGACGGGACCACCATAAAGTGTACCCACGGGAGTGCGATAATCGGATTTACCCATCATGCTAAGCGATCCCATGGTTTTCCCATGAAAGGCTTTAATTGCAGCGATAAATCCATTTTTATGGGTGTACATTTTTGCCAGCTTGATTGATCCTTCGATAGCTTCAGTTCCGCTGGCAGCGAAGAAACTATACTTTATGTCACCGGGTGTTATCATTGCCAGAAGACGCGCCAACACACCACGCAGCGGATCAATCAACTCCTGGCTGGGCATTGGCGAACGGCCCAACTGAGCTTTGACATTATCAATGACTTCCGGATGCCCCCATCCCAAGTCCATCATCCCGTACCCACCCAGGCAGTCAATATATTGCCGACCTAAAACGTCCTTAAATATGGCTCCTGTTCCAGTCCATTCAACAGAAGCCCAATCACCGGCTTCTGTGATGGATTTTCGGTAATCCAACCAGCCACGATTGAAGTGTTCAGCAAAGTTATATTTTGACTCTTCAATGATTGTTTTTGCTTCATCTGGAGTGATTTCTGTTTTGTGGATAATATCAATCCATCGCTGCGCGTAGGCAATCGCATCGTCTTGAGATTTACTCATGGTTAATTCCTTTATAAGATATTTTATTCCCAATCAGATACTTCTTTGTACCAGATCTTGCTTGTGCCATTTTTTGCCCGGCCCTTCCATTTGCCCGATTTAGGCTCATTTTCAATTATTTTGATGATTGCTTCAGCTTTTTCACTAATTACTATTCTGTCTTCGTTAGTAAGGACAGGGACACCCAAGACAGCTGCTTGGATTTTATTAAGGTTCATGATCGAGGTGTAATAGAACCCCCAATCGTCTGCCATCAATTTCGAGATGTATTTGAGGTTTACTTTATTAGCTTCACCATCACCAAGCTGTCCAGCTAAGAGCAACAGCATCGCATCTTTCAGATCCTTATCGTTGATATTCACAATTTGGAGTTTTTGTAACAATAAATCAGTGAGAGAAACACAATAGGAGTGAAACTCGAGCCTTCCCTGGTAATTAATCGGGTGGTTGTAATCCAGCTTATCGAAAAAAACATCAATCATTGGAATGCGTCCACCAAAATAGATATGACGCGTACCACCCATCATCATCGCGGCACGCTTTTCCAATTCATAACCCATCTTTTCAAAAAACGGGACGATTTTTCCCCGCTGCTTGCCGTAGGAGGCATAGTCAATGTCGGTAAAAACCCTTTCCCCTAAGCGCTCCATGCTACGGTATAGCTCAACGTAGTCTGGAAAGTAAAAATGCAAGGCGATAGGACCCATGACTCGCAGAATCAATCCCTGCTTCTGGGCTTCATCGGTCAATCGGCGGGCCTCCGTCAGATATTCTTCAGGATTTGGATATTCCTCTAATGGTATATCTTTAGGCAGACGAAACCTTTTTACCGGTAACATGATCTTTTCTCCTATCCAGATGTAAATACGTAGTCTTTGACCTTACCTTTTTCCAATACAATCATCGCACCCTTCAAAATTCCTTCAGAATATTCACTACCGGGATTGACAATGAGTGTACGTTTAATCTTTTGGGCACCTCGCGATTCGTGGATGTGACCATGAAGACCGATCAGGGGCTGGTATTTTTCAATCATCTTGGTAACCGCATGGCTGCCAACATGTATCTTACGGTCAGCTGCCTGAACCAAATCCTTGGTTAATTCTGGCGCTAAATCAAGAGCAAAACCGTAAGGTGGAGCATGGAAGTTAAAAATGGCGTTTGATTTATCTTTCACTAAGGCCACGAGTTCCTCAAGCATGGGTTCCAATTCTTCATCAGTTTTTTCACGCGGCGTATTCCATGGGGTCGGGTTTGCCCAGGAAAAGGTGATCATCTCGTGGTCACCCACCATCACATTCCTATTGTTGCAATTGACGATTGCTGTTGAATCTGAGATTATCTGATCGACTTCAAAATGGTCATCATTTCCTGGAGCCATATAAACTTTATAACTGGTGCCAGCTAATCGTTCATCAGCAAGGTCTATCCACTCACATAATCGGCTCATCATCAATTCCTTGAATAATAAGTCGACTTTTTTGGGATCAGCTTTAAATTCTTTAAATTCCTCAGGTGTCTGGTGGACCCAGTAATAACCCATCATTTCAATGGTTTTTTTAAGTTTGTCTAACTCATCCTGGCTATTTACATCGAGATGCGTTCCCATCAACGTCGTTTCCCAGCCACCACCTGCTTTTTCCACCAGGGGAACTAAAACTTTCCCGGTTAAATCACCTAAAAGGATCCCTACATCCACGTTATAAACTTTGAGGGCGTTTAAATATTTACGGTAACATAAATTCGAGCCATGTATATCAGTAACGAAAAATATTTTTATCGCATTTCCCATCTATCACTCCTTAACCAATAATGTATGAAGGACGAAGGGTAAACTCTCCGTCCTTCATCATGTAAATAATTAATCAGGAGGTAATTCCCCATAGGTCATACTGACATCGACCCCTGCCTGCTTGTTGCGATTCTTCCAGAAGAAATACCAAAGGATTCCGGCACCCCAGATAATGGCATACAAGATCAAAGATCCCTTAACAAGTTCTTGTTCTCCCATCTCCGCCATGAAGAAGAAGAAATAGAAAAGTATGCCTAAATATATGAGGTTTACTATGGCACCAATGGTAACGACTGGAATGTTGAGTATTTTCCATCCCCGATAGGGGGAGGTTTCCCAAATTTGACGTGCGCGCTTTGAGAATGGGAATATCGCTGCAGCGATCGCCGTGATCCCAAACACAGAAACAATTTCCATACCCGTGACGGATAACGATTCCATTGGATCTCCAAAGAAAGCAAATAATAAGATACCAATCTCGCCTAGGAAAAAGCAAAGAATGTGGTTCTTCACAGGAGATGCCCAACGGTAATCGATATCAGCAAACCATTTGGGGCCCATCCGATCCATACCCCAGGCGAACAAAATACGTGGAAAAGCAAGGTATGAAAGGGCAACCCACCATAAGTTAAAGAGAATGAACGATAGAGACATCATGAATAGGATAATATTATTCGTCGGTACGATTACAGCTGCCAAGCCGACAAAATGTGGTGACCATGGGAATGTATAACCTGCCAGCTCAATGGCATTATTATCAACGAATGCTGTAGCTGAGAGGAATTCAAATCCAACGGTCTTATACAATACTATTCCCAGCCAGGTCATAAAGAAAGCTGGAACAAGGACTGCAAATAAGTTTGCCAGGATGATTGTTTTATCTGGTCGTTTTACTTCTCCCGCGATGAATGTAATGCAATATGCGTAGGCAAATAACCATGATCCAGCAACCATCACACCAAAGGTATCAAACCAGTTCCAGGTAGATGGTAATACTTTCCCCGCTTCTTCTATGGATACTCGGGCACTATTAACAAAAGATTGATAATCCAAGGAGCTATATTGGACTGCCAGGTTGTTCCACGCCTGTACGAATGCCTCATGTGATGTAAATGTGAACACCAACAAAATGATCGTACAGCCTAAAATACCAAGAATCATGATTACTTTTTGTACCGTTGCGAACACCCGCATGCCGAAAACAACGAACAATAAAGCAATTATGCTAACAACGCTGGAAATTAAAAAGACAGCTGTTGGTGTTTGAATTACTTCAGCAGCACTTTCTAACCCCAGGAACTGGAACATCATTGTTAGTCCCGGATCAATTGTCCATGGCGCAAGGACAAAGATCCACATGATCCATACAAACGCATTCCCGAAGGATTCTGCGATACCGATCACGGGATGGATGATACGCGAGTTGTAGATATATTCTCCACCAGATCGAGGCATCGAGCCTCCCAGGATCCCCCAAACGAGAGAAAAGCCAATACCGCACAGAACAGCAGAAATCAGCGTTGCGATGATCAGATTTCCGCCAAGATATACCCCCAAACCGAAACTGATCATTACCCACATGCTCGGTGTGAGACCCTGGTTCATAAATCCGACACCAAAAGCATCCCAAAAAGAAAGTCCACGTACAAGACCGCTTGCTTTTCGAGCAAAAGCCATTTGTTCTGGCATTTTACATCCTCCTGCAGTTATTTAATTAGATTCAGGTCGATTCAATTTCATAATCTGGAGCCAATCAAACACCGAGTCAACCCTTATAACTCCTCCTTTCCCTAGAACTTCCTGGACCATTCCTTTGGCCAACGTTCAATCACAACCTTGGTCTGAGTAAAGAATTCAATAGCATGTTTGCCCTGTCCATGCAGGTCACCATAAAAGCTTTCTTTCCATCCACTGAAAGGAAAAAATGCCATAGGAGCCGCGATTCCAATGTTTATGCCAATATTCCCGGCATCAGCTTCATATCTGAATTTTCTCGCCGCTGCACCATCCCGCGTAAAAATCGAGCCGGCGTTGCCAAATGCGCTGTCATTGACGACCTTGATCGCCTCCTCCACAGTGTTACAGTGCATAATTCCCAATACCGGGCCGAATATCTCTGTTGAATGAATGATTCCTTTTATCGGAATGTCAGTCAAGATGGTTGGGCGGATAAAATAACCCTTCTCATAACCAGAGATCACTGCATTTCGACCATCGACCAACATTTCTGCACCTTCGTTTACACCTTGCTGAATTAATCCCTCAATGCGTAATTTATCGTGTGGTGTAATGACCGGACCCATTTGTACGTCTGGGTCCAGCCCGAATCCGGTTACACGTTTTGACGCTGCGTCGGCAAAAGCGGGTATAAAGGTTTTATCGGCTTCGCCAATCATAATCGCAACGGTCGCAGCAAGACAACGCTGCCCACTGCAACCGAACGCACTATCCATCATGATGTTTGTGGTCGTGTCTACATCAGCATCCGGTAAGATGAGGACGGGGCATTTTGCTCCACCACCAGCAGAAACTCGTTTCCCGTGTGCCGCTCCACGGCTGAACACATGCAATGCTACCGGTGTAGAACCGATAAAACCGATCGCCTTGATCAATGGATGGTCAAGGATGCCGTTTACGACATCGGAACCACCATGAACCATGTTAACGACACCAGCTGGAAAGCCTGCTTGTTCCATCAGCTGGAACAGCTTAACCATGGTAATGGGTACCCGGCTCGACGGTTTCACGATGACGGTGTTACCGGTCGCAATAGCATAAGGCAGGTACCAAAATGCTATCATTGCAGGAAAATTGAAGGGTGAGATTAACCCAACCACACCAAGCGGTTGGCGAATCATCATCTCGTCAATACCAGGGGCAATGTCTTCGACGATATCTCCCATACCCAGAGACGGCGTCCCACAAGCAACTTCAACGTTTTCAATCGCCCGGCGCATCTCTCCGCGTGATTCATCCAACGTTTTACCGTGTTCAAGCGTGATACTGCGAGAAAGATCCTCAAAATTTGCTTCCAATAAAGCTTTTAACTTAAAGAAGTACTGTATGCGTGTGGTTACAGGAACTCTTCGCCATGTCTGAAATGCCTGATGCGCAATTTGAACTGCATTATCCAAGGCAGACAATGTAGATACGGGTACTTTAGCCAATAACTCATCTGTCGCTGGATTTGTTACTTCTCGGAAACTCTCACAATCAGGATTAATCCACACACCGTTTACATAATTCTGTAAGACGAGCTCGGTCATCAACATTCTCCTTAAATAAGTATTATGTACTACTATGAACTAGATATTTAATCTACCAATTTATCGATCTGATCCAACGCCATCTCAACAATATCTAATCCTTCATCAATTTGAGATTCATTGATACATAAAGGTGGAACCACGAAGATTACATTGTGGAAAATAAAGGTAAATAATCCATTTTCCCTCAGGAACTTCGATGTCTCAAGCAAAGGTTCGAAAGGTAGTTTTGTCTTTTTGTTTTTAACAACTTCTATAGCAGTGAATAAACCGATATACCTCACATCTCCGACGCTTGGATGGTTTGTCTTGATAGCTTCCAACTTTGCACCCAGGTATTTGCCTACTTTTATTGCATTCTGAAGCAGGTTATCCTCAAAATATACATCAATTGTGGCAATCCCAGCAGCGCATGCCAGGGGATGACCACTATACGTCAATCCGCAGTAAAGCATCTTATCGTTGAAGTACTCCGCAATCGGTTCAGAAACAATTACTGCGCCCAGTGGTACATACCCCGAAGTAATCCCCTTGGCAGTGGTAATCATATCGGGAACTACATCCCAATTATCAACAGCAAACCATTTTCCAGTGCGACCCCACCCGCTCATGACTTCATCTGAAACCAGAAGGATCCCATATTTATTACATATTTCCCTGACACGCGGCCAATAATCATCTGGTGGGATGATTAAACCATTTGAACCGGTTACACCCTCCATGAAAATAGCTGCAATCCGGTCTGGACCTTCATAATTTATCACTTCTTCAACATGGGAGATGCATTCTCTGTGGCAGGTTTCTATCGTCCAACCGAATGGGCAGCGGTAGCAAAACGGATCAAGAAAATGTACGACCCCAGGTAATGCTGGTTCTACCGGTAATCGCCTGTAATCACCGGTAAGAGCAATCGCCCCATGCGTAGCACCATGATATGAACGGTACCGAGCCATAATTTTATTTTTTCCGGTGTAAAACCGGGCAATTTTAATCGCATTTTCGTTCGCTTCTGCTCCACCCAGGCAAAAAAAGGTTTTCTTCAAATTGCCTGGAGCAACTTCCGCGATTTTTTGGCCTAACAATCCACGCACATCCGTCGCCATCCCAGGATGTGCATAGCAGAGCTGAGCTGCCTGCTCTTGTATAGCTTTGATCACCTTCGGATGCTGGTGACCGATATTCATATTCATCAGCTGCGAGGAGAAATCGATGTAACGCTTGTCGTCAGCATCCCAGAAATAAACCCCCTCTGCTCGTGAAATGGGGATTGGGTTGGTAGTAGCTTGCACCGACCAGGAGAAAAGTGAGTATTCCTTATTAAGTTTTACGATTTCCTGGGCAGTAAGTCTGGTATCTGTCGTATTCATGAATATCTCCGTTAAAAAGAAGTCACGATTGGTGCTGCAGTCGAATGTTCGAAAGTTTTGTTTATCTGTTTACATTTTTTACTGCGTCAGACATGACATTCAAAGTTTCGTCGATATCATTATCATTGTGGGAATAACACAGGAACCAGGGCTCACGGGGGTCATGGTCGGGCATTACTCCACGATCGATAGCGTAATCTACAAGTCGCAGATAGTAATCCCGTTCTGTTTCCTGCCAGTCACGTTGGTTGATGACTTTCTCGGTACCTACAGAGAATGCTAACATGGCAGGATAACCATGAACAGACGCCGGAATACTCGCCTGGACGAATATATCTTTTAATCCCTGCATCAATTTTTTCCCACGCTTCTCGATTTCTTCCAGGATAGGCTTATCCTTGAGTAGCTTTAGAGTGGCGTATGCAGCAGCCACGCCCGGTTTATTATTGTTATATGTACCACCCTGAGCAACCCCCTTCCCAATCACACTCATTATCTCTTTCTTTCCACCGAATGCAGCAACCGGGTAACCATTACCCATTGCTTTGGCATAAGTAGCCATATCAGGAACGAGATGATAATATTCCTGAGCGCCTCCCCTGGCGATCCGGAAACCAGTTTTTACTTCATCCAGGATGAATACGATCCCATATTCAGTACACTTCTTGCGAATAAATTCCAAGAAACCAGGAACAGGCTCGATCGACGCACAATTGCCCATACAGGGTTCAGCGATGATCGCAGCCACTCCATTACCAACTCTTCGTAATGTTTTGTCCAGGATTTCAAAGTCATTGAATGGAACAGTGATAATCAGGTCATTGAGCGGTTTAGGAATCCCCGATGATGAAGGAATTGGTATCGGATTGTTAATATTCCCGTATACCTCTGCAGGAGCATAGGTTGAAAATAGTGTGTAATCATGGAAACCATGATACATTCCTTCAAACTTGATTACTTTCTCCCTGCCGGTATAAGCCCTGGCAACCCTCAGGGCGTGCATTGTTGCTTCAGTCCCCGAGCATGCCAGTCTAACCATTTCAACGCAAGGACACATCTCTATAATCATTTCAGCAACTTCTAGCTCGAGCTCACTGGTCATGGCACATAGTACTGATTGATCAATCTCCTCGTGCACCTTATTATTTACTTCATTGTATGAATGTCCAAGGATTATTGGTCCAAAAGCCAGGCGATAATCGATATACCGGTTTCCATCCACATCCCATAAATACGCATCCTTCGCTTTGGCTACGTATGGAGTGATTCCATCTCCCCAGTACCGAAAATTTGAGTTGACTCCGAGTGGAATCGATTTGAGCGCCCGGGTTTGTAATACTTGGCTCCTTGGTCTAATTTCGCCCATTTATTTTCTCCTTCGTTGTATTACTAACCTTTGAATTAACAGATGTGCAGGCTGCTTTCGGTATACGCCATTGGTATACATCCTTTAGGACCAATGGAACAATCGATGTTGTTGTCTTGCGAACCCCGGGTATTTTCCCAATAATATCTGTTACAAATTGATACACTTCATTAGTATCATGACCTACGACTTGAATACTAATATCGTTTTCGCCAATCGAACAGGCGACATAGCTAACGCAATCATATTCTGCAACTTTATTCGCTACATCAAGGATAGAATATGACTCTACTTCTAGGAATACATCAGCTGTAACAAGATAGCCCAATGATTTTGGATTATTAATAGCGCTGATTTGAATATATCCCTCTTTTACAATGCGCTCAATCCTATATCGAATAACCCGCTCCGAGATGTCTCCTATGCGCCTCGCCATCTCAGATGCCGGCATTCGACCATCTTCCATCAATAAATTTATTATTTTAATATCTATATTGTCTATTTCATACATAATATAGGATTAATACTTCCGTTTCCAACAATTATTATACTTTTGATGTATCAAATGTCAAGTAAAATCCTGGCGACTAATTAAATGTAGGATTATTTTGGCCAAATTAATCACACAACCATAGATAATTTACTTTTATCCCTATGGTATAATATTTCTCAATGGACACCGGGACAGAAGAGCCTCTAGATGTTTCAGTTGATAAAGAATTAACTCCAGAAGAGCTCCGTAAGCAGCGCCTCACGATAGCAGGCATTGTAATTGCTGCCATAATAATCCTGGGTTTGTTGATCACAGGCTTTATCTTTCTGATTAATCCAGCTCTTACGTCGTATGAAACGGTAGCGCGATTGCGGGATATTGCAATCATCTTGATGGCAATAGAATCCTTATTTATCGGTCTGGCATTAATCATCTTAATTATCCAAATCGCCCGCTTGACCAATTTAATTGAGACTGAGGTTAAACCGATATTGGATTCAACAAATGAGACTGTCAGTAACTTACGCGGCACTACAAAATTCTTAAGTGATAACCTTGTCGAACCCGTGATAAAACTGAACGAGCTAATGGCTGTTTTATCAAGGTTATTAGTTCTTTTGAGAATGACAGGGAAAAAATAGAAGACCTATGAAAGGAGAAAACAACTATGTCTGATCGTGATGGTGATTTTGGTGCTTTCCTAGCCGGTTTTATCATCGGTGGGATGGTAGGTTCAATCATTGCTTTGTTGCTCGCACCTCAATCAGGTGAAGAAACGAGAACGATAATTCGAGATCGAAGCATTGAATTAAAAGACAAGGCCGTTGAAAAAGCTGAAGCAGCCAGGGTGAAAGCTGAAGCAGCAGCGGCGGAGGCACGCGCCCGAGCGGATGAGCTGATGAAAAAAGGCGGTGAAGCATATCAGTCGCACCGCTCCAAGGGCGAGACTGCAATCCCCCCGAAAGCCGAATCTGGCTCTGACGAAACACCTGAGGTAACCGTAGAAGGTTAATCGCTTTTGATTATAATCTTACGGAACCCATATCTATTCAAGTGGGTTCCGTTCTTTTTTTTTAAATGCGACTCGATTACAAGTCACTTATGACCTGAGGAACAGCATTTAACACATCACTAGCAATAACAGATGCTGTGTTTCCCATACGTTTTGCAGCCAATACTCCGGCAGAGGCATGGATCCATGCGCCTGCGCAGGCTGCCGTAAAAGCATTCAATCCCTGAGCGCGTAATCCAACAATCAATCCTGCGAGTACATCACCTGTTCCTGCACGTGCTAAAGCAGGTGTAGCGACCGGAACAACAGCAATCTGTCCATCAGGGGCGGCAATTACCGTATATGCGCCTTTTAATACTACGATGTGGCCCCAAAGTTTAGAATATTTTTCTGCAATTTCAAGCCGGTTCGCTTGAATTTCTTCAATCGGTAAACCGGTTAATACAGACATTTCTCCTGGGTGCGGAGTTAAGATCGCTTGGGTTGAAATAAGTTCAGCCCAGTCCTTAATCTTCGACATTAGTTTCAAACCATCTGCATCCACAATAATTGGTTTATTTAATAATTCTCCTCTGTTTAAAAATGATTTATTCTGGATAAAA
Source organism: uncultured Chloroflexia bacterium (assembly GCA_963840255.1). Classification (GTDB taxonomy): domain Bacteria; phylum Chloroflexota; class Anaerolineae; order Anaerolineales; family UBA4823; genus FEB-25. Next base: position 793,578 of record CAWIYB010000001.1, on the reverse strand, counting down.
CCCATCTCCTCATGTTTTAGTGCGGTGCCTTTTGTGATAAGTTTAGTGAGAAAGTCCATGGTCGCGTCTTCAAGACCAAAACCTGGTCCGATCAATATGGCGGTCGCTCGAGAAATATTTTGATGAACCACGCGTGCTGCATCTGGTGAAATTACTCCCATCTCATGGGGCAAGATTATCCAAGTAGCTTCCGGTATATGTCCAGATAAAGCTTTGTGCAATGGAGCTGGCACCGCCATAGTCACCAGTCCTGCTCCTGACCGGTATGCAGCCAAACCTGATAGAAGCGCTGCACCTGTGTAGTTCACAGACCCTGCTATGATCAAAGCCGTTCCAAATGTCCCCTTATGAGCATCGAGAGGTCTTTTTGGAAGATAGTTCTTCACAATTTCATGGTCGATTATGGTTTTTGCATTATTTTTATATGCCGTTAAATTCTCAATAGGACCTATGCTGCCAACGTATATTTCTCCTGAAAGTTTTGCTGCAGGGAAGCGGATCAATCCAGATTTAATTCCAGCCATCGTAACGGTAATTTCAGCGGGTATGGCCTCGTCATCAGCTGCACCAGTTTCGCAATCCACACCTGACGGGCAATCAACCGCCACGACGTGGATTTTGTCTGACTGATCTTCAATTTTCCTGTTCACAAAAGCTAACACGCCTGCAATATCATCTTTCAAAGGTAATTTAATCCCAGTCCCCAAAATACCATCTATAAACACCTGGCAGGAATTTAATAATTCCGATAAATACGTATATTTTGCGTCTTCATCAATATTGATCACTTCTCCCCCATTTTCCACCAACCTTCTGACCAACACATCATCACTAGCCCTTTTTTTGACGATATAAGCGTAGACTTTCCAGGAAGACAAAATTAACTGGGATAATGCAACGAGCGCGTCTCCGCCATTATTTCCTGATCCAACCAAAGCAATGACTTTTTTATTCGAAAAGTGTTTATACGCATTATTGATTTTATCTGCTAGCCCTCTACCGGCGTTTTCCATCATCATCTCATACGTCAGACCTGCTTCATTGGCCTCTCTTTCTAAGGCTAACATTTCTTTCACCGTAAAGAGCTTTACCATAAATCCTCCACTACCCACCCCAATCCTAACGATAGCAGCTTTTCCTTCGTCGGATAACCAGTTTGTGGATCCCATCCACGTACAAGATAATATGCATCCAGCATGCTATCGATATCAGATATATATCCGTCCGAACCTGCAGGGTGATCCGCATAGGGTATCGAAAATGCTTTCGGAAGTGTATCGTTCTTACAGGTCAATCCAAGACGATTATTGATAGCCCGTTTTAGATTCCATCCACGTTCACCGGACCGCATGAGGTCTGTAACCTGCCAATCTAAACCGCAGGCAGTATTGACTAATTCCAGGGTTGTTGCCACCGGCACATTTGCAAAAACGCAAATCACTAAAGCATTAGACACAGTTCGCCAATCCTGGTGAATAGCAACATTCTTGGCTTTCTCTGCCCCTCCCTGTCGATCATACGCCTCCATATCAAGATCAGTTAATACCTGTCCCATATCGATCAAGAAGTAGTCAGACTGGTTATGACAGGCTCCTCTAGGTGAAGTCGCGTATACTAAACCCATACCACTCGATCCACGCGGATCATGGTAAGGTACTTCCAATCCATTAACTTGTACTGCTTCGTCCTCACAGGCAAAATGCTTGGCTAATTCTCGGGATCCTTTTGCTATCCATTTACCCAAACCTTTCCGACGTACCGTCTGATAAATCAATTCCTCAATACTTACATAATCGCCCCATTCCAATGATAAATTACCAGCTTCTTTTCGAGATATCATGCCTTTTTGATGAAGCTTGAATACCAACCCGATTATATTGCTCATACTAATCGAATCCATCCCATACCGATCACATAATTCACCGATCTTGGTGATTCCCACTGGGTCGTCATAACCTAAATTAGGACCAAATCCGGTTAAAGTTTCGTATTCAGGACCTTTCCTTTTTTTCCCATCTTCAAGCTTAACCACTCTTCCGCAGGCGATGACGCACGCATGGCAGGCACTCATACCAACCAGTATACTTTCAGCCACGCTTGCGCCGGAAATATTGACCGCATTTTCGTCGACACCATTTTGAAAATATCGTTTTGGCATATCAGCCAGGTAATCCCAATATTCAGCAGCGCTGGCTGAACCAAGTTCATGCAACACCTCCGTATATACATCCGCTTTTAGCTCTCTATTTGCATTTGACCTGACTTTTGCGAAACGTTCAGGATCCGCTACTGGAACTTTTCCTGACCCTTTTACTGAAATCGCTTTTATTCTTTTGGATCCCATAACAGCGCCCATACCCGTTCGACCTGCCATCCTACCATGATCCGTAAGAATGCTAGCAAATGGAATCAAAGATTCACCGGCTGGGCCGATCACAGCTACTCTTTGATTGTTCCCTGCCAATTCTGCTTTTATCATTTCCTGGCTAGTGTATGTATCCTGTCCCCAAATCCTATCAGCAGGACGGACATCAACATGACTATCATTAATCGAAATATACACTGGAGATTTAGCTTTTCCAGTTATCCATAAGCCATAATATCCTGCCATTCGTAGCTCAGGACCCCAAAAACCACCGCAATTGGATTCTCCCCATAAACCGGTCGCAGGTGATTTTGCACAAACCACAAATCGCCCCACTGCAGGTCCAGATGTACCTGATAGTGGGCCATTGAGAAACAATAAAGGAGCTTGCGCAGAGAGTGGATCCAGCTCAGGGAGTATTTCTTCATACAATAATCGGGCGCTTAAGGATGCGCCGCCAAGATAATCAATTTCCCAATCTCTGGGGACCCAATAATCATCAATAGAACCTGTTGATAAATCAATGCGTAGAATTGGCTGCACGATACCTCCGAAATTTCTTAATAAGTATCTAGCAATTTAGTCTAACATAGAATTATTGATTAAAACCAGACCTTCCAGCAATATTCTGGAAGGTTTTTCGGTGATCTAATAATAATTAATCCTGAATCTTATTATTGATAGTGTTCTAATCAAACATCCAGGTAATTTAAATCATAACTGTTTCTGATAAACGCGGTGATTTTTATAAGCTTTTCCACCAATGTTTTCCAAATCTTTACGCATCTGGACTGCCGTTTCAGCTACCTGAGTTAAATCGGCATGTTCGAATGTATAGTCGTGCAATGACTTTTCCATTTCGACGTAAAGCAGGGCATTACCACCTACGCCTTGATACTCGGGCAAAACACCAGCTCCATTTAATGATATCCACTTCGTACGTTTCATCTCGAGCATGATCTGGATTAATCCGAATGGGAGCAGCTTGCCTTTGGCACGTTGCATTGCTGATGATAAGTCAGGAAAACCAAACAAAAAACCGATAGCATCATCGTTATGGGTGATAATTTTTATGAGTCGAGGATCAGCAACAGTGAGAATGTTTTCCAAAAGGAATTGGATTTCCCGTTCGGTTAATGGATAGTATTCCCAATTATTGACGAACGAATCATTATACAGTTTTCCAATCTTATTTGCCCAAGCGCGCAAATCTTTCTTCGTTTCAAATGTATGCACTCCCATATTGTTGCGCGATTTCACCCTTTCCACAATTTTATAAACTCTATCCGGTAGGTGGAACGATTCTCTGCTCATATAACACGAGACAAAATCAACTTCCTTGGTAAATCCAATATTCTCGACCAGCTTTACATAATATTGGTAGTTGTAATTCATCATTGACATAACCTGCCGGTGATCATATCCTTCGACAAGAATCCCGTAACCATCGAGTGCCCCAAACCCTTTGGGACCGACGATTCGATTAAGTCCCTTCGCTTTTGCCCATTCAAAAGCTCTTTCAAATAGAATATTGGCAGCTTCCTGGTCATCCTCGCATTCGAATAGATAGAATTGGGCTTGCTTCGTTTTGTGATATTCGTTAAATCGCTTATTTTCAAGTGCCGCAATTCGTCCAACATCGCGTCCATCCCTTGTTGCGATAAAGAAATCAGCATCGCTGTGCTCGAAGTATGGATGTTTTTTTCGATTCAATTGCGTCTCCACATCCATTATTATTGGAGGTACCCACTGAGGATGATTTGCATACAATTTGTATGGAATGCGAACAAATCTTTTCACTAACGCTTTGTCATTAGTATCGATTTTATCTACACGTAACATTGTCTCCTCCAGCGAAATTTTAGAATATCAACAATTACATAGTTGTTTCGTTACTAATATTATCCAGGTAATCGACCTCTTCAGTACTTAACTGCCAACCCAAAGCCCCTGCATTCTCCTGGGCTTGCTTTTCGTTCCTGGCACCAGGAATTGGCACTGCGCTTTTACAAATCAGCCAATTTAACGCTACCATTGAAGGCGTCTTACCTCCGTGAGCCAAACCAATTTTGTGTAAAGTTTCTATCACAGGTTCGATTTTTACCAGGTAGTTTTTATTATATCTCCATGACAGATAACCTTGGGGTTTACTTTCAAGTGTGTATTTACCGGTAAGGATACCTTTTTCAAGAGGAGAGTAGGCAATCAAAGTTACGCCAAATTTCTTACATAGATCTGTCAGTCCACTTCGTTCTGGACGGCGATCGAGTAGACTATATTTCACCTGATTAGAGACTAGCGGAATGGAGTGACGTGATAATACGTCAAACGCCTTCCGAGTCTGCGAAGGTGAATAGTTCGATACACCAACAGCTGTGATCAGTCCATCAGCAACGGCAGCTGACATCGCCTCCATCCAGGATTGGATTGATACAGGCGGAATAGGCCAGTGCATTTGGTATAAATCAACGTGGCTCAACCCCAATCGATTAAGGCTGCGCATGAGTGCTGATCGAAAATCACCTTTTGTTAATCGCCATGGAAACGGCATGAATTTAGTGGCAACAACTATATTATTGGTGAATTTTTTCAGATATTTTCCGAGATAAAGTTCAGACCTTCCATTTCCATACATCTCAGCAGTATCATAAAAGTTAATACCAGATTCTAAACTAACCTTAAATGTTTCGCGAACATCTTTATCGACATTACTTCCTTGTTGGTCGGTAAATTGAATATACCCCCACTGCATCGTTCCCAAACCCATTGGGGAGATACTTACACTGCTTCTACCTAGCGGTATCATTTTTTCCATCGAAAAATATCACCTTTTATTGAAATTTATATCTAAATATTACACCTTAACGCTTTTAATGCCTATAATAACCTGCATATTAACGCTTTGTAGGTGATCTAATTGCTCAGGATTTGGTATACTAGCTGTTAACTGATTTCAATCAATAATCTCACCCGTATACTATGGCTGAAAACACAGAATTCCTCCCATTCCATGCAATTAATGAATATATGCGTCCTGACTTCAGGTTGAAAGTCATTCGGGAAACACTGAATGCTCAGCCTATTCTTGAAGAACATCTCGCGCGTGAATTAAACCAAAAAATAAAAAATTACGTAACCGTTCCAGGGTTCCGGAGCAGTGAGAAAGCCCCAGCACTAGTAAAAGTTCTTCCAACCTCAAAAGCATTCGAGAAATCTCCAGATCTGGTCGCGGTTATCCTTGCTTGTTGGGCTGAAATCCAATCAGATTTACGAAGTCAGGCGTTCACTTTATTAAAAGAACGCAAGTGGCACATCTTCCCCGAAAACGAAGAGATATCTTCAGCTGTATCGATTATCGAGGCGATTAAGGAATGGCCTGTCTTCCCAACTACGATGGATCGGACAAAACTCCCCGGGTTTTATATCCATTGGCCGAAAGGTGAAGACTTTGACATTTTATACAAGACATTCTCTGAGCTCTTTCCTGACTCCGACGCCAGTATTGATAAAGTCAGCTTGATGGTAGTATGGCTGGCTATGCGCCTTCCTTTTCAAGTCGACACTGATTCAGAAATGCCGAAGGAGTTACAAATTTCTAATCCCGGATCGTTATAATCAACCCAATTTTCTAAACAAGGTAAATTACCTCATGGCAGATCTCCCAATCACTACTAAGGATAAACGCTTTTATTTTAATTGGTTGCCAGATATCCTTTTTAGACCCCGACTGACTTTCCAACATATAGCAACCTCAACCAAATCGGTTTGGATCACCCCACTGCTCGTACTTTCTTGCCTGGTTTTAGTAAATGCATTAGTCGCAGGTAAAATTAAATATCAAGCATCGCAGATGGGAGAAATAACATATCCACCAGATTATCAATACTACACTCCCGAACAACAAGCCCAATATATTCAAGCCATCCAATCCACTCAAGGACCTGTATTCGTTTATGTTTTGCCGGTGATTTCCTCTTTATTGGGTGTTTGGATTGGTTGGTTGATACTTGGAGGGATCTTACATCTGGTCACTACGTTGCTTGGAGGACGCGGCAGCACGGCAATGTCGATGAATATCGTTGCGTGGGCCAGCATTCCGCTAGCGTTGCGTGCTCTAATTCAAATTATTTATATGTTGGTTTCGAAAAATTTAATTGCGAGTCCGGGGTTATCCGGTTTCAACCCCACAGGCGATTCAGTTTTGATCATGTATATCAGTCAGATCCTCAAGTTGATAGATATCTTCATCCTGTGGCAGATACTTTTACTCATATTGGGGGTAAGAATATCGACTTCTTTGAGCACTTCAAAATCTTCTGTTGGAGTAATTTTTACTGTTCTCGTAATCCTTGCAATGCAAGCAGGCTTGGCTTACTTAGGCACTTTATTAGGAAACCTTTCCATAACCAGGCCATTTTTCCTTTAGCAAATTAGAATCTTGCTTATAAGATTAATGCCTGATATATTCGTCAAGATTTCCGATATTTATAAAGAATTCACCATGGGGCAAACGATGGTACGCGCCCTGGCAGGGGTGGATTTGGAGCTAGAGCCGAATTCATTTACGGTATTGATGGGTCCATCTGGATCAGGCAAAAGTACCCTGTTGTATTTAGTAGGAGGTCTCGATCGAGCTACACGCGGACATATCGAGGTCAATGGTCAAATCTTAGATGAACTAGATGAAAACGCACTGGCAGTATACAGGCGTCAAACGGTCGGTTTCATTTTCCAATCCTTCAACTTGATTTCTAACATGACTGCCCAACAGAATGTGGAATTTCCAATGCGCTTCAACCGCACTTCAAACCGCGATCGTAAGCAAAAGTCGGTCGAAGTGCTCAAATTGGTGGGGTTGGAAGACCGAATGTCACATAGACCTACCGAGCTCTCAGGCGGTCAGCAGCAAAGGGTGGCAATTGCCCGTGCGTTAGTCAATGACCCTAAATTAATACTGGCAGATGAACCCACTGGAAATTTGGATACTTCGAGTGGGGTAAATATCATGCAGCTGCTATCAGAACTCCACCAGAAAGGACATTCTGTGCTGGTGGTAACGCATGACATAAGAATGAAGCAGTTTGCAACCAGACACATGTATTTACTTGATGGGAAAATCGTCACTGAAGATAAATATAATGCTGCTTCCTTATTGGCAACCAGCAAGGATTACGCTTCTTGATAAACTAATGCAATAAAAAAGAGTGGGAAGGGTAGATCCGTATGAAAAGAAATTTATTCATAATCATCATCTTTATATCACTAACCATAGTGCTTCTTCTATATCCAACAACTGCTCAAGCAGCGTTAGTGATCAGCGGTGTTTTTCCAAGCTCAGTATCGAACAGTCATGAAAGCACGATTACAATTTCGGGAAATGATTTTGTCAATGGTGCCATTATTTCGCTGGATGGTTATGGGCCACTCGTCACATCGTTTTCATCAGCAACAAATCTATCATCCAAAGTACCTGCGGGTGTTCCGGTTGGATTATATACAGTTACCGTGACCAATCCTGATTCTTCAACCGCCTCGCTCACCGATGCACTCACAGTAATCTCAGAAGCGCCTACTGTGGCACCTACAGACACTGTTGAGCCTCCCGGTAACTTCGAACGCCCTGTAATCGTGGTGGATACCTATAGCCTGGACCAAGATACGATCTCACCTGGTGAAGCATTCACATTATTCGTCACCTTATATAATGCAGGTCAACAGTATGCCAAGAATATTGTTGCCACTTTTTCGACAGGCGACGTAATGCCGCGTGGAACCGGGGGTGTCGTGGCGGTGGGAGAAATAGCTCCCGGAAATCACAGCGAATTTGGCCAGCCATTATATCTGAGCAGCACCATGTGGGCAACCGAAACCTCAATTAACATGGTCGTAACGTATACCAATGAAACCGGAGCAGCATACAGTGAAACATTCACCATCAGTCTACCTGTCCACCTGGTTTACACTTCTGGTGCAACCTCAACTCCCACTCCCACACAAACCCCGACTGCATCAGTCAAGCCGCAGCTCGTGATTACGAGTTACACGACAGATATCAGTCCGCTTCAACCGGGGACGCAATTTAATTTGGGTATCATCATCGAGAATATGGGAAATTCAATTGCTAAAAACGTCACGATGATCGTTGGAGGTGGCAGTAGCACATCCGGTGGAGACGGTGGTACCCAACAACCTGGTGGAGTATCGGGAGGCAGTGGAGAGTTTACTAATTTCGCACCCATTGGTACATCCAATGTTCAGTCTATAGGTGATTTTTCTCCTGGTCAGAGCGCAACGGAGTATCAAGCGTTGATCGTTAATGTAAACACTGCGCCTGGCGCATATCCTCTTAAAATATCGTTTGTCTATACCGATGATCAAAACCATACCTTTATCGATGACCAGGTGATCACTGTTTTGGTATACAGGCTGCCCATTCTTGAAATCAGTTTCTATCAAGAAGTATCCACCCTTTTTATTGCTCAGCCGAATACCCTACCGATCCAGGTGGTGAATCTTGGAAGGAGTAGTATCGTGTTAGGAATGATGCGTGTGGAAGCCCCAAGTGGCCAGTTGAGTAATAGTTCTATCCTCGTTGGGACTCTAGACCCAGGTGGATATTTTACTCTAGACGCCACATTCATTCCCGACGTACCTGGAACCACAGATCTATTAATCTCAATTGATTATACAGATGATTTCAACCAGCAGCAGGTGGTCACCGATACTCTGACAGTTGATGTGATGGATCAACCAATTATCGAACCCCCTGTAGATGGAAATCCGAATGGTGGCATAGATGTACCTTCACAAGCTCCAGAAACATTTCTCCACAAGGTTTGGCGCTTCGTCTTGGGATTGATCGGACTCGATAGCGGGTTAAGTACTGGCCAACCATCAACAGGTGAACAACCATTGGCTACACCTTCGCCAGAGAAACCGGTAATCGTCCCTGCTCAGCCGCCCCTTAAGGGTCCATAAAATGCTTGAATCCTGGAGCTATAACCATTAATGGGCTTTTTAGACCTGTTCTCGCTAATCCTTGATAACCTAGGGCGAAGAAAAGCACGGGTTGCACTCACTGCGATTGGTGTCATCATTGGTACCGCGGCAGTAGTTGTATTGGTATCTCTGGCGATTGGCTTGCAGAAAAATGCCACGCAGCAGTTGTATGGGATTGGGGATCTAACCCAGATCCAGGTGTATCCAAATTATGAGGAGATGGGACCAGTAACAGCCAGTGGGAAAGGAATGGCCAGTGGCGGCCCTCAGGTACAAACACTGATCACAGACGACACAATCGAGCAACTGACTGCCATACCTGGGGTGGTATCGGTTGTCCCCCGAGATTACATTCAAGGTGCAGCCGTTTTGAAGCATAATCGCATGGAAACTTACAGCGGGATAATCGGGGTAGGAGCCCCAGACCTTACCTTTCTCGGTGTTGACTTGCAGGGTGGTGAGTACACACTCAATCCAGGAACAGCAGTGATCGGTGCGCAGGTTCCAAGTACATTCTATAACCCACAGTGGCGTCCAGGTCAGGAAACTCCTACTCCTCCAGAATTACTGGGACAAACCATCAAGCTGGAACTGATCAAGTATGATCAGGACGGCAATGAAATACGAAAATCGGTACCGCTAAAAATAGTCGGTGTGCTTAATGAATCCAAGGGTGAATCGGATTACTCAGTATATATGCCTCTGAGTGACATAACTACTTTTAACCAATGGATATTAGGCAGGCGTATTAACCGTGCACGGGATGGCTACCAGCAGCTCGTGGTGAACGTTGATAATGTAGATCAGGTTCTCGAAATAAGTGATCAGATTACCCAGCTTGGCTACCAAGCTTATACTCCACAATCCTATGTCCAGGGCATAAATAGCTTTTTTCTCATACTGCAAGTAATTTTTGGTGGTGTGGGAGCAATTGCCCTGCTGGTCGCGGCTATCGGTATTGCCAACACAATGGCAATGGCGATCTTAGAACGGACACGTGAAATCGGTCTTATGAAAGCGATCGGTGCAACAAACCGTGACGTTTTGACGATATTCCTGGGAGAGGCTTCAGGGATTGGATTTCTCGGTGGCTTAGGGGGTGTGATCCTTGGCTGGTCCGCTGGTCAAGTGATTAATGTTCTAGCCCTATCCTATCTCGCAGGTCAATCTGCCCAACAAGGTGGTCCACCACCAAGCACAGCTGTGTACACTCCACTTTGGTTGCCAATATTTGCGCTAATCTTTGCCACGCTAATCGGTCTAATATCCGGTCTATATCCCGCACTAAGGGCAGCCACAATGGTCCCAGTTACAGCATTAAAATACGAGTAAATGCCCAGAAAAATACTCCACATCGATCTGGATGCGTTCTTCTGTTCGGTTGAAGAGAATAATGATCCCTCCCTCCGCGGCATACCCTTTGCGGTGGGTGGTCGTCCTGATCAACGCGGCGTTGTTGCATCTTGTTCTTATGCCGCCCGGATGTTTGGTGTGCATTCAGCGATGCCTATGGCGCATGCTATCAAAAAATGCCCGAATTTAATTATTGTTTCCGGAAGGCATGGAGATTATGGAAAGATTTCACACCAGGTAATGGATTACCTTGATACACTGACCCCACTCGTCGAACAGGTTTCCATCGATGAAGCATTCCTAGATCTCAGTGATCTTCCTGATAAAAGTGAAACACTGGCAAAAAATATCCAACAATATGTAATGGATCATTTTAACTTACCCTGCTCAATCGGTGTAGCTACAAGCAAACTCGTGGCAAAAATTGCGACCGATTTTGGTAAAGCCTCAAATCGGTCTACTTCACCACCCCAGGCGATCACGGTCGTCCCTCCAGACCATGAGGCTGAATTTCTTGCGCCTCTACCTACGAAAGCTTTATGGGGGGTAGGACCAAAAACGGCCGCACACTTAAGTGAATTGGGAATCGATACAATAGGCGATATAACCCGTCTTCCGAAGCAAGATCTGGTCAAGATTTTAGGTAAATTTGGCGAGGACCTTGAGAAACGAGCGCTCGGAATAGACACCAGTCCAATCCACACAAGCCATGAAGTTAAGTCTGTAAGTAATGAAACTACATTCTCTCATGATGTTTCAGACGTTCAAACCCTCTATGAGACTTTACATTCATTGTCTGAAAGCGTTGGTCGTCGATTAAGAAAAAAGGATCTTAAAGGCACAACGATCAAGCTTAAGCTACGATGGCATGATTTCACAACCCTCACCAGACAGGTAAGTTTATCCGACCCCACCAATGACGACCGTGTGATATATACGGCAGTAAAAGAATTATTTAATAACACCTGGAATAAAGGAAGACCGGTCAGACTCTTGGGGGTCGGCGTTACTCAATTTGAGCAAGCGGTAAAACAACTTAGTCTTTGGGAAGCGCCTAATAAGAAAGATTCCAAATTATTTACCGCTGTGGATGATGTGAGAAACCGATTTGGTAAAAATTCTATTATGCGTGGTAGTGATCTGAAATATAAAAAGCCTGATACGCCAGGGTAATGGACAATTTAATTGCCTGTAGCTTTGATATTTGTTGGAAATAGATCAAATATTTATTTGCATAAACCATCTCGATCGTTTTCCCACAGCGTCACATCCATCCTATTTAATCATGATGTTTGTCAATTGACGCATTGAACGAGTTTTAGTAATCTATACGAGTATTTTGACCAAGTAGGTACACTAACTTATCTCAGACCAAAGAAGGAGAGAAAAACCATGGCAATGAAAGTCACTGAAGAGTGCATCTCTTGTGGCGCATGCATTCCTGAATGTCCGACTGAATCAATTACTGAAGGTGATACGATTTACTTAATTAGCGCTGATACCTGTGTAGAATGTGTTGGTCATTATGACTCGCCCCAATGTGTATCGGTTTGTCCGGTAGATTGCATTGTTAAAGCATAATAACTGAAAATATCAACACTAAATGCCAGTGTTCGTTTATACGGATGCCGGCATTTTCTTTTTTAAGCCTAATTGTCGGCTGTTCGTAAACTCTCTTTGATATAACCCGCCCATCCATCATAGAAGATATTGAATAATATTTATCTGATATACTGATTATCTAATAATAAGGAATTAATATGTGTGGAATTTTTGGGATAATTACGCAAGACGAGCAAGTGTTAGGATCCATTCTTACAGATGCAGCAACAAGGCTATCCTATCGTGGATATGACTCGGTAGGTTGTGCTACCATCACCAAAATGGGGCACATCGACTTGCGAAAAGATGCTGGTAAAGTAGCTGATGTATCCCCACGGCTCAATTTCAAGGAAATGGTCGGTACACGTGGTATCACTCAGCTCCGTTGGGCAACTTTTGGTTCTCCGTCACAAGAAAATTCACAACCTCACTTGGATTCGAAGGGCTTGACTGGTGGGAGCTCATAATGGGAATGTTGTCAATAATCTTGAGCTACGCCAAGAATTTATCAATGAAGGCATGATAGTCCGTTCAGAGAATGATGGAGAAACTTGCGTCCATGCGGTTGAAAGGTATATCAACCAAGGCTACGATACTATTGTTTCCATCCGTAAAGCCTACAATGATCTATTAGGCGATTATTCATTCGTGATTGGTATGGCCGGTGAAGAAAAGTTGTACGCGTTTAAAAAAGGATCGGGGTTGGTGGCAGGGATCACTGAATATGGGACCTGTGTATCATCCGACCTACCCTCAATCCTGCCTCTCACCAGGCGTGTTTTATCGATAGAAGATGGCGAAATTGTGATTCTCCAACACAATACAATCGAGCTGCGTAGTGTAAAAGATGGATCAATCATTAAGCGTGATTTTGAGATGATCACTGAAAGTATGGACTTAGCTCAAAAAGGTGGCTATGCGCACTTTATGCTAAAAGAAATACACGAGCAGTCTCAGGTTGCACGCGAGCTAATCCATATGCTAGATAAATCTCCGGATATCCTACCCATCGCACAGCGGATGGTTGCAGCCAGGAACCTTTATCTGATTGGATGTGGCACAAGCTATCACGCCTGCAATCTTGGCTCATTCTATATCGGTAACCTGGCCGGAAAAGCATCCATCCCTGTGCTCGCGACGCAATTTGTTTCACAATATGGTCCAACTTTAGGTCCAGAGGATGTCGGTATTTTTGTCAGCCAAAGTGGTGAGACTAAAGATGTTCTGAATGCCCTGGCAATAGCCAAAAACAAAGGCATGCAAGCATTTGGACTGGTTAATGTGATTGGATCAACACTTACAAAATCGACAGAAATGTACTTACCATTAACATGCGGATATGAGATCAGCGTTCCAGCAACTAAAACCTATACTAATCAGGTTATTACGTTTTTATACTTAGCATCGATAATGGGAGGTCGCCCTACATCCAAACTAAATTTATTACCCGAGTTAATCGATGAGACGGTTAGTTCTGCCGATTCGCAAATAATGCGCCTTGAACAACTGTTAGATTCTTGGAACGATTCTTACTGCCTGGGTTATGGATCGACCTATCCAATTGCGCTTGAGGGAGCCTTAAAGTTAAAAGAGGTTACCAATATTCATTGTGAGGGATTATTATCTACCGAATTCAAGCATGGTCCTCTAGCAGCAGTCAGGAATGACTACCCAATCATATTTATCGCCGGACTAGAAGACGTTCCATTGATCGTCAGTGGAATTAATGAAGTCGCCTGTCGAGGTGCCAGAACAATTGTCATCGGTGAGGAGGACAGTCGATTGCAAGCCAACGCACATGACATGATCACGATCCCTGCAGCCGGAGCGATATTCAATCCAATCCTGGCGATCATCCCGATGCAGTTGCTTGCCTATAGAGTTAGTGTTTCACGTGGATTCGATCCAGATTATCCACAAAATTTGAGTAAAACCTTGACAGTAGATTAGTGTATTTATTTTAAGAAGACAATCGACCTTATATTCATGTGCGTTTACTTTCGAATATCAACAATATCTACTCAGGAGAATGTACTATATGAATGAGAAAATTCGTCAGCTTCTTAAGATAGATGCCTCACGACTAGATGCGTTGAATGCAATTCTGTTGGACTCGGATATGAGAGTAATTAACGATTTTCTCGGGGTCGTTGATAAGTATGGCACTCCGGAGGAAATCAATCGAAAGGCTGAACAGGCCGGGCAGCTCGATAACCTGTTTAAAAAAGTTGAAGCAACCAAACCCGAGTTCCTGGCAGACCTGAAATGGTTGGCACAACAGCGCGATCAGTCTGCATTCATAAGTGTGGCAGATTACCGAAAAAAGATATTAGGCGAGAAGGCCGAGCTTATCAATTTCAATGATGATTTTGCGGTAACACTTGAAGTAAGTGCCTGCCAGTACTTTCCCTGGATTATTTCATGCGCACACGAAGCAATCGACAAACAGCTTCTGATGCCCGGACGCTTTATCAAAGTCAGAAAAATGAAGGAGCAGGAACTGGATGGCGACCTTCCCGCCATTGCAGCTGCCATGAGCATTATCGGAGCATCCTATGTCGAGTGTCTTGATACCAAGGGTACAGATGGATCAAATATCCACCTGGGTGGACCGGCGACGATCACAGGATATTTTGGGGGCGTTGGCGAGCCAAATAATTACCCGCTGAAGTGGCTGGATGAATTTTTGTATTACTATACGAACTATGGTGTTCGCCAGGTATTAAACATAAATCCAGGAACAGTCTTATTAGGATACCTCTTATACCGGATCGGGGTAAATATTGAATTCAAGATCTCGGTCTTCATGGGCAACGATAATCCTTATGCCGGTTTATGGACGTTAATTGGAGCAAAACTGTTCTCACGTGATGATGGGACTTCGCCATTAATAGGCTTCAATTGGAGTAATTCTGTTAATAATGAGACCCTCGAGATCACTGCCCAATTCCGTAAACAATTTGGTTTTGAAGATGTAGTTCGGTTCGAGCATCATATTACTGAAACCTGGAAGAGCATCGTCAGGCAACCCTATAACCGGCGGGATGAGCTGATCCAATTAGCAGATCACGTGGCCAATATCTCTGCCAAACACGAAGGTGGCGATCCGGAGATCGACCAATTGCGCGCTCACCCCTCTGATATCCTGGATTATTTCCGCGATAAAAGCGAAGTGATCGAATCTGGCGATTGGGAAAACTTGAAGATCAATTTCATGGATAAGTTTGACTCTGCTAATCGCACTGCCGTTGCACTCACCCAAAATGGGCTTTCATTTATCGCTGCACAAAAACTGCACAATTAGGATGACGTATGATTCCAAAACAAATGGCGTCGTTCCTCAAAGCGCATATTCCGGAGCAAACCTGGGAAAATCGTCTCATTCGTGAAGATGGAAAATGCTTCATCGATTTTGGTCCGCTGGATATCGACCGCCTGGGCAGACTTGGAATTGAGGTCGACAGCCTGGGACCGAAAGTCCTTTCTTGTCTGTGGGACGAAGATACTCCACTTGAAGTGGGTGGTTTCCTGGTTGTTGATAACCTGGCAATGGGACGCCCATCAATGGGCGGGATAAGGATGTTGCCCGATCTTACCCCAAATACCATCCATAACCTCGCCCGGGGGATGACGCTTAAAAACGCGGCAGCTAATTTACCTTACGGTGGTGGTAAAGCAGGCATTATTGCTGATCCAAGTTTGCCTCCGGAAATACACCAAGAAATTGTCAGGCGTTTCGCAGGTTTAATTTATCGCTATCGAGATATCTATCTCCCTGGTCCGGATGTCGGCACGAATGATGCTGATATGAAAATAATCGCCATCATGAACGGATTGGATAATGCTCTCTCGAAACCTGTAGATATGGGGGGAAATCGAATCGACCAGCTGGGTGCCGCTGGAGGCGGTTTGTCGATTGCCCTGGAAGCGTTATTGGAAGAAATGCCGCGCTTGTGTAATCTCCCTCAATTTCTGGGTGCTGTAATTCCTGACAAAAGTGAGATTACTATCATGATCCAGGGTTTTGGTGCTGTGGGTGCCCATGGCGCCAGGTACATGAAGCGGCGATTACCTGAAGTACACATTGTAGGGATCAGTGATATCTCTGGATACTTATTTAATCCCAATGGACTACCGGTGGAGACCTTATTTAATGATTGGGTAAGTAAAGGTACTGTTACTAAAAGCTATTTCCAGGAAAAACTGCTAAACCTTTCCTCCGGCGATTACTCGACCAAATATTCCACTGACCCGGAAGATCTTCTACGTGAGTCAGCTTTTTGTTTTATTCCTGCTGCACCCATCGCCAATTATTTAGATATTGTCGATTCAACCAACCCATCGATGACCACCGATCGTATGGGAGCCTGGAGGTTAATCATCGAAGGAGCGAACACCTATTCACCAGATCCAGATCGAAAATATGCTCGCTCTCGTATGGAACGTGAAGTCTACCGCCATAAAGGGATCCTTATCGTTACGGATTATCTGGTTAATTCTGGGGGAGTTATTTTTGCCGCCCAGGAACACCTCATCAGGACACCAAATCATCTCCGTATCCCAGAAGCTTCTCTAGGCGATATCGAAGGAGTAAATAATTGGCTGGATCAACATGCGCAAGACTTCGAGCAGCTGGCAGAAAAGCGCCTAAAAGCTGCGGAGAAAGCACGTGATGAGGTAATTAAACGGAATATGCACGAGTTAGTTGATCTCCTGATTTCTGACCCAGACCTCCTCCCATGTGAAGCAGCCGAAAGCATCAGTATTAGCCGGATTGCGTCAAAGGAAAAAGACCGAAAAGCTTCAGACATAATGGAGTCGATCATCACCATCCAATCGAAAAGTACATTACGGGAGGCAGCACGATTATTTGTAGATACGGGGTGCCCGATCCTTGCGGTGATCAATGCCCGAGATGAACTTGTAGGAGTCGTATCCAATTGGGATATCACCAAGGCAGCATCGCGTGGGCCGATAGAAAAAACTACCCTGGACCAAGCTATGACCAGGAAGGTGATATCAGCAAAACCCGAAGATGCTATTCTGGATCTGGTCCGCAAGCTTGAATATTACGAGATTTCAGCCATGCCCGTCACCGATGGGAAAAAAGTATTGGGTATGGTCAGCACTGATATTCTCGCCAGGCGTTCGCTCTACCGATTACTCCAGTCACGGCAAAACTAACTATCGTATTTCACTTTATCCACAGTCTCTCTATAATAAAAATGAGAGGCTGTGTTTTTTTTGCCTACTTGACAAATAGTACATCTGTTCTATAATTACTATATGGATGCTTTCGAGAAATTGAAGCTGGTCACATCCCAAATGCATCTCGAGCCTGCAGAAGATTCATCCTGTATCCAGTTATCGGATCGTAAGCAGGATAAAGTCTCTGTTAGTGATGCTGTCTTACCAAATGGTAAAAGGATATTGTTGTTGAAATCCCAGCTGTCTACGATCTGCGAACGAAACTGTTATTATTGCCCATTTAGGTCCGGGCGCGATTTCCAGCGAGCTACTTTCAACCCGGAGGAATTTGCCAATTTATTCATGTCTCTTTACCAGGCGCGTATTGCCGAAGGTATTTTTCTTAGCTCAGGGATACTGAATAATGGGGTATTTACTCAGGATAAGCTGATCGCTACCGCAGAAATCCTACGTAAAAAATTACGCTTTCGTGGTTACATCCATCTAAAAATAATGCCCGGAGCAGAATTTGCTCAAGTAGAACGTGCAATGCAGCTTGCAGATCGGGTATCAATCAATCTCGAAGCACCCACCACGGAACGTCTGGAAAAACTTGCCCCACGCAAACAATTCGTAGAAGAACTCCTACAACCGCTAAAGTGGATCAACCAGATCCGCCATACCCAGCCTGCTCATAAAGGATGGGATAATCATTGGCCATCTTCAGTGACTCAATTCGTAGTGAGTGCGGTTGGTGAGACGGATTTTGAGCTTTTAACAACCACTGAATATTTATATAGCCAATTACGGTTGAAACGTACATATTATTCAAGTTTTAACCCCATTCCAGATACTCCGCTCGAAAACGTTCCTGCCGGCTCACCAAAACGAGAATTTCGCTTATACGAAGCCTCGTTTTTATTACGCGATTATGGATTCGGATTGGAAGAGCTACCATTCAACCAGGATGGTCTCCTACCATTGGAAGTCGATCCGAAATATGCCTGGGCGCAGCAAAACTTATCTGGAAACCCTGTTGAGATCAACCGACTTGATAAACAGGAACTCTTGCGCGTCCCAGGGATTGGACCAAAAAGTGCCACGAAAATTATTGAAGCACGTCTCGAAAGTATATTAACCCGTCCAGATCAACTACACTCATTTGGTGTAAATCTTAATCGCGCAGCCCCATTCATCCTGATCAATGGGAAGAGCCCTATATTTCAGACTACATTCTTATAATTCAAGCCTCATCCCTTGTAATTTTCATTTGGATATTCTATACTGAGTAACTATGCTACGTATAGGTATCGATATTGGAGGCACATTTACCGATTTTGTGATTCATGATCCTGTGAATGACAGGATTAGCACATTTAAGGTCTTAACTGATCCGAATAACCCTGCTCGTACTGTTTTACAAGGCATTGATGAACTCCACCTGGATCAGACCGCTCAAATTATCCACGGATCAACCGTAGCAACGAATGCTCTATTGGAAAGAAAGGGTGCCCGGACAGCACTAATCACTACGTTTGGATTTAAAGACGTCATTCAGATCGCCCGGCAAAATCGACCCAACCTTTATGACTGGTCGGTAAAACCACCACAAGCGCTCGTCCCATCTGAATTAAGGGCTGAAGTCCATGAGCGAGTTGATTACCAGGGGAATGTCCTGATCCAGCTTGATCCTGTTGAGCTCGAAGAAATTGTCAAATCCTTCAATTTACATGAAGTTGAATCCGTCGCAGTATGCCTGCTGTTCACATTTCAATATCCTCATCATGAACAATCTATCGCCAATCACCTACGGGTATCCGGTTATCTTGTTTCTGCCTCCAGTGAAATCATTCCAGAATATCGGGAGTACGAACGAACAAGCACAACTGTAGTTAACGCATACGTTTCTCCAATTCTCGACCGTTACTTATCAACTCTTGAAACCTCATTACCGGAAGCGAACATGCAGATCATGCAATCCAACGGAGGTATGATCAGCCTGGCCGAGGCCAGGAGGAATGGAGCCCGCTGTATCCTTTCAGGACCAGCTGGTGGGATTGTTGGTGCTCAAAGTATTACTGAAGCGATCATGTGCGAAAAATCAGGAAATCATGAGAGTGACATCCTCAAGTTACTCACTTTCGATATGGGAGGAACTTCGACCGATGTTTCTCTGATCGATGGACAACCTGGTTTCACTACGGATTCTGTTGTGGGAGGCTATCCCATCCATCTGCCAATGTTGGATATTCATACCATTGGTGCTGGAGGAGGGTCCATCGCAACAATTGATACTGGAGGGTCATTGCGGGTTGGACCACAAAGCGCGGGAGCAGACCCTGGTCCGGCATGTTACGGAAAAGGCGATATACCCACGGTGACTGACGCAAACCTCGTTTTGGGTCGTCTGCTTCCGGATTATTTCCTGGGTGGAAAGATGGTAATCGATCCGATTCGTGCTTATAAAGCAATAGAAAAGCTGGGCGCTCCACTAAAGCTTACTCCCATCACTGCTGCTCTAGGTGTTATCGAGATTGTTAATACTCAAATGGAAAAAGCTTTGCGGGTTATATCCGTTGAACGGGGTTTCGATCCGTCTGATTTTAACCTGTTTTCATTTGGTGGTGCGGGAGGTCTACATGCGGTTGAACTGGCGCGTCGTGTGGGCATCCCCAGAGTGATCATTTCTAAATATGCCTCGACGATGTCTGCATTTGGCATGTTGGCCTCCGATGTGATTAAGGATTATGTCAAAACCATAATGCTCCCTGGAACAGCGGCATACGAGGCAATTGGTGAACTATTGTCTTCTTTAATAAGTATGGGTGTTTCAGATTTAATTGCTGAAGGTATATCTATATCAAACATCGAGATTCAACCAAGCCTTGATATACGTTATTCAGGTCAATCATACGAATTAAATGTTCCATTTACTGATAATTTCATTTCAAATTTTCATTCAGCTCATAATTTAGCCTATGGCTACTCATATCTTGATAAAAGCATTGATATTGTTAATCTACGGGTCCGGGCGGTTGGCAAGGTACCGAAATTAAAACTGCCAAGAATAAACACACCCCGGTCGACCGATAACCCCGCACCAATCGGAAGCCGTAAGGTATATCTATCCGAAACTGCTACATCTCTATCAATATATAATTACGATTCCTTGGTCCCAGACATGGAACTGACCGGACCAATATTGATCGTTTCACCTGATACCACAATTTTAATAGGCAAAAAAGACACGGTAAATGTTGATAATTATTTAAACTTGCTTATCGATGTTTACCCGGATATGGATAATTCAATAAATCAAACATGAAAGGTAAGTCTCTGGAAAACTGGAGGTGATTAATTTATGTCGACTCACCCATTAAGGATATTTACCGGTTCTTCCCACCCTGCCCTCGCCCGCGAAGTCACTGATATCCTGGGTGTCCCTTTGGGGAAATCGACAACACGTGCCTTCGATGATTCAGAGACCAGTGTGACGATTGAGGAGGCTGTTCGTGACCAGGATATCTTTTTTATCCAGACTTGCTCGGCACCGGTCAATGACCATATTATGGAATTATTGCTCTATGTGGATGCTTTTCGTCGAGCCAGTGCACACACGATAAGCCTGGTAATTCCATATTTTCCGTATGCCAGGCAGGATCGGATGGCTCATGGACGAGAAGCGATCAGTGCAAGGGTTGTTGCCAGCCTCTTAGAATGCCAGGGCGCAGCCAGGGTTATCTTTTTTGATATCCATAATCCTGCTATCCAGGGATTTTTCAATATCCCTGTTGATCCGTTATCTGCCATTTCACTGCTGGCGAACTACTACCGAAAACCAGAGTTTAAAAATGCAGCTATCGTCAGTCCTGACGTAGGTCGGGCAAGCCTGGCGGGCAAGTATGCCGGTTTGCTAGATCTCCCCCTGGTGATCATGCACAAACGCCGATCCAGCCCTTCGGAGGTGAAAACTACTCATATCGTCGGAGATATTACTGGTCGTCGTCCAATAATCGTCGATGATTTAATCGCAGGTGGGAGTGTGCTGCGCCAACTGGATGATTTATACCAGCACGGTGCAGAAGGGAAAGCATGTCTGGCAATTACCCATCCGGTATTATTACCTACTGCATTGAATAAGCTTGATGAGGATGACCGGATCGAGAAATTAGTAGTGACCAATACCATTCCAATCCCGACAGAAAAACTGCATCCAAAAATCGAGGTCCTCTCAATTGCTCCCCTGTTAGCCGATATAATATTCAGGATCCATAGTGGGATAAGTATTTCAGAAAAACTGATTATGCAGTGATATCTATGCGCAACCAACTTGATAATTCTCCTTACAATCCAATAAAACTCGAGGTATATAAACACTTCTTTTCTGCTATTGCCGAGGAAATGGGAGCAGTTTTGCGAAAAGCAAGCTTCTCTCCCAATATCAAGGAGCGTAGAGATTATTCCTGCGCCATTTTCGACGCTCAAGGAAGAATGATTGCTCAAGCCGCTCATATCCCGGTTCATCTAGGGTCAATGCCGTTGTCGGTCAAATCAGCAATCGATAAATTTAATCATGATAAGCAGCATCTTTTACGGGGAGATACGATCATCCTCAATAATCCGTTTCTCGGAGGCACGCATTTACCGGACATCACATTGGTTACACCGGTCTTCATGGATGAAGATTTAATTGAACCCATCGCATACGTTGCAAGCCGGGCACATCACGCCGATATTGGTGGTATTACCCCGGGATCAATGCCCATCGCGCATGAGATTTACCAGGAAGGTTTGATCATCCCTCCGGTTAAACTAGTCAGAGAAGGGATTTTGAACCAGGATATCATGGATGTAATCCTGGCTAATGTCCGCACACCGGAAGAACGAAGTGGTGACTTGAAAGCCCAAATCGGAGCAAACCTGCGCGGTGCGAACCGGTTGGAAGAATTAGTCCACCGTTACGGATATCCTGAAGTATCCGAATACATGCAGGAATTACTGAATTACACAGAGCGAATGACCCGCAGGCTGCTTTCCGATCTTCCAGATGGCAAATTCTCATTCACCGATTACCTCGACAATAACGGTTTCACTGATGAAAAAATCAAAATAAAAGTCACCATAACAATTCAAGCTGATACCGCCGAAGTCGATTTTACAGGCTCAGCGCTCCAGCAGGACGGGAGCGTAAACGCAGTCTATGCAATTACGTTATCCGCGGTTAATTATGTTTTTCGCTCGCTTATCGGCCTGGATGTACCGAATAACAGCGGTTGTTTAATCCCTATCAAGGTCATTGCTCCTCAACGTACTGTGGTTAATGCGGTCCATCCGGCACCTGTAGCAGGCGGAAATGTGGAGACCTCACAACGCATTGTTGACGTTTTACTCGGTGCACTCGCACAAGCTTGCCCCGATCGAATTCCGGCTGCCTCTCAAGGCACGATGAACAACGTCAGCATCGGAGGTTGGGACCCAGTACGAAATCGATTTTTTACCTATTATGAGACCATTGGTGGTGGCATGGGCGCCAACGCAACATCTGACGGTTCATCAGCGATACACAGCCATATGACCAACACCCTGAACACTCCAATCGAAGCGCTTGAGTACACCTATCCATTGCAGGTAATCCGGTATTGCATTCGCGAAAATAGCGGAGGAAAAGGCAACCATAACGGTGGCGATGGAATTATCCGTGAAATCCAGCTGACATCAGATGCCCAGGTAACGTTATTGACTGAACGACGCAGTACCCAGCCGTATGGTTTGTTTGGCGGCTTTCCCGGACAGCGTGGAGAAAATACACTCACACATGACTCTGAAGAGAGAGTCCTGCCAGGCAAAGGGACATTTTATTGCTCGAAAGGCGATATCCTTTCGATCAGGACGCCAGGTGGTGGAGGCTATGGGAATAATAATGACTGAGATCAACATACTCGCCATTATCCTGGCTATCTTACCTGTGGTCATCATTTTTCTCCTTTTGGCTGTTCGCCACATACCGGCAGACCGGGCGGGATTGATCGGTTGGCTAGTAACGGTTGTAATTGCGTGGTTATTCTTCAAAACTTCCCTGGATGTGATCCTGCGGTCAAGCCTGGCTGGGATGGTTGCCTCGCTGCCAATCGCACTGGTAGTGGCAACCTCAATATTCCAGGTGACCATCATGCAAGAAACAGGGGCGATTGCCAGACTGGTCGCATTATTAAAGACCATTTCGCCCACAGATAAAATCGTCCAAATCATGATGATCAACGTTGGTTTCGGAACGCTGCTCACCGCATTGGGGGCTGTGCCTGTATCCATACTTCCCCCGATCATGCTTTCTTTAGGTTTTTCGTCATTTGTGGCGATCGCGCTTCCAGCGATTGGTTACGATGCATTAACCACTTATGCCTTACTGGGGATCCCAGTAGTGGTATTTGCCAACACGGTGGGCTTACCCGTGCGACAGGTAGGAATATATTTCGCCCGATTTATGCCGGTAATCAGCACATGTATTGCCTTGGGCATGCTGTGGATTGTTGGCGGATTGAAAATGATGCGCAAAGGAGCAGTCCCCGCACTCATCTCCGGGTTGATCGCAGGATTTGTATGCATCGGGATGAATCAATTAGGATTGATTACCGTTACCGGGATCGCCGCTGGCGCGGCGGTCATCATTGCCATGCTAATCTACCTGATGCTGAAGAGACAACCCATCAGGGATGTGGAGAAAATGGACGAAGCGGACAGGTTGGCGGTAAAGAATATGAGATTGTTAGCAGCGATTTCTCCTTGGTTGATCCTTACAATTTCATCATTGCTGGTTAATGCACCGTTCCTGCCTTTTTTTGAACAGACATTTACCCATTTCTCCATGCCGATGGAAATCATCCCGGGGGCACCGGAGAGAATGCGGATATTCTGGCAGGCTTACTTTTGGATTGCAGTCAGCACGATCCTGGCTTTACCAATCTTGAAAACAACCAGATCTGACATTAAAATCAGCATGCAAAAATGGATGAAGCGTGCCCCACGACCGGTTTTCTCTGCTGCCATTTTCTTTGCGATTGCTTACCTGTATAACAATTCCGGGAAGAATGCCAATTGGGAGATCATCCTGCCCAATGTGAACATGGTTGCTATGCTGGCGAAAGCCTCAGCCTCAGCATTTGGACACCTATACCCAATCGTTGCACCTTTTTTAGGCTTGCTGGGTGGGTTCATCAGCGGGTCGGAGACATCTGCAATTGCCATGCTTACTAACCTTCACATGACAACGGCACAAGAAATCGGAGCTGCTGGTTTAGTGATCGCAGCTGCCAGTGGAATCGGGGCCGGGTTGGCAAGTGTGATCTCTCCGGCTAAACTGCAGAATGCGGCAGCAAGCATCGACCGAATTGGTGAAGAAAGCAGCGTGATCAAGACCACGGTGGTGATCTCGATGGTCATCACAGCAATCTGTGCATTAATGGTTTTGATTTGGGCTTATTAGTTTCTTGTAAGAGCCAACCCAGGGAGTTCCGAGGCGGTTGCGTTGAGCAATTTTTACCTTGCTCATTTTCTGGGTCACCTGAGCGGTGATCCTGGCGACAGCAGCCCAATCTTCCTTGATTATCCCCAGTTTCAGCTCTTCACCCCAATCGCTCGCCCAGACCCAATCCATCCGGTAGTGGTCGGCTTTGATCCAATAGCCGCGTTTTTCCCAGGCAGCTACTGATTCATCGATGGTTTCACCAATTGCTTTTAACGATAATGCGATGTAGGCCAGTAAATCGCGGGTGGTAGCATCCATCCCTGATTGTTCAGTCAGCTGGCGAATTGCCACGACGATCCCTTTTTCCAACAACACCCGATCTTTTCCAGCACTGGCTGTATTGATTACACGGCTCACTCTCGCACTCCTGGCTAAAACTGATGACATTTTGATTTGCAGCCGGCATGATTATATCCGATTTATTGACGTCCTCTGCTCTCTGGCTTATAATTTTAGCCCGCGGGGAAGTGCTGGAATTGGCAGACAGGCATGACTTAGGATCATGTGCCGCGAGGCGTGCGGGTTCAAGTCCCGCCTTCCCCACTCAGAAGATTGTGCAATACGTGTTCGGTTCCCATGGTAATCAGAATCTAATATTCTTTATACGCTTCCAAGATATTTGGGTTGAAATTGCTGAACATCCAGTGACCATAACCACAGGTTTCATTCGCAGGTTATCCTGTTCAGACAGCAGGATTCCGTCCAATGCAGTCATTGGAACCTTGATTATTCCTAGGCATCAAAATGCAGATGTAAGTCCTGGATGAAAAGAGAGCCTTCGTTCGCGACAAAAAAACGAAGAGGAACGACTCACTTTTGGTGGAAGAATCATTACGGCATGGATGTGGTATTGAATTACTAAATAATTCAATTAAATTCAATGTCTCTCAATCATAAGGATGGACCGATAGCGTGAAAGTGAATATTGTCAGCGGCAGATCGCTCCCCGAAAACGAGCGAGGATAAACGCGATGACAAAAGAAATATGTTGGGTTTCGTGCGGAAGATCACCGCACTCTATCCGGTATAAGAACGAACCGGACTAGCCCAACCTACAACTAAAACCATAAATTGAAGACGTCCTCCATCGGGTAAAACCACCCGATGTACGGGTGCTTTCATTTAAAAAATATATTATCTGAACGCACCCTACCGGTAAAGACCAGTCGGTATACGACTGCCTTTGTTGATAAGCAAAACCACCATATCAACTTTTGTAGGCATCTATACCTGTAAAGTGCAACCGGGATACGGACGTCCTATTCTAGAATAAGTCAGTAATGGCATTCTGCATCGGGTAAAACCTCCCGATGTACGGGTGCGTTCATTTACAAAAACATATCAGTTATGAACGCACCTACCGGTAAAGACCGACCGGTATACGAATGCTTTCATCTTAATTAAACATAGGAAAGCATTCTAATTATAGCACAATATGTTCTAATCCACAAGGGGTTTAAGAAGATTTAAGGAAAGCGTAGGGTAATGATCAGCAATTAGCTATTAGCAATTTGTTATTAGTGTGTCGTCCTGATATATATTTACAGGTGTATTAAGGAAAAAACGGGATGATAAAACTAATTTAATGATGCAGTGAATCATTCAAAAGGGAAGTGGCGGCAGAAGAAGATTGCTCCTCGTAAGAGGGGTATTGAAGTGGTTAGGTGATGTCGCTGATCTAAAAAGGAAAAAGGATTTGGAGCACGAAAGAGGCGAAAAAAGCGCGAAAAACGTAAAAAAAGAAATGGTGAGATAACTGGTATGTGGATTGGGTGGTGGGATAGAGTTATTGCGAGCTATTGGAAATAAGTGCGCAAGGTTATGGATTGAGCGTTTTACTTTGGATCAAACGGTTGTGCACCCTTG
This sequence comes from uncultured Chloroflexia bacterium, assembly GCA_963840255.1. Taxonomy (GTDB): domain Bacteria; phylum Chloroflexota; class Anaerolineae; order Anaerolineales; family UBA4823; genus FEB-25. The sequence continues at coordinate 766,684 of CAWIYB010000001.1, read as the reverse complement.
ACGGGTGTGCGGTTCGAATTCGCTGAAAACCACCGTAGATCCCCGTCGAAGAACACGACAGCCACCGAAGCCGCCTAAAGGCAGGTGACCAGGGAGCCCCGCCGGGGGCGCCTATATATACGGGTAGATAATCGAAAAAACCCCACATATAGCCAGAGTTGGATAAGTGATTTAACATTTTAGCGCCATTTTAGCGCCATTAATTAAATTCTATAAATGGTCCGTGTGAAAAAAAAGCCGGTCACCAGGCCAATATAGATTTCGATTACATAAATTATTTAATTTCAATCAGACCAAATCTGGCTAAGTTATATTGTGAGAATTGTGTCAATAAATACGATTTCCAAAATTCGTAACAAATGGAAAATATAGTTTATGTATTGCCGGAACTGGTGTCGGAGTTGGTGTATATGTAAGGGTCTCAGTTGGAGTCGATGTGTTTGTTGGAGTAGTCGTGGTAGTAGAAGTAGGTGTGTGTGTCGGTGTGTTTGTAGCGGTATTCGTCGGTGTAGGAGAAGCAGTAAGTGTATCTGTAGGGGTTGATGTGGCGGTTGAAGTTGGCGTCTGAGTGCTGGTAGGGGTAAGCGTAGATGTTGGTGTGAGAGTGGATAAGGGTGTTCCGTCCCGGTCATGCACAAAGACATCAGCAGTACCGTTGGTATCCCCGATCACAAGATTGGAAGCCGCAGATTGAAATGACTCGAAGCGACCATCTGCAGAGATGGAAGGAGCATCAGACGCATCATTTCCCTGCATCCCATAGTTAGAAACCGAAACCCTGGTCGTCTCCCCAGTCACCCGGTCATGTACGAAGACATCCCTAACTCCATTGGTATCCCCATCCACCAGGTTGGATGCCGCGGATACAAATGCCACGTAGCGACCATCCTCAGAATTTGATGGAGCGTATGACGAATAATTTCCCGGCGTACCGGCACTGGAAACCGAAACCCTGGTTGTCTCCCCGTTCACCCGATCATGTATGAAGACATCCCAAACTCCATTGGTATCCCCGACCACCAGGTTGGATGCCGCGGATTGAAACGACACGTAGCGACCATCCGCTGAATTGGAAGGAGCGTAAGAAGAATCATTTCCCTGAGTCCCATCACTGGCAACCGAGACTCTAGTCGTTTCTCCTGTGCTCCGATCGTTCACAAAGGTATCTTCTTCATTGTTCGTATCCTCACTCACCAGGTTGGATGCCAAAGATTTAAACGCTACATAGCGACCATCCGATGAGATGGATGGGTGCAGAGAATAGCTATTTCCTTGCGTACCGTCGCTGGAAACCGAAATCCTGGTCGTCTCCCCTGTCACCTGGTCATGGACGAAGACATCATGAGACCCATTGGTGTCCTCAACAACCAGGTTGTCAGCAGAGGATGTAAATGCCACGTAGCGCCCGTCTGCAGAGATGGAAGGTGAGGCTGACGAGTTATTTCCCTGTGCTCCGTCACTGGCAACCGAAACCCTGGTCGTCTCCCCGGTAATCATGTCGTGGACAAATATGTCACCATATCCATTTGTATCCCCATTCACCAGATTGGACGCCGAGGAGTCAAACGCCACGTAATGCCCGTCCATAGAAATAGAAGACCGATATGAATTGTTATTTGACTGTGCTCCGTCGCTGGCGACAGAGACCCTGGTCGTCTCCCCTGTACTCCGGTCATGTAAAAAAACATCTGCCCTATTATTCGTATCACCGACCACCAGGTTGGTAGCCAAAGACATGAACGCCACATAGCGCCCATCCGCAGAGATGGTAGGAGATGCAGACAAGTTATTTCCCTCCGTCCCTTCGCTGGATACCGAGACTCGCTCGGTGAAGCTCTGAATGAGTGGTAGCAAATTTTGCGCAAATACGGTTACAGCAGCGATGCTTAAGCTAAGTAAACAAGCAAGAATAACTAAGAAACGGATCCTTCGTTTGGTACTCATGTTGAGCCTTTCAATGATCGTGGAATGGATTCCAGATCGTTTTCAGTATGTAGAAAATCTTGCTAATAACACCAAATAAAGGTCGTCTTTTTGACAGAAACAGTAATAATGTCACTAAACAATGTCCCCTCAAATATCTGAGAGATATAGCATTTCAGCCAGTAATTAGTGACGATAACTCTCTCCGATTACAGATTAGCATATAAAATAATGCAAGTCAATAAGGAGATAGTGCATTTATTTATCCAATTCGTGCATTACAGGCATTATGGTGATACGGACTCTATGGATGGTATTAACTTAATAAATCAAATTTACCTTGCTCAATCTCGACCTTCAGGGTACTCCACAATTGGGCAATTAAATGCGTAAAAAATTCAGAATCAAAAAAACACACGAAAATTGGCAACCCTTACCTTCGGATCAGACGGTTGTGCACCCTTGAAGGGTATCCGGTTCGAATTCGCTGAAAACCACAGCCGCACATAAAACGCGCAGCCGCCTAAAGGCACCGCCGAAGATCACAGCAGTCCGGGGAAAACACCCGGATCCACAGAACAGGGTGGCGGTGACAGCACGGCACCGCTGGAGATCACAGCAGGTAGTGGTGACATGACCCCAGCAACCATTACACGATAATCGGAGAGATCCGCAGACTTCGCATGATTGAGGCTGCTGTATGCCGGCAATCATGCGGCTTAATCACCAGCAAGCCAGTCATCCTGGTCAAAGCTGGAAAGACGGGAAACCCCTACGAAAAAGACCGGGATCGACCCCCTTCAGGTGCAACGGGGGCAGGCTGATCCCGGCTACAAAAGAAAAAGATGTTGGGTTTCCCCTCGAAGAAATCTCGGGACAGGCGCAAAGAACCGCACAGAAATCGTGCAGGTGAACGCTCAACCCGGTTCAAGTACAAACCGGATGACCCCAACCTACAGCTTCGCTGCTGGTGAAACCCTGATCAACGATGATTATTGCCTGATTACATTATTGCTTATCCCTCTAAAACATCATGGCGTTCAACTTTTCCATCGTTTCCTTCGGTGGGCGGAGGCGTTCCTCGGTGAGGCGGATCAGCAGCTTCATCCTGGGTCCCCGGAATATAGTGGGCATAAATTGTCATTAAGATCGCCAGGGAATGGCCTAACATCCCAGCCACGATAATCGGAGGAATCCCTCCCGTTCGGATCAGGTGGTTTTGGATTCAAATCTGATGTAGTCAGCCGAAGCAAGTAAAGCAGCTCACCAGACCTTCAAAATTCAGAGCGCATCCGTGGTTAAAGAGGTACATTTTTGCCGGATACCGTTGACGCTGTTACCGACTGCGGCTGTCATATATTCATCCTAATATCGACAGCGAAGTAGGGTATGTTAAAAACTGCATTCAATCATTTTGTGGCAGCACCTCCTTTAGAACATACTTACGCATCAAAGACATGAGCAAATGCGCAATCACAACGGAAATGGTAATTGGAGCCAGCGCCTCCGCTCCAATGCTGACTGTACCGGCTGCGATAATCAGGAGGGCGAGCGGTGCACTCAGAAAAGCACCCGGTGTCGCAGCCAGCATGGCCCCTACGCAAAGCGCAATAGGTATACTTGGAAAGAGGCTGTGGACCAAGAGACCGGCTGTCCCGCCAAGAAAGATAGAAGGGAAAACAATACCACCCAAGAATCCGCTTGATTGGCTGATTGCAATGGCAAACATTTTGCCAATCAAGATCGCAATAATAAAACCCGCCCCGATGGTCTCTGAGATCTGAATCTCGGTCCCCAGCTGCCCGCTTCCAGATGTTGCAGCAAGAGGAAGAGCAAATGAGATCAGACCAACCAGTGCACCGCCGGCGACACCAAGCACATAAGGGTTGTTAATCCGTGCCATAACTGTAAAGACCAACTTGCTGATGAGAGTAAAGAGAATAAGCACACACACAGCTGCAACACCCAGCAGGACGCCGATGATGAGATATTTTAAGCTGAGCTCATAGGTCGGTAGTTTATAGCTGCCCAGCATTGAGTGGCCTGTCACGCCAAAATAGATGACGAAACCGATTGTAGAGGAAAAAAGTTCAGGGATGAAAGCGGCAACATAGTTGCGCTTTGAGGTTGGGGATAGTTCCGAAGCCAGAACTGCAGCAAATAGAGGAGCACTGAAGCCACCTCCCATGCCTCCTGCCATACCCGTCAACGTGTACCCCTGTTTTGCCTCCTCGTCATCATGAATTCCCAGACGGGTCACCAACCATGAGCCGACAACTCCGCCCAGGACAACCAGGCCGAATGATGGTCCCAGACTGGCACCCGTTATAAGCGAAACCGTTGTTATTGCGACCCAATACAATGCTTGAGAAGGATCGACCCACGCTTGCTGTGCCAATGCGACGGATCCCGGGACAACTTTTGGTATCTTCCAAGCTTTTCGCAACAAGGATACGATCAGCCCTCCAAAGGCAGTTAACGGAATCCACCACCATCTGCCAGCCCACCAGCTAGTGCCAGTTCCACCAAAGAAAAAACCGCTGGCAGTACCGGTTATTCGCATAAAAATAAGAGCCAGCACGCCAGCAGCTGCACCAATTACTGGAGCAAGTAATAGAAGTTTGCGATACCACTGTTTTTCAAATGGCAGCATGGTTGTAATCCTTTATCAGTTAATATTCAAGCTCATAACAACCAAAGATTCTGTAGCGCACTCTATGCGAGCGCTTACTACTGAGTAGACCGAACTATTTCTGCCCGTCAACCTGGCTGCCCGAGCTATATTGTGTTAGCATAGCCCACCCAAAAGGCTGACTTACACTGATTCATAACTACACTACCGGAAGCCCTGATAGCTGATTTACTTGCTAATCAAGAACAATAATGACAGCATTGTACAGACGGAATCCATTTTTGTCAAACTGAGGAGTTAGTCCATTGCCGAACATTGCCTCAAGAAGCTATTGCATCAAATCCGTGGAGCCATCCACATTAAACACTATTCTTTTTGTACTGCGCAGGCTTACGCTGGTTGGATAAAGTGCTACATTTCCGATCTGACGGTTGTCGGTTCGAATCCGCTGGAGATCACAGCCACACATAAAACGTGCAGCCGCCGAAGCCGCCTAAAGGCACCGCCGGAGATCACAGCAGTCCGGGGAAAACACCCGGATCCACAGAACGGGGTGGCGGTGACAGCACGGCAGTCCGGGGAAAACACACGGATCCACAGAACGGGGTGACGTGACCAGGTTCCTCGCCGGATGCGCCAAGATGTTGGGATAATTACACGATCTACCCACACATAGCTATAGTTGGCAAAGTGAACAAATAGTTTAGTACCTTTTGAGCACCATTTTATTCCCAAGGATAATGGCGGGTCATGAAAAATATATTCGAGCGCCGGGCGGGACCAATATTTATATTTCTCTTCGTGTTTATTAATCCAGACACAATTGATAATTGGATATCTGTGATATATAATATGCTAATTAGACACGTAATTATTTGGTCAGGAGGAAATTATGCAGGCAAAGCTCAACCCATATATCAACTTTAAAGACACAACCCGGCAGGCAATGGAATTCTACAAATCCATTTTCGGCGGTGAGCTGCGACTATCCACTTACAAGGAATTCAACGCGTCAACAGATTCAACTGAAGACAACAAGATCATGCACTCGGAACTGAACACCGGCAGCGGCATCGACTTCATGGCGTCTGACACTCCGAATAGGATGGAGCACCATCCCGGCATTAACTTTAGCATGTCGCTCACCGGCGACGATGAAGCGGAGCTCAAAGCCTATTTTAGTAAACTTTCAGCGGGAGGACAGGTGACCCAGCCGCTAGAAAAAGCTCCGTGGGGCGACTCGTTTGGGATGTGCACAGACAAGTTTGGGATTAACTGGTTCGTCAACATCACCGCCAAAAAGGGGTGATCGAACCTGCTTAACAATATAGTTACATTTGGATAAAAAGCTCATCCTCGATGAGTTTTTTTTCGCGCCATGGGATGTAAAGAAACCGGGTAATAGACAGAACCAATACGGGTTCAGGGAGTTCAATATCCTCAGTAACTGTAGTTGTCACAATTGAGCTGAGATCGATCGAAATCCGGTTGAGAAAATCAACCATCAGGTGAGCTGCCTCGTCTTGAATTCCTGGAATATCGTTCACTCAGCTTGTCTCACTGATGCCAGTGACCGCCGAAGCCGCCTAAAGGCACCGCCGGAGATCACAGCAGTCCGGGGAAAACACCCGGATCCACAGAACGGGGTGGCGGTGACGTGACTCGGGAACCTAAGACCCAATTCATCACGGTGGTCGAATTTCCTGCATTTTAGGTGACCGTTGGGGAACCCATTATCAGAACATTGTTAAAATATTTCCCAAACCTGGTTATTTGTGCCATTTCAACGAGTAAAATGGTACAATTGGCGACGCTTGGGAGACATAGGCGCCTGTTTATAGACCTAGTATGGACCCAGGACCATGAGCTGCATGGCCTGAGGGAGGAAGTCCCTCATTCAGAAAAACATACATAACCCGCATTGGTTGCCGGGGTAGTTCAAAGGGATAATGATTTGAATATCGAACAACAACCTTTAGAAAATCATCAAGTCAAGCTGACCGTTCAGATCGAGCCTTCCAAGCTTGAAGAAGCTAAACATCGTGCTGCACGGCAGATCTCGCAGCAGAAAAAGATTCCCGGTTTTCGACCCGGGAAAGCACCTTATGCAATTATTGTACGCACAATTGGTGAAGAAGCCATCCTTGACGAAGCCTTGGACCTGTTGGTGAAGGATATCTACCCAAAGGTGATTGAGGAAGCCAAGATCAAACCATACGGTCCGGGATCACTCGAGAATATGCCCAAGCTCGACCCTCCAACATTCGAGTTTATCGTACCGCTGGAGCCTGAAGTGATCCTTGGCGACTATAAGAAGGTGCGCATCCCTTATAAACTTAAAGCCATAACTAAAAAGGATATTAATAAAGTGCTGGAAGATCTGCGTGAGAGGCAGGTTATATTGGAGCCGTCTGAGCTAGCGGCAAAAGAAGGCGACCAGGTATATATTAAGCTATCGATAAAGAGGATCAATCCTGCGGAGGGCGAAATCCCATCACTGGTCAGTGACCGGCGCATGCCGGTGGTAATAACAGCCTCGAATGCTGAAAATAAAGCTGAATGGCCTTTCATGGGGTTCTCTCAGTCGCTCACAGGTCTCACGAAAGGGGAGGTGAAAGTATTCCCGTACACCTATCCAAAGGATTCTGAATTCAGAGACCTGGGCGGTAAAGAAACTGAAGTGCAGATTGAGGTGGAGGAGATCAAGAAGAGGATCCTTCCCGAGCTGAACGACGAATTTGCCCAAGCCGTTGGTGAAGAGTACGAGAACATGGATGCATTAACCGCTGATATTCGAGCATCACTCGAAAAGCAAGCCAAGGAAGAGTACGACAACAGCTATAACGATAAAATCATGAAGGAAGTACTCAAGGATACGACCCTCAAATATCCCCCTCAAATGCTGGAGCGAGAGATCGATATCTATATCCACCAGCTCGAAGATCGGCTGGCACAGCAGAAACTGGATATGGAAACATACCTGAAGATCCGCAAGATCGATGCGGAAGGTTTACGTGAGGAGACCAAACCTCTGGCGGAAGAACGGCTTAAGCGTACCCTGATATTGCTGGAAATTTCCAAAGCGGAAAATATTAAGGTGGAGAATGCAGAATTAGAAAGCGAATCCATGCGCACCCTGGATGAGCTTGGTCGCATGATGCCACCGGACAAGGCAAAAAAGACATTAACCAATGATTTCGTGCGAGGCATGATCGGTAATATTGGAGCCGATTTACTGGTAAAACATACCTGGGAGTATCTTGAATCCGTTGCCCGGGGTGAAATAGAAGAACAAAAACCCGAACCTCAGCCTGCTCTGGCAGCAGAAGATGAACCCATCCCAGTCGAAGAAAATTCGACTGTGCCTGAACATGTTGAAAAACCAAAAAAGAAAAGAACAACAAAAAAGGTGGAAAAGAATGAACCCAAATGATCCTTTATCCCTTGTACCCATGGTCATTGAGACCAGCGGTCGAGGAGAGCGTGCTTATGATATATTTTCGCTGCTGCTCAAGAACCGCATTGTGTTCCTGGGCACACCCATCAACGACCAGATCGCAAACCTGACCGTTGCACAGCTATTATTCCTGAACCAGGAAGACCGTGAAGCACCTATCTCGATGTATATTAACTCACCGGGCGGACAGGTTTATGCCGGATTAGCAATTTATGACACCATGCAGATGATCACCAACCCGATCAGCACCGTTGCAGTGGGAGTGACTGCGTCCTTCGGCACCGTCCTGCTCACAGCTGGCACGAAAGGTCAGCGGTATGCACTGCCACATGCCACCATCCATATTCACCAACCCCTGGGTGGTGTGCAAGGCCAGGCGACCGATATTGAGATCGAAGCGCGTGAAATCCTGCGCTTGAAAACCCGTTTAAATCAAATCCTGGCTTTCCACACCGGTCAAACACCTGAGACGATCGAGAAGGATACCGACCGCAACTTTTATATGGATGCCAAGGGAGCGGTAGATTACGGAATAGTCGACAAAGTGCTCGAGTCACCACCTGAAAAAGATGGAAAAGTTAAGTAATCGTATTCAGGTTATCTACAATCAGAGCGATAAAAGTTAATAAACTGGGTGTATTCGGAGTGGTAATTAAACTGTCACCAGCGATCCGGGTACACCCTATTTTTATTATTCCATCATCATAGAACAGGTTATAAGAGAGTTGACGATCTCTGTTATCCCAAGGCAATCCATATGTGCGCTGATCCTGGATATGGATGGCGTATTATGGCGTGGATCTGAACCCATCGGGGATTTAAGCAGCATCTTTGATGAAATTGCCCGGATTGGCTGGAAGGTGATATTTGCAACAAATAACGCGACGCGGACTATCAGCCAATACATCGACGTGTTATCTTCGTTTGGAGTCAATGCTGAAACCTGGCAGATCATCACTTCTGCAACAGCAGTGACTTCTTATTTATGCAGCAATTTCCCAAATGGTGGGCCGGTTTATATCATTGGCGAGGAAGGTGTGGTGGAAGCCTGTACTGAGCACGGATTTTATCAGTCTGCTTCGGGAGCATTAGCGGTAATTGCAGGCATGGACCGTAACCTGACCTATGAAAAGCTAAGAACTGCCACCTTGTTGCTTCGATCGGGAGTACCCTTCATTGGCACAAACCCTGACCTAACGTTTCCAACACCGGATGGTCTGGTGCCTGGTGCAGGATCAATCCTGGCAGCACTTACCGCCGCCAGCGATGTCTCACCTATCATCGTTGGCAAACCTGAGGAACTGATGTACCGGGTGGCGCTGGAAAGGCTGAACATTACAGCTGATCAGGCATTGGTCATCGGTGATAGACCGGAAACAGATATCGCTGGCGCTCAACAGCTTGGGTGCCGGACAGCCTTGGTCTTATCAGGAGTTACGAACACCACCCAGGCTGCTGCCTGGCGTCCGGCGCCAGACATCATTGCAGATAACCTTGAAAAGGTCATTCAACTTATCATGGAAAATTAATCAAAGGGGATTATCATCCTTTTATGGTTACTACGATCCCAACGCCTGCCAGTATCTACGATTTAACTATTAATGATTTTGGAGAGCTTCTAGAATCGTGGGGTGAGCCCACCTACCGAGCTGCTCAGATATGGTCGGGTCTATACCAGCGGATGTGGTCTTCACCGGACGATTTTTCAAGTCTACCCAAACAATTACGGCAAAAACTTTCTGATGTTTATGGGATTGAAAAGCCAGATGGTAACCGCCCTTCCTTCAGCCTGCTCAAGCCGGTACAAAAGCTGGAATCCAGCGATGGGGAGACGGTTAAAACCCTGTTTTCACTCGGCGATGGCAGGCAGGTTGAAGCGGTATTGATGCGGTATGCCAAACGGCGTACTTTATGTATATCCACCCAAGCAGGCTGTGCCATGGGATGTGTTTTCTGTGCCACGGGTCAAATGGGTTTCAAGCGTCAGCTATCCGGTGGAGAAATCATCGAACAGGTGTTGTATTATGCTCGCCAGCTGGCGCTGCAAAATGAACAAGTGACCAACGTTGTAGTGATGGGCATGGGTGAACCGTTCCATAATTACGATGCAACGATGAATGCCATCCGCAGGTTGAATGATCCACAAGGATTCAACCTTGGTTCGCGTCGCTTTACCATCTCTACCGTCGGTCTGGTGCCGGGAATACACCGTTTTGCCAGCGAGCATTCGCAAATCAACCTGGCAATCTCGCTGCATGCGGCTGATGATACCCTACGCTCGCAACTGCTTCCGATAAACAAGCGCTACCCATTGGATCAACTCTTACCTGCCTGCCTGGAATATGTACAGCTAACTCACAGGCGGTTGTCCTTCGAGTGGGCGCTCATCCAGGGTGTGAACGATACGGAAGAACAGGCGTACCTGCTTGCACAACGATTAAAAATATTTCGGATCAGTGGGGCAATGCTATGCCACGTCAATCTGATCCCCTTGAATCCCACCCATAAATACAGTGGGCAAGCCACAACACACAAGAATGCACTAGCATTTCAGGATATCCTCGAAAAATCTGGGATTCCCTGCACCATCCGCCTGCGCAGGGGGATAGACATCCAGGCAGGTTGTGGGCAGCTGGCGGCACCTAATCAAGATTAGATTTCCTTTAATCTAAAAGTAAATTAATATTGAATAATTGGGTAGTGAGATGATTAATATTTTGCATCTTACGATAAATTCATACCATTCTTACTTGACATTAATGCTTAATGATGGTATTTTTTAAATGCCTTGGCAAAGCATCTTTATTTGATGATTGATTAATTTATTATGAATAAAGCAATTCCCAAAATTGGGGGGTCATTGGAATTGCCAACCGGGTCATTTAATCTGGAAAGGAGGAGACATCAATAATTAATCGTTATCGCTTACACCCGTTCAACTTTTCAAAATTACGATTGCTCTTACAATATTAATTAATTCAGGAGGCAAAAGTATATGAATAAAACTCGTTTAATGATGCTGGTGGGCGTTATTTTGTTATCCCTGGCATTGGTGAGTATGGCCTTAGCTGCAGACAGCGCTCAAAAGCCGAATCCACCACAGCAAGTGGCTACTACAGGAGTATCTCCAGCGGGAGGAGGGATCCAAAATATCGGCAATTCAGGCGTTAACTTTATCGATCCTGACTCCTTCTCTCAGGCAGGAGGCACAGTCGACCTATGTTTCAACGTACATGTCGATTCACCCGATGCAGAGTACCTGGACGGGTTCGATTTTGACCTTCCGGATGACTGGACAGTAAACTCCGTGACCGATGTCCCGCCTACCGGATGCACTAACGGCCACACCTATGGCGTCAATCCAGGGAATGTGGTTTACTGGTACACCAATGGTATGCCATCAAGTTGCGGTGACTGGAATGTCGGCGATTATAACTTCTGTGCCAATGTAACTTTCCCCGCCGGCTGCACTGCATCCTGGGACCTGCCCTGGAATTACTATGGTGATACATGGGGCAACCCACCTCACTCGACCAGCGGTTCTGCGCTGGCCACCTGTGAATTGCCTGTTGGTCCGCTCGCAGTGGAAAAGAGTGCTACTCCCGCGGTTCTTCCTGGCGACCCGATCGATTACTCCATCACAATCAACAATACTTCACCAGATGAAGTGCTCGCTTCAATGGTTGATGCGATCCCAGTGGGGACAACCTTTGTACCCGGCAGTTTAACCTGTGATAGCGGAGAATGCAGTTACGATGCAGGTTCGAACTCTGTCTTGTGGGACGGTACTCTATCTGGATCTGGTCAGGTTAGTGGTGGAAACGTCAATTCCTTGACTGGTTCTTACGTAGCGTTTGACCCAACTGTTGGTGGTGATACCTGCTCAGTTAGTGGCGAAGACCAAACATTCTGCTTCAAGGCAGAATCATGGACGCCGGATTTTGCATACGTATACAACGTCTTCGAGAAATTCCCGGCTGATTGGCAGGTATTAAATGCATACGTACAAGGGACACCAGTCTGTGACGTTGGAAGCTGGGGTGCGTTCAGCTGGACTTACCAAACCATCCCGAACGAAATCAATCTCAATCATGCTCGCTACCAAGCAACAACCGATCATTGCATAGCCTATTACTGCTTTGACGTAGTGACAGGTTCTGCACCTGGTCTTGAATCTTGGTACTGGACAGGTGACGACTTTGGCAACCCGCCAGATCATCCATGCAGCAGTGATATATACACTCCTGCTGGGTATGATGCCTGCGATGAATCCATCAATCCACAGGCTTCCATCCCGAGCTGCGGCCCAACGAGCGCCGTAACGATCAATTTCCAAGCAACTGCTGGAGCTGAATGTCCTGTAGTCGTTAGCAATACAGCGGTGGTCTCTTCGGAAGATAACCCCGATGTGTTTGCCACAGCAGACACCAATGTCTATTGCTCCTTTGATCCAGATATTGTGGTCAGCCCGCTCTCACTATTAGCGGAACAACCCGTAAACACAATCACCACGCAGCAGCTGCAAATCTGTAACGAAGGCCCATCTCAATTGGATTGGTCTCTGACCGAAGTACCTGGAATGAAGGTCACTTCAGTCACCCCCGCTCCATCTTCGAAACAGCCTTCTGCGGTTAATAAACCGGCGAATGTGAGCCGCGATCCAGCGATCACTCGTACCCCTGCAGCTCCAACTGCCGACATTCTCTTGAATCAAGTACCGGATCTGGTAAACGGCATATTTGTCGATTCAACATGTGCCCTTTGCCCCACCGGTATGCAAAGTGTCGCTGACAACTTTACCTTCGAAGCTGATGGTGTCATTGAACAATTGATTTTCTGGTCAGGCTACTACCCGTCAGATACAGAAATGAACCCCGATACATTCAGGGTTCTGTTCCACGAGGATTCTGCTGGTCTGCCTGGTGCGGTAGTCTATGACGAGAACAATGTCACCTATACACGCTTCGAAACGGGTGTAATGCTCTTCGGTGTGCACGAGTGGCAGCATACTCTGACCTTCGCAACACCAGTCAACCTACCCGCGGGGACCTATTGGGTCGAAATCTTCAACACCGCCGCACCAGATGATTTCTTCTGGGAAACCGGTGCAGTTGATACCATGGGTCGCGGTGGATTTGACTCAGCCTGGGCAGAAGAAACCCCAGGTGTGACCTGGCTCTTCCCTGATGGCTATGAGCAATCGATGCAGATCCTTGGTACCATCGGAGTAGCCGAAGGTATCCCATGGCTGGATGAAGCTCCCACCTCAGGATCAGTAGCGCCCTTTACCTGCACATTCGTCGACGTCAGCTTTAACTCAGCTGGATTGATCCCTGGGCTCTATACAGGCGAATTGGATGTCAATAGCAATGATCCCGATACACCAGTCGTACCCGTGGATGTCGCTCTGAACGTGGTGGAATCACCTGATATCGCTGTTGATCCGACGTCGCTAACAGCTGACCTGCCCCCCGATCAGCAACAATCCCAGGATCTCAACGTCTGCAACGTTGGTCAGTCACCTTTGGATTGGACACTCACCGAAGCACTTGGTATGAAGGTCAATTCGGTAACCACTGTCCAAGCGGGAGCTAAACCATCCCATCCAGTTACTTTAGCTTTGGATGCAAATGATATAGCTGGCCCAACCGGACCGGCTCCAAAGACTCCAAATGCTGACGTCGCGCTTGTACTGGATGACGGTAGTCGTGACAATGATATCGGCATCGGCGGACTCCAGGAATTCATCTGGGTCAACCGCTTTACACCGAATGCCTCAGACTTCCCGTTCCAGGTCAATGAAGTATGGATTTACTTCAGCTCACTAGGCCTGGTCAACGTCGGTGATAGCATCAAAATCGTCTTCTATGAGAACACCACTGGTGGGTTTGATCCCGCTCCTGGCTCCAACTACCTGGGTGGATATCTAACCACCGTCCAGGCGCTGGATACCTGGAACGTCTATACACTCCCAACGCCAGTTGGGTTCAGTGGTCCGACAGGCGATGCGATCATTGGTGTGATCGGACTGGAAGTGCCAGGTTCAAGCTACTGGCCAGCCTCGATCGACCAGACGACCACCCAGCAACGCTCCTGGGCTGGTTGGTGGAATGTTATGCCTCCACCTGATCCTCCACTCCTGCCTCCCGATGCCAGCTGGATACTGATAGACGATTTCTTCCCTGGCAACTGGATGGTACGCGCATATGGCACTACTGGTGATGATGTACTTCCCTGGCTGAGTGAAGTCCCAACTGAGGGCACTGTACAACCTGGAGACTGCGCGATTGTCAACGTCACATTTGACTCAACAGGTCTGGGATATGGCACTTACTCTGGTTTCTTGGATATTGCCAGCAATGACCCCGATGAGCCAATCGTGGATGTACCGGTAACGTTGAACGTCGTTGCACCTGATATCTCAGTCAATCCTGATTCACTTGACCTGGCACTCTTCCCCAATGAGGTTGATACACTCAACTTCACCATTGAGAACCTTGGTGGGGCAGATTTGACCTGGGACGCCACTGAGGTAGCAACCTGGTTGAGTTTACTTCCAACCTCTGGTACACTCCTGCCTGGCGAATCAATTGATGTAGTTGCCACGTTCGACTCAACGGATCTATTGCCCGATGTTTACAACGCTGACATTACCATCACAAGCAATGATCCAGATACTCCGGAGGTTCTACTGCCAGTAACGCTTACTGTGAATCCTCTGGATTCTGATCTCTCAGTGGTTAAAACCGCAAACGCTGATGTCGTGAGTTTGGGCGACACGATCACCTACACCCTGGTGATCAGCAACGCCGGAGGCGATGATGCCATTGGTGTCACATTAGTGGATATGCTGCCAGATCTGGTAACATTTGTGTCTGCCAGCGAAGGCTGCACCGAGCTTGAAGGTGTGGTCACTTGTGATATTGGTGGTCTCGCAATGGATGAAAGTGTCACCCTCACCATCGTCGTAACCGCGGTGGGAAGTGGTATCGCTGAAAACACTGCTGAAGTTTCTTCGGGATTTGTAGCTGATCCTGACCTGACTAATAACACGTCTACAGTCGAAACCATGGTCCTATATAATTACTATCTCCCGATCGTTCTGAAACACTGATCGATTGGTCCATAAATAAAAAAAACGAGCGGTTCCCGAAACCGCTCGTTTTTTTTTCTTTATTCAATATCCTCGAATTCAAGGTGCAGCACCCGCACCCACACTCCTTTCGACCTACAAGTCGAGACCACTTTTTCTCCCCCAGGAGAATGCAGCAAATTTTCGGTGGAGGCAATTACACCAGTCACCTGCTTATCTTGAATTAATTGCTCAAGTTTGGACGGATCGCCGATGATGCTTACTCCATGAATGTTGCTCCCCCATTTCAAAGAATCATCATCCAAAAATCCCACCACAGAATATCCAATGGATGGGTTTCTTTGGATCCATCTTAGTGCGATTTCACCCGCATCCTCAGCACCATATAAAAGAACATTTTCTTTTTGTTTGTTCGAAAAACTTCGGTTATACAACCTGTCTAAAATTAAAAAGGATGAACGCGATGCAGACAGACCAATCAGTAAGTAAAGGATATACAATAAAAATACATCACCGGTGTAAGGTTGGGTTGGAAAGACCAGGTTGATCACAACCCACGACATACCCCCCGAAACCATCGCTGCCCCAACAAAGCGCATAAGGTCATTAATTCCGACATATTTCCACACGCCTCGATAGACCCCAAAGAAATATAAAGCCAAATAAGTTATCCCCAGCACAATTGGCCATGATTGCAGAAAAAGATTCATACTTTCCGTGGTCATATTCAGACCAAACCGTGTCCAAAATGCCAGGTAGTAGCTTACTCCAATCAATAATAGATCGAAGATCAGCTCAAATATCCTGCGTTTAAAAGTCAGGTTTACAATCCAGCGAGTTATTCCATTCGGTTGGTCCTGGGGGTTGGTGACCACCTTCATTCTGGCGAGGTAAGCCACAAAAAGAGATAGGACGATCAGTAGGATAGGTATGAGTACCAGGCTCAGGTCGTAGTCCAAAGCCTCCAGCCCTATCGATGCCAGACCTGAAACAATGGCAATTCCATAAAGTACCAAAACAGCCTGGCGCTCGGAGAATCCGAAAGCCACCAGGCGATGGGAAGTGTGGTCTTTTCCGCCTACTGCTGGCGATTGCCCCCGCAGGATGCGCGTAATCGAGACAAGTCCCGTATCCAAGATCGGAAGTAATAAAACCAGTGTGGGTACACCTATGATGGCGAAAATATTTGAAGCCTGCGTGTGGCGTGCGATTGCCAATACAGCCAGGGTAAATCCCAGAAACATACTCCCACTATCACCCATAAATAATCCTGGCGGGTGGAAAATTAAACACCAAGAAACCGAGGATACTGCCGCACAGCGCCATGGATAAAACAAGCAATTCAGGATAACCAGTCCTCCAAAAAAATATCGAGAGAAATCCAGCCGTGATCAACGCCACTCCACCTGCCAGGCCATCCATATTGTCAAGCAGGTTGATCGCGTTAGTGATACCAACCAGCCAAAAGAACGTCAGCAAGATATTCGCAATTGGCCATCGAAAGAATTCAATAGTAATATTTCCAAAAAATATGACTATTGTTGCGGCAATAATTTGAAAAACTAACTTTACTGGTGGACTTATATGTTTGAAATCATCATAAAGTCCAACAGAAAACATAATGACGACAGCTACCATTATGCTCCAACGCGTTATAAAAATATTCTTATCGAAGCCGAAATAAAATACCGCCAGTAAAGCAACCCCAAACGCAAGGAACATTCCAATTCCCCCAAGGGTTGGGGTCGGTTGCCTATGCCATCGATCGGCACGAGGAATCGCAACGTGACCGGTTTTAAAACTTAACCATCGAACCGCCGGTACCAGAATCAGGCTGGTGATTAATGCAATTATCAGTGGAAAAAGCGTGACGTAAGTCACTCGGTCGTTCTCCGCGGTCAACCCGCTTATGGCAACGATTGAGTCTGGGTGATCAAATCTTGAATGCGATTCACAGCCGACGAAGGAACACCAGTTAATGCCTGGCTGGCGTAATACTGAGCATAACCTTTATCTCCAAGCTGTAAATATAATTTAGCAAGCGCCTCTTGAACCTTCCAAATATCGTTTGAACTCAGACCTGCTATGATAGATTTTCCCAAAACATTTACTGCCTGCCTTAAAAACTCAGAATCTGGATTATCAGGATTCAATCCTGCCATTTGCACGTAGACGTTACTCAACGTAACCAAATAGCTAGCTTTCGAATTGGTATCGGTGTATTTTGAAACATCTGCGGCGGTTTGATAATATTGAGCAGCCGTTTGTAAAGCCTGTAGTTTTGTAGCTGTATCCGCTGAGGCGTTGGCTACCTTAACGTAGTAATCGCCCATCAAACCCTGAGTGAAATTAAATTTTTCATCCAAACCCAGTGCATGCTGCAGCCGTTGAAGTGCCTGGTCTGGTTGAACAAGCAATTGCATATACAACACAGCCCATTCGTCCCAAAGTGTGGAATTGTTGGGGCTAAGCTCAACAGCAGTGGCGTAATAATCAGAGGCTTTCTGAGCGCGCTGATCTCGTAATGCGGTAGTGGTAGCCTTTCCAGACCACCAGGTGAATAATCGCGCCAGATTCGCTGTGTGATCCGTATTGAGCGGATTGATCGTCTGGGCTTCTTTCAAATCACTTTCAGCCTGTAATATAAGATTATCCTGTTCAGCAGTATCTTTAGTAATTTTGGCTTGTTCCAAGTAACTCCTTCCAAGGAAAAGATAATAATGGTCCTCTCTCGGAGCAAGCTTATTGGCGTACTTATATAAAAATGTCGCCACCTGCCACTGCCCGCTTTGGGTAAATGATTCCGTTAGCTTGAATGTTATATCTGCATGGACCACCTTTAGATTTGAGGAGAAGGTAATCCAAACAATTAAGAGCACTGTAATCGGTGCTATGACGACGCTAAGATAGTTAGGTGAATAATTCCTGGCAGGCCATTCGTCCGGCAATATGAACGCAAGCAGAATAATGACCAGTAGGAGATATACATAATACCTGGTCAACAATGAACCAATACGATTCACTTCGGTAATGACATCACTCTGAACTTTTGGCACGAAAGCTTCCAATGAAGCCAGACTTAAGCTGTGAATGATCCAGAATGTAATTCCGATCACCAAGGCAATGACAGCCATTAAACCCAAAGATTTAAACCAGGAAATACCATCTTGTTCATCGTCGATCTCAGCAGATAAAAGAAGCGATCCGAACAACCATGTTCCGAGGAGTAAAGCAAGTATTCCTGGAAAAAACACTCCACCCTTGTTGTTTAGAATGGTTAACGAATTTAAGATGATACTAATAAAGGATTTTGAGTGATCTGAGTTGGTTATATAATCAAAACCAAGTGTCACCAGGATCATCCCCACGATTACAGACCCTATTAATGCATTCCTTACCCAGTTTGGTTGGTTGTCGATAAAAGGTCGCTTGCTTCGTTCAGTCTTACGAGCTGACCGAATTGCTCCCCGATCTTTTCTCCTCCCAGCAGGGACATTTTTCGTTTCAGTCATATTTTCAGGGAGTACTGCCGCAGGTTCTGGAGTGATCAGTTTTGGAAGGACAAACCCTATCACCAGGATTACTCCGGTATAGGTCCAAAAAAGTGTCCGCGTAGCAACGATGGCAATGCCAAAATTAATCTCCACAAAATGCCCGACGATGGCTGAAAATAAAACGATCAGCAAGAGGGCATACGGATTTTTATAGCTAATTTCTTCTTGATCAAGCGGAGTAATTAATGCGTAAAGTGAAAGGTATATAACCACACCGATGATCATTCCAAAAGGTAAGCCCACGCCTAAAAACTCGGTTCCTTTTATGACAATCAAGGAAACCGCCCCAACGATCCCACCTAAAATAAGAGATAGAAGAAAGAATATCTTGTTTCGCCTTGAATTGATCAAGCCGAGCCACTTCAATCCATAATAAAATATTGCGCCGAATATGGATAAATAAACCAATAGCCCTGACAAGCCCGTGATCACGATCGAATCCCAGGTCTCATTGTGTGACCGGTCAGGTGAGGCATTCCGTTTTTCGACCTGACCGAGCTCAGGTTGGTAATATTGGTTATACGCAACATACATCGATTCTGGACCGTATCCAAACAGCGGTCGTAAAAAGTTGAATTTGTCGGTGCTGCCATCAGGGAATTTTAATGGAGCATGGACTCCAGCCAGCTTGACCGTCCCTTCCCATATATATTGGCGAACGAGGGCACTGTTGCTCTCAGGATTTAGCAGGTTTCCAAACCTACCTATGGCAGGTGATTTTCGTAACGCATCGAGCGGTCCGCCACTGAGGTTAAATACAACTAAAAATATCGCTCCGATGATTGCCAAACCAATGGCAGTAAACGTCAGCCATCGTTGGCGACCGTATAAGGATAATAACAACACCATAATGTAGCTACCTGCCAACAATCCAAGCAGTGGGCCACGACTTCCGCTCCAATAAATTGCGATTAATTGGAGAACGGCAATAAATAAATAAATCGACCCCCGGATTATCTGTTTTACACTATTGATCGCTTTTACTTCACCCGTTCCATTATCCTTAAGGATTGCCCTAAACGATTCGATCAGCCTGCCAATGGTTAATGGAAACACCATGATCATATAAGCTGCCACGAAAATTGAATTTCCCATGTTAGCAGCAATTCTTATCTGTACATTTCCGCCCCAGGGAATTGGGTCCCTACCGTATTTTTGCAAGAACCCGTAAAATGATATCGGCAAACTGGCAAAAATCACCGTAGTAACCAGGCGGTTGATCTGCTCACGCTTACGTAAATTAGTGATAATCGAAAAGAAAATAATCAGGTATGAAAATGTAGTGTAGGTGCCCTGCAATCTTTGATATGAGCCAAAGAGGCTGATTGAGGGGGTCACCGAAAAAATGGTCGAGATACTATATACAACGATAAGACCAACCACTGGAGCAAGCAGGGGGTAATTCCATAAATATTTGACTAATGATTTATCATTCGTCTCTGACTTCCACTTGACCCCACCTTCATCTATTAGTTTAATTATCCAGGCTGCCAAGGTAAGCAGAGCCAAGGAGCGTAAAAGGGTAATTTTATCTGGTTCGAAGATGCGGGTTGAATATATGTTAAAAAAAATCGGTATCAGACTCACGGCTGCCAGCCAGGCAGCTTCCATCACCCCTAAGCAAAACCGGCTCAGTTTAGTTGGCATTCATTGTCACCTATATTTGAGAATACCCGGTACGATATCACACATTCACCAAGTCTGCAAGATTGCCATTGACGGTGCATTTTAGTAAAGATAGAATAGTCACAATCCTTTTATTAAGGATTCAGCCAGGAGATCAGTATGCCATATAATTTCGCCATAATTGGGGTTGCCGGATATGTCGCTCCACGACACCTCAAAGCAATACAGGACACCGGTAACCGACTGGTGGCAGCTGTAGATCCGAACGATTCGGTCGGTTTACTCGACCATTATTCGTTCGATGTGCGTTATTTTACCGAGATAGAACGATTTGACCGGCACCTAGAAAAGCTTCGCCATGGTCCCGATGATGAGCGTGTGCATTTTGTGAGTATCTGTTCTCCAAACTACTTACACGATGCGCATTGCCGGTTAGCATTAAGGGTGCATTCCAATGCAATATGTGAAAAACCGTTGGTGATCAACCCGTGGAATTTGGATGCTCTCCAGGATATTGAGCGTGAGTATGACGGAAAAATCAACACAGTCCTCCAGCTAAGGCTGCACCCAGCGCTGTTGGATTTACGGAAACAATTGAATGCGGGCGATACCAATCAAATGCATGATGTTGTGCTAACCTACGTGACCGCACGCGGAGCCTGGTATCACACCTCCTGGAAAGGTTATATTGAGAAATCAGGCGGGATCTCGACCAATATCGGTATTCACTTGTTTGATTTGCTTATCTGGTTGTTCGGTAATCCGGGTTCGATGCAGGTCAATCATTCGGATCCCGAACGGATGAGCGGTTCCCTTCACCTGGAACGAGCGCATGTTCGTTGGTTCCTCTCGATCAATCCCGGGGATCTACCTTTTTCGGTCACTCCTGGTAGTCGCAGCACGTACCGTTCCATCACCATTGATGGTCAGGAAGTTGAATTCACCGAGGGATTTACCGATTTACACACCCGGGTTTATCAGGAAACCCTGGCTGGTAACGGATTCGGTATAGATGATGCTCGTCCTTCTATAGAATTAGCTTACCGGATACGGACAGCTCCCATAGTAAAACCAACCGACGACATTCATCCTTTTTTAAATGGAAAAATATAATGGACTACTTTCTCCATCCGAGCTCGTATGTTGATGAGCCTTGCAGTATTGGAAAAGGCACCAAGATCTGGCATTTCTCCCATATTATGACTGGTGCAAAAATTGGAGAAAATTGCGTTGTTGGTCAAAATGTGTTGGTTGGAAGTGACGTGGTAATTGGCAATAATGTGAAAATTCAAAATAACGTCTCGGTGTATAGCGGGGTGGAATTGGAGGATGACGTCTTTTGTGGACCATCCTGTGTCTTTACAAACGTCATCAATCCACGCTCACAAATCATTCGGCGCAGTGAGTATATGAAAACACTCGTCCGGCGAGGAGCAACGATCGGCGCTAATGCAACCATTATTTGCGGTATCACGCTAGGTCGCTATGCGTTCATCGGTGCCGGAACAGTTGTACGAAATGATGTCCCAGATTATGCATTAATCCTGGGAATTCCGGGCGTCCAAAAAGGCTGGATGAGCCGGCATGGCTACCGATTACAGACCACTGACAATGAGAATGTATTTATTTGCCCAGGGTCAGGTTGGCGTTATCAAGTGACATCTCCGGGAATCCTGCAATGTTTGGATTGGCTTGAAGACTCCCCATTACCGGCATCCAAATGATTTCAAAACCTATCCCCATGGTCGATCTTATATCACAATATGCAACAATTAAAGATGAAATTCATGCTGCCCTTGATCAGGTCTTAGACAGCCAGCAATTCATTCTCGGTCCAGAAGTTGAAGCCCTTGAAAAAGAATTGGCGGAATATTGCCTATGCGCATATGCTTTTGGAGTTTCATCAGGAACTGATGCCCTTTTGCTTGCATTAATGGCTGTTGGAGTCAAGCCAGGTGATGAAGTGATCACCACGCCATATTCATTCTTTGCTACCTCCGGGTCCATTGTCCGATTGGGCGGAGTACCTATATATGTAGATATCGATCCGGCCACGTTCAACATCAATGCTGATCAGATAGAACCCAGGATCACGAATAATACGAAAGCGATCCTCCCCGTCCATCTGGCAGGTCAGGTTGCTGACATGGATCCAATAATGAAGTTAGCAAAACGATACGGTCTTTATGTAATTGAAGACGCTTGCCAGGCTATAGGGGCAGATTACAAGGGTAGAAGGGCAGGATCAATCGGTGATATCGGTTGTTTCAGCTTCTTCCCATCCAAAAATCTGGGCGGTTACGGTGATAGTGGCCTGATTACTTGTAACAATGCTGAATTGGCTGAAAAATGCTCACTTCTGCGGAACCATGGTATGCGACCCAAGTATCATAACCGCCTTATAGGTGGAAATTTTAGGATGGACGCAATTCAAGCTGCTGTGCTTCGAGTTAAATTCCGCCATTTGGAAGATTGGACTGAGACCAGGCGCCAACACGCTGGGTTGTACGAGAAGCTATTTACTCAGCATGAGATCAATGTTAAATTGGTAGAATTCGACCTCAAGCCAGGAATCGTTTTACCTGTCGAAACCAGTGTTGGTCGTCACATCTATCATTTATATATGATCAGGACCAAATATCGCGATGAGCTTTCTTCTTACTTGAAAAACCACGGGATAGCAAATGAAATATATTACCCGATCCCATTACATCTTCAGGAATGTTTCAAGGAAATGGGTTACACGCCAGGGGATTATCCACACAGTGAATCAGCATCAAAGGAAACTTTGGCGCTGCCTATATACCCAGAATTGACCGAAGACATGCTGGTGAGGATTGTTGGTACCATCGCTGAGTTTTTCGGAGCGCTTGAGCATCGATAAAATATGAGAATTATTACTGTCGTAGGTGCACGACCACAATTCATTAAGTCATCTCCGGTGAGTAAAGCGATTGCGAGAGCAGGTCATGACGAATATATAGTCCATACAGGTCAGCACTATGACTATGGCATGTCGAAGATTTTTTTTGAAGAAATGGGGATCCAAGAACCTTATATCAACCTAAACATTGGCTCCGGAACCCACGCACAGCAGACGGGCCAGATGTTAACTGGAATAGAAACGGTTTTACTTTCAACCAAACCAGACTTTGTATTGGTATACGGTGATACGAATTCCACTCTAGCGGGTGCCTTAGCAGCCGTCAAGCTGCAAATACGGGTAGGTCATGTTGAAGCCGGTCTGAGATCTTTCAACCGCCAAATGCCGGAAGAACATAACCGTGTTCTAACGGATCACTGCTCTGATTTATTATTTTGCCCTACCCAAACCGGAGTGGATAACCTGATCCATGAAGGAATTCGAAACGGGGTCTACCTGGTTGGAGACACAATGTTCGATGCAATCCAACAATTCAGCCAGATTGCATCTAGAACATTCGACCATATTGAGTTCATTGGGATTGAAACCAAAAGGATATTTACTGGCTACAATCCATAGACCCTATAATACTGATAGTCCGCGTGTGCTCGAATCCATATTCTCAGCTTTTCAGCAAGTCGCTGAGACGATTATCTTCCCCATCCACCCCAGGACCTTAATGTCCATAAAAGAATCGAATATCACCATCCCAACGAATGTCCGTACAATCGATCCGGTAGGATACCTGGACATGCTCATTCTGGAGCAGAATGCCAGGACGATTTTGACCGATTCGGGCGGCATCCAAAAGGAAGCATATTTCTTTAAAATAAAATGCCTCACCTTGCGTCCTGAAACAGAATGGGTTGAAACCACCGCCAGTGGCTGGAATACACTTGTTGGAACGGACCCTGCCACTATAATTAGTGCTTTAGAAACAACCGTTCCACCGGATTTGGTTCACCCCAACAATTTTGGCGACGGTCATGCGAGTGAGAGAATTGTTAACATCCTTGAATCAGAAATATAACAAAATCTGTAATTGTTGAACCGTCAGATCAATCACATTGGATCTAGAGGCTATACAGATCTTTTAGACCTGTAGCTAAAGCTTGGAAGAATAAGTAAAAATAAGGCTGCTACTTTTCATTAACATATGATTCTCATATGCTGAACTTATATTACTAAATATTCGGATCATTTACCCAGTGTTTGAGCATGGATAAAGTCTGTATCATCTCGACCGTCCATATCGCTCTGGATAACCGGATCTTCTATCGCGAAGCATGCAGTTTAAAAAATGCAGGATACGAAGTCACACTCATTGCGGTTCACGAGAGAAACGAAACTCTACAGGGGATTGAAATTTTAGGTTTGAAACGCCTAAAACGCAGCCAACGTCCATTACTGTGGTTGAATATAATAAAAATGGCAATTGCTACCAAAGCAAATATTTACCACATCCACGACCCGGAATTGTTGTTCATCTCTCCAATAATCCGCCTGATCACCGGACGTCCTACTATTTATGATATTCACGAGTCCGTTGCTGATTTTATTGAACTCAAGGATGATCTACCAAATTTGTGGCGTGTTTTCCTCGCCTGGGTATTCCGCTGGCTTGAGCCAGCTTTAGCGTACTTGCAAAGTGGATTGATCTTTGCAGATGATCGGATTGCGGATTCATTCAAGTGGATAAACCATCCGAAGACCACCTTATTCAACTTTCCATTGCAATCATTTATCGATGCTGCTTCCCGAAGTAAAAACAAGATTGAACCGGACCAGCCAACTGTACTGTATCTAGGTGGGATTAAACGCAATCGCGGTACAGCTTTGATAATAGAAGCATTTAAACAAGTTTTAGATATGGTTCACCATGCCCAGCTTTTATTAGTGGGACCATTCGCACCTCTAAGCTTAGAAAAAGAATTGCGTACTGAGATTGATCGTAGACTGATGAGTGGATCAGTCCGAATCATCGGATCGGTCCCATTCGATCAGGTGGGAACGTATCTGGAGCAAGCTACAATCGGTTGGATCCCATTTCCACCTGTTCCAAAATACCAGAAAAATATACCGACGAAACTATTCGAGTACATGGCTTATGCAATCCCGGTCGTCTCCAGTGACCTTGATTCAATTCGACAGTTCATCGAAAATAGAAGTAATGGTCTCCTGGTAAAGGCGGATGATCCCGCGGCTCATGCTAAAGCAATCATAGAGCTGATGATTGATCCCAAGCTCGCTGCTGTCATCGGTGAAAATGGCCGGACCTCAGTTGTAGAGCATTACCGATGGTCAGAAGAAGAAATTAAACTATTAGCATTCTATAAAGTGCTTATTTCGGGGAAAGGATAAGGCTATGCGCATCTTATATCTTTCCCAATACTTTCCACCGGAAGCGGGTGCCACTCAAACTCGAGCTTATGAGATGGCAAAGGCTTGGGTTCAGCTCGGTCACAGGGTAACCATCCTGACCGAATTCCCAAACCACCCTTCCGGGATAATTCCACCGACTTACAAGGGTAAATTATTTGAGCGTAGTAACCTGGAAGGTATCGAAGTAATCCGGGTTTGGGTAAAGGCTTCTCCCATAAAAAACTTTCGAAACCGGATGCTTTTTTATATCACCTATATGATAAATGCCGTTATAGCAGGAATATTCTTGGCTCGGGGAAAATATGAGCTGTTATATGCCTCATCTCCCCCACTTTTTGTGGGAGGAGCGGCATGGACGTTGAGTTCGTTAAAGCGCATTCCCATGGTCTTCGAGGTGCGGGACTTATGGCCAGAATCAGCCGTTGCACTTGGAGAGCTAACGAACCAGAGAGCAGTTGCTCTAGCGACCAGGCTTGAGGAAGCTTGCTATCGGAAATCCATCCAGGTTGTAGTCGTCACGCATGGAATATATGACCGATTAGCCCAACGTGGGATACCGACGAGTAAATTATGTCTCATTCCTAACGGTGCCAATATTGACCTATTCACTTTCAATCCATTAGGAAGGGAACGAGTTCGCCTGGAATTAGGAATGGAGGACAAATTTATTGCCATTTATGCCGGTATCCATGGTTTGGCACAGGGGTTGGAGACGATCCTAGAGACGGCTCGATTACTACAAAATCGTACCGACATCCATATCCTATTGATCGGTGATGGGCCTAAGAAAGCCGAATTGCTCTCCCTGGCTAATGACATACAACCTATCCAACCTCACCATGATGGCAGAGAAACCGCGTGATCAAATCCCAGATTATCTTTCTGCAGCTGATGTTGCCCTCATCCCATTAAAAAAAGCCGAAATATTCAAAGGTGCATTGCCATCGAAAATATTCGACGCCTGGGCATGCTCCAGACCTGTCTTGTTGAGCATCGACGGGGAAGCACGGTCAGTGGTGGAAAGCGTGAATGGAGGGTTATTCATCCCACCCGAAGACCCGGCCAAAATGGCGGAAGCATTGATCGGTCTAAGGGATTCGGTAGGAGATAGGAAGATAATGGGAGAAAACGGCTTGAATTATACAAAGCTGAACCATTCTCGTTATGCTCTGGCAGAAAAGTTGATTCAACATTTAGAAAAATATATCCATCCATATGATCAAACAAGTAATGGTTGATTGCAGCTAATCCTGGTTGATACGTATCTATGGTGATCAATTCCTCTAGTTTTTCGTTATGATAGAATTAATCCATGGGAGAAAAAGTAGTTGCAACCAACCGCCGTGCACGCCATGAATACTTCATTTTAGAGACTTTTGAAGCAGGGATTGCGCTTCATGGCAGCGAAATAAAATCTATCCGGGCAGGTCAAATCAGCCTGGCGGAAGCATACGTTCGTATCGATGGGAAAGAAGCCTGGCTGGAAGACGCTCATATTGCTCCATATGAACAAGCGAGCATCAACAACCACGAACCACGCCGTCCACGAAAACTTTTATTGCACAACTCCGAAATTCACAAATTGTGGAATACAGTACGCCAAAAAGGGGTTACAGTAATCCCACTTTCGATGTATCTAAAAGGTGGTAGAGCCAAGGTTGAAATCGCCGTTGCAAAAGGTAAAAAGTTGTACGACAAGCGTGCAGAGATTGCGAAAAGAGACACTCAGCGCGAGATTGAACGTCAGTTTCACGGTCGCGACTAAAAACAATAATTAAATATCATCATTCTTCGTGAGGGTGAACTCATGCTTTCAAGTAATATCTTAGCGTTGACCATCACTTTCATTGTTGCACTGGCCTGGTTGAGAATCAACGATACCATGGCACAGCGTGGATGGGTGGAGAGTCATCTCAGCCGAAAGATCATCCATATCGGAACGGGTCCTCTATTTGTATTATGTTGGCTCTTATTCAACGAGACTCCGATCAATAAATATCTGGCAGCATTAGTGCCCCTGGCTTTCACGCTTCAATTTTTATTGATTGGAACTGGTGTCATCAAGGACAAAGCATCGGTAAAAGCAATGTCAAGGAGCGGTGACCGTCGAGAAATTTTACGCGGTCCCCTGTATTATGGCATCATCTTTGTTATTCTGACCGTAGTTTATTGGAAATCTTCACCAATTGGTATCGTTGCATTGATGCTGATGTGCGGTGGAGATGGTCTCGCAGACATCGTTGGTCGTAAATGGGGAACCTTCAGGATTCCATGGAATAAAGGAAAATCCCTGGCAGGCTCATTCGGTATGTTATTGGGAGGTTGGATATTTTCGCTTCTTATTGTATGGATATTTATTGCAGCTGGAGTATTCTCTTCTCCCATACAAGACTATCTACTCCCTATTTCCATTATTGCCGTTGTGGCAACGCTGGTGGAATCATTACCGTTAAAAGATATCGATAACATAACAGTTACTTTATCAGCTGTAATTCTTGGATATTTTCTGTTTTAATCTGTATTACTTTACAAATTTCACTAACCATCCCGGTAAAGAATTAATTAGTTTATTCATGATCAGCTCTGTATTTTCATAGAAATACCCGATTCTTCCATCGTATGCTTCACCATTCTCTTCACTGACCAGGTCGGTAACACCCCGCAAGATCAAGCACTGCGTTTGGTTTTTAGATGCTACCCAGGCAATTGCACCGGATTCCCAATCGCATGCGATCGCATGAAACTTGGATTTCAAAATGGCTACCTCAGTACAAACCAAATCGCGGTCACCAGATACCAGCAATGAGTGGGTTACAGTTAGGGGAAAAGGTTCATTCAACCATGAATTATCGATTTCGGTCTCGTAATACTTTATGTGTTCATCTGGGTCACCCATCTGCTCAAGAATGTCATATATCAGGGTTTTTTCAACTAATATTATTTCCCCGAGGTTAATCTCACCCTTTATCCCACCGCATGTGCCAATATTTATTATCAATCTGGGATGCCAACGACTGATTGCAAATTGAGTCGCGCCAGCTGAAGCAACTTTTCCCCAACCACCATTAATGAAGACAACAGGTTTCTTCAGCTCCCGGATATTATTATACTGATGGTAGAACCAATTTCCATACGGTGAATTATTGACGCGACGATCTGGGAAATAATTCAGTAATGACCGCCATTCTGCGTCAGCAGATATTAACACCACAAAATCTGGATTGGATCTCATCATATCCTCATCTTTTCATATTGACCGGTATAATCAGAAGGATTAAAATAAACTGAAGTCAGTTATCAGGAGTATTCATGCCAATTTACGAATATATTTGCAAGGAATGCGGAGCACGATTCGAAACAATCCGGTCGATCAAGGATGCGGATGCGCTTATCAATTGTAAATCCTGCCAAAGCAGCCAAACCCAGCGGGCTCTATCAGTCTTTTTTGCAAGGAGTGGTTCTCAAATAATTGCCGGTGGAAATTCCAACGGTTGTTCAGGTTGCTCAAGCGGTTCCTGTTCATCTTGCAACAATAATTAAACATTCCTACCAACGCTCATACCTGACCAGCTCTTCCAGATTTTTGCGCTTTTTAATTCCAGGAATACCAGCTGGATAGCCTAACGGGGTAAATAATATCGGCTCGGCTTCATCAGGTATAGACAATATTTTACGTGCATTCACTTCATCAAATGCTGCGATAAAGCAAGTACCTAGTCCAATATCGGTAGCAGCCAGCACCATGTGGTCCATCACTATGGCAACATCCACTCCCAAGTACTGCCTTCCGTCCTTTCGAACCCAGGCTGTCGCAGGAAACCCACAAACACATAAAATTATCGGAGCCTGAACAAACCATTCCCTTTGATAAATGGACAGCAATTCCTCTTCTCGTCCATTGGTGTGCACCACGATTACCTGAAATGGCTGCCGATTGCTCGCTGTCGGTGCCAAGCGGGCAGCATCTAGAACCTTCATCAAATTGTCATTATCGATTGGATCAGCTTTATATGCTCGAACGGAGTAGCGTTTGGTGATCAGTTCTGTAAAATCCATTGGTACCTCGTCTGGAAGAAGTATGTAATTACGTTTTGGTAGTTGATTACGGTCAATTTTACCTTATCATGTAAACCAAACCGAATTGCTTAGCAAATCTTCTTGACACGATGCCATATTAGTTGTATCTTATGACATCTAAAAAAAGGAGAAGCATGAAACAATTCAGGGTTGCACTACTTGCAAATCTCAGGAAAAATGCACCAAAATTTGAAGGTATGGCGGAAGATCAATGGGATGATCTGGATTCAGAAAAAACGGTCAATGCACTGGTAGAAGCGATCAGGACTGGTGGTTATAATTGTGAATTTTTTGAGGGTGATCTCACATTATTAAATACTCTGCCGAAATTTAAACCTGATATTTGTTTTAACATTTGCGAAAGCCATTTTGGTGATGCGCGTGAGGCTCAAGTTCCCGCCTTACTGGAGATGATGCTTCTCCCTTACACAGGTTCGAAAGTGCTAACGCTTGCGCTTGCCCTTGATAAACCAATGACGAAACGAGTAATCGCCTTTCATGATTTACCTACCCCTGAATTCCAAACGTTTGAAAGGATCAATGAGACTTTATCTCCAGAGATGCGTTTTCCGTTGTTTGTGAAACCCAGTCGGGAAGGAACCGGCATGGGGGTCTCGAGGGACTCGATTGTTTATAACGAAGACGAGATGCGCGACCAAGTTTGCGAGATTTTAGATAAATATAAGCAACCGGCATTAGTGGAACGATATATCGAAGGTAGAGAAGTCACGGTCGGATTTGTCGGCAATTTACTAGGTCCGGTCGCCCAAAGATTACCAGATGACGAGAACGCACGTAGGATTCAAGCAGGATTGCATTTCCTTCCCCCGATGGAGGTCGATTTATCGCCCTTTACTGATTCAGATACCGTTTATAGCAATCGCTTGAAAGTCGATCTTGCGGATCAACTTACATACCTTTGCCCGGCTCCCATTACAGATGATCAAAAAGAAGACTTGAACTGGCTGGCTGCAGCCGTATTTCGCGTTATTGGTGCATTGGATGTTTCCAGGGTAGATTTCCGCCTGGATAAGCATAACGACTATAAGCCTTATATATTAGAAATAAATCCTCTCCCCGGACTTGCCCCCGAGATATCCGACTTAGTGATTGAAGCAGCAGGGGAGGGAATTGGTCATACCGAATTAGTTAATATGATTTTGGAAAGCGCCCTTAGGCGTTACTCTATGATCTGAAGTAATATTAACTTTTATTTTTCGGTTCTGAGTCTAAATTTAATTTATCCACCTGTTTGGACAAGATATCAATTCTGTTTATCAGGGTTATAAAGTCATTCCTGGTAGGAATATCCCTATCCATAAGAAATTCAGAAATCTTCTCTTCAACATTTTCGGCAAATTTTTCCGGTTTAAAACCGACAGCAAGCATCTGTTCGAGAAACTGGTGCCCTTCATCTTCGCTAACTAATCCATTTTGTATTAAATAACTAATTCGTCGTTCAATTTCGACATCAAAGTGATGCTCAAAATTTAAAGAAGTAAAGATATTTCGCCGAATCTCATCAATCCGCTTGCCTCCAGACTGGACCAAGCTGAATAGCAAGGTAACAGGTAATACCCCAGTTTGATTTTTCTCCAGCTCAAAGATAATTTGGGATAAGGTTGTTGCGGTAATATCATTCCCACTATCATTATCGATTACCTTGATTTCTTGTTGTTGTTTAATGATTTCCTCAATCTCTTCGAGTGTGATATACCGTTTTGATTGAGTGTTATAAAGTTTTCGATTTCGATACCGTTTAATAATAATAGGCATACCAATCCCTGAGTCTAGAGAAATGAGGATGGAAAAATTGAGTTCGTGTTGTCTAAAGCCTACTCCTTGGATTTATTCAGTTCGTCAATCTTCTTCTCTAACTCGGCAATCTTCTGATTCAGGCTTTCAATGTCACTTTTATCCGGTACGTTAAAATGCTCCAGAGCTTCGGCAAAATGCTTGTGCGTAAATTCTTTGCGGTGTTGCATGAACTCCTCACGCCGTTCTTTCATTTTCTTCATCATTTCTTCCCGGTCTTTTTCGGCAATTTCTCCCCGTTCCACCAATTTATCGATATGATGTTCAAGCTCCTCATGAATAATTGAAACGGCTCCAAAACCTGCCAGCATTATTCGCTTCATAATGCCGTACATCGAATACTCTTCAGAACTTGATTTTTCTTTGTTTACATCTGCGTTGGTATCCATATCCAATCTCCTAGATTATGATTTTCCAAAATACTTCCGTATACTTAATTATAACACAATGCGTCATGACAACCATCCGCTATCTATAATTCATATGGTTTGAATTTTATAATCTTGTTATTTATAAGAAAAAGGGGGAAGATCCAGTCTAGTTATATGAAGAGTAAATATTGCTTAAAGAATAAACCTAGTAAGACCTTATCGGAACTGCCGTATATAAAGTATTGTAAAACCAATCAGGATTAACCATAAGATCACGATCAAAACAGCTAACAGCTTATATCGCGGGGATAAATTTCTAAATCCGCTTTCTTCCGAAAACTGCTGCGTTTCAACCGGTGACGCAGGCGTCAGTGTGACCGTTGCAGTCGCCGAGGGCGTAGAAACCGGAAAGATAAGTGTTATTTCAGGTAGAGGGATGAGGGTGGTCGTTGCTGTATTGGATGGTGTCATCGCAGCTGTATATGTTTGGGAAGGAGCACCTGACGTGTTCGTTGGCCGCTGGGTGGCGGTGCCTGGTGTACCTGATTGCGCTGCCTGATATAACACCTCCGCGTGAATGGGCCGTACAGAGATTAATACAATCGTACAGATAAATAAAATGCAAATCGTCAACATGCTGATTTTCATGATTTGAATATTTCGGTATAAAAAAAGATATTCTCATTGCTATTTTACCAAACTAATAGCTTTTATTTCTTCTACCAAGGCTCTGTCGGTAAACTAAACTAACCATAATCCTTCTTCTGGTGCAATAATATTCAAGACGAAAATTGATTGTGCTCATTCACGGCACACTAAAAGTCGATCCAAAGGATAATTTCTCCAATCACCCGGATTTTTTCACCTTTTATCGTCGGTGCATTCCTTACATATTCACGTATATAAGATAAAATATTATATAAAGATATTGAACCCATTTTTCTCTTGCCTTATCATCAATCACCCTCTATAATTTTGATATGAGCCAAATATCAATTCTCTACAGGCTACAGCAGATCGATAGCCAATTAGATAATGCACGAATATCATTACATAATGTCGAGAACGAATTAAGCGATAATTCGTTAATCACCGATGCACAACAAACTGTCCTTGAAGCCGAACAAAAGTATCAAATAGAATTGAAAAGGCAACGCGAATCTGAGAATAAGTCCTATGATGTCCGGGTTAAAATCGAGCTTTCTGAAACATCGCTTTATGGAGGGAAGATCCAAAACACCAAGGAGCTCCAGGATTTACAAAATGAAGTAGCATCCTTAAAACGTTTGATTATTACACTTGAAGATCATGAGCTGGAAGCGATGATGGCAGTTGAGGAAGCCGAAGCCAGTTTAACCCAAGCAAAAGCAGTGCTGATGGAAATCCAGGCAAAGCAAATTGAACATAACGCCATTTTGAACGGTGAAATGACAAAATTGTTTAGTCAAATTGAACGGCTGGAAGCCGAAAGGAATGCTGCCATTCCACCCATATCTGCCTCGGAACTGGCACTATACGAACAGCTTAGGAAATCCAGGAATGGAGTGGCAGTGGTAAAAGTCACCTCCAGAGCATGTGGCGCTTGTGGGGCAACCCTGACTGCCGCCGTAATCCAATCAACTCAGTCGCCGGGTCAGCTCGTTCGATGTCCAACTTGCAGTAGAATATTATATCCAGGCTAAATATCAGGAATAGCTGTGCCTAGTTTTCTGCAGAATCTAAATATACGTTCTCCATCACTCTGGATTGGACTGCTTATCGCGGTTTTGATCATCTGGATCCTTATCAGATTAATAATTTACATCCCAAAGTTGATTCGATCGACACGTAAAAATGTGAAAGGAATTCGAGGCAATATATCGTCCAGCAATGATGCCCGCCTACGCAATGATGTTTATCGTATTGCACAAAAACAGCATCTTACATCATCGCTATTTTCACTTGATGATATTGTTGTTGTCCCCAAGGTATTAACTCCGCTGATTCAGGCGTCTAACTCGATAGAGCTGGCTCCAACCGATAGTGTCAGTTTATCGGTTCCTTATATTCCAGACTGGCCGGAAATGGCCTCGGTCTATAAAGCCTCAACAATGACCTTGATCGAAGCACTACAAGGAGGAGCTAATGTAATTCTTGGGGGTCATCCTGGCAGCGGTAAAACAGTTGCGTTAGCTTGGTTGGCATCATCCATCGTGCGTAATTCCCCTGGTTTGGGTATTCTTGAAGGTTTATTACCCGTATATGTTCATGCTACTGAAATCTACCATCTGCTCCGCCACATCGATGATACGCAGGCAACTCCAGAAAATGCCGAATCCGAAATACCTGGATCAAAATCGCGTTCAAGCCAAACGCAGGATCATATTTCTGGCGATCTACTAGATATCCTGATAAGGGCAATATCTACCTATGCATCTCCGCTAACCTTGCCCCGTCTTCCTGGTCTGGTTAAAACCGCTCTGGATAAACAAAGCGCTATCTTGATTCTTGACCGTTGTGATGAGCTTCCACCCAACCAGGCGAAAATAATTACCGAGTTTCTACTTTCCTTGCAAAAAAAATATCCAAAGCTGCGTATCATCACAGCTTTATCTTATGATAATCTAGCCGAGTTACCCGCACATGGATTCAGTTTACTTGGTATGGCAGCCTGGGGAGATGATGAACGCAACGAATTCTTATCTCGTTGGAGCCATAATTGGAATCAATGGATCAATCCTCCGGGGAAAAGTCAAACGAGGATTATTAATTCTCAATATTTGAATAGCTGGCTGAAGGTTGAAAATTCATTGCTAAAACCGCTTGAATATGCGCTAAAAGTATGGGCAGCTTATTCAGGCGATATTATTGGAACGGATGGTCCTAGCGCAATCGAAGCATATATTCGGCGTATGACCAGCGAGGTCACGAAGGCGCGCCCTGGATTGGAGGCATTCGCACTCCAACTCGTCAGCGAGATGAGCATCTCAGGTGACCCGCACGACACCGCTCATATTCTCAAAGAACTGGTGAGAAGTGAACTATTGTCAGCCGATACTTCATCAAGTGATGAAACAACTGCGCCAAAAACTGTAGAACCATCAAAACCCATTCGAATAAAAGAACTTACTGGAATTGATGCCCTGACCTATAGTGGAATCCTGGTCACCTATGCAGGTTCACAATATGGGTTTTCCCATCCAGTTTTCGCTGCATATCTGGCTGGGAACGCCCTGGTAGCTACTGGTGCTGTAACTCAGGTAAAAAGCCAACCTGCCTGGGTGGGTAAGACGTTATCTATGTATTACTACGCCCGTAATGGAGACGTGACTCCATACATAAACGAATTGATACAGGATGATGACATTATTCATAGTAACCATTTAATCATTGCCCGTTGGCTGCAGATTGCACCAAAAAACCGTCAATGGCGTTCGATAATATTACGCACTCTAGCGACCGTATTACACAAGGAGAAGGATACACCGGGTTTAGCGGCAAAAATTGTCTCCGCTCTGGCATTTTCAGGTGATGCAGGTGTTTCAGTCCTCTTTCGACAGCTAATAAAATCAGACCAACCAAATCTGAAACAATTAGCAGCATTAGGTTGTGGAATTCTGGGTGAGAAAAAAGCGATCGAAGACCTTAATTCAATGGCACAGGAAGATTCACCTGCATCCATTCGTGCCGGAAGCCTTGCATTAGCAGCGGTCGGTGATAAACAATCACTCGAAATACTAGCCAACAATTTATTGGGGGGCAGTGATCTAGCCCGTCGTTACGCTGCTGAAGCGCTTGCCAATAACCCTACCGAAGGTCATCCAGCACTTAAAGACGGAGCCAGCATGGAAGACGTCTTGGTCAGGAGATCAGTGGCATATGGCTTAATCAGGGTGAATCAACCCTGGGCAGTGAAAATCGTTGAAAAGATGCAGCTGGAAGATAATGAATGGGTCGTCCGTAACGCTGCACTACAAGCATTTGATGAATATCGAAGGAAGATCAGCTTCGCACCAAGACCGCTTGGTGATCCAACAGAAATGGATTGGCTTATCAATTACGCCGCAAAAATCGGTACAACTGTTGCCCCGGGTAAACCGGCTGATGAGCTGGTCATAAAAGCCCTGAGCAATGGAACTCCAGACGAAGTATTAAATGCCCTAGACTATCTGCGTATCAAATGCGATGCAGATACAATTAGCGGTATTCACGCAATATATTCCAAAAGCAGTGGTGAAATAAAAGATATTGCATATTATGTGCTATGGTTAATGATAATTGCGGGGATAACACTGCCAACAGAAGTGAAATATAATATCGATTAACAATTAATTGGGGGATAGTCGAATAATTATTTGGCTAGAAATTATTGGTAATCTACAAAACTGTCTAAAATCTTTTTTAATATTTGATATCCATAATCCAGCTTAATGTACTAACCTCGCTAAAATGCTGATGATTATCCGTCCAAGTAATTGCACAATGATAAGTAATATGATCGGACTGAGATCCAACCCCCCAATCGGAGGAATGATGCGTTGAATGGGTCTCAGCAGTGGATCCACTATACGATCTATAAATAATCTCACCGGTTGATAAGGTGCCACGAAATACGACAGTACTATTTTTGCGATTACCACAAGGGATATAACCAGCACGATAAAATTGATCACGTAAGCTATGAATCCAATCATTTTCCCTCCTGCCTTAACCGGATCTGGGACCTAAAATCGCTTGTCCGATGCGCACACACGTAGAACCTTCCTGGATCGCCACCTCAAAATCTGCGCTCATTCCAATCGATAACTCTCGCATATCTACTATTCCCAGCTGATTTATAACAAAGTCCTGAAACTTCCGCAGCTGTCTGAAATATGGTCTTGATGCTTCAGGGTCAGTAGAAAAGGGCGGGATGGTCATCAATCCCAGAATATTTAAATTGGGAAGCTTTAATATTTTTTCGATATCCGGGAGAAAATTATTCCAATTTTCCTCAGCAGCAATATCCCAGCCAGATTTTGATCCTTCGCCGCTAGTGTTAAATTCCATCCAAACCGGCAAAGTCTTTTTCATTTCCTGCGCAGACCTGCATAGTTTTTCAGCCAGCTTAAGGCTATCGAGAGAATGAATATATTGAAAAATCTCACAGCTAATTTGAGCTTTTCGACTTTGTATGTGCCCAATCATGTGCCATCGTAGGGATTTATTCTCTGATAAGGCTTGAATCTTGGGGATGGCTTCTTCCACATAATTCTCACCGAAATCCCTTGCCCCAGCTTCAATTAAAAAATGCACCACCTCAATGGGTTTGGTCTTCGTAACGACAACCAACCGAATATCATCCGGATTCCGTCCGGCAGCTTTAGCTGTTTCTATTATTCTATCCAATACATAGCGATAGTTTTCCTGAATTCTTACCGTGTTTACGTTAGTTTGTTCCATGAAACCCTATTATTTGGCTCAAGCCCCATCACTATTCCAAAACGTCCTGTATCACCTTGTTCGCCTCGATGTGAATACCAATCATCCGGGTTGCATTGGGTGCAGATCTCTGCAATTTCGATCTGATTCACCCCAGCCTCAGTGAGAATTAATTCATTCGCCTTCCAAAGGTCAAAATACGTCCTTCCTTGATCATGGATAAGTAAGCGCTCAGCAGTATCTCCAAAACTCGATATTACCTTTTCTTCAACGTCAGCACCGATATAGTAATGGTCAGGGCCGATCGATGGCCCAATCGCAGCTACCAGGGTCTCAGGATCCGTCCCATACACTTCATTCATTTTTTTTACTGTTTTCTCAGCAATCTTGTTTATTGTGCCTTTCCATCCTGCATGGGATAAGCCAATGACCCGATTAACCGGATCGAACAATAAAATGGGGACGCAGTCAGCAAATCTCATCATCAAGGTGACGCCAGGCGTTCGCGTGATCATCGCATCGGCTTTGATATGATTTTCACCAGGTGGTAAGGGGTTTTCTGTAACAACAATCTCTGTACTGTGTACCTGGTGGACATCATAAACACTCTCTACTTTAATTCCAATGACATCCAGTGCATTTTCTTTATTTTTCTGTACCCGGTTTCCATCATCTCCTACAGATGCTCCGAAATTGAGGCTTTTCCAGGGCGATGGAGAAAGCCCACCACGCCGGGAGAAAACAGCATGATATAGTCCCTGATCTTCAAAGGAGATAAATTGTAAATATTTTATCGATCCTACCTGGTGAGAGTTCACAATTTATACTTCTGCAACGACTTCTTGCTCAGTCCATTTTTCGGATTGTTCTAATTTCGCTTCCAAATATTTACGGTTCTCCTTCATCGACTCTTCCACATATGGATATCCAAACCACGCGGTCAAAAAACCGAAGAGAAAACCTGTAAGGGTGCGGAGTAACGGTATACTTTCCCTGAACGGTATTAAACCTAATGGAGGCTGGCTGACAAGCTGGCTTACTCCGTCCAATGCAATGGGTAGAATTCCGAATATGATCCATATCAACCAATGGATGGATTTTATTCTACGGTGTAACAATGCGAATAATATCCCGAAAAGGAGTATGCCACCGTAAATAGCTACATCTCGTTCACATAGAGCTACTTTATATCCCAGTTGCTCATTACCCACGAACGCTCGGGCAGCCAGTAGATCACTTCCATCCATACCAGTTGCCTGCTGATAAGATATTATTCCCTGAATTCCAGCTTCAGCGCGTGGATATGCTGCCTGTTCACCAAATAAAAACCAAGATCGGAAAGCCAATTGATGACATACAAAGCCGTAGGCTTTATAAATAACATTGGCTGGAGCATCCGCACCGACTTTCATCAAAATCGGAGCTAAAAAAGGAACAGCCAGGTAAATAAATATCACGACATTGAATATTGCCAGATAATGCCGTGCCAGCCATAAACTTACACCATCCGATCTTGTCCAACGAACAGGTACCTTTAATTGTCCATCCTTTATAGCTTTATCCAACTTCGCTTCTTGTTCCTGGCTTTGTTGAACTGCTTTTAACGAAATTTCCAAATCTTTCTTCTCGATCGGAGCAGATAACTTGTATGGCCCAATTAAAACAACTGGAACATTAAAACCATATAGATTGCGAAGTTTCACGTCATTATCTACATCTACTATTGTGAGGTTGTGCGGGAGAGTGGACTGAAGCTCATTCAGATCCTTCTGGGCAATATCGCACAGATGGCAATCTTTTCTGGAATAAAGTGTTACTTCAATCATCAACAGTCTCCATTTTGCAGTGAATTCTTAACTATTACTGGACAGCATCTACGGGTTACCGTCTCAATAAACTCGGATTATCGATCCATCATTCATCTATCTATTAACATTAACTAGGAGCTCGAAAATCCTGATATTAACTTATTCAACGAGATCCCGTTTGGTTGCAGCAAGCGCATGGCCGCTTAAATAACCCAGGTAAGCCGGGACTAAAGGCAATACACAAGGAGATAAAAATGATAATGCACCAGCAGCCACTGCTGCAAACATACCTGGAACACGTCCACTAGATGGGAAATCCAGGTAAAATCCAGCCTGAAGTGCCCATCTTGCTATAGCTGTCATTTGTTGGGTAATCATTAATATTCCGATAGTGATGATCAGTGCACCTGATAGGATCTGGAATAACCGTAAATGCTTACGCAAACGCCTAACCACCGGTATTGCCTGGTCCACCGCCAGGGCAAGCAATAAAAATGGGATTCCGAGCCCGATTGAGTAACCGAATGATAAGAGCATCGCATGACCAACTGTGCTTGAGCTAAAGCCAAGCGTGAGGATCGCTCCCAATGTAGCTCCAATACAGGGGCTCCAACCTGCAGCAAAAAATAAGCCCATGGCGAGGGAACCCCAAAAGGTACCCGTTTTACCTTTATATTCCTTGCGGGTGTCCATGTTAAACCATGGGATATGGATCAAATCCATGGTGGCAAAGCCAAAAATAATGAGTATCAGCCCCCCGATGCGTGCGATCCATAGTTTGTTCGTGACGAATAACTGCCCCAGGATGGTCGCCGCTCCTCCCCATCCGATAACAAATACAATCGAAAAACCAAGGACAAAAGCCAATGCGTGGAGAAACAGGTAGCTCCGTCCTTTTGGTTTCACCACAACCGCAGCTGGGTTATTCGAAGTTGACACTTATACACTCCATCCGATCGTTACTCCTCATAAATGACCCGAAATCAACATACTTCCTTCATGATTTAATCACCTTTACGGTTGTGCTCTTGTCGCCTGAAATGGAGATATCCACCATGCCAGGGTCGTATGGTGTTTGCGGTAGGCTCCACCTAAAAATCCACCTGGCATCATCTGGCAGGGTATTGACACACCCGTGCGATTTAGGCGTTCCAAAATCATTGTGCCATACTGTGGCGTGGATCGCTACCCCACCGGTGGCAAATATGGATACCCAACCTATTCCAGGCAAATCATAGGGTGCCCCCGTAGTACCACCACTCATTTGCAGAGAGATAAACTTTCGGGAAATTACATA
This sequence comes from uncultured Chloroflexia bacterium, assembly GCA_963840255.1. Classification (GTDB taxonomy): domain Bacteria; phylum Chloroflexota; class Anaerolineae; order Anaerolineales; family UBA4823; genus FEB-25. The sequence goes on along the minus strand of CAWIYB010000001.1, from coordinate 726,326 downwards.
CGAGCCCAATGGTGTGGACCACTTTTCCACAGGATTACCATACATATCGTATTTAGCACCAGTCGAAACACGACAGTAATATACTTCTGTATCGCCTTCAAAACATGAAATTGACTGCCGGCTAACATCGATAACAATTTTCTTGTTGTCAATCTGCGGATTTATAGGGCTGAGCTCTTGAGCAGATATGGGATGCATCGCTTGTGAAGATACCCAAAACATATCCACTCCCCCGTAGTAATTTGGATTCACCCGATAATAGACACCTCCATCATCACCAGTCTTTATCTGGTCAATATAGTACACTTGCCCATAATACACTCTCAGAGGTAAACCTTGATCTATCCGCGCATGTACCCATGAATTCGATGACGGTCCATTTACCAATGTTACATCTGCAAATGGAACCGTTACCTCTGCCCACATACCTGTACCTGTGCTTGTCGGAGGTAGAATACTGATTGGCTCATTCGGGATGTTCTTCACGGGCTGGATATTAGCCGCATAGACGAAACCATCCTGTGTTTCCACCCAGCGTTGGTTAAAATTATTGTAATTTGGTTGCTTGGCGACAACTTCTCGAATCCATGGGATGACAGCATCTTCATATAACACACCAACAGTATCACTTTCCATGTACGGCGCTGATTTTATATTGACCATTCCAATAATACAAACACGCCCAAGCCTATCGTATTCAGGGAAATTTGCCTGGTGATTTATATTCAGGATCGGTTTGATCCCCAGACTTGTAACACCAAGACCAAACAGCTTTATAAAATTTTTTCGAGATAACCCTTGCCGATTCATATTTTTATTAAGCATAACCTGAAAGGAAATTAGGGTCAATAGACAGGCTTTGTGACTGGATTAACATTCAGTGAGTATATCCCATGATTATGGAAACTATCGGGGTATTGTCTAGTGTATAATCCTCTACGTTACGCTTGTCCGTTAATTACAGCCACAGTTATAATCCCAAATATGACCAAGACACAATTCCCGATTGTCATCATGACACACACGCTTCCCGACGAGTGGATATCATCCTTGGATGGTGAATGTAATCTAATCGTCGGGCCTCCAGATGCTGTTGAGCTAGATCCTAGACTGATCGAAATGCTCCCCCAGGCTGAGGGATTATTCACGTTATTAACCATTCCGGTGTCTGAAAACGTCCTCAAGCTCACCCCAAAGCTGCGTGTGATCAGCAATATGGCAGTCGGTGTAGACAATATCGATATTAATGCCTGCACGGAACGGAAAATACCAGTCGGGAATACGCCTGGTGTCTTAACAGAAAGTACTGCTGACCTGACCATGGCGCTTATGCTCTCTACCGCTAGAAACATTTTTAACGCCAACCTGGATGCCCGGGAAGGTCGTTGGATCACATGGTCTCCGGCTGGTTGGCTGGGAATGGAGCTAAATTGTTCCACCTTGGGAATAATCGGGATGGGAAAAATCGGGAAAGCAGTTGCCCGGCGTGCTCAAGGTTTTGGAATGAAGATTATTTTCACTGACCCTGAACCGAAAAGTGGAATGGATGCTTTAAGAGTATCGCTTGATGAGCTGTTTGACCGTAGTGATATCATCTCTATTCATGCACCCCTTACACCAGAAACACGCGGCTTAATAAATTACACCACTTTATCCAAAATGAAATCAACGGCCATATTGATTAACACAGCGCGAGGGTCACTCGTTGATACTCAAGCACTCGTATCTGCCCTGCGCGAGCATAAAATAGCTGCTACAGCTCTCGATGTGACCGACCCGGAGCCATTACCTCCAACTCACCCCTTGTACAGCTTTCCGAATTGCCTTATCGTCCCTCATATTGGATCTGCAACGCAACACACCCGCCGTAAAATGGCAGAACTGGCATGTGCGAATCTCCTTGCCGGACTGAGAGGTGAGCAATTACCTCATTGTGTGAACCCAGAAGTATATTCTATGGAACAGGATGAAACGAAATGATTGAACTCACTGGATTACACCTGTTATTAACCTATCAGTGTACTTTTGAATGTGATCATTGTTTTGTTTGGGGAAGCCCCTGGCAAGACGGAACAATGACCATCGCTGCTATCCGATCGATCTTGGATCAGTCTAAGGAAGCAGGATCGGTAGAATGGATCTATTTTGAAGGCGGTGAGCCATTTTTATATTACCAGACCATGTCAGCTGGCATTGATCAAGCCATCGCTATGGGTTTTAAGGTTGGTATCGTGACCAATAGTTATTGGGCTACATCAGAGGAAGATGCCTATTTATGGCTTTCTCCTTTAGCAGGAAAAATCCAGGATTTAACAATCAGCAGCGACCTGTTCCATTTTTCTGAAAAAGTCAGCCAGCAGTCCAAGGTTGTGACCAAAATAGCTGGCCAATTGAACATTCCTCTAAGTATTATTTGTATTGAACAACCGGATATTAAAGCATCTCCGTCAATCGGTCAGATTCCTCCCGAAACATCTTCGATCATGTTCCGCGGACGCGCAGCTGATAAGCTCGCGCCTAAAGTTACCCATTTTCCAGCAAGTTATTTCACAAGCTGCCCACATGAAAATCTGATTGACCCTGGTCGAGTCCACATCGATCCATTTGGCGACCTGCACATCTGCCAGGGTATATCGTTGGGAAATTTATTCAATTCACACTTAAAAACGATTTGTGAAGAATTCGAGCCTTACACCCATCCGATTATCGGTCCGCTGCTCGCTGGTGGGCCGTACAAGTTAGCCATCGAAACCGGTGCTCCCAGCCTCTGGTAATTTCGCTGATGCATGTCACCTTTGCTATGAAACACGCAAGTACTTGCGCAGCCAATATCCCGATATTCTCAAGCCAGATCAAATGTATGGCGTTATACCCTGAAATTGACTATGCGCAAATCCTTTCCTAATTTATCCCCTAACCTTGCAATACCATTTAACGATGTGTGATTGTAGCTGTCAATGCAAGGCGGCTTGACAGGTATGCACCACATGGTAAACTTATTTCTATGACTGAGCTGCCAAATACATACCCTTTACCTACCCATCGAAATCTTCAAGGATTTTCGATCTGATGGTGCATTTCAGGTAAAGATTCTTTCAAAACCAAACGCCCTCTGGATTGAAAACCAGAGGGCGTTTTAAATAAGGATAATCCCTATGAGAATGTCACGCTTATTCAGCCAAACAATTACGAGAAACTCCATCCGACACAGAAATCGTCAGTCACCGCCTATTGGTACGGGCAGGATTTATTCGCCAATTGGGTGCCGGTATATTTACTTATCTACCCCTTGCCAAAAGGTCTCTAACGAAAATTGAAAATATATTGCGCCAAGAGATAAATGCCATCGGCGGTCAGGAAATAATGATGCCCGCAGTCCATCCTGCAGAAATATGGCAACAAACAGGTCGCTGGTATCAGATTGGCAGTGAGATGGGTCGTTTCAAGGATAAAAACGATCATGACATGGTGCTTTCCATGACCCATGAAGAGGTTATCGCCAGCCTGGTTCACGATGAAATTCGGTCCTACCGCCAGCTGCCGCAGCTACTTTACCATATCCAGACCAAATGGCGTGACGATCCTCGCCCACGCGCTGGTTTGATCCGTGCCAGAGAATTCACAATGAAGGATAGCTACAGCCTGGATCAGGACCAGGACGGATTGGACAAGCAATATGATGCCCATTACCATGCATATCAGAATATATATCAGCGCTGTTCTTTACCGGTAATTGCGGTCAAATCGGATACGGGGATGATGGGAGGAAAAATTGCGCACGAGTTTATGTACCTTGATCCGGTCGGAGAAGATACCCTGCTAATGTGCAGCAACTGTGGGTATTCAGCAAATCGGCAAATTGCGGTTCATAAGAAACTTGCTATTATCGATGAACATGAACTACCTCTCGAAAAAGTAGCCACACCAGACTGTAAAACTATAGATGAATTAACTACTTACCTGTCCATTCCAACATATAAAACCGCAAAAGCCGTTTTTATGGTCGCCACTATTGTTAAGGGAACCGAGCACGTGGAAAAATTCGTCTTTGTGATCGTGCGCGGTGATATGGATGTCAATGAGACCAAGCTTTCATCAATTCTACGTGCAGTCGACCTTCGCCCTGCATTCGAGGCGGAAATTCGGGCTGTCGGGGCTATTCCGGGATATGCTTCACCGGTAGGATTGAAGGATTTAATGGTCATCGTCGATGAAATCATCCCAAATTCCACTAATCTCGTTTCTGGAGCGAACATCGAAGGTTTCCACTTACGCAACGTAAATTACGGTCGTGATTACAAAGCTGATATCGTTGCTGATATAACCATAACGAATGATGGAGATGCTTGCGTAGAATGTGGTCACCCGCTCCATTCAGTCAGAGGGATAGAAGTAGGTAATATATTCAAATTGGGAACCTGGATCAGTGAAGCGATGGGTTGTTTTTACCTGGATCGCGATGGGAAATCCCATCCCATCGTGATGGGCTCGTATGGAATCGGAACGGGTCGTTTACTGGCTTGTATCGCAGAGGAGCATCACGACGATTATGGTCTCATCTGGCCGATTTCAGTTTCACCGTTCCAGGTTCACCTGGTGGTCCTTCCATCAAAAGCAGAAACTAATCAAAGTGAGAGCGTATCGAAGGCAGATTTCGTGTACCAGCTGCTGAATGAAGCGCATTTAGAATGCTTGTATGATGATCGTGATGATAGCCCAGGGATCAAATTTAATGACGCAGATCTAATTGGAATTCCAATCCGCCTTACCGTCAGTGATCGTTCGCTTAAAAGTGGCGGAATCGAATATAAACGCCGGGATAAGACTGAAAAGACGATCATCCCCTCCGAAAATATTATCCCTGCGCTGATGGAGGAAATAAAACAGCTAGAATCGCAGGGTTAATACATCGAAAACACAAACCAGAATTCCATCATCACCACCATCAAGACTGCATCTGATGGAGCGGGTTTAATCGTCCGCGGGTATAACATCTTACCTACACCCATCGAAACAACAATAAAGCTGCTAATTTGGATTAAACAGGCACAGCTTGTGAGGCCAGACGAGAGTACGCTTGAAGAATTATCAATAACTTCCGAAGGCTCACAAAAGGTACACATCGAAGGGCATAAAATCACCACCCTTCACCTGCTCGTTTAACACTTATAGAATCCTCATATTGTCCCAAATACTATTTATTCACAATTCTTTTCCATCAAATTCAATCACCCGCCTTATATACATATGTTAACGTTTCTTAACTATTGTCGAAGTGAACAAAGGATTTTCTCCCAATCAGCAGTATAATAATTGCAGAATCTTACCTGCAGGAGGTACTAGAATGCCAAGCTGGCTTGGAGCACCCGAGTTATTAATCGTTCTGATTATTGTCGTCCTCATTTTCGGAGTTGGTCGTATTGCCAACATTGGCGGAGAGTTGGGCAAAGGGATCAGCGCATTCCGAAAAGGTATAAAGGGTGACGAAGAAACGAAACCGGAAGACGAGGAAAAGAAGGAATAGGGCACTTTTCATTATCTAATTCTTGGGATGATAAGCCAAGTGGTGAGATAGACTGTAATTTCTAATCCATCATCATGGCACCTCCTTTTTGACCGCTGGTCTAAATCAGCGGTTTTTATTTTCCAAATAGCTACTGCGTTATAACCGCTTCCTAATAAAAAATACGATCCAAGGATTGGGCAAGTTTAGCAGGCCGATATTAAACAATTCTCCCCCGGCAGAACGAACTCTATCGAAAAGCAATAAAAGCTCATCTTGGAAACAACGGATATAAAATACCCCCTTTGTGAGTGAGTTATTATGTGAATTAGATACAATGATAAGTGCCTGCACCAGGCTTGCATGCAGGCACCCAACAACTGCTCCGTTATTTCATCTTAAAAAATGACGTCAGCTTCATTGCAAGGTTCAGATCACCCTTTAGCATCAGCTTTCCTTGCATGAATGCTGCCATCCCATCCATTTTCCCTAATAGGATATCTCCGAATTCCCGACCATCAGCAGTCAAGGTCATCTTTGGGTTTTCAGCTATTCCTTCAGCCACCTTGCACACCCCATCCTTAATTGTGATGATCCACTCTCCTCCTTCTTCTCCAGTTAAATGGTATTGGATCACCGCGTCGACCCCGGCAGCTCTATCAGGCATAAATGCTTTCTCATGGTTCAAGATCAATTGGCGTACCGTATACTCTGTCATCTTCCCTTCCTTTTGAATTTGATTTCCTTAAAATTATGTCCAGATCAATTCAGGTTCTCAAATATCCCCGCAGCACCCATGCCGCCTCCAATACACATGGATACCATCCCAAATTGGATCTTTCGGCGTTTCATTTCGTGGATTAGCTGCGTGGTCAACTTCGCACCGGTGCACCCAAGTGGATGACCCAGAGCGATGGCTCCACCATTGACATTCGTGATTTCCGGGTTGATCCCGACTTCGCGGATGACTGCCAGGCTTTGAGCGGCAAAGGCTTCATTGAGTTCAATCAAACCTATTTCTTCCAACTTTAATCCTGCCAACCGAAGAGCCTTTGGGATGGCGACTATCGGACCGATCCCCATGTACTCAGGATCTACCCCCCCAACTGCAAAAGCTATAAATCGAACTAATGGTTTCAAACCCAGGCTATCTGCCTTAGACCGCGACATGATCACAACAGCAGCCGCTCCATCCGACATCTGAGAGGAGTTCCCGGCGGTAACTGTGCCACCTTCCTTAAACGCAGGCTTTAGCCTGCCTAGTGCTTCGATGGTCGTATCCGCCCGCGGCCCCTCATCTCTTTTAAACAAGTAAGATTTTTTCCGCAGGCTTCCTGGTTTATCGTATTCGACTAAATTGACTTCTACCGGCACGATTTCCGGGTCGAATAGACCATCCTCGACCGCGCGGTTAGCTTTTCTGTGGCTGTTGTAGGAGAACGCATCCTGGTCTATGCGGCTGATCCCGTACTTATCGGCGACATTTTCGGCGGTCAGCCCCATGCCAAGATATGCTCCAGGCCATTCGGCTGCCAGGTAAGGATTAGGCGAAAATTTCAGTCCGGTCATCGGCACCATGGTCATCGATTCGGCTCCCCCCGCAATAACGCAATCCATCTGACCCGCCATTACCCCGAACGCGGCATGCGCTATACTTTGCATACCCGATGAACAGAACCGGTTGATGGTTTCTGCTGGAACTGAAACCGGTAAGCCTGCCCGTAAAGACACCAGGCGCGACATGTTCAAGCCCTGTTCACCTTCCGGAAAAGCGCAGCCAAAGATGACATCATTTATCTCTTCCGGGTTTAATCCCTCAACTTGCCTGAGTAACTCCTTGATAACCGTCACCGCCAGCTCATCCGGTCGGACAGTTGCCAGGCTGCCTCGCTTGGCTTTTCCTACAGGCGTTCGGCAGGCCGCGACAATAACAGGATCACGTGATGCATCAATAGTTTTCATGTTCCATCTCCATTGTTAATTCCGCAAAGGTTTACCGGTTTGCAGCATAGCGACCATCCGCTCACGGGTCTTCTCTTCTCCGCATAACGAGATGAAGGCTTCACGCTCAAGATCCAGAATATACTGCTCATCCACCCATGTCGGTTTACTTAACTCTCCACCTGTCATTACGTTTGCGAGTTTCCTGGCCATATGAGCTTCATACTCAGTGATATATTTGCCTTCTTTCATCATATGTATGGCTACACGCAATGCGCCTAACGCATCACGCCCCGCTGCATATATCTTCTCTGGGATGGGGGGATGATATCCATTGGCTGCCATATGAAGCACTTCTTTTTTGGCTTCAGCCAGCAATAAATCTTTGTTCATCACCACACGGTCCGATGCTCCAAGGATTCCCATCTGGCGCGCTTCTTCTGCGCTGGTTGCAACTTTTGCCAGGCCGATTTGCATAAAGACGCGTTGTAAAAATGGTAGCGCTTCAGCGTTTTCTGTCTTCATTGCCGGGTTGACAATTCGGCGCAGCATCTCCTTAGTTCCACCACCCGCGGGGATGACCCCCACGCCAAATTCAACGAAACCGGTGTAGAGTTCTGCTCCCGCAACGACTCTGCTGGCATAAACCGTAATCTCAGCCCCACCTCCTAGAGTGAGTCCAAATGGTGCAACGACGACCGGTTTCGCCAGGTAACGCGAGCGCATATTCATATCTTGCATTTTCTTGATCGCTGCATCCAGCATATCCCATGCGCCCATCTGTGCAGCCATAACCACCATCATTATGTTTGCTCCGCCTGCGCAGAAATTCTCTGCTTCATTACCAATTACTAAGCCTTCAAAATCGGTTAATGTGCGCTCCTGGGCGTCCAGAATCATATTAAAGATATCCTCATCGAGGCTATTCACCTTGGTGTGGAATTCAACACAAGCCACGCCATCGCCGAGGTCGTATAAGGTGGCACCAGGATTTTTGTTTATTACTTTTTGTTCCTTGAGCAGCACAAGCGCGGCAGGACGTTTAATCGGTTCATAATTTCCCAGGGAGGGATTATAAACCCCCACCTTTGTGCCTGCGTCATATTGGTAAAAAGTTGGGTGTCCCGTCGACACCATCGTCCCAACCCATTTAGCGGGAGGGAAACCGGCAGCTTCCATGGATATTGACGTTTCCTTAACGCCCAGCAAGTCCCATACCTCGAATGGACCCGCTTCATGCCCAAACCCCCACCTCATGGCATCATCCAGTGGTTTCGGCGTATCCGCAATTTCGGGGACTCGCTCAGATGCGTACGACAATCCCTGGTAAGTGAGTGCCCTGACGAGCTCACCAGCCCGATCATCAGACTGGATCAATATGCTCAATTTCTCATCCAGGTCTTCAGCATCTTTCACTTTCCCAATTGAGTCGAAACGCACTTTCACCGGGGCTTGATAATCCAGGGTCTTCAGATTCAGAGACCAGAATTCGCGGTTGCCTTCAGGAGAACGTACCTCCTTATAAAATCCTTGTCTGACTTTTGTTCCCAACCACCCTTTTTCCACCATGGAGTGGATCATCTGATTGACCCGCTTGGAATTAAGGTATTTCATAGCTTGTAAATCATCCGGGATGGCTGGCGCGAGGTTATTTCCAACATGCTCCCATACGTCCAGTCCAACAAGATCAATGAGGCGAAATGTTGCCGTTTTTGGTCTTCCCATAGACGGTCCGGTGATAGCATCAACTTCATCCACTGTATAGTTATTTTCCAGGATGTAATCTAAAGCAAATGCGCCTCCACCAAACCCAAGGCGGTTAGCAATGAAATTGGGTGTGTCCTTGCAGAGGACGATCCCTTTCCCCAGCCTGTTTTCACCAAATTCGCTTATTGCTGTAACCACATCTGGTAGGGTATCACTGGTTGGAATGACCTCCAGTAGTTTAAGATAGCGAGGTGGGTTGAAGAAGTGCGTCCCCAGGAAATGCTTACGGAATCCTTCAGACAATCCGTCGGCAATTGATGTGATCGGGATACCGGAGGTATTCGTACTGATAATTGTATTCTCGGGTCTGATGACGTCGATGCGGGTCATCAGCTCTCGTTTAACACTCAAATTTTCAATGATAGCTTCAATGACCCAATCTGCTGATTTGATTACCTCCAGATCATCAACCAGGTTGCCGATTGAAATAAGCGCCGGAATCTCAGAGGTAAAAAAAGATGCAGGTCGGGATTTAATTGCCCGGTCCAAGCCCTGCTGGACGATCCGGTTTCTCACAACTGGATCCTGTAGGGTTAAGCCCTTCTGCTCTTCTTCTGGTTGCAGCTTATCGGGCACGATATCCAGAAGCGTTACAGGCACACCGGCATTGGCTAAATGAGCCGCAACTGCCGCTCCCATGGTTCCAGAGCCAATGACTACAGCTTTGTGAAATTTGTACTTCATGATTCCTCCTTCGTTACAGTGTTGATGTTATTCTAATTTCACCGAGATAATGAGCAGCTCCAAATTACTTGAAGAGACAAATAACCTATCAAGTACCTCACCGCAGGTCTCTCCCGCTGTAACCCAATATTTGTCTGGCTACAATAAGTCGGTTTATCTGGCCTGTTCCTTCATATATATCACTGATTTTTGCGTCCCTGAACCACTTTTCCAGGAGCAAGTCCTGGCTGTACCCCAAGGGTCCCATGATTTCGACAGCCTTCTGGGTTATCTTGGTGACGACGTCACCGCCCTTCACTTTGGACATTGAAGCTTCGAGGGGGTTGGATTTTCGGTTGTCCGCCATCCACACTGCTTTGATCACCAATAGCCACGCGGAACGCAGCATTACCTCCATATCGATGATATCGCGCTCAATACTGGTCAATTTCTGCCGAGGCAGGCCGTATCGGATTGAAATTCCTTGCTGCGCCAGGACTTCCTTTAGCAACTCGAGAGTTGCCCGGGCGACGCCAACTGCCGTAGCTCCAATCAGCGGGCGGGTCGCGTCGAAGGTTGCCATGGCGCCCTTGAACCCGGTGGTGGTTTTTTCCTGGGCGACTTCCGGACTGCCTAGAATATTTTCGAAGGGAACTCGGCAATCCTGGAGCACCAATGAGGCAGTATCACTTGCACGGATTCCCATCTTATGCTCCAGCTTACTTACCTTGATCCCGGGTGAATTAGCTTCCACCACGAATGGACGCATTCCAGCCCTGCCGGCAGCTGCGTCAATCGTTGCCCAAACTACCACCAAGCCATTGCCTTCCTCCAATGACTTCTGTCCTCCGGTGACGAAAATCTTTTCTCCGTTCAAGACCCACTCATTATTATTCTTATCAAGGACAGCGGTCGTCCGGATCGCGGATGTATCTGATCCCGCCTGTGATTCGGTCATTGCCATAGCTCCAAATGCAGGTTTCTCTTCCCCGAACCTGGTCAAGAATTTAACCTGCTGCTCGGCAGTGCCATTTGCCTGGACGGCTGCTGCGCCAAGTCCACCGCCCGGTGTGCACAGGTAGATGCCTACATCCCCCCAGGAAAGCATTTCCAGCATAAATGCTAGCATCTGGTAGCCTATCCGAGGCCTTTCCTTTCCATCTGCATCCTTCTTAGGAGATTCTTTAGGCGCAAGTGACCCGGCTCCAGTAGCTTTCATTGCCATGTGCATAAAATTGATGTAATCCCACGGGATCTCGTGCTCGTGTTCATCAAAATATCGTGATACCGGTCGCATCATGTTCTCAGCAACAGTCTTTAGAACGTAGCTTTGTTGAGCAATCGGTTTCGGTGCTTCAAATTCGATCATTTTCTCATCTCCTTATGCGTGACATGTCAACCCCTTGACGGTTAAATGATTGCCAGCCCATTCAGCATGACAAAGCTCCGTCCCTCACGCATCCATTTTTCCACTGGATGTTCGCGAATATACCCATGACCGCCTAAGACCTGAACTGCCCGGTCGGTAACCATCATCGCCATATCGGCTGCCCCAGAAAACGCCAGGTATGCTTCTTTATAAGCTTGCTCTTTACCTGTATCTAGCTGCCAGGCGGCTTCCCATGTGAGGCATCGGATTGCTTCGATTTCAGTCGCCATTTCCGCCAGCATGAATGCAATCGACTGTTTTTGAGCGACTTTCACCCCAAATACATCGCGATCTTTGGCATAATTTACCGAATATTCCAGCGCGGCTTTTGATACACCTAAAGACATGGCAGCCGTCGCCAACCAATATGACGCCAGGATCGGTGAGAAGTCATGTCCATCCACTCCACCAAGGCGGTTTAAAATTGGTATGCGCACTGAGCTGAACGAAACTGGATGGACAAATAATGCATTAATCCCCAGCATTTTTTGACGTTCTCCAACCTGGATCCCTATCTCCCCATTCGGAACGATAAAACCCTGCGTCTTCCCATTCAATGAGGCATAAACTATCATCGCCTTTGCATCCCTGGCAAATGGGACGTACGATTTTTCACCCGAAATCACGTACTGATCACCATCCAGTGTGGCAGTTGTTTTCAAATCATTAGGGTCATTGTCATAATATGGTTCTGTCAATGCGGCTGTATAGGGGGTCCAATCGCCTTCAATAATGGCCGGTAAATATTCTTTCTTCTGTTCTTCACTCCCACAAAGTAGGATCGGAATAGCGAACAGGCCTGGCAACATGACGGAAAGCGCACCTGCCAAATCTCCATATGCCATTTCCTCGGCTGCTAACACTCCGGTGACCGCAGAATGCTCACCAAATCCACCGTATGACTCAGGTGTAGAGGCTTGTAAAACACCCAGTTCCCAGCCTTTCTTGATCAAGCCTATAGGCAATTGTTTCTCTTCATCAGCATCGTGGCTTGCTGGACGCAAATTGATGTTCGCATAACGTGCGACCGTGTCGATTAACATTTGTTGTTCTTCATTCGGTTCGAATGAATACATGGATATCCTCCTTTGCCTTTCTTGGTAGAACAGACTTATATTTTAATAATATTACATGCGACGCATTGGTAACGGATAGGGACTAAGTTGGGATTCTCTTCGATATCATTTAAATTTACGATTTTTAGAAAACCTCGCTGGTATAAATATTCGATGTGTGCGCCCGCTTCTTCAAGTGCTAATAATTCCGTGTAACCTTCGACTTTTCCGAATAAGTACCTGGAAACATCGGCTATGGTATGAGGTTTGGTCAAAATTTTGAGTATCCTATTTAATCTCTCATGATGGACAGTTCTGATTTCATTAATTCGCTTATCAAGGTCCAGGATTGGGTTTTCATGACCCCCCAAGGTAAGTTTCACCTTACTTGCAATTGATCTGACGATTTCAAGTGACCGGAGGTATGTATCCAGTCCTGTAGATAAGGTGATTTGTTCTGGAGACTGATGCGGGCTGGTTTTCTCTAAAATATGATCACCACTAAAAAGGACATCATGCACCTTGATAAGCACGTGTCCGGCGCAGTGCCCTGGCACATGAATAAACTTGAACGGTTCCAACTTCATCCCCATCGCCTCATAAGTCAGATCCACATTCACCGAACGGAATAAGCTTTTTGTGATTCTATACATCTCGATCTCTTTTACCCGCTGTTCCGGCTTCACTCCCGCTTCGGTTAGGAATTCTTCCAGTCGGTGGGCTGCTATTGACATCCTCTCCTGATGGTTGGAGACGATCCTTTGATCCAGCTCATGGATACAGATTTGGGCATCTGACCGTTCTCGGATGTAAGGTAAGCCTCCAAAATGATCGATATGTCCATGAGTAATAAAAATGTGCGTTAATGTGCTAAATGTTACTTCCTCACCATGCTGTTGACGGATTTCATCGAATCCCATCTCAAGATCAATGTTTGAGTCGCCAAAACCAGAACCGGTATCAATCAACACCCTGTAATTTCCTACTATCACCAGGTATACATTTCCAACCAAACCTGGGAACTCGCGGATTGATATTTGGTAAATCATCGCACCACCAGCTGATTGGTATGTGTTCATTTAACCAATTCGTAGTCCATCCAATAATAAATCTGCAAACAATTCGGCAATTTCCTCAGCTGAGCGAGCTCCATCCGGTCGGTACCATGTTACAGTCCAATTCATCACTCCAAGAATTGCTCTTCCTGTTAAAGACGGATCGACCTGTGTAAAAACACCTTGTTGGGTACCCTCAATTATTAAATCCCTCCACAATCTTTCGAACTTCTCCCTGCGATATGCATGAAGTTTTTTAAGTTCGGGGTCCAGTGACCTTAGCTCCAACAGGAGAACTGCTGACAGGTTTTGGTTCTCAGCAATCGTCTCCAAATAAGAAACCATCGCCTGCCGTAATTTTTCATCCGGTAATAAGGACTGTGAAAGCACCAGCTCGAGCCTGTTGTTGATTAGATCCAGGGCTCGGTCTAATATTTCCGCCAAAATCTCCTGTTTGCTCGAAAAATGGTAGTAAAGGCTTGCTTTTTGTAAGTCTACCGCATCCGCGATGTCTTGCATCGATGTGGCATGAAAGCCCTTCTCGCTAAATATCCTGGCGGCAGCTTCGATGATACCTTCTCGGGTCAAATTATGCTATCCCTACCGAACATTCGGTAGGGATAGCATATCAAATGTGACGCTCCGTGTCAAGTACTATCACACCCAATCCACTATTCTGATTATATCCAGGGGGTTGTCAGAACTGTATGAATACGCTATAATCTGCCCGCTATTTATACAATCGGGGCGTAGCGCAGTCCGGCTAGCGCGCTTGCATGGGGTGCAAGAGGTCCCGGGTTCAACTCCCGGCGCCCCGACAGGTCATTATACCGGCTCCAGCTCCTCAAGACTTTTTGAGGAGTTGGTTTGTTTATGGCTAATATTCTCAATGGGGAAGAATAAAAGGAGGAAATCATGAAATTTCCATTAGATGCAGGATACTTGGAATATGAGCGTTCAGGTCTCGGTATACCAGTCCTCTTTATCCATGGGTATCCTCTTTCACGGAAAATTTGGTACCCTCAAATGGATGGACTTTCGGATATTGCCTCCATTATCTCTGTGGATCTGCGTGGGCACGGCAATTCCTACGCATTTGAAGGCATATACCGCATGGACTTACTAGCGGAAGACTGCTACAAGCTGCTGGATACTCTTCACGTAAATGCCCCCGTCATCGTGTGCGGTTTATCCATGGGTGGATATGTGACTATGGCACTTTATAGGAAATATCCAGAATTGTTCAAGGCTATGATTTTAACATCCACCCGTTCAGCATCCGATTCTGCCGAAGCTAAAGTCAACCGCGATGCTGGTGTTAAAAACGTCCACGATCATGGGGTAGCCTTTATTGTAGAAAATATGCTTGCCAAGCTTGTATCGCCTTTCACATACGCTTCGAATAAATCTCTGGTCAATTCCATTGAAGAAATCATGCTTGAGACCTCGGTCAATGGTGTGGTGGGTGCACTTCAAGGTATGCGCGACAGACCTGATTCCACTCCGCTCCTACCCCAAATAACATGCCCAACACTGATTATCCATGGTGCTGATGATCAGTTGATCCCGGTTAAAGAAGCTGAGCTGATGCACGAGCAAATTCCGGATTCCCGCCTGGTCATTATTCCTGTCGCAGGTCATCTAGCCAACCTGGAACAGCCCGTAAAATATAACCAGGCTGTGCGTGAGTTCATCTTATCCCTGCCTTAAACGGCATAAAGCTTGTGGTTCAGTATGTAGCGGTAAATTTTCTCCGGGACCAGGTAGCGGATTGTTTTTCCTTCAGCAGCTCGGTGGCGAATATCGGAACCAGAAATTTCGATAAAAGGTGTCTCCAGGAAATTTACTTTTTCGATAAGACCCGGAATCTGATCTGCTAATAGGGTCATGTCGGGTGCTTCATTGTGCCGAACCATGACCACAATCCTATGACACAATGAAACAAACCTTTCTGGTTCGTGCCAGGTGGCTAAGTCGTCCAGCGAATCAGCTCCCATTAAATAAAAGTATTCATCCTTGGGACTTTTTTCGCGCAGCAAAGCGACTGTGTCGACTGCATAATGAGGTGGCTCACGGTCAATATCCACCCGTGAAAGGTTGAATTTTGTATTTCCGGTAATCGCCAGTAAAACCATCGTCATGCGATCGTGAATTGGAGAGATTTTTTGTGTAGTCTTGTGAGGTGGGAAAGGGGTTAACACCCACAATACCTGGTCCAACCCCAGCTGGGCTTGCGCATTTTCAGCCAGGATCAGGTGTCCAATATGGGGTGGATCAAAAGTTCCCCCAAATATTCCTACTCTCATCGAGGTCAATCCACCCACTCTAATTCGTATTCACCCACACTAACCATATCCCCATCTTTCACCCCTGCATCGCGTAAGGCTTTACCGATCCCCAGTGCCTCTAGAATGCGGTGAAATCGCCTGATCGAATCATCATTATCCCAATAGGTCATTGCTGCTGCCCGCTCGATCGAGGTTCCTGAGATTCGCCATCCGGTTTGTGACCGCTTGATCTCATATTGCCTTGGGTCACTCTGCGGATGGTAGACCGGGATCAAAGTCTCTTTTGGTGACATTGGGGTTGAAAGTAGTAACTCGTAGGTCTTATCCAAGAGGGGACGCAGGTTGGTTCTCGCCACCGCAGATATATCTATAGCAGATATACCCTTCTTCTTGAGCTCTCGCCGAATCGCGTCCCAGTGGCTTTGGACTTCTGGAATATCCACCTTGTTCACCGCCACCACTTGTGGTTTTTTAGCCAGGTCAGGATCAAACAGAGCCAGCTCGGTGTTGATCTGGGCATAATCTACCAGCGGGTTTTCCGACAACCCATCCAGCAAGTGGATTAATACTCGCGTCCGTTGAATGTGACGCAGGAACTCGAAGCCAAGTCCGATCCCTGCATGGGCGCCTTCAATTAATCCCGGGATATCTGCCATCACCAATGTCCGCTCATCGTCCAGATTGGCAACTCCTAGATTCGGGTCAATTGTGGTGAATGGATAGTTTGCTATTTTCGGTTTTGCATTGGTAATCGCTGCTAAAAGGGTTGATTTCCCTGCATTTGGAATTCCAATAATTCCCACGTCGGCAATCAACCGCAGTTCCAAGCGGAGGTTGCGTTCTTCGCCCGGGGCTCCTTTCTCAGCAATTCGAGGAGCTTGATCGCGAGAATTGGCAAAACGGGAATTGCCCCTTCCGCCTCGTCCTCCCTTGCATAGGGTGATCTCCTGGTCGTCATCGATAAGGTCTGCCAATAACTCCTGATTATCTGCGTCGTAGATGATTGTCCCCGGTGGGACGAGGATGATCAAATCTTCCGCAGAACGACCAGTTTGGTTTTGTTTTGCTCCACGTTTCCCATCATCAGCAATATAGCGGTGCTGATGTTGAAAATCCTGCAACGTATTCAGTGATGCAGATACTTTGATGCGGATATCGCCCCCTCTACCCCCATCACCACCATCCGGACCACCGCGTGGGATATACTTTTCACGGCGGAAATGAACCGATCCATCCCCGCCCTTCCCAGATCTTATGTAGATTACAGCTTCATCAATGAACATTGAGTTTTTTTCAGTATCGAGCAGATTTGATTAAATTATACCATTGCCACTGTGGGACCCTTTATTTGTATCAAGGTTGTCTCTGATTAGTACAATATTTGTTTTATTATTGTGGAGAATTGCACTATATCGAAAACTGTGGTAAATTTAAACTATCTCACCTAATTGGAGGTCTTATGGTTGAAAAATTTGTTCCCAATATTGTCGTAGGAAGGCTGCCTCTCTATTTACGCACCCTGCAGCTGATGAGCCAGGAAGGAAGACGGGTAACATCTTCCCAGGAATTAGGTGAAAGGCTGGGAATTTCTGCCGCACAAATCCGCAAGGACTTATCTCAATTCGGTGAATTTGGTAAGCAAGGCACTGGATATAACATAGATTTCCTGACTGAACAACTCCGGCAAATCTTGTGCGTCAATAAAGTCTGGGACGTGGCTATCGTTGGTATCGGTGATGTCGGCCACGCCCTCGCCCGCTACCAGGGATTCTCAAATCGTGGATTTAATATTGTGCTCTTGTTCGATAATGATCCCCAGAAAATTGGGAAAATCGTGGGTGGGTTTGCCATTCAAGATATTTCAGATATGGTGACGAAGATCAAGGTCGCTGGGGTTCAAATCGCCATGCTTTCAGTCCCGGTTGAGCATGCTCAGCAGGTAACCGATTCGCTGCTCGAAGCTGGTGTTAGGGCTATCCTTAATTACGCTCCAATTAATATCTCTGTACCAACAGATGTCCGCGTCCAATATATCGACCCTGTATTGCATCTTCAAAGAATGACATATTACCTGGAATAAATAACGGCGAGGAAACTTCGCGCCACACTGATGGTGCTCAAGGATCACTATCAGACGGTAATCAAATTCCGCCTGAGGACATCATGCATTTTGATTGCCCGGGAAGCTCCCTGAACGATGCAGGTGGTTGGATTATCCACGAGATAAGCGGGTACACCAAGCTCCTTGGTAAATAACCGATCAATCCCGCGCAGCAGTGCTCCACCTCCACATATGGCGATCCCGCGATCAATGATATCGGAAACTAATTCTGGAGGAGTCTTCTCAAGCACGTGCCTGGCAGTTTCCACGATTGCGTGTAATGGTTCTTCCAATGCATCAATAATTTCGCCAGTAGTCAGCGTCACAGGTCTGGGTAATCCTGTGACCTGATCCTGCCCTTGAATTTCCACACTTTGCTCATCATCCTGGGGCACCGCAGCTCCGATCTTGATCTTCACCTGTTCAGCAGTTATCTGCCCGATGATCAAGCCATATTTCTTCCTCACATAACTCACGATTGCTTCATCTAATGCAGTGCCACCGGCACGCAGCGTCTCCCCGGCAACAATGCCATACATCGCAATCACGGCAACCTGGGTCGTCCCACCGCCCAGGCACAGGATCAAGTTTCCCGATGGAGTGCCAATGGGAAGGTCTACACCGATAGCCGCTGCCAGGGGTTGTTGAATTAAAGCCACGTCCCGGCTCCCAGCTTGCAGGCCAGCTTCGTGAACTGCGCGGCGTTCGACACTGGTGATCCCATTTGGTACAGTGATCATTACTTGCGGTCGAAAGAACTGCAAAGGGCCACCCAGTTTACGCAATATATCACGCAAGATGTATTCTGCAACTTCATAATCTGCAATCACGCCATTTCTTAATGGCCGGTTAACTTCAATTGAATCAGGAACCCGTCCAAGCATATCCTGGGCTTCTTTCCCCCACGAGACCATTTTTTGTTCTGCAATGATGATCGCAGCTACAGTAGGCTCGTCCAGTATGACCTGACCACCTTCAGCTGCCCTGGTATTGTTCGTCCCAAGATCAATCCCGAGATCTTTCGATAATAATGCCATTTTTACTTCGGATGTTCCTCATCTGTCCCATATAACCTGGTTCGTTGACCGCGGTAGCGCTTGACAGCTTCCAAACGAAGATTCGACCGGCGAAGTGCTGACTCGATCTTTAAATAAGTATCACTATCCGGAGGAGGTCCCTGCTTCAGGTATTCCTCTGCTCGCCTTTTTGCAGCTTCTGCCCGGCTGATATCAATTTCCTGTACATTTTCTGCTGCATCCGCCATGACGGTGATCAGGTCGGGTTGGACTTCGATCACCCCACCTGCAACGGTGAATATTTGTTCCTGTCCTTTATACCGCACAAGCAAGATTCCGAATTTTAGTGTGGATAATAATGGAGCATGGTTGGGTAAAATCCCCATTTCTCCCTGTACACCAGGAACAATTACCATATCTGCTTCACCAGAATACACGCTGCGGTCCTGAGAGACGATTTCGCACCGAATGGACATAGATGGTTTCTATCTACACTTCCTACTCATTTATCGCGATTTGGCCGGCTTGTTCGACGACTTCGTCGATTCCGCCTACCATCATGAATGCTTGCTCCGGCAGGTCATCGTGCTTGCCTTCCAGGATCTCCTTAAACCCTCGTATCGTCTCTCGCAAGGGTACGTAACGACCTTCACGCCCGGTAAATACCTGTGCCACATAAAAAGGCTGGGAGAAGAAGCGTTCAATCTTCGCGCGCTCGAGAAACGATTAGCTTATCGTCTTCACTAAGCTCGTCCACGCCCAGGATCGCGATGATATCTTGCAAATCCTTATATCGCTGAAGCACTCGTTGCACCTCGCGAGCGATGTTGTAATGCTCCTCACCAACGATAAGTGGATCCAGGATCCGAGATGTGGAGGTAAGTGGATCAACTGCCGGGTATATCCCTTTTTCCACGATGGAACGCTCCAAGGCAATGGTCGCATCCAAATGGGTAAAAGTTGCCACCGGGGCAGGGTCTGAATAATCATCTGCCGGTACGTATACTGCCTGCATGGAGGTAATTGAGCCATGGCGGGTTGAGGTGATTCTCTCCTGCAGCTCGCCCATCTCGGTAGCTAATGTAGGCTGGTACCCCACTGCAGATGGCATACGACCTAACAAGGCAGATACTTCTGAGCCAGACATGCTGAAGCGAAAAATGTTATCGATAAAGAGCAGTACATCGCGCCCTTCATCCCGGAAGTATTCCGCCATGGATAATGCCGCCAGTGCCACGCGTAATCTCACACCAGGAGGCTCATTCATCTGTCCATACACCATCACGGTATCTTTCATCACCCCTGATTCGATCATTTCGCGATAAAGCTGAGTCCCCTCACGCGTTCGCTCACCCACTCCTGCAAAAACGGAATTTCCCTGGTGGACGGTCGCAATTGAACGGATCAGCTCGGTAATGATGATCGTTTTCCCGACCCCAGCACCACCGAAGATTCCTGTCTTTCCACCGCGGGTAAACGGGGCAATCAAGTCGATCACTTTAATCCCCGTTTCAAATACTTCCACCCGTGTCGATTGTTCTTCGAAATCTGGAGCAGGACGATGGATAGGGTAATATTGTTCGGCGGTCACAGCGGGGCCACCATCAACGGGACGTCCCAATACATTGAACACACGTCCAAGTGTGGCAGGTCCGACCGGCACTTTTATCGGTGTACCTAATGAATATACGGGTACATTTCGTTGCAGGCCATCGGTTGAATCCATGGCTACGCACCGTACCCAGTTATTGCCGAGATGTTTTTCCACTTCAAGGATCAATGGAAGTTGACCTTCGCGCATAATTTCAAGTGCATCGTAAACGTTCGGCAGCTGTCCTATCGGAAACTCGACATCTACTACGCCACCCATTACTTGTACGACCTGGCCAGTCAATCTAGCCATGCTTACCTCCTGATAAGTAAAAAAAGTTCATTTCGCTGCCAAAGCCTCGACACCTCCAACGATATCCAGAATTTCACCGGTAATCCCTTGCTGTCGGGCTTTGTTATACTCTAATTGCAATGCGCTGGCAAGTTCAGTAGCACTATCAGTTGCATTCTTCATCGCCACCATACGGGCAGCGTGTTCACTCGCCAATGATTCCATAATTGCCTGATAGACCTGGAGAGCAGTAAAGCGTGGCACTATTTCATCCAATATTTCTTCTTCATTGGGTTCATAGATATATGCTGCGGTTGCTTTTTTCGTTTGTTCAAAATCCACCACTCTTCCCTCTCCAATGCCAATTTCCAAAGGAAGCAGCTGCTTGATGGTCGGCACTTGTCTGACCATATTAATAAAATCAGTATATACGAGATAGACCCGATCTGCATTTCCGCTCAGAAACTCATCCACAGCCAGGCGACCAATCGCTGAAACATCACTAAATGATGGCGCCGCCGGTAAATGGCTAAATTCCGCAACTACATTCTTCCTTCTGCGGATGAGCATATCACGACCCTTCCGCCCGACAGAAATATAACTGACGGGAATATCCCTTGATCCGAATTTTTGTAATGTAAAACGTACGATATTTGAGTTATATGCCCCAGCTAACCCACGATCTCCGGCAATAAGCACCACGAGCTCGTTACGGTCTACATCGCGCGGGGTTAATAATGGGTGCAAGGAAGCTCTTCCCGGTTGCCCGGCAATATGCGTCAATACCTGCCACGCTTTAGTGGCATAGGGTCGGGTGCGCAGCATTGCAGCCATCGCTTTCCGTACGTTGCTGGCACTAACCGCTTGGAGTGCCCGGGTGACCTGGGCAATATTCTTTACGCTGCGTATTCGAAGGCGGACTTCCCTAGTATTCGGCATAATTCGTTATCAGGTCAGACTCTACTGCCAGGTAGACATATACGCTGTCAATGCTTCAACAAGTCTTTCTTCGGTTTCAGGTGTAATTCTTTTTTCTTCTACGATGGATTTGCCTATTTCTGGGTGTGAGCTCTCCATGTGTCGGATCAATGAAGTCTCCCACCGTCTCATATCATCAGGAAGCACGTTATCAGCATACCCGCGCGTCCCTGCAAAGATCTCAATCACCTGGCTCTCCAGTGATAATGGTTGGTATTGGGGCTGTTTTAGGATTTCCTGCAAGTGCTGCCCACGGTTAAGCTGAGCCTGGGTCGCTTTATCTAAATCGGAGCCAAATTGAGCAAAAGCTGCCAGTTCACGGAATGCAGCCATATCCAAACGTAAACGTCCGGCTACCTGCCTGAATGCCTTCGTCTGCGCATCTCCGCCCACCCTTGACACCGAAAGCCCAACATTCACCGCAGGGCGGATACCCGCATAAAATAGGTTGCCTTCCAAATAAATTTGGCCATCGGTGATCGAAATGACGTTCGTTGGTATATAGGCCGATACATCCCCAAGCAACGTCTCGATGATGGGTAATGCTGTCAGCGATCCACCGGTGCCTTTTAATTTAGCGGCTTTAAACTCATCTGGATTATCCATTTTCTTGATGGCTTCAGCTACGTTATGCCGAGCTAGTGGTCCACCGAAAATCATCCCATCCTCAATATCTGCTCCCTCAGCATATGATTCCGGGTGATTTTTCTTCACGATTACATATTTGTCAGCTAATCGGGCTGCCCGTTCCAAGAGCCTCGAATGTAGATAAAATACATCACCTGGATAGGCTTCACGTCCAGGCGGACGGCGTAGAAGTAAGGATACTTGCCGGTACGCCCAGGCATGTTTCGATAAGTCATCATATACGCACAGTGCATCCCGGCCGGTCTCCATAAACTCCTCGCCGATTGCGCAGCCGGAGTAAGGTGCAATATACTGCAACGCAGCAGGTTCATCAGCTGCAGCGACGACGACAGTCGTGTAATCCATGGCTCCATAGCGTTCCAATGTAGCGACAGTTCGCGCGATTGCAGCTTTCTTCTGCCCAATCGCTACGTATATACAATATAAATCCTTGCCTTTTTGGTTGATGATCGTATCCAATGCCAGGGCAGTTTTACCGGTTTGTCGGTCACCAATGATAAGCTCTCGCTGGCCGCGTCCCAACGGTATCATCGAGTCAATCGCTTTGAGTCCGGTCTGGACTGGTGTGTCAACGTCTTTACGCTCAACCACCCCAGGAGCGATTCGCTCAATCGGCCGGTAGTTATTCGTCTTGATCGGTCCTTTTCCATCGATGGGAATCCCCAAAGCATTCACCACTCTCCCCACCATTCCGTCACCTACAGGTACCGATGCAATTCTACCGGTTGCCCGTACTAACATTCCCTCAGAAATCTCAGAGTAATCCCCCATAATAATGACGCCGACATCATCCTTTTCCAGGTTGAAGGCAATGCCAATCACTCCATTCGTAAATTGAACCAGCTCTTGAGATTTAACATCTGCCAAACCACGTACTCGTGCGATGCCATCTCCAGCCTCGATGACATTACCTACATCGCTCAGCTCCATCTCAGGCTGGTAGGACTCGATTTGTTTTTGTAAATCCGTCGTAATTTGCTTGATTAAATCTGTCATTATTCCTCCGACAGTGCTGTTACTCGGTCAACGAAGCTGTAGTGGTGGCATCCAACCGTTCAACCAAAGCGGTCAATAATTTAACTGCATTGTCATAATCATCTCGATGAATAATCGAGCTGTGAGAGTGGATATGGCGTGCAGCAACTCCGATTACAATGGTTGGTACGCCCGTACCGTGCAAATGGATTACTCCGCCATCTGTAGCTCCACCCTCGATTGCTGATAATTGAACCGGCACACCGATCTGTTTTGCAGTTTCGAGTACCAAATCTCTAAAGCGAATATTGGGGATCATTCGAACATCATACAGAACCACGGTTGGGCCTTTAGCTAGCTTTATTGCCGATTCTTCGGGTTTTATCCCAGGCACGTCACCGGCGATATCTGACTCTAAAATAATAGCAACATCAGGATCGACTGCACGGACGCTTGTTGTAGCCCCGCGCAACCCAACTTCTTCCATGACTGTCGCCACACCATAAACGGTGTTAGGGTGGTTCTTCTCCTGGAGTTCCTTCAACACTGAAACCACCAGTGCAACGCCTACCCGGTCGTCAAATGCTTTAGAGAGGTAAGTTTTACCACCCACCAGCTCAATAAAATCAGCCCGTGGGATAATTGGATCACCCAGTAATACACCAGCAGCATCCACTTCCTCTTTCCTCAGGGCTCCAATGTCGATGTACATATCCTTACGTTTTACGACCTTCTCGCGTTCGTCCGGTGGTAACAGATGTGGCGGTTTCGCGCCGATTACACCCACTACATCACCTTTGCCGGTCTGTATAACGACACGTTGGCCCAATAAGACCTGATCAAACCATCCACCAAGTGGAAGAAATTTTATAAATCCTTCAGGTGTGATCTGCTTGACCATGAAACCGATCTCGTCCATATGACCGGCAAGCATGATCCGTGGTTTTTCCAAGCTGCCTGCCTTTCGACAAATCACACTCCCAATCTTATCCTGGGTCAATTCCCCATAACTTTCGAGGTATTTCCTGACTACGGATCGAATTGGTGTCTCATACCCTGATATTCCAGGAGTCTCGGTGAGCACTTTTAATAAATTTAATGTAAAATCCATCGGAGGGATACCTCAGATTTCAAGGATAAAAGCGGTCAAATGATACCTGAAAGAAGCATTCTTGTCTAGTTCTTCACGATTGGCACGTGTGGTAAGATATATTTTACATTCAAAGCATCTGATGAGAGGGAAAATATACCATGATCCACATCGTCACTGATACGACGTCTGGTCTTCCACAAGAAATCGTCAGCCGGTATCATATTCCGGTAATTCCACAAATAATCAATTTCGGTAATCAATCTTTTTATGAGGGCATTCAGATCGATAATGCTAAATTTATGCAAATGCTTGTCGCAGCGAAGGAGCTCCCTAAGACCGCTGCCCCTCCACCAGAGTTGTTCGTACAGCAATTCAATACGCTTGTTCCCATGGGTGGTACGATATTTTGCATCCATCCGTCTGCGGAAGTTAGTGGAACAGTCAGGTCAGCCCTCACGGCTGCCCAGGAATTCCCATCGGCAGATATTCGCGTGATTGATACCCGCACTGTTGGTAGCCCGCTGGCAACCCTGGTAGAGCTGGCAGCCAGGTGGGCGTCCGAGGGCGATGACGCAGACCTAATTGAAAAAAGGATCAATCAAATGATTCCTCGTAACAGGCTCTATTTCCTCGTAGATACGTTGGAGTATCTCGCTAAGGGTGGTCGCATAGGCGGAGCAGCAGCCCTTTTAGGTTCCGTGCTAAAAATTAAGCCAATTCTGGCGATGGTTGATGGTCGAGTAGACCAATTCGAAAAAGAAAGAACACAAAAACGCGCGATTAATCGATTAAGTGAGCTGGTAAAAACACAGGCTGCCAGAGATGGTAAAGCCTATATCTCTGTGATGCACGCTGCGGTGCCCAACCTGGCTCGCGATTTTGCCAATACTTTATGCAATGAGTTTAACCTTTCCGACGTGCCCATCCTGGATGTACCACCTGCGATTGTAACCCACGGTGGACCAGGAATTTTAGCGGCGGCTTTCTTCATCGCCGGGACGTAATAAACCAGTTCTGTATACTTAGCGGTTCCTCATCCTTTTGTGGTTTTATTCTGCTATATGACCCATCAGGCAGCATTTTACGCGCTTTAGTATTATCCTTCTGGTAATAATTCAATATTCCATCCCTGATGTGCTCAATCATTTGCTTATCCAGCACCGGAAACAGCACTTCCACCCGTCGATCGATATTCCTTGGCATTAAATCCGCACTACCTAAAAGGATTTCTTCATCGCCCCCATTTTTGAAATAATAAATTCGGCTGTGTTCCAAAAATCTGCCCACGATGCTGGTGACTTGAATATTCTCACTGATTCCAGGAATGCCAGCTTTCAAGCAGCAAATGCCTCTGACAAAAAGGTCAACTTTTACTCCTGCCTGGGAAGCCGTGTATAGCAGCTGGATCATTTTTTTATCAACCAGGGAGTTAATTTTGAATATGAGGCGTCCCTCACCACCGCCACTTTGAATTTTTATTTCCCTGCGGATAAGTGCCTCCATCCGGGTGCGCAAATTGATAGGTGCAACCAATAGTTTTAGATATTCATTCTTGGAAGAATATCCGGTCAGGTAATTAAATAAATCAGTCGCATCCGCACCCATATCTGCATCACAGGTAAACATCCCAATATCTTCATAGACCTGGGCGGTGATTGCGTTATAGTTTCCAGTCGCCATGTGCAAATAACGTGTAATACCATCCCCCTCTTTACGAATCACCATGGCGATTTTTGAATGGGTTTTTAAACCGAGCAATCCGTACACCACATGAACACCCTCTTTTTCAAGGGTCCTTGCCCAGCCAATATTGCTTTCTTCGTCAAACCTGGCTTTTAACTCCACCAGCACTGCCACCTGTTTTCCATTTTCTGCTGCTTCGAGTAGTGCATCCACAACCGGTGGTTTGTTTCCCACCCGGTATAAGGTCATCTTTATCGCCAGTACATCTGGGTCAGTCGCCGCAGTCTTCAAGAATTGGATAACCGGTAAAAATGAATCATATGGATGATGCAGCAGGATATCTCCCTCCTGGATCGCAGCAAATATATTTCCATCCTCGATATCCCTGAGCCTGCGCGGTATCGCAGGTTTAAATGGCTGATCCTTTAGGTCGAACCGGTCGATGCTTAGTAAAGCCCAAAGATCACTGTAACCCATTGGACCATCGAGGCTATATATTTCGTTGTGATCGATTTCCAGGTTTTCCATCAGGATTTCCTGGATCCTTGTCGACTTGGTTTCGTTAATCGTTATCAATACCACCGAACCAAACCTGCGCTGTCTGACGGTTTGCTCGATAGTTTCCAGTAAGTCATCGGCTTCAAGTTCCTGGATCGTCATATCCGCGTCGCGAATAATGCGGAAAGGGTATGACTCGACAACATCTATACCTGGGAATAGTGATGAAAGATTAGATGCAATCACCTGTTCAAGCCAGACAAAGTAATGATTATACGGAACGGTACCGTCTTTACGAACACCTCCTGATGAGCGTTTTATAGGCACCAGGCGAGGCAGTGTGTTGGGCACTTTTATTCGTGCGAAGTGATTAACCCCTTTCTTGTCTTTTAGTAAAACCGCCAGGTTTAAAGATAAATTGGAAATGTGCGGGAAGGGGTGCCCAGGGTCAAATGCCAGTGGGGTTAGTACTGGGAAGATCACTTCACGATAATAGTTTTCTACATTCTCTTTTTGCTGCTTATTCAGATCTTTGTATTCGAGAATGAATATCCCTGCATCTTTTAATTTTGGGATCAAGTTATTCCTGAAGAAATCAGCAGCTTCCTTCATCATATTCAGGGCAACTTTTCTGATTTCTGCTAGCTGTTCTGCCGGGGTTAAACCATCGGGTGGAAGGTCGACCACCCCCGCATCCACCTGTTTCTTTAAACCGGCTACTCGTACCATGAAAAATTCATCCAGGTTCGAACCCACAATGGCAAGGAATTTTACCCTTTCCAACAGAGGATTACTTTCATCCATCGCTTCTTCGAGCACCCGGTGTTGGAATTGAAGTGCGCTCAGTTCGCGGTTAATGAACAATCTGGATGTTTCGGTATCGGTAGTAATATCAGTCTCAACAGTTTTATCTACATTCGTATCCAATTTACACCTGATAACTCATGAAACTTCCTGGTTCAACCAAATCTACCCATGATGTAATCTTCCGTCCGTTTATCTTTCGGGTTGACAAATAATTCTTCCCCAGGTCCTTGTTCGATCAGCTCCCCTTGCAGGAAAAACGCAGCATAGTCGGCAACGCGTGCAGCTTGTTGTACCGAATGGGGAACCAATATTATAGTATACGCTTTTTTAAGCTCCTGGAGCGATGCCTCGACCTTTCCCGTGGAAATCGGGTCTAAACCAGAGGTAGGCTCATCCAACAGGATAATTTCGGGCATTAATACCAGACTGCGTGCCAGGCATAAGCGTTGCTGCTGACCACCTGATAAGGATACTGCTGGCTCATCCAGCCTATCCTTAACCTCTTCCCAAAGAGCTGCCTGCACCAGGCTTCTTTCGATGGCCTGTTTTAATTTCGTCTCTTGTTTTTCACCCGTCAGCTCAAGACCATAGGTCAGATTTCCGCGGATTGTCATTGGTAAAACTACTGGTTGGGCAAATACCATTCCTACCCGGCGTCTCAATTCGATTACGTTCGTCTTCGGATCCAGGATATCCATTTCATCCAGGAGCACTTTCCCCGAGATCGATTTAACATCAGCCAGATCATTCAACCGGTTAAATACCCGCAATAAAGATGACTTTCCTCCACCTGCTGGGCCAAATAGGACTGTAATTGCATTCGCCGGTATTTCCAGGCTAATATCGCGCAAGGATTCCTTGTCATCCGAATATCTCAGGCTTAAATGCTCTATCTTTATTTTATACATACCGCGTTCCTACCATTGCCTATGCGCACGTGCTCGGGAACGTATGATGGTAGCAATCATATTCATCCCCAGTACAAATGTGATCAGCACCAGTGCCGTTCCGTATTGGATCTCAATCGGCATACCTGGAACCTGCGTGGAAATGACATATAAATGGTAGGGTAAAGCCATTGTTGGGTCGAAGATTGAGCTTGGTAATTTCGGTAGGAAAAATGCCGCAGCAGTAAATAAAATCGGGGCCGTCTCTCCGGCTGCTCGTTCAAGTCCGAGGATCACTCCAGTCATAATCCCGGGTAACGACTGTGGCAAGACGATTTTTCGTATTGTTTGCCAGCGGGTTGCTCCAACTGAAATACTCACCACCCGAAATGATTGTGGGACAGCCCGTAATGCTTCTTCAGCAGTACTAATAATCACCGGGAGGGTCATGATGGACAGCGTCAGACACCCTGCCAGGATGCTCGTCCCAAACTTGAGGAAGATGACGAACATCCCCAATCCAAACAACCCATATACCACTGAGGGTATTCCTGCCAGGTTAATGATTGCTATGCGAATGGTTCTGGTCCATCGGTTATCAGGAGCGTATTCAGAAAGATAAATTGCAGCTCCGATCCCCAGCGGGACCGAGAAAATGGCAGTCCCTATGGTGAGTAAAAAAGTACCGACAATAGCAGGATAAATCCCACCTTCTTTTACGCCATTTGTTGGGAATGTTGTCAGAAACTCCCACGAGATTGCTGGAATACCTTTGATAAAGATATAGATTACGATCGCAATAATCGGGACAACCGTGATTACCGCTACAAAAGTTAAAAAGCTGAATCCAAGCTTTTGTTGAACTAATCTCGCTGCAGACGAACCTGGATTTTTAAACAAATGCCTCTCCTGATTATAAAATCCACTAAGTGATCTAAGATAAGATTCGTTCGGCGCGCTTCCGCTGCCGGAACATCGCCGCTGAGGCAGCGATGTTAATCACCAATGAAATTATGAATAACACCAAGCCGATAAAAAATAGAACATGGTAATGTGTGCTGTTATTGGCTACTTCACCCATTTCAGCCGCAATGGTTGCTGTCATCGTCCTGACGGGCATAAAAAACGAATTCCATTTGATCGGTATGACTGCTGCGTTTCCAGTTACCATCATCACAGCCATTGTTTCCCCGATGACACGTCCAACTCCTAACATTATTGCTGTCAACACCCCGCTGCGAGCTGCAGGCAATGTCACCCGCCAGATCGTCTGCCACTGAGTGGCTCCTAATGCAAGCGCCGCATCTCGATAAGACTTAGGTACAGAATCGAGTGCGTCTTCAGAAATGGAGACTATTGTGGGAATGGCGACTGCACTTAATAAAATACTGCCAGCTAAAGCTGATAGACCGGTGGGTAAATCTAATAACTTGCGCAAATATGGCGCCAGGATCAGGATCCCTAAGAAGCCTAAGACTACTGAAGGGATGCCCCCCAACACCTCGACGATAGGCTTAAGCATGTCGCGTGTGCCGCGGGGAGCCACCTCAGCAATGTACACAGCTGTGCATATTCCAATTGGAACGGCGATCAACGCTGCACCTACAGTAACGATCAATGAGCCGCCAAGCAGCGGTAGTAAACCAAAATAGTTCTCAATCGGATACCATCGGGTGGATATCAGGTTGCTGAATGACACCTGTCCGATAGTAGGTAACCCTTCGCGCAGTAGAAAATAAAAAATCAGCAACACAAAAATGATCGCTGAGTAGCCGGATATCTTTACCAGGTTGGTAAGGATAAATTCAGGCAATTTTTTCGTTTTTTCCATCTTCATACGCGTTTTATTATGGATTTTTGATCGGAACGAAACCCAATTGGGTTACAATAGCCTGGGCTTCGGGTGTAATGATCCAATTCAGGTATTCCGATACAACGCCTGTCGGCTGGCCATCGGTATACATATAAAGATCACGCGCGATCGGATACTGTCCCATATTAACTGAATCAGCTGATGGCAATATAAACTGACCATTATCGCTGGTTCCCACTGCGATCACTTTTACCTCAGGAGTTACATAACCTAATCCATCATAACCAATTGCATTGGGATTATCCCTGGTTTCAGCTGTGATGCCTTCTGATGAGGGAAGCAGCAGTGTGTCGGTCGCGAAAAGCGTTTTATTACTTGGGTCTCCCAGTCTGATTACGTTCTCAAGAAAGAATACGTGTGTACCGGAATTAGTTTCACGCGACAGCCGCACAATAACACGGTCTTCTCCTCCAACTTCACTCCAATTATTGATTTTCCCACTATATATATCCGATAATTGAAGTATGGTTAAGTGCGAAACAGGATTTGTTGGGTTTACAACGATGGCGATAGCGTCCCTCGCTACCACAAATTCCTGCGGGGTTACACCATTGGTTTTTGCTTGCAGTAATTCCTCCGGCTTGATCTGCCTGCTTGCATTGGCAATATCCACAGTTTTATTGATCAATGCCGCAATTCCTGTGCCTGACCCACCCCCAGTGACTGATATCTCTACCACTGGATGAAGTTCATGATATTTCTCTGCCCAGGCTAAAGCCAGGTTCACCAGTGTGTCTGACCCTTTGTTGACGATCGCTTGAGATTGCGCACTATCGGATGGGTTTTGAGCAGATTGTGACGCACGACCACAGCTGGATATGAAAATCAATATCACTGCTGTAATGATTAAACGAGCGTTTTTCATCGAGAAGATTATAGCTGTAATAATTCTCTCACACAAGGTAATTCCGCTATGTAAAGTTATAGTGTAAAATCCTACTGCTATGGATAATCCAGATCCTGTGTTTAGAATCACCAACCTAGATTTTTTTTATGGGTTGGTCAAAGCGTTACATCAGGTTAATATGCAGGTTATGCCCAATTTGATCACTGCTCTGATCGGTCCATCAGGATGTGGGAAGTCCACTTTTTTACGTTGCCTCAACCGTATGAACGACACCATTCCAGGTACGCGTGTCGAAGGTAAGATTTTACTCAATGGGATGGATATTTACGCTGAAGATGTAGATTTAGCGAATCTTCGCCAACGTGTGGGCATGGTATTCCAAAAACCTAACCCGTTCCCACAATCGGTTTATGATAACGTTGCGTTTGGTCCCCGGGTAGTGGGTCTGACACGGATTAAAAGTGAGCTGGATAATATTGTCGAGCGCAGCTTACAGCAGGCAGCTTTGTGGGATGAAGTCAAGGATCACTTGTCTGATAATGCGCTTAGTTTCTCCCTTGGAGAACAGCAGCGCTTGTGCATCGCCCGTTTACTGGCCGTTCAGCCTGAAGTCATCTTGATGGATGAACCAGCTTCTGCCCTTGATCCAATCGCCACGTTGCGTATCGAGGAATTGATTATCGAGCTAAAGAAGTCTTATTCCATCGTCATCGTCACGCACAATATGCAGCAGGCCGCTCGGGTCTCAGACTTCACTGGTTTGTTCTGGTTGGGTGAGCTGGTGGAATTTTCTCCAACTGTCAATATGTTCACCCGACCAGAAAAGCAGCTTTCTGAAGACTATATTACCGGAAAATTGGGGTAAGTATATGGGTACTAAGGAAATTACTAACTTGGGGAGGATAAAGAGTGCGGGGTTTTACCCTGATTTTACAACGATTTCAAGCATGACCTGAAGCTCTGCATCGTTCGGCTCAACCAGGATGGAGCCATCGCTAAATAAAATCGTCGGTACACTGCGCATACCGTGATTCATCGACACCACAAATTCTTCACCTGCCTCATCCTGGTCGATATCGACCCAGGTGTAATCAATTTGGTTCCGATCCATAAAACGTCGTGTGCGTGAGCAGTCTCCACACCATCTGGTTCCAAATACTTTGATCTTGTTGTCCACGTTGATTGCCTTCGAGCTAGAATTTGAGCCTACTAATACTATAATATGGATATTCTACCAAATCTTGGGAACTTATGAGCAGCTGGTACCTGGGAACGATCGGATTTAGTTATAAGGATTGGTTGGGCGGGTTTTATCCAGCAGGCGCAGCCCAGCGTGAATATTTGCCCTACTACACCAAATTCTTTAATTCAGTCGAAATCGACACAACATTTCATTCTCTGCCCCAACTCTCAACTGTTCAATCCTGGTATGTGACGACTCCTCCTGAGTTTAAATTCAGCTTGAAAACACCGCGTGCGATTACCCATGATCTTGGGCTAAAAGGTGCTCATGGATTAATGAATGAATTTATCGATACGCTCTACCCATTAAAAGATAAAGTAGGTCCAGTGTTAATTCAATTGCCCCCCAGTTTCACCTCGGATAATTGGAACATATTAAACGATTTTCTTGAATCCTTACCCCGTTCTCATCGCTACGCGGTTGAATTTCGCCATCCTTCATGGTACAACAATAAAACGACTGAACTTTTAAAACAATACCAGATATGCCTGGTTAGCGTCGATTTTCCCAAATTACCCAAGAAAATTATCCCAACTACCAATTTCCTATACATCCGGTGGATCGGGGTAAATAATATGTACCATTACCACTCCTACGAACGGGTTGATAAGACTGACCAATTAAACTGGTGGCTACAGGAGATCCGTGGATTTCAAACCCAAATTCCAACGGTCTATGGATTCTTCAACAATGATTACACTGGCTTTGCCGCTGGTTCTTGCAAGCGTTTTATGATCATGGCTGGACTAATGGATGAAGAAAATACATTACCTTTCCAGGAACGGTTATTCTGACAGATTCAAAATCTCATGGTTTGAATGATTTTCCGCAACCAATAACGATGATAAATGGGAGATACGATAATGTTAGTAGCTATCATTAACGTCCATGTTAAACCGGAATTTATTGAGGCATTTAAAACCATCACTCAGGATAATGCGAGCAATAGCATCCAAGAGCATGGCGTCATCCGATTCGATGTTTATCAGCAGTCAGATGATCCATCCTGGTTCACATTGTTGGAAATTTATAGAACAGAGGAAGATCCTGCCAGACATCGTGAGACGGCTCATTACGCCAAGTGGCGTGATACTGTGGCAGATATGATGGCTGAGCCGCGGGCTCGGACCACCTATAATATCTTTTATCCACCGGAATCGGAGTGGTAAATGCAGTTTGAGTTTTCTGCTCCATCTAAAATTATTTTCGGGACCGGTAAGCTAGCTACGATTAGTTCGCTAGTCGAAGGGTTCGGTGATTGTGTTCTTATTGTCTCAGGCACTCGTCCAGCGATAACAGATCGCATATTAAGCTTGCTGGAGTTGAACAAGATCGAACACTCCATTATTACTGTTGAAGGTGAACCGACTGTTGAGACTGTCAATAGGGCTCTTAGTTATGCTCGCAAGAAGACATTTGATGCGGTAATTGGTGTCGGTGGAGGCAGTGCCCTTGACACGGCGAAAGCAGTATCTGCCCTGCTCACCAACCCTGGTGATTTGGCAGATTATCTGGAAGTCGTCGGTCTCAACAAACCACTGATTAATCCTTCCCTGCCTCTTATTGCCATACCCACAACCTCTGGCACCGGCTCTGAGGTTACCCGCAATGCGGTTATCGGATCTCATATCCATCATGTCAAAGTCAGTTTACGAAGCACACTATTACTCCCACGCATTGCCCTGCTTGACCCAGAGTTAACATTAAGTCTCCCGCCTTCCATAACTGCCTCCTCCGGTTTGGATGCACTCACCCAGCTGATCGAACCATTCACCTGCAACAACCCTAATCCACTGTCAGATTCGATCTGCATAGAGGGTATTCAACGGATCGCCCGCTCTTTATATAATGCATTTGACCATGGAGATGATTTGTCAGCCCGGGAAGATATGTCTATTGCCGCATTATTCAGTGGTCTGGCTCTCGCCAATTCCCGCCTGGGTGCTGTGCACGGATTAGCCGGTCCCATTGGAGGAGAAATCCACGCTCCCCATGGCGCAATCTGCGCTGCCTTATTAGCTCACGTAATGTCAGCTAATATTACTGCGTTAGTCGATCGCTCTCCTAAGCATCCCGTAATGGAACGTTACAGTGAAATCGGCAGGCTGCTGAGTGGAGACCGTGAAGCTACTGTAGAAACAGGCATCCATTGGGTGCGGACTTTTTGTGCTCATGCTCAAATCATATCCCTCTCGGAGTATGGTTTAACAGAATCTCAATTTCCGAAAATTATCGAAAATGCATATAAAGCCAGCAGCATGAAAGGCAACCCAATAACACTATTAGAATCGGAATTACGAAATATAATGCTTATGTCTCTTTAACCCTAATATAATCTCTTGCTCTCATTCTTAATCCGATGTAAACTATCTTCTGGAGGTGACTATGAGTACAGGAAGAACCCTTTCATACATTGCTGCAGTTATCTTGATCCTGATTGGTCTGGGTTTGGTGGTGATAATTGGAGGTTCCTATATTGTAGTCAGCTTTTCCCAAGCAGGACAAAGCGGATCCTTCACGATAGGACTGATTTCGATCATCATCGGATTATTATTTATCGGTGGTGGTGCATACTTGATCTCCTTGGCTGGGCGGGGTAAGATGGGTGCGGCGACTGAAAATATCACCCTCAATGTGGATCTTCCGGCTAATGTAAATTTGGAATCATTGAAATGCAAAAATTGCGGAGGGTCACTAACCATGGACAATATCCAAATGGTTGCTGGCGCTCCTGTTGTAAACTGCCCTTATTGTCATACCACTTACCAATTGACCGAAGAACCAAAATGGTGATTTTCTAATTTGAATTATCCGGCTCATTAATCGTTAAGAACGATCAAAACTCTTGAGGAGGAGATTTATGCGCAAAAGTTTCATATCCTTCTTGCTCCTATTCATAATATTATTACTGGTTTCGGTTCCAGCCTTGGCGCAGTCCTATTTCTTCCAGGTGCCGAAACAAACGGTCGATGCCTACTGGAATTCCGATGGCACTTTATCATTGGATTACACCATCAACTTCGAGAATAATCCTTCGGGACACGTTATTGATTATGTCGATCTTGGTTTACCAAACAGTAATTATTCGGATAGTAATATTACCGCCTCTGTAAATGGCAACCCGCTTACGGATATATCGTCTTCTGGATTCCAGGGTCAAGGTTGTTGTGGGGTTGCCATCGGTTTGGGATCCTATTCCATAGCGCCTGGTTCATCGGGCACCTTCAATGCACATGTCACCAATATTACTGGTGTCATGTATCCTGATTCACAAGACAGTAATTACACCAGTGCGGTGTTTGCCCCGTCATATTTTGGCTCGGAATACGTATCGGGAAGCACCGACATGATTGTGACATATCACTTGCCACCGGGTGTCCAACCACAGGAACCAAAATGGCATGCTGCACCAGATGGATTTCCAGATACACCGATCAGGGCTCTCGATAACGATGGGCGGATTATATATGTGTGGGAAAATAAAACCGCTAATGCCTACTCAGTCTATACCTTTGGCGCTTCCTTCCCCAGCAGTTATGTACCGTCGAATGCTATTGTTAGGGAAAACCCATTCGCTGGAATTGCCTCATTTTTGAGTACTGCTGCCATCCCCATCATTTGCATTGGTGGATTTCTCGCCATCGTTGTCGCTGGTTTTACTTCAGATAGGCGTCGCAAGCAAGCGTATCTGCCTCCAAAAATTTCGATCGAGGGTCATGGGATCAAGCGTGGGTTGACAGCAGTGGAAGCCGCCATTTTATTGGAACAACCTTTGGACAAGGTTATGACCATGATTCTGTTCAGCGTGGTCAAGAAAAATAGCGCTGAGGTGGTCACACGTGACCCGCTCGAGATCAAGGTCAACCAACCCATACCAGAAGATCTCCAACCTTATGAGAAAGATTTTCTAGCTGCATTTCAAAAGGAAGACCTGGAGCGGCGTAAAGGCTTACGAGAAATGGTGATTAATCTTGTTAAAAATGTCTCTGAAAAAATGAAGGGATTCAGCCGTCAGGAAACAATCGCGTATTATACCGATATTACCAAGCGTGCTTGGGAGCAAGTGGAAGCTGCCAATATTCCAGAAGTAAAAAGTCAAAAATATGAAGAAGTCATGGAATGGACCATGCTTGATAAAAATTATGGTGACCGTACCCAGGATGTTTTCCGTAACATGCCGGTATTTATCCCCACCTGGTGGGGACATTACGACCCCGGATTTGGTAAGGTTAGCGCTGGTGCTCCAATGCCCTCCGCCGGCTCTGCCCGAATACCCGGCTCTACCTTCGCAGCATCAGTAGTTGCCGGTGTCAATTCTTTCACATCCAAAGCAGTTGGGAACATCACGGATTTTACATCGAGTATCACCTCGGTCACCAACCCACCCCCAAAACCTACTTCAAGCGGTGGAGGTGGCGGTGGACACGGTGGTTTTTCCTGTGCTTGCGCCTGCGCGTGTGCAGGCTGCGCCTGTGCTTGTGCAGGCGGTGGTCGCTAGGTTTCATAATCGGTAATTATTACCATGAGTGTAATAAATTCATTGCTAAGGAATATTAAATCCAGTGCATTTAGGCATGGCTCCCTTCTGCCTGACCCTGGATTATTCCATTTCGATTACCAAGAGAACGGTGATCGCTCGCGCGTGCATTTGCGTATAGATCAGGATGGCAGCGGTTTGTTGCTGGTGAACGCAGCCAAAATTATGCATTTAAATCCAACTGCTGCTGCCATGACGTACCTGATCCTGCAAAAAACGCCTGAACAGGATGCAATAAACTCGCTTGCAAAAGTATTTGATGCCCCCAACGAACTGATCCTGATTGACTATGCGCAAACCGCCATTCAAGTAAACGAACTGATCAAACCCGACGGCGCTTGTCCCATCCACGAACTCGACCTGGAAGTCACCCCACCTTTTACTGCCCGACCCTCCGCCCCTTACCGGATGGATCTCGCCATCACTTATCGTTGTAATAATGATTGCGCCCACTGCTATAATGCTCGCCCGAGGGATTATCCGGAATTACCAACCGATCAATGGCATAAAATCCTGGACAAATTATGGTCTATCGGGATTCCACATGTAGTGTTTACCGGTGGAGAGCCTACATTACGTAATGATCTCCCGGAGCTGATCGCGCACGCTGAACAAAATGGGCAAATCACAGGGATAAATACGAATGGTAGGCGGTTATCTGATCACGCTTACATTGAGAGTCTGGTAAATGCGGGTCTGGATCATGTTCAGATCACCCTGGAATTGCATGACCCCTCCATCCACGATACGATGGTTCACATGCATGGTGCTTGGAAGCAAACTGTTGCTGGAATACAGAATGCACTCGAAACGCCGCTTTACGTCATGACCAATTCGACCATGCTTATTCCCAACCGGGCTACTCTGACTCAGACCCTCGAATTTCTGGCGGAAATTGGTGTGCCAACTGTTGGTTTAAATGCATTGATTTATTCTGGGCGTGGAAAAGTGGTGAAC
This sequence comes from uncultured Chloroflexia bacterium, assembly GCA_963840255.1. GTDB lineage: Bacteria > Chloroflexota > Anaerolineae > Anaerolineales > UBA4823 > FEB-25. The sequence continues at coordinate 688,600 of CAWIYB010000001.1, read as the reverse complement.
TCCGGTCTACCTGAATCGGATTTACACGAGCTATTACACCTTGCTCGAGAGGTCACATCAGCTCATCACCAGAGACTAATTTGGTACACGCCCACCCAATATTGTCATTTTGATCCTATGCAGCTGGAATTAGGTGTTAAGGGATGCACTGCCGCTTTGTATAATATGTGCGTCGAACCAAACGGCGATGTGATCCCCTGCCAATCATACTATTATTCATTGGGAAATATTCTAACCACAAAATGGGGCAGAATATGGAATCATGACCTATCCGTGAAGCTGCGTGAGCGGAAGGAGATTCCAGAAAAATGTAATCAGTGTTCATTGTTGGTCGAATGTGGTGGCGGTTGTCCACTGGCGGTAAAAATAAATAAGAGTTAGTTCAACCATGAGGAACTTAATATGACCAGCATCGTCGAATCGATCAAGCACCTGTTTACCCCGGTGGTACCCTTACCTCCCGGAATATACCATTACCAGGCTCCTCCAGATGCACCTGCACCATACCGTCTTCATTTGCGCCTTGAGCCCGATGGAACCGGATTATTGATCATCAACGCCTCAACCGTCCTTCACCTCAATCAGACGGCTGCAGAATTTGCTTACTATATAATTATTCAAACTCCCGAAGATCAGGCTGTGAACGAGATCGCCGATCGTTTCAGAGTGAATCGTGATCACGCCCGTCAGGATTTTAAGCAGCTTAACGAGCGGATCAATTCTTTAATTACATCGGTTGATTTGGACCCTGAGATGTTCCTTGATTTTGAACGGTCAGCACCCCACACTCACAAAATATCCGCACCCTATCGCCTTGATTGTGCGATAACCTATCGTCTGCCTGAAAGCACCCTCAACGAAAGCCTGTTACCACATAAGCATATCAACGCAGAACTAACCACTGAGCAGTGGTGTGGTATTTTTGATAAAGCCTGGGGGGTGGGAATTCCGCATATTATCCTGACTGGTGGCGAACCCACTTTGCGTGAAGATTTACCGGAATTGATCGCCCATACGGAAGCGAATGGCCAGGTAGTGGGACTCTTAAGCGATGGTCTCAAGCTTGTAGACCCGGTTTATCTGCAGTCTTTGCTTCAAACCGGACTGGACCATCTGATGCTTTCTCTTAAACCGGACGACGAAAATTCATGGAATGCTTTAAGCACTGTGTTGTCAGCCGACCTTTTCGTGGCAGTTCACCATACCATAACACTGCAGAATGTGGTTAACACCCCACAAATTCTGGGTAAGGTTGCGAAATTAGGAGTAACAGCAGTTTCACTAAGTGCAGCCGACCCAGCGCTGCATGGTTCGTTAATTGATTTCCACAACCAGGCATCCTCATTGGGTCTCAGACTAGTCTGGGACTTACCCGTCCCTTATTCAGCGTTTAACCCAATTGCCTTGGAAACCCAGATGGATGATCTACCTGCAGGCGCAGGTCACACCTGGATGTATATCGAGCCAGATGGGGACGTCCTGCCTGCACAAGGGGTCAATCAAGTTTTAGGTAATATATTGCGCGACCCTTGGGATAAAATGTGGCGGTAGAGTAAAAAGCTTACCGCCATCCCATATGCTACTGCTACGTTATATGACTTCTTCCTTCCCAACATGGGGATTGAGATCACTTTATCGCACAACTTAATAATTCCCGGGTCTACTCCACACACTTCATTTCCAACAATGAGACCGATGGGCGTATCATTTGGTATATCTATAGTTTCAAAAAGGGGTAATGCATCGGGTAAATCTTCCAATGCCCACAACTTGTAACCCTGTGAGATTAATGACCTTGCAAGGGTGACACCGTTAGTGGACTTTTCCCACGGGATAGTCAATTCTGCTCCCAGTGCAGTCTTTCCAATCTTTGTGTGATCAGGGGTGGGCGTGATTCCACATAAAAATATTTTCTTAACCCCAATGCCATCTGAGGTGCGGAAGATTGACCCAACGTTCCATGCGCTGCGGATATTATCTAGCAGCGCTTCAAGTTTCCAATCTGATATGCTTTTGTTGGACATACTGATTTCGATGTTATTTATAACGCTTTCTGTAACACGGATAGTCGATCGGCAAACCGGGCAACGTTTCGATTTTGGATATCCATCATACCCTGGGAACCGTAAGCTGCAGTCAGGATTACTACATTCATAGAATTCAAATTGAGGGTGAGTCACTTTTCACCTGATTATCTCATTATAATATCCACTCAAGCATTCCATCCTGATTGTTGGGAGTACCTGATCATGTCCTTAACTACAACTGAGTGGCACCAGCGTTATCTACAGCAAGCGCAGTGGACTCAAGACCTGCGAGTTTATTTATACCGAAAAGCCGGTCTACAGCATGCTGACAGAGTATTAGATATCGGCTGTGGTACAGGTGTTTTAGAACAAGAATTGGAGAATTACTCAAATTTCACCACAGTTGCCTTGGATATCAACGCTGTTCCCTTGAAATATGCCCATTTGTATGCTTCACAATCAGTCTATGCACAAGGTGATTGTTTATTTTTACCGTATGCAAACCATAGTGTTGACGTCACTTTATCCCATTTTTTACTACTTTGGGTTAATCATGCCCAACAAGCGGTGGAAGAGATGGTTAGAGTAACTCACCCGCTGGGATATGTGATCGCATTAGCCGAACCTGACTACGGCGGGCGGATCGATTTTCCTCCCGAATTATCCAAAATTGGTATCTGGCAAACCGAGGCATTAAAAAAGCAGGGTGCCAACCCTTTCATGGGTCGGGAATTGAGATCCCTTTTCTATCACGCCGGACTTGTCAACATCGAAGTGGGAGTTATGAGCGGTCAATGGTCAGATATAGGTTCCGAAAGGGTAAATCTACTTGAGTGGGATGTTGTTCGCTCAGATTTGCAGCAGAACCAGGAGTTCCTCTCCCAGGCTGAAACATTGGAAGCTTTGGATCAATCATCGCGTATAGCAGGTCAAAGGATTCTGTTCGTACCCACCTTTTACGCAATTGGGCAGGTAAAAAGATAATTTAATCGGTTGCTGGGACTCCTATTTCAACCTGATCCCCAATAATTCGCACAGGATATGCGGGGATATCAACAAAAGCTGGTAATGCTATTACTTTTCCAGTGCGAATGTCAAACCGAGCGCCGTGCCGCGGGCAGATGATCTCAAATCCTTCAATATTTCCTTCTCCCACCGGACCATTGTCATGGGAACATACGTCGCCAATTGCATAATACTCGCTATTGATATTAAGGATCACGATGGGTATCCCATCGATCTCGATGAATAACCTCTCCCCCTCTTTTAATTCCTCAACTGTTCCAACCGGAATATATTCTAACTTTTCCTGGTCAAGTATTCTATTATTGTACATGATCAGCTTTCAATAAGCTCATCACTTGCTTCTCCTAGACCATACACCCCGGCTTTAAGCACTTTTAGTGACAGCAAGGCACACTTCAGGCGCACTGGTCCAAGCTCAATACCAAGCAAATCCAGGATATCCTGTTTTGAGATTTGCTTCACTTCATCGACTGTTTTACCCACAACGCTTTCAGCTAACAGGTCAGCCGTCGCCTGGGAGATTGCGCACCCATGACCATCAAACGCCACTTCACTTACCCGGTCATCACCATCAATCCGTAAATCGATGCGGATATGGTCTCCACATAATGGGTTATCATCCTCAAATGTAATGTCATGCGGGTCGAGGGTACCCCGGAAATGAGGGTTCTTATAACGGTCAATAATTAACTCACGATACAGATCATCCATGGTTATCCAAAGTATCGCTTTACTTTATATAAACCTTCGATGAGTCGGTCAACTTCATCTACCGTATTATACAGATAAAAACTCGCCCGTGTCGTGGCTTGGATGTTGAATTTTTCATGCAAGGGCATAGCACAATGATGACCAGCTCTTACGGCGATTCCATCCTGGTCCAATACTTGGGCGATATCATGTGGGTGGATACCATCAAAGGTAAACGCGGCCACCCCTCCCTTATGACTCGCATCAGGTCCGATAACTTTTAAACCTGGGACTTCCTCCAGGCGCTCTAGAGCGTAAGTTATTACTTCTCTCTCGTGGGCTGCTATCTTGTCCATACCTACCCGATCAACGTAATCCAAAGCTGCGTGCAATCCAATTGATTCTGCAATTGCCGGTGTACCTGCTTCAAACTTATGTGGCAGGTCGTTGGGGATGAATGAGCGTAATAATACCTTTTTAATCATTTCTCCACCCCCCAAAAAAGGTGGCATCTTGCTCAACAGCTCAATCTTTCCGTATAAAACCCCAATTCCAGTCGGACCGCATATTTTATGACCTGAAAACGCCAGGAAGTCTGCATCCAAATCTTGTACATCTACCGGGAAATGCGGCACCGATTGGGCACCATCAATCATTGCGATAGCCCCTGCCTGGTGAGCCAGGTGAACGATCTGTTTGGTGGGGTTAATCGTCCCAAGGACATTAGACATGTGAGTAAACGACACCAGTCGAGGTTGTTGGTCAAGCAATTTCCGGTACTCATCCAGATCAAGGAAACCATCCGGAGTAACCGGTATAAATTCAAGTCGGATGCCTCTTTCTGCCGCCAGTATTTGCCATGGAACCAAATTGGAGTGGTGCTCCATCTCTGTCAGTATGACGAGGTCATCTTCTTGTAAGAATGTCCTTCCCCAGGTATAGGCAACCAGGTTGATTGATTCGGTTGTATTGCGCGTAAATATAATTTCCTTAACTGAATGTGCGTGAATAAAATCTGCTGCTCGCTGCCTTGCTCCTTCATATGCAGCTGTCGCTTCTTCAGCCAGGGTGTGCACTCCCCGGTGCACATTCGCATTATAAGACCGGTAATAATCAGTCATTGACTCGATCACCTGGGTGGGTTTCTGCGTGGTAGCCGTGGAATCGAGATAGACCAGTGGAACTCCAGGGTGTACTTCTCTACTGAGTATCGGGAAGTCGTGCCTGATCTGGTCCACATCCAGGGCAATTTTTATGGGTTGGGTGATCATATTCCTCTACTTGACTTTCTGACGAGCATGCACTCTCCTGCGTGATAAGCGCAGCTGAGATGAAGTTTTCGGGCACCACAGCACATGATCCGGAACCATCCATCCATCTGTTAGATAAACACTGTCCCTGAATTGAACCGCAATCATTTTCGGGTCGACTTGAACAACGGTTCCCTCTAACCAATCGCGGATCCGTTCATTACTTTTATCATGGTCGCAGTACACTTCAACCCTGTCGCCTACATGGTATTGCTCTTCAAGGTCAGGTGCATGTGTAAAATACATTTCCGTCAAGGTTCCTCCTTAGAAATTCCTCATTTCATCTTATTAATAATTGCTTGTTGAAATCGTTTCCGGACCCCGTCGAATGGAATTCGCTGCATTATCGGGTCGAAGAACCCCTCCACGATTAAATGTTCGGCTTCAGCGTATGGAATTCCCCGGCTTAACAGGTAAAATACTGAGTCCTCGTCTATTTTTCCAACCGTTGCCCCATGTGTACAGCGCACATCATCTGCCAGGATTTCCAACCCGGGAATAGAATCAGCACGTGCTTTCGGGCTTAGCACCAGGTTTCGGTTTGCCTGGTAACCATCCGTCTTCTGGGCTCCCGGCGCAACATAGATCATACCTTGCCAGACAGACCGGCTGCTATCCTTCAATGCACCCTTAAAAAGGAGATCGCTCGTAGTGTGTGGAGCGAGGTGATTTTGCTGGGTGTCGTGGTCCAGATGCTGCTTCCCATCAGTAAAATAAAAACCGGACATTTTACCTGTAGCGCCTTCACCGAGCAAATCGATTTCCGAAAAATTCTTGGTTAAATTGCTTCCTAAAGCACCGAAAATCCACTCGAGGTTAGCGTCCCGACCAACCTGTGCTCGTTCGTGGCTGAAATTCCACACATTATCCCCCCAGGATTGAAGCTCGACGAATCGGAGCCTGGCATAGTCGCTTATATGAATTTCAACCAAACCTGAATGCAGGCTTTGGTTAGATTCGCCATCCGGTGATGCCGCCTCATGTACGTAGGTTAGTGAGGCTCCCGGTTCCAACCAGATCATGATGTGCGAAAAATACGCTAAACCTGCTCCTGGTCCCCATATCACCGAATGTAGTGGGATCTCCACCTGCACACCACTCGGAATATACGCAAATACACCGTATTTTTCCATCGCCGCAGTCAACGCTGCAAACCTACCCTCGTCTGGTTTGACGACCTGCCCAATAATGTTAGCTAATAAATTGGGGTGCTCCTTCTCAGCGGTTTGCAGGTCAGTAAATATCACTCCCTGCCTGGCCAGGTCTTCGTCAAGCGAAATCTCAGTGTGATCTGGCCCGAGGACGATTTGCCCGCCATGCATTTTTGTCAATAATGGTTTCAACAGCCATTTAGGGGCTAAAGGTAGATGTTTTAATGTATCTCCCTCAGGCAAAGTAAATCTGGCTGCTTCCAATGTGTGGATATCGGTTCTCCGCCAGGCTTCGTCCTTGATGGTTGGCATTGGTAGTTTTTCATAAGCTTCCCAGGCACGTTCTCTGTAATCGCGTAAAAATGCCGGACCAGAATATTCCGGAGCTAGAGTGGGAATCATCTGTTGTGAAAAATTAAAATCTCCGGGTTCTATCGTAGTGCCTGGTTTGGAGCGTGTGATAATGCGGTGTGTGCTCATGGTCATCCTACTGAACCCGCCATCTGCAGCTGGATCAGCCGGTTCATTTCGATCGCGTATTCCATGGGTAATTCCTTCACAAGAGGTTCAATAAACCCTGACACGACCATGGTAGTTGATTCTTCTTCTGTTAAACCTCTACTCATCAGGTAAAACAACTGTTCCTCACCCACCTTCGAGACGGTAGCTTCGTGACCAATGGTTACATCCTGCTCATCGATCTCTATCGAAGGATAGGTATCTGATCGAGACAGTGGATCGAGTAAAAGGGCATCACACACCGTGTTCGACTTACTGTCGAATGCACCTTTATACACTTTCAGCAAGCCTCTAAAGGACGTCCTACCACCACCCTTGCTAATCGACTTTGAGGTGATCTTGCTTGAAGTGTGCGGTGCGAAATGGATTGCCTTTCCGCCTGCATCCTGGGTCTGACCAGGTCCGGCAAAAGCCATGGAGAGGATTTCCCCATGTGCACCCGGCTCGAGCAGGTAGCAAGATGGGTATTTCATTGTCAGTTTCGACCCCAAGTTGGAGTCTACCCACTCCATCGTACCACCTTCATGCACCAGCGCACGTTGTGTTACCAGGTTATAGACATTGGTCGACCAGTTCTGGATGGTCGTATATCTCACCCGGGCACCTTTATTGACGATGATCTCAATCACACCGCTGTGAAGGGAATCGGTGGTATAGGTCGGCGCGGTGCAGCCTTCCACATAATGCACTTGTGCGCCTTCATCCGCAATGATCAGCGAGCGTTCGAACTGCCCGATATTCGCCACATTTAACCGGAAATATGCCTGTAGAGGAAGATCTACCTTTATACCTTTCGGTACATAGACAAAAGAGCCACCTGACCAGACTGCACTGTTCAACGCGGCAAATTTATTATCTTCAATCGGAATGACCTTCCCAAAATACTGCTTGAACAGGTCGGGGTGTTTTCGCAAGCCTTCCTCAATACTCAAAAAAATCACACCTTGTTTAGCCAGGTGTTCCTGGATATTATGGTAGACCATCTCGCTTTCGTACTGCGCACCCACGCCTGCCAGGAATTTCTGCTCAGCTTCAGGGATACCCAGACGGTTAAATGTATCCTTGATTGTGCCTGGTACTTCATCCCAACTTTTGCTCTCTTGCTGTGCCGGTTTCACATAATAGAAAATATTATCCAGGTTGAGACCTGAAAGGTCACCACCCCAGGTCGGTATTGGCCGTTTCTGAAAGTGGTCCAGGGCTTTCAACCGAAAATCCAACATCCATTGAGGCTCGCTTTTCATATATGAAATCTGTTCCACGACTTCTTTAGATAAACCCCGCTTGGATTTAAATACAAACGTCTCAGGATCCCTAAAACCGTATTTGTAATCACCGATATGGTCTAAATTATTCGAGTTTGAGTTCATTTCAACCTCTAAATGAATATATGTTAAGCTGGTATGGTCTCATATTTCTCACGGACCCATTCGTACCCATGTTCTTCGAGGTTCAGTGCCAGGTCTGAACTCCCCGACTCAACGATACGACCATCCAACATGATATGGACGAAATCAGGTTTTATATAGTTTAGGATTCGCTGGTAATGCGTGATCACCAAAACGCCCATTTCAGGTCCTCTAAGGGTATTTACTCCTTCAGATACGATCCGTAATGCATCTATGTCTAAACCAGAATCAGTCTCATCGAGGATTGCAATCTCCGGTTTTAAAACCGCCATTTGGAGAATTTCAGCACGTTTTTTCTCACCACCTGAAAATCCCTCATTCAAATACCTGCTGGCAAATGCATAATCCATTTTTAATAAATCCATGCGTTCCTTAAGCATCTTACGGAATTCAGGCACGGAAATACCCTTGTCGTCATGATTTTCTGCTTTCCTTCGAGAATTAATCGCCGTACGCAGAAAATTTGCGACTGAAACACCTGCGATCGATACCGGATACTGAAATGCCAGGAAAATACCCAGCCTGGCGCGTTCGTCAGGTTTCATTTCAAGGACCTTTTGGTCCTTAAATATAACCTCACCTTTCGTCACCTGATATCCAGGGTGACCCATCAATGTATACGCTAAAGTCGATTTGCCTGTTCCATTGGGACCCATCAATGCATGCACCTCACCCTGCTTGACGGTAAGGTCGACCCCTTTTAAGATCTCACGCTCAGCAACATTGACGTGCAAGTCCCGAATGATAATCTCAGACATGAAATACTCCTTGGGAGGGATATAAACGAACAATCCTTGACGATGAATTGATCAAGGATTCTAGCTCGGTTGAAACATTATAGCATGTAGGCTCCTTATTGTCAATATTTATGATAATTATAATAAATATTGACATAAAATAGGAACGTTGGTATACTAATCGCAGCATAATTATGACAGGCACAAGAGATCTAGTCCTACAAACACTTTTAACTCAGCCTAGAAGTACGATAAATGACCTGGCAGATAAAGTTGGTATTAGTCCGATTTCGATTCGTCATCATATTGCCAACCTCGAAGCCGAAGGCTTGATCAGCAGCGAAGATGAGCGCCATGGTGTGGGCAGACCTCGCCAGCTCTTCTCCTTGACAGATATTGGCGTCGAACAATTCCCTACTCGCTACGTGCGTCTAACGATTCGATTGCTCGAGCATCTCAAGGACACTATGCCGGAAGCAATGATCAGCAAGCTATTCTCACAAATGGCTGAAGACCTGGCACGCGACCTCTCTGATGGAACAGAGATGAAAAACCTGACGATGAAGGAACGACTGAACCTGGTCAAAGAGCTACTCAAACGTGAAGGTTTCAATATCGAGTGGGAACAGCTGGAAAATGGCTATGAAATTCATGAAGCCAGCTGTCCATACTATTATATTGGGCAAAACCATCCCGAAGTATGCACTGTTGACCAGATTTTGATCTCAAAAGTCCTCTCGGTTCCAACCGAGAAAGTAAAATGCATATTGAATGGAGATAGCAATTGCACTTACGTTGTCTCTAATGTAGTAGAACCATAACGGTGTAATCATGGCTGACGAAAACCAGAACCGTCCTGTTTGGGAAATTGATAGCACCAACCCTGAGCTCGTCGATCCTCTGATAGAAGAGCTTAAAAAAGTAATGGATCCGGAAATTGGATTAAATGTGCTCGAGTTAGGCTTGATCCGTAACGTTGCCGTGCTTAATGGCGAAGCCAAAATGATGATGATTATGACTACTCCTTTCTGCCCATACGGACCTGCCTTGCTAGAAACTACCCGCCAGCAAGCCGAGTTAGGGCTCAAGCTGCCCACTACAGTTGATCTCAGTTATGAACCCTGGGACCCATCTATGATGGACGAGAATGCCCGCATGGAGTGGGGATTTTTCTAAATTTCCTGATCTGTCCAATTAAAAATAATAATTTTTTTCTGACCAGATAACCCATGGTCAGCTTTTTTTATATGTGAATTTATATATTACAAAACTGAGTCGAGAGTGGGAATTATTAATCAGGCTAACATCTTGCAACTAACTAGAGCAGGATGATCTACTGGCGAATTTTTATGATATGCATGCAATCATTTGTAAAGCAGGAGTATACATATGTTTAATCGAAAAATTTACCTACTTATGATATTAATCGCAACACTCGCCTTGGCCGCTTGTGGAGGTTCGACAAATCAGGCTGCATTAACCGGTGTCATCGCCCATACACACCGAATGACCATCCCGCCAGATTATGTAATTACTATTCGGATTGAAGATACAACCAAAGCGGATTCACCTGGCAAGAAGATAGCAGAAGAAGTGATTAAAGACCAGGGAGTAGAGCTTCCCATACCGTTTGCAGTTGTCTACGATCCAGGCAAGATTAACCCAGACCATAATTACAACGTACAGGTGGATATCAAGGACAACAATGGAGCATTGTTGTATGCAAACGATGTGAGTGTACCTGTGATTACATTTGGTAACCCTGCACGAAATGTTAAAGTCACCGTAGTTTTACACGATAAGTAAGGTCCGCTGAATAATTATCATTCAGACGGTTATTTCGGTAAATTTCCCCCTATGTCCACACCTAGTGGCGAGAGTGGGATTTGAACCCACGACCAAGGGCTTATGAGTCCCCTGCTCTTCCAACTGAGCTACCTCGCCATTTTAGAGAGCAAAAATAGTACTACGACCTCATCCTTTTGTCAACTATATTTGTCGATCGACGATATATACTGCCAGATCCGCCAGGGCTCTTCTCTCGCTGGATTCTGGTAATTTCGCCAATTCATCCAACCCTTTCTGCACATATTGGCGGGCTTCGTCATGCGATAACTTGATAACTCCACTTTCTCTAATCGAAGTCAATAAACGGTTTAAGCAGTTTTCGTCACAAAAACTGCTCTCCAGGATATTTTTTAAATCCGTATCGCCAGGACGGTTCTCCAGGTAATACAGGACGGGTAAGGTGATTAAGCCTTGCCGCAGATCACTCGCCACCGGTTTCCCCATCACTGTTTGTTCGCTGGTGAAGTCAAGGATATCGTCAATGATTTGGAATGCCATCCCAATATCATAACCGAATAGTTTTAGGGCTGTCGTCTGTTGGCTACCCGTGTTGCTTAATGCCGCTGCAGTAGATGTGGAAGCCTCAAATAGTGATGCAGTTTTCGCGTAAATCCGGTGGTAGTAATTTTCGCGGTTGGCAATCCACTTGCTGCTGAACAATTGGGTGATTTCACCGTTCACAATAGTTGCCAGGGTTTCGGCGAAGATTTTCATCACATCAACCGAGCCGGTTTCTGCAGCCAGTTTAGCAGCTTTTGCGAAGATAAAATCTCCCGTGAGCACCGTTGCTGCGGGTGACCATTGTGCATTCAAAGTGGGTATACCTCGCCGGATCATCGCCCCATCAATCAGATCATCATGGACCAGAGTAGCGGTGTGGAGTGATTCGATCGCAGCTGCCAGAGTGACTAATTTATCCGGGTCAGCACCAAGCATTTTGCCGGTTAAGAGTGTGACGATGACACGGATACGTTTTCCCCCCGAACTCAACAGGTGGTTTAATGCGGCACCTACAGCTGTGTGGTGCCCATCAGATTGCGCTCGCATCTTTTCTTCAACCAGCCCAATCCGGTCTTCGATGGGTGTAGTAAATGTGGCGTCTATCAATGGATTACTCTCCAATTGAACAACTTGTCTGCTTCATTTGATGTTACCTTTGCAACCTGTTCCACCGGGATAGCTTTTAATTCAGCAATCTTCTCCGCCACAATTCTAACATTGCTTGGCTCGTTGCGCTTACCGCGAAATGGATGCGGTGTCAAATAAGGAGCATCTGTCTCGATAAGTAGGCAATCTAATGAAAGTAATGCCACCACTGCTTGCAGATTTTGAGCATTCCGGTATGTTACCGGGCCGGATATTCCAATTTTAAAATGATGCGCAGCCATCTCAACAGCCATTTCCACACTTCCAGAAAAGGAATGCAACACACCAGGGCGGTCAGCTAATTTGGATTGATTTTTAAACAGATCTTTTTGCCAGTTTATCAATATGTCAGTAATAGATTCTGACGCGTCTCGGTTATGGACAATGACCGGTAGTCCTACCTTTGCTGCAAATTCCAGCTGCTGTGAAAAAATGGATTGCTGTAGTTCCTGTGGAGCATATTCCCGGTAATAATCCAATCCAATCTCTCCGATTGCAACTGCTTTCTCTTCAACAATCAGCTGGTTTAGTTCAGTGAGTGAATTTTCCGTCCAGCTCAATCCGCTATTAGGATGCACGCCGACTGCCACATGAACCAGATCAAACCTGTGAGCACAGTTTATCGCCGACTTGCTGGTCTCAATATCGATCCCCGGAATTAAGATCCTGGTTATACCATTGTCCCTGGCTCGATTAACAGCTTGATCCCGATCGTTATCGAATTCTTCCAGGTTTAGATGACAATGTGTATCAGCAAAATCAAAAGTTGCATCCAGGTTCACTGCTTCAGACCAGCTACCCGCAGTCCATCTTCGAGAATATCTTTTACAGATTCCGGATGGGTGGTTTCACAATAAACTCTCATAATCGGCTCAGTTCCCGAAAACCTGATTAGCATCCAACCACCATCTTCCAGGTTAAATTTGAACCCATCCGTTGTATCCAGGTTTATTACCTTCATACCACCGATCTGTGAAGGTTTGCTTTGTAAAATGCTTTTCTCGCGTGATTCGCGGTCACCGCTAAAAGGTGTATCGATCCGGTCATAATAATGTGCCCCCACCTTTTGGAAGAGCGTGTTGATCAATTCTGATGGTTTCTGACCCAGTCGCACCATCATGTCAAGGATGTACAGCCCTGCCAAAATCCCGTCCCGCTCGGGGACATGCCCCCTGAATGCATAACCACCTGATTCCTCTCCCCCCAGCATTGCATTCGTTTCCAGCATTTTGGGGGCAACGTACTTGAACCCGACTCCGGTTTCATATACCGGCACACCGTAGAGCTTGCCCAATTTCGTCAGCATGTTGGTAGTAGATAATGTTTTTACGATCGGTCCACGCTCTTTTCTAACTTCGAGGAAATAATATCCCAACAACCCGTATACCCGCAGCTGGTCGATGAATTGACCAGCCTCATCGCCCACACCCAGTCGGTCCGCATCCCCATCCGTTATGATTAATACATCGGCATTACGCCTGATGGTTTCCTTTAGCCCCACATCAACATTAGGTGGAATCGGCTCGGGTCGCTTCATCTCGGGGAATATTGGATTTCGATGGTTGTGGATTTCTTCTACTCTGGATTTTCCCCCCTGGAGCAGCTGTGGAAACCATCCAATCCCATTTCCCCACATGGGTTCGACCAGGATGTTCATCCCAGCATCTTTGATCTTCTGCACATCGATCAACCGATTAATTTGCGCGATATACGCAGGGTTGGGATCGAAATAGACAATCCTGCCGTCTGCAACTCCCTTTTCAAGCGGGATGCGTTTAACTTGTTCCATCATATCCGGAATATGAGATTCAATTTCTAATAATCCAGCTGGATCAATGGCACCTCCATGTTCATCCCGCACTTTAAAACCATTATCAGTGGGTGGATTATGCGACGCAGTAATATTCACCGCACCTACAGCCTCTTTATTCACCACAGAAAAGGATATTGCCGGTGTGGGTGTGGCTTTATCGGTTATATATACTCTAAAGTGATTTGCTGCCAACACTTCAGCCACCGCAATGGCAAAATTCTCAGAATTAAAGCGCTGGTCGTAACCGACGATCACCCATTCGTCTGATACTCCTTTGCCTGATAAGTATTCTGCAAATCCTTGCGTGCATCGCCGGATGTTGGTAAAAGTATAATCTTCTGCAATCCTGCCGCGCCAACCATCAGTTCCAAAATGGATTTTTTCCACCACTAATCCTCCATAGCCAAGTATCGAAATCGAGTAGTATTATATCAAGGGACAATCGAGAGCGGAATAGGCGTCCTGGAAATGATATAATCGTACCTTGTGTCGTTTTAGACCAGGAGGTTATTTATGAGCTCATCCAAAATGCAAGAACTATTGGATTTACTGGCTGGCAGTGTCGTGATGACTGACCACCAGGTAGAAATTAAGGATCGCCAACTGTTACAGGATAATATTCATAAACTGGCTGAATTATCAGCCTTGGGAGATAGCTCAGTAAAAGGCGCCGCCCAATATATCATCCGTTTGACGGCCTTAGAATTTGGCGCCATCCCTTCCTCAATCAACGATCTGTATTTTGCACGTGGTCGAGGTGAAATCCCCCTGACCTTTACCGTGCCTGCGATGAACCTGCGCATGCTGGCATTCGATTCTGCGCGTGCTGTGTTCAGAGTTGCCAAAGAAATGAATGCCGGCGCATTTATCTTTGAGATCGCCCGCTCTGAGATGGGTTATACCGATCAACGCCCTGCCGAATACACTTCAAACGTGCTTGCCGCTGCAATCGCAGAAGGTTATTCCGGCCCGGTTTTTATCCAGGGTGACCATTTCCAGGTTTCAGCCAAACGCTATGCATCGTTTCCAGACATTGAACTGCAGGCTGTCAAGGACCTCACTAAGGAGGCCATCTCGGCTGGCTTTTATAACATCGATATTGATACCTCCACCTTGGTGGATATAGCCAAAGTGTCTGTCCCTGAACAACAGATACTGAATTATTCATTGTCTGCCATGTTTACCGCTTATATCCGGTCCCTCCAACCGGCAGGCGTACAGGTTTCCATCGGTGGTGAGATTGGTGAAGTAGGTGGACACAATTCAACCGAAGAAGAGCTGCGGGCTTATATGGACGGTTATCAAGCTGAATTACCTAAACAAGGTTCTAAGATCATCGGTTTGAGTAAGATCAGCATCCAAACTGGTACTTCGCACGGCGGTGTCGTTCTTCCAGATGGTTCAATTGCCAAGGTCAACCTGGATTTCGGCATCCTGCTCAAGCTCAGCCGGGTATCACGCGCTAGCTATGGTATGGGCGGTACGGTCCAACATGGTGCTTCCACCTTGCCCGAGAGCGCGTTTGGTAAGTTCGTCGAATCGGAAGCTGTTGAAGTCCACCTGGCTACCAATTTCCAAAATATGATCTTTGAGCGCCTTCCTGAGGATCTTAAATCTGAAATTTATGCCTACTTGGATAAAAACTTTGCTTCGGAACGCAAGCCGGATATGACCGTTGAGCAGTTTTATTACAAGACGCGTAAAAATGCAATTGGTACGTTCAAGGATCCTACCTGGCACCTATCGGATGTTACGAAAAAAGAGATCACTCAGACATTAGAAGAACAGTTTCGTAAATTATTCGTATCTCTAGGCATGCACGGCACTCGGAAGTATGTTGATTCCTGCATTTATCCGGTCAAAATCTTACCAGACTTAAAATTCTACCTTGGAGATATTGCTTCAGAGGAAGAAGTATCAGATTTGGCAGATTAAACATGCCTGCCAGCGACCAGGGTGTCAGCCTCAAGCGTTATATGCTCGTCCCGCGCACATTGATCTTTATCTCCTGCGAAAATAATATCCTGCTTATCAAGGGTGATAAAAATAAACGTTTATGGGCTGGATTATATAATGGTATAGGCGGTCATATTGAGCAAGGGGAAGATGTTCTTACGGCTGCACGCCGTGAGCTCTTTGAAGAGACTAGCCTGGTAGACATTGATCTTTGGTTGTGTGGAATAATCACCGTGGATACCCGAACCAATCCTGGAGTGTGCATTTTTATCATCAGAGGTGACTATACGCAAGGCGCAATATTACCATCCGATGAAGGTTTGCTTGAATGGGTTGAACGCTCTACAATCAACGACCTTCCGCTGGTCGCAGATCTTCCTATCCTTCTCCCCAGGGTTTTAGAGCACAATAAAGGGGATAAACTAATTATTGCTCGTTCCCTGCATGATGAGTCTGGTAGTTTAGAGCTAATATTCGAATAAACACAGACTTTAAAGAATAATAAAGCAGCGAACTTAACGGTAAAGTTCGCTGCTTATTTTTACTCTCATTTGATATCGTCTTATTTACTCCTAAATGATCGAATGATCAACAAAGCTCCTCCCAGGATCAACGCAGAAGGCCAGATGTAATTGATCAAATCCTGCCTGGAAGCGAGTAATACGATGCCAAACAATCCCAGGATTGCTGCAGGTATCCAGGCCCAACGCATCTGCCCGGACGGGGTCGGGAGAATTGCGACTAATAAAAATGTAAGACCCAAACCAAGAAAGAATATGCCACCAGTTTCAATGCCCTCTGTGCTGGCCGCCACCACTGAAACGACCGCGAGTGTGGTCATAATCCCTGCGGGAATAATTGCCCACCAATTTCCACGCTCAACCAGGTAAACCAGCAGAAAGCTGAGTGCAATGCCTCCCAATATCACCGCTCCATTCAAACTGGATTCGCTGAATCCAGGTAAAAATGTATTTAAACCAATCGTAGCTGAAACTGCGAGAAGAATAGTACCCGGGATGACTGCCCACCAATGGTTATGATCACTGATATAGAGTGCCCAGAATAACACTCCCGCGAACGCTGCTACTACCGTCCAGAATAATGCTCCACCATTAATAATTCTAAAGGTATCCAAAAGCAGCAGAATACCTCCCACGATCAATACCGCCCCCCACAACATTCGAGAAGAAAGGATTTTTACCATGATTCCTCCAGCTTATTTCTTACGAAAAATGGTTTGGATGATAATCCAGATTCCTGCGATGATAATAAGGATTGGCCAATACTTGATGAGGTCTCCTTGACCTGATAACAACAAAAAGAATACGATGAACAGGATCGCACTTATTAAAATCAACCTTAACCCTTCTCGATATCCACTCTTATCTCCCCCTCCGAGTAGTGTAGACAGGATGATCCCAACTCCTACAAAACCAGGAATTAGCGACCACAAGTACGACCATGCACCCCAATCACCAGTAGAATTAGTATAGTATAAAATCCCCCCGATCCCACCTACAATGCATGCTGGTACGCTCAATCCAGGGTTGCGGGACAGGAGTCCGAGCACGAACAATAACACGCCGACCCCGACAATGATCAACGGCCATTCGTATTGGATATTGATAAATTCATTCAGGCTAGGGACAAGGTTAAATTGCGCTGCCAGGAACCAACCCCCAATTAACAATAAAATTATTCCAATAACGAGATCTGATCTTCTCTCACTGGACATATCTCCTCCTTAATTTACCTTGATATAGTTTTTTAAAGTATACAACTTTTCTTAAAATACAATAAAAAACTAAGCAAATTTCTCTCTTCCACATTTTCTACAGGTGTAGCTTAAATACTGGCATTAAATCCGGCATGTGCATCAGTCCATCCCGACAGCATTTAGCCAGTACCGTTTACCAAACATGCCTCGAGACATACCTTAAATCAAACTTTTTTCGTCGGTTAATCACTCGAATGTTTTATCTCGATTGGTGGACATTGAAGAGGCAATTGGTATAATATCGGGGAATTTATGCTTTCCGAATATAAATGCAGTGAATGGAAATTATTTATATCTGTGTTCTATAAACAATTGTAAAATCCAATTTTGGCTAGGGGTGAAGTAAAGAATAAATTCTATGAATGACAGCTCCACAATTAGTATCAGTCGTGCCGTCCAGGATTTTCGCTCCGCAAGGCAGAAAGCTGCTTTACGAGATGTCATTGCACGAATTACTGGCAGCTCCACCGAATTATTGTCCTATGACGAGGTGCGGACAAAATTAAAAGCCCAGGTTGGCCCTAAAAGCGTTCTAAAAGAGATACCCATCGACGCCATCATTGGTAGTGTGAATCGCTATCAAGATTTTTCGCGTGATTTCCTGCCCGGTAAGAATATCGATGAGGAGCGTTGGGCAAAAATAGAATTAGCTAATTATGGGTCGACCGGTTTACCCCCAATTGATGTTTATCAGATCGATGAAGTGTATTTTGTTAGCGATGGAAATCATCGTGTCTCTGTTGCCAAACAACTGGGTGTATCTCAAATCCAGGCTTATGTCACCGAAGTTCAGGCGCGTGTGCCTCTCACAGCTGATGTACGCCCGGAAGACTTGATCTTGAAATCGGAATATACCAGCTTTCTCGAGCATACCAACCTGGATCAAGTCCGTCCCATCTCCAACCTGTCAGTCACTGAACCGGGCCAATACGTACAGCTTGAAGAGCATATCCAGGTCCACCGTTATTTTATGGGGCTCGAGCAGCAGCGAGATATAACCTTATCCGAAGCTGCGGCTGACTGGTTTGATTTCGTCTATCAACCGGTCGTTGATGTCATCCGTGAGCGTGGGCTATTGATCGATTTTCCTAATCGAACTGAAACTGACATGTACTTATGGATTGCAGACCATCGCGCTCTTTTGGAGGAGGAGCTAAACAGCCAGGTGGAAGTCACCAGTGCTGTTGATGACCTGGCGGATCAATTCAGTCAACGCCCTTATCGTGTCATTGCAAGAATTGGTAATAAAATCGTAAAGACGATTATCCCTTCTTACCTGGAATCCGGACCGGCAGCCGGAGAGTGGCGCCAGTCGATTATTTCCACCCGAAATTCTGACCGGTTATTTGGTGAAATTCTGGTGCCAATCAATGGTCGGCAGGATGGCTGGTATGCCTTGGAGCAAGCCTTTGTTGTTGGCAGGCGGGAAGGTACCGGTATCCATGGTTTATATATCGTGTCATCAGATGCTGAACAAGCCTCTGATACGACAACGGCTATACGCAATGAGTTCGATAATCGTTGTGCTTCAGCTGGTATAAATCACGATTTATATATAAAAACTGGTGATGTGACCTCAAATATCTGCGACCTCGCTCGCTGGAATGACCTGGTGGTCATGAATCTGACCTATCCACCTGAGTCATCCATGCTCGCCCGATTGAGCTCAGGTATTCGCAATTTAGTTCAGAGGTGCCCAAGACCTATCCTATTCACTCCACAGTGCCTTGTGCAACTGGAGCATGCTATGTTAGCATATGATGGTTCTTTCAAAGCCCAGGAAGCCTTATTCATTGCCACCTATACTGCAGCGAAGTGGAATATACCTCTAACGGTAATTTCCATCGGTAAGGATGAGGATATCAAAGATATTCTATCCGATGCAAAAATATATCTGGAACTTCATAACGTCCAGGCAGATTACATTCAAACAAGTGGAGATAAAAGTTCCGATATAATCCTTCAATTTGCGGATCAGGTGGGTGTTGATTTATTAATTATCGGAGGGTATAGTCACAATCCAATTCTCGAGGTGCTTCAAGGCGGCGACGTAGATGAGTTACTGCGCCAAACTCATATTCCACTGATCATTTGCAGATAAGATATACGGCTATTTCCTCTATAGCTCCATCTCACGATATCCGTACGTATTCAGCACCCTGGTTTTCCCGAAATATGAATCGATCACCATATCAGGTCGATATACATGCACATGTCCATGGAGGTGATAATCAGGCTGAAAATGGGCTACCAACCAGCGGAAAGCTTTTATTCCCTGGTGTGCCTGGTCTGGCTGATCGTGGATTCCCCAGGCAGGCGCATGCGTGATAAACACATTCAGGAATTTCCCATAAGTAAATCTGTTTTTTAATATGCCGGGTATCAGCCTGAAAACGTTTAACCACATTTCCATTTGAGTATATTGGAATGCACCATTATTATAATTAAGGCTACCTTCCACCCCCGCAAATGTATATCCCTTGAACCTGATTACCCGGCAGTTAAGATCTACAAATCCGTTCGTCGTCAGTTGGTTATGGTCCCCTCTTGGCTGGGTGATTGAATGGTTCCCATACACATTAAATACGGGTACATTCAATGAGCTAACGATATAATCCAGGTAATACTGCGGCAGGTCACCGCATCCAATGACCAGGTCTGCGTCCGCTAGCATCAGCCTGATTTTCGGACTGTAGATCCAATCGACAACGATATCGCTGACAGCAAATAATTTCATCTCACTATCGTAATACTAAATTTATTCATCAAACAGGTTGGCTAATAGTGTTTAAACTTATACTTGTTAAGATTACTTTAAGATTTCGTTAAGTATATTAAAACCAGAAATTTCCGTTCAACGCGTCATTTTGTTTGACATCAAGTTAATAACTATACTTTACTTTATTCTTAAGAATAGTGTTTAGCTTTGTACCTGGAATAAATCAGGTTTCTTTACCAGCAAGTCTGTGAGAGCAGCTTCCAGCGTAGGAAATTTAAATTCATATCCGAGATCAAGTAATTTCTTCGGAAGCACCCTTTGCCCCTCCAGCACCATCTCTGCCACTTCCCCAAAAGCAATCCGCATGGCAATCCCCGGGATCGGGAAGTAATGTGGACGGTGCATGACCTTGCCGATCGACCTGCCAAATTCATCATTCGTTGCTGGGTTTGGTGCGGTCAGGTTGAAAACGCCTCTTGCTCGCTCGTTTTGGATCAAGAATCGGATTGCGTTCACTTCATCGTCAATATGGATCCACGAATATACCTGTCTTCCGCTTCCTAACTGCCCACCTACCCACAATTTATACGGTAATAATAACAGCGGTAATACCCTCCCCTTGGTAGATAAGACCAGCCCATTCCGCGCTACCACCCTGCGTACTCCCAGCACCTCCACCGGTTGTGATGATGCTTCCCACCTCACACAAAGATCGATCAAGAAACCGTATCCAGGGCTATCAATTTCAGTCAAAGGTTTTACCTGCTGGGTGCCGTAATATGCAATGCCCGATACCTGAACAAACACAGACGGTTTAGTCTCAGCCATTTCTATTGCTTTTGTGAGCACCTCGCCTGAATTTACCCGGCTCTGAACCAGGCGGACTTTCCGTTCCTTCGTCCATCTCGAAGGCAGGAATCCTTCACCGGAAAGGTTTTCTCCGGTCAGATTAACGATTACATCTGTGGATCCAACACGCTGTGCCCAATCTCCAATGGATTTCCCATCCCATTGCAGAACACTGGCACCTTTGGGCAGCTCCATCAACTTGGCGGGATTACGACTTAGAATGGTTACCTCATCTCCAGCCGCAATCAGCACGGAGGTTAATGCATTCCCGATCAAACCACTCCCACCCGCAATCATGATGCGCATCATTGACCTCTGCTCGGCTCGAAAGCAACGTCTAACGCATTTGTGACATCTTCAATCGAATATATCGTAATAGGATATTTATTATCGATATTATAACATGCATCGAAAAATCTCTCTAATGATAAAATATCACCTGTTTAACATACAGGAATTTATCACAAATAATGTTGAAAGACCAATTTTTACTCGACCCGCAGGTTATCTTTCTCAACCATGGTTCATTTGGAGCCTGTCCCCGACCTGTTTTTGATACCTATCAGGCATGGCAGAAAAAACTTGAACTACAGCCGGTCCAATTTCTTGGCGTTGAGCTAAACGACCTTTTGCTCCAATCCCGCCAGGAGTTAGGCAATTATATCCATGCTGCTCCAGCTGATATCGTCTATATCCCCAATGCCACTCACGGAGTCAATATCATCGCCCGGTCTCTACGACTCGAGCCAGGTGACGAAATTCTCAGCACTAATCACGAATATGGTGCATGTAATTTCATTTGGGAATTTATTTGTCAGAAGACCGGAGCCATTTACTGCCCGCAATCCATCGAGCTACCCGTCACATCATCAGATGAGATCGTTGAGCAGTTATGGCATGGTGTGACCCCTCGAACAAAAGTAATTTTCATCAGCCATATCACTTCTCCCACTTCGCTTACCATGCCCGTTCAGGCTATATGCCAGCGTGCCCGATCGAACGGGATCATCACCATAATAGACGGCGCTCATGCTCCTGGGCAGCTACCCCTGGATCTATCCAAGCTCCAGCCAGACTTTTATACCGGTAATTGCCACAAATGGATGCTGAGCCCAAAAGGTGCAGGTTTTTTATATGCCCGTCCCGATGTTCAATACCTGGTTGAGCCTTTGATCGTCAGTTGGGGCTATGATTCTGGGCTATCTGACACGCGGGAATCCAGGTTTATCGACTATCTTCAATGGACAGGTACCAGAGACCCGGCAGCTGCACTTTCCGTCCCTGCCGCGCTTGAATTTATGCGCATTAACCACTGGGAAGATGTTCAGGTCAGATGTCATCAGCTTCTCCGCACCACCATTGAACGAATGTCGGCCATTACAAGCTTAACAGCTCCCTACCCATTTGATTCGAATTTTTATCACCAGATGGGCACGATTCCCCTCCCACTCATCAGGGATTTGAAAGAGTTTAAGTGTCGTCTGTACACCGACTATAAGATCGAAATCCCATGCATTGACTGGAATAACCAACATTTTCTCCGCTTATCCGTCCAGGGTTATAATTCTGAAGACGATCTAGAACAATTATTAATGGCTATGAGTGAGCTACTCCCATCTATGCAGCTTTGACCGATGTAATGGTGCAGATAGAATTCATGAGGTAAATGGCTATATCTTATGCCGATCCTAAATCAATGGGAATTTTCCTTAACCTCCGATGAAGTTTTACGTTCTCAAGGTGCCGATCCGCAGGTTATCAAGATGCGGCGTCCGTCCCTGGTAAAAATAACCGAGGATGCCATCGCTAAGGGAATCCCCCAGCTCCAGGCTCAGGTGTTGTATGAAGAATACTCCATCAAAGCTCTTGTCCATGAACGTCTTGAATTGGATGTCATCTCACTGAGCTCGAAAAATCCATCGCTTTCAGGTCAGCTGGTTGCCCAGCACTTGGCCAGAGCGCAATCAGTCATCGTTATGGTTTGTACTATTGGCAGTCTTCTCGACAAAATGGTGTCAAGCTTGTTCAAAGTCGATCCATCCCTGGCGGTAGCGCTGGATGGCGTAGGTTCAGCTGCCGTCGAGAACCTGGCGATCCAGGCGTGTAATTACTTCGAAGCTCGGGCGAAATCCAGCGGGTTGAATACCACCATGCCTTTGAACCCGGGTATGGTCGGTTGGCCGGTAGACCAGGGTCAGCTTCAAATTTTCACCCTTCTCGACAGCGAATCCATTCAAGTTTCCTTGAATGAATCGTGCATGATGACTCCGAATAAATCTCTCTCCATGGTTTTAGGTGTCGGTGAAGATGTTTCTGCAGTTGGAACTTCCTGTGATTATTGCAGCTTGAAAGGCATCTGTAAGTATCAAAACCACTATGCCAAATAAACCGCTATATACGGTCAATTTTCAGCCTATAGGGAGAAGAGTTTCAGGTAGCACGATTCAGTCTCTTCTCAATGCAGCTCAAGCTGCTGGAATCGATATTGCTTCCATTTGTGGTGGAATTGGCAGCTGTAATAGCTGTAAAATCCGTCTGATTAGTGGCAACCTTTCGCCGACCACGCTAGAAGAGGAAGCAATACTCACAAGCACAGAGCTCAACGCTGGCTTTCGCCTGGCTTGCCAGGCCTACCCCCAGAGCGACCTGACCATTGAAATTCCTCCTGAGTCACTTACCGCTACTCAACGGCTTCAGATTGAAGGGGAGTCACTTATTTTATCGATTGATCCGGCGGTAATTCCCATCACACTCGAAATTCCTGAGCCAACGATCACCGACCTCCGTTCCGACAGTCTTCGTGTGGTTGATTCGCTCATCCTTGCAGGTGAAATCCCACCGTTTCATTTCACATTTCCGGTTCTTGATGAGCTTTCACCGATTTTACGCCAGTACAATTGGCATGTGTTATTGGCTATGCGCAAAGGCTCGATTATTTCTGTGCTGCATCCCTCTCAGACGCTTCTGGGGTTAGCTGTCGATGTAGGCACTACCAAATTAGCCGCTTATTTATGCCACCTTGCGAGTGGCACCATTCTCGCTAAAGCCGGTGCAATGAATCCCCAGACTGCCTTCGGCGAAGATGTCATCAGCCGTATAAGTTATTCAGCGAATACATCCGATGGAAGGAAAATTCTTCAGCACAGGCTGGTCGAAACGCTAAACCAGCTCATCCACGAGCTGTGTTTACAGGCAGGCAATCTGGATATTCCCATTTCATCGGAGCAGATTGTCGAAGCCGTGGTAGTTGGGAATACTGCCATGCACCATATCTTCGCCGGACTTCCCGTCCACCAGCTTGGACTGGCACCTTACGTCCCTGCCGTAAGCGAGTCACTGGAAATTGAGGCTCAACGGATTGGTTTAGCCATTGCTCCTGGAGCTAAAATCTATTTACCTCCTAATATAGCCGGTTATGTCGGCGCAGACCACGTTGCGATGTTGTTAGCCACAGGGATCTCATCCGCTTCCAAAACATCCATCGCTCTTGATATTGGCACCAATACCGAGATTTCCTTGGTTCATGACCACCAAGTCATCTCCTGTTCATGCGCCTCCGGACCTGCATTCGAGGGTGCGCATATTCAGGCTGGTATGCGTGCCGCACCTGGAGCTATCGAACGTGTGCAGGTCATCCATGGTGAGCTTCGTACACAAACCATCGATAATGTACCTGCTGTCGGTATTTGCGGCTCTGGAATTTTGGACGCTATCGCTTGTATGTTGCAAATGGGAGTCATCGATCATCGGGGATCATTCATTTCTACCCATCCACTTGTCAATAATGATGAACACCCACAACAATTCCTGCTTATCGACCATTCAAAAAGTGGAACTGGTCAAGATCTGGTGATTACTCGCAAAGATATAAATGAAATACAGCTTGCCAAGGGTGCCATCCGTACAGGAATTGAGGTCTTATTGGAAGTTGCCGGGATTCCTGCAACCAAGATTGAACAATTTATTATAGCTGGGGCATTTGGGACTTATATCAATATACCCAGTGCCATACAAATTGGCATGTTTCCATCTCTCCCACCCGATCGCTTTCAACAGGTCGGTAATGCCGCCGGTGCAGGTGCCAGGCAGATGTTATTATCAGTTGGTGAGCGCTCTGTTGCCGAAAGTATTGCTAAACGTGTGAAGTACATCGAGCTTTCCACTTATCCCAACTTCACTAACCTATTTTCAAAGTCACTTTTTTTCTAATAACATTCTTCTATAAACTACACTCACTTTGCAAGCTCTTTTAGTAACGCCAGGGTCTCCCGTTTCCCACCCGATCCACCTTCGCCACCCGGTCCCACACACGATGGACATCCATCATCACACCCGCAGGCTTCTACCAATTCTCGCCCTCTCATCATCAAGTCTGTGTGGATGTCATACAACCTTTCACTCAATCCTATCCCGCCGGGGATCAGGTCATATAGTATTACAGTAGATTTCCCCTCTGCCAGTGACGATTGAGGGTCAGAATGAATCCCCAGGTCACCAATGTCACACATTAAAAATAACGGAGCCAGGTTCCCCAAGGTAAAAGCTAGTCCTGCCAATCCGCTCCTGACTCTGACAGCAGTTTCAATTTTCCGATGACACGAATTGCACACGGTGATCAAATTCGCCAATTGGTTGGCTTGTTCGGTTGATTCAAACATCCGAAACGGAATTTTATGATGCACATGGTGCGCCACGTCCCCCTCCGGCTGGCCACAAACCTGGCATCTAAAACCATCCCGCGCCCGTGCCAGGTCTCGCTGTCTCTGCCAGCTCGGTCCGTAATCATTGGGTGTGTTTGACCATAATCCTTCATCCTTTAGCTTGTCTACAGTTTTTTCCGCTAACGCAAGCCAATACCCGGTTGTGGCAAGTTCAGATGCTGGTAGATCCAGGTTCTCAAGCCCGAGTGTTTCATTAGTATGCCACCTGATCTTCCGAAAACCGATTACCTGCGATGTGACTTGCACATCTCCGTACGCTTTAATCCCTCCAGCCACTTCAGCCTCATACTTTTTTTCCAGCTGCTGCACGATGACCTCTCTTCGCGGCTCGGTATAGTAATCGACGTTGCTCGGTTGCAGTGTGGCAACGTGATGTTCCAGATCAAGGTCATTCACCAGGTAGGTCGTCCCTTCATGCATGTAGACTGCCCCAGGGTGTGTCATCCAAAAACTACTGGATGAATCCACCTCACCAATTGTCCTCATAATGTTGGTTTCCCCATCGCCAATCGGGGCCTGGAGCACGACTGTATCGGTCGATGCACTGCGTAGTGAGACATTTTGGGCGGGGTATTTATCTGCCATCCAAAAATATTTGTTTCCTGACCGGTGCACCAAACCTTCCCCACGAAGGAAATCCATCATTTCGCCCATATCAGCAGGGTTAACGGAGCCAAATACTTCTCCTTCGGAAAATGGTAGCTCGAACGCTGCACAACGTAAATGTCCCAGTAAAATGAGCAGGTTTTCCGGGTTGATCATCCCATGTTCTGGAGACCTGCTGAAGAAATAATCGGGGTGTTGAGCTAAATACTGGTCCAACGGGTTGGGAGATGCCACTAATACTGCCAGTGACGATTTTTCACCCCGACCTGACCGTCCAGCTTGTTGCCAGGTGGCTGCGATCGTACCTGGGTATCCAACCAGCAGGGATGCTTCCATTCCACCAATATCGATACCCAATTCGAGCGCGTTTGTTGCCACCACCACTCGCACGTCTCCATTTCGCAGACCTTCTTCGATCATTCTGCGTTGTTCGGGCAAATAACCCGAGCGGTACCCACGGATGATCACTTCAGCATTACCCTTATCCCGCAGTCTCTTTAAACCGGAGCTGGTGGTTTGTTCCCTCAGGTAGGTGAGGATAATCTCGACTGTTCGCCGTGCCCGGCTGAATACAATGGTTTGCAAGTCATACGCTAGCAAGTCTTCTGCCAAGTTAACTCCTGCCTGGATGGCGCTTTTACGTAATCCCAGGCTTTTATCGATGATGGGCGGGTTGAAGATCAGGAAATGCTTCTCGCCTTTTTCAGCCCCATCATGATCGATCAGAGTCACCGGTGCGTTGATAATCCTCATTCCCAGCTCAGCAGGGTTGCCAATCGTTGCTGATGTCATTATGAATTGAGGTTCAGAACCGTAAAAATTCGCAATTCTCATCAACCTGCGCATCACGTTGGCAACATGGGAGCCAAATACACCCCGGTAAGTATGTATTTCGTCGACCACCACATACCGCAAGCCTTTGAAAAATTGCGCCCACCCCGTATGATGTGGCAGGATCCCTGTATGCAGCATGTCGGGATTGGTGAGGATTAAACGCGCCTGGTTTCTAACCGACGGTCGTATACTGGTAGGCGTGTCTCCATCATATATTGCACATTTTACGTTGTTTATTTCATCACCAGGTTTATCGATGAGTTCATTGGCTGCCGTTATCTGTGTCGCCAGCGATTTCAATAACGCGTACTGGTCCTGCGCTAAAGCCTTGGTCGGGAAAATATATAGCGCAGTGGTCACATTGTCATTAAGCATGCTGTTGAGCACTGGTAGGTTGTAGCAAAGCGTTTTTCCGCTGGCCGTTCCTGTCACCACAACAATATTTTTCCCCTCCAAAATGCTTCGGTATGAGTCTGCCTGGTGCGTGTACAGTGAACGGATGCCACGCGCTTCCAATGCTTCCTTGAGTGCTGGATGGATTTTGGCTGGATACGGCTCGAAACTCGCTTGCTTCCCAGGCAGGATACGCCATTCGATCAGGTTTGGACCTACCTGTGGGTCTGACTTCCAGTGAGCTAATAAAGGCGAGAGTGCCATATGATGGTTATTATACTCAAATGGAATTGAAACCACCGGTTGACGGGTATAATTGAGATTAATGGCTGATCATGCACCCCTCAGATGGGGTTTGTTGGGTACTGCACGTATTAACCGGGCTGTTATTGCCCCGATTCGTTCGTCAAAAAAAAGCCAACTGGTCGCTGTTGGCAGCCGCTCACACGAAAAAGCCTCTGATTATGCATCTCAGTGGGGTATTCCACGTTTTTTTTCCAGTTATGATGCACTGCTGGAAGATCCCCTCATCGATATAGTCTATATCTCTCTCCCTAACAGCCTGCATGCTGAATGGTCCATAAAAGCACTCCAAATGGGCAAGCATGTGCTGTGTGAAAAACCATTGACCACCAGTGTCAAGGACGCAGATGCAGTCATTGCCGCCTCCCAAGCCACCGGAATGGTGATTTCTGAGGCATTCATGTACCGCCATCATCCTCAGACTCTGCTGGTTAAGGAAATGCTGGACAATAGCCAAATCGGCAATCTGCAGCTTATCAGGGGCTCATTCTGTTACACCAACACTCGCCCCGGCGATGTGCGCTTCGATCCATCCTTGGGTGGTGGTGCCCTGTGGGATGTAGGCTGCTACCCGGTAGGTTATTCCAGCTTTCTTACAGGCACCTCACCGACGGAAGTATTTGGTCACCAGCTGACGGGCTCTACAGGTATCGATACATTATTTGTCGGTCAGTTGCACTTCCCCGGTGGTGTGAATTCACAATTTGATTGTAGTTTCATCACTGAACCCAAGGTGGAGATGGAAGTTACCGGTGACAAGGGCAGGATGATCGTTCCCGACCCATTTAAACCGGGAAAGTCAACCCATATCCTCATTCAAATCGGTGGTCAGGACCGGATTATCAATGTTAAAGGTCGGGAGTTATATCAAGGTGAGATTAAGGACATGGAAAATGCAATCCTGGATGGCACTCCCCCTCGTATCAGTCTGACCGAGAGCCGGGAAAATATCAAGACCATCGAAGCGTTGTATCTATCTTCCCGGGTATCCCTGCCCATGAGGATCAAGGATTAATCCAAAATATGGAGCAATAATCATGATTTTTCTGAATGAAGATGCTGTAACAGTCCAGGTTCTTCCAGGTTTGAACCGTAGAACATTGGTACAGACTAAATCAATCATGTTATGTGAGTTCACATTTGAGGCTCATGTCGAAGTACCCCTCCACACTCATCCCCACCAGCAGGTCGGCTACGTGGCTGAAGGCCGTGTTGAGATGACCATAAATGGGAAAAAGTTTGAGATCAAAAAAGGTGACAGCTATGCTGCCCCAGCGAATATTCCCCATGGTGCCTTTACCCTCGAGCCATCCATCATCGTGGATACCTTTTATCCACCCAGGGAGGATTACAAATGAATATTCTGGTCACCGGAGGAGCGGGTTACATCGGCAGCCACACTTGCATCGAGCTGCTCAATAACGGGTACGAGGTCATCGTTGTCGATAACCTCAGCAACAGCAAGCAAACCTCTCTCGATCGGGTTGAGGAGCTGACCGGTAAAAAAATATGCTTCTATCAGTGCGATATATTGGATCGTGCTGCTGTGAGTGCTATTTTCGATAAGTATCCAGTCCAGGCAGTAATCCATTTTGCCGGCTTCAAAGCAGTCGGGAGAATCAGTAAGTCTGCCGCTCGAGTATTTCCATAATAACGTCTGTGGATCATTGGTTCTTTTGGATGTGATGAAGGAGCACGCAGTAAAAAATATCGTCTTTAGCTCATCGGCTACGGTGTATGGTAACGTGAAAATTGTCCCACTGAAGGAAGAATTCCCCCTTTCAGCTATTAATCCTTATGGGCGTACCAAGCTGATGATTGAAGACATCTTGCGAGATTTATTCATTGCTGAACCCGATTGGAATATCGCTATCTTGCGTTACTTTAACCCCGTCGGCGCTCACCCGAGCGGTCGAATCGGCGAAGATCCCAACGGCATCCCCAGCAATCTCATGCCTTATGTCGCTCAGGTTGCGGTGGGACGGTACCCTTTTGTACGTGTTTGGGGGAATGATTATCCGACCCCCGATGGCACCGGTGTCAGGGATTATATCCACGTTATGGATTT
This sequence comes from uncultured Chloroflexia bacterium, assembly GCA_963840255.1. Classification (GTDB taxonomy): domain Bacteria; phylum Chloroflexota; class Anaerolineae; order Anaerolineales; family UBA4823; genus FEB-25. The sequence goes on along the minus strand of CAWIYB010000001.1, from coordinate 658,698 downwards.
GGCTGCTGGTCATATTAAAGCCCTGGAAAAACTTTTGGGGAAACCTGGTTTGGTGACCTATAACCTGGGCACCGGGCAGGGTCACAGCGTTATCGAGGTGATAAAGTCTTTTGAAAAAGCTTGCCACACAGAAATCCCATTTCAGTTCTCTGACCGCCGTCCTGGTGATGTCCCAACCTCCTATGCAGACCCTTCCAAAGCGAACCATGAATTAATCTGGTATGCCCTGAAGACACTTGATGAGATGTGTCGGGATGCCTGGCATTGGCAATCATTAAACCCAAATGGCTTTAGCTAAATGCTCTCCATGCAAATAATTCATCATTGATGATTATTTAACATACGAAAAGTCAAATTCAAGTACTCTGTATTTTTCTTAACCATACTAAACTTAACTACTAAAGGCTCTATCAATGACAAAACGTTTATTTAAAATCATCGCAGCAATTGTAATTATCGGCGTCGCTCTTTTTGTGGTTATCCAGTTTGTTCCGTATGGTAAAGATCACACTAATCCCCAGGTGGTCAGCGAACCAGCGTGGGATGGCCAACTAACGCGTGACCTGGCTCAGCGAGCCTGCTTTGACTGCCATAGCAATGAGACCATATGGCCGTGGTACTCTAATATTGCCCCCGTATCCTGGCTGGTATATCGGGATGTCGCTGAAGGACGCAGCAAGATCAACTTTTCAGACTGGCAAAATGCTCGTTTACGGGAGCCTGGTGAGTTGTCTTCTGCGGTTTCCGAGGGAGAAATGCCTCCGTTTCAATATCTATTGATGCACGCCAATGCAAAACTATCTGCCACCGAGAAAACCCAGCTCGCCGATGGATTAGCCAAACTATCCACTAAATAGACCTTGGGGTTCCATGAACAAATACATCGCCGCAATTGACCAGGGCACAACCAGCACACGTTGCATCCTCTTTGACCATCAAGGGACGGTGATCTATACCTCTCAACGCGAGCATCACCAGATTTATCCTCAACCAGGATGGGTTGAGCATGATCCGCTTGAAATCTGGCAACGAACACAGGATGTGATTAAGGAGGTCATCTCCATCGCTGGGATTGGTCGCGGAGAGATTATCTCTATCGGAGTCACCAACCAGCGTGAAACTGTTGTCGTCTGGAACCGCATTACTGGAATCCCCTATCATAATGCCATCGTTTGGCAGGATACTCGCACCGATCAGATATGTGATAAATTGGCCGAGGATGGAGGCCAGGACCGTTTCAGGATCAGGGTTGGTTTGCCCCTTGCCACGTATTTTTCAGCACCTAAGGTCAGATGGCTGTTGGATAGTATTCCTCAGCTCCAATCAGCAGCTGATCGTGGTGAGGCCTTGTTCGGGAACATCGACAGCTGGCTTATATGGTGGCTCACCGGTGGTCCGCAACTTGGTATCCACGTCACTGACGTCACCAATGCCAGCCGCACCATGCTGATGGATCTGGAAAGCCTGGATTGGGACGCTGAAATTCTTGACATCTTCAAAATTCCACGTCCCATGCTGCCGCGAATCGCCCCTTCCAGTGATCGGAATGCCTTTGGAACAACCCTGGTCGATGGTCCATTTATGGAGTCTATCCCCATTTGTGGCGACCTCGGAGATCAGCAGGCGGCCTTGGTGGGACAGGCTTGTTTCGACCCGGGAGAAGCTAAAAATACCTATGGCACTGGTTGTTTTATGCTGCACAACACCGGTGCCCGTGCTATCCAGTCCACCAGAGGTATGTTAACCACCCTTGGTTATCAAATGGGTGATTCTCCCCCGACCTACGCCTTGGAAGGCTCGATCGCTATCTCCGGAGCACTGGTCCAATGGATGCGGGATAACCTTGGATTGATTGAAAAATCGTCCGACATCGAAGATCTCGCTAATAGTGTCAATGATAATGGTGGGGTTTACTTTGTCCCCGCTTTTTCTGGGTTATTTGCGCCTTATTGGCGCTCTGATGCCCGAGGCGTGATTGCTGGACTCACCCGCTACGCCACGAAAGGTCATCTCGCCCGCGCTGTGTTAGAAGCCACTGCCTACCAAACCCGGGAAGTGTTGGATGCCATGGAACAGGATTCTGGTGTACGATTGACCAGCCTTAAAGTGGATGGTGGGATGGTGTACAACCAGCTGTTGATGCAGTTTCAGGCTGATCTGCTCGGGGTTCCGGTCATTCGTCCGCGAGTCGCTGAAACCACCGCCCTTGGCGCAGCCTACGCTGCCGGATTGGCTGTTGGCTTTTGGAGCAGTTTTGCTGATCTCCACCAGAATTGGCAGGTCAGTCAGACTTGGGAACCCCGCATGGATGCTGCTCGCAGGGACGATCTTTATAACTGTTGGTTAAAGGCAGTCGAAAGGACTTTTAACTGGGCAAATGACTGAACTCTGTGCGTGTGTTGTATATTTGGATTGATCCTCTCCCGATTGTATCTTGAGGTAAGTAAATGAGATCTATCCACACGGACATACTGGTGATTGGCGGAGGTGCCACAGGCACGGGTGTGCTGCGAGATCTATCCATGCGCGGGTTTAAATGCCTCCTGGTTGAGCGGCGTGACCTGGCGTACGGCACCACCGGTCGTTATCATGGTTTGCTTCACAGCGGCGCTCGTTATGTCGTAAAAGATCCTCATGCTGCCAGGGAATGTTTCGAAGAGAATCAGATCCTCCGCCGGATTATGCCTCAATGCATCGAAGATACAGGTGGTTTTTTTGTACTGACTCCCCATGATGACCCTGCATACGTTCCCCAATTTCTGAATGGCTGCCGTGAAGCTGGTATTGCCGTAAACGATATCCCCATCAAACAGATGCTTGAGCAGGAACCATTGCTCGATCCTGGCATTCAAGCGTGTTTCCAGGTGCCAGATGCTTCTGCCGATTCATTTCTCGCTGCCAGGCTGAATGCAGAATCAGCTATTGATCATGGCGCTCAAGTGTTGACCTACCATGAAGTCGATCACCTTATCATTGATGCAAGTTCTCCAGCGGGTCAAACCAAGGTCGTTGGAGCCGTCTGCCACGATCTGATCAAGGACGAGGACATCCAGATTGATGCCAGCCTGGTTATCAATGCCTCCGGTCCGTGGTCAGGTAAAATCGCTCACACAGCCGGTATAGACCTCGTGATGGTGCCAGGCAAGGGTACCATGCTGGCGCTCAACCATAGGGTTGTAAATACCATCATCAACCGCTGCAGGTTGCCTTCCGACGGCGATATTCTAGTCCCTGCCCACACGGTTGCAGTCATGGGTACCACCGATGTCCGGGTCGCAGACCCGGATCATATTTCGATTGAGCCCTGGGAAATCCGCTTGATGCTGGATGAAGGGGAGGCGATCATACCATCCTTCAAACAATTTCGTATCTTGCGTGCCTGGGCAGGTGTCCGTCCCTTGGTTCAGGATGCTGCTTCATCCGGTGATCGAGATATCAGCCGTTCTTTTATCCTACTCGATCATGCAGTTCGGGATGGTATCGAAGGGTTACTCACCATCTCCGGCGGCAAGTGGACTACTTTTCGTAGGATGGCGCAGGTAACAGTGGATCGCGTTTGCGAGATATTACAAACCGATCGTCCCTGCCGCACTCATCTGGAAGAACTACCGTCCCATGAGCATAAAACAACCGCTCATCCATCACAGGGTGAACGTTTGAAAAAAATCGAGAGCAATTCACTCTATGGCGAGCTAATCTGTGAATGTGAATTGGTCACTGTAATGGATGTGGAACAGTCAATTATCAAGTCAAGTACTGCCACAATAGACGATATCCGCCGAGAAACACGCCTTGGGATGGGTCCATGTCAGGGAGCATTTTGTTCGTATCGAGCTGTCGGGATGCTACACTCTCTTCGTCAGCCTGATATAAACCAAACCAATGCTGGCTTACGGGATTTTCTCCAGGAGCGGTGGAAGGGTCAAATGCCCATTTTATCCGGGCAACAATTGCATCAAGCGCGCTTGACCGAGTACATCTATGTCGATATTCTTAACACCGCAGGACTCCCCGGAAATCCATCTTCCAGGTTTGCACCCGATGAGTATTCCAAGGTTGAGGTTGGTGATTCGGTCCTTCCACAACCGGATTTTCCTCAGACGAGTACACCCGCATCATTAGACAAAACTCCGCGTAACGTCACAGTGATTGGAGCAGGCTTTTCCGGTCTCTTCACCGCCTGGCAGCTGGGACAATTGGGTCTTAAAGTGACCGTGATCACTCGTGGTTGGGGTGCACCATATTGGAGTGCAGGCTGTGTTGATATACTCGGCTTCCTTGCGCCTGATCATTCGCAGATTGTTGTGTCACCCGGCGAATCACTGGAACGCCTAGTCGGGTCTTCTCCTGACCACCCCTATTCCCTCGCTGGCATCCCGGCTATCGAAAGCGCCGTTCAGTCGTTTCAGTCATTGTGCAAAGTTTCCAATTATCCATTCCAAGGCTCGCTCAACGCGAATATTTTTCTTCCAACTGCCCTGGGTACACTGCGTCCCACTTGTCTCGTTCCATCCACGATGGTCGCCGGTGATGCATCACATCATTCTCCCATGTTGATCGTCGGTTTCGAACGGTTTTTTGACTTTTTCCCCAGTATGATCTCAGCAAATCTGAACGCCCAGGACATTTTATCCGAGGCGATCACCCTCGACTTGCCATCACTACGTAAGAGTAAAATTATAACGAGTATGGTGCTTGCCCGCCTGTTCGATAATCCTGAATTCCGGCAGGAGGTCATCGACACGTTAAAACCAAGGCTTGGTAGGGTCGAGCGAGTTGGGTTCCCAGCAGTTTTAGGTTTGCAACACCCTTTGGAAGTCCTGGAATATCTCCAGTCCCAACTCGGTATCCCTGTGTTCGAAATACCCGGCTTGCCACCTTCCATCCCCGGAATACGTATGCAGAATCTATTAATTGCTGCCATCCAACAAGATCATGGTACCGTCCATACCGGCATGCAAGTGACAAAAGCAGATACAGATGGAAACGATATTCATACGATATGGTCCGAAGCGGCATCCCGGAAAATAGCTCACCATGCACATACCTACGTCCTTGCTACAGGTGGGATTCTTGGCGGAGGTATTACTATTAATAATGGCTATGCGCAAGAGACGATATTTGGCTTGCCGGTGACAGCTCCACAGCTAGCGAATGACTGGTTACAGGGTAAATTCTTAGAAACACAGGGTCATCCCATTTTCCGTACAGGCATACATACCAACCCCGAATTTCTCCCGTTGAACGTTACAGGTGAAGTAATTTACACTAACCTGCATGCTGTCGGTGACGCCCTGGCAAATTGCGATCCAATCCGTGAACGCTCTCTTGAAGGGATTGCTTTGACTACCGGTTTTCGGGTTGCTGATATCATTGCTGGAAGGTCTAGGCAATGACCTCGCCAAACGCGATAAATGTTCCGGAACATCCCCAGGCTGAGCTCAATATTCCTCCTGAGTTCTCCCTCGATCAATGTGTAAAATGCACCATTTGTACCACTGCCTGTCCCGTAGCAGCGGTATCCGATTTATTCCCGGGTCCCAAGTACGAGGGTCCTCAAGCAGCCCGCTTCCGCATGACCACACAACCTTCTCCGGACAGATCGGTCGATTACTGCAGTGGCTGCCGGGTTTGTGATATGGTTTGCCCAAATGGCGTGAGGATTGCTGAGATCAACGCGCGTGCCAGGGCTGCCTGGGTCGCCGGGGGGAATATCTCCCTCCGGCTTCGCTTGCGGAATAATTTACTTGCTCGCCCCGAGCTTCTTGGGAAACTCGCCCACCCAATCTCACCCCTGGCCAACCACCTGCTTAACCTTAAACCAGCGCGCCAATTTGCAGAATTTGCCCTTTCTATTCATCATTCTGCTCCATTACCGGCATTCAGCAGTCAGTCATTCACTTCATGGTTCCGAAACCGCCCAAACCCTCTCAAATCGGATAAAAAGGTTGTTTATTTCCACGGCTGTTCGACGGAGTATTACGAGCCGCGAGTAGGTCGGGCTGCAGTCCAGGTGCTTGAGCTGAATGGTTTCGAAGTCATCGTTCCACCGCAAAATTGCTGTAGTCTACCGTTATTATCCAATGGTGAGTTCCGTGCCGCCCGGCGCTACCATCAAAGCAATGTCAATCATCTAGTCGAATATGCCCGTGAGGGTATCCCCATTGTAGGCACGTCGACCAGTTGTACACTTACAATTAAAGAGGAAGCTCCTGATTTATTGGATATGCACGATGAAGCGACACACATGGTTTCTGGATCAATGTTCGATTTCAATGAGTTCTTACTTCATTTAGCAGATCAAAGATTGCTTAACCTGGATTTACTCTCCATACCACTCACCCTTGGCTATCATATCCCATGCCAGTATCGTGCTCATCGACTCGGAAGTCCCGGTCTTCAACTCCTGGGTTTGATCCCCGAGCTGACTATCACCGATTCCCACGCAACATGTTGCGGGATTGCCGGTACCTATGGTTATAAAGCTGAAAAATACGATATTTCGATGGCTGTTGGGAAACCACTGTTCAATTTTATCTCAGCCAACCTGGAAAATAGCCCAGTGGTTATTTGTGACAGCGAGACTTGCCGATGGCAGATCACCCATGCCACTGGAAAGCTTGCGGTTCACCCTGCGGAGCTTCTAGCCAAATCCTATGGTCTCCTTGTCGATGGTGCTCTGCTGTAAACCTCTTTGGTAGGAATGCCCGTGCTCACCAACCCAATACTATTGCTAAAAGTATATCCCAAGCAGTTCAAGCTCATGTTTTGGGGGATGTTCATCAGCACCATCGGCTCATCCATGATATGGCCATTTTTAATGATCTATGTTCGACACAGCGCCAACTTGCCACTCACTCAGGCTGCCAGCCTGGTAACGATCCAATCGTCAGCTGGGATCATCGCTTCTCTGATTGCTGGTCCGCTCACCGACCGATTCGGCCGCAAGTGGATCATGGTGTTCAGCCTGGCCGCCAATGGGCTTGCGTATTTCTTTATGGGTAGTGCCCACAATTATCTCCAATTCGCATTTTTAATGGCTTTAATGGGTACATTTAACCCTCTTTACCGTGTTGGGGCTGATGCCATGCTGGCAGATCTAATCCCCGCCGAGGGGAGACCCGATGCCTATGCCTTGTACCGCCTGAGCAACAACGCTGGCATCGCCATCGGTCCACTCATAGGGGGATTGCTTTCTTCTATTTCCTATTCAATCACCTTTTTCTTCGCTGGGGCTGGTATGCTGGTGTACGGTTTATTACTGGCGTTCCTGGGTCGTGAAACACTGGCTGAAATTACTGGCTCAACCACTCGGTCTGTAAAGACTACAGGTGGATATCTCCGTGTTCTACGAGATTCCCATTTCTTATCCTTTATCGGTGCATTCATCCTGGCACAAATGTGTGCCGTAACAATTTGGATCTTGATGCCAGACTATGCCAATCGTATTTACAGCGTTCCGGTGAACCTTTATGCGCTGATCCCCACTACCAATGCTTTAATGGTCGTCTTTTTACAAGTATTTGTCACCGGCATCACCAAGCGTTATCGACCTCTCCCCGTCATGATGGTTGGCACCTTCTTTTATGCAATCGGTGTTGGCAGTGTTGCTTTCGGCCATACAATCGTTGGATTTTGGATCAGCATTGTGATTATGACCATCGGTGAATTAATCTTGATGCCCACCGCATCGTCTTATGTCGCCTTATTAGCTCCTCCTGATATGCGCGGGCGATATATGAGCATTTCAGGTCTCACTTGGCCAGTTGCGGCAGGTACCGCCCCTCTCCTTGGCGGTTATCTGAGTGACAACCTTGCCCCGGTCGCAACCTGGTTTGGAGGATTTTTTATTGGTTTAGTCGGTATCTTCTGGTTTTTTGTACTGTCAAAAAGTCGAACAGAAATCCAACCGTCTGTAGTAACAGAATAGTTAGTAATTAGTGTAAAATTGCAGAATCATCCTATCAGCCAGTGAGGTTGAATCATGAAATCATCTTCACGCTACCGTTGGTTAGTCCTTGTCATTTTCTTTGTCTTTATTCTTCTCCATCAAGCTGATAAGCTCCTAATCGGTCCACTGACCGATAATATAATGAAAGATTTTCAAATCACCAAGACCCAGATGGGACTTGTCTCAACGGGCGCCTTGGTTGTCGGGGCTGTTTTTTACCTCTTCTGGGGTTATCTGTCTGACCGATTTTCTCGCCCAAAACTAATCGCCCTCGCTTCATTTATATGGGGTTCCACCACCTGGCTCAATGCGCTTGCCCGAACCTACCCGGCATTTTTAATTACCCGGTCATCTACGGGTATTGATGACTCAAGCTACCCGGGTCTTTTTAGTCTTATATCCGATTACTTTGGGCCAAAACTTCGTGGAATCGTGTATGGCGTGCTTCAATTTACCCAACCACTGGGTTATCTGATCGGAATGTTGCTGGGTTTATTTCTCGCCGGAGCGATCGGTTGGAGAGGTGTATTCTATTTTACCGGATCGCTTGGTATCGTTATGGCTGTGGTGATTTTCTTCGGGGTCAAGGATGTGCCCCGCGGCCAGAGTGAGCCCGAGATGGAAGATATTGATATTCAGGGACATTACGAGTTCAACTGGGAAACAGCAAAGGCATTGTTCAAGAAACCAAGCTTGCGTTTACTGTTTGTTCAGGGGTTCTTTGGTGTCTTCCCATGGAATGCCATCACGCTGTGGATCTTTTATTACCTTTCCGATGAGCGCGGTTTCTCTGAAACAACCCAATATATGGTTATGGCCATTGCAGTAATAATTCTCGCCATAGGCTATCCTGTCGGTGGTGCTCTCGGAGATTACTTCTTTAAGCGCGATAAGCGCGGTCGGTTATACGTTTCTATGGTTGGTGTGCTTTTAGGCGCAGTGTTTCTTTGGTTCACCTTGAACGTACCCAATGAAAATGTTGTCTTATTCACCGTTCTGCTCGCTTGCACCGCCTTCTTCATGCCCTTTGCCTCTCCGAATGTCGTATCGACGGTATATGATATTACCCTGCCTGAAGTACGCAGCACAGCTGTATCCGTACAGTATTTCATCGAGTCACTAGGTGCCGCTTCCGCTCCATTGATTGCAGGTCTGATTGGCGATCGCACTTCCTTGAAGGACGCCTTCTTATGGATTTGCACCTCCACCTGGGTGCTGTGCGCCATCTTTTTCTTCGTAACATCCCTGTATATTAAAAAGGATATTGGCACATTACGCGGTCAAATGTCCAACCGCGCTGATCAGGAACGACTGGCCCAAGATTCAACTCCTCCCGAGGTAGCTTAGCATGAAGATCGCCATCATCGGTGCAGGTGGTGTCCGTACTCCCCTGATTGTCCAGGCAATGTTAAAGCGTCAGGATTTGCTTGGGTTAAGCGAGCTTGCTTTAATGGATATCGATGCAGAACGTCTCGAATTGATCGGTACTCTCAGTGCACCGGTTGAACGCTCATCCACTACCCACTTTCACATTACCCGCACCACCGATCCTGAGCTGGCGTTAAAAAACACCGATTTCGTAATCACCACTTTCCGCGTTGGAGGCATTGAATCACGTGTTATTGATGAGCGTGTGCCTTTGGATCATGGAATTCTCGGTCAGGAGACAACCGGTCCGGGTGGGTTTGCTATGGGTATTCGCTCCATCCCCGTCTTGCTCGGTTATGTTAGCCTGATGCAGGAAATTTGCCCCCACGCCTGGCTGATCAACTTTGCCAATCCCTCCGGGATGCTTACCGAAGCTGTGATCCGTTACTCTGGTTGGCAGCGGGTGGTCGGAATTTGCGATGGACCCGCTACCATGCATGGGCTAATCTCTGCTTTTCTTGGGTCAAAACCGGAGAATATATTCCTCGATTATGTCGGTTTGAACCATCTCGGCTGGATTAAGCGTGTGATCTACCAGGATCAGGATCATTTGCCTGCCTTGCTCGAGCTGATCAAGTTATCAGGTGGAGTTCCTGGGTTGCCTTTTGATCCTGGTTTTGTCCTCAGCCTGGGTCTGATCCCAAATGAGTACTTGTATTATTATTATCATGCTAACCAGGCAGTAAAAAATATCCTGAAAGCTGTCGAGAGTCGCGGAGAACAAGTTGCCCGGGAAAATCGAACCCTGTTTGCTGGATTTAAGGAAAAATTCATCGCTCAGGATGAAGCAGGCATGCAGTTAGCCTATCAGGCGTATATGGATGGGCGATCACGCTCTTATATGGTGGCTGAAACCGGCAAAACCCATGATTTATCAGCTCTCGACCCACAAATTTCCTCTTCGATCATCGATGAAGGTTACGCCGGGGTTGCGTTGGATCTGATAGAGTCTCTGCTTGGAGATAAACCGGTGATTCAAATCTTGAATATCGCCAATCAAGGTGCCATCCCAATCATGGAGAGCATGGACGTAGTTGAAGTACCCGCTAAAGTCAGCCATGATCATATACAGCCAATGGAGATCGCAGATGTTCCCATGCACTGCATGGGATTAATCCAACAAGTCAAGGAATATGAACACTTGACCATCGAAGCTGCAATAGAAAATTCCTATCATAAAGCTCTTCTTGCCCTGACCATCCATCCTCTAATTCGCGATTACTCCATTGCCAGGTCGATCCTGGATGAATATATCATCCGTCACCACGGCTATTTCCCTGAGTTAATTTAGATGGGGTTAAACTTTGACGTAATAGTGGTGGGCAGTTATTCTGTGGACCTCATTTTTTCGGGTCTGCCTGAATTACCCCAGCTCGGGAAAGATATCATTGCAACGGGTTTTCAAATGACCCCCGGTGATGCCTTTATTTCAGCTATTTCCATGCATAGGTTGGGGATTAAAGTGGGGTGGGCTGCAGATTTCGGCAATGACGAATATAGCCAATTTGCTCTGAAATGTGCACGCCAGGAGGGGTTGGATGAGTCACTATTCGTCCACCACGACCGTCCTTATCGCCGTATAACCGCTGCCGCTTCCTATCCAGACGACCGGGCTTTCATTACTTATTATGACCCCGAACCACAGGTTCCCGCTGCCATGTCTGCTTTGCTTAAATCGAGTGCCAGAATATTGTTCGTCCCGGGATTATATACTGGAAGCTTTCTCGTTCCCGCACTTAGGATAATTCGTGCGAAAAAAATGACCCTGGTCATGGATGGAAATTCATCTGCTAGCAGCATATTTGGATCTTCCAGGCAAAGTAAATCTGTCCGTAATGCAATACACAGTTGTGACCTATTCTTGCCGAATGCTCTTGAAGCCAGGACGTTAACCGGTATGCAAGATATTAAGCTGGCAGTTGCTCACTTGGGTGAGCTCTGTCCGCTGGTGGTAATAAAAGATGGCTCGAACGGCTCGTGGGCATATTCAAACCATGAAATTCTCCACATGCCTGGTCTAGCTGTCGATCCCATCGATACCACCGGTGCCGGTGATAACTTCAACACTGGTTTCCTATGTGCCTGGCTTGACCGGCAATCCATCGAAAATTGCCTCAAGTGGGGTAATATCGTCGGCGGTCTATCCACCACAGTCATTGGTGGCACGATACGCAAGATCACGCGCGAAGAGGTTCGGAAATACCTAGATAATTGGAAACCGTAAGCATATAATATTAATTGAAATTTAAATGTAAGGATTACCGCCGCGATTATGAAAATCCTTCAAATCAGTCCATCAGATCGCTACCGCACCCAGCAATTTCTTGACCTCCCCAACAAAATATACCAGGATATTCCTCAGTGGGTTCCTCCACTGGTCACCGATACCAAACGTATTTTTGATACGCGTCATAATCCTTATTATCAGCACTCTGAAGCATCATTTTTCCTGGCATTATCCGCTGATGGTGCTGCTATTGGCAGGCTGGCAATTCTTAATAACCGGCATTATAACCAGTTCAATCACGAGCAGGCTGCATTCTTTTATTTATTCGAGTGCTTTCATCACCTGGAAGCTTCTCACGGTTTATTCGATGCAGGTTTTAAGTGGGCAAAAGAGTCAGGTTTGTTAAAAATATTAGGGCCGCACGGATTTTCCTCTCTCGATGGCTTAGGCATGCTGGTATCAGGTTTCGAGCATCGCCCCGCATTAGGCATCCCATATAATCCCCCATATTATCCTGAGCTTGTTGAAGCATCAGGTTTTTCTCCTCACGGGGATATTGTCTCAGGTTATTTGTCGGCCTCCATGGAATTTCCCCAGAAAATCCATCACATCTCTGAGCTGGTACAGAAGCGCAGAGGGTTAACCATTGCTCGTTACCATTCTCGCCGTGACTTGCGGCAACTTGTTACCCAATTGAAGGATCTTTATAACGGCATGATTGAAGGCACATCCGATAATATGCCCATAACAGATGAGGAAGCCAAATCGATGGCTGATCAGCTATTATGGTTCGCCGATCCGCGCTTGATCAAGGTGATCATGAAGGATGATACACCGGTCGGTTTTTTATTTGCCTACCCCGATATTTCTGCTGCCGTTCAGCGCACCCGCGGGCGAATTTTTCCTTTTGGATGGTTCGACCTGCTGATGGAAATGCGCCGCACAAAATGGGTCAATATCAATGGCGCCGGTATCCTGGAAGATTATCGCGGCCTGGGAGGCACGGCAATACTCTTCAGCGAGATGCAAAAAAGTATCCTCGAAGGTGGCTTTGAAGATGCTGAGATCGTCCAGATTGGGGTTGAAAACGAGAAAATGCAGCGTGAGCTGCGCGATTTGGGGATAGATTTTTATAAAACCCACCGGGTGTATCAGCGTGAGTTATAAAAAAAATCTACATCGTCGGTAATTTTAATTTATTAAGAAGAAAACTGCGGCTTCAACCGCAGTTCATTTTTTTATCTAGGGTGCTAAATGGCACGCAACCCAATGTCCTGGCGCAGACTCGCGCCATTCAGGTACATCCACCTTGCATCTTTCTATCGCAATCGGGCAGCGCGGATGAAACCTGCAACCACTGGGTGGATTGATCGGGCTGGGAATTTCACCTTTTAAGATGATGCGATGGCGTTGTCGATCACGCTTTGGGTCAGGGATGGGAACAGATGATAATAATGCCTGGGTATATGGGTGCAATGGATTTTCATATAGTTCATTACGCTCGGCCAATTCAACGATGATGCCCAGGTACATTACTGCCACCCGGTCACAGATATGCCTCACCATACTCAGGTCGTGCGCGATGAATAGATATGTCAAGGTAAATTCATCCTGCAGTTCCTCTAGTAAGTTGACCACCTGTGCCTGGATGGAGACATCCAGGGCAGAGATTGGCTCATCGCAAACGATAAATTCTGGGCTGCATGCTAACGCTCGGGCAACACCGATTCGTTGCCGCTGACCACCGGAGAACTCATGTGGAAAACGATTGATCAGCCGAGGGCTCAGACCTACCTTCAACATCAGCTCATGCACTCGTTCATCTCTGGCTTTTTCATTGGCTAACAACTTGTGCACGTGTAATGGCTCACCAATGATCGCACTTACTGTCCAGCGTGGATTGAGTGAAGCATATGGATCTTGAAAGATCATTTGCGCTTTTCGGCGCAAGAGTTTTATGTGATCCTTCGTCGCATGTTCTAGTGATATACCGGATATACTGACCGAGCCAGCAGTTATAGGGTAAAGCCCCAGGATTGTTCTCCCGGCTGTTGTTTTTCCACAACCACTCTCGCCCACCAGTCCCAATGTTTCTCCGCGTAGAATATCAAAGGTAATCCCATCCACTGCCTTAACTGAGCCGGTTTCTTTTTCGATGATCAGCCCCTGCCGTATTGGAAAATGCTTTTTCAGCTCGCGGACTTGAATCAGCGGCTGGTTTACTTCGACAGGTGTAGGTGACGGCAAAGTCAAATTGGATCTCCTAAAGTTTATCGCGGCTTACCGGTGGTCAAGTCAACCCAGCAGGCAGCCTGATGGTGATTTGACGCTACCGGAATCAGCGGTGGCATTTCTACCAAACAATGATCGAATGCATACTCACACCGGGCTGCAAACGGGCAGCCTTTCGGCTCAACCAGCAGGTTGGGAGGGGCACCAGGGATTGATTTTAAACGCTTTTCCCTGCGTAGGTCCACCCGTGGCAATGCTGCCAGTAATGCCTGGGTGTAAGGGTGTCTGGGATCTTCATATAAATCATCTCTTGTAGCTTCTTCAACGATGAAACCGGCGTACATCACCAGAACGCGCTCAGCTACTTCTGCTACCACACCCAGGTCGTGCGTGATCCAGATTACCGACATATTCATTTCTGCACGGATGGATAGTACCAGCTCAACAATTTGGGCCTGAATTGTCACGTCAAGTGCTGTGGTGGGTTCATCTGCGATCAGGATCGATGGCGAACATGTTAGTGCCATCGCGATCATTGCTCGTTGGCGCATCCCACCCGAGAATTGATGTGGGTAATCCTTGAGTCGACTAGCTGGTTCAGAAATCCCTACTTTTTCCAGTAGTTCGACCGAGCGTTGCTGGATTTGCTCGTTATTTAACCCAAGATGAATGCGTAGAGGTTCACCTAGTTGTCTTCCGATGGATAATACTGGGTTGAATGCCGTCATTGGATCTTGGAAAACCATGGCGATATCCTTACCGCGGATTTCTTCCATCTCATGCTCATCGAGTTTCATTAAATCCCGTCCATTATAAATTGCTTGACCACTGGCAATCTCTCCCGGTGGGATGGGAATCAGTCTCATGATGGACATCATCGTCACTGATTTTCCACAACCACTCTCACCGACCACACCAATCGTCTCACCCTGGTTAAGGTGAAATGAAACTCCGTTTACAGCATGCACCGTACCTTCTGCGATGTGAAAACGAGTCCGCAGGTCATTTACTTCTAAAATTCTAGGCGACTCCGTTGCGATTTTTAAATCCATTCGTAGGATACCTTATAATTACGCAGCCCGGCTGTGCGGGTCAAGTGCATCCCGCAGACCATCACCCAGGAAGTTGATGCTTAATACGATCAGGGCAATGAGCAACCCTGGGAAAAACCATAGCCACCAGGCTTTATCTATATAGTTGTAAGCACCTTCCAGCATATTCCCCCAGGTGGCAGTCGGAGGGCGCACTCCTAGTCCTAAAAAGCTGATGTAAGCTTCCAAAGTAATAGCTGCCGCGACACTCAGGGTAGCCGAAACGATGATGGGTGCAAAGCTGTTGGGTAGTATATGCCTCAGGATAATATCCTTGGTGGAAGTACCAGTTGCCCGTGCTGCCAAAATATAATCATTTTCTTTTACCGATAAAAACTGCGCTCTGACAAGGCGTGCCAGATAAGGCCAGCTGGTAATGCCTATAACAAAAATAATAACGAGCACACTACCACTGAATGTTCGCCCGAGAAATTTGAGATTGGGTATGGATGAAGAGAAATAGCGTGCCATTATCAACAGCAGGAATATTTGAGGAATGACAAGGATCGCCTCAGTGATCCGCATTAATACACTGTCTAACTTCCCACCGAAATAACCTGCCATGGAACCAATACTCACGCCGAAAATAACTTCAACAAACATGGCGGTTAACCCGATTATGATGGATATCTGGCCACCGTAGATGGTTCTAGCCAGGATGTCCCGCCCGATGGTATCCGTACCAAACAGATGCGTTCTTGTAGGTGCCTGTAAAGCATTGCCGGTTTCGGTGTGATTGGCATATGCTTCACTGTAAATCAAAGAGCCGAAGAATGCATAGATAATAATCAAAAACAAGGTAACAATACCAAATATCGCCATCTTGTGGCGGCGAAAACGCCGCCACGTGAGCTGTCCCAACGTTAACGGCGGGGTTTCCAGCTCGTCTGGAGTCAGGCTTGGAATACCAGGTTTTGGTTGTTCGAGGGTGGCTTCTGTCATAGTTGACCGTTATTTGTAGCGGATGCGTGGATCAAGCCAGGCGTAAGTCACGTCAGCAATGATTTGAAAAATGATCACCGCAAATGCGATCATCATCATGATGCCCATCACTACTGCTGTATCCGATCGTTCTACATGATCAAGGAACAGTCGGCCCATCCCCGGCCAACCGAAAATTCGCTCAGTGACAATTGCTCCTCCCAACAAAAAAGGCAAATCGAGTGCAACAAGGGTCACGATGGGAAGGGCAGCATTTTTTAAAGCATGGATATAAATGACCTCCGGGTGGGGTAGACCTTTGGCTTTAGCCGTGCGCACATAATCCTGCCCCAATGTTTCCAGCATCGCACTGCGTATGTAACGGCTATACCCGGCAATAAAACCGAATGAAAGCGTTGCTACCGGCAGTATCATATGCCACAGAACTTGCAACGGGGTTTGCCCGGCAGTGGGTTCGAACATGCCCGCTACTGGTAGGTATGGTAGTCCCCATTTCCTGAAATTGACTGAGAATATATATATGGTAAGTAAGGCAAAAAAGAACACCGGCATTGAATACAGTACGAATGTCGTAGCGGTAATTATATTATCCATAGCTGTATATTGGTGTAATGCCGAGTAAATGCCGATGATTAAAGCTGATGCGATAATGATCACTTCAGCAGTTACCATCAGCAGCAAGGTATTCGTCAATCGTTGACCAATTACCAAGGTTACAGGTTGGCGGTTCACCAGAGAAATCCCCCAATCGCCGCGTAGTACACCTTTTCTTGTTCCGGGAAAAGGAGCATCTACATAATTTCGAGGATCCAGGCATTGTATGACTGGTGTAAAAATACCAGCATTCGGTTTGGGAATTTCTCCGACAGGTTTGGTCCAATCATTGCCAATCAACCAATACACATACTGAACACATACAGGCTTATCCAACCCAAGCTGGCGAGCTAAACGTATCCGGTCTTCCGGTTTGGTAACTTTTCGCCCACCCATGGTTGCCAACGGATCGCCCATGGCTTGCATTAGTACAAACATCACTATGCTGATAATGAACAGAAGCGGGATGGCTTGTAGTAGCCGGCGAATAATATAACGTGTCATCGTTGTTGATTAGTATATATGTGCAGGCGGGAAGCCCGCCTGCACATAGGTCAAAGCAGCAATTACTGGGTTAAGTCCCATTCTGCGATGTTGAAGAATGGAGTTGCACCTGACATTTTCACATCGGTCATTCTCTTGCTAAAACCGAACAAATCAGGATCCTGCCAGATACCTATCCACATGGCATTGTCAAAGATATATTTAGTGATCTGATAGAAGGTTTGCTGGCGTTCTGCGAAGTCGACCTGAGTTTGCTGTTTTTGGAACAGATCATCCAATGTTGGATCGCATAAACCAGTCGGGCTGGTTCCCGCTGGGTTTTCATCTGTCGGGATATCGGAACAAAGCCAGATGGCAGTGTTCGGATCTGGGAAGTCTGGCGAGTCAGAGTACTCGATCAGATCGAGCGAGAAGTTGGCTGATGGGCCATTGTCCTGGTAACCCAGGAAGAATGTGTCAGAGTCGTAGCTCAGCAGCTCAGTTCCAATGCCCACGGCAGCCAGATCTTGTTGTGCAACTGCCTGTGTATCCTGGCGCACTGCTCGAGAAGTAGTCCCATACTTCAGCACAAGCTCGACGCCGTCTTTATCTACCGTACCGTCCCCATTTGTATCCGTCCAGCCAGCTTCGGCCAGTAATGACTTGGCTTTCTCCGGGTCATACGGATAAGCAGTAATGCTCGGATCCACCCATGGACTGTTGTCCCAATCTGTAGCCGCGACAGAAGTAAGACCGAGCAGCAAGTCCTTTACGAGTTTATCACGATTGAAGGCATAGATGATCGCCTGCCGTACCTTGACGTCCTTTAATGCAGGGTTACCCTTGGTCTCATGCATATTAATATATATACCTTCATTGTAACCAGAGAAAGAGTTAATTACCTTTACTCCTGCTGCTTCCAGCGTTGGTAAATCTGGGTAATCAAAGAAGGTACCTATATCACCATCTCCAGCCACCAGGGCTGCAATTTGAGAGGCCGAATCTGGTACGAACTGGAAGAATAGCTCATCCAGCTTTGGGCGACCTAACCAGAAATTATCGTTCGCCACAAATCGGGCAAAGCTACCAGATTGCCATTCATCAAAGACAAATGGCCCGCAGCCCACGGTCGGAGCCTTGTTCCAGGCAGCCGTGTCGAGTGTTCCTTCTGAATCGAAAACTGGTTGCAGAATATGCTGCGGAATGATCGGTGTACCACTCGTTGATCCGCTGAATAATGTTGCTTGCCAGGGTGCGAAAGCTTCAGGGAAGGTGATGATTACTGTGGTAGCATCAGGTGTTTCAACCGATTGTATATTGTCGTACGGTGAGCGCGTGTTGACCGCATTCTTATCCGACATGATCATGTCATAGGTGAATTTAAAATCTGCCGAGGTAATTGATTCACCATCCGACCATTTGATATCATCCCGTAACTTGAACGTAAAGGTAGTCCCGTCAGCTGAAAGGCCTCCATTTTCAACGGTCGGCATTTCCGAGAGCAAGTATGGATAGGCGTTATTCTGATCGTCAAACATCCATGGTGCGCACAGGTAAGCGGGATAAACCACAGAGACGAACCACATATTAGTATAGATAGGGCTGAGGGTATCAAACTCCTGCGTCCAGATGAATCTAGCCACCTTTTTCGCAGCAGGTTCCGTAGTCGGAGCCGTGGTTGGTGCAGTCACTGGAGCCTGAGTCGGTTGAACAACAGGTGGGGCTTCTGTCACGACCGTTGTTGCAGTTGGCGAGGTTGCACAAGCTGACAGGATGAATGTGGCGATGATTATAATTGTAAACAAAAATTGTTTACGTTGCATTGTAATCTCCTCCGATATTATTTTTTTATTTTTATTTTTCCAATATCAGCGATCTTGAATTAAATCAATAGTTACAGCTATGGATAATTTTTACCTTTCACCTCCGTGTCTTGTTCAAGTATTTCATTCATTAGGTTTGTCATGGGATATTTCAAATTATGTCGCATATTATAGTATCTAATATGGTTTTTTACCAATTATTTCCTTTCGTTTTCTAAGTATAATTAAAATATGCTGAATCACTATAAAAAGTTCATTCTTTCCGAAATCGACTCTCAATCTGAGAAATTATGGGCAATAAGTACTTCCCTCTTCAATGATCCTGAGACTGCATTTAAAGAATATAAAGCCAGCAAATTGCTGTGCGAGTATCTTACAAAATCCGGTTTTCGTGTAGAAGTTGGCATCGGAGGCTTGGAGACATCCTTTCGAGCCACATTTGGAGACTATTTAAAACCTGCCATCGCCATCCTTGCTGAATATGACGCCCTGGTCGGTCTGGGTCATGCCTGCGGACATAATTTAATCGCTGCTGCTGCTGTCGGCGCTGGCGCAGCATTAGCTGCGCTAACCCCAAAATTACCTGGCCAAATACAGGTGATCGGTACTCCGGCTGAAGAAGGCGATGGCGGTAAGATATTTTTGGCGAAAGCCGGCATATTTAACGATATCGATGCCGCCATGATGTTCCATCCTGCCAGCAAGAACATGGTAGTGCGTCCGTCCCTGGCTTGTTCTGATCTCAAGCTTGAATTCTACGGCAAGGCTTCCCATGCAGCCGCAGCCCCCGGAGAAGGTATCAATGCTTTGGATGCGGTCATTCTTAGCTTCAACAACATAAATGCACTTCGTTCTACTCTGGGTCCCAAGGATCGTATCGCCGGTATAATCACCAAAGGGGGAGATGCAGCCAATATCATCCCTGCATATTGCTCGTGTGAATTCAGTATTCGCAGCCTGAACATAAAACGAAGGGATATTTTGGTGGATAAAGTGATCGCCTGTGCTCAAGCCGGTGCTCAAACAATTGGCTGTCGTCTGGAATATGATGTGATTCCTGGGTACCAGGACATTATACCTAACCGCATACTTGCCAGCCTGTTCAAATCAAACCTGGAGACCTTGGGTCGTGTCGTGGTCGATCCTGAGCCAAATGAGCGCATGGGTTCGACCGATATGGGCGATGTCAGTCACATTATTCCAGCTATTCACCCTTACCTGGCGATCGCACCTGTAACAGTAGCCGGTCATACCTTGGAATTCAAGCAGTACTGTATCTCTGAAACCGGAAAATCTGCCATGTTTGATGCTGCCAAAGCCCTGGCTATGACCGCCGTCGATTTGCTAACCAATCCTGGCTTGATTCAGCAAGCCAAGGACGAATTGACAGCCACACTCAATCCGTTCTAGTCAACCCATCTTGCACGAAATGAGGAGGTAATTAAATGGCAGGTCATTATCTACAAAGTCTCTTAGGTGATCGTGAGAATATCATCCTGGCAACTCGGCATCACTGGTTCGTCCTCGCCAGTTCGATCGTATTGGAAGCATTCTTAATCTTCATCATATTTGTAGCCACCATCGCAGGTTCGATCTACGTATACGGATTGGCTCCTGCCTGGTGGTGGATTGTTACCGTGGTCGGCTTTTTCGTGTTGATGATCCCCATATTCACTGGCACACGCGATATTCTCAACTGGTCTAACCACCAATTCATTATTACCAATCGCCGTGTGATGCAGATTTCAGGCGTCTTCAACAAAAGTGTGATCGATTCATCATTGGAAAAGGTGAATGACATCAAGATGGATCAGTCAGCATTGGGCCGTACGTTTGGCTATGGAGATATCGAAATACTGACTGCCAGCGAGCTTGGCGTAAATCTCTTCAAGAAAATCGATAATCCAGTTAAGTTCAAAAGCGCCTTGATCAATGCGAAAGCCCTCCTTGAACAACCCATTGAAGTCGCTTCGGAAATTAAACCGGAAACGAAAGAAGTGCCAAAACAGGATATCCCTGAGATGATCAGGAAGCTGGCTGAATTACGCTCTCAAGGCATCATCACCGAGACAGAATTTCAGCTGAAGAAAGCAGACCTTTTATCCAAAATATAAACATGACCAAATTCTTACAATATGAGAACTTAACCTGGCCTGAAGTCCGTGACTTGCCCAGGGATACCCACTTGGTATTGCCCTTGGGTTCAGGATATCCCCTTGAAAGGCTGGCTGGTGCCCTGGGCAATCCACCTGGAGTCTTCCTGTTACCTCCTTTCCCTTATGGGTGGCAAGGAAGTGGACTCGCTATTTCCGAGCCAATCCTGGAGCGGTACCTTACAAATATTATTTCAGGACTGCGGGACGATGGCTTTAGCAATACCCTGGTGCTTGTTCCTCAAGGTCTAAACCTTAACTTACCTACTCCCTGGATTGCCTTGCCACAACATTTTGAAAAAGCAGAGAATCACTCTCTACCTATCGATAGTGAGCGTGGTAAGGTAGTCCTGATCCCCATCGGTCATACTGAACAGCATGGATTTCATTTGCCCCTCTCCACCGACACTTTGATTATTGACGCCATCGCACATGGCACCATGGCTGCTTCTCAGGATGAAACCACCCTCCTACCGGTTATGCCCTATGGGGTCAGCACCCATCGTCCTTCTTTTGCAGGTACCCTCAATGCGGGGGGAAGAGCATTTGAAGATTTCTGGGTTAATTTGATCGATGTGTTATCTTACCGTGGCTTTGAGTTGTTTTACCTGGTCAATGGTCACGGCGGAAATAGCTCATTCATCGCCAACGCTATCAAATATTCCGGTGAACGCCACCGGCGTATCTTTTGTGCCACTGCCTGGCTCTATCTTTCAGGTCCAGATGGGATCGCCTCGCTGGAAAAATACCGTCAATCAGGGATTGGTGGTATGGGTCATGCCTGCGAGCTCGAAACCTCATTCATCCTTCATCTGAATCCTGACCTTGTACACATGGAGCGGGTTGTCGATGAGACCAATTTCGTCTCCACACCCTCCTATTATATGGACTGGGTCGAAGGTGGTGCCCTGGTTGCCAATCCACCCTGGGATGATGATACCGCTACTGGGGCATATGGCGCGGGTAGCCTGGCAACAGCTGAGAAGGGTCGCATCTGGCTCCAGGCAGCCATCGAAGAAAAAGTATCCCATATCAAAGAGATCCGTCTCCAGCATCAGCAGCGTGAAGAGCGTCGACGTGCAGGATTCGGGTTGTGGGGAAAACCTGGTCTAGGCTGAGATCACCCATGCCATTCGGGGATGCAGACCGGTGGAATTTGCGTTATCAATCCGGTTCACATAAGGCTTCTGACCTGCCAAGCTCACTGCTCGTGGACCATTTCAACCTGCTTCCCTCCTCGGGGCTGGCATTGGATATTGCCACAGGTCTGGGAGGGAATGCGGGTTTCCTCATCCAGCGCGGTTTGAGAGTGGTTGGCTTAGATATCTCCCTCGTGGCACTCATCCGCGCCAAAAAAGAATTTCCATCCTTGATGGCTGCTTCACTTAATTTGGAGCGATTTGTCATTCCCCCAAATAAATTTGATGTAATCATCAACATCCTATATCTTCAACGGGATATGTGGACACCTATCACTCAGGGACTCAAATTGGGTGGGATTCTATTTATGGAATGCTTAACTGAAGATATGCTTTCGGTACATCCGGAAATCAACCCCTCATACTTACTCAAACCTGCGGAGCTACAACACTGGTTTATCGATGGGGATACTGGCAGAGGTTTGGAAATTCTCTATTATGATGAGGGCTGGTCATCATCAACCAGTGATCATCGTCGAGCTGTTGCTTCTCTGGTTGCCCGTAGGAACGCCTAGCAGGCTCTCATACACAGGCTGGAGTTTGGCGGCAATTTTATCCCAGGAGTAATCCTGTGCCAGTTTTACGGCTTGCATCCCCATCTGGTCTCGGAGACTCGGGTCTTGCAGAAGCATGGTGATCCTTTTAGCAAGCTCAATGGGTTCATCCACGGGCACGGTATAACCCGTCACACCATCCTGCACCAGGTAAGCTAAGCCACCAATTTGCGATGCCACTACCGGTACACCGCATGCCATTGCTTCCAATGCCACCATACCGAATGACTCGTATTGTGACGGCACTACTACTGCTTCAGCAGCTGAATAATAATAAGGAAGCGAATCTTGGCTCCGGTTGCCCAAAAATGTTACCAGGTCTTGCAGTCCGTAATGCTTGGTTAATTCTTTTATACGCGAAAGTTCAATGTTTGGCTCTTCGGTGCAGTCGTCCGGATCACCTCCGATGATTGCCAGGCAAAAAGGATTCTCCTTGAGCACTTCAGTATCGCGCATGATCCCAATCGCCTCGATCAAGACGTTTAAACCCTTCAGCGGTTCCATCCTGCCCACAAAAAGGAGCATTCGTCCGCACGGAGGCACTCCTATGTATTCCTTCGCCTCATCGGGAGGTATCGGATAAAACTTGCATACATCCACCCCAGGTGGAATAATGGATACCTTGCTATCATCAGCCTGGTAGAGCCACAATAATTGTGCGCTTTCAGCCGTAGTTGCAGCGATGATTCTATCCGCAGCTTTTAATACATCTCGCTCGCCATTTATTCGATACTCCCCTTCGACCTCATCTGGCGACTGTGCTACCCGGTTCTTCATCAATCCTAAGGTATGAAACATGTGGATAAAAGGTGTCCCCCAATCCTTTTTAAGTTCAACTGCTGCCAGTCCTGACATCCAGTAATGGCTGTGGATAAGGTCGTAGGTGATACCTTTATTTCTTGCGAATTCTTCAATCCCTTTAACGAATTGTGGTAGATACGTTTCCAATTCTCTTCTGGGTATGGGATATTCTGGACCAGCCGGTATATGCACGATACGGTTTCCGTATCCTAAATCATGGAGCACATGCGGGACGTGTTCATTTTGCGACCTTGTGAATACATCAACATGGATTCCTAGTGCACCAAGTTGACGTGTAACCTCCCTCACGTAAACATTCATCCCCCCGGTATCCTTTCCTCCTAAGGTTGCCAATGGACAGGTGTGGTAAGACAACATGGCTATGCGCATGATGCTCCTCCACACCCTGCGTAATCAGGTTTTCCCGTACTCGTAAATAGGCTTCTCATCTTTGCTGTGGTATAATCCCGTCGCTTCCATCTCCCGATTGCCACCGTAGCTCAGCCGGTAGAGCAAGCGTTTCGTAAACGTTAGGTCAAGGGTTCGATTCCCTTCGGTGGCTCACCAACAGGCAACGCCCACGCGTTGTCTGATTTTTATATATCACCTTTCATCGATACTATTATCTACCATCAATAGTCGTATTCCAGTATAATTCCAACATGCCAAATCGTACACCCCCTCTTGTCATCGGCATCGCTGGCGGTACTGGCTCTGGTAAATCAACCGTTGCGAAGGTGATCATCGACCGGGTGGGTGCGAATCATATTGCCTTGCTTCCCCATGATGCATATTATAAAAATCTTGCCCAGTTGGAGCCTGCCCAACGCGGCCTGATCAACTTTGACCATCCCGACTCTCTGGAAACGAGTTTATTGGTTTACCATATCAAGCAGTTGAAGGATTTTCAATCCATCGAGCTCCCTGTTTATGATTTTAAAACTCATACCCGAACCAACGATACCATCCATATCGAGCCGCAGCCAGTCATCCTGGTCGAGGGTATCTTAATTCTCGCTGAACAGGGACTGCGCGAACTGTTCGATGTGAAAATCTTCGTTGATACCGACGCAGACATACGCTTTATTCGCCGCCTCGAGCGTGATATCGCCGAGCGCGGTCGAACCAGCACATCGGTAATCAATCAGTATATGTCGACGGTACGCCCGATGCACATGGAATTCGTCGAACCCTCCAAGCGTTATGCCGACGTGATCATTCCTGAAGGAGGGTTGAACACGGTCGCCATGGATTTGGTCGTTGCCCGGATAGATACATTGCTACGTAACCACCATTCATATTCCTGAAGGGATACAATTATGACAAATCAGCAGTGGTCTCAACCTCCAGCCTTGGGAATTGATCCAAAAAAAATTTATTCTGCCATCTTGAATACAGATAAGGGTAATATCACATTAAAGTTATTTGTTGATAAAGTCCCTTTGACCGTTAATAACTTTGTTTTCCTTGCCCGCCAGGGCTTTTATGATGGGACAATATTTCATCGAGTTATCTCCAATTTCATGGTCCAGGGTGGTGATCCGACTGGTACCGGCATGGGTGGACCAGGCTACAGGTTTTTGGATGAGTTCAACCCGGGTTTGCGCCACGACAAGCCGGGCGTACTTTCCATGGCCAACGCAGGGCCAAATACCAACGGTTCTCAATTTTTTATCACTCACATCCCCACTCCCTGGCTGGATAACAAACATAGCGTTTTTGGGCAGGTATCGGACGGTATGGAAGTTCTGTTTTCTATCCCTCCCCGCGATCCATCCAAGCGTGATTCTCCATCGGTGAAACTGCTCTCTGTGACCATCCTGGAACAATAGGCTGTATGAAATCCAGGTGGGTGGGGATTGCTGCACGAATACTTTCTCTCATCGTTGTAGTGATCATCGTAATTTTTGTATATGCGGTTGCAGATAAAGCTCCCCAGCTGGCGGTGTACGGCTACCCTGGCATCTTTGTGATTTCGTTTTTAGCCTATGCCACGGTGTTTTTCCCCGCACCTGGAATCCTTGCCGTGTCAGTAATGGGGACCACATTAACTCCATGGGCTGTTGGGTTAGCCGCCGGAGCTGGGGCTGCCCTGGGCGAAATGACCGGATACCTTTTCGGTTATAGCAGCCAACCCGTGGTCGAAAGGGTAAAAATTTATGGAAAAATGTATGAGTGGCTAAAAATGAATGGTGCTTTAGCCGTATTCCTACTTTCTGCAATCCCTAATCCCTTCTTTGACGTCACTGGCGCAGCGGCTGGAGCACTGAAAATGCCGGTCCGCAAGTTCTTGTTATGGACCTGGATTGGTGAAACCATTAAAATGTTAGCCTTTGCCTACGGGGGTGGAGCGCTTCTAAAGTATCTCGTTGATTGGATAAGGAGTATCTTATGATTGACATGCACCAGTATGACGCATATCTAAATGATAATTTGGATCAAAGTATCGATGAATTATCTCGATTCTGCAAGCAACCCAGCGTTGCTGCTCAAAATTGGGGTTTATCCGAATGTGCTGCCCTTGCAGCTGAGATGCTAAAATCCAGGGGCTTTCTTGTACAAATATTTGCTTCGGGAGGTGCTCCGGTTGTGTATGCCGAACGAACCGGCCGTTCAAATAAAACCCTCTTGTTTTATAACCATTATGACGTACAACCTCCCGAGCCGCTCGACCTGTGGGACAGTCCGCCATTCGAGCCCAGCTTGAGAGACGGCAAACTCTTCGCCCGTGGGGTCAGTGATGATAAGGGTCATCTGGTAAGCCGTTTGTTTGCCATCGATTCATTGCTGGCACTTGACGGTGAACTGCCTTGTAACATTAAGTTTGTCGTCGAAGGAGAAGAGGAAATTAGCAGCATTCACCTCAAGGATTTCGTTCTCGACAACCTCGAATTACTCAAAGCCGATGCGTGTATCTGGGAGTTTGGTGGTGTCGACCATCGCGAGGTGCCGGTTCAATATTTGGGCTTGCGTGGGATTTGCTACGTTGAGTTATCTGTAGAGACTGCCAGGATCGATGTACATTCTGGTCTGGGTGGCTCCATTTTCCCCAATGCCGCCTGGAGATTGATTTGGGCGCTCTCAACCCTAAAAGGATATGATGAGCATATCAGGTTGCCAGGGCATTACGATACGGTCAAACCGCCCAGCGATCGTGACCGTGAGCTTTTTGCCGCCCTCCCTGAAACCTCCGAGGAATATATCACCCGTTATGGCGTCGATCATTTTTTACGAAATCTCACCGGAGGTGTAGAATTGCGCCTGGCTGAAGTGTTCGAGCCCACCTGCACCATCTGTGGTTTGACCTCTGGTTACCAGGGCGAGGGTTCTAAAACTGTGCTTCCTGCCCGTGCATCTGCTAAGGTTGATTTCCGCCTCGTCCCAGACCAAACCCCAGAGCAAGTCCTCACCGCATTACGCCTCCACCTCGATCACCAATGCTTCTCCGATGTCAAGATTAAGTTCCTCGGGGGTGAGAAGCCAGCCCGAACCGACCCTGATGATCCATTTGTCGCACTTGTGGTTGAAGCTGCTCGCCCGGTTTACGGGGTGCCTATGCAGATTGTACCCTTTAGTGGTGGTTCAGGTCCCAACCATGCCTTTGTACATAACCTTCACCTTCCCGTGGTGACCGCTGGAATTGGTTATCCTGGCTCACAGGGGCACGCCCCTAACGAAAACATCCGCCTAGATCTCTATCTCAAAGGTGCCAGCCACATCGCCCGTATCCTGAAGGAATTCGGCGCTCAATAAGCTAAATCGTTTACCTTGCTGATTATTAAGAGCTGTCTGCCTTTTCATATCAGACAGCTTATTTTATTGCTTTATACGGTAATTTTCTCTCCCCTGGAGACATTTTTTTGGTGAATGGTAGATCGAAAGGGTATTTTTGATATTTTTCGTGTCTTTTATTCTTTGTATCGTCCCAAATTTTTCGTTCCAAATTCGCCTCTTCATCCATACTGGTATAATCCTCCCCATGGATTCCATCGTCGCCCTGGATATCGAGACCACCGGACTAGACCCCCAAAAAGATGTCATCATTGAGATCGGTGCTGTGCGCTTCAACGGTAATCGCGTGGAAGATGAATGGTCTTCGTTGATCAACCCTGGTCGCAAAATTCCTCCGTTCATCACTCAGCTCACCGGGATCAACGACCACATGGTCCTCGAAGCCCCCTCCATTCAGAATATCTTGCCAGAATTGCGTCAGTTCGTCGGCAGCTTGTCTGTTCTTGGTCATAATGTCGGCTTTGACCTATCATTTCTGCGTAGAGTGGGTTTATTCAAAGGCAATGACGTTCGAGATACCTATGAAATTGCGTCTGTCCTGCTCCCAACTGCCGGACGATACGGATTGGGTGCCCTTGGGCAGGCACTCAAAATACCGCTGACCGCAAACCACCGTGCATTGGCTGATGCCCGTGTAACTTGTGCAGTCTATCGGTCACTATACGAAATCGCCGTGGATTTACCTCTGCAGCTGCTCGCAGAAATTGTCCACCTCGGTGAGGGCATCGATTGGGCAGGATATGGCCTCTTCTATGATGCGCTCCGTGCAAGGTCTAAAGAGACCATCTCTGCCAGGCAGGTCCGGCAGGGATATTCCGGTCCGATATTCGATAGCTACAACGCCAGGGATTTCGCACCCCTATCGCCTAACCCACAGCCTCAGCCTCTTGATGCTGATGAAGTTGCGTCTGCTTTGGAGCAAGGCGGAATATTCTCTCACCACTTTCCCAACTACGAGTACCGGCCCCAACAGATCGAAATGCTCCGCTCGGTCACACGCGCCTTGTCAGAAAATCGCCACCTCCTCGTCGAGGCTGGCACCGGTATCGGTAAAAGCATGGCGTACCTGTTGCCAGCAGCCCTATGGTCCTTGAAAAATGGTCAGCGGGTCATTGTCTCAACGAACACCATCACCTTACAAGACCAGTTGATCAACAAGGACATCCCCGATCTCCGCTCCGCCATGGGTATAAATCTTTCCGCTGCTGTAATGAAAGGTCGCTCGAACTATCTTTGCCCCCGTCGGTTGGAAAATATGCGTCGCCGTGGACCCGACAGTGCCGATGAGATGCGGGTGCTCGGAAAAGTCCTGGTATGGCTGCAATCAACCACCAGCGGTGATCGCAACGAGATCAACTTGAACGGCGCAACCGAGCGTGATATTTGGCTGCGTTTATCTGCTGATGATGAGGGTTGCACAACCGATAATTGCCTGAAACGAGGTGGGATTTGTCCATTCCATCGTGCTCGACAAGCCGCTTTATCATCTCATATCCTGGTGGTCAACCATGCATTGCTCCTCGCAGACGTTGCCACCGGAAACCGCGTCCTGCCTGATTACAATTATGTCATTATCGATGAAGCCCATCACCTGGAAGAAGCCACCACCAACGCTTTGAGCTTTAAGATCACTCAATTCATGCTGGATCGTGCCATTAGAGAGTTAGGTGGCCCAACCTCCGGTGCACTTGGTAAATTAACCGGTATTCTCCAGAACAATGTTCCTCCATCCGATTTCGCTGCAATTGACCGGTACATACAGCAGTCCACAGACGAGGCATTCCATTTTCAAACCGCCTCCCAGGGATTCTTCCATGCGATAGACGATTTTCTCCTCGAGCAGCGTGAAGGCAATGACATCGGTATGTACGCTCATCAGGAGCGTATTTTACCCGCTACACGTACTCAGCCTGCCTGGGCGGATGTCGAGGCTGCCTGGGAAGAGTGTGAGACTTCTCTCCGCCCGTTGGTAGAAAATATCAGCAAAATGCTTCAAGCCCTTGGAGATATGAGCGAAAGCCTACCCGAGGAGGATGATGACGTCATTTCAAACCTCAGGAACCTGTATTTACGCCTGACTGAGATCCAAAATAATCTCGATGGTCTGGTATTCGAGCCACGCGCTGACTCGATATATTGGTTTGAGATCCAACCCAACGCCAAACAGATGTCCCTCAATGCTGCGCCGCTGAACATCGGTCCTTTGATGCAGAAATATCTGTGGAATGAGAAATCATCCGTCATTCTCACCTCTGCCACCTTGACCGCTGGTGGTGAATTCAATTATCTTAAAGGCAGGCTGAATGCAGAAGATGCTTACGAGCTTTCAGTCGGCTCGCCTTTTGATTTTGAGACCTCGGTCTTGTTATATATTGCCAATGATATCCCCGAGCCTTCTGACCGATCCGGACACCAGCGTGCCATAGAGCAGGGAATTCTGAATCTATGTATTGCTACAGGTGGAAAAACCCTGGTTCTCTTCACTTCTTATGATCAACTTAAACGCACTTATAGCAGTATCAAGGACCACCTGTCTAAAAATGGGATTCAGGTATATCTGCAGGGCGAAGGTGCTTCAGCCAGTACCCTTCTTGAGAATTTTAGAAGCGAGGATCATGCAATCCTTTTCGGGACTCGGGCCTTTTGGGAAGGTGTTGATGTGCCCGGTGAGGCGCTCTCCGTGCTGGTCATCGTCAAGCTGCCCTTCGATGTCCCTTCTGACCCGATCGTCGCCGCCCGTTCGGAGACGTTTGACGATCCCTTTACTGAATACTCGTTGCCAGAGGCCATATTGCGTTTCCGCCAGGGGTTTGGTCGTTTGATCCGCACTCAGTCCGACCGGGGTGTGGTGGCCATTTTCGACCGTCGGATAATGTCCAAACGTTATGGTCGCTTGTTCACCGACTCTCTCCCCACCTGCACCACCAAAATCGGTCCGGTCAGTGATCTCCCTCGTCTGGCAGTCCGGTGGCTTAACTTGTAATAGCATATCATTCCGTAATCCCACCCGCTTGGCGAGAAACAATCTAAGCTATTCTTTTGGTGTGGTAATTTTCAATTTTCCAAACTCTCAAGAAATCAACTAATAAATAATACAGCTGATATAGCTATAACCGGAAGAATATCCAAACCTATGGTATAAATCTCAACCGGAGAAATTCTTATTATTTAATAGTTTGCGTTGGTTGTGGTGTTTTCCTCAGCTATTTTTACTGTCCTTTGGAAGAAAACCAGCAAAGTGCTCCCATAATGTCTTTGATCAAACTCAACCAGGTTTTTAATACCTGATTCTTCAGAAATCTTTTGATATTCGACCGGGTGGATTTGTACGATCACCCAACCATCTTCCGTGAGCCACCCGATGTTCTTATCTAGCGAAAGCAATGCCCGCTTCCACATGTCCTTATATTGTGGTGGAGCAATATACACATAATCAAACGCTTGCCGGATCGGTCTTTCTAACAGTGTGAACGCATCCACTTGGGTTACCTCAGCTCCCTCAAGCAACCCTGTGCTTGTAAGGTTTTCCCTGATGGTGGCAATGGGTTGTCGTTTTAACTCAATGAATAAGACGTGTTCCGCCCCCCTGCTCAATGCCTCGATGCCTACACTGCCGGTACCGGCGAACAGGTCTAAAAATGAAGCCCCTTGGATATCTGCACCGATGATGTTGAATAATGCTTCTCTCACCTTATCTGTGATCGGTCGGGTCGTCATTCCCGGCACGGAACGGATCCGCCTTCCCCGGGCTTTCCCCCCAATAATCCGCAGATCACCCACCCCGTGCTGCCCTTATCGCTGCCATGATATTTGCTCTCGGCGTTGTAATTTGCAACACACACCCAGTTCCCAGGATGAAGGACTGGCTCCTTGTGGATTTTATCGCATCCGTTGCTTCTGCATAGACGTTTTCTGGTGTGCCTAGTTCCATCGTTCGCGAGCGTTGCAGACCGCCGCATACCACACCTGGGAACATCCCTTTTCCCTCCACCAAGGATGGGTATGTCTCGCGGTCATGCCAGTTGATCACTTGTACTTGGTAATCGGTGAATAACTTGAACATGACATTGCTTCCATGCAGGTGCAGCATATTCAGCCATTTATTGTTTAACATTTCAAGGATGTTCGTATCAAACTTTTTTCCAAACTGGTAATACTCAGATTCAGATAAAAGGTTGTAATTGGCATGTTGCACAGCATAAAAAATTCCCGCTATCTCAAGCTTGTTGATTGCTTCAATGAACCGGCAAGTCGTCTCTGTAATGGTGTGTAAGCCCTCGAGTACTGCGTCGGGATATTGCCGCATGTGTACCAGGAGTGTTTCTCCACCTGCCAGGTTTTTCGCTTGTGCCAGTGGGTTAAAGATGGTTTGCAACACCGGTACGTCTGGTCCTAGATCATTACACACCAGCTTGAGGCATGTCAGCTGATCGCCGAGTGCACCTTCGTTAGGGTCAAGTATTGGCAGTTTCAGCCAATCATCGGGTGAATTGATGATCTTACGAACATACTGCCTCGTGCCTTCAGGGTTTCCTCTCCACTCGTCCAGCACTCCCCAATCCTTGATGCAAAACGATGAGGCAGGAGTCACCTTCACCAGGTCAAAATCGTATGATCGCTGGAATTCGACCACTGCTTGTGCCAGCCCTTCCGGAGTCTGGTCATCGACGGGGAAGTGTCTCCATAACGCGATGGGTGTTCTTTGGTCTGTACCCCCGCTCAAACATTTTTCGATCCGCTCTCTATGGGTCATGCCGTTTGCTGCCAAATTTCCTTCTCCAGATTCCAGTCACCAATGGTAACTTCGTTGATGTGGTTTCATGCTAATCGGCGCAGCATGGTTTTCCTTACTTTGTCGGTATCAGGTTGTACGTTGATTAATTCCAACACTCGCCTAAATGCTGCATCTGACTTTTCTATTTCTTGTTCAGCTTTGTAGACCATTTCGAGTAAATAAAACGAATCAATAATATCACTATCCAAGTCAATCGCTTGGTTTAAGTCATTGACAGCAGATATACATTCTTTACGTGCAAAAAATGGTGTGCCCCTATGGATAAACCCATCCACATCCAGCGGCTCAGCTATACTTTCCGGATCGTAGGGTAAAGACTTTACTTTAAATATTTCTTTCTTTGAAACTATCTTATTCATTTCAGATCTGTGGTGCTTATGGTTTCATCGATTGCTTTATTAATTTCTTCATCTTCTTTGGATTGATCCGCCAAATATGTTTCGATAAATCCAGATCTGCGCATTCTTAAAGCCATCGGCGCGATAACTTTCATATCATCAGTGCTCACAACTTTCCGGTTATCAAGAGCGGCTAATGCCTTAACTGCTTCAAATAAGGTTATTTCTGCCCGCAATGAATCAATTCTCAAGTTACGGATTAATTCCAAACCCTGTTCGGAAACACTTTCCGGTATGATGACCTCTGGTAATATATCTCTGGCAATTTGGATTTCTGCCTGTGCCAACTGTGTCTCATCAGAATATTCCTGCATCACTCTGCGTGGATTTAATAAGTAGGATTGGACTTTTTTGTAAGCATCCAAACGCTGATCTTTATTATCCAATCCCCTCACTACACTGCGCAGACCAAATCGATCCATAATTTGAGGGCGCAGTCGTCCTTCTTCAGGGTTCATCGTCCCAATCAGCACGAACCTTGCCCGGTAGGTGCCTGTTCGGGCTCCTCGCTTCACGGTATAAGATCCATATGCCGCCGCATCCAATATGGCATCGATTACATCATCAGCCAACAGGTTTACTTCATCCACAAGCAGTAAATTTCGGTCTGCGTGAGCTAATATTCCTCGATGCAGCCTCAGTAGCTCACGTCCCGTTTCATCTTCATCCCCTGCTCCAACAACGTCTTGAATGCGCGCATTTAGTGGCAGCTCCACCAGGCGGATCTTATCCATTGCTGCCAGGGGCTCACCTCGGGCATATTTTTTTGCGCAGTTTGGGCATACCGCATCGATTCCGCCCGTCTCGATATCTTCTGGTAAACAGCCATAGTAACATAGGCTCCTTGGGATTTCCGGGAGTAAATCCACGAGGCCGCGTACCGCTGTTGTTTTACCCGTCCCACGTGGGCCAATCAGTAAAACACCCCCAATAGCAGGATTGATTAATCCAAGTAGTAAAGCATACTTCATCTCCAGCTGGCCTACCATCGCCAAAAATGGAAAAGGTATTACCTCCGCCAACCCGCTGTCTTGTTGGATTTGCGTTTCTGATAAGCTTTTTCCCGAAACATGATCTATCAGGTTCTTTAAAGATCGGAATTTGCTCTCAGGCTCTTTCGAATTATTACCTTCTATGGATTGGTCGGGCTGTTCATCTACCATAAGATTGCTTTTTTACACTCAATCCATATCTTCCCGTAATTCACCAAAATCGATCGGCGGGAGTAAATCCGGCCGGTCCAGCAGTACATCCGTTTCACCAAATGTCAGCTCTGGCATCATGGGCGCCAGTGGCGAGGTCGCTGGTGGTTTTATCTTTGTAGTAAAAGGTGGGATGATGTCAATTGTCCTCTTGGTATAGCCATCCGCTAGTTTCCGTAAGATCCTCGGACCATCTGCCAGCCAACCTACATAATGCCCGTGGGTGGAATAAATAAATCGGTCTGTAGAGATCCACCCGATCCACTCTCCTTCGCAGTTAAATATATAAGGATACACCAGGAAAGCTCCAACATCACCATTGGTCATATAGATAGGGACTAAAGCGGTATCAGGAGTCACATTTCACTCTTTCTTTTTTTTTCTCTCCAAGCATTTCTCCATTATATTTCATCATTGTACATCACTATAAGTCCAATATCGGTTGACAAAGAAAGTTCCAGAAAAAACGATTAATACGGCCAACGCCAGTGTAAGATTCTCACCCATTACATCGGGCGGAAGGATTAACCGGTTCTCAGGAAGCATTTGAAACAGCCTGGTAACCACCGGTTCCAAGAATTTTAAGATTGGTATTCGTATCGCCAACCCGATTACATTTACAATCGAAAATTGGAAAAGCTGTCTTATGATGGGTTTGGAGCGCGAGTCTGGATAAGTCCATACCCTGTTCCAGTAAAAATTACTCAAAATAGCACATATAAAGGAAATTGCACCCGCCCACACATAAGGTAAGCCAAAAAACCGGTGCAGAAGGTTCTCAATACCGAAATCAATCACTGCACCAAGCGTACCAACCACGAGAAAGCGGAAAAAACGTGTCCTCTCCCGCGTATTAGTCAAAATACTCGTCATCCCAATCCTAATTTTTGACGGAAATACGGGATCGTCTTAAGCAACCCTTCCTCCAGGTTAATTCGCGGCTCCCATCCCAGGATGGCGTGTGCTCGCGTGATGTCCGGTCGTCGTCGTTGTGGGTCGCTTTCCAATCGGTCAGCTTGTTTGAATACAATCCCAGCCTGATTCTTTACAATCGCGTTGATCTTTTGCGCAAATTCCAGGATAGTCAATTCGACCGGATTTCCGATGTTAACCGGTAAATGCTCATCCGATAAGAGCAGCCTCACGATACCTTCGACCAGGTCGTCAACGTAACAAAAGCTGCGTGTTTGTTGTCCGTCGCCGTAAATTGTCAAAGGCTCACCGCGTAAAGCTTGTTGTATGAAATTAGGTACTACTCTTCCGTCATCAAGATGCATCCGTGGTCCATAAGTATTAAATATCCGCACGATCCTTGTATCGATCCCATGGAAACGGTGATATGCCATGGTCAGTGCTTCAGCAAATCGTTTGGCTTCATCGTAAACCGAGCGCAGACCAATCGGGTCAACATGCCCCCAGTAACTTTCAGATTGCGGATGCTCGA
The DNA here is from genome assembly GCA_963840255.1 of uncultured Chloroflexia bacterium. Taxonomy (GTDB): domain Bacteria; phylum Chloroflexota; class Anaerolineae; order Anaerolineales; family UBA4823; genus FEB-25. The sequence continues at coordinate 623,589 of CAWIYB010000001.1, read as the reverse complement.
GTGGATCCCCATATATCTCGCTGGTACTGGCAAGTAGGAATCTCGACCCACTTACCCGCGCCAATCCCAGTGTGTTATGCGTGCCTAATGCGCCAGCTTTCATGGTTTGTATCGGTAAATTCACATATCCATAGGGTGATTTCGGGTTTGGACTGGCAGGTGACGCAAAGTGTAAAACAGCATCCACCTTTCCTGGCACAAAAATAAAATTGGATACATCATGCCTGATAAATGAAAAATTGGATTTGCTTGATAAGTGGGCTAAATTGTCGGGGCTGCCGGTGATAAAGTTATCCATCCCAACTACATCATGCCCTTCCAATAATAATCGCTCACATAGATGCGATCCAAGAAAGCCGGCTGCCCCGGTGATTAAAATTCTCATTGCTGTCTATCTCCAATCGACCCGGCTGGTCAATCCATCGCCCGTAATCTGTTGTGCTGTTCCATACCCTGCATCAATGATCCAAATATTTCCATTATAAATGACTGCAATCGCGAAATCCCAATTAGGTTCCATACCGGCTGGTGACCAGACGACTTTCTGTGGTTCGAGACCCACTGCTCCCGCTTCAGGGAAAAGGCTTCTCTTGTTGGAACCATCTCGATCGATTATTGTTAATCTGTATCCGCTGGTCTCGCTTTGCTCGGGAAAAATGGCTTGTAAGAAGGCGATGGAAAACGCATTTTGAGAAAGCGAGTCTCCAGATGTGCTCCCTGGTAAATTAGTTCGTGGGTTGACCGGAGACGTCACCGGGTAGGCGAACATCCCCACATTCTTCACAATTTCTATCGCTGGGCTGCCGGTTACAGGTACGGCTAATAAATTGAATTGTTCAGGTCTTTCATCAGTTGCGCCATCCACAGCACCGTGGCTGACAGTATAAACCATGTCTCCTCCCGGTGACCAGGAGGTCCCAGGCACCCATGCCCAATCTCCTCCCGTCTGGTATGGTGTGATATTTACGAGCGTGGTCATAAATCCATCGCTGTTGTTCAGGATCCCCACGCTGTCTGGACGTGAATATAAAAATAATGCCAGGCTGGGAGCCCATAAAAATTCAGTACCCCACCAGCCATACACACCACCTGAGTTTGCATCTAAATCCATTTTCGGTGTGCCAACGAATCCGCTCCTGCTAACAGTCACCTCATACAGGTCATTATTTGCCTGCCAACCTGGAGCAGCTTCGCGCCATTCTACCGTTGAGTATGCCACAATGCTTGAACTCGGATCAAATTCAGCAAAATGGACGATGTTATCCACCTTAAGATCTATGATTCGTACCGGATCGCTCGTCAAGGAGGCTGCCCAAAGGTGGTTGATTATCTTCTGGTCGCTTGAAAAACGGGTAAAGAGGAGAAATCTCCCGTCTTTCGATAACGAAAATATTCTTCCATCGAGATCACCTGATGTAACTACGCTCCTTCGTTCTCCCGAGTAATTTTCGATGATCCAGGCATTACCCGCTGATAAATAAGCCATTTTTCCCGGGATATTGACCGAGTTAAATGACGACTTACTTCCTACCATCAAGATTTCGGGGATAGCTTCCTTAATCACCGTTGTCTTAACCGCTGTGTTGGATACTTCAATTCCATCTTCGAACACGCGGTGATATGTAATTTCCTCCACCCCATTCACGCCTGGTTGGCTTAGCCGCTTTTCTCCCGTCGGTAGCGCTTCATTTTTTAATTCCTGGTGCTCGAACGGAAGAGTGACTTGCTCGACGAAGTATTCATCGGTAATCCGGGTGACATCTACTCGTGCTCCATCAGATAGCACTGTATACACCGGTGGATCGACTTTATCCAACTCGCTTAATGTGATTTTCGCAAATGCCAAGGCCTCCCCAACTGTACTTCCTGCAGGTATTTTTGCTTGAATTTCCTCGTTATCTACGGCTACACTTACCGTGATAAGTCCTTGGGTCACCTTTGGGGCAGAACAACCCCCCAATAGCAAAGAAAAAGAGATAACAACGCAGTACCAAAAGAAATTAGAATAAGTCCGATGGTATAATCGCAAAGTTCACCCAATATGAATGATAGAACTAGCCGAAAACTAAGATAGCATTATAGCATGTCTGACAATTCTCTCCCGGAAACAGGTACAGATCAGGTCATCGCCCGTCTGGAGGCGTTACTATTCGTGGCTGCTGGTCCAGTCCCACCCATTCAACTGGCTGCTGCCCTCAATCTGCCCTTGCGAAATATAGAAAATTACCTGGATATCCTGGAATCAAGACTCACCTCCGAGACGTATCCCCGCGGCTTACGCTTACAGCGCCATCATGGGCGTGTCCAGCTTACCACCTCAGCAGAGACCTCTGAAGATGTGGAGCGTTTTCTGGGTCTTGAGTCTACTAGTAAGTTGAGCCGGGCAGCACTTGAAGCCCTGGCTATAATTGCTTACCAGCAGCCCGTCACTCGTCCCGAAATAGATGCAGTCCGGGGGGTCAGCTCGGATGGGGTTCTTAAAAGCTTGCTCAGTAAAGGATTAATCCAGGAAATCGGACGTGCTGAAAGACCAGGTCGACCCATCCTCTACGTCACCACCTCTGATTTTTTACAGCATTTCGGTTTAAATTCGCTGGAAGAGCTCCCACCTTTATCAACAGAGCTCGAGGCCCCGCCACCAGCATCTGATTATTCGTTCGATTAGTTTATCTCCACCGGATTAGGTTACACATCCCCATAAAAATAATCTTATCATCGTAATATCGAACACATGAAAGTGTAAATCCTAAGGCAGGATCCTCCTCAACTCACATTATTTAACTCTCAACTAAATCGGATTGATCATCCGGATATATCAGATTTCTATTACTTCCACTTAAACTTTCACAACACTGAAACGCCCACACGACCTATCTTTCCCTTATAATTACATTAATATCAACAACGAACGCCTGATTATATAAAGCACCAGTGAACGATTTGAGGCTCATCACAAACCGGTATTCACGATCTTCCAATGACTGACTATTCTGCTCTCCTCGAGATCGGTGGTTATAAAACCTGGAAAATGCCCCAGCTATCTGGGTTTAACAAGCTTCCTCCGCGGGCAACTCTGTACCCATATTCATCCGCCCTGTCTGCCCTCGATAATGAGCGTGACTCGTCACCCTGGTTCGTTAACCTGTCCGGGACCTGGGATTTTCAAATCTTTTCCCGACCTGAAGCTGTCAGCGATAACGTCATTAAGGAGAATACTTGGCAATCGATTCAAGTGCCGGGTAATTGGACCATGCAGGGCTATGGACACCCACACTATACAAATGTGGTTATGCCGTTTCCAAACCATCCTCCTGACGTCCCTGAAGATAATCCCACAGGCGCCTACAGGCGGACATTTCTTATACCCCAGGGTTGGTCAGGTCGGCGGGTCGTCCTGCATTTCGGTGGCTGTGAAGGGGTTTTGTACGCCTATCTCAACGGTCGTCCCGTCGGCATTAGCAAAGATTCACGCACACCTGCTGAATTCGACGTCACAACGTTGCTCAGCCTGGAAGGACCAAACGAGCTGACCGTGTTGGTAGTCCAATGGTCCGATGCTTCGTTCCTCGAGGATCAGGACCATTGGTGGCAGGCAGGTTTGCAGCGCGAAGTCTACTTATATTCCACCGGATCGCCTCATATTCAGGATGTCTTCGCCGTTGGTGACTTAACCGACGATTATCAAGATGGCATTTTGCGAACTAAAATAAAAATCGGCTTACCATGTGACCAGATCAGGGATTGTGTTGTCGAGCTAAGCTTATTTGATCCAAATAGGGAACCCGTCTTGAATCAGCAGCTTCTCGCCGCAAATACCTCCTCAACTAGTGAGTGGTTCGCCTCCCAAATCCCTTCGAATGAGCTGAATTTTGTTCAGGAATTAAAATCACCCTCGCCATGGACGGCAGAAACCCCCAATCTATATACATTGGTAGTGACTTTAAAATCATCCAGTGGAACCGAGTTCACCAGCTGCAAGATTGGATTCCGAAAGGTAGAAATTCGTGAGCGCATGTTGTTGGTCAACGGCAAGCGGGTGATGATCAAAGGGGTGAATTACCACGACCATGATGACAAAACAGGCAAGGCAATTTCTCGTGAATTGTTTGTAAAAGACCTGCATCTGATGAAGCAGTTCAATATCAACGCCATCCGCACTTCTCATTACCCAAAAAACCCCTGCTTCTACGATTTATGCGATCAGCTCGGTTTTTATGTGATCGATGAAGCAAATATTGAATCCCACGCCTATTATCAAGACCTGTGCCACGACACTCGCTACACCAACGCCTTCGTGGAGCGTGTCATGGCAATGGTCGAGCGTGATAAAAACCATCCCAGCGTGATAATCTGGTCATTAGGTAACGAAAGCGGCTATGGTCCGAACCACGATGCCGCTGCTGGATATGTACGCGGGCTTGACTCGACTCGCCTATTGCATTACGAACCTGCATTGGGTAATTACTGGCAAGGAAACGAATGGCAAGGCGGGCAGCAGGTCACAGACATCGTTTGCCCCATGTACCCACCCATCGAAAATATCATCGATTGGTCGATTAACGATAAAGGTGATCGACCCCTGATCCTGTGCGAATACTCCCACTGCATGGGGAACAGCAACGGCAGTCTGGCGGATTATTGGGCTGCGTTTGAAAAGTATCCCGGTCTGCAGGGTGGGTTCCTCTGGGAATGGGTCGATCACGGCATTCTGCAGAATTCACCTGAAGGCGAACCCTATTGGGCGTATGGAGGAGATTTCGGTGATGTGCCCAACGATGCCAACTTTTGCATCGATGGTATCGTTTGGCCTGATAGGAAACCCCATCCTGCATTACATGAATTCAAATATCTCGCTCAGCCAGTCAAGGTCGAACTGATTGACAGATCTCATCGCAGAGTCCGCATCACCAATAAACATGATTTTATTTCTCTAAATTGGTTAGCTGGCTCCTGGGAATTGACCGGTAACGGAATAGTAGATCAAGAGGGTACATTTCCTGATTTGGATATCCCAGCCGGAAAATCTCGTATTTTCGAACTACCAGCTTTATATCTGGAACAGTTTGATGAATATTTTCTCACCTTTAAATTCTATAATCACCAGGCTACAAATTGGGCACCTGAAGGTTCGTTAGTTGCCTGGGAACAAATTCCATTATCCAAGCCACACGCGGTCAGGAAGCCAGTGGGAACCATATCGTCCGCAGCCGATTGGACGAGAGTTCACGAAGAGAGTGATCTGGTTAACCTATACACCGAGCCTGCTTATGCTGTTTTTGATAAAAAATTGGGACAGCTGGTTGAGTTTAGTAATGGCAACCGCCTCATCGAGCGCGGCCCATTATTGAATGTTTGGAGAGCTCCAACTGATAATGATGGCATCAAGATCTTATCCGATAGGTTGACTGAGTCAATGAAGGTATTGACATACTGGGAATCTCTCGGTCTTCCTCAGCTTCAGCACCGTTTGAAGTCATTTCGTCTGGTGCAAAAGAGCGGTCAACCAGCAACGGTAGTGATCCAGCACCAGGCTTCAGGGCGGGAAAGATGGGATGATTTCACCCACACCCAGCGTTACACCCTTCTACCTTCAGGCGAGCTGATGGTTTCCAATCTGATCAAAATAGGTAACGGGATTATTGATCTTCCCAGGCTGGGTATCAGCATGTGCCTGCCCTCTGGTTTCGAATACCTTAATTGGTGTGGGAGAGGTCCTTGGGAAAACTACTCCGATCGGAAATCCTCTGCAATGATCGGGATGTATCATAGCAGCGTTTCATCGGAGTATATTCCTTACATAATGCCCCAGGAGCATGGTCATAAAACCGATGTAAGGAGTTTAGTCTTGCTTGACAAAGATGGGATCGGGATAAGCATCGTAGGATATCCATTATTCGAGTTCAATGCCAGCCATTTTACCGATAATGACCTATACCGTGCCCGGCATACACTGGATTTACAGCCTCGTCCTGAAATCTGGTTGAACATCGACGCTGCGATGCGTGGTCTTGGAACTGCCAGTTGTGGGACCGATACATTGGATCAATATCGCTTGCTTAAATCAAGTTACCGCTTTACATATTCATTGCAGCCGATAAATTCCACGAGAGCTGCTGTGGCTATTCGGCTGAAGCCAGCCATCCGATAGCATGGTGAAGTATTTAGTTTGACAATAACTTATAATGCTGTTGTTAAACTTTCGAGCCAGTTTTCATTAAACTCGGCGAATTGTAATGACGGAGAGTCATCATGTCGCTCACCAAGGAATGGATTAATCGGATTACGCATTGGGATAATACCCTGTGGCAGATTTGCTATGAACCCATCGCCGTAATTGATCTGAAAGGTTTCGTCACTCGCCAGCAGTTGACTGCTGAACAAGCCTTGAATCATAAATTCCACCCAATGCCAGTCGGCACAGCCTGGGGCGCAAAATGGGACTACGGTTGGTTCAAGTGTGAACTGACCCTACCAGCGAAGGCTGCTGGCAGGCGTATCGCATTATTCATGAACCCTGCCGCAATACCGCCCGAATCGGGTGAGCGATTAATATGGGCTGAAGGCAAGGTGATAAGCTCGTACGGCTGGGCTAGCCGCGATAACAAGCTAACTCGCTATGGTATTCCGGGCAGCACTTCCTGGTATGCTCAATCCCCGGAAGATGGTGAGTGCCTGGTTTGGGCCAACGGCAAGGTGATAGGTTCATTTGGATCTGCTAGGCGTGAGATTACCCTTACCAGGAATGGCATCCCCGGGACGAGTTTCTCGATCCTGGTTGAGGCGTATGCCGGTCATGGTCCGCTCGTCATGGGCGGTGGTCCGATCCGCTATGGATATGAATCAGTACCTGAGCCATTAAAAAACCAGGTCGAAGTTGGAGCGAGTAGTTTTGGCATCTGGCGTGAGCAGGTATATCAGCTGGCACTAGACTTTACCACCTTATTTGACCTGCGTAATCGCTTGGATCAAAACTCGCTGCGTGTATCGGAGATCGACCTTGGTTTGAAGGACGTCACCCTCCTTATCGACCTCGAGCTGCCTGAAGTGGAAATGCTTCAGACGATAAATCTTGCTCGTGAGCGCCTCCGCCCTCTCCTTGAATGTGTAAACGGTTCCACTGCCCCTACTTTCTTTGCATTCGGGCATGCCCATATTGATGTTGCCTGGCTCTGGCCCTTGGCTGAAACGGATCGTAAGATCGCCCGCACGGTGATCAATCAGTTAAATTTGATGGAAGAATATCCCGACTACTGCTTCTTGCAGTCTCAGCCGCAGCTTTACCTGATGTTAAAAAATCATTATCCCGAGTTGTACCAACGCTTTAAGCAGGCTGTGTCTGATGGTAAAGTAATCGCCGACGGAGCCATGTGGGTCGAAGCGGATACAAATATCACCGGTGGCGAAAGCCTGATCCGCCAGATTATGTATGCTAAACATTTTTTTCGTCAGGAATTCTCGGTCGATAGTGAAGTGCTGTGGCTTCCAGACGTGTTCGGCTACACCGGCTCCCTTCCACAAATCTTGCTCGGCTGTGGTTGTACCAGCTTCGCCACCCAAAAGATTGCCTGGACCTACCATGGTGGTGATCCCTTCCCTTTCAATACCTTCATGTGGGAGGGGATTGATGGCTCGTCAATCCCTGCCCATATTTTCACCGATTACAATAGCCAGACTCGCCCCGGAAATATCCTCGACCGTTGGGAATCGCGCCTTCAGAAGGAAGGAATCCGCTCGATGTTGCTTGCTTTTGGATGGGGTGATGGCGGCGGCGGACCAACCCGTGACCATTTGGAGTTTTTATCGCGCTCCAGGGACCTTGAAGGGTTGCCACGCGTAAAGTTCGCCTCCCCTGGAGAGTTTTTTGTAGATTTAAAACACCAGGGTTTACCCAAAGAGCGCTACGTGGGAGAGCTGTATTTTCAAGCTCATCGCGGCACATACACCTCCCAGGCCAAGACCAAAATGAGCAACCGTCGTAGTGAATTTGCCCTCCGTGATGCCGAGTTCTGGGGAAGCCTCGCCCACACCTTTAACGGTCATTCTTTTTCACCCGATGATCTCAAGCCTGCCTGGCAAAAAGTGCTGCTCAACCAGTTCCATGACATCTTGCCCGGTTCATCCGTCCATCGCGTTTATGAAGAAGCTTTGGCAGCCTATTCACAGGTGATTGCTGAAGCAACAAAGACCACTCTCTCGGCGATTTCATCTCTCACTGATCAAAAAAACACCGATTCTCTTACTGTTTTTAATTCCCTTTCCTGGGAGCGTTCAGAGCTCATCGAATTACCCTCGGGTTCGGTCGAAATGACCATTCCGCCTTGCGGCTGGACGACCATAGACACAAGAAAGACTCCGAAATTATCACCCAAATCCCAGACAGCTGTACATGTGACCAAGTCTAGTCTAGAAAATAACCTTCTCCATGCAGGCTTCAACACGCGCGCTGAGTTGATCAGCCTCGTGGACAAAGATACCGGGATCGATATGATGGCTGGTGTTGGGAACCGCTTCTGCTTGTATAAGGATATCCCTGCTCGCTTTGATGCCTGGGACATTGATAGCATGGCTGAATCGCTGCTTATAACCACCGACGAACCGGTGCAGGTCGAAATTACTCAATCAAGTTCTGAGATCGCCAGGTTAAAACTCACCCGCAAGCTGCATGACTCCACGGTGTCCCAAATCATCAGCCTGCGCAACAATAAACGCAGGCTCGACTTCTCAACCACCATCGATTGGCAGGAGCGCCATAAACTGTTAAAAGTCGCTTTCCCTGTGAACATCCATGCCAATGAAGCCATCCACGAGATCCAGTTTGGTCACCTCCGCCGTCCAAATCACCGCTCCCGGCCTTTCGATGCTGACCGCTTTGAGGTCTGCACTCACAAATGGAGCGCGCTGATGGAAGAGAACCGCGGCGTTGCTATATTGAATGACTCTAAATATGGTATTAACGTCCTTGGGAATAGCCTGAACCTCACCTTGCTTAAATCCGCTCTGGCACCCGACCCACTGGCAGATAGGGGTATCCAAACCTTTACCTATTCCCTTTATTACTGGACCGGTAGTTTTGCTGAGTGTGGAGTTATCCATGAAGGGTACGAGTTGAATTCCCCGCTCCTCCAGCTCCCAGGTGCGGCGGGAGAAGCCTCAATTTTCAGCTTGGACGCTCCGAATATCATCATTGAAACGGTCAAGCTGGCTGAGGATGGCTCAAACGATATCATTATTCGATTGTATGAAGCTAAACGCAACCTGACGCGGTGTACCTTATCCACTTCCCTGCCGGTAAATACAGCCTCACAAACAGATATGCTCGAACGGTTTCAACGCGAATTATTCATTAATAAGTGTAAAATCGTCCTTGATTTTCGTCCTTTTGAAATTAAAACCGTTCGTCTTTCGGTATGCAGCTGATTAAAATTGGCTTTATACACAGGCTAAGAATAGGACAGTTAATTAAATGGAAGAGAGATTACAAAAAATCCTGGCTTCAGCAGGTTACGGCTCCCGGCGATCTTGTGAAGAATTGATCCTTGCTGGTCGTGTGACTGTGAATGGTCAACCTGTTCACCTTGGCTCAAAAGCCGATATCCATGTAGACCAGATCAAGCTGGATGGAAAGTTGATCAAGCCTCCGGAAGCTTTTCAGTATATCGCCCTATACAAGCCCAAGGGGGTGATATCTGCTGTCAGTTCGCCGGATCCCCGCCAGACGGTCACGGATTTGGTGCCGGTGAATGCCCATCTTTATCCGGTCGGTCGCCTTGATGTGGAAAGTGAAGGTCTGATCCTGCTTACGAATGACGGTGAGTTGGCCAACCAGCTTACCCATCCCCGCTTCGAACATGAAAAGGAGTATCGGGTTTTATTAGCTCGCCATCCCGATGAAAAACAGCTTTCTGCCTGGCGGCACGGAGTCGTCCTGGAGGATGGTTATCACAGCTCACCCGTCGATGTCGAAATCGAATCCCACTCTGGTAAAGGGTCCTGGGTAAGAGTGGTTATGAAGGAGGGTCGCAAACGCCAGATTCGTGATACCTGTAGGCAGATCGGTCTGCCGGTGGTGAGTATTATTCGTGTCAGGATCGGTAATTTGCGCCTGAGTACACTAAAGATTGGTCAATGGCGGCTGCTTACCCCAACCGAGATAAAGTCCTTAAAGAGTCCAACTAAAACCAGTCCAGCACATAAACCAGTATCGAAAAGTAAATCCATACCGAGCAAGAGGGATTATAAGCGCTCCAAACCAGGCTAAATGTCAGATTTCTGATCTACATGCGTTAATTCTACTGACAAGTTCATGCGAGCAACCCGACCTCCGCTTCAGGATCCTGAAAGCTTCAGTAATCTATACGCCCGCACACAGGTCATTATCTTTCGTTATATATATGGAATGCATGGTGGACCAACCGAAGATGTAGAGGATCTTACCTGTGACACATTTATTCGAGCTTGGAAAGGACGGTCTCATTTTATTGGAGATGAACATGCCGCCTTATCTTGGCTTTTTACCATCGCACATCGACTGGTCATCGATGCTCACCGTCGGGGAATAGCTCACCCGGAAGCCTCGGCATTAAGCCTGGATAACACTTCGTTTGATTGGATGGTGTTTTCTACAGCTGCCCCTCCGGAAGAACAAGCGGTCTCACGCGAGCAGTTTAGACATCTATGGCAAATATTGCATCGATTGCCAGATGACAAACGAGAAGTGTTGGTGATGCGTTACATGCTTGGTTGGAAAGTTAAGGATATTGCGCAGTATCTCAACAAGGACGAAAATACTGTTTCCGTCTATATCCATCGATGCCTGGATCAGATCCGAGAAGATTGGTCGCTCGGTTGAGCGAGACTATGGAAAATACTCCACAACAAAACACACCCGACGAACTAAAAATAAAAGAACTGTTGAGCAGCTTCAAGCCCCATCCCTCACAAAGGTTTTATCGCATGATGGGTACCGCTCCGTGGCAGCAGCAGGATCTCTCACAAACATTAAAGGATACCCGCCAATGGAAATTGAGCCTTAAGTCTGCCTGGGGTTTTGCAACCATGTTATTGGTGGGGGCTGTTATCATACTGGCAGTATTCCCCTCCGCCCGTGTAGCTGCGAGCCAGATCATCCATTTCTTCCTACCTTCAGCTACCGACGAGATTGATGTAAATGTGACCGTGGCCAACCCGAATGATATGCTGGACTTTGCAAATCCATCCAACTTCAAGCTAACCATTTATGACGTACAACAAAAAGCAGGTTTTGTCGTAAGGCAAATTCCTTCGTCTCTTGATGCCCCTCCATTAATCGGCGCACGTTATAACCCCGGTTACAATGCAGTTACCCTCCTCTATAAAGCTGAAGATTATATCCTTTTACTCACCCAAAGGCAGCTTGGGAATAGTCAGGATGTGTTCAGCATAGGGGCAAATGCCCATGTAGAATTGGTGAACTTAGAATTTGTGCAGGCTGAATATGTTATGGGTGGTTGGAAGGCAGTCTCCACCCAACCTGTCTCGGGTACACAGGCTGCTCAAAGTATGCTCCAAATCAGAGCAATCTGGGATAATAATTTACCTCAATCTACATTGCGCTGGCAGGATTCAGGTTTTGCCTACGAATTGCGCATAAATGGGAATAACGGTCCGTCCCGATCAGAGTTGATAACTTGGGCAAATGGGTTAAAATAAGCCCGTTTGTGTAGAAGGATATTGAGGAGAATGTATGGATACACCCCAGAATATATCGACTGGTTCAAAACATATATGGCTCGATCGCTCAATTTCGAGCTTCAACGGTTCGACGGTATTCAGCCTGGAGAAATTGATCTTCGCTGCGATACTTTTGCTGGCGATCTTCACCCGCCTGTATATGCTCGAACCGCGTGTGATGAGCCACGACGAAACCTCACATACATACTTTTCCTGGTTGTATTACAAAGGTGATGGCTATGCGCACGACCCTGTAACTCATGGACCATTCCAATTCCACTTGGTTGCGCTCTCCTACTTCCTCTTTGGAGATAGCGATACCACCGCCCGCATTCCTGCCGCTTTATTCAGTATTGCTACTGTGGCATTCATGTGGGCCTACCGGCGCTATTTAGGCCGTCTCGGTGCCCTGATCGCAGCTTTATTGCTTACGATCTCGCCATATATGCTTTATTACGGGCGTTATGTCCGTAATGAAGCTTTTGTAGCTTTTTTTGGCGTGGTCATGCTATGGTCAATCCTGCGTTATTTGGATACGGCTAAATATAAATATTTGTATATCTTGACCGCGGTGACAGTCCTTCATTTTGCCACCAAAGAGACATCCTTCATATATGCCGCCCAGGCTTTGCTATTTTTAGCCTTTTATTTGCTTTACAGGATGATGCGCCGGAAGTGGCATCGGCCTGAATATCGATCAACTTTTATAATCACTCTTCTTTTGTCAGGATTTGTTCTCTTTGCAGGAGTGGTTCTCAAGGTGCTTTCCGGGAGATTGACCACCGACCAGGTTCCCCAATATCCAGCGTTTGCATCGCTTCCATCATTCCTAAACATTGCCATATTGGTTATCGGTGTCCTTGGCTTGGTTGCAGCCATTTACTTTGCCATCTCAGGCTTCGGTTTAAACCGCATCCGGGAAGAGCGCGTTTTTGATCTCCTCATCCTCATGGGCACGCTCGTCCTTCCTCAATTATCGGCTTTCGGGATAAACGCATTGGGCTGGAAAATTCCAGTCAATGCTGCTGAAGTTCAAGCTCTCTCTCTGCCGGATATGTTGCACATGGCGCTTGTCTTGGTACCGATAATCATAGCCTCCATCATCATCGGCTTATGGTGGAACAAACGCCAGTGGTTGATCAACGCTGCGATTTGGTACACGATATTCATCGTTCTTTATACCAGCGTATTCACGAATGGCGCCGGTCTTTTCACCGGAATGGTCGGCTCTCTCGGGTATTGGCTTGCCCAGCAGGGTGTAAACCGTGGCGATCAACCCATTTATTACTATGCCCTGATCCAAATTCCGATATATGAATTCCTGCCTGCAATCGGTTCCATTTTGGGAATAATTTTGTATACCTTGGGTCGGAAAACAGTCCCGGATGATACTTTTTTACCCGAGGATCCCCAGCTGGAAGATTTAGATATAGACACATACCCAGGCATGGATTTGGATACATCCACAGGTATGTATTCGGACATATCCACAGGAATGGATTTGGGTACATCCACAGGAATGGATTCTGACAGCTCCAAAGGTCTGTTTTCGGACACATCCACAGGCATGCATTCTGACAGCTCCAGAGGTCTGTTTTCGGATACCTCCGCTGATGTATCGGTAGATGAACCTGCTCCACCGGAGCCCGCAACACCCGTTATAGTCCAACCACCTTCCATTGCTCTGCTCATTTTCTGGGCTATCTCTAGCCTGCTTGCATACACTGTTGCTGGTGAGAAAATGCCCTGGCTAACTGTCCATATCACTTTACCGATGATCCTCCTCACAAGCTGGGCAATCGGTTATCTGATCGATACCACAGATTGGGCGGCATTCAAACTCAAGAAAGGCTGGCTGGTTGTTGCGCTCTTGTTTGTCTTCATCCCGGCAGTCGTAAGTACCATCCGCATCCTGCTTGGAACCAACCCACCTTTCGCAGGCAAGTCCCTGGATCAGTTGTCTGCAACCAGTGGGTTCATCATTTCGTTGGCAATGGCCATTGCTAGTGCAATCGGCTTATACTTTTTAATGAAAAGTTGGTCACCTCGCTTGGTCCGCCGCGGATTTGTGCTGGTTTTCTTCAGCTTCTTGGCCTTCCTCACTGCTCGGGCTGCCTTCATGGCCTCTTTCAGCAACTATGATCTGGCAAAAGAATACCTTGTATATGCTCATTCCGCACCCGGTGTTAAGATCGCCCTCCAGCAAATCACCGACATATCTCGCCGTCTGACAGGCGGTTTGGATATAGCCGTAGCCTATGACGATAAAACCACCTACCCATATTGGTGGTACTTACGTAACTTTCCTAATCAAAGATATTACGGTAGTGCTCCCACTCGCGATCTGCGCGATGTCCCCTTGATTCTCGTAGGTCAGGATAATTTTGGGAAAATCGAGCCGGTCGTGGGCCAGGCATACGATAAATTTGAATACAACCGCATTTGGTGGCCCAATATGGATTATTTTAATTTGAATAAGGATAGGCTACTTTATGCCATTTTCAATCCTCAAATGCGCGAAGCCATCTTCCAGATCTGGCTTAATCGGGATTTCACGCTTTATGGTGAACAAACTGGTCAGGATATGAGTCTTCAACATTGGAATCCAGCAGAAAAATTTAGGTTGTATATACGTAAGGATGTTGTCGCTCAATTATGGGATTACGGCACAACCTCCACCACCACACCCATTCAAGCTGACCCTTATGAGGGAAAACAGTTGTCCGTGAGTGCCGACCAGGTGATTGGCACAAGTGGCACCGAACCGGGTCAATTCCAAACCCCCCGCGACCTGGCACTCGCTCAGGATGGAACGATTTACGTCGCAGATACATTCAATAACCGTATACAGCATCTTGCTGCGGATGGAAGTGTGTTGCAGGTATGGGGTACTTTCGCCGATATATCCAAAGGCGAGGCTCCCGGTGGTACATTATTTCAGCCTTGGGGGATAGCCGTTGGCGCTGATGGCTCGGTGTTCGTTGCTGACACCTGGAATCACCGCATCCAGAAGTTTACTTCCGATGGACAATTCGTGAATATGTGGGGATATTTCGGTCAGGCTGATACACCATTTGCCATCTGGGGTCCGCGCGATATCGCCATCGACAACACAGGAAACGTCTATATCACAGATACTGGCAACAAGCGCATTGTTATTTATGATGAAAATGGAAATTATGTCTCTCAATTTGGTTCTGTTGGGCTGGAGCCAGGCCAGTTTGATGAGCCGGTAGGGGTCGCTGTGGACAAAGATGGATTGGTTTACGTCGCTGACACCTGGAATCAGCGTATCCAGGTAATGTCGAGAGATGCGAGTGGAACCTATTCCCCCTTAAATAATTGGGAAGTTGTCGCCTGGTATGGTCAATCCCTGGACAATAAGCCTTTCATTGCGGTGGATAGTAACGGTAATTTATTTGCCACTGATCCTGAGGGCTATCGTGTCCTCCACTTCACCACCACTGGCACCTTTATCAATTATTTTGGAGATTTCGGCACCGGCCCCAACCAATTCGATCTTCCTACCGGGATAGTCGATGATGGTAAAGGCGGTGTGTGGATTGCTGACGCCAATAACAACCGCATCATGCACTTCAGCTTGCCTGCTCAATAATTGATTTTACGAAGAGGGCTGTCTCGCAAGATGCAGCCCTCTTCTATTATCATTATTTATACATCGCACTTTTATCCCGTTTCATTGGATAAATCATTATATTGTATGTCCTCTGTCATTGAAGAATCCCCGTTCCATTCGGGGAGCATCCCCTTTCCATACGGGAGTCTCCCTTTTTTTTAAGGGCAAACACAAGTGTTCTTCTAATGATGCGGATTCTATGAAAACGCTGCTTTTTTCAAGTCGTAAACCTGATAAATTAGCTGCTAAAGATGCATTGTCCAGTCTTTGGTCTGAACCTGAAAATTTCCCTCTTGACAATTAGAACATTTGTGCTATAATTAGGGTGTAATTACTCACCACCTTGATTAGTTCTCTTTGGATGAAATAGGGATTTTGTCATTGCGGAATCCCCTAGCTCTTGGGGGAGAATCCCCTTGTTTTTTAGGGGAAGACCAGCGTACTTTGCTGGCTGGTCGTGGCAATCTTCCTGATTCAAGACTGATCAATAGACTTTTCATCCACAATTTACCGATCATGTTTCTCGTAGATTTCTCACTGAAAATCTGCAGGGATAAACACGAGGATAAAAAGGAATATGTTGGGTTGAGTGCGGAAGATAACCGCACTCAACCCAACCTACAACTTCCCCGAATATCAGCGGGGATAAACCGCAATGACAGAATCCTTCGTGCAACCAAAAGTGAAATACTCAAGTGGGGTGAGTAATTACATCAGTGTACTTCTGTACAGATCAGTGCTCTTCTGTACTGATCGTTTTTTATCGGTATGATTTTTATCTGTATAGACGTCTTCATTTTATTATTTTAAAAGAGACGTCCGTATACCGGTTGATTGGCGCTCTCCCATACCGGTATGTGCGTTATTACACACCATTTTTAAGAATGTGGCAATTAATCAGATCCGTCCAGAGTCCTTGCCTAAATACTCATCCCCAAAAAACATGTTTTGTGTCCACTAAATCGGGTAAAGCGCTAATTGTTTCTATTTATTTTTTTTGAGGAACAATTCATCCCTCTTTTGACCTGTTTTTACCCTATGCCAGCCTTATGTCCAGGTGTTCTTCGTTCCGGTTCGTTTCTTTCTAGTCTAATCCGTACCCAATACATTATTTATGTGACCCCTGATAGGTTATGTTCGTCAAATCATGCTGACAGGTCAGGGTGGTATAATCTCCCCGCTAATATTTAGTTCAATTATCCTCCTACGAGGAGCTATGAGGGATGAAACTACACGAATACCAATCTAAGCAGATATTTTCACGTTATGGCATACCTATCCCCAAGGGAAAGGTCGCAACATCCGCAGATGAAGCTCGCACTATTGCTGTCGAATTAGGTGGTCGGGTTGTAATTAAGTCACAGGTACTGGTTGGTGGGCGAGGTAAAGCAGGTGGAATCCGCCTGGCTAAAGATCCTCACGAAGCAGAAGATCTTGCTGCCCAGATCCTAGCGATGGAGATCAAAGGACTTCCTGTTCGAAAGGTGCTGGTGGATGAAGCTGCCAGCATTTCCAAGGAAATCTATCTCGGGATTACCAATGATCGGGGAGCCCGCAAGCCCGTAATGATGGCATCTTCTGCCGGTGGCGTTGAGATCGAGGAAGTCGCTCGCACCACTCCGGAAAAAATTATCAGGTCTCATATCAACCCCCTTTTGGGACTTAAGGACTATCAGGCACGAAACATTGCCATGGGGATCGATTTACCCAAACAGCATTGGAAAGTCTTCAACCAGATCGCCAATGGGTTGTGGCATGCCTACCAGGAGTGTGACGCTACTCTCGCGGAGATCAATCCACTGGTGATTACCGACAGCAACCAGCTGGTAGCTTTGGATGGCAAGATGCTTATCGATGATAACGCCCTCTTCCGCCACCCTGACCTTGCCGAGCTGCGTGATCTGGATGTTGAAGCACCTGCTGAGGTCGAAGCCCGTAAATACGGGCTCACCTATATCAAGCTGGACGGTAATATCGGTTGTATGGTCAATGGTGCCGGACTGGCGATGACCACTATGGATATCATAAAGCTCTTCGGTGGCGAGCCGGCCAATTTCTTGGATATTGGTGGCGGTGCAGGCAGTGATAAAGTGGCAGCTGCGATCCGCATCATCCTGACAGATACGAATGTAAAAGCCGTTTTATTCAACATCTTTGGCGGGATTACCCGCGGTGACGAAGTTGCCCGCGGAATCTTGGTTGCCCTTAACGAAGTGAAACCGCACATCCCCATGGTCGTTCGCTTGGTCGGCACTAACGCAGAAGAAGGTCGTAAACTCCTATTGGATGCGAATATGATAACCGCCGAAACCCTGGTGGACGCAGCCAAAAAGGCTGTCGCTGCTGCAAATTCTGTGAAAGCAGGGAGATAGAACCAATGAGCATCCTGATTAATAAAAATACCCGCCTTCTAGTCCATGGAATCACCGGCAATGAGGGTCTCTTTCACAGCACCCAGATGCTGTCCTATGGTACGAATGTCGTTGCTGGTATGACCCCTGGTAAAGGTGGTGAGTGGGTTATCGATGGTAAAGTACCGGTATTTGACTCAGCCAAAGTGGCTGTTGAAGCCACTGGTGCAAATACCAGTTGCATTTTTGTTCCATCCAGGTTTGCTGCTGACTCGATCTATGAAGCCGCAGATGCCGGGATTTCACTGATTGTCTGCATCACTGAAGGCATCCCCGTTCAGGATATGATGAGTGTCCGGGAATACCTTGATCAGAAAAGGGTCCGTCTCGTTGGTCCCAATTGCCCTGGTTTGCTTACCCCAGGTGAATCTAAAGTAGGGATCATCCCTGGTAATATCGCCATTCCTGGGAACGTTGGCGTAGTTTCCCGCTCCGGCACCCTGACCTATGAAGTTCTCTATGCGCTTAAGTTGCTGAATCACGGCGTGAGCACTTGCGTAGGCATCGGTGGCGACCCGATAAACGGCACAAATTTCATCGACGCGCTGACCATGTTCGAGGCTGACCCACAGACCGAGAAAGTTGTGATGATCGGCGAGATTGGTGGCACCGATGAGGAAAAAGCTGCAGAGTACATCGCTGCCCATATGACTAAACCTGTGGTCGGTTTTATCGCCGGGCAAACTGCTCCTCCCGGCAAGCGTATGGGTCACGCCGGAGCAATCGTTGAAGGCGGCTCAGGCCTGGCAGCCGATAAAGTCAAAGCGCTCCAGTCAGCTGGCGTCAGGGTTGCCTCCCACCCCGAGGAAATACCGAGTTTACTTTTCTAAAACAAGTGAAACTTAGAGACAATAGCCAATGGACAATTCAGCTGGCTATTTGGATTATTAGATCTATAAGATAAAAATTGCAGACTGGAGAATGTACTTAAGTTTTTATTTCTGTCTTATAGCTATAATCAATCCTGATGTTTATGATTGATAATTTCCGGAATATGCATCAGCAACGAACCATCTTAAATATATACGAAAGAGGCGCAAAATCACGAGCGCCTCTTTTCGATGGGAATTTTATAAGAACTTATTTTATATGGGTTTGGAGATAATCGACAGCCTGGCCGACGGTCTTGATATCCTGGGCTTCCTTATCAGAAATTTCGCCACCAAATTCGTCTTCAAACTTCATGATTAGTTCTACCAGGTCCAATGAATCAGCTTCAAGGTCCTCACGAAAACGAGCTTCAGGAGTGATTTTAGCCTCATCTACACCTAGTAAGTCTACAATGATAGCCTTTACTTTATTGTAAACTTCATTATTATCCATCATCTATGATCCTCCTTCAAAGTATATGCCTGATATCCTGGCAATTGTAATCTCAGATAGCAATCTGTCAAGTCTCAGGACAATCTTGTTGACATGCATACTTCAGACTGGTAAGATTGTCCAAACATCAGGAACACCCGACCATGAAAGAAGTTACGCCAATTGGATCAAGAAAATCCGATCACATCCGTATAAATCTCGAAGAGGATGTGCAATCAGGTTTATCGTCTGGGTTGGAGCATTTTCGATTTCTCCATCATGCCTTGCCGGAAATTAATCTGAAGGATGTCAATCCTGATGTGAAGCTTTTCGGTAAAACTATAGCTGCTCCCATCCTTATATCTTCGATGACCGGTGGCACTCGCGAAGCTTTAGAAATTAATCAGCTTCTTGCCTCAGCTGCTCAGCAAGAAAAAATAGCCATGGGAGTTGGTTCCCAACGCATCGCCTTGGAACAACCAGATCTCGCTTATACCTTCCAAATCCGCCGCCAGGCACCAGATGCCCTGTTATTTGCCAACCTGGGTGCCATCCAATTAAACTACGGTTATGGCTTGACCGAATGTCAACGTGCAGTGGATATGCTCGAGGCAGACGCACTGGTCCTTCATATAAATCCACTCCAGGAAGCTCTTCAAATTGATGGCAATACTAATTTCGCTGGATTATTGAAAAAGATCGAATCTGTCTGTTCTTCATTACCAGTTCCGGTGATCGCCAAAGAAGTGGGTTGGGGGTTTTCTCATGCTGATATCGCATTGCTTGCACAAGCAGGGGTGGCAGCGATTGATGTTGCGGGTGCCGGAGGCACTTCATGGTCCCAGGTGGAAATGCATCGCACAGCCGATGACACTCAGCGCCAATTAGCTGCGTCATTCGTTGGTTGGGGTATTCCTACTGCGGTGACTATCGAAAACGTTTCTTTTGTTGCTCCTCAGCTGACCATCATCGCATCGGGTGGGTTAAGGACCGGGGTGGACATCGCCAAGTGCCTGGCGCTGGGTGCCTCACTCGGAGGCATGGCGGGTCCATTCCTTAAATCTGCCTCTGATTCATTTGATGAAACTATAAAACTGATTAACATCATAAAAGAAGAAATCCGCATTTGCATGTTTGCCACCGGTTCGCCGTCGATCGATCAGCTCAGAGATGGAAAACTCGTAAAGATATAAGCGTATGCCATCAAATACTTTCGAAGGCCTTACCCAGACCTATCTCAATTCAATCGAGTCTGAGCTCCAAAGAGCAGTAGAAGAATCGAAAAAATCTGGAAGTTCTAGGTTGTACGATATGCTTGCTTACCACATGGGTTGGCAGGGAAGTGAAGATTCTAATAAAATTCGGGGAAAACGTATCCGTCCCTTATTAGTCCTTCTGGTCTGTTCTGCTGCAGGCGGAGATTGGTCTCGTGCTTTACCTGGGGCAGCAGCAGTCGAGTTGATCCATAATTTTTCTCTTATCCACGATGATATCGAAGACGACAGCCCTCTCCGACGTGGTCGCCCGACAGTGTGGGTAAAATGGGGCATTCCCCAGGCGATTAATACGGGTGATGCCATGTTCGCTCTGGCGCACCTGGAAGCTGTGCGATTAACGCAGACGGTAAATCAGTCTGTCGCGCTTAAAACTGCGGAGATTCTTCAACGTACCTGCTTGCATCTCACCCAGGGTCAATTCTTGGACTTATCGTACGAGTCGCGCCTGGATTTGGCTGTAGACGATTATTGGCTCATGGTTGAAGGTAAAACAGCTGCCCTAATCGCTGCGAGCACCGAAATAGGTGCGTTGGCAGCTCTTTGTGACCAACAGGTGAGCGATAAGTATCGTGAATTCGGTCGGCTGCTCGGCCTTGCGTTCCAGGTCCAGGATGATCTGCTCGGGATTTGGGGTAACTCTTCCAAGACCGGTAAATCGAGTCATAGTGACCTCGTCACGGGTAAGTTGACCCTTCCGATTATCTACGGTTTAACCAGATCGGGAGAGTTCGCAGCACGGTGGAAAAGTGGATCCATCCAACTTGCCGAGGTGCCAGGGATTATCAACTTGTTGGAGAGGGATGGTGGCAAGGAATTTACTAAAGCTGAGGAAGATCGATTGATAAACAAAGCATTGTCCACCCTTGAAGAACTCCATCCTGACGGCCTTGCTGGTCAGGCATTAAAGGATTTGGCGTTGAGCCTGGTTAATCGCCAGTCGTAACCTGTCGTTCACAATTAGATAAACTCCCTGAATACTCGATTACCCAATAAATGTCCTTTTGACGTTAATCGCAATATTTCACATTGAACACCAGCCCACTCCAACAATCCAAGTGAGATCAGTCTGCTTATCTGGCTGCTAAATCGACTTCTTAAGCTCATACCAAACCGTCGTTGGAATTCCAAATCGCTTACGCCTTCAGTCACCAATCGCAGTCCCATCATCATCGTCTCGCCAATCTCGGTCTCGTGATCAATCGGAGTGATCGCAACCGTCGCTGGTGTGCTTGGAAATTTTAGCTTGGTATGCCTGAAATCATGCGTATTCTTCATCTTATTGATATATGCACCCGGCGTTAGAACATCCACGGTTCGACAGCTGTCAATATACCCATGTGCGCCAGCTCCCACGCCAATATAAGGTAGATTTCGCCAATACTGGAGGTTATGCATACATGAATATATACCACCAGAGGTATTTTCTCTAGCCCAGTTTGAGATTTCATATTGCTTATAACCTACACCATCCAAAATATCGCTGGCAGCTTCATACATGTCTGCCGCCACATCCGCATCTGGCTCCGCCATGATACCAAGCTCAACTTTATACTGCATCGGTGTTCCATGCTCGAGAGTCAGCGCATAGAGCGATAAATGCTCTGGTTGTAAGTTTACTGCTGCTTCTAGTGATACTAACCATGCTTTCAATTTTTGCTCAGGCAGCCCAAAAATGAGATCAAGGTTCAGGTTGTTTATCCCTGCGTCTCGGCTCCATTCAACCGCTTTGACGACATCCTCGAAAGAATGCTGCCGCTCCAACATGGTTAGCTCGGTATGGTTTGCTGATTGCATGCCCAAGCTGATCCGGTTTACTCCCAATGCACGGATACTCGTCAGGTATTCCTTGGAGACTGTACCCGGATTGGCCTCAATTGTTATCTCGGCGCTTTCTACCGGGTCGAGATTATCATGTATTGCTGTCATTATCATTTCCAGGTCTTGTATAGCCAGGAGCGAAGGTGTTCCGCCCCCAAAATATATCGTATGGATGGGGATGCGCTTGTTTGATGAACCAGATAAGAACTTGATTTCTTCACACACAGCTTGTGTATAAGCCGGTATCAAACGTTGAAGACCGGCATAAGTATTAAAATCGCAATATCCGCACCGATGATGACAAAATGGGATATGAATATATAAGCTATTGAGCATAATATTAAGAGTATATCACTCTCACTTATACTCTTAATGGACTATGGTTTGAGCGCCTCGAACATACGATGAACTTAAAAAGCTGGTATAATGCGCCAAGTCCCGGCAAGTTACTGGACTTCAAAAATATATGACTCCTGAGACAAATACAACACCTATTAAACTATGTCCTACATGCGGGACGCGAGTGAAGGAAGATGCAACGCGCTGTCTGGTCTGTGGGGCAGACCTGACTACCACTGAAAAAGCCACCCAGTCATCCAAAGTTGTTCAAGGCAGCCGAATGCCTTCAATAACCTTAAGTCTTCCTGCTGCGATTGGTTTATTAGCCTTATTCCTTGGGATCGGGGCAATCATTGTGTTTTTCGCTTTAAAGCAAGCTCCTGAAGCGATTATTCCACCTACGGCGACTTCTACTGTGACGGCCACAGCCACCGGAACCCAGACGCCGACAATCACTCCGCTTCCCACATTAACCAATACACCTCAGCCAAGCTCAACTCCGGTGACATATCTGGTAAAAGCAAATGACACGTGCTTGAGTATCGCAGCCTTTTTTGATGTATCGGTGCAAAGCATCATCACATTGAATAATCTCCCGACTGCGTGCGATACTTTGGGTATCGATCAGGCATTGCAAATTCCGCAACCCACCCCGACTGTTACCGCAATGCCTTCAGCAACATACAGCCTTGCTGAGCAGACTGAAGCTGCCTGTGAAAAAGTGGAGATCATCGTTCAGTCCACCGATACTTTGTTAAGTATATCCACTATTTATAATGTCCCCATGGATGCGATTCGTGAGGAGAATGGTTTGTCAGGTGATACCGTATTTCTGGGGCAGACGCTCGTCATCCCACTTTGTCGTAAATTTGCCACTCCAGGCCCTACACCTACCGCCACGCCTCCACCACCATATGCTGCTCCGAACCTGCTATTGCCCTCAAATGGTGCACCGTTTACCATTGCTGATGATTCAGTTACCCTCCAATGGGCTTCTGTCGGTTCTCTCCAGGAGAACGAGTCTTATCGGGTGACGATAGAAGATTTAACCGCTTCACTCGGTCCGACTTTGGTAGATCAGGTTACCGACACCAAGTATATTATCCCGACGACCGTGCGCCCAAACGATGGAGTAGCACATATCTTCAGCTGGTTCGTCGAAGTAGTCCGAATTTCCGGCTCTGATGAAAGCGGGAATCCCATTTGGTCGACAGCAGGAGCTGCCAGCACCCCCAGGTATTTTAGCTGGATTGGAGCACCAGCATTGGCTACTCCAACGCCTTAAGCATGACACTTAAAACAGCGGTAGAATTTGCCACCGCTGTCATTTTTTTTTAGAAACTGGATTATGCAGATTTATTGGCAATTTCTTCAAGCATTGCTGTAGTCAGTGATTTTGGTCGTTCAATTGGCTGACTAAGCGCCCGTGCCCACACAGCATTCGCTGATACTCCCAGGATTCTGCTGGCACCGAAGAGCACCGTATAAAAGTCGAATTCCTTTACCCCGAAGTGATATTGTAACGTACCACTTATAGCATCCACGTTGGGCCATGGATCCTTGGCTTTTCCCTGTTCCCGCAGTACATCTGGAATCACATCATACACCAAAGCTGCTAATTTAAATATTTCGTCATCTGGGAAATGCCGCTTACCAAATTCCAGTTGTGCTGTGTACCGGGGATCAGTTTTACGTAAAACTGCATGACCATATCCAGGGATTACATGTCCATTATTAAGCGTATCCCAGGCAAATTGGCTCAGAGCCGCCTTATCATAAGCACATTCCCCGCAATTCTCCTTTACTTCCAGCAGCCACATCAAGCACTCCTGGTTTGCTAATCCATGCAACGGTCCTGCCAGCCCACTTAAACCAGCCGATGCAGCATAGTAAATGTCAGATAAGGAAGAAGCCACAAGATGTGTCGTATGTGCACTCACATTCCCGCTCTCATGGTCAGAATGGAGTAGGAAGTACAACCTGGATAAGTCTTGATAAGTTGGATCGCTGATCCCCATCATGTGTGCGAAATTACCTGCCCAATCCAAATTAGGATCAGGGGGTATGATGTCACCGTTCTTATATTTAAGCCTGTAAATAAATGCAGCAATCTCAGGCAGCTTCGCAGTTAAATTCATGCTATCTTCCAACATGGGTATCCAATATAAATCTTTCTTAAGCCCTGAGTGATATTCCTTGGAGAATTGCGATTCACGCTGCAGAGTCAATACTGCCAAGGTGAATAACGTCATTGGATGAGCATCAGCTGGCATAGCGCGTATGGTATCGAATACATATTGTGGCACTTTTCCCCGCTTCCTCCACTCTGCTTCCACATCCATAGCTTGTTCCCGTGTTGGAATGGTTCCAACAAGGAAAAGGTAATATAACCCTCCAACAAAAGGCATCTCAGATCCTTGAGGTTTGGGTAACTTCGAGATGACCTCAGGGATTGTATAACCACGAAATCTGATCCCTTCTACCGGATCTACATAGGAGATATCTGTGACGAGACTCTTCACATCCCGCATACCACCATACACTTGTGATATGGTTACTTCGCCAACTTTAACATCGCCTTTATCTTTTATAAGTTTTCTAACCCGCTCACGCCACCCTGGTAATTGCTGCTCAATCTTTTCGTTAAGTAACATAAACTTTTCTCCCTGATCTATATCTTTACCAAAGCCCGCAACGCATCCGTGGTTTGTTGTACTGCAGCTGCAGAAACTTTCAACGCTTCACGTTCTTCATTATTTAGATCATATAAAATAATTTTTTCTATCCCGGTTTGCCCCAGTTGGACTGGTACTCCAAAGAAAATATCTCTTAATCCGTACTCACCCCTCATAAAAGCAGATGCAGGCACAATAAGGTGTTTGTCTTTAAGAATAGCCTCTACCATCTGAGCAACAGCTGCTGCCGGGGCGTAGTATGCACTCCCTGTTTTTAGCAAACTGACGATCTCTCCCCCGCCCTTTCTAGTACGATTGACAATTGCTTCCAGTCGCTCGGCCGGGATCACATCCCGAAGTGGGGAGCCGGCAACATTTGAATGACGCGTTAATGGTACCATTTCGTCACCATGACCTCCCATCACATAACATTGGACATTTTCAACTGAAACACCTGCTTCAGTAGCTACAAAAGCGCGCATGCGGGCAGAATCCAGTATCCCAGCTTGCCCGATCACTCGTTCCGGAGGTAGCTTGGATAATTTCATCGTCAGAAAGGCCATCGCGTCTAATGGATTGGTCAGGATAATGTAGATCGCATTAGGAGAGCGTGTAATAGTTTCCATAACAGCTTTCGAAACAATCTCAGCATTTGCGGTGAGTAGATCATCTCGACTCATTCCAGGTTTTCGTGGAAGGCCTGCCGTTATCACGATAATATCTGAACCTGTTGTAGCATCATAATCGTTGCTTCCAATAATCCTGACGTCTCTTCCGATGACTGGCATCGCTTGCAGAAGATCCAGTGCTTTTCCCTGGGGCATGCCCTCGACAATATCTACCAAAACGATGTCTGTTATTTCACGCGCTGCCAGCCAATGAGCTGTAGTTGAGCCAGTCATACCACCGCCAATAATTGAGACCTTGTTTTTCATATTCCCTCCGTTAGAGTTTGGTTATGATTTTACAATTATTGGTTGGTCGTTTTCTTCTTCCTGGAGGAACTTGATTGCCTGCATGGCAGCAGCAGCGCCCATTCCCGCAGATGTGACCACTTGTCGATAATTTGGATCACCAGCTTCACCTGCTACATATACACCAGCAATATTGGTTGAGAGGGTAATATCCGTCTTGATGTATCCTCGCTCATCGAGAATAAGCGATTCTCCAAACATCTGAGTGTTTGGTATGTGACCGATGAATATAAACACTCCGTCAGTTGGTAGTTCACTAAATTCGTCGGTTTTTAAATTCTTTAAACTAATTTTCGTGACTTTTTCTTCACCAAGGATCTCAGTAATCGCACTGTCCCAGATGAATTTAACTTTGGGATGACTAAACACGCGTTGTTGCAAAATGACACCTGCTCTCAAGCTATCTCTTCGGTGAACAATGGTTACTGTTTTCGCATAACGGGTCAGGAATAGACTTTCCTCAATTGCGCTATCACCACCCCCTACCACAATGACATCTTTCTCTTTAAAGAACCAACCGTCACAAGTAGCACAATAAGACACACCTCTCCCAATCAGTTCCTTCTCTCCTGGAACATCCAGGTGTGTTGCTTGGGCACCGGTTGCTATAATCAATGTTTCCGCAAGATATTCACTGTTATATGTCTTTACCCTGAATGGGCGTTCGCCAAGGTCGACCTCCGTCGCAGTATCATATTCGACACGAGCTCCGAATTTCTCAGCTTGTTTTTGCAATAAGTCCGATAGTTCTTGTCCACCTACCCCGTCTGGAAAACCTGGATAATTCTCTATGATATTCGTCAACGATGCCTGTCCACCCAATTCCATCCCAGTTAACACGACAGGATCTAGATTTGCTCTAGCTGCATATAACGCAGCTGATAAGCCTGCTGGACCTGAACCAAGAATTAATACTTTTACTTCATTTGCTGATTGAATTATGGAGGCGTTATTGAGGGTAAAATCCATTTTATACCCTTTCTATTCAGGAATATTATTAGTAATTACAAAGATCATTCAAAGAATTCTTACTAATATCTGATGCATTACTCGACATAAAGTTGCATTTATTACAATCACTTGAAAATGATCCATAATAAGGAAACAAGTGCGGCAATTCGTAATACCCAGGTGAGTGCTTCTTGTTGTCCCGATGATAATTGGATCGAAGCAAGTAAAAATGCTGCGAAGATAATCCCACCAACTGCCTTAGATACTGTTTTTTCAAGTTTTTTGATATTTTCCGACAATTGCGGGTCGCGCACATTTAATTCACCGCGTTCCATCCTGGTTATTAACGCATCTGCCCGCGTGGGTAGTCTAATTACCTTTAAACCAATATTTCCAGCTTCCTTTAACCAATAACTCAAATCATGTTGTGTTTCTTCCTTGATGATTTTTTGTGAGAAAGGTGATAGATGCTCGAAAACATTGATCTGTGGATCTAACCCCGTGCACATTCCTGATAATATACCAACAGCCCTACCGAGAAAAATCAAATCTTGAGGTAATTGAAACGGCATATTATATAAAATATCGCGAAACTCATACGCAAAATCATGAACTTCCTCCATACTGATATTATTAAGTTCATCCATCCCTTTACCCCAAAACCGTTGGAACATTGCAGATTTAGCTCTTTCTAACAATGCGATATCCGCGTCAGGTAGCAGGATGCCAATGATTTGATAAGCGTTAACTACTCTTGCTGCATCTTGTAAACCCACTCCAATGAGCAACTCACGCAGTCCATCACGAATTTCAGGTCGCATTCGTCCGACCATCCCAAAATCAATAAACGTCAATATCCATCCCTGGTGTAAAGTAGATCCATCTCCAGGAATATCTAGCGGTTTGACAAATAAATTGCCTGGATGTGGATCGGCATGGAAGAAGCCATCTTCAAAAATCTGTTTTAGATAAGTGTTCAGCAATCTCGATGCAACCTCGGACCTGTTTATCCCAGCATCAGTTATCTCCTCATAGTCTGTAATCTTTATAGCTCGGACATCTTGAAGAGTTAATACCCGTTTGGTCGTGTGAGTCCAAACTACTTTAGGTACGAGCACTCCAGGATCATTAATGAAATTAGATGCAAATATCTCAGCATTCTTCCCCTCTGCTGTGTAGTCAATTTCCTCATAAAGAACGTGGGTGAACTCAGCTAACAGCCCTGGGATATTGACTCGTTTGCGAATAGGAGGGTATCGTTTTATCCAGCCTCCCACAGTCTTGATGGCAGCAAGATCGGTGGCTATGATTTTCTCAATATTCGGTCGTTGTACTTTGACAACAACTGGATAGGAGAGATTTAAATTATCGTCGGTTTCGTCTACTGGAACATTGAGTGATACAGCCTGATCCTTGGTTATACGCACTTTCGCTAAATGTGCTTGGCCTAGCGATGCCGCTGCTAATGGTGTTGAATCAAATTCGATATACTTATCAAGCAAAGGTGTGCCAAATTCGGATTCTACAACGGTTCGGATCGCTTCAAATGACTCGGATGGAACCTCATCCTGTAATCTGGCTAACTCATCTGTAGCTGAACTGGGCAGCACGTCCACACGGGCTGAGAGAAACTGCCCCACCTTAATCAAAACTCCCCCCATCTGGACTGCTAAAGTCCGGTAGCGAATGGCGATCTTACGGATTCTTTCGGACCTCGTTCGGTTGGACCATTTCGCCAATCCTATCCGAGGTAATATTAAATCCCAAAATATTACGCTAGCGAGGACACTCGAAAAAAATAATAATATCCTACGATAGCGAGACCTTAACATTAGTCTTATTTCCCTAGATAATCAATACCGAGCAATTAGTCTGATTTAATAATTGATCGGTAATATCGTCGAGTAACGTCCCCTGCCAAAGATCCTGTCCCGGTTGATAGTGTGACCCTATGACTAAAAGATCATACTCGCCTTCAGTTAATTCATTTAACACTTCGTCAACCACTAATCCTTGACGAATTTGAGGAATAATTTCATTTTTTATTCCGGCTTCGCGAAGTTGTTGGGTGGACCGCTCGATTAATTGAGTGTGGGGAAGCGATTCATCCCCGTTGGTCATTGAGCTTTTCTGGCTAATTGGTATTACATGGAGTAAACCGATTTGAGCACTGGTCATTGATAACCAGTTCCCGCCTAATTTCATCGTCTCACTTGCCAGTGTGTCCATACCAGCACAGAACAACACCTTTGTGAACATCGCAGGAATATTTCGCACTACGAGGAAATGGGTATGTAGTTTTCGAGCCAGCTTGGCGGTAGTCGATCCAATTTGCGGATGGAGTAGTCCGATTTGGTTACCACCACCTCCAACGATAACTAAATCGTAGGAGCTTTCCAAGGCTTCGGCGATAATCTCCTCAATTGGATCACCAGATCTCATTTTTTTGTCAAGATGATAATTGGTTCCAAAATTATGGTAAATCAGGTTAATTGATGTTGTCAATTTCTCGGTATCTTCCGGACTTTCACTTACCCCAAGAACTACAATGTGGGTATTTATAGGAAAGCCAAATTTCGAAACTAATCCAGCTGACCGGATTGAAGATGTAGATCCATCAGTACATATCAATATTTCCACGGAATACTCCTTTTTTATGGTTGATGGTGGATATCAATAAACCATTTCCCAAGTAGTATATTTTACCTTGAATATTCACCCGGACAAAATTATAAATAATGAATATCTATTTTTGCTCAAACTCAGATTCACCCACGGTTTTAACGGATAGATGATCCAATTTAACTCCAAATTCTATCTTTTTCGAAGGACTCTCTGTCCATTATTAATTACTATGTCAAGGCGTTTGTACTCTCCTTATCTTTTATAATTAGCCTAACCGATTGCTCTCTCCCTAGATTGGATACTCTATTCATGTATGAATTCAAATTAATCCCTGAGATTCTCCCAACAAATCCTGATTTTAGCGATTTACCGTGGGAAATACCTTTTAATGAATGGTTAAAACAGGAACCTCGTACCGAAGAGATTCAGCATGGAATCTCTCGCCATCCTGTAGTATTCATAAATTACGAAGGTTCTCTGTATGTAATAAAGGAGCTTCCCCAAGGTATTGCCAGGAAAGAATATGAATTACTTGTTCATATGCAAAAGATTGGCCTCCCTTGTGTTAAATCGATTGGTTATGCATCGCTGGTAAGGAGCGATTCAAAATTCAGCATTCTCTTTACGCGATATCTTGAGGCATCTGTACCATTTCGTTCACTTTTTATGTCAAACGCAGTAGACCGATATCAGATGCATCTATTAGATGCCATTTCAGGTCTGCTTGTTCAACTTCATTCAAATGGATTCTATTGGGGTGATTGCTCACTATCGAATATTTTATTCCGCCGAGACGCAGGGGCCCTACAAGCGTATCTCGTTGACGCTGAGACCTCAGAATTCCACTTACCACGCCTATCACCGATTTTGCGCTACCACGATCTTGAAATCATGCAGGAGAATATTCTGGGAGAACTCACTGAACTCCAAACCGATGAGAACCTTCCATTGAACTATCCAATCCAGGAAACTGGCCCATACATCCAACAGCGCTATCGAGAATTATGGGAAGAAATAACCCGGGAAGATATATTTCGCCAGGATGAGCTATATCGCGTGCAGGAAAGGATCAGGGCATTAAATTCTTTGGGCTTTTCTGTAAAGGATATTGAATTAAAAAATGAAGATGAAGGCAATATACTTAAACTAAGAATTTTTGTATCCGATCGAAATTTTCACCGCAATCAATTAATGGAAATTACAGGATTATATGCAGAAGAAAGGCAAGCTCAGCAAATAATTAATGAAATTTACGAGCTAAAAGCTAATTTCACCCAGTCAGGCAATCCCAATATGTCTTTAGAAGCAGTGGCATATTATTGGTTGGGACAAGTTTATAAGTCAGTAATCGACGAATTAAAAACCATACTTGATAACCCCACTCATCCGAAATATAATGCGGATCCGATCGAACTATATTGCCAAATTCTTGAGCATAAGTGGTACTTATCTGAACGTGCTCAACATGATGTTGGACACCATGCTGCCGTAGTTGATTTTGTTAACCAATTTGGCTAATACAATCAGACTGGAAAGCCTGTGCAGACAGACACAATATCTGTCTGCACAGGTTAATTATCTTACAGGGGAATATTCACCCTCGGTAAATGTGCCAATGAAACCTGGATGGCTTCGTCTGGGTATTCGTAATCCTGTAATTTACCGCTCAGATATGCCTGGTAAGAACTCATATCATAGTCGCCATGGCCCGATAAATTGAATAATATGATGCGTGATTCACCCTTGTTTTTTGCATCAATGGCTTCATCAATCGCCGCTCTAATCGCATGGGCAGATTCTGGCGCCGGGATAATTCCCTCCGTACGCGCAAACTGAATTGCAGCTTCGAAGGTAGCGAGCTGAGGCACAGCGATCGCCTGGATATATCCAGCATCGTATAATGCGCATATCGAAGGCGCCATGCCGTGATAGCGCAATCCTCCGGCGTGGATCGGTGGGGGTACAAAATCATGCCCAAGAGTGTACATTTTTACAATGGGTGCCATTTTTGCCGTATCCCCGTAGTCAAATCGATATACTCCTTTTGTTAGTGAAGGAGTTGCTGTTGGTTCGACAGCCAAAAGACGGGTTTTTCTACCAGCGGTTAAATTTTGATGCAAAAATGGATAAGCTATGCCACCAAAATTAGAACCACCGCCCACGCAACCAATTACGACATCTGGATACTCTCCAGCCAAATCCATTTGCTTCAGTGCTTCCTGACCGATCACTGTTTGATGTAACAATACGTGATTGAGCACTGAACCCAAGCTATACTTTTTTGCTCCACCAGATTTCACCGCCATCTCGACTGCTTCAGAAATCGCTATTCCGAGAGATCCTGGGTTATCAGGGTCGTTCGCCAGGATCGATTTCCCGTAATCAGTATGAGCTGTAGGACTGGCAAAAACATGTGCTCCATAAGTCTCCATCAGGTAACGCCGGTAAGGTTTCTGGTTATATGAAACTTTCACCATGTAGACTTCCAGGTTCATGTCAAAAAACCTGCAAGCCATAGCCAGAGCTGAACCCCATTGTCCTGCCCCTGTTTCTGTTGTTAAAGCTTTCGTACCAGATATTTTGTTAAAAAATGCCTGAGCAACTGCTGTATTTGGTTTATGACTTCCAACTGGAGAAGTGCCTTCGTACTTAAAATAGATATGGGCAGGTGTATCAAGTAATTTTTCCAGTCGGCGTGCACGAATTAATGGCGTCGGACGCCATAATTTGTATATTTCTCTGACTTCAGATGGAATCTCGATGAAACGTTCAGTACTGATCTCCTGCATGATCAGCTCCATCGGGAACAACACGGACAGGAAATCTGGTGTGACAGGTTCGAGGGTCTGTGGGTTGAGCACGGGCGTCGGCGGAACCGGACTGTCCGCGTTCATGTTATACCAAAATTTTGGAACATCCGATTCGTTAAGCAAAAATCTTGTTTGTTCAGACATTTCTACCTCCATTGGTATTAGTCTTAAATAAAAATGCGTTCATCCCATGGGGACGAACGCGCAGTCCGTGGTGCCACCCCAGTTAAGCTGACCTGCCAATTAACAAAAAATCCCGCTATGATGCAACGGGAAATATATAGCCAGCTTCACTCTTTTCAGATACAGTCTTCTAAAATTGACGATACCTTTTGCCCAGATAACGGTGGCATCTCCGGCGTAGGCTACTCCTATTTACTCCCAACTTGTTTCACCTTGCAACTCTGAGGTCCATTCAACTCTAGCGCACGGGCGAGATTCTCATCTTCACTCGCTGTCTGTACCGTCGTATCAGGGTTTACTCGTCCTCGTCAAAGTCATTTGTTATTAAGTTTGACGAATTATATTAGGAATTCAGTATTTGTCAACCCTGTTATTAATGCACCCGCTGTAATATTTTGAAATCGGATCCAAAATCATCTATATCGCTCGTTGAGCCCTTTTCGATCTCGATTATTTCCCAATCAGATTGATTAATTTTCGGGAAGAAGACATCGGCATTGATGTTGGTGTGGACCATAGTCATATATATTTTATCGGCTAAATCAATTGCTAATGTAAATATTTCTCCACCCCCAATAATAAATAATTCACTTTCGCAGTTCACCTCAGCTATATTAATTGCTGGCCAAAGAGAATTAACTACCAAGCAACCTTCAGGAAAATAATCCTTTCTATGCGTGAGTATAATCATTTTCCTGCCTTTAAGTGGTCTCCCGATCGTCTCGAATGTCTTTCGCCCCATAACGATGTAGTGATCCATGGTCAGCTTCTTGAATCGTTTTAGATCGGATGGCAAATGCCATGTTAAATGGTTTTCTTTTCCAATTCCACCCCTCTCATCCATGGCGACAATGAGCGAAATAATCACACCGATATTTCCGCTTTTATGTGTGGGTGGCTTTGATAATTACTTAGCTCAAAATCTTCATACTTGAAATCAAGAATTGAACCTCTCTCCGGGTTTAGCTTCATCGTAGGAAGAGGAAGTGGCTCACGTGTGAGTTGGAGTCTTGCTTGCTCTAGATGATTAATATATAAATGGGTATCTCCCATGACTTGGATCAGGTCCCCCACGCCAAGATTGCAGACTTGAGCGACCATCATCGTCAGTAATGCATAGGACGCAATATTATAAGGCACACCAATAAAAACATCTGCTGACCTCTGGTAGAACTGGCAAGATAATTTTCCATCTGCTATATAAAATTGAAATAATAAATGGCATGGTGGAAGCGCCATCCTGGGAATTTCTCCTACGTTCCAGGCATTGACTATGAGCCGACGTGAATTTGGATTCTTTTTTATTTGATCAATTACCTGGCTGATCTGGTCAACTACGGTACCCTCTGAAGTCTTCCATTGCCTCCATTGAACCCCGTAGACCGGACCTAATTCACCATTTGGGTCAGCCCACTCGTCCCAAATCCCTACACTATGTTCTTTTAAAAAATTGATATTGCTCTCCCCTCTTAAAAACCACAATAATTCATAGATCACAGATTTTAAGTGAATTTTTTTCGTCGTTAGCAACGGAAAACCATTATTGAGATCAAACCGCATCTGGTATCCAAACACTGATAATGTGCCTGTACCGGTTCTATCCGGTTTCTCTGTTCCTTGCTCCAAAATGAACTGAAGTAAATCCAGATATTGTTGCATACACAATTCCAATCTGACCTAAGATTTAGACCAGGGTTTTGTTTAATCTAGATGTGATTAACCGCGTTTGGTCGATATCTGCGTATATTTGATTTAATAACTCTTCTACGCTTTGATATCTGATTTCGCCACGTAATCGTTCGATAAACTCCAGCTTAATCTCCTGTCCATATAAATCGCCTGAAAAATCGAGTATATATGCTTCGACATGTGAGGTTTTATCAGAACTCTCAAATGTAGGACGAGTGCCAACATTGACTGCTGCTGGCAAGTAATTTTCCCGGATTTGTGTTCTACATACGTACACTCCCGCACCGGGGATTAATTTTTCATCACCTGTTACTAAATTTGCCGTCGGTATCCCAATTCTCTTGCCCCGTCCATCGCCGTGAACAACTATTCCTTGCACCGGATAAAATCTGCCTAGTAATTTATAAGCCTCAGAAACTGCACCTTCGCCAATTAAATTTCGTATCAAGCTTGAGGAGACGATCTTTCCACTGCTCATGACAGGATCAACTACTTGCACCGAAAAACCAAATTCCTCTCCAAGTAGCTGTAGGAACGGTACGTTTCCTTCTCGTCCTTTTCCAAGTGCAAAATCATAACCCACCAAAAGTTGCTTAAATCCCAAATGGTTCATTAAATAAATGACATATTCACGCGCCGTAGACTGGGATAATTCATAAGTAAAAGGATGGGTGATAACAATGTCTGCACCAAGCGAATCGAGTAACTCAACTTTTTCTGAAGGTGGGGTTAAATAAAATGCTCCCGTTCGTCCTCGAAGTATTACTGCAGGATGCGGATGAAAAGTCAGGACAACTGACTTTCCCCTTGCTCGGTGGGCATTATCATTTAGCTCACTAATGAGCTTCTGATGACCTATATGAATACCATCAAACGATCCGATGGTCAGCCATGTATTTCGGATATTGACACCTTCAAGTGATGTATAGTGATGCACCATATGGCGTCAAATTTTGAATTAAGAAAAGAATACTTTACGTGGTTGCCATTCGTTGGTCGCTTCATCTAATTCCATTAACGCAACCAGATCACCTTGCTGGCTTATCCCTCGGACCCATCCTTTTTCTGCACCGTCTGCAGTAATCCGATGTCCATGACGGATTAATTCCACCTGATCACCGTCCAATTCCACCATGTGCCAATCACCTAAAGCTTCAGCTGCTGGGATAAGGAACTTGTACCAATCACCAACGTGAAACGCTTCCTGTAGCCTGCGTAATGGTACAGCATCACGTAGTGTGAAACGACCACTTTTCGTTCTCCGCAAACCGACTAGATGCGCCCCGCATCCCAAAGCCACGCCCAGGTCATTCGCAAGCGAGCGAACGTATGTTCCTGATGAACAAAACACGTCGATCACTGCTTCAGGAGGATTCCATTCCAATAGCTCCAGGCTATAAACCTGGATAGTCCTTGGCTGAAGTTCAACATCTTCACCTTCTCGAGCCATCTCATATGCTTTTCGACCTTGTACCTTAATCGCCGAATAGGGTGGTGGAATTTGTTGAATCTCACCAATAAATTGTTGTAATGCTTGTTCAAATTGCTCTTCGGTGATATTTTCAACAGATCCAGAAGAGGTAATCTTTCCTTCTGAATCAAAAGTATCGGTTGTACTGCCTAAATGTACCGTCGCCTGGTACCGCTTGTCTGACGCAGAAACATATTCACTTAGTCTTACAGCTGGTCCAACCAGGACGACTAGAACACCAGATGCCCTTGGATCTAAAGTACCAGTATGACCTGCTCTATGAATATTTGTCCCCCGACGAATAATCTGAACCACATCATGTGAGGTTAATCCAACTGGCTTATCGACTACTAATACGCCTGATACAGCGTTTTTTAGTTGATCTTCATAATTCTTGTTCATATTCTATCCCATCAAAAAATCTTCTATCAAATATTTTCGATAGTCCTTTTGATATGATTCGCAGATATTTTTGTGTCTGTTAATACTTTTACTAATACTTCGTCCAATTTGCCTTTTACATCTGCCCCTGCAGCTGCCTTGTGTCCACCTCCCCCAAACTTCTTCGCAATTTCAGAAACATCTAGATCAGAATCTGCACTGGTACACAAGCGCCAGCTAATTTTAACATATCCTCCGGTCTGCTCGGTTAAGATTACCGCGATTTTCGCGCCTTCAATTGCAGATAAGACCTTTACCAGGTCAGCGTCATCGCGGGCTAAATATCCTGCAGCATAACGCTCACTTAGCGATAGTGTAGTCCACACTAACCCGTCTTCCATCATTATTTTTGACAATCCTGCTCCCCAATAGCGAGCTGATGCAAGGGACTGTTCAACAATCGTCTTGAAATAAACCTCTGGGAGGTTACCACCCTGTTCCATTAAATCGGCTACCATTCGCAGGACCTGTGGATTAACATTGGTAGTGCGGAAACCGATGGTATCCGTAACAATCCCCGTGAGAAGCGCATTAGCAATTGGTCTGTTTATTGATAAACCAAAATCTGGTAAATATCGAGCAATTATTTCAGCAGTAGCAACTGCCTCGCTTTCAACAAGATTGATTGCTGCAAAACTTGTATTCGTCTTATGGTGGTCAATATTAAGATCCGGTATAAGGTAGTTGAATTCAGCATCAATTCGTTCAATTTCTGCTGAATCCACAACAATTATATAGTCAACTTTGCCACGAGGTTTTGTTGTTACTAACTCGCTTCCCTCTAAAAATCGAAAGTTGTCCGGAATACCATCCTTTAGCACCATTTGGACTTGTTTACCAGCGGAAAGTAATGCAAGACCTATAGCTAGGATTGACCCTATGGCATCACCATCAGGACGTTGGTGCGAAATGACCAGCACTATCTCCATGGAAATTAGTTGGTCACGAATTGTGGTAATTAATTCATGATCAGCTAGCTTCATGTTTTGCTGCCCTTTTCGTCTTCGATCCATCTATTTTTAGAGGATCATCCTGGTGAATAGATATAATCAACCGTTCAATATTATCTGCTTGTTCAAGAGTCGGGTCCCAATGAAATCTTAGTCGAGGAAAAATACGTAATTCCATTCTGTGGGCCAATTCACTGCGCAGATATCCCTGTGCGTGCTCCAACCCGGAAATAACTTCATTCGCTCGTTCTGCTCCTTCTAATGCACAAACATAAATCTCAGCATATGCCAGCTCTTTATCTACGTCAGCACCAGTAACCGTGATACCTTTCAAACGTGGATCATTGCTCTTCATTAATAATATCTCTGATAGTTCCTCACGTATACGTTCGGATATTCTCGATAAACGTGCTTTAGATACCATTTATGCTTCCGTGATTATCCGGCTGCCGGAACCGTTTCTACCAACACACATTCTATCCGGTCACCTTCGTTAAAATCGGAGAAATTTCGTAAAGAGATTCCGCATTCAAACCCTTGCCGGATTTCCCTGACATCTTCCTGCAGGTGTTTGATGGAAGAAATCTCACCAATTGCCACAATTTCTCCATTCCTCAATACCTTACCGCGTGAATTCCGTCTAATTTCACCGTCGGTTATATAACATCCAGCGATATTCCCCACCTTGGATATGCGAAATACCTTCCTAACTTCTGCATGTCCAAGTACAGTCTCTTTCTCGACTGGCTCAAGCATGCCATTTAATGCTTTCTCAATATCTTCAATCATCCGATAAATGATGTCATAAAGTCGGATGGATACACCTTCTTTTTCAGCTAATCGCCTTGCAGATACATCTGCTTGAACACTAAAACCCACAATTACAGCCTTTGAAGCTGCTGCAAGCATGACATCGTTTTCGGTAATATTTCCGGTTTCTGCGTAAAGGATATTGGCTGATAGCTCGTCTGTACATAAGTCCTTAAGCGATGAAATGATTGGCTCTAATGAGCCTTGAACATCTGCTTTAATGATCAGTCTTAACTCTCGGATCTCGCCGGCCTTAAACTGATCAAATAGTTGCTCAAGGGTTATTTGTGTTTTCTTATTTGATGACGTATTATCACTTGATGAGGCATTTTCAGCAACAATTGCTCTCGCATCTTTTTCCGAAGCAACTACTTTAAATATATCACCTGCTTCTGGTACATTGTTCAATCCCATCACTGAAACCGGAGTGGATGGGCCTGCTTTATGGATCCTGCGCCCGCGAAAATCGAACAGTGCTTTAAGCTTTCCAAATGCCTTCCCAACGATGACAACATCCCCAACTTCAAGGGTGCCATTTTGCACGAGCAATGTTGCCATCGAACCTTTGGCTTTATCCAGCTCAGCTTCGATGACTGTACCAATCACCTCTCCATCAGGATTAGCGCGGATATCCATCGTATCTGCCACCAGGATGATTGCTTCAAGCATATCATCCAGTCCTTCACGGCGTTTTGCAGACATGGGAACTACAATCGTATCTCCATCCCATTCGTCAGGTACCAGTCCGGCTTCAGCTAGTTGTTGTTTTACACGGTCGGGGTCAGCATTAGTCTTATCGATTTTGTTCATCGCTACGATGATCGGTACTTTGGCAGCTTTTGCATGAGCAATTGCTTCCTTCGTTTGTGGCATCACACCATCATCGGCCGCAACAACCAAAATCACAATATCAGCTCCCTGTGCGCCTCTTGCCCTCATGGCAGTGAATGCTGCGTGTCCTGGTGTATCTAAAAATGTGATCAGGTGACCGTTATGCTCGGCTTGATAAGCTCCGATATGCTGGGTTATCCCCCCAACTTCGCCTTCCGCTACGTTTGTTTCACGAATTGCATCTAACAGTGTTGTTTTGCCATGATCAACATGACCTAGTATCGTAACCACAGGGGGTCTGGCAGCTAGATCTTCTGTAGATTCCTTAGCTATAGCCCTTCTCCATTGCGGTATTTCACCCAAGTCCAGATCGGTCTCTTTCGGACTTTCAGGTACAGCTTCAAACCCCATTTCTGAAGCAACGATTGCCGCAGTATCGAAATCGATGGGTTGATTAATACTTGCCATCACCCCATTCGACATCAATGCTTTAATGACGTCTATTGGACTGGTCTGCATGATCTGGGCAAGGTCACGCACTGTTATGCTTGATGGAACTTCTATTTTCTTTGAATTATTGCCGTTATCGCTCATACGGTACCTCATTATTTCAATTTATTTATCCCCTATGAGCGGATGAGATGGATCACTCGTCCATTATCGGTTCCTATTCCGGTAATGATACAGCGTAATTCATTAGTCGCTCGCGCTCTTCAGGAGTAAATTCTGTTTTTAAGGCGCTTGCCAATGCTCCTTTTAATCCCATATCCCAACAAGATCGCTGTACATGTAGATATGCACCCCTTCCAGCCAATTTACCTGTTGGATCAATCACAACGCCTTGTGGGCTGCGTACAATCCTAATCATCGAGCGTTTAGGTAAAATCTCTCTGCAACCTACACACGTTCGTTGGGGTACATGCCTTCTTTTACCAATTTTTCTAGGCACATGACCTTCTTGTTATTGTTTAAAAATTCCAATCATCTTCCCAGCCACCACCACGCTTGCGTTTTCTTTTTACCAAGGTAATGTCTCGATCGGGATCATATTCAACTTCAACAAATTTTTTCTTCTTTTTCTTCTTCGGTTTACCTTTTTTATCGAGATCTTCTTCCTCTTCCTCTTCTTCTGAATCAGGCTGGATTCCTAATATCTCTGGTCGTAAAGCAAAGATTTCATTAAAATCTACCGCCTTCTCAGGCTCTTCTTCTTTAGCTTCTCCAGGGACAGGTGGAGTTTGTTCTTCACCAACTAATTCAACCTCAGCACTTGGCGCTTCACTGACCGGAATTATTTCCCCTTCGGTTGGTAATTCAGTGATTGGC
Organism: uncultured Chloroflexia bacterium; assembly: GCA_963840255.1. Taxonomy (GTDB): domain Bacteria; phylum Chloroflexota; class Anaerolineae; order Anaerolineales; family UBA4823; genus FEB-25. The sequence continues at coordinate 583,360 of CAWIYB010000001.1, read as the reverse complement.
ACTTCTACCAATGTTTCAGGTATTTCTGTTGTAATATGTTCCTCAGGAGGAACTTCGGCCAACACTTCAACTTTCTCAACTTCTGGCTCTACCTGTACTTCAGCCTCAGGAGCGATAATTTCTGGCTCGGTTGATGGGAACGAAATAGTGGTCAGCTTCTCCTTAATTTCTTCCATCGCTTTTGGACCAATGCCGCTGATACCTAATACAGTATCTTCATCTAAAGCCAATTGAAACATCAAATCGCCAATTGTTTCATATCCAGATGATGTCAGTAAATCGTATATCCGGTCCGTCAAAGCTAGATCTTCAAGTGACATTGCATAAGCAGCTACCGGGATCCCGGATCGAATATCCTTCCGCCGCTCTTCATCAGCCAATTTCTCCGCTGTTCTGCGGTGGATTAAGCCACGCTCGACTCGATCAACAAACTGACTCAAGAATTGATATTCTTCAGGAGTTATTGGCCTACCTTCAGCCTTCTTACCGAGAATAAGCTCGACCCTCGGAATGTTCTCTGTCTCGGTTTCTGCCATAAAGGCAAATTCAGGGTCACTCTGAAGCCGGTGGACTGCGTCACCAGCCGCTTCGAGCAATGATTTAATATCGATCCGCCAACCGGTGAGTTTCGCTGCTAGTCTGGCATTTTGTCCATCTCGGCCAATTGCAAGGCTCAGCTGGTCATCCATCACGACTACGGTCGCAGTTTTAGTACCTTTAGCGTGTTCGTTAAGATATACACCTGTAACCCTTGCCGGGCTTAACGCCTTGGCAATATACGATGAAGGATCAGCGTCGTACTCGATGACATCTATTTTCTCGTCATTTAGTTCGCGTACGATTGCCTGGATCCGTACGCCTCTGATGCCTACACAGGCACCTACGGGATCTACTGCTGGTTGTAGCGCAGCTACGGCAACCTTTGATCTTTGTCCGGGTTCACGAGCGATTGACCGAATTTCAACCAAACCGTGGTAAATCTCTGGAACTTCGTTCTCCAAAAGACACCTAAGGAAATTTCGGTGGGAACGTGAAAGCACAATTTGTGGACCACGTGGGGTTTGTTTCACTTCAAGTAGAAGTGATTGCACCCTGTCATGGACGCGAAAATGCTCGCCATTGATTTGTTGGTTCCTTGGGAGTACACCTTCTGCTTTCATATCCAATCCGAGGGTGACTTGTTGAGGAGTAACCGCCTGCACGACCCCACTCACAATCTCACCTACTTGCTTAGCATAATATTTCATCTGCGAATCGCGTTCAGCTTCACGGATTCGCTGTTGTATCACCTGACGAGCTGTTTGAGCAGCCACTCTGCCAAAATTATTGGGAGTAGATTCCACAACGACCATTCCACCAAGCTCAGCGCTCGGATCGATCTTGCGGGCTTTCTCTAGCTCAACTTCTGTTCGCTCATCCTGGACAGCTTCCACTACTTCTTTCTCGGCGTAAACTGTCACTTCTCCAGTCTCGGGGTCGACCTTTGCCTCAACAAGTTGTGCTTGTGATGCATTGACCGCCCGTCGATAAGCGGAGACCATAGCTGCCTCGAGGGCTTCCAGGACAACATTTTTAGGAAGTCCTTTTTCCTCGAGCACCTCATTAAATGCTAACATGAACTCGTTTTTCATTCCTTGATTATCTCCGTACAGTTACGAGAAAGGGATTGCCTTTATACGCAAGAAAAGTGGGAGCTGCCCACTTTTCCACGATGCCACAATCTTAATACCTATACCAAATTGATTTTAACACGGAAGTCCCTGGATTGCAAGACCGTATATTTAAAATAATAGAATATTCATATAATCATTAAATATTCCAGATCGATTTCGCTTGATAAAACATCTGTTGCCATTCTTTGGTTTCACGATATGGGCATGGGTATGGATCCTCCCATTCGTGATCCATCATCGCAGTAACTACTGCCAGGCTGCAAGCTGCTCCAGCGTTTAAGTCGTATCCACCCTCCAGGAATAATCCAATCCTACCATCGCAATGAGAATCAGCCCATTTACACAACTTCTTGATCAGGTTACCATATCCGTTAGCTGTTATCAGAAGTTGGCCTAACGGATCGAGCCAATGTATGTCAAATCCGTAACTGACCAGGATCATTTGAGGGTTTCGTTGGTCGAGCAGGGGTAATATCAGCTCGTCCATGAACGCGTTATAGGCGTTATCTCCCGACCCAGCTGGAAGGGGAAAATTCGCTGTCCAACCTTCTCCGTCACCATCACCAATGTCCTCCAGTCTTCCAGTGCCAGGATAGAATGGCGATTGATGCGTGGATATATATAAAACATCATTTCTACGCCAGAAAATATCTTGGGTTCCGTTACCATGGTGCAGGTCCAAATCAATAATTGCTAATTTCTGAATTTTATAACAACGGATCAAATACTCTGCTGAAATGGCGATATTATTCAACAAACAAAAACCCATTCCCTGACCATGGGAGGCATGATGCCCAGGTGGTCGCGGTAAGGCAAATCCTCGACGCGCCTGCCTGTCCCAGATGGATGAAGCAACCGCCGCAGCTCCGCCTGCAGCGCGATGAGCGAGTTCCCACGAGGCGGTAGTTGTATAAGTGTCCCCATCTAGATGCCCAGACTTCCGGCAGGTCAGCTCAAGCAGATTTAGATAGGCAGAAGAATGGGTAGATTGGACTATTTCGTTCGGTAGTACCAATGGAGCAAGTTTTGGGTACGGATCCCAAAGATTAGCTTTTTGGAGCGATGATCGAATGATCTCAACACGCTCGGGACGTTCCGGATGCCCTCGTTCGGAATGTTTTTCATGCCCATCAGGATAAAAGTACACAATTTCTTCCATCATTCCTGGGTCTCGAATTCCATTACTGGGGCTCTCTACTCACGGCTTGGTATATGCAAATCTAAGTTTCCCCAATCTCCTGGTCATCTGCGAGGTCATAACACGATTAGGGCTTCAAATGCGCCCTTTGACCTTGCTAAATATCAATCATCCCTACTCAATAATTATCCAGAGAAATAATAATGCCTATGCAAAATCGAGAAATTCAGTTGTTAGCCCAGATAGATCAGAGTAATACCCACGATATTCTTCAGGCAATAATACTGCCATCTGGTACATGATTTCATCTATCATTCTACCGCGGATTTCTCGGTCAACTCTGGTAGCCTCGAATTTTAATTTAAATTGCTTTCCTACTCTTATGTGAAAATCCGTCCGTTTAAATTTGTGGATGTTATCCCGAAGCTTTTCACTCCCAAAGTATACTAATGGTAATATTGGAATATTACTTCGCTGCGCCAGCATCACAATTCCAGGATGCCCTTGTCCCATCTGACCATTCTCGCTACGTGTTCCTTCAGGGGTAATTGCTAAAATTTTTCCCTGTTCCAAAGCATCCACAGCTTTCCTGAATGCTGCCGCATCTGCTTCGCCGCGTTGGATCGGAATTGCACCCCACAGATTAAATAGATAGCCCATCACCGGGTTTTCCCATGTTTCAGACTTGGCAAACGCGGTTACCTTGCGCGGTTGCAGATGAGTGAAAACTAAAGGCACTTCCATAAAATTGATGTGATTGCAGGCAAGGATCAATGGTCCTCTTTCGGGAACATTAATTAACTGGCTGTCATCGACATCGCATAAAATTCTCGTTAGAACGCGTATTGAATAGGTGACAAGCTGATATGCTAAATTCATTCACTCGTTCTTCCGGTTATGATTTTGATAGGCTCTTTAATAATTTCTACTTGTAATTCCTTTCCGGCTGTGCAAATCGTTTCTCCATCTGCATGAGCTGGTAGGACACCTTCCAATGCGATTACGCGTATTTTTGCCGCTCGACCGGTTTTGATCTGAGGCTGAGTCGCTTGGGTGCCTTTCATAAACCGGGGAATCATCGTAAGAATTCCTAGCCTGCTTAATTGTCCTGCGATACATAAGTCGAGCATCCCGTCATCGGTTAGAGCGCTGGGTGCCATCATAAATCCTCCCCCCATCCTCCTTCCATTCATTATAGAAACCATCAGTGATGGCTGGGTTATTACTTCATCATCGTATTCTATCTGGACCAATGGAGCATTGAAAAACAAGAATATCGTTCGTAGTGCTGCGACGATATAGTTCATGAACCCATGCAAATGGGTAAGTTTCATAGCTTCAAAACCTACCACTGCATCAAACCCAATCCCGACGCCATTACCAAAATATCGACCTTGGGGATAATTACCTCCAATGACATATCCAACATCCATGAAACGATGTTTCCCTTGTTGGATTAACTGGAAACCAATCAGTAAACCAGATGGAATTTCAAATCCATAAGCGAAATCGTTTCCGCGCCCGATACCTATTATCCCCATAATTGTATTTCTATGACCCTGATTCCAGGCTTGCATCAATCCATTAAGCACTTCATTCGAGGTTCCATCTCCACCTACTGCCACCACGGTTTCATAGCCGCTCAATGCTGCTTCTCTCGCCAGATCAATCGCATGACCGGCAAAATCTGTACTGACGATGTCGCATTCCATCGAATTCTCGCGAGATAACCGGTCAATTTCAGGTAGTGCAAGCTTACCAGCTCCTTGACCTGCCAACTGGGTTGACAATAAACTTAATCTTTTTATCTATCACGGGCATATCTCCGGTATATTGCTGTAACCAAATTTTAAAATTGGGCTGTTGGCGAGTTGCTCGATCGTCCCGATGGTCTTATAACAGGTATTCAGCTCAGCTTGCGACCATACCATATCATAAGATACCCAATAAAATGACCCAGGTAAATCGCTGAAAACCACCATGAAGGCATTAGGTCTTTCAACGGTTTCGATAACTATCCCTTGAACACACAATGTCTGCCCAACATCTGCTAATGAAATTGTCAGCACGTCACGACATGCTGACCCTGAAGTGGGGGTGCTCTTTGATGGTTGAATTGTGGGTGAAAGTGTCGGCCGGGCGGTCGCGGTTTTTGTTGGACGGTTTGTCGGACGCGGAGAAGGTGTGCTACTTGAGTGTGGAAGGCTGGTACTTGTCGCCACTGGTGACGGTTCTGGTGTTTGTGTGGCAGTTGCCTTTGCATTAACTATTAACGCCAGATCACGTTCCAAAATGGGTCTACCAGGTCCACTTAACATAAACCATGTCAACACAAGTATGAATAGTGTCAGTAAGATACCAAATATTAATTTTAGGTTTAATCTCTGGAAAAATTTTTTCTTTTCAGGTGAAGCATCACTGGTCAGATGCATGTCAGATCGCAAAGATTTAATGAGGTTTTCAGCGTTAATTTTCTCCTGTTGTTTAGCTGCGTCAACTTCTTTGAGGTACTCAATCGGTTTACTGTCTTCCGAGTTGAATTTTTTCTTGGACATTGGTCAAGTAGAGATCATTTCTGGCTCAACAGACTTAAGTATAGCATTAATATCATTTGAAATAACAAAAGCCTGCGGATGTTTCCACCCGCAGGCTTTAACTTTATGTGGCTTCTCTCAACTACCTTGAGAATCCAAGGTTATGAGGTGAAGTTAGTTTTTGTTGATCAGAGGCAGCAGGATGACTTTCGGGAGAACCACAACATCATGAGTAACCGTGTCGCACAAACCTTCACTGTTGCACGCATTCAAGGTCACTGTAAAGGTTCCAAATGTGGCATATACATGCGACACTGGATCCAGTGTGCCCACGGTCATCGTAATGCCGTCACCGAAGTCCCACTCGAACGAATTCGCAGGAGGAACACCTCCCGTGCTGAGGTTCGTGAATACAGTCGGATCACCAACATTAACCGGTGTAGAAGCACTGAACTCAGCGGTTGGTGCCAGGAACCCTTCGACGATATGCATGATCACTGTCACGTTTTGAGGACCAGCTACGAAGTCATTGTTGACAATTCGCAGGGTAGCAGTGTAGGTACCCAAGGGTAGAGGCACCGTGTCGCTGATCGCTGTCAGGTACACACCAACTTCCTGAGTGCCTTCTGGAGCCAATGTACCTGTGATAGGAGTTTCCCATACCCAAGGTACATCAGTTGGAACTGGGGACCATGGTGGTTCTGAGACACGATATAAATTCTCAGCGTGCCATGTGAATGAAGGTCCTTCCATTCCACCAACGTACCAGACTTCTCCACCAGCAATTGTGTCAGTGGTAAAGCCAGCATTCATTGCTTGGATCGCGACTGGTAGTGGATCACTGATATCTTCCCATGCACCGGCTGGCCAACTGTTGAAGTCATAGCGGTGTACAGTGTTGGTCGAATCCCAGTAGCCATTGCCAGACTGGTCTCCACCGATAGCGTATAGATATTGGCTGGTTGCAGCAACGGGGAAGTCAGCTTTTGCTGGCCCAAAGGTCGGGCCTTCTTCCCAAATGTTACTTTCGATATCGTAACGCAGGGTCAGGTCAGAGTTTGTACCTGGGGATAGAAGCGACCACCAACCACCAACTACGTAGACATATTGCCCAAGCTGAACAGAACCCATGTTTCCGATTCCTACCGGCATGGGAGCTCCGGTACCAGTCCAGGTATTTGTGGCTATATCATAGATATTGACCTGGTCTGACACACCGTTTCCAGGATAATAATCGTCATCACCGCCGATCAGGTAGATCTTTCCATCAAACCCTGCCATGGCAGCACCTTCAGCAGAGCGAGGCAGATTTGCACCCGTGCTCCAGCTATTGGTGGCGATATCATAGATGAAGAATTCGATTGCGCCATATCCACCGCTGGTGGCATAAATTTTTCCTTCGAAGCAGACAGCGGAAGGATTTTCTTGGGTTGATCCAGATATTGGAGCAAGATTTGTCCAGGCATTTAGGTCTGCATCAAATCTACGGGTGTCGTACATGAGAGACCCATTCGAAACACCTGCGATGATGTAGAAGGAATTGTAGTCACCCGGGCATTGAGCCTGAGCATAGCGTACAATTCCTACTGGATATGGTGCAGCTGGAACCCATGCATTCGGGCTATTCGGGTCGACCAACGGAATTCCAGACGTTGATGGCAGACTGAGGACTGAAGTCGTCCCTGGATTCGCGACTGCGGGGAGAGGAATTGCAGCCGGAGCGGCTTTAACAGAACCAGGTGCGTAGCCACCGTCCTTCTCACGGATTTCCCAGTTTAGATCTTGGGCACCTATGTTTCCAATGGTCAGACCGCCTGTTACAAACTCCTGCGTGCCGGTAAGAACATAAGCCTCGATAAGCTTCGGCTCTTCAGTGATGCACGCCCGGTCTGGTACCAATTGGACATCTTGTGTCAAAGTCTCACCTGGTAACACTTCCAACAGGTAATCACCAGTGATGTATCCAGGCAAGGAGAAGCTAAAACTATATTCACCCTGCTCCAACCAGACATTGTATTGTCCAGTCTCGCCCGTCATCGTCTGTGTGATCGGAACACCCGTTGGGAAATCAACGAGCACTTCTTCGAGGGCATCCCCGGTGCACAGGTCAGTAACAGTGCCTTTTATCTGACCCATCGTTGCAGATGGGAGCACAGTCATGGCAACAGGTACTTCCAGATCAGGTGTACCCTTGACTGTCAAAGTGGCAAGGTATTCGCCTGGTTGATTGACGCCAGCTGCTACTGTCGCAGTGAAGAACATGGACACGTCAATACTACCTTCAGCTGGTACGGTGCCGGAGACAGGTACTTCACTGAACCATGGGACATCCGCGCTTGCGGCGTAATTGATTGCATTCAACAGAGTCTGCTTGAAGAACGCGTAATCACTTGGATCCGCCCAGTAGGAAGAATAGGCAGAGTCAATCATCCAGATGAAATCGCCGTCTCCATAATCACCCATATAGAAATACATTGGCCAGCCATCACCATTCAACCCAACAACTTGTGCTAGCGGGTCGTTCACACGGATTTGGTAATACGCAGCTGAGGAATTAACAAAATTGAGGCTATCTGGAAGTCCTTCTGCTAAACCGTGAGATGGATCAGTCAATGTCCAGTTAGGTGTACTAGAAATCGTCCAACAATAGTTGAACGTATCATTAAGTACCAGGTAATCATTCACACCGGTAGCAAAGTCCACCCAGCAGGTACCTCCGGCAAAGATCAATCGTTTGCCGGCATCGATTACGCCAGTGCGAAGTGCCTGGATATCAGCAACGGTGAACGTTCCACCGTCCATACCCATAATCACGACTGAGTAGGGGGTAAAGTCGATCCCAGTGACTGGAGGGACGTAAGCGATGTCATATAGCAAGCCTTCTTCATTCAGCACTCTCTCAATTGATTGACTTACATCAGTCGAGGTGAGTACCAGGATTTCATTTTGATTGATGCGGGACGTATAGCGCTGGATCGGGTTGCTGTTGCTTGCGCCTTCAGGGACAACCGGCAAGCCATCGGGTACAGGATTACTGACGTTTCCAAGTGGTATTGGATTGAAACCGACAGCTTTCTCACGGAACTCGAAAGCGTAATCAGTTCCCTGTCGATTGAGCAGTTCTGCGTCCAAAGTAGCGGTATTTTCCCAATCCACTGTGACCTCGACCGGAGAGGGTATGAATGCCACTGCCGATTCCAGGGCAAAGTCCTGCTGTGTTTCCTGACCTGAAACGATTATGACATCTGCTGACTCAGCCGCATAGTCTTCCATGGTGGCTGTGATGACAAATGTCCCTTCATCCAGGTACATCTGATAGAAACCGTCGCCATCAGTAGATGTGCTCTGACCATCACTCGATGCGACTGTTGCACCAGCCAGCGGGAATCCATTGTCGAAATCAGTTACATAACCGAGAAGTGTGCCGCGAGGAGTTAGCTCGAAATATACAGTAGTGACTGTATCGGTAATTACATCGATCCCGGAAACTGTAGCAGCTTCATACATTGGGTGCGACGCGGTTGCATCGAAAGTTCCGGCAGCAACGGTCATTGTGTAGTAACCTGTTACATCTGTCTGAGCGTCCCAGGCAAAACCATCCTGGTGGACAGCATGTACATTTGCACCCAAAATTGGATCACCAGTGACTGCGTCTGTGACAGTACCGTCAAGCTGACCAGAACCGCCCATGGCGAGTGCCAGCTGAACCGCCGCTGCTGCATCGATAGTACCGAAACCCCAATCGTTGTTTGGTCCAACGTTGTAATCACCACCGCAGTTGGAGCCATTTTGTCCGGTCAATGGTGCTGCTGTTTCCTTGATGATATCGATGGTCTGATTCACCTGTCCACGTAGCGCAGGATTTGCTGACCAAATCAAACCAATCAAGGCTGTTGCATGCGGTCCTGCCATACTGGTACCTGACCATGACGCATATTGGTTTCCAGGTAAAGCTGACCGGACTCCATTACCAGGAGCCATTATATCGGGGAAGTAGTTTCCATCCAGGCTAGAAGGTCCACGGGACGAGAAACCTGTAATCACACCAGGAAATACTTGTCCCGAGTGGTCAACAGATCCTGTGGTTAACACCTCCTGGTAATCTCCAGGGCTTCGCAGGCTTTGGCATCCAGACCCTTCATTACCGGCAGATACTTCGACCAGGATACCAGCTGCTTGTAAGTTGTCGATCACCGTGCGGAATGCTTCGACTCCACCGCCACCATAACCCCATGAGTTGTTAACCGCATCTGGAGCCATCGAAGGCAGAGGATTTGCGCCGCTAAGATCCCACGGTGCAAGGTCCCATTCAAAGCAGATGATAAAGTGCGCATCATCGCCACCACCACCCAACATATTCTTGCAATGGATGGTTTGGGCACCTGGTGCAACACCGATCTGATTGCCTGCTCCATCATCGCCAACCATGGTACCGGTCGTGTGCGTTCCATGACCATAATCATCCCACGGTACGACATTGGTAGGAGCCCAGGCATCATACCAGTTGTAATTGTGGTCCCAATCGGTGCAGGTCGGTGGATTCAAGCATCCACGATAATGTGGAGCAATCGCCGGATGGGTCGCATCGAGACCGGTGTCATTTCCGGCCATGATGGTGCCCTGCCCGGTGATTCCCATTGCCCATACATCATCAGCGTTTATGAAGCTAATATTGGGTTCAACCGCCTGAGGCTCTGAAGTACTCGCCTGGGGATCAATGGGGGGATCCAATTTATAGGTGTGGTTGCTGGTGATACTGGCAATATCAGAGCGGTTTCCGAGTGTCTGTGCCAGATCTAAAGTGCCGTTTTTAACCCAGATTGCATTAATTACATAAAACGACTGGAAATCGACACCCTGATTCTCCAGGTAAGCCCGAAGATCGGTCTGGGTTCGTCCAGCTGTTTCAACCAAAGTATCGAACACATATTGACCTTTTTCGACCTTTGTTAGAAGCTGGTTGGCTCCACTGACATCAGCCTGTTCTTTCATCGTGACGATAAAATCAGCAGGTCCGGCTTTAAGTTGAGAAAGTAAACCAGCATCCAATTTCGTAGTGGGATTATCTTGGGCTAGTGCGCCATCCTTTATGGCAAAACCTAAAGCCATCCCAGCAAGTAAAAGGATCGAGAAAGCTATTTGAATATACTTTTTTGACATGTGCAATTACCTCCATATATGACCAAGGATTATTGTGAACAATGTAAATTTCGATGCGTATACTCTTCTATGCAAGCTCATTAAATCCCCTTGGCTTCAATTAGCGTACACCTCCTTCCTATCCGTTACCACGAATTTATAAGGGTTTTGAATTATAGTATTCTCTCGATGATAGCGATATAGTTCTTGGAACTTTACATTCAAGTTATCTGGAATGAGTAGATATTGGGAAGGCGCATATCTCGTAGGTAAACCAATAATGATGCTAGGCTGTTGTGGATGCGTAATCCTTATGGATTCCTAGGCTAATCTTTATTGACAGTTAATCATAACACAGAATATTATAGTGGATTATTAATTTAAGATTCAATCAGCAATTAATCCTTCAGCGCGATTAGTAATTATCAATTATTTTCGCAGTTCGATCTCGGTCAACGCATGTTTTTATTATTTTTTTACCTATCTTTTCCATCATCTTTTCCCTCTCATTATTGTTGATCTACAATTTTTGTATACCGAATAAACTAAAAATTGAGAATTGGAACTCGATATTATCTGATTTGAGATATATTCTGATGATTAATTTCGTTATGGATCGAGTGCGGGATGAAAGGATACAACAAACATCACTCATCACACATAATCATGGTGTAACTTGGGGATTAAACCAACCAGCATCCACTTTTCTCGGATGGTTACAGCTAGACGGTAATTAATTCTCAATTGCTGGGACTCGATGCCTATCGTTAAAATAAAAAAATCTGGGTAACACCTCTTTTAGCTGTTATTACTAACCAGCAACTAACAGGATAAGCAATTAGCTGTTAGCTCATTTATTGTTATAAATTGTATTTATCAAAATAGATCGATTGAAGCATAACATGACCATAAATAAACCTTCATCATCCTTATCAATTTTAAAATAAAAGAGCGGGTGATGGGATTCGAACCCACGAATGATGGCTTGGGAAGCCATTGCCTTACCACTTGGCAACACCCGCTAATGCGTTGCTGATTATAGCCAGCCCATTAACAGATGTCAAGGAAAGGATAACCATAGTGTTATAATTTTGAACGTATGCCAAATCCTGAATCAAATGAACTGAGTGAACGCGAGCTGGGAATTCTAAAACTCGTTGCCACTGGAGCGAGCAATAAAGAGATCGCTCAAAAATTGTTCATTAGCTCAAATACCGTCAAAGTCCACTTACGGAATATTTTTTCTAAAATCGGCGTTACGTCTCGCACCGAAGCCGCCATGTACGCAGTCCGAACTGGCCTGGTTGTGCATGCACCTAGTCAGGATTTATCTGTAGATTCTGATGAGATTGGATCAAATAATAGCAGTGAAGGTAAACCGCTATCCAGTCAATTGCCAATTTCGGAAGATACTGCCCATCCAGCAACCAAGAACGCTTCACGTCTGGCTCCTTACATATTAATAGCTGGTTTATTAGGATTAATTTTCCTGGGATTGAGGTTGAGCCCAAGTTTGGCATTATTCAGCTCACAGACTTCAACACCCTTGCCTCCTCACAATACTCCGACTCCGATCCCGCATTGGAATAATCGTGCGGTTTTGCCCAGCGCTAGGAGTGATCCAGCAGTTGTAGCTTATGAAGACCAAATATACACGATTGGTGGGATTAACTCTCAGGGTGTATTTTCTGGTGTAGATCGTTATGACCCATTGGCAGATACCTGGACATCTCTTACACCGAAACCTCTTCCGGTTTTTAACGCCCAGGCAGCAGTGATTAATGGAGAAATTTACGTTCCAGGTGGTCGTATATCCAACGATAATTTATACCCATCTGAAAAGCTGGAAATTTTTGATACAAATACCGAGCAATGGCATACCGGGGCTTCCTTACCAGTTCCATTGAGCGCCTATGGTATGGTCGCCTATGATGGTGATTTGTACGTTTTTGGCGGCTGGGACGGGAACAAGTATATTAATAGTGTATACACATATGATCCAACCCTTGATGCCTGGCGGGAACAATCCCCTATGCCAACCGCCAGGGGATTTTGTGGCGTAGCTGAAGCTGGTGGAAAGATATACGTCATAGGTGGAATTAATGAGAGTCAATCAGTAGATGTAAATGAAATATATTCGCCTGCTCGCGACAGTGACAATAGTATTCCCTGGACTATAGGTTACCCAATTCCAGAAAGTCGCTCAGGGATTGAAGCTGCCAATATTGCTGATACGATCTACGTTTTTGGTGGTGAAGAAGAAAATTCCAACCGGGTTGGATTAATTTATTTTCCTCAAACAAATGTCTGGCAGTCCTTGGAAACCTCACCTTATCCCTTAGGCACAGATTTTGGAATGACCTCGATTGGTACGAACTTGTTCTTCATTGGAGGGCTCTTCGGTACAGTATACAGTGATCAGAACCTGACATACCAGGCAATCATCACACTCTCAATTCCAATCATCATCAAGTAAATTCTTCACCGGTGAACGTGGAAAGAATAACAATAACTCCACGGTCGATGGGGAATAATTGATCCCCCTTCAATGACTTTGTCTTCATATTTATCTTTCAAGTCAAATTTATCCTCTAAATGAATATTCATTGTCTCTATTCTTATGAAAGACTAGCTGTTTCTGTTTGTTTATTGGTTTTCATCCGTATGTGCGTAATATAAATAAAGTTAATCGTACGTTGTTTTTCTCAGCCGTGATATCCCAACAATTCATCTGACACAGTCGTGCAACTTTCTCTATCAAATAAAAAAACAAGGGAGACCAATTCGGTCTCCCTTGCCATAAAACTAGGAGCTTGTATTTATTACGGAATGGGTTGGCTGTTGTAGTCTTCAGCTACGAAAGTGCTGGGAGCAGTCAGTGTGGACACACGAGCAACAGCTGTCAAGCTGGAGCCAGCAGGTCCGGTGATGATTGCTGCGCCACCAAATATCGAGCCGTAGTAACCAAACTCTGATAGTGGAGGAGTAGTCAGGTTTGCAGCTGAGTTAAACTTCGCACCATTCGGTAAACCAGCAGCACCGACAGTGTAGGTGTGAGTGCCTTCAATCGTGCCATCAGGGCCAACATAATCAATGGTGATCATATCGCCTTCAACCAGGTCAGCTCCGACGTTCTGGATGGTGATATTGGTGCGCTGCCCGGTTCCGGCTGCCCAGTTGGCATCAGTAGCCCAACGTACGTATGGAAGACCGATTGTTTGATAACCGACATCCACACCATTGAATGCGGTTGAGAGACCAGCGCCGTATGCCTTACCAACTGCGATCACGGGTTGATCGGTGGACTCAACTACTGCTGCGCCGTAGGTTCCGGCAGCCATGACATCACATCCAACAAAACTTGCCTTCGCGCCTGGGCCAATTACCTTGGTCTCAGTGAATACGTCACCGTTGTTATCGGTATAGGTCACTGTGACGCCAGTATCATCAGTCAGGCTGGTATTCTGAACAGCATAGGATGTATTCTGCCCGCCACCAAATGCTTGGCATAGCGCAGATGGCATGTAGAATTTTAATCCGCCACTCGCAACGCCTTCAAATGCTTTCAAACCGGTGGCGGTAATATCGAGTTCCATCACGCTAGAAACGATTGAACCTGCGCTCTCATCAGCCCTCATTGCTGTGACCACAGCAGAACCATTGAAGGGATCACCGATACCAGCCAGCTGTCCTGCATCAACATAGAATGCAGCACCAGCGGCGATATCTTGCGTCATGGTGTAGACCAATTCAGCTAAGGTGTTGTAGAATGAGATTGTGACGGTGTTCAGATCACTGTCAGCATTCTGCACGGAGAAGATTGAATTTGCATTGAAAGTATTCTTCAGCACAGTAGCGATCAATGTCTGGGGTGCACCAGCGGTGAATCCATTCGACAGAGCGCGATTCTTCACTGCGCCAGCATTCATCGGGATCTGGACCAGGGTTACTAACATGGGTTGATCCGACTGCATGATGGCATCGCCCTTAAAGCCGGTGGGGACGATTTCCTCACCAAGTGAGCCAACGAACAGTGAACCAGCTGCATTCGGTTCAAGGTTAGCCAGAGGGTGGGTGGTTGGTTCAATATCATCCGGGCTTGCATAGAACAGAAGATCAAGCGTAGTTGTTGCAACTGTACCTACATTGACGTATGTGATAGATGTAGTGAAGTTCGCGTTATAGGCTTGCGCACTTGCACTTCCAACGAATACAGATAACAAAATGGCTACTACTGCGAGCAAGGTTAAAAACTGTTTCTTCATTACTTGAGCCTCCTATAATATATTTATTGGATTAATTTCTTCCAATCACTTGATAACATTATATGGACATCCATACTATTGAACAATAACCCGTATGGGTGATTTTTCAAGATTGCATTTCTTGAAAGAATCGGTTACCATTCGGTTTACTTGATTCTTGAATGGAGCAGGAGAATGAAACGAATAGTTTTCGCCATTTTATTGTTGTTCATCACATTTCTAACAGCTTGTTCTCAAAAATCGTCTCCAACCGTTAACCCAAATGTACTAGTGACGCCAACTCCCCCACCTGCACCGCAATCTGGAATGGCTTCAATCGTAGGTCAGGTGATGCATCAGGATGGTTACCCAATGGTAAACACCATTGTTCGTCTTGCAGATGTTGCCCGGGGTGCCGAAGGACGTGGCGGTGCATTTATTTTGGACGTCGCTCGCAGTCCAGGAACCTTTACGGATCAAAATGGATATTTCAATATTCAAAATGTAAAAGCTGGAGAATATGTCATTGTTGTCGGTGACGTGGAAATCACCGGAATATACGAGGTAATACCACAACCAGATGGAAAAGCTCGGGTCTGGAATCTTCCAGCAGACGAGGTTACAGATGTAGGTGTACTAACCGTCAGTATATCAGTTCCCACACCTAATCCTACATCAATTCCAGGAGTATATCCTGCGCCAACAGCTTATCCCAATCCAGAATAATATACTTATTACACAAATATTGGTTAGGCTTGGAGAATTTCAAGACTAACCAATATTTATTTATAAACGAAATATTATGGGTCACAATTGGAAGTAGTAGAAAAAATGCTATTATTTATTCTGCTACTACTGGTTTTACTGCAACCAATGCATAGTTTTTACTATGTCCCCGGGTAACAAATCTAACTCGCAAATCCATCCATGTAAAAAATAGAGAGCTCACTGCAAAAATTAGTTTGAAGACTCCAAAAGGTAAGATAAATAACCAACCCCAAAAACCATAATTAAGTTCTTTCAATGACAGAGGAATTGCCTTGGCAGCTTCCTGTAATTGATAACCTAATGTCCCAAAATATCCTTCTAGCCATTCGATTGACTCGAGTTGTAGTCCAACATTTTGAATCAGGTAGCTTAATCCAAATTGTGTATAGCGATAATAATCATATGGAACTTCATGTTCTTCATAATAAAAAGGGGCAGTGAGCCATAAGAGACCGCCAGGTTTTAAAACACGTTTAATCTCAGCTAATACCATATTCGGATCAGTCACATGCTCCAATGTTTGTGAACAAAACACTAAATCGTAATAATCAGCACGAATCGGCAGATTTTTTAAATCGCAGATATAGCTAAGCGTTCCATAGTTCTTCTCTACCTCACATAAGTCTGTTGAGTCATAATGTGCTTGAACGAAATATGATCTATATGGGGTATCTCCTGCTCCAGCATCAAGTACACGTGAATTTTTTGGGATAGATGCTGCGGCACGTCGCGCAAATTCTGCCAGATATTTCCGGCTAGAATTTACTCTCCACGGCTTCTTAATAAACTCATACATTGTGCCTCATCACGTAGAGCGAGTATTGCTAATTTCTCGATAAACAACCGCGTCCATAATTTTATGATTTTTCCAATTACTCTTATTTTTATTCGCGTGGATAAGTTGATATAAGTGCATGTGAATTTGAGCAATTTCCTCAATTCCGAAAGAATTAACCTTTAGTCGAGCATTTTTTGCTAATTCTTTCGATTGTCCTGGGTTTTGGTATGCCGCTATAATTCCACCAGCCAATTCGCCAGAATTTTCTGCGGGTACAAGCCATCCCGATACTCCTGATTCTAATAATTCTCGATTTCCGGGAATATCAGTAGCTAATATTGGTATACCTGCAGCCATGGCCTCCATCAATACAGTAGATAATCCTTCCCACCTCGATGAACAGATAAACAAATCCATCGCTGGTAAAATTCTATCGACATCAGAGCGGGAACCAGTAAATATCACTCGATTTTCAATCCCTAGCTCATCTGCCCGATGTTTTAGCATTTCTTCGTCTTCACCATTGCCAATAATAATTAAGTAGAGTTCTGAAATTTTATTTATCGCAATCGATGCAGCTTCTAGCAGCAGATCGTAGCCTTTTTGCTTGGTCAAACGACCAACAGAGCCGATTAGGAACGCATGCTCTGGAATACGTAGTTCTTGTTTGATTTTGTTTGGATCATGGGTCAAATTTCTAAATCGATTGATATCAAGGGCATTATGAATAGTTATCGCTTTCCTGCCCAATTTCCTGGCAAGCCAGCGCTGGTTTAAATGTTGAGTAATAAATTGACTCACACCAATTTCAACGTTAAAATCTAGTGGGTATAAAAGATTTGTAAGGAATATCCGTCTCAAAGGTCTTCGGCTCCACTCAGTTCTCAGCTCGTTGTGTAAGGTTCTGATAATTATAGGAGCTTTTCTTTCAATATTTAGAAGGAGAGCGGCAATATCACCGAAGAGGGAATGACTGTGAATAACATCAATCGGATCGATTTTTAGCATATGCCTAAGTGTACGATAAGATGAGATAAATGAACGATATGGATGTTGATTGTCCCAAGGTGCGCAGGTAAAGGCATGAATACCAGCCTCGTTCAACTCAATGATGCGATCAGTTTCAATCTGGGTACCGTGGTTCCACAATCCACATATATGAACCTCAAAATCATTCGGATCTAGAGCTTTACTCAAACTCACTGTAAACCTGCTGATACCTCCCCCAACAGCCTCAATATCAAAACTAAATATAATCAATAGCACCCGGATCCGGTCATCCATCATCTAATACCTTGTAACCATCGTTCGTAGTCCTCTTTAACAATTCCTCCGACCTTCGATGCTTCCAGAATCGTTCTTTGGATCGCCTGGGTTCTAGCTTCAGTCCAAAAATTTTTCTTATCCCACAATTTTTGAATGCATTCGCTTAACACATTCCCTTTGACTTGGTTGATATCCAGGTACCATTCCTCAATTCCAAGCATCTCAGCCAGCCCCAATGTTTTTGGTAAATAGCCAATCATAATTACCGGTACGCCTTCACATAGAGAAAATATATTTGAATGCATCCGTGTTCCGATAAAGATGTCCATCCGACTGTATACAGATTTAAGGAATTCGAGTTCTAACGGCTGCTCGACCACGATGATTGACTTTAACAGCTCTGGTAAGTGCTCAGCCACTCTTCTGGCAGGGATCCGATCATCTTGACTAAGGTATGGGCCAAATACTTGCGGGAACAAAATAACCCTTCCTCCGGTGGATTTAATAAACCATTCTATAGCCACTGCGCATGCAGTTTCAAACTCTGCTTGTAACTCAAATCCTTTGTGCTGTTCTCCCCAATTAATGATAGTCATACCAAGGATAGGTTCTTTTAAGTGAAGATCAATTCCTTTTTCTTCCAACCATTTTGCACCAAAGTTAGAATCCGACTTTGGAATGGCGAATGCCATATCTGGGAGGAGATGTATTTTAGCTTGATCAACCCCGAGCGCTTGAACAAGATTGTATGAAATCGGTTCGCGAACCATGACGATCCTGACGTGCTCCAGCAACCAATGCATAACCATCTTTTGCCACGGTTGTTTCAGAGGACCAATCGATTGGGGTAATATGTACACTGGTTTTCTAGCGATTATGGCCATAAAAATTGAATACACACTCACTAGTAAACTGATTCCTTTCCCCGAGCTGTATAAAAAACCGCCAGGACCACTGATTACAATATCAGCTGAAATGGTTGCGTCAATGATCGGCCTTAATTTTTTGGGTGTGAAAGTAAAAATCACCTTACCTAATAATAGATGGCATAATATCGGGATTATTGATGTGGGGAATAACTCAATCAAGTGCGGGTAATTCCAGCTGACCGTACCATCATTATTTTTTGGATGAGTCCAAGCTACGATTGAGTCAATTACCATTTCTTGCCCATGGTAACTATCAGGATCATCCATACATATCGTAATTTTGCTAGACGGAAAACTCTCGTAAAGTTGTTGTAGTGCGATATTGAGCAACGCTGCATCACCGAGATTCCTGGAAGAATGAACGTTGATGATCACAATTTTTTCATTCATTTCATCCGCCATACGTACCACGAATAACCCAGGAAAAGGATGATCTCTGTCACCACATACACCAAGGCAACTCCATTAATCCCATACCTGAAAACAATCAGGAAGTTGAGTAGAATGTTAATCGTAGCAGCAATCACCTGGATAATTGTGCGCTTTGCCTGCAAATTTTTTGCTACGATAATCGTTGCCAAAGCAAATGACCCACATTTGAATAGGAGCACCCAGCTGAGGATTTTTAATACTTCAACAGAGTCATTATATGATGGCCCGAGAAGTTTAATTATCAGAGGTGCGCCGACAAAGAAAAGAAGAGTCAAACCAATACCAACCACTAACGATAATATTATTGTTCGTAGTGCTGTTTTTTCTGCTTGATCAGGATGATGCTTATATAAATTGCTCAAGACGGGCAGCATCACCCAATAGATAGCCATTGGAGCCAGAAACGCCATGTTTACTAACCCGACTGAAGGTGAATATAATCCTGTAGCAGTCTTCCCAATCGTCACACTGATAATCACCACATCTGCGCGCATAGTGATCATCGCGAGAAAATCCGAAGCAGCAAAGTGAAAAAAACTGGCTAATGCTTGTCTTGCAATTTTGACATCAAAATGTAGATGAAACCGACGTACCAGGTATACCACCGAAAAAGATAAAGATATCAACGAAACCAATACCCTTATCTTCAAGTAGGCTTCCGGCTGGATCAATCCATACCCCATCAATACTAGCGTAAGGACGAACCAGGTTGTGTCTGCGGTCGCTTCTAATACTGATGGAGCACGGTTATGTAGCGCTGATTTAAAACCTGTCAGGCAAGTCGCAAATAGTGTTTCTGACCAGATTAAAATGACACTCCACCTTAATAGAGATGACGGAAAAGATTGTTGATTAAACAACGGCGCCAGTATCAGCAAGAGAATTACCCATAAAAAGCCAATTAGTCCTTTAACCCCGAGCACACTCCCTGTTATTTCTCCCACCAGGTGGGGTGTTTTACCACCCTCCTTTAATAGCCAAACATCCAAGCCCAATGTAAATACGATGGATAAAAAACTTGTCAATGTAATACATGCTGCGTATTGACCGTAGCTGTCAACTTGAAGCTGGCGGGCTGTAAGAAGTAACGTTAATGCTGTCATTCCCTGGGCGACCACCGACCCAGAGAAAAGGGTAGCAATATTCCGGAAGATGCGAGACCGATTTAGTTCAAATGGGATGGCCATACTTTTCTAGAATCGCTTTTTGATATACTGCATCCATTTGCCTGGCAAGATTTTCCCAAGAATATTTTTTAGCTTGCTCGAACCCTCGTCTCCTTAATTTAAGTGACAATTCGGGTTCGGTTAATATTCTTAAAATCGCCATCGCCAGTGAACTTGCATCACCAGCCGTTGCAGCTAACCCCGCAGGTGGTTCTGCTAAGAGCAGCCTACGGTCGCCAACATCTTGGGTGACAAATGGTACTCCAGCAGCCCAAGATTCGAACATTTTCAGCGGTAAACTGCTCCTTCCAACTGGATTATCAATCACTGGTTCTGCTGAAACATCGGCGAGACCATAATATAATGGGACCTCGGCTCCGGGTACACGACCTCGAAAAATCACCGATTCTTTGAGCCCCAACCATTGTGCTCTGGCAACCAGTCTCTCATACTCCTCCCCTCCACCCACAATAAGCAAGGTTGATTCAGGTATGGCTGTATGTACTTGTTGGAATGCATCCAGAAGGATTTCAACCGGGTGACTTGGAAGGCTGAGACTACCAATGAATACAATTACCTTTTTACCTGCTAGGTCGAATTCAGACCGCACTTTATCAACTTCACTCTGGACAGGCATGATAAATCGGTGTGTATCTACCCCATGGGGTAAATAAATGATCCGATCATTTTTTACGCCCAATTGCAGTACCTGTTCATGCAAGTAACTTGTGTGGACTGAAACATAATCAACGTGCCTGGGCAGCATTGCTTCAAAGTAATGAACGCCTACCTTTTGCCAGTTGGCTCCAAAATGGATATTCGCCATCTCAAAATCATCGCAATCCAGGAATATAATTTTTCTCTTTATTTTGCCTGAGATAAGCCCTGCCATACCGTTCATCGGGTGGGGTTTTCCAATCTGTATTATGTCAGCGTTACTCCTCCAGGCTGCCTTCACAAGCTCTCGTGTTGCAGTTACTGTAATACCTAATAGTTGCCGTGTTGTAAAATATGTCTTGAGGTTGTTTTGCTTCAACACATGCATCTGAGCTACATAGTCAACCTCAACTCCCTCGGTTATAAAATGAGTTTGCTTCAGAGATGCAAAATTAGAATGGAGTGCCGCGATTTTTACCTCATAGCCCAACCGAGCCAGCTCTTGAGCCCAAGGCAGGTAGCGACCGACACCCGCTGGGCTCTCCAAATCTTGAGTCAGTAAGAAAAGGATTTTCATCGTACTATCTCGTTAAGGTACCCATAAAACTTCTTTCCATTACTCAATAAATCATATTCCTCTTTAAATAATTTGTATCCGTTTTGTGAAATTTTCTCTCTTAAAAAGCGGTCTTTCCAAAGGGTGCTTATTGCCTCTGCCAATGCACTCCCATTTGCTCTTTCACATAAATAGATATTTTCTCCATGTGTGAAGACCTGTCGTATCGCAGGAGAGTCTCCACTGATCAAGGGTTTCCCAATAGCGATGGCTTCATATATCTTGTTTTGCACCGTCATGAGAGATTGTGGGGTTGTCCCGAATGCACCCAGGCAAACATCCGCCCGGTTCATTTGCTCCGTTAATTGTTCCTTCTCCATCCATTGGATGAATTCAACATTCGTGAGCTGGTTTTGGGAGGCATACTGCTTCGCTTTTTCAAGATCTGGGCCATTCCCAATAAACTCAAATTTTATCGCAGGTTCGATCGCTAAAATCCTTGCAGCCTCAACGATGTACATTACACCATGGTTGGGTATGAATGAACCGGAATATAAAATATGGAATTTGCCATCCGTAATATTATCTTGTTGCAACGGGAAAAATATACGGTCGTCTGCGCCTGTCGGCACCAATCGGAATCGTTCAGGTTGTACGCTATAATTCTGAGTGAACCATCGCACATACTCGTTGGTATCCAGGATCAGTAAATCTGGCAGCTTTAATGCCGTTTCCTCAATTAGTCGTAATAGTTTTATAGAAAATCGGTCCTTCTGATCCAATCCTCTCTCGACTGAGATCAAGTAAATCGACATGAACACATCCCAAACCAGGGTTCTGCGTTTGAACATGGTCAGGAACCGTGCAAGAAATATATCAAATTGTCCAGGGTAGCCTACCACGAGGACATCATAATCACCAATGCTGATATAAGACTTAAATAATCGCCAGTAAACGCTGATTAATCGCCACCAAAACGATGGTCTGATCCATTCTCCGCTGACTACACGAACTCGGTCTTCAATTCCGTGCCATAGCGTTTGGTGACATTCGATGACCGTGACACCGTTTAAACGTAACCCGGCAATCATCATCTGATTGCGGCTATAATTTTCGCGGTATGTGCCAAAATAGCACACCCGCAGTGGTTTCTCACTGGCTGCAGACATTTTCAACAGAAAATATATATACCCGATCTTGATGATAAATCAGCTTGAATTCGACGTTGGATTCCAATTCGGTTGGAGTGAATAACGGTTTGATAGGATTTCCAACACTGCCTTGTTTTTGTCCAATGTATATATGAGTGATTCCATAATCACATAATAGCTTGATTGCCTCTTGAGAAGCAACACTTGTTTTTTCCAACTGTGCTTCAAGCTTGACAACCCTAAGCGAATAACCCGGGTCAACCGGTGCTTCATTAGCTAAAGCATATTGTGGTGGGATGGTGTTCTCACGATTGGCGATCAGTGGAATCCACCAACCACCATCCGTACCGATTACATTTGTAATCCAATTCTCATGCATGCCTTCAATGAGAAAGCGTGCTGATGTAGATGTTTGCTCACTTATCCAGCCCATGGCTTGACTATCTGGCCGGGTAACAAATTCATACGTGCTCGGATCAGCTATATCTCTTTGTTTCCAGGCGCCAATGATCCCGCAGAGGATTATTACACCAAAGATGATTGTTTTTCCATGCTTCCAACTTGATAGCCAACGTGATAGATCACTCAAAAGATAGGCTATAAAAAGAGCTACGGGAATATAAAGCGAAATTAGCACTGCGAAGGATTGCACATATTGGACCCATGGTATGTGTACCAAGGTTAATAAATACAGAGCAGACATACCCATCACCCACAATCCGATAGAAGCCGTAGTCCAGTCTCTTTTTATAATCGCCCATATCAGTCCAAGTAGACTAAAAATTACCAATCCGAGTGGAATATAAAACCTGATGTTCAACCAGGTTTGATAGTCCTTGGCTACCAGATCAATGAGCGGCGTCACTTTGGGACTGAACTCTGCCAGGTTCATCAGGTTACCTTGTTGCAGCCTCAACCCCCAAGGGAGGAAGAGAAGGATGGTAAAAAACCCTACTAACCCAAGGGACCATAGCTCTACCAACCACTTACGGATATTTGCCTTCGAATTTAGGATTAGCTGACCGATAGCCAGTGCAATCACAAAAGTAATAATAATGAAGATCATGCGGTATTCAAATAAAATCATACCGGCAATCACCCCACCGGTGATGATTATTTTTACCCAAGGAAGCTGCTGCCATGGCTTAGTTGCATGGTCGGTTGAAACGTCGCCGATTACACTCCACAACATCCACATCGCTACAGGTAAAATGACTTGACCACCTAATTGAGCATACCTGCCCCAATTGATGTAGTAAGCCGGCATCGGAGAAAGCAAACCCGCCACAAGCACCGCAATCACTCCACTCATCCGGTTACCGTGGGTTAATCGTAACGCAAGCGGGAATAGTGCTAGTGGAGCAAAAATATTCAAAATTTGACCCAGGTATAGAACGGATAGCCCGCTCCCCACACCTGTTATCCATGCCAACAAGGCAGCACCGAAGGGAAATCCATAATGCATGCTGAAGGTTTTATACGCCGCATATGGTAACCAGGAGCTGAACAACCCTTGATTATCCAGGATTAATTGCGTAATTTCGGTGTGATGTAACGAATCATTCCACATCGGCTGGTCAAGTTCACGCACAGCCCAAAATCTTGAGAAGAAAATCAGGAGTAAGATGATAATCAAGCATACATTTGACCAAAAATTTGGATTATTTCTGACTCTATAAAAAATGCCCTGCCGAGGTAGATCGTTTGTTGATGGAGATTTCGTAAATAATTGCCGATTATGCCACAGAAGAACGATCATACCGATTACCATTGGTAACCAAGCATACCAAATTCTTAATTGTAAGTGTATGGAATAAGTAGCGAGCACGAAAAGGGTATAGAACGCGAGAGACACTCCAATCGACAAAGGCAGTTTCTCAAACCCAGACAGCTCCTTCCATCCTATCCATAGACTACTCAATAATGCCCAACCGGGAATCGTGAACAGGAGTAATCCTATACCGAAGATAAGGAGCCACTGTACTGATTGTTGAACTATCCCGAGGGTAAGCTGCCCACGGTCGTAATCCAGGCTAAATGTGAGTTGAGCTTCGATTGGCTCCTGATTCACGTAGGCAGCACCATTTTGATATGACTCGGCAGGACCACTTCCGACCTCTACTTTGCCATCTCCATCCAAGGTTAGGATTACAAAATAGTATTGATTATTAGATTCGGGGATTTTAGGAAAGTTGAATCGGTATGAATTTTGTGAGTCGATTTCTTGGATCGGTATTACCACTACCGCTAGATCGGTGGTTGAGTCCGGGGTCGGTCTCAAATGCATCGTCAGGGTTCCACTACCTGTCGTTTGCGGCTTTAACAAGACATAAACTGCCTGTAATCCTGAATAATTTGCCACGAATGTTTGACCAATGGAATTCTCCTGATCGAGTATCATCCATCGATCGGTCGAGCCTTGATTAATCACCACCCATGGGGAACAGCCTGTCAAAAATAACGTTGTTACCAAGCCGATGAATATAAGGATAAAAAGCCTATACTTCATCGCCTATCAACCGGTTCTGTTAGTTTTATCGCCCGTGACTTTGAAATTCACCTCTAAAGAACGAATTCTATACAATAATTCTTCCAATATTTTTCGGTTAAACCCGATCAGATCTGCCACCAATCCAATTAATAGTACCTGGAATCCTACAATTAACAGCACTGCTGCCAGAATAATGGATTGGATATGTCCGCTCCCCTGTCCGACAAGGTAATAATATAAAAACCTGACTGTTAGCAGTAAACCACCTGCGAGAAAGACACTTCCAATTATGGTAAACACCCGCAGTGGGCGGTACATAGCATATGATCGAACGATCGTCGCACTGGAATTTGCCATGTAATGTGGGACGCTTCGAATCAACCTTGAAGGACGAGTTTGTGGATTCGTTCGGATTTTAACAAATTCTACAGGCATCTTTCGAGCACCAGCCTGTATCAGCGTTTCCAGGGTATATGAATAATCATTCAACACAAGGGTGTGAAGTGCTGCTTCCCTGCTCAACGCTCTGAATCCACTGGTTGCGTCAGGTATATCCATCCCTGATATTTGTGCCACCACCCAGCTTCCCATTCTTTGAAGCACTCGTTTTACAGGAGAAAAGTGTTCCAATGTGGCAACACCCCGATCTCCAACGACGATTTGCGCTCTTCCATCAATGATCGGTTTTACCAATATACTTATATCTTCAGCAAGATATTGGTTATCGGCATCGGTATTGACAATCACGTCTGCGCCATTTTTTATACAAGCATCAAGACCGGTCGTAAAAGCAGATGCCAAACCCATGTGCGACGGAAGGCGTACAAGATGGTGTACGCCAGCTTTAAGGGCCACATTTGCAGTCTCATCATCGCTCCCATCATCAATCACCAGAGTCTCAATAGAATCGAATCCCTCTAAAAATGTTGGTAGCGATTGAATTGTGTTGGTGATTACTTGGGCTTCATTATGACAGGGGATTTGAATGATCAGCTTCATATACAAAAGTATACCATTTTTATCTCTTGTGTTTTTAAATGATACCGATATACTATTGCTAATGGACATAAGTATGTTTGGCTCAGTTCCATTTATTCAAGGCACTTTATCCAAGAGGCCTGAACCATTATCGCGCTACCTTCCACCGATCTCCGATGGAATTATTTCTACCTGGTTGAAGAAAAGCTCTCCCCCCGGATCCTGGATATTAGATCCATTCGGCGCTTCACCTAAGGTAGGTTTGGATGCTGCTCGTGCGGGATATCGCCTCCTGGTCGCGGCAAATAATCCGATTACCAGGTTTCTTCTTGAAATAATGGCAGTTCCTCCCAAAACAGAGGAGCTAAAAGCTGCCCTGGCAGCACTTGCTGCTTCCTATGTTGGTGATCAGAGAATCGAACCTCATATTCGTTCTTTGTATGACACAACCTGTGCGCGATGTGGCCAAACCACATCCGCTGAATACTTCCTGTGGGAGCATGGAAATCCATCACCTTCCATACGTAGTTATACTTGCCCAAATTGTGGAGATGCTGGAGAACACGCTTGCACGGGTCAAGATATAGAGCTTTCAAGTCGATTTACGAGCAGTGGGCTTCACCGAGCCCGTGCGCTGGAACGGGTAGTCTCTGCCTCAGATCCAGACCGAACTCACGTTGAGCAGGCATTATCTGTTTATATACCCAGAGCTCTATATGGTTTAATCACGATCATTAATAAAATTGAAGGTCTGAGTATCACTCCACTTGCTCAAAATCATCTTTCAGCTTTATTGCTATATGCATTTGACCAGGCAAATGCGATGTGGAAAGCTTCCAATCAACAGGAGCGACGGCGTCAATTAACGATACCGCCTCATTTTCGGGAGAATAATATCTGGTTTGCCCTCGAAGAAGGGATTAAATTATGGACCGCGGATGACCTTGAAACGTCCAGCTCGGCAGTTGCCGTAACCACCTGGCCTAATCTTCCACCAGAGACAGGTGGAATTTGCATTTACGAAGGCAGATTTATGTCTTTGGTAGATTTACTTAAGGAAATTAAAATAAGCTCAGTCTGTACTGCAATCCCAAGACCAAACCAGGCGTTTTGGACACTATCGGCTTTATGGGCTGGATGGTTGTGGGGAAGGGATGCTGTGGGGACCTTTAAAAGCGTTCTACGCCGTCAGAGATATGATTGGGCCTGGCATACAACTGCTCTTTCATCGGTTTTCAAACAACTTGGGACTATTCTCGCACCTGCTACAAAAATAATCGGCTTGATCGGGGAGGCCGAACCAGGTTATATCGAAGCAGCTCTTGTCGCTGCAGGCATGAACGGATATCGAGTGGAAAGCGTTGCCATCCGACCCGAAGAAGAACAGGCCCAAATCGTTTGGCAATATGAAAAAACAAGTGATGTTCCACTTATTTCTTCATCGATGTCACAAGCAGCTGTTCAATCAGCAATAAAGTTTTTGGAATTTAATGGTGAGCCTGAGACTTACCTGGCCACTATTACTGCAGCCTCGATGGGTATTATCAGATGTTTACGATCACCGTCTGAGGTTCATAAGGACAATCAAGGCAGCTTATTTGATACTCCCAACAAAGTGATTGATACAGATGAACAAGTTGAGTCGTCTCCTTCCTCTTTCTATACCTCCATTTATAATTTCTCCCGTGAGGCATTATCCTTTCGCGCAGGTTTCCTCCGCTATAATCCTCAGCTGCTTTCGAATGTTGAGATAACCGCCAAAAATCAATCTCCGCAAAGCTCATTATTCTCACTTGACATAGAAAAAAACACGATAGAAGAAGACGATGTAGATATTTCTGAAACTTCATCCGATGAAAGCGATTTAATCGTTGAAAAGGAACGTCCTACCAGATCATCTGATATCTCAATCTCCTCATTATTATGGTTGCGTGATGCCACTGGAGCAGATCGGATTCCAATCACGGACCGTTATGAGCTAACCATGGTATCTTATCTGATCGACCATTCTGGTTTTACTTTGCAACAGATAGATCAAGCCATGTGTGAAGCATATCCAGGTCTATTCACCCCTCCTCTCGAATTTATTCAATTATGTTTGGAATCCTATGCTACCCATCCAACACCTGACGTTAATCGTTGGTATCTTCGTCTGGAAGACAATTTGGATAAGAGACTTTCAGATTTGGATCAAGCAACACTTTTTCTACATCAAATTGGAACTCGGTTAGGGTATACATGTGCAGACCGCGAAAGCAATCTAGGTAATACAAGTATTACCTGGTCAGATAAAAATGGCTCGCTAGAATATTGGTTTTTCCCATCGGTTACTGCAGCTATTGGAGAAAGTGTTTTATACTGTGAGAAACCTCCTGTTAGAGGTTACATCGTTTTACCAGGTAGTCGCGCTAACTTATTAATATATAAACTAAGGCGCGATCCAAGACTGGCAAAAGCATTTAATACTTCTCAAGGTAATTGGCGATTTCTGAAATTCAGGCACCTGAGGTCATTGATTGATTCTCCCGTATTAAACCGCGACAACCTTGATCAGCTACTAAGCCTGGATCCGATAACCTATTCAACCCCTCAGTTGTGGTTGATCTAGGATCTATGGATTTGAATCATCGGGTGGTGGACTGGGTGTTTCGGTTGGTCCCGCAGTCGGAGGAACTCCTGTTGGAGTGTATGAGGGTGAAATAGTTACTGTTGGCGTAGGCGTGACGGTAGGAGACGGTGACGGAGTGAGTGTGGTAGTTGGTGTTGATGTGGGAGTCACAGTCGGAGTCGTTGTCGGAGTTGGGGTCGGAACCATCAAATTGATGTGTATTTTCCGTTCTGCATACCCTCCTCTGATGCTGTTCATAGTTATTTTTAATGTGATCACTCCCTGTGGAACATCCTTCAGGTCCCAGGCGAAAATTTTATTTGGCTGGCTGACCGGCTGGTTGCTATCCGACAATCGCATCCACTCGACCGGGTTGTCACCCAGTCCATACTCCAAGTTATAACTTTGAAAATCTGCAGCTACATCAATTTTAGCGACGATATCCATCGGTGATGCGGTAATCGTCTGTCCATCAGTGAGGGCTGAAAACTCTACGACAGGATGAGGATCACTCGTTTGACATTCCCGTAAAGGTGCAAACCTTATCGGATCAGAAAAACCCATGGAACTTGCCCAATCCTTCCCTTCTGGATCATTTTGGATCCACCCTATTGCCCATGGATCGTTTATATTGAGTGCAAATTCCTCTTTTGTAAAATCCTTGCAAGCAGAAGAGGCTCTCAATCCCGTCCAGGTGTCGAATACCACCTTCGACCATAGATCCTGGGTGCTTGGGAGAGGCAGCTGATCTGATGCAAAATATTCAACACGCTGATCTGGGCACCATTGTGATGGTTCGGTCCCTGAAACTTCACATATTACCCGGTCCACAATCCCACTCGGACGGCTGAATGGTGTCGGAGTCCCACCATCTAATTGTTGTATCGCTGCTTGCATAACCTGTGACCAGATCGGTGCAGCTCCGGTTAAGCCTGAGACATCCTTCATCGGTGTATAGTCAGCATTACCCACCCAAACACCAATCGCAATATCTGGTGTATAGCCAAGTGTCCAATTGTCCCTGTAATCATTGGAGGTTCCAGTTTTTGCGGCCGCTGGAAAAGGCAGATTTAACACTGAATTCGGACCAAACATTGGAGTTCGGGCTTCATTGTCTGATAATATTGAAGTAATCAGGTATGCATGCTCTGGTCGGATTACCTGGTCTCCAGCGGGGGGTTGATATTCGAAAACTACATTGTCCGAATGGTCTAGGATTTTTAATATTGCAACGGGTGGCACCCGGTTGCCTCCGTTGGCGATTACCGCATAGGCACCTGTCATCTCCAGAAGGCTGACTTCTCCACCACCTAAAGTGAGCGAAAGACCATAATCGTCTCGGGTAAGAGATGTGATTCCCAATTTACGAGCGATAGTAAGCATACCTTCCTCGCTCGATGTGCTGGGATCATTATATATTCCATCGAACTGTAAAGTTTTTACTGCTGGAATGTTGTAAGAATTCGCTAGTGCGGTCCTGACGGTTACAGGTCCATGAAAGCGGCCATCATAATTTACTGGTTTATAGGGTGGCCGGGGATCATTCGGGTCTCCTGAGGGAGGAAATTCGGAAGGCACATCCCAGATTAATGTCGCTGGTGTCCAACCTTTTTCAAATGCTGCTATATAAGTCACCGGTTTAATTGATGAACCCGGCTGTCTGGTAGCGCTCGTAGCCATATTAACTTGTCCATCGATCGCATCATTATAAAAGTCTGCTGAACCGACCATGGCGAGGATCTCACCAGTATACGGTTGGATAGCGACTAAAGCTCCATCGTTCGCATCGTATTCTGCAAGCGAATCGACCTGCTTTTTTACTTGCTCCTCTGCAGTCTCCTGTAATGTTGGATCGATAGTTGTATAGACCGAGAAACCAGATCTGTAAATCCTTTGCGCATCAAATTGGGTTTCTAGGATAGACCTGACATAATTCACCCAATGCGGATACCGAATCTGAACATCTGGCGGATTAAACTCGTAGTCTTCCAAAGCGGTATATGCGGATACCGCTGTGCTTGCATCCACGCAAACACGCTCAGGGCTGTTGCTAACAAATATACACCCCTGTTCATTGCTGTCCTCGTACATAAGGGTTAATACTTGTTTTTGCCTGTCGCGCGTTAGATTCACGGTTATGGTAAACATCATAAACTGCCGGTGCTTGAGGGAGACCTGCCAGAAATGACGCTTGGGCTAAATCCAGGTTATCTGCTGTGGTATTGAAATATGTCTCAGATGCTGCTTCAATCCCGTATGCCAGGTTGCCATAATAAAATTCATTTAAATAAAGCTCGAGTATTTGATCTTTTGTATATCTACGGGTGATTTCTGCCGCCAGTAGTGCTTCGCGTACTTTACGCAAGTAGGAATGTTCATTTCGTTCTTCAGGTGATAGTAACAGATAGCGTGCAAGCTGCTGTGTGATCGTAGAGGCTCCGGAGACTGTCCCTTTCCCTTGAAAGTTTTGCCAGAACGCTCTTAAGATCGCAGTCCAGTCAAACCCTGGATGGCTGTAAAAAGACTTATCCTCAGTGGCTATCGTCGCTGCGACTAAGTAGGGAGAGATTCTATCGAGCGTTCTAAATGTCCGCCGACCTGCTGTTGGATCTAAAATTTCATATAATAGACCACCATTCCGATCGTAGATCCTGGTTGTCTCAAAGGTGGATGCTCGTTGTTGTAAATCTGCCACACTGGGTAAGGTTGCTGCGATTTTGTAATATTCATATACGATTAGCGAGCCGCCAGCTAGCATGACAATGATTCCAGCAAGCATCGCCAAGATCAGCATTCGCAGAAAACAGCCGGCTCCTTGCTTACCAGTAATGAAGAATCTCGGTTTCCTTCCTTTCTTTTTAAATTTTATACCACTCGATTGACTAGCTTCCGCTTTGTGTTTTCGGTTTTTGATCAGGAATGGGTTGTTTTTTTGTTGGTTGGGATTGCAGATTGTGAGCGGGAATTGGATTAATCGTACCAGGTCGGCTTGGGTTACGGTTTATCCGACCAGGTAATGGCATGCCATACTCATCGATCGCAAGTATCGTTTGTTGGGTTTTTTCTTCTGATACAGGAGAATTTATCGATACCCATGATGTGACCTCTTGTGTGACGACCGGTATTTGTTCTGGGGATAAACCAGCTCCGTCAGTGTCTACTGGTTTGTCTTCGGATTGAATACTCGGGGATTCAGATTGCTGTTCGGTTGTTTCGGTTTGGGGATTTTGAGATGTAGCATCAGGAATCTCCTCGGGTTTTAACTCAGGAGGTTTTACCTCTCCAGATTCGGGTTCCGGGATATCTAGATGGTCGATATCCTTGTTTTCGGTTGTATTTAAAATTCGCCGAAAACGCTTTGTTGGTTCTTGATTGTCAACAGGAATAACGGGATCAGACATGATAATTATTTTGGCTTGTTTGCAACCAATACCGTCCATGTTCCTTTCATCGTTGTTTCGTCTCTTTGATTAATGACAGCAATTTCGATAACGACGGATCCTCCCCCAACACGCGGGATGGGTTTAATTTCGATAACATTCAACACTGCACGAATTGTGTCACCGATAAAGACAGGACTGCTAAATTTCCAGGTATTGATTTCTCTGAAAGCGATAACCGTCCCCTCCAAGACCCCGGTTCTCATTGCTTGTCCTGATGCGATTGAAAGTACCAACAACCCGTGTGCCACCCGCTGACCAAATGGAGTTGTTCGGGCGAACTCCGCATCGGTATGGATTTGGTTATAATCACCTGACAAGCCAGCAAATGATACGATATCATTCTCAGTGATTGTTCTTCCCGTTGATATAATTTGCTGGCCAACTTCGAATTCTTCAAACCACATGCCTCTATTTATAAAAATGTCGCTCATCATAGCCTCCATGATTTCAAATTGGATCGTAATGAAAAATATAGATTAGGATTATAACATCCGCAGATTGTTGAATAATTTCTTTGACCAATCCATGAAACACCCGTAAAATTGTCCCATGCGTGAATGGAATTTCTCTGCTGACCATCCTGTTCGCCTGACCATATCATCGGATGCAAGATTAGGTCCGACGGATTACACAAACGACCAGATATGGGAGCTCAATTTGGGTAACTCAGAACCACCAGCTATTACATTGCAGACGACTTTTGGGTTGAGAGCACGGTCTTGCCGAATTTTTCCCAGATTTATTTTTAACGGTGAAACAGTTAATAATCCTGCACATTTCCATCATCCAATCACCATTCACCATTATTATCCAAACTATTTAAATTTATCCTTCAGGCCATTCTCTTCTATAAACGTTATTCTTGAGTATTGGGTTCCCGATTCACATACAATTGCCTGTCGTACCAAACTGGTAAATACGAGCCGCGAGGTCTGTCAAATTCAAGTCGACTGGGTGGAGCTGCTTGTTCCGGCTGAGGAGGGTAATCGGATGTCTGCCAGCGAGATTGGGGTGACAACGATATTATCTGGTCAGACTGCCAATCTTACTCCGGTATTATTTCTCACCGGTGGGGCTCAGCCTGGAAAAAGCCCCTATCCATCTTTAAATCTCTCCTACAACATTCTCCCTCATGGTGAGCAATATTTATATTGGGTTCAGGCATCGCTGATGGAAATCAATGCATCATATGAGCAGGCAAAAGAGATAATTAACAAGAATTGGGATACTGAATTAGCCCGCATCAAGAGGATAAATTCCCAGCGTTTGGAACTTTTCACTGGTAATCAAGATTGGGATTCTGCCTTATACCTGGCACAAACCTTAGTCGATCAGCTTTTTATTCATCCGATTGCGCCATGCAAAACAATGTCCTACGTATCTTCAAGAACACCAGATCAGGGATACTCTCTGTTGCATGATAATATCGATTACAGCTACACATGGAATGGCCAAACAGCTCATGGAGCATATTACCTGACAAATTTTCTTCTCCCCTCATCAACGGAAATTCTAAAAGGTTTATTGGACAATTTTTTTGCTTCTCAGACTACTCAAGGAGAAATCGATAATAAACCAGGTTTGTATGGTCAGAGCAGCCATATTCTCGCTACACCATTATTGGCACAAATGACCTGGTTATATTATCAATACACAGAGTCTCAAGAGTTCCTGGCCAGTTCATTTCCAAATTTACTCGCCTTTTTTTTCTCCTGGTTCACTCCTTCCCACGACCGGGATACAGATTTAATCCCAGAGTGGGATCAAGTGATTCAAACTGGCTACGAAGATCATCCCTTATTTTCTTTCCGTGGAGAGATGTCTGGTGGACTGGATATAACTACAGTGGAGAGTCCTGATCTGTGTTCATATCTTTATAGGGAATGCCAGACATTAATAGCAATTGCCCGGGAAATCGGAGAGAGCGAACCGATATCTCGCCTCGAATCTATCGGGGCTAATCTGAAGGCAATGGTTGACCAATCCTGGGATGACGCTCGTGCATGTTACCTCTATCGCGACCGGGAATCACATTTAAGCACAGCAGCGGAAATTCTTGGGAGGCGTAATGGAACTGGAGTTATTGAAATTCACCGCGAGTTTCATCCACCGGTCCGTCCTTTAATACAACTAATCTCCCAAAAAGAGGGTACCCGCCCAGTCCAGATTTATATCCACGGTAATGCGATATCGGGGGCCCATCGTGTCCATCACATCTCAACGGATCAGATTCATTGGCATCTAAAAGGAGCTTACCTTACAAGTGAGTATATATATGAGTCCATAGAGCATGTCGAGGTCACAGGATTAATGACTGGAGATGAATTGGTTATCCATGCATCAGACTTGACCCACATCGATCAGACACTACTATTGCCTTTGTGGGCAGGTATACCGACTAATTCCAGGGCGAAAATAATGATTAATCTGACCATTATGAATAAGAAAAAGTTTTTTAGTACTTATGGAATAAAAGCTTGCTTTGACTACCCCAATTTGAATGAAAATGATGAATACTATAAATCAATTCATCTTCCGTTGATAAGCCTGATATTGGAAGGTCTGATCGATTATGGTGAGCGTAAAAAAGCTTCCGAGATTTTTACAAGATTGATGAAAGCAGTAGTTCATTCTCTTAAAAATGATCTGACATTTCATCAGCATTACCAACCCGACTCAGGTAGTCCTTTAGGCGCTGCTAATACCTTAACCAGCTTAATTCCGATTGGCCTGTTTTTAAATATACTTGGAGTAAAAATCCTTTCTTCCACCAAGGTAGAGATAACGGGAAGTAATCCATTCCCCTGGCCTGTAACTATAAAATTCCGCGGTTTAACTGTCGTTCAGCAAGAGAAGAAAACCTTGGTCATTTTTTCAGATGGACAGAATCTTACGCTTGATAATAGTCACCCACAAATGATCAATTTTATTGAAAAGGATTAATATTGTTATTACACAGTACCAGTAAATATGAGATTTCAATATATAGTTGGCTACGTGGTAGTACACGATTAGGCATACATTGTATTTCCTTGTCGTATCGGAGTACCTCAGGTCACTTGTTTTGCGTTCCCGGCGCAATGATTGTATAATCTGTTTACTCAGGTATGCTCCTGAAGGTCAGCACCAATATCAATTATTTTTGAGGAAAATATATGGACTGTAAACTTAATCCAGATGATGTACGGATATTCAGTGGGCGTTCCCATCCAGAGCTAGCCGCCTCAATCGCCTTTCATCTCAATATACCATTGGAATCCACCCATTTTTCTCGTTTCAGCAACGATAATTTATACATACAGCTGGGAGCAAGCGTGCGCTCGCGGTCCGTTTACATTGTCCAGTCGATGATTCCGCCTGTCAGCGAACATTTACTCGAGTTGTTAATGATGCTGGATATTGCCCGTGGAGCTGGTGCTAGGGAAATCCATGCCATCATACCTTATTTTTCATATGCCCGTTCTGATAAGAAGAATGCACCTCGTATCTCAATCACTGCCCGCCTGATTGCCGACCTTTTGGAAACTGCTGGAGCAACCCACGTCATGACCATGACCCTCCATTCACCCCAGGTTCATGGTTTCTTCAGGATTCCAACTGACCCACTGACCGCTCGGGGAATATTTGTAAATCACCTCCGTGAGCTTCAAGAAGCGGAGAAGTTCGATGGTACCAATACCATAGTTGTCGCCCCAGATTATGGCAGGGCAGGCTCAGCTGCTAGATTAGCCCATCACTTCAATTTATCTTCCATTTCAGCTGAAAAAACACGCCTCTCCGATACTACAGTTCAAATTGGTGATCTGATTGGCAAGCAAGTAGCTGGATTCACTCGCGCGATTATTTATGACGACGAGATAGCGACTGGAGGCTCAGTCCTTACCCTCAGTAAATACCTCGTGAACAGTGGGATCAAAGAAATATATACGGTCTGCACCCATGGTCTTTTTTTTGGAAATGCATTATCTCAGATGCTGGCCATCCCCCAAATCACCCATATCATTACTACAGATACAGTTCCAATTCCTGCTTATAAACGTCCAAATAATCTTACTGTGTTGTCAGTTGCTCCATTAATCGCTGATGCAATATTTAGAAACTATACCCGTCAATCTATTGGACCGTTGTTCGATTTTGGTGATGAAGATTAACCTTAAGCTTCACCCGATCAAAAAGCTATTCGTGAAATTCTTCAACCCGGTAGATCATCACATCCAACTTTTTTTTGCGCCATAGGTCTGCCGGAGCACCCATTTTCATACACAATTCTTCCAGGAACTCATCCGGATCTGGTATCTTTTCCCACACCTGCGGTAAAAATGTGGCTCTTTGTCTTCCATCCCTTATCACCACTCCATCGATTTTCGGTTTAATCAACTTTACTAGATCTTCAGGGTTTTCATATTTTAAAGGCTCAGGACGGGTAAGATAGGATATTTCTATTTGAAGGTCTTTGACTTCACTGGGCTGCACAGGTGGAAATCGGTAGTCTTGAAACGCAGCCGCGATGGCGTGCTCGCACACGTCATCCACTAAACTTTGGTATGGTTCCAATGCCCCAACACAGCCTCGTAAATAACCTTGTGAAGTTAAGGTGACAAAACAGGCGCCTTGTTCTCGCAACACCGGAGATAATGTCTCTTTTTCTATATGTGGAACCAAAGCACCGTTGGCGCAATTTTCTATAGATTGGCGGGCTAATGACAATAAATATGAACGATCTGAGTCAGTGATGCTCTTTTCTGGCATCATATATGCACTCTCCACGGAATATGCTTACTATTAAATATACTATACAATTTCATCGTTACAACGTCAAACACTTTCGACGTAAAAAACACTTGTCATCTGTTAATAATTAAGGTAGTATCAGGATGATGACCGAAGAAACGACCTCTACTGCCAGCGATCCGGTTAAAAAAGCCGTAACCAACTCAACAGACGCATCTGGTGGAATGTTCAGGCAGCTTGAGATTGTGATTGTGGTTGCTTTCGTCATTGCAACTTTATTCACTGCCTGGACGGAACCAGGATTATTACCAGGTGGTCTTTCTGAAAAGATATCCAACGCACTAACAGCTCAAAGGGCGACGCCTCAAGCCGGATTGCCTACCACAACCCCTCGTGTAAAACCGCGTATCGGTATTGTTGCTGGTCACTCTGGAAATGATTCAGGCGCGGTCTGTTCCGACGCATTGGGGAGAATTCGTGAAGCCGACATTAACTTGAACGTAGCTAGTTTAGTCCGCGAAAAACTAATCGCCCAAGGATATGATGTTGATTTATTAGCCGAATTTGACCCAAGGCTAACCGATTATCACGCCCTGGCTTTAGTCTCAATACACGCAGACTCGTGTGAATATATCAATGATCAGGCAACAGGTTTTAAGGTTGCAGCAGCCATATCCACTAAGTACCCCGAGCAAGCTGCCAGGTTAACCACCTGCTTACGCACGAGGTACGCCTCGATCACTGGATTACCGTTTCATTCAGGGAGTGTCACCGGAGACATGAGCAATTATCACGCCTTTAACGAAATTAACCCAGATACGCCTTCTGCGATTATCGAGACTGGTTTCATGAACCTGGATCGCCAGATCTTGACTGAAGGCCAAGATGTTATTTCCGACGGCATCACATCTGGAATACTTTGCTTCGTTCGCAATGAAGATGTAAACGCAACCCAAGTGCCATGAATGACAGCACAGATAGATTTCGAAATGCTCTTGAGAATGCCCGGATTGCTTACCGTCAGGGAAATCATTCAAAAACTCGCTATTGGGCTCGAGTAGCAGCAGGAATTAATCCTGAAATTGAGGAGCCTTGGCTTTGGCTTGCAGCAGTTTCTTCACCTCGCGCAAGCATTGCATACCTTGAAAAAGCATTAGCAATTAATCCTCACAGCCAGCGTGCCAAAGAGGGTATGCATTGGGCGATCAAACGCGTTCGAGCACAGCCTATGCCTCATGTGAGCACCGCAATCCCGGCTAAACCAGTAGGATTAACCGCCCAACCTGTTTCAACAACCAGAGCTATATCCAAAAAGCGGATCAGTTTTCATTGGTGGGTCCTTACATTAGGACTGCTTGTGGTAATCACTTGTGCGCTTGTCTCACCTGCTATGGGGTTTTATTTTAGTTCGATATTTTCTGGTCCTAAAGTATTAATGGCTGCCCAGAATGGTGTGCTGAAAGCTTCTAACACCCCTACACCCACGAATACACCTACAATCACCCCTTCACCAACGCCCACCGAAACTCCAACTCCAACTCCTACAGATACGCCGACAGCTACTCCAACGGAAACATTTACTCCTACTTTCACTCCATACCCCACTGATACACCTTATCCAACAGACGAACCTATTGTATACGAACCGCCTTCAACTGGAGGTGGAGAGCGATGGATCGATGTGGATTTATCAGACCAGATGACATATGCATATGAAGGTGATACGGTCGTTGCTTCCTTTCTTGTCTCTACAGGCACCTGGCAACACCCCACTGTGACGGGTCAATTCCATATCTATGTGAAATATGAGTATGCTGATATGGCAGGACCGGGTTATTACCTGCCCAATGTACCTTATGTTATGTATTTTTACTCTGGATATGGGCTACACGGGACTTATTGGCACAGTAATTTCGGCACTCCAATGAGTCATGGGTGTATTAATTTGACCATACCTGATGCCGGTTGGCTATTTTATTGGGCAGATGTCGGCACACTGGTGAACATCCACAATTGATTGTAATGAAACACCCTTCATCTGGATCTAAATCGATAAACCGCCGAGACTTCCTAAGGTTAGGCAAAGTCGGTATCTCTGCTGCCCTTGGAATGTTATTTCCTCCAATAAGAAATCTTGCCTCCATTCTTGACCAGGATTTACAAACCCATTTACCCAGCAATTTCCTAAAATATGGTAATTTAGTTGAATCATTACCACCTGACCAGCAAGGTCGGGTTTTAGAATCTTCGATAAATGTTTATGATATACCTTCGTTTGGAGGCAACCGTGTAAACAGTTATTATCTTGATACGGTTCTTCCCATAACAGGTCTAACTATTGGTAAATCTGAAGATTCTTTTAATACGGTTTGGTATCGAGTAGGTGGCGAGGGATATGTGCACTCTGGCGTCCTCCAACCGGTTTTCACCAGAACGAATCCAATTAACACCCAGTTACCTCCGGATGGCACACTAGCCGAAGTGACTGTGCCATTTACAGATGCTCATTGGGATCCAGGTAGAGAAGAACCTGTGGCTTATCGTTTTTATTATGCCACTACATATTGGGTGGTTGAGTTAGTGCAGGACGCTGAAGGTAACCAATGGTATGGGGTAAAAGATGATAAATGGGAATATACCTATTACGTCATTGCACAGCATCTCCGCCTGATCCTACCAGAAGAGTTGAAACCTATTTCGACCGATGTGCCTGCATACGAGAAACGGATTGAGGTGTATATACCCCAACAGGTAATGATTGCTTATGAATACGACCTGCCTGTGTATATGGCAAGGGTCGCTTCAGGTGCTGTGTTTAGTAACGGTGATTATTCCACACCAACAGGCAGACATATGACTTTTCATAAGCGCGCCTCACGCCATATGGCACGCGGCAATCTCGCTGCAAATGGATATGATTTGCCTGGCGTCCCCTGGAATTCATATATTACCGAGGAAGGGGTTGCGTTCCACGGCACTTACTGGCATAATAATTTCGGTCGCCCTCGCAGCCACGGATGTATCAATTTGACACCTCAAGCATCTAAATGGCTATATCTTTGGACTAAGCCTGATGTTCCTCCAGAACACGAAGGAATATACGAGAAGACAGGCACGATCGTAGATATTATTGGATGAATTATGTTGATGATCTTTGATGAAAGACTGCTGAACAATCTACTCGGTCAAGAGGAGCTGTCTGTCAAACTTATGCTTGTGGTTATCGAAGTCTATTCTCATAATAAGGAAATTGGTTAATGGCATACCTGCCCCTATTCAAAGGTCTGATAGTCGATGAAAATGACCAGCCAGTCGATGTAACCATGGTTGGAGATGAGCCGTGCTACGTGGTGAATGATGCCGGTTTTCATCGCCACATCCCCTCAGAAATGGTTGATCGCCAGGTATTATTGACGATGAGCAAAATGATCGAAGGTCATGAGGATGAGCTGGCGGACCAAACCGCAAAGATGTTGGGTCAGGATGATATCTTTTCTCGAGCTCTAATTGAAAACCAATTAAAGAACCTGGAACAGCAGTTTGAAGCTGTTTTAAATACAGGAATCCCAGAAGAAGGTCGTGCTTATATGGGGATGATGGGTTTCCGGGTCAGGATAAACGTGCATGGTGAAGTGCTAGACGTAACCCAACCGGGAACGATCGCCCCGGAAGACGAATAATGTAAAAAATATATGACATCAGATTTTATAAAGGTTGTAACCGAAGCAGATTTTGAATATGAAGTGATCAATTTCTCCAATCAGGTTCCCGTGATTGTTGATTTCTGGGCTGAGTGGTGCCGCCCATGTAAGGCTCTCACCCCTCTACTTGAGAAATTAGCGGAAGATGCACAAGGGACCTATCGACTGGCTAAATTAAACGTCGATGACAGCCCGAATATCGCCCTTCGTTATAATGTCCGGAGTATTCCTAACGTAAAAGCTTTTCGAGATGGTCATGTCGTCTCTGAATTTCTTGGATTGCAGCCTGAACCACGAGTGCGAGAGTTCATCCGCAACCTGGCTCCAAGCCAGATAGATTTATTACTGGAAAAAGGTCAAAGCCAGCTGGAATCTATGAGTTGGCAGGAAGCAGAAAGCTCTTTCCACCAATTCCTGGCAAAATCACCTAATCACCCCGCAGGGTTGTTGGGTTTGCTGAAATCTTATTTGCTGCAAGGTTTTTATTCGGACGCGAAGAAGATTATGGCTGACTTTCCAGCCAGCCCTGAATACTCACATATGGAACTACTCCGTCCGTTGTATGACGGTTTAGTAGCAGAAAATATGGTTGGTACCGGCGATGAACCTCTTGATGCAGCCTATAATAATGCTCTCCGATTAATAAAGCGCGGTAATATAGCCGCTTCTATGGACGGTATGATTGATATCCTTCGTCAGGATAAGCATTTCCATAACGATGGCGTCAGAAGGATACTGCTGGGTTTGTTTGAACTTCTTGGAGATAACCACATATTAACCATGCAATACCGCCGGGAATTGGCAATGGTGTTGTTTTAAACCATTAAAAATTGAGGGGCTTCCCGAAATTTTGGGCAGCCCCATTTATTGCTATTGCTGGTTCGTTTGTGGCGTGACTTCCTTCCAATCGGGTGCTGCACGCTGTAGCTCGATCTTTGAGACATGATTAGATTTTCCACAATGCGGGCAGTGGACGTTATAATGTCCTTGATGCTCACTTGCCATTTGGTCTAGTGCTGCATGAACGATCGCCTTATCCAGTCCGAACGGCCGGTGACAATGCTGACATCGAATTTGCATACAACCACTCCTTTCAGGTAAGCTTATACCATGACAAGATTTTACACCAAAAAAGGCGATGATGGCTATACCAGCTTGCTGGGTGAAGGAAGAGCACCGAAGTATGATCGTCGGATTGAAACCGTTGGTGCGATTGACGAAGCTAATGCAGCCATTGCCCTGGCTCGCACGCTAAGCATTTCCCCTGAATCCTCTCCCATATTACTCGATGTTCAGAAAGATTTGTATCACATCATGTCAGAAGTTGCGGCTACCCAAGAAAATGCCTCACGTTTTCGTATCATCAACGCTGAACGGGTTAGCTGGCTTGAATCTCGTATCGATGAAATCAGCTCGAAGGTAGTTATTCCTAATAAATTTATCGTACCCGGTGATTCCACCGCAGGTGCAGCCATCGATGTGGCACGCACCGTTGTTAGGCGTGCTGAACGCCAGCTTGCCCGTTTATTCCACTCAAATAAACTTGAGAATCTAGAATTATTGCGTTATATGAATAGGTTATCGTCGTTGTGCTTTGCCTTAGAACTGTTGGAAAATCAGGCAGCGGGAAACGTCCACCCAACGTAAGCCATTGAATAAGCAAGTTTATATAGAGTACTAAATAAATAAAAAGAGAGCGTTTTAAACTCACACTCTCTTTAAAGATCCTATTAACGCCTTAACCTCCGCTCGCCAATGCTGCGTCGATAGAGGATTTTAATTGTTCATACGTTGGTATCGTTCCTGGTGAGACATCTACCCCATTTATAAATACTGTAGGGGTGCTGGTCACACCTGCAGCCACACCCTGTTGGTATTCAGCTTCGATTTCACTTGAATAAGTATTGGCTTTGAAGCATTTATTAAATGCTGTCATATCCAGGCTAATTGATTCAGCAAATGCCTGTAAGCGTTTATCGGTAAATGCACCAATATTCTCACCATTCTGGTTCGCAAAAAGAATGTCATGGTAATCCCAAAATTTTCCCTGAGCCAGAGCGCACATGCTTGCATTGGCAGATTGTTGAGACTCTTTCGTTATCGAGTTACCATCAAGGAAAGGGTGTTGAATGAATTCATAATACACCTGTCCACTGGAGATGTATGTGCTTTGCATCAATTGCGTTTCAACCACATCCGTAAATGACTTGCAGGCCGGGCATTGAAAATCTTCGTACACCTCGATTTTGACTTTCGCATTTGGGTCTCCAAAAGCTTTCCCATTTTCCATCGGCCGAACTGTTGGCGTAATCGCCACAAAGCTGCCCGCGGGTTTTAAACTATTTATTATGGTTGGTGAGGCAAACAACACTAATAGAAAAATGATTACGCCTCCTACCCATAAAACCGTTGTGATCCGTTTTTGGCGTTTTTTCTTGGTTCTCTGTGCTTTTATCTCTTCGCGTTTACTTAAAGTCATTTAGTTACTCCTGAGTAATATTCATCGGGGTTGAATTTTCCCACGAGTATTCATCTTTGTCCAGTAGAAATATAAATTAAGATTTTATGGAATGTGCATCAAGCCAATCAAGCAAATATGCAAATACTTGTTCCTTCTCTGGTTCATTATGGACTTCATGGTACATTCCAGGCCATATTTTTAACGTACAATCGCCTTTAATCTTTCCGGAGAATTCGCGGCTCCCATCAGCATACCCAAGTTGGTCATCTTCACCATGCATAAATAATACCGGTAACGTCCACGCTCCAACATGTTGATCAGTCCAGGAAATCGTTTCCAGAGCGCTTTTACCCCA
The DNA here is from genome assembly GCA_963840255.1 of uncultured Chloroflexia bacterium. Classification (GTDB taxonomy): domain Bacteria; phylum Chloroflexota; class Anaerolineae; order Anaerolineales; family UBA4823; genus FEB-25. The sequence goes on along the minus strand of CAWIYB010000001.1, from coordinate 540,161 downwards.
TCCAACAGAAACCTGGTGGTGGACGAGAGGATCATTGACGTAGCGTTCCACGATATCTGGATCTCTGGAAATGGTCGCTGGAATTAAACCTGTCTCAATAGACATTGTCGGGACGATTGACCCAAGCACTTTGGATAAAATAACTTTCACTTTTTGTCCTTGAAGAGATGTTTTAATACTCAGGGCAGTAACAATCACACCGTTCAGCTGCGGTTTCCGGACTAATACATAATAATTAACGATCAGTCCTCCCAAGCTGTGACCGTATAAAAAACACGGAATCCCAGAGAATCTATCCTTTGCTTCCTTTAATAGAATATCAGTGTCTTTGATATAGTCCTCGAATGAAGATACATGTCCGCGTTGCCCTCCGGATTTTCCATGACCACGTAGATCATAGGCCAGGTAGTCGTACCCGGCCCGGTTGAGTAGAGCAGCCCAATTTGCATATCTCCCGCTGTGCTCACCCAACCCATGCACCATGCAGACGATTCCTTTTGGGCTTTGATCTGTCTCCCAACATTGGAAATATAACTTTATTCCATCGTACGAAGACCGTTCAAATTCACTGTATGCCATTCATTCTCCTCATCCATCGATCATGTATTGATATACCTGGTAAGATTCGCCGGTGAAAGTAAATCCTGCTTTTTCATATAACCCCAAGCTGGCGACGTTGCTTTTTTGAGTATTGACTGTTACATGCTTTACCCCTTGCTTGCTAAATTGGTTTAATAACTGGTAAACGAGTGCATAACCTACCCCTTTGCCTTGCAAATTCTCCTTAACTGCCAGACGAGCTAAATGCCCTCCCATCGAGTTGCTCGTACTAAATTGATATCCTACAATCTCTTCCCCTATTTCTGCCACACTGGCATGTGATGATTGTTCATAAGCGAGTGATAATGATTTGAACGAGTTTTTCCAAATTGGTTGGAATGCATCATGATCGATATTCGTTGTCAGTTCCAAGTCTTCCGGAAGCATCGAGCGTATGTTTATCTCATTCGGTGCTGGAGGCGGGAGTCTTGTAGATCCTTCCCACATCAGCACGACGACATTATCGGTATGGTGGAATTCACTGTTCTCAAGCAGTTGATTAAACCAGCCTTGCAGAGAAATTGCTGCTACGCTGATTTTTCTTCCTTGCGATAATTCCTGCGATGCGGCTCTCCATAAAATATTCCATGCTTTCCCCACATTGATCATTGTGTTAACCGCAAACAAGCGAATCCATGCGATTTCTGGCAGTTCAGGTGGGCAGGCTAAAGTACCTACGATATCAGTATCATGTTCAGCAATTAAATACGGCGTACTTCCGATCCATTCTAATGGGGGCTTCCAATCAAGGTGCTGGTGTATATATGAGCCAAAATGGATCAGATTAGCTAATCGAGATCGATCTGAAGGTATGGCAGTACGAATGATGTAATCGATCTCGTCCATCTGATTATTGTAAATTATTGCAGATGAAGGAGAATTTTTCCCTGGGACCAAAGGTCCTCAAGTTTGTAATAATTTCTCTGTTCTGGTGAGAATAAATGTACAATAATATCCCCCGCGTCAATTAAGACCCATCCCTCACTCGGTTGGCCTTCAGAGCGAGCTGACCAATGGTAGTTCATATGGATGAACTCAATCACCGAACTTGCTAAGGCATGTAACATACGGTCACTCGTTCCAGAACAAATGATAAAGTAATCAGCAAACACCGACAGATGCTTTATATCGATCAGTACCAGATTTTCGCCTTTTTTTTCCTCTAAATGATTAATAATCTCACGCGCAATTTCTAAGTTTTCCAGATTTCACCTCTGAATAAAAAAATATGTTCCTTATTTTATCAAGGATGATGAGAATATTTGGGTATAAACCGCTCCAGTTGGCTGTAAATCACTACGGTACAGATGCACCTTATCAACACACGTAGCTCCTAGGAAGCCCACTTTGGTAGACTCAAGCACCTTTGATATCGCTTTTACATCCTGTGAAGTTGCATTGCGCGATACTCTGCCCAATGTTAAGTGCGGAGAAAAGGCTCTTTCTTCCCGTGCATATCCCAAACGTCCGGTGGTAGTCTCAATCCCATTCTGGATTACAGTCAGCTCTGGTGGAGCTTCGACACCCACCCAGATGATCCGCGGTTGGCGGACGTTGGGAAATGCGCCTCCCCCTCCGACAGTGATATCAAATTGATGGTGAATTGATATCTCTGTCTGGATCATATCCGTAAGCATGGTCAGGTTCGATAACGACACATCGCCTAAATATTTTAAAGTCAGGTGAATATTCGCCGCCGATACCCAACGGATAGGGATATTGGTTAGTTGAGCTTTATATTTACGAACTACTTCATCCAATTGGTCTTGGATATCTTGCGATAGATCAATTGCAATGAATGCCCGGATAACAGCCATCAAACACAAATCCCACTATGCATAATTGAGGATTAAGTCATCTTTCGTCGAATTCTCAACTGCGTAATTATCTGCATGGTCCATCAAATAATCGAACTCGATCGGTCAATAAACTCACAAAAAGGTTAACAACTCACCGTAATCATTTATTAAAATAAACCATAGCATAAGATGGGTATCTTAGCAAGGGTAAATACGCGGGGCTAGATCATGGTTTATAGTGTGAATAATCTGCCTGATTATCGAGATCCTGAAGAATACTCGGTGTTTCAACACTCACGTAATCAATTATCTCACTGTGTGCCTTCAAGAAATCCCTCAGTGTCGCTGGGTGATGCAAATTAAGGATCTCCTGCCAGTATGATTTTTCCAATAACCACGGGTGCCCGCGATGCATTTGGTAGCTGGGTACAATGATTTTATGGTGGGTTAGTAAATACCTATCAATAATTTCCCGAATAACCTTCAATTCCAGCTGAGGTTGGTCACCTAGCACAATCAGCACGGCCTCAGTAACATCCTCCATACTATCCAATCCGACCTGCACCGATGTAAGCATTTCGCCATTCGCATAATCCGGATTATAAATAAATTGGATATCATTTGCCTTTAAGGCTGATTTTAGTTCAACTTCGTTTCTACCTGTCACTACATGGATGTCCTTGACTCCGCCTTCCATTAAAGTGCCGATTACTCTACCAATCACAGTTGTCTGTCCCCATGACATCAACATTTTCTGTTGGCCCATGCGCTTGGATTGACCGGCAGCCAGAACGATTGCTGTAATCACGGTTCCACCTCACTTTCTGGATATGCATCGAGAAATCTTTGGTAATCCTCTGGAGAATCGATATCCATTAGCAAATTCGCATCGTGCCAGATCAACCATTCGACAGGATACCTGCTGAAGAGTGCCCTACCTCCGATATCCCCTTCAATGGCTTGGAGATCTGTAAATGTGTCAGCATCGAATAACACGGGGTTACCACGCTGACCATCGATTAATGGCCCAATGATTGGGTTGAACGTTACCTGGTGCGCTTCAATCAGGTTTTTAATCAAGGATGGAGATAATTGGGGTTGATCTGCTTGTAGAAAAACCACCCCCCCAACTTCTCCAGAAAGTGCTTTTAGTCCCACCTTGAGGGAGCTGGATATACCTTTTTGCCACTCCAAATTATTGACTATGCGCAGAGATAGATCTTCGATTGCCGATTGTATTTCATCGCTTGAAGATCCAACTACCACCACCACCGGTGATAGTCCCGCGTTGAGCGCGTTAATCGCTACATGCCTGATTAACGGTATGCCCCTCCACATCACCAATTGCTTTGGCTTACCGAATCGGCTCGATCCACCTGCAGCCAGTATAACTCCCCCAGTCTGTTCAAAAACTACCTGAATTTCTGGCATTCCATCAGGTTTCTGATTGACGCTTGTCGCTATTCCATCATTGCCTCTTGATAGGGAGGCGATGATCGCACTTTGATACACAGGCAGCAGCTTCTCACAAATAACCTTTGCCTGTGATTGTAGATCAGGAGTATCCGACTGGTTCAATAACGCGGTTTTACGAGCATGGGTTGGGATATTTTTCAACCCTCCCTCATTGCTGAGCAGCAACTTTTCCAACGCAGTACCTGTCATGACTTCGTCTAACTGTAATCCAGTTAGCTCGCTAAGTTTTTCCGGGTGATGCACCCACTTATTCGATAATGGCTTACCTATCCCAGACAAACCTGCTACAACCACTACTTGCTGTATAAAATCTGGTATTGCTGGCTCATGTGTTGCAGGTGCCTTGAGAGGGCGAGAACGCGAACCATCCGCCTCAATAAGCAGTGGTAGATGATGATCAATCGCTAGATGGTATAGGTTGTTAAGAAGTACCGGAGTTAATCCAACCAGGCGATCTTCCATTTCTCCGCCGGTAAGTAGCACTACACCCTTGGGAAATTGCTTATCAAGCTTCTCGATATCTTGTAATGACAGAATAGTTAGTACTTGATCAGCAAGGTGAATTTGCCAGGCTCCAAAATGAGTCGTAGTAGTTACCAGGACCGTCTGAATTGGTATATCGTTTACATTTACTGCTAATAATTCTCTCGCTGCCCGGAAAATCGCTGTAGTTTTTCCTCCTGCTCCTACAAACGCAACACTTGAAGGGTGAGAATACCTCAGCGCGTTAATGAATTGCATACTGTTCCAGCATCACGTTATAAAATCAACCGATCAAATTGACTTTTAGCACGTCAACTTTAGTTCCATAAATGAGGCCTGAGCTCTGCTTTTGAGAGGATTGCTTCAAGCACCCCTCCTCCGATTGCCAGGGCTTTATCGGAGACATGGTTGCATAGCTGGGGATCATTACGCGGGTCTAAATCGCCAATTTTCATCCCTTTGTGGATCTCTACTTCACTATGGATCAACCCACGCAGTACCCCATCAAAAGGCGCAATTACCGTCTGTCCTGAAACCCTAGCCACCTCTTCGCCTTGCCTGATGAGATCGCCGATTGCTTTTTCTGCCTCCAGTGATCCGTCCGCTGGTGCTATCAGCACTCGTTCACTCTGTTTCTCTCCGATTGCTTCCGGCGTGCCACTATCTGGTTCGGTCGGACCATCCCACAGCACTCTTCCTAGCCATGGTCCACGCTGGGTTTCGACGGCCGCGTGGCAATTAGATCCGCCAATAAACCCAGGCCCGACTCCAAGATACAATTTTGCCGTGTGCTTTAAGGCTTCCGGAGCTGCTTTTAACATCCGCGCATCCACAATCACGATTGGGTGAACAGATTGTACCGATTTTCCCTCCGGATCGATGAGGACAGGTATTCGACCTTTTGATAGGAGCTGCAGGATCCGCAATGGATCATCGATTTCAGCAACTTTTTTCGCGGTTATCCCTTCGATGACGACTTCACCTGCATAGATAGCTTCACTAAAACTTGCCATTCGTCTGACTGCCAACGGCTTTGGTAACTCGGTGATCACCACCCTGAAGCCCGATTTATGTAAGCGAAATGCGATCCCACTCGCCAGGTCTCCACCTCCACGTATTAAAACGATCATAACCGGCCTAATCCTCTCAAGACACGTTCAGGTGTAAGTGGGAATTCATAAAACCACACACCCGTTGCCTGGTGCATGGCATCGATCACCGCCGCGGTTAGAGGCAGGAACGGCATTTCAGCCATTCCTCGTGCACCAAACGGACCAATCGGGTCTGCGTATTCCAGGATAACTGCCTTTACCTGGTCCGGAATGTCATCAACGGTAGGGATCAAGTATGTGGATAGCAGTGGTGTCAGTACGAACCCATCTTTCTGGATGAAATTCTCCAGGATTGCGTATCCTGTGGCTTGCACAACACCCCCTTCGATCTGTCCCCTGACATTTAATGGATTAACTGCACGCCCCACATCATTGACCGAGATTACCTCTAATATCTTTATGAGCCCGGTCTCGACATCAACATCGAGCGTAACACCCTGAGCGACGTATCCATAAGCAAAATTCGGCTCCGATTTTCCGGTTTGAGGATCAAACATAGTCGTCGGTGGTGGTCTGTATTGGAAAGTGGCTATTGCTGGTCGTTCTTCAGCTTTCCATTTTTCAAGTGCCAGCTCACACGCACCTTTTATGGAGTTCCCAGCCATAAATGTCATCCTGGATGCCGATGCGCTTCCCGAATCACCCGTAACTGCAGTATCCGAGGCAATTAGTTGTATTTTACTGGTCGGTATACCCAAGGTTTCAGCTGCCATCTGCACCATTATGGTGTGCGCACCCTGTCCCACATCTGCTCCCGCATGGAGAAGAATCACTTGTTCAATCTCTCCACCACCTTTTATTTCCACTGTAGCAATCGATTGTTCTGGAGCACCAAACGAGAATCCAACATTCTTAAATGCACAAGCAAAACCTGTCCCACGTAGTAAGTTGGAATTTGTAGGTAGCTGATGTGCAGTAAGTGATTGCTCAACCTCTTCACCGCATCGATCCACCACTTTCCCAATCGTTACCCCTTTTGGCAGGGGTGTGCCAACCGATAACGACGCACCCTCGGTAAGCACATTTCTTCGACGTATCTCAACCCGGTCGATCCCAAGTTTTTCCGCCAGGCGGTTCATTTGAGTTTCAGCGGCAAATGCTCCCTGCGGACCACCGAAGCCTCTAAAAGCTCCGTTTGGCAGGTTATTGGTATAAACCGCGTATGAATCTACCTTCACATTGGGGATTTCGTAGGGTCCTGTGCACATCAACGTAGCGTTCCCTAACACCTTTGTGGAGGTATATATATACGCACCCCCATCCGCAATAACTTCCACTTCAGCCGCCAGGATTTTTCCCTCCTTGCTGGCTCCCCATTTTGATCGCAAAATATATGGATGACGCTTATGGTGACCAATGATGGATTCTTCACGTGTCCAGATAATCTTTACCGGTCGTTCAATTCCTCGTTGGTGCAATCTCCAGGCTGCCAGTGCCAATACGATCTGGATCGACATATCTTCCCGTCCGCCAAATGCACCACCAATCGCCGGATAAATTACGCGAATATTATCGACGGGCAAATTAAGGGCATGAGCGATTTGCTGCTGGTCTTCATGCGTCCATTGTCCGGCCACCTGGACTGTGACTCGTCCTTCTTCGTCAAAATACCCCAGTCCAGCTTCGGGTTGTAAATATGCATGTTCCTGGCTGGGAGTGTGATATTCACCTTCGATAATGACATCAGCTTTTGAAAATCCTTCGTCCACATCTCCTTTTCTGATGCGGTAATGGCAGAATACATTGGAACCGTGATCAGGATGGAGTAAAATCGCCTCTTCTTGCATTGCTTTTTGCATATCAGTTACTACAGGTAGATCCTCGTACTCAACCTTGATTAGATCACGTCCTTTTGCTGCAATTTCCTCGCTCTCAGCCACCACGAGTGCCACCTGGTCCCCGACGAATCGCACCCGGTCGGTATAGGGTTTGCTCGATCCTGGACCGCATAAAACCGGTTGATCGCTGTAAATCAACCCATATTCGTTTACCGGGACGTCTTTGGCAGTGAATGTAGCGATCACCCCTTCCAATGCATCCGCCTCTGATGTATCTATAGAATGGATAATGGCATGCGGTCTTCCGGCAAATAAAATTTTCATAAATAGCTGGTTGGGTAAATTTACATCTCCAGGGTAGAGTGTCTCCCCAGTCACTTTCCCTCGTGCATCGATGCGGTTTATAGGTTGTCCAATAACAGTCATAACTGCTCCATGAGGAATTCCATCTCGTCTATTTTCATCGGATAAATATTATACTCTGCCTGCAATTTAATTTTAACAAATAATCCCTCCCATACTGGCAGGCAGGAGTATATTGCGGCTGTGTATAGATGTATATTAATCAGCGGGAAGAGATGAAGCCGGGGAAAGGAATGGGTCGAATTCCTGCTCGCGTTCCTCTCGGAACTGTTGAGTGTATAAACGGTAATAATGCCCTTTGGCGCGCAACAACTCGCTGTGGGTTCCTGCTTCTGTGATCCGTCCGTCCTCGACAACGATGATCCGGTTTGCTCGTTTGATCGTCGAAAGACGATGGGCAATGATAAAGCTGGTCCGATCATGCATCAGGTTTTCCATGCCGCGCTGGATAAGCGCTTCAGTCAGCGTATCCACCGAACTTGTGGCCTCATCCATGATAAATACGTCCGGCTGAGCCAAAATTGCCCTTGCGATGCTCACCAGCTGTTTTTGCCCTACCGAGAGCAAATTACCACCTTCACCTACGTCTTGTTCATATTTTTTCTCAAAGTTCTGGATAAAATCATGCGCACCAGCCAACTTTGACGCATTCTCGACTTCTTCATCCGATGCATCTAAACAGCCATAGCGGATATTTTCCCGAACCGTTCCCGAGAATAGATGTGGAGTTTGCAAAACAATCCCCACTCGAGATTGGATGCCGTGCAGGGTATATTCTGTGTAATCTCGTCGATTGATGCGAATTACTCCTCTCCTTGGTTCGTAGAAACGGCACAATAAATTAACGATCGTACTCTTTCCGCCACCGGTTGGTCCAACCAAGGCGATCATCTCGCCCGGCATTATCTTTATCGTAAAGTCTGTTAGCACCGGTTTTCCGTCTTCATAAGTAAAATCCACGTGATCAAATTCGATTTCGCCTTTTATCGTTCCCGGATCGACTGCCCCTGGACGGTCAAATACCTCTGGGACTGAGTCGAGTAAGGTAAAGATACGTTCACCTGATGCGATGGAATGCTGCATTTCGGCGTACACTCGTGCCAGGTCCTGGATGGGCCACATCATAAAGGTCAGGTAGCTGACGAAAGCCTGGATTCCACCGATGGTCATAACACCGAGCTGGGCTTGCCATCCACCGTACCAGACGATAAATCCCAATGCAACCGCCGATACGATTTGCACCGCAGGAAGGAACAATGCTGACAACCAGGCTGCATGGTAGCTCGATCGATACATATCATCTGTAAGGAAATTAAACTCCTTGAGATTTTCTGCCTCTCTCCCCAGTGACTTTACAACCCTCACGCCGGTGATATTTTCATTATACGCTCCGGTGATTTTGGAATTCGCTTTGCGTGAATTACGGAATTCAATGAGGATTCGCCTTCGGAATTGAATGGCGATCACCAATAAGACCGGAACTGCTGCCAGGACGATCAATGCCAGCTTCCAATTGATGATCATCATGAATATGGTCGATGTGATGATATTCATCACTGCCCAGGTGCTGTCTACCAATCCCCAAGTCACCAGGTCTGAGACACGTCCGGAATCGGATGTCACCCTGGCCATTAGCCTGCCAACTGATGTCTGGCTGTAAAATGCTAACGAGAGCTGCTGGAGATGGTTAAACATCGACCGGCGCAGGTCGAACTGTATCCGTTCACCTAATATGCCAGCTAGGAAAATGAAAAAGAAAACACAAATCGATTGTACTAAGATCAATCCCCCATACAAGAGAAGGATCTGAGTGAGGGCTTGTTTACTCTGGGCAATAACTCCTTGGTCAATGATCCCCTTGTTAAGGTAGGTGAATATCGCGTCCAGGATGGAGGTAAAAGCGATCATCACCCAAAAACCTGCCACCCAGCGCCAATGAGGTCTTGTCAGCCCAAAGATCCTACGAACGGTCTTGCCCGTTATTTGGCTGGTATATTCATCTTCTTCGAGCTCAATCTCTGCCACTAATTATTCTCTCGATATACTTCCTGATAGTTCCATCTCCAGCTCCTCGTCAATTCGAGTCTGGAGGTCATAAATTTTTCGGTACATACCATCTTGTACCAGCAGCTCTTCATGCGTCCCTTTTTGGATAATTCTCCCTTTATCCATCACCAGGATCAAGTCTGCATTCATTACACTTTGGATACGATGGGCGATGATAAACGTAGTTCTCCTCGGTGCTATACCCATCAATGCATCCCGGATAGCTGCTTCTGTCTCGGTATCCACTGACGAAGTCGAGTCGTCCAGGATTAGCATGCGTAAGTCCTTCAATATCGTACGTGCAATCGTCACCCTCTGCTTCTGCCCTCCGGATAGGGTAACCCCCTTTTCACCCACCAAAGTATCATATTCATTCGGGAATGTAATAATCACGTCGTGGATTGCTGCTGAAGATGCCGCGTTTTCTACCTCCCTTTGGGGCACGTCTCGATCGACTCCGTACATAATATTCTCCTTGATCGAGCGTGAAAACAGAAATGGTTCCTGCTGTACAATGCCTACCTGACTGCGAAGGAATTCTCTCGGATAATCTTTCAATTCCACCCCATCCAGTTTAATACTCCCGCTCGTGTAATCGTAAAATCGCGGTAACAGGTTCACCAGCGTGGTCTTACCTGATCCAGTAGAACCCAGTAACGCTACCACTTGTCCTGGCTGGCAAGAAAAACTGATATCTTGCAGTACAGGAGGATTGTTTTCGTAAGCAAATCCGACCTTATCGAAAATCATCGCTCCACGGATTGGTTGACCAGGCTGGTAGATTCCTTCGGTTAAAGGTTCACGCTTTTGTTTGATTATCTCCTTTAAACGTCCAAAGGACACTAATCCGGTGGAAGTTTGCACGATTAACCGTCCAAGGTTGCGCATGGGCCAGATCAGCCATCCCACCAGCCCTGCATATGCCAGGTAAGTACCTACAGTGATCGTGCCGTTGATCGCCATAGTAGCGGCAATAAATAAGCCCGTCAGCGTTTGAAAACTGCATACAATATCTGAAACCGGCCAGAAGAACGCATGCATGGTGAGTAACTTTCGACCACGATTGAATTTCTCCCAATTATCAGCGTTGAACTTGTTTATCTCAAATTCTTGCCTGGCAAATGCTTTGACTACACGAACTCCGGCAAGATTTTCCTGAAGAGTTGTCGATAAAACCGCTTCCTGCTCCTGGTATTTTTCATACGCTTTTGTTACCCTTTTGAAGAACCAGATCGATGTCAGGATGATCACTGGTACGATGATAATCGAGATGAGCGCCAACCTGATGTTAAGGAATGCGATGGCGGTAAAGTTGATTAGGAAGAGAATGATAATTCTTCCTACTCCAATCGCCTGTTCGCTGTAAAAACGTCTCAGTGCATCCACATCAGACGTACAGCGCTCAATCAAATCCCCTGTCGGTGTCTTATCATGGTAGGTAAACTCCAATCGCTGGATATGGTCATATAGATAATTTCGTAACCGGCGTGCAATACCTTCTGCGGTATATGCTGCTAATCGACCGGAGAAATAGCTGAAACTCCCTTCAATCGCAGCCAATCCGATAAATCCTAGTGCCATAATGATCAGGGTTCTGTTGAGTGTACCGCCCAGATCATAATTCCCTTGCCCTAAAACAACATCAACAAAATATCGTAATAGCAGGAAGGTTGCTGTCTTGGCACATGCTGCGACGGCGAGGCTGGCAGTGGCACCAACATAATGCCACTGGAATCCACTCATCATCCGCCACAAACCTTTTATTCGGTTCGGGGTTAGCGCCTTGCTAAAATCATATTCATGTGCTGGAGCAGAAAACTTCACCCAATCCCTCCGTTAATTGCGTGCAAACGCAACCTATGAGTTTACTTGACTCCCAGAATAATGTCAAATTTCCGTTATTTTCTGTTCAGGTGTGACTGATGGCTTTTGAACTAACCTTACACCGAGTAATATGATCATACCCCCTACCAGAGTAATGAATAAAATGCTTTCGTGCAAAATTGGCCAGGCTACTATCACAGCCACCAGTGGCTCAATATTGAGGAACGCGCCAATTTGGGTTGCCGGAAGTGCCTGCAGACCGTCGTACCAGGCAATATACGCTAACCCCGAACAAAATATCCCCAAGAATAATATCCCGCCTATGCTGGTCCAGGTTAGATGACCAATATCCTTCACTCCACCACCAAACAAAAACAAGACCGTGGTAAAAAGCCATCCAATCGCCATGACATAAAACATCATTTGGGTAGGTTGATATTTTTTAAGCCCCCGAACTGATAAAATCGAAAATACTGCCCAATTGACTGCGCTAACCAGGATCAAGACGTCTCCCGTCGTCCCAAATTTTCCTGTAAATAAAGCCCTTATATTCCCATTGCTAACTACGATGAATACACCCATCGCCCCCAGGATAATTCCAATGACCTGAAGCCGCCCTAATTTCTCACGTAAAAATATCCAGCTTAAAATAGCGATGAATATCGGTGTAGTTGCCACAACCCATGCAGTGGTTGATGCTTGGACTGTTTGTAAACCCGTTGATTGTAGCCACTGGTGGAATGTGATCCCCAGAAAACCCAGGAGAGCCAGATACGACCAATCCTCCTTCATAGGGAACGATACTTGGTGTCTGATCCTTGCAACCACTCCAAGGATGACAACGCCTATCGTGAACCGTAGCCATACAACTGTAACCGGATTAAGGTCTCGTAATGCCAGCTTGGTTGCTATGAAGGATGCCCCCCAAACGGTTACAGCAAAGATCACTTCGATGTATGCTGTGATGTGTTTCCGTTCCATAGATTCCGGATTATACTGCCTTAGCTAGGCTATCTTGGTACTAATCCTTGGAACATACGACTACCCGTCATTTATGATCCTTGACCCAATACTCACCTGATATTACACTATCCTGACAAGATTATCACTGTAAACTTATCTTCACGAGGCTAAAATGTTTGATATCCCAGATTCTGAGATCCTTCCCCTTTCTTTGGAACACAGCTTTTGGACCTGGTCTGCTCAAGCTCGGGTGGCACCTATCCCGGTGACGCGAGCTAAAGGCGTATATTTTTGGGACGCAGACGGAAAGCGCTATCTGGATTTTAACTCCATGACGATGTGTGTGAACATTGGGCACGGTGATGAGCGGGTGATCAACGCCATCATTGAACAAGCCAAATCCTTACCCTACGCAGCCCCTGGAATGGCTACCAAACCTCGGGCAATCCTGGGAGAAATATTATCGCAGATCACTCCTGGAAATCTGGACCACTTCATGTTTACCCTGGGTGGTGCCGATGCCAATGAGAATGCAGTTAAACTTGCCCGCGGATACACCGGAAAACATAAAATTCTCACTCGCTACCGTTCATACCACGGTGCTTCTGCCGGAGCCATGGCGTTAACCGGAGACCCCCGTCGCTTACCTTGGGAACCCAACCTTATGCCGGGCGTAATTCACTTTCTGGATCCCTACCGTTATCGCTCAACCTTCCATCGCACCAACCCAAATATATCGGAAGCTGAATTCACCCAGGATTATCTCAACCACTTGGAGGAAATTATTCTCTACGAAGGCCCAGAGTTTATCGCTGGCATCCTGCTGGAGTCTGTCACAGGCACGAATGGGATCATCATCCCCCCTGAAGGTTATCTGCAAGGTGTGCGAAACCTTTGTGATAAATACAAAATCTTGATGATTGCAGACGAGGTCATGAGCGGTTTCGGTCGAACGGGTAAGTGGTTCGCTGTTGATCATTGGAATGTGATCCCAGATTTGCTTACCATGGCGAAAGGTTTAACCTCAGCTTATGCACCTCTCGGTGCAGTCGCCATGAAACCAGAAATTGCCGCTGCCTACAACGATAAAACCTATCAGGGCGGGCTGACGTATACTGCCCATCCGATTTCTCTTGCTGCAGCGATCGCCAACATCAACGTATTGAAGGAAGATCACCTCGTCGAGCATACCCATGAGATGGGGCCGGTGCTTCATCGTCTACTCATTGACCTGGGTGAGCAGCACTCTTCAGTCGGTGAAGTCCGCTCGATTGGACTGTTCGGGGTCATCGAGCTAGTACGCGACCGTCAAACGAAGGAACCGCTTGCTCCGTGGAACAGCAGCAGCCCTGAAATGAATACATTACGCAAACAGCTGCTAGAAAAAGGACTTTTCTTATACACCCACTGGCACACATTGTTGATTATCCCACCCCTCATCATCTCCGAAGAACAGCTCGAGGAAGGTTTCGCCATATTGGATGCCGCATTATCGAATACTGATAAATCAATCCGAGGAAAATGACCTTTCCATCTCCCATTCCTGGGCATGCCTACCGTATCATCACCGACCGACTGTTCATCCGCTGCCCCGAGCCATCCGATGCACCTGCACTGGATATGGCTATTCGGCAAAGTCTTGACCATCTCCGTCCGTGGTTATTATGGGCTAATCAGGAACCGGTTAGTTTTGAGCAACGTATCGAATTCCTGCGCCAAACGCGGGGTAATTTCGACTTGGGCACTGCTTTTGGCTATTTGATATTTAATTGTTCAGAAACCCTTCTTCTCGGAGGTGCTGGGTTATCCACCCGTCACGGTCAAGGAGTACGTGAAATAGGGTATTGGATTCACAGCGACCACATTCGTCAAGGATATGCCACCGAAACCTCCGCTGCCTTAACCAGGGTCGCATTCGAGGTTGATCATGTAAGGCGAGTTGAAATTCGTTGTAGTCCTAAGAACACCCGCAGTGCAGCTGTCCCCAGAAAGCTTGGATTTATCCACGAAGCCACCTTGCATGATCGTGTTCAGGATGTTTCTGGAGATTTACGGGATACTATGATATGGTCTCTTTTCAAGGAAAATTACCTTTCTAGCCCATCCGCAAATGCATCCATTCAAGTGTTTGACGTGATTGGGAGACGGATTCTTTAGGAAGCTTACATCATAATGAAAGAGAAGACATCTTCACCTAAAGCTATCCCCAAGGAATTCCTCTTCCGGATGGCAGGCATGTTGGGAGATGAATACGGATCGTTTCTCGACGCTCTTCAGCTACCCGCAAATACTGGATTGAGGATCAATACCTTAAAAATTCTCCCGGAAGAATTTGTGCATCGATTTCCGGTAAAACTATCAGCTGTCCCCTGGTGCCCGAGTGGATTTATTGCAAAACCGGAGGGTGGTAGTTCGGGGCAATCTTCCTATGGGAAGCATCCGTACCATAATGCTGGACTTTATTACATTCAGGAAGCCTCTGCCATGTCCGCCGCTCAGGTACTTGCTCCCCGTCCCGGTGAAACCGTGCTCGACCTGGCTGCTGCACCTGGCGGAAAAGCAACCCATCTGGCAGCCATGATGGACAACTCAGGATTACTTGTCGCCAACGAAATCCATGCCAAACGGGTGTGGGACCTGGTGGAAAACCTCGAGCGTTGTGGCATCACTAATGCTATTGTGACCAACGAATCCCCGAATAAGTTGGCTCGGCATTTTGGTGCATATTTTGATCGAGTGCTGATCGATGCTCCTTGTTCAGGTGAAGGAATGTTCCGTAAGAGTGAGGTGGCTTGTGTAGAGTGGAAACCCGAGCTGGTCAATAGCTGCGCCATCCGTCAATTTGATATTCTCGAACAGGCAGCTCAGATGGTAAAGCCCAACGGCTTTTTGGCTTATACCACCTGTACATTTTCAGCTGAAGAGAATGAAGGTGTAATCGCCAGGTTTTTGTCTCGCCATCCCGAGTTTGACCTCGTGGAAGTACCTACTAATGATGGTTTTCAACCCGCTAGGCCTGAATGGATCGGCTTACCAGTCGGGCACAAGGTGAGGCGCGCTGTCCGTATCTGGCCTCATCTCTCTCAAGGAGAGGGGCATTTTATCGCACTGTTGGTTAAAAATGGTGTAACTGATAGATATTCGGAAATAAGCATGAAAAAATCGGTGAAAAATTCTACTTTCTTCCTATCTTCGAACAATAATGTACAAACCAGTGTGATCCTGGAAGAATTTCAAAAGGATAATCTCACCGTATCATTTGATCCTGCACGCTTGGTCTTGGATGGAACCTTCATATATTTACTTGCAGAAATTACACCTGATCTGGCTGGTCTCAAGGTGATCCGCCCAGGTTGGTGGTTGGGAGCCATTCAAAAAGGTCGCTTCATACCTTCACACTCTTTCGCCATGGGGCTGAAAAGTAACCAGGCAAAAAGAATTCTTCCATTAAAAACAGGTGATCAAAGGCTGACCTCCTATTATGCTGGGGAGAGCTTAGCTGACAATGGAGATAATGGTTGGGTTCTGGTAACGGTGGATGGATACCCTGTTGGATGGGGGAAAAGGGTTCAAAATGTGGTCAAGAATTTTTACCCCCACGGATTAAGGCGTTATGTCTAAATTTTCACACTAATTAAATATATGTGTCAAGGTGACTAGATACTAATTCGTTAACAGGAAAATTACGTGTTCCCCGATTGTGTGAGCCTGTTTCTCTCCAATTTAAATATCCGCCTTAATATTGCCACCGATGCTGCGTAGGTGGAATCCATTCCGTAATACGATAGGCTACCTGCGCCTAAATTTCTTCCCTTCCCCATCGGGATATCAGAAACATAGTGAATAATCCCCGTATCAAACGGCACTTCATATAAGTTAACAATCTCATTCACCGGGTGCCGTTGGGGTCTATACATCTCATATACCGCCGATAAGTACGGTCCGGCTTCCATCTCGATATCCGTGTAGCCTTCACGGTAAAATACATCCATATACTTCGAGTTCTGCAGGAAAGTTCCCCTCACCGAGACACATTTTTGATTATCTAATACTGCTCCATACATCAAGAAGGGTGTGACGTGTGCCGCATTAAAACAATTTCGGAAAAGGTATGTATTCTTCGAATGTTCATCATGGACAACGTTGGGTATCACAATATCTCCAACTGTGCCGTTCAAGGAGGCTGACTTACCCATGATATACATTCCCAAAACCTTTTCAACGTGTTCGGATACTTCAGACAGGATATTGTAAGCCGCCATTCCCAATGGATAATCAATGTTCAACAGAATGGCATCACTTCTAGCGAGGAAAGAGAGATCTCCATCTAACAAACGGGGATCGAGCGTATCAGCACAGATTTGGTTCAGCTCAATGAGCTGGGTATCGACCTCAAAACTGTGCCCACTCGATACACGCATGATTCCACAATCAACCTCAGTATTTTGTTGATCATTGACGAATTTCGTTCCAATGCTTGTTTGCTGAAATTTTTTCAATATATAGTATAAGAAATTTTCCTGGCTCGAAATGACTTGCGCTGCCTGGATGTTATCCCACTCCTCCTGCAGGTCGTGATTATCGGTCTCTTTAAGGAAATCGATTAGCTTGTTTTTGTTCTTAAAGGCATAACCTGAACACAGGTTGATGATGCTGTGTGGATTGCTTGAGATGAAATAGACCGGCCGGTCGATTAACTCTCTGCACACCTGTGCAATATGGTCCCACCAGGTATCAGTCGCACGTCGATACTCAACCATGGATCCATTCATCAACCGCACTTTTAATCTGCGCGGTTTTTCAACTATCATCCGGAAATTTTTTTCAAATTCAGCACCCCACACGGTTTTGAGACGGTCTATATCCTCCCTTGGAAGGTTCAAAATATTGGCTAACTTCTCCATTCTAGTATCGTGGTTTCCATCGGTAGAAATCAGCAGGGACGCGGAGGTTGAATTGTTGCTTAATAATCCATGGAGCTTGTTCCATTCAATTTGGTAAGCAGTCAGCATTGGGATTACGTCATCAATATCACTGACGCTGGCAATAAAACACGCCAACGTGTCTACGCGATTAAAAAAACATCGCCTCCTTCGTGCAGTCGCCGAAACCTTCTCCCAATTCTCAATATTTTTAAATCCTGCTCGATTAAATACCTCAACACTTTGACCCAACACAACCAGCTCAACTTGATGGATACAGTCGGGTAACCTGAGCAGACAATATAGAAATGCTGACATATCAGGAAAAGGCTCGCGAACATATGGATGCAAAGTTGACTTTACACCCGCATGTGTTTCTTCCAGCGATCGAATTTGAACATCAGCAGAGGATCGCAGTAGAGAATAATACGTCCGCAGATATAATTCAACCTCTTCTGAAGCTGTGCTCGGAACGGTTCGTTCCATGAATTGGTTAGCCTTTACACCTTGTTTGGTGGAACATCAAACGGTCCATACCTGGGTGGACCAGCAACACGATAGATAATCGCATATAAGAAAGAGAGGATACCAAATCCAATCACAGAAAAGATGACGGTGAAAAAGATCTGCCCAAAAACAAACTGGGTACTGTCAAAATAATGATTCACCGAGATAATTACCTTATCTATTTCAGCAACCGAAGTGGCTGGGATAGCAACCACCCGGGTCAGCTCAGGTGGTAATACTATTTTCTGATTGCTTTGCAGAAATAAAGCTGTTACGTACCATGACATAATTGGAATAAGCAGCAGGAGAACACAGCCTATACCCCTCCATACAGGATGTACCTTCCATGCTCTTTCCTGCCGCCCCCGCTTAAACTGCTGTGATGAGAATCCCATGCTTCACCTCCCGACTCGTTAAGACGAATCGAAACCCTGGTTAGCTGTACTGTGCTGCCTGTTCAACGGCCGCTACAATAGAGTAGTATCCTGTACAACGGCATAAGTTGCCACTGATTGCTTGCTTGATATCATCGTGCGTAGGTTTCGTGATTTCATCCAGTAACATTACCGAGGACATTATAAATCCTGGTGTGCAGTAGCCACATTGGACTGCACCTTTATCGATGAAAGCTTGTTGGACTGGGTGCAAGTTCCCTTCCTGCATGATCCCTTCTACCGTTACAATTTGCGCTCCATGTGCACGCACTGCAGGTACGAGACAGCTCATCACTGCCATTCCATCCATAAATAATGTGCAAGCACCGCACTCTCCTTCTGCGCAGCCCTCCTTCGTACCGATCAAACCTGCTTCTTCCCGAATCAGCCGCAATAAATTTTTGTGATGCCCTGATATAAACTTGTAGTCCCTGCCATTAATGTTGGTTTCGATCGCCGGAAGCTCACACTCAGTGGAATGCATAATACTCCGTTTAAATCCCTCAGCTGGCAAGAGTTGATACCCATACCGAGCCGTGTTCGCCCTTAGTAATACTGGACGTTTAGGATAACCATTCCTTTCCTCACCTTTCGCCAGAGACTCCAATACCCGTTTGACACAAACACGTACCATTTCGTGCCGGTACTCATGCGAGCTCCGGATATCACCAATTGGTTTGGCAGCCAGTTTGGAATATTCCGCTGCCTTCTCAACCGTTTCATCATCGAGAATCCTACCCCTTAAAAACTGCTCTGCCTCTTTCGCGTGAATGATCACTGGAGCAACTGCCCCTAATGTGATATCGGCATCTTTTATCCTATCGCCATCGTAAGTCAAAATAATCGCACAGTTTACCAATGAAATCGCCTGTGCTTTTCTCAATCCTAATTTATAAAAAGTGCCTTTTTGATCCCTCCTGAGAGCCGGAAAATTTATTTCCACCAGCATTTCATCAGGTCGCATCACATTGAGTCTGACCCCTTTATAAAATTCTGACAGCGGCACTGTCCGTGTTCCCTGCGCGGATTGCAGGATAACATTCGCATGCAGTGCCACTAATGCCGGGATCGTATCATTTGCCGGAGAAGCGGTGATCAAATTCCCCGCGACGGTACCCCGGTTCCTAATCTGAGGTGCACCGACTTCAAAACACGCCCTGGCTAGAGGAAATGCCTGCTCTATGATGATCTTCGATGCTGCACACTGCCCATGAGTGACGAGTGGACCTAGATGGATAATATTATCTTCATCCAATCTGATTTGGTCCAACCCCGGTATCCGTGTTACATCAATAAGGGTTTTTATCCCCTTCCTTACACTCCTCTCCATTTCGAGCATCAAATCTGTCGCACCCGCAATGATTCGGGCTTCAGCACCTTCATCGGCAAGTATCCGGGTGGTCTCTTCAATTGATATAACACTGTGGTAATTTTGCCACATATTATCTCCATCTAATGTTCATGTAGCTTAATGATCTCCGCCATGATACTTACTGCGATTTCTTCTGGTGTTTCAGCATGGATTTCTATCCCAACGGGTGAATGCACCCCTTCGAGTACCTTCGGTGATACACCCATCTCGACCAATTTTTTAGTCGTGGTCGCCCAGCGTCTTTTTGATCCGATCACACCAATATAAGCAGCTTTCGAATTTAACAAGGATGGTAATCCATCAACATCAACGGTCATTCCCCGCGTGGTTAAGACGATGTAAGTCCAGGGAGTAATTTCCATGTGACTGGATAATTCCTCTATGGCGAGGGGGAAGAATTGGTCTGCCTCAGGGACCGCTTCAGGATTGCAGAAATCTGGTCGGTCATCACTCACCACAACCACAAAGTCCAACCACTTTGCCAGGTGGGCAACTGCCTTACCGACATGCCCTACACCAACTACCACCAACACAGGTTTAGGTACGATTGGTTCCACATAAATCTCCACTTGACCCCCACAAACTCCAGGGTCACCACGTTCAGGGTTTGCCATTTTATAAGATAACAGTCTTGGTTTTCTCTCTTCGATTGCACATAGTGCTTCAGCGATCACCCGGCTTTCAACCTCTCCACCACCTACCGTCCCAATAATATGCCCATCCGTGTACACCAACATTTTACTGGTCACGTGCCGGGGAGTGGAACCTTCACTTCGAATAATTGTGCACAGAGCTCCTGCGTTGTTATTCTTCTCAAGTTCTACAATTGCCTGGTAAAGAGTCATATTATTATTCATGATCTATCAGTGTTATTATTCTTCCAACAAGCCTAACACCACTGGCAATAGCTGCTTCTTGCGAGAAACCACTCCTTCTGCCTGAAGTGTACCATCCTGCATAATTGGATAGGGGAGATCTTCTAATATTGGAGGAGGATTATCCATCACCAAGCGGCTGGAACTTCCCACCACATCGGTCACCATCAACATGGCAAAATCGAGCCCACGTTGCTCCCTGAGTGCTTTGAGTGCCGCTGTTACACGTTCCAGGTTATCGGTAAGCTGCATCTGGTTTGTCACCTCGGCCTGTGCAATGGCAAAATTGAGCCCGCCTGACTGGTATAGCTTAAGATCAGAGGAAACAATTTCCATCCCATCCCTTGATTCTAAACCCACTCCAGCCTGAATAATCGATTTTCCATATGATTCGATCGACTCTCCTGCCAGCGGACTTGGGCGTTTAAATGCCCATCTCCCAAGTCGTTCAGAGGCCGTTTGATCTCTCGATGTCGTTGTTGGAGAAGTGAGCACTAAAGTATCCGAAAGCAGTCCTGCCAGTAACATCCCGGCGAGTTCTGAGGGTGCACTCAGTCCCGCATCCTCGATTCTCTCTGAGATCAGGGTACTTGTACTACCAACGATGTCCACTGTAAACCGGATCGGTATATGGGTCGAATGGTTTCCAAGGCGGTGGTGGTCCAGGATTTCTACTAGCTCAGCTTCTTCTAAAGCACCTAATGCCTGCCCAGACTCATTATGGTCCACCAGGATTACCTTGATACGGGGTGGATTGAGCACGTCCCGCTGCCGTGTCACCCCTAGATAATGGCCTTTATCATCAACCACCAGGAATTCGTTATACTCTTCTCGCAATACCCGCGTGATTACATCGCGGATGCGGGTGCTGGATTGAAACCGGGGTACCTTGTTATCACATGCCTCCAGGCAGTTTTGATTCAGCAGATCTGTTATCTGCATCCCTTTCTTTTCAGGGTGCGGACCAACCAGTTTGCTCAAGTACTGGAATAAGCTATACCCGGTGATCAACCCGATTGGTGTTCCATCTTCAGATACGACTGGCGCAATTCCAGCAGTTCGACTGGCGATTACCCATGCATCTCGTAGAGGGCTGTCGGCAGTTATAGTATCAAATCGGTGAGACACAGATTCGAATCGCGGCGAGGCATCGGTTAACAGAAATGGTGGTTCTAATCCAAGGCGCTTGAGGATCCAGTTGGTTTGGGGATTCGTTGCCCCTGCTCGAGCCGCCACTGTATCCAGGGCATCACGCTCGCGTAGCAACCACGCATATCCCATGGCGGCTGCGATGGAATCGGTATCCGGATTTACATGGCCTATCACATATACTCTATCCACCATAACGTGATCCATTCTTACCTGTTCCCTCAACCCTTTTCAAGTTCGATTAACTTCTGATAACAATTCACTATTTTGCCGCCTCAATCATTCTTTTTAATCGCCTTCCATACCTTTTCAGGTGTGATTGGATTTTGATCTATATTCAGGATGCACTTCTCATGGATATAGCACCCTGCATCCATCAATGCGTTGGCAACCGCTGGAGCAATCCCATCCATTGGGATTTCCGCTACCGCTTTAACTCCATATGGATGGCTCTCTTCAAACGTTTCTACAAATATTGTCTTCAGCACAGGCATTTCTTGTGCTTGGAAAATATGATAATCTTTTAAATCGCGTTCTCTCGCTTGTCCCTTCTCATCGTAAACCATCTCTTCACATACCGCATACCCCAAGGCCTGGGTCATACCCCCTTCAATTTGTCCGGAGGCTGTCAGGGGGTTGACGATTATCCCCGAATCTACTGCCGACACCAATTTATCCGTGGTTACCTGGCCGGTCTCAATATCCAGGGTTATTTCTGCAAATTGCGCTTCAAATGGTGTTGGTGCCTCCGGTGAGTAGTACGATGCGACTGCCATGATTTGCTCTTGCTCCGAATGATGCATCGACTCGCAGGCAATTTCCGCCAATGAAATCTTACGTCCATCAGGTGCTGATGCATAGCCGTCGGCTAAATGAATATCCTTCGCGTCTATCTCTTTCAAATGGTCACCAGCACGGTTGAACATGCTACTCGCTCTATTTTTTATCCGTTCAGCCACCTGCCTGGCTGCTTTAACCACAGCTGAACCTGAGATATAAGTCGTGCTGGAGGCGTAGGCACCTTTATCAAAAGGTGTGAAATCCGTGTCTGACGAGTAAACAATCACATCCTCTAGCGGCACACCTAGCACTTCTGCTGCCATCTGCCCAAGCACAGTGTCCGCGCCAGTACCGATATCTGTAGCTCCGACCAGTAAATTAAATGATCCGTCCTCATTCATTTTGATGCTGGCCCCACCCATATCCAGGTAGGGGATCGCAGTTCCCTGTAGGACGAGTGCTAATCCAATACCCTTTCGTAAATGAGGTTTTCCCGGCACAAAATGCCAATCGTGGTTGTTATACTTCCGGTCCCAATCGATCTCGGTCTTCCCTTGCCGGGCGCATTCCGCCAGAGCATTAGTCCTGATGATTTCTGGTTTTGGCTCTCTCCCTTCGCTCCATGCAGTACTAAATGGCTGCATTTCGCCTTCCCGTAATGAGTTCTTTAACCTGAACTCAATCGGGTCCATCCCCAGCTTTCGTGAAATTTTCTCCATATGCCGTTCGACCGCCCAAAATCCCTGTGGTACTCCATAACCCCTGAATGCACCCGCCGGTGGATGGTTGGTATATACGATATCAGCATAAAATTGGATATTCGGTGCTTTCCGATACTTCCCATCACCCACATATAGTGCCATTGATTTATGCCCGGTATTACCGGTGACGGTAAGTGCATGGCATCCGTATGCGCCTGTATCGGTTAGTGCATACATCGCGTTGGCTGTGATCGTGCCATCCTGCTTAACCCCGGTTTTCATATGTATCCGCATCGGGTGGCGTGAGCGTGACGCGATGAACTCCTCTTCCCGTGTATACTCAAAAATTACTGGTCGACGTGTCGCAATGGTCAGATGCGCTGCCACGTCTTCGATCAATACCTCTTGTTTCCCACCAAAACCACCTCCAATGCGAGGCTTGATCACCCTGATGCGTTTGATGGGTAAGCCTAGCACAGGTGCCAGCTGACGCCGGGTGTGGAATGGCACCTGGGTACTCGTTCTGATCACCAGACGATCATCTTCATCCCAATAGGTGATCACCACATGGGGTTCGATGGAAACTTGCTGCACTTTAGAAACAGCATAATCTGCTTCAATGATCTGGTCCGCTTCCGCAAAACCTTCCGCCACATTCCCGATGTCAATTCGGATTTCTGCTGCCAGGTTTCGCGAAGCATCAGACTTGTCGAAATTTACATACTCAGTCTCATCGTGCAAAATAGGCGCATTCACATTCATCGCAAGATCGGGATCAAGCAATGCGGGTAGTTGTTCATATTCCACATCGATTAGTTTCAGTGCCTCGTTGGCTATATCTTCGCTCTCAGCCGCTACGAATGCCACCCGATCACCGACGAAACGCACCTTGTTATCCAGCGAAAATGAATCCAATGGTCCAGGTATCGGGTCTGATTGCCCCGCAGTCGAGTAGACTACCCTGGGGATATCCTTCCAGGTTAGCACTGCCGCTACTCCTTGAAGCATCTGGGCCTTCGAAGCATTAATATTTATAATTCTCGCATGAGCGTGTGGACTGTGAAGTACTTTCGCCACCAGCAATCCTTTCAGATTCAGGTCCGCACTGAAGGCAGGCTTTCCTTGTGCCAGTTTTATCGCATCCACCTTGGTATCAGGTTTTCCCACTCGTTGATAAGCTGAGATTTCCTTCGCCTTGACGATCTTCGGGAGAGATTTCTCGATTAATTCTCCGGTCTCATACCTGCTTCTTGAGATTACCGTGGAATCGTCAATGCTCATCCCGGTATGTTCGTCTCTCAGATAAGCGGCAGCATGCATGATTGCCTGGACCGGTTTGACATACCCCGTGCAGCGGCAAAGCACTCCAGAGATTGCCTGTCTGACTTCCTCTTCGGTCGGAGTAGGGTTTTGATCGAGTAATTGCTTGGCTGCCAGTATTTGTGCCGGCGTGCAGTAACCACATTGGATTGCCCCATTTGTGGCAAACGCCATTTGAAGAGGGTGCAGTCCTGCAGAAGTTTTCCATCCTTGTTCTGGATGCTGACCCAGCGATTCGATGGTTTGAATCTTATGCCCCTGGGCCTGAGCTGCCAGTATCAAGCAAGAATTCACAGATTTCCCATCCATTAATACCGTGCAAGCTCCGCATTCACCGGTTTCGCAGCCATGTTTAGCGCCAAAAAATCCCATCTTGCGGATTAAATCAAGCAGTGTTTCTCCAGCAGCAACACTCACCGGAATAATTTCATTATTTATTTCAAGCGTTATTTCCATAAAAGCTCCCAGTTAACCTATTTTCCGCCTCCAAAATAACCGAGTAGGGGTGAGATTCCGGTAAAGAATAATCCTACCACAGCAACAACTAATAATTGGATCATGAAAATAAGACCAACAAAGCTGATTAAGAAGTTCGGGAGGGTCCAGGTAACCGTCGCTCCATTAATAAAATAATGAACCATAACTGGTACAGCAAGGAACGATAAAGTAACCAGTATGAATCTGAGTGTCAGGTCTGCTGCCTTGCGTGGTTTAAATTGGTATATTTTTACCCCCAAAATAACGATTAACCAGGCTACAAATAACGCCAGCAAGCTGGTCAGCGCAGTCGATGCAATCAGGTTCGAGGCGTCGATCACCGAGCTCAGCGAGTAGGTCTTTTGGTCAATTAATAAGTACTTAATATTGAACACCAGAACATAGCTGACCACTCCGATCAACATCCAGTTATTATATGGCTGAGTATGCTTTGCAGATAGAGTAAGTACAAAGAACAATACTACAAAGGTGATTATTCCACGCGGGATCCGTTGTATATTTAACAATGAATCTCTGGCTTTATCCATTGCAGTTTGTGTAGCAGTGACAATATCTGCTGCTGGGGTTACGGTCACCATCTGCCCAATCGCTTCTTGGTATAACCGCGCCAGTTGCGATTGCTGGGTGGTCAAGGCACTATTGATCGAATTCACTTGATCAAGGCTAAAATCAAACATAGCGATCTTCGGGTGTCCTTGATTCGTGGCAGGGATATTAATCCCTAAAATCGCAGCGATCGTTGGTGCAACGTCCACCATTTCCACATCGCCATAATCGCCAGGGATGACACCCTTCCCTGCTAATATGAGCGGCTCCAACAATACAATCGGATCCTGCCCTCCATGCCCACCAATGTCGATCTGTCCATGGTCGCTGATGACAAGCAAAGTATCTTTCGTCAGGTCCATGGTCGTGGCAATTTGCTTCAACAGACCATCCGACCTGCTCGCTGCCTCATCCCATCGTGGGTCGATGGGTCCGCCTTCATGATGACCAGCATAATCGACCTGGTCCAGGTGAATCAACACAAGCTGGTACTGTCCTTCCCTCAGCCATGGCAATGCCATTTCAGTTACTTGTTGGTCTGCCAAATTATCTTCACCGGCAGTATAAAAACTCATCGATACAGCTTGCTGTGGGATTAGCTTTTCAAACCAATTAAATGCTGAGATAGCTGTATTCAAGCCAGTGCGGGTGGCTGCGGAATATAGATTATCTTGGGTAAATGGTGGGATATCCGCGTAATCCAGGTTCATTGCTGGTCCATCACTGATGTCAGGCCAAGCACCCGTCAGGATTACCGAATAACCAGGCTGCGAGTATGAAGGCGGGCGGCTATGCATTAATCCAAATGCGCCTTCATTCCTAAGTTGATTTAGGAATGGCATTACATCCGTCTTTAAGGATGTGTCATAACGTAGAGCATCGATCAGTACGATAACAAGTGAGCGGGTATTTGGTTTTCCTAAAGCCTCACCGGCTTCGGGAGGCGTTTCTTGCATGGGTGACCGGAAAGCATATATCGAGTCCATCAGGCTGGTTGCCCAAAAGTACGAAATACCCATCACAACGATGCAAATAAGGAATCCAATGATGATCGGGGTGCTTCTTTTCATCGCCTGTCACCGCTTATTTCATTGTTCACCTTGCTATCCGACCGTATAACCTTACGGATGTTTTTCCGCAACACATCAATAGGTGCACGAATTCCTGTTTCATCATCAATATAATACCATGCCATCCAACCGTTACATGGTGCTTTGAGAATTTCACGACCAACTTTATGGATTGAGCCGGTAATTTCTCCTGACTTAATCTGCCCATTCTCTACAATGGTTGCTTGACGGTAACCATTTATACCCAGATAAAGGACTTGCCCTTCTTTCAGGCATCCACTTTCAAGTAACTTAGTGAAAGGGATCCGTATTTCTCTATCCTGGGTTAAGTTAGCCAAAGCATCCCAGTTGTCAGGTTTGATTGCAACTGCATCTATCCTTTGCTGGGCTATGGCTATATATTCCGCATCTTCTTCAATCCCGATCCAATGACGGTTCAGCCTTTTTGCCACCGCGCCAGTTGTGCCGCTTCCAAAAAATGGGTCCAGGATGATATCCCCTGGTTTCGTACTAGACAGGATGACTCGTTCAAGTAAAGCCTCTGGTTTTTGAGTCGGGTGGGCTTTCTCGCCATTTATTTTTAAACGCTCTTTTCCAGTACATAAAGGTAACTTCCAATCACTCCTCATTTGGACGTTGCCATCTTGAATGCTGTCATGGTTCATGGATTTCATCACTCGATAATTAAACGTATATCGCTTTCCTTTATTTTTTTGTGCCCAGATAAGCGTCTCATGTGCATTGGTAAAGCGCACACCCCGAAAATTTGGCATTGGATTGTTCTTGATCCAAACGATATCATTTAAAATCCAGAATCCCAGGTCTTGCATTATTCTTCCCACCCTGAAAATATTATGATACGAACCAATCACCCAAATTGTCCCCGTATCTTTCAATAAGCGTCGGCACTCAACTAACCAGGCTAACGTAAATGCATCATAAGCCTCAAAATTAGTGAACTGGTCCCATGATTCTTCAACGCCGTTCACCCTGGTTGCATTCGGACGCCAGAGCTCTTTATCAAGTTGTAAATTATATGGCGGGTCGGCAAATATTAAATCAACTGATCTTTCTGGGATCGACTTGAGAACAAGTGTACAATCGCCTTTTAGAATTTGGTCTACAGGTATATTCTTTCCAGACATGATCGTATTCTTATCTACCACTGGATTGCTGCTTCCATAGATCAATTGGATCGCTATTTATCATAGTATGTGCTGCAAGGTTAGGTTTCATTCTGACATTATTCTTTTAATACATCTCAATGTCAAAATTCCAGCCATCTCCTGGCGGTATTCTGCACTTGCCCATTCATCCACAGCATGACTATACGCATTTCTTGCAGCAAGCTCCAACCCCTCTGGTTCTGGTCCATCCATCGCCAGGATGGGCGCTTTCCCCCAACCACCCAACGCCAACCTCGTCCGGCCGGAATGCCACTGGGTAATGGCAGCACATACAATCGGCTGGTCTGCCGGTGTCCGCGCAATGCATTCATAAGCCACGCGTAAATTAATTGGGAAACTGATGGCGCTGATCATTATTCCACGCTTAGCTGTCTCACGTGCAGGTAGCCAATATCCCAATTTCTCCTGCTTCGGTTCTTTTTCGAATGACAACAACTCCAATCCGGCATCCATTGCTAACAGCATTGTCGCCAGGGAGGATCGTCCATTCGCCGTAACCAGCGTCCCAGCGATGGTAGCCATATGTCGTAAATTGGTCGTGGCTTCATGCTGGAGGGATTGGTAAACATCTCCAGGCAATCCCTTAAGTTCCAGGAGGTCCTGTAAAGTTGATGTAGCTCCTACACGCAGCTGGCTACCAGCCTCAGTAATGGTTCCCAACCCCAAAGCTTGCAAGTCTACCACGGCATATTGCAGGTCCATTCCTGTGTTGATATGCGTGCCCCCACCAAGTGCAAAGGATACAGGTCGCTCTCTCGCAAGCAACTGTAAGGCTTCAGGTATTGTAGTCGGACGCTGATATTCAATGATCATCTGTGCCTCGTTATAACCTTCATACAACTTATCTCAGTCAGGATAGATCTTCCAGCCGAGTGCTTCTAAATCCACACCATCTTGGATCTCATCAGGCACATTAACCAGCAAAGCTTCGGCTTCAGCTAAAAGATCGCCATCCTGACCATAAATTTGTCCGGTGGCAATGGCAGTCCGTGCATGGCTTTTTCCTGCGTGACCGATTATTCTCAGCGGTTGACCCACCGGGACATTTTTTCGATACCGAACGTTCAGCCTGGCGGTAAACATAAATCGGGGTGGATCCCCTCCCATATGGACTCTACCTGTGACCTCATCCAGCATCGCAGCCACCACTCCTCCATGAACCACTCCCGGATAACCCTGGTATTGCTCGGGTACGGTATAGTCGACCGTTACCTCACCCGGAGAGATCTCATAGAAGGTCAGTTTTAATCCAAATGGGTTTTCACGCCCGCAGACAAAACAGTGTTTGGAATTAGGTTGTTTCATTTGACCATCACTAGAAAATTATACCTGGAAGATAAAAATAGTTGCTGGTTTATGCGACTCATCTGGAATATATACATTCGTTGAACCAGAAAAAAACGATTTCTGATCACTGGCTCATATGAGCAATATTATTAGCGTCCATCAGCTCATATCCTGCCAGTTCCAGGTCTTCAGGGAAATCAATATCCAATGCCACCGAGCCTCGTTCACAGATCTCCAGCTTTGCACCTGCTTGCTTAGCCTGTGAACAGTGCTTTTGGAATGAACCTGGTCCATATTCATATTGGATCAAACCTGGTGGAGATATGAGTAAAGCATTTGTTCCTTGGCGGTGCCTGTCAGGTGTTATCACCACCACTGGTGGGTTTACCGCTCGACGGACCACTTCACGGATATCCTCCACCGTTAATAACGGAAGATCAGCCGGAACAATAAGCACCCCTTGTACTGAATGGCTCAGCGCTACCATCGTTGCCCTGGTAAGAGCTGTATTGAGCTGTGGGCTGCCCTGCTCCTGGACAGTTCGGGCTCTATACTCCCTGGCGATGGTTAGGGCTTCAGGGTCGCGGCTCACTACTAACGAATACTCAATTTCTGGAACAGAAGCCAGTATCTCAAGAGTGTTGCATAGAAGGTAGTGATTTAAAGCCGTTCGTGCTTCAAGACTCAGGACTCCCGACAGGCGAGATTTTCCACGCCGCAGGGGTTTTACCGGAACGATCGCCCACAGAGTCATTTTATCTCCCTCGCAATATTACATTTATGGAGTCAATTATCTCTTGTGCTAATCTACCACGATCTGCCTGGTCCTTCATCAAGATATTGGTTAAAGTAGTGTGAATTCCTAGTTGGTTTATTTCCTTTACTTGCATAGTATCAGATGTATCCAATACAATACTGTGGATGAGCTTATTATAATGTCGAGCGACTGCTAATGCTGATGGCATGATCCCCATTTCAGAGAACATCTTGGCTGCCGGTCCTTTGACTGTTTTATTCCCGATGATGGGAGAAACTACAAGTATCATCTTGGTTTCGAGCGCTTTGAAAATATTCGGTACCGCCAGTATGGGATCAATACTCACCCATGGATTCGAAGGACATATGATAATCGCATCACAATTCTCAATCGCTTCCAATACTCCCGGGGCCGGTTGTGATTGTTCGGCTCCATCAAAAAAGAATCCCTTTACTATAGGCTCACACCGCCGATGAACAAAATACTCCTGAAACTCTAGATTTCCCTCATCCGAGTAGACCCATGTCTGGATCATATCGTCACTCATGGGTATGACCCTCGCACGTATGCCCCATAAATTACAAAATTCGTGTGTGATCTGGCTTAGCTTCCAGCCTTCATCGTAACGAAAGTTCCGTATGAGGTGCGTGGCAAGGTCAGAATCACCAATTCGAAACCACGCTGGCATTCCCATCTGCTTAATCGTTTCAAGCACGTTCCAGGTTTCATTTATCCTGCCCCACCCCGTTGCAGGGTTCGCCATACCAGCCAGGGTATAGCATACCGTGTCCAGGTCTGGTGAAATCCTGAGGCCCAGGTAAGTGAAATCATCGGCTGTGTTTACTATAATCGTCAAGCACTCAGGTATCAGCACTTGCGCCAGGCCATCGGCTAGTTTTGCGCCACCCACGCCCCCGGCTAATGCAACGATATTCAGGTCAGTCATATCAATGATTATGCCGCTTAATTACGCACAATTGTCCTATTGAATGTTAAGATTATCCGGCAGTATTCTATAGATCACGCGAATCTCATTTGGAGTGAAGCTCGTATATCTATCTGCACCGGTATATTTTTTGGCTAATATATCGATATGATCTCTGGCACCTTCGGTCGTAATTTCGACTACGCTGCCTCGAATCTGGATGTAGCGATATGGATTCTTGGGATCAGTGATTATGAATGCAATCCGGTTGTCTCGCCTCATGTTGCGGTCCTTTACACGTCCCAAAGCAGAATTAATAACTATGTGTTTCCCATCCGTGTTGAACCAGATCGGTGTCAGCTGCGGTGAGCCATCCTTCATCAAAGTCGCTAACGCTCCAAAGGCTTTAGTCTCATCCTTGATCAAGTCCAAATATTCTTCTGGAATCCATGCCATCTATCGGCTCCTCATGATTAATCTCTTTTTATATATAATGCCCTCATTTTATCGACGTTGATAAAGCCAATGATGGCATTAATCTCATCATCTGTACAATCATAAACAATTTTTAACTCGGTGTCCCGTTTGAACAAGTCCACGGTGCATAATGCTCCAATCACCCTGTGTTCACCCAGGGATCCCACCCAGATATCCACACCTCCTGAATCAATTGAGGTTGTACCTTTCAAATAGCCATAATGAACCGGATAAGGACCACTTGGATAACGGGGATATGTGGAGCCCTTAGAGCGATCTATCTCGATTTCACAAGTGTCAACTAAATGTTGCAGGTTTTCCCAAAAATCAGTGCTCATCGAAATAAATCCTGGTCTCTTGGTCGTAACATCTCGATCAGTTTTCCTTCGCGTAGTACATATGGAAACCCTCGCACATGGACGATGGGAGTCGCCTCATCAGCCTGACCCATCACCAGTGATGCGGCTGCCGCCATCTCATCCGCCGCTCCGATTGTGGTGATACGCAGGTTATACCCAAACAAGTCTCTTTTTCCACGCATATCCACGATTCCAGGTAAACCTGCTATCCCTATCGCCACTCCTACCACACCTTGCCGCCAGGCGCGTCCGTGTGAATCGATGATCATCACCCCAAGCTGCACGCCGCTAAGTTGCTCAAGTTTTTGACGCACTTCTTGCGCGGATCCGTCGGGATTTTCCGGTAGTAATAGTACCCATTCTTCCCCTGGTCTTGCTTCTCCTGCCACATTGGAATGATCGATCCCCGCATTGGCGCAAATAAAGCCTAATCGATGCTCAACAATGATTGTCCCCACCCTTGTTCGCAGCACCTCATTGCTTTCTTGAAGGATCAGCTCGATCAAGCGTGGATCTTTCTCGATAATTTTTGCTAAAGAAATAGCCCTGGCAGTTGGTTGAACAGATACGAGGTTAACCCACCTGCCCTCTGCTTTGGAAACGATTTTCTGCGCTATAACCAGGATGTCGTTGTCTTCGAGAATGATCTGGGTCTGAGATAATCCCCTCCAGATGATTTTTACCAGGTCGTCACCTGTTTGTACCAACGGGATATCAGGTAGTGGAGTGATTGATAGGCTTTTCATCAAACAATTTTACCTTTACGGAGATATCCCCGAAATCTTGATGCTTGCATTTTTTACCTTGTAATACTTGTTCAAACTGATCAAGACTGACGTCAATCCTTCCACGATAATTGAATTCTTAAGGCCACCAGCATAATACCCGCGCATACCCGCTGCCTGGGCTAATTCGATGACCTGTTCAGCTGCTTGAATATCATCCGAGCATACCAGTACGTCCGCATCCATCGGTTGATCGATCGACTTGTATAGGGAATTTGCTGGAACATTCTGAAATCCCGCTACCACTCGTACCGATGCGCCTAACATTTCCTGTGATTGTTGCCCTGCACTCGGAGGTTTAGGCGGTCTGGGGTCATGAAAATCCACCCGTGAGGTAGCATCCACCAGGATCTTCCCTTGTAAGACTTCCTTAAGGCTTTCCACAGCCATATCATGGGCTGTTTGGATTACTGTAAGCACCACGATTTCGCCTAATTTGGCAGCTTCTATGTTCTCGAACCCCCTAGCTAGCTCCATTCCCAGTTCGTTATTGATCCTCTCAGCCGCTTGCTTGGCCTTATCTAAGTGTCTGGATCCGATTACAATTTTATAGCCGGCATGCCCCCACCTTAATGCCAGCCCGGTACCTTCTTTACCCGTCCCTCCGATAATGGCAATTATTGGTCGAGGCGCGGTCATGCTCACCTTAGTTGTATACCTGCGAAATGATCTTGGTCCATAGCATTATTCCCAATACTTAAAAATATCGTTCCATTACTTAACCTTAGCTCGTTACCTGCTTACCCGCATGCGTGGATACCGTCAATCGAACACAGTCGGAGTTTCAAGCTCATCAAGATTATGAAAGGCATCTCGAAAATGGCGAAGGATTGTACGCTCGACAGATAAGGATTCTGGTAGTGTATCTATTCCGAAAAATGCCACCACCGATGTTTCCAAGCTTGTTCGTGCTTCTCAGCTGATTAAATCACATAAGAATACGATCCTATAAGCATGGAACAGTTCCAATTCTCAAAATCGATTGGCGTCGTATACACCGATCACTTTTCTTGCGTTTACCACGAAGCCCGCATCTTCCCACGCTTCTCGTTCAACTTATTCTGATGGAATATCACCAACATCTGCCCATCCTCCCGCCATGGTCCATCTGCCATCCCTGCGTTCCCGCACCAGTAAAACTCGATGATCTTGAAATACAACCCCCCTGACGTCTATACGGGGAGAAGCATACCCAGAAGGTGACTTGAACACTTCCAATACTTGGTAATAGTGCAGGTTCGAATTTTCACTCACAATTTCAGCCGCAATTTCCATTAATCATCCATATCTCTGCCGCTGGTAATCGTCTCTGGCATAATGGCTACCGGTCTGCCCAATAGCCTGGATCTCGCGTGCCCATTCCAGCCATCGAGGAGCTGTCATGCTATTGATTCCTAATTAACATCAGCTTGTTTACCGTGCATGTGGAAACACTGTTCTAAATCAGTCATTCGATCGGCAGGGATGGCGCTATTTTTCGATGAGTATATCCATTCATATCCTGTCCTGTTTTTATGTTTATCTGCAGGTACTACCGATCTGTAACAAATTTATTTTAGCACAATATCCGGCTGGATTATCACTTATAATCTTCTCGGACACTCATCATGAATCACTTACTCTCCATAAATCGCAAACTCACTGGCGTGAACCATTTTTTACGTCTACATTCATTTTACCCGCTCTTTTTATCTTCGATAATGGCGTGCGCTTTTCTCGTATTCCGAGTTCTCTATAGCGATACCTATAATTACTCCAACTTACTTTGGAATTTATTCCTCGCCTGGCTTCCTTATATTTTCGCTGTGATCGCCTCATACTTATTCGGGATCTCCCCAAAAAGGTGGTGGCTCATATTTTTATTCGGTCTGCTGTGGTTGGCTTTTTTCCCCAACGCACCTTACATCGTGACGGATTTTTACTATCTTGACCCTCGCCCACCCGTTCCATTATGGTTTGATGTCAGCCTGATTGCCATCTTCGCCTTCACCGGGTGTTTCCTTGCCATTGCCTCCTTGCGTAGTATCCACATTATTATTGATAAATCAATTGGCCGGGTTGTTGGATGGTTTTTCGCCCTATTTGCACTAGGTCTTGCCAGCCTTGGGGTTTATCTAGGACGTTTCGGTCGTTACAACAGTTGGGATATCTTGCTCGATCCCAAATCATTATTACAAGAAGTGGTTAACAATCTACTAAATCCCCTGGACAACCTTGGGTTCGTTGGATTCACCATCATGTTCACCTCAATTTTATTAGTCTTTTATCTGATGTTTGTAAATGCCTCCAGTCCGGGTGATACCATTCAATAACAAAGTACCCATACATCTGCCCTAAACATCAATTTCAGGATAAAATAGTCGCTTATGCCAGATCAACCTTTTCTAACACGGATTAAAAACGGAGACCTCCTGATAGCTGACGGAGCTACTGGTACAAATCTGATTGCCAGGGGTCTGCCCAGTGGTGTGACCGCTGAATCTTGGGTGATTGACCAGCCGGAAAGAATCATTCAGCTGCACCGTGATTTCATCAGCGCAGGTGCAAATATTCTCCTTACCAGCACGTTCAACGCCAGCTCCATTCGCCTAAAAAATTCCTCTTTGGATGGGAAGTCGGATTTGGTCAACCAAAAGGCAGTCGAGCTCGCCCGTGGTGCAATTGGTTCCGAAAACATCTATATTGCCGGTTCTCTCGGTCCTCTCGGTCAATTACTAAAACCGTACGGACCGTTAACGGTCGATGAAGCAAAATCTGCATATGCTACCCAGGCACATGCCCTGACCGACGCTGGAGCTGACTTATTAGTCATCGAAACCCAATTCGACATGAACGAAGTCGTTGCTGCAATCGACGGTGTTCGCCAGGTGAGTAATTTACCTTTGGTTGTTTCTTTTAGTTATGACCGTGGCAGGCGCACGATGATGGGTATAAGTCCTACCCAGGCTGCAGATATGCTCGAACCATTGCCGGTAGACGTCTTTGGTATAAATTGTGGTCGCAGTCTTGATGAAAATTTTCAGAATCTTATTGAGCTCCGAAGTAAAACTACGAAACCAATCTGGTTTAAACCGAATGCAGGTCTACCTCATCTTGATTCAACGGGTAAAACTGCATATGATATTACCCCAGGAACCATGGGTTCACTTGTCAATTCCTGGTTGGATGGCGGTGCACAGATAATCGGAGGTTGCTGCGGCACCACACCGGAACATTTAAGAGAGATAGCCTCACATGCTTTACTGTAATCTATTCTATCTCCATATAACCAATTTAAAATCACATTTCTTCGGAAAATAGATCCCCCTATGAAAATATTACCTCAATCAATATCGAGTGGAAAAGTCGTGGCAATTTATATCGCCCCTGCCCAAGGCGAGCCGACCATAATCGTTGATCAAGCTCATCTGGTTCCTGGGAGAGGTATCGAGGGTGATCGTTTCTTTAATTCTTCCACAACCAGCGATAAAAACCCTAACCCCGAGCGTGAGCTCACATTAATCGAAATTGAGGCAATCGAGGCTATGTGCCAGGAGGATATGATATCGATCACTCCTGATCAGACCAGGCGCAATGTAATCACCCGCGGTATCCCGTTAAATGACCTTGTTGGTCGAGTCTTTTTGATTGGGAATATCAGAGTAAGAGGTCTACGGCTATGCGAACCATGCGATTATCTGGCTGGACGTACCGATCCCCGCATCAAAAGCTCTATGTCTCACCGTGGTGGGTTACGTGCCCAGATCCTATCCGATGGTTTGATTTATACCAATGACTTCATCACCGTTCCCGAGTAAGGAGATTTTATGACTGACTCTCGTTATGAGGCAATTCAGTTTGCCCATGATAACGCTTCCCGCTTTCTTGACGAGTTGAAGGAATTTACCGCCATCCCATCGATTTCCACCGATGAAGCCTCTAAAGGAGAAATCCTTCGCGCTGCCGAATGGGCTGCCTCTCACTTGCGCTCGCTCAAAATTGCCAACGTCCAGATTTTACCCACCGGTGGTCACCCGGTGGTATATGGCGAATGGTTGCAAGCCGGTGGTCAAGTACCAACAGCCTTGATCTATGGGCATTATGATGTCCAGCCGGTCGACCCCCTTAATCTTTGGGCGAGCCCGCCATTCTCACCAGAAGTGCGTGGCGATTATATTTATGCCCGTGGAATAACGGATATGAAGGGTCAGATGATGGTTGCACTTGATGCCATCGAATCGATTCTAAAGACGAGTCAGCTTCCAATTAACTTTAAGTTTTTATTTGAAGGTGAGGAGGAAATCGGCTCTCCTCATCTGCTTCCATTTTTAAAAGCTAATAAGGATCTGCTGCATTGTGATTTTGCAATCAATCCGGATACTGGGGCCCTCACCCCTGAGATCCCCTGTATCACGTATGCATTACGTGGTTTAGCCTATATGGAAATCCACATTGATGGCCCAGATCACGATTTACATTCAGGGGCTTTCGGCGGCGCCGTTCTAAATCCCGCACAGGCACTATGTGAATTGATCGCTGGTATGCATGATGATCAGGGCCGGGTAACCTTACCAGGTTTTTATGATAAAGTCTTCTCGATTGAGCCCGCGGAACGCCTTGAATTGGCGAAATTACCAATTGGGGATGAATTCTATCTCGCAGCAACCGGGGTACCGGCATTGTATGGTGAAGCAGGATATACAACCATTGAACGTCTTGGTGCTAGACCAACCCTGGAAGTAAATGGCATGATATCGGGTTTCACCAGCGAGGGTGCAAAAACAGTACTCCCAGCTCGGGCAATGGCAAAGATATCCGCCCGCCTTGTTCCTAACCAGCTACCTGAAGATGTATACCAGCAAATGTACGCTTATCTTGAAACACATGCCCCCCCATATGTCCGTTGGAGCCTCACTCCTATGCATGGTGGACCAGCTTCGGTTTCAGACCGCAACTCGGTCTATATCCAGGCTTTGTCAAACGCGCTGGCTACTGTGTGGCATAAGCAGCCTGTCTTTAAGCGTGAAGGTGGAAGCGTTCCCGTAGTATCAGACTTTCAGCAGGTTTTAGGTGTGGAATCGGTCAATACCGGTTTCTCGATGACCGACGATAACATGCACTCACCGAATGAAAAAATGCATTTACCTACCTGGTATCGGGGCATTGATAGCTTCATCCATTTCTATTTCAACCTTGCTGCCTGAAAATGCATCATTGTTGACCAAAAACTTATAGGTAGATTATGGCAGAAAAATCTCGTTTTCCATTATACGGTGGTCAGGCAGTAATAGAAGGGGTTATGATGCGGGGTACTCATTCAGTTGCCATCGCCATGCGCAATCCAGCTAAAGAAATCGTGTTGCATAAAGAATCCTTGGGGACATTGTATAAGTCTAGGGTTATGAAAATCCCTTTCCTCCGCGGTCTGGCGATGCTTTGGGATGCCTTGATTCTAGGCACCCACGCACTCACTATCTCCGCTAACACCCAGACGGGCGAAGATGAGAAAATTGAAGGTCCAGTCCTCTATCTTACGTTGTTCGTAGCTTTGGCAATCGGTGTTGGGCTGTTCTTTCTAGCCCCCGCTGCTCTCGGACAGCTTTCAGAACGCTTTCTGCATATAAATTCATGGTGGGGAAATTTATTGGAAGGCGTAGTCAGGCTGCTTTTACTGGTCGGATATATTTGGGCTGTCGGTCAAATGTCCGATATTCGTCGCGTATTCTCTTACCATGGTGCCGAGCACAAAACCATCAACGCCTATGAAGCCGGTGCAGAGCTTACCCCCGATAATGTCGCTAAATTTTCTGTGGAACATCCTCGCTGTGGCACAGCCTTTCTGCTCACTCTTGTTTTGTTATCCATCCTTTTATTTTCCCTTCTTGGTCCCCTCCCTTTCTGGTGGAGGATGATAAGTCGCATTATTTTCCTTCCTGTCCTGGCATGTATTGCCTACGAGTACATCCGTTGGACTGCTAATCACCTTGACTCAAAGATGGTTCGCTTGTTGATAAAGCCCAGTCTGGCTTTACAACACTTAACCACTCGTGAACCAACCAAAGATATGTTGGAGGTATCGATAGCTGCATTCAATGCCATGCGTCAGGAAGAAGATATCCCCCTTTAGAGATCCTGCGAGAATGCTATTAGAAATAATCAGCGACCTCTGAGCAGGTCGCTGGTTTTTATTTTCACTCGCCCATTATTTGAACGATAATTTCTCGTTTTCTGGGACGTGTATCAAAATCGACGAAAACAATCTGCTGCCACGTACCCAATGTCATTCGCCCGGCAACCAGCGGGATGGTCAGCGATGCCTTGAGCAGCGCTGCCCTGATATGGCTGTGACCATTCCCATCATGCCAGGCTTCATTATGCAGGTATGAATTATCGCTAGGAACTAATTCATTAAAAATCCGCTTTAAATCTTGTATCACACCTGGTTCATACTCGAGAGTGGTCACTCCGCTCGTTGATGATGGACAAAATATGGTGACTAAACCATTTGATAGCGAGCTTGAAATGATGCAATCGCTCACTTTTTGAGTAATATCGATGATCTCCGAATTTCCACCAGTAGTCAGAAAAATGTGATTGAGTTTTACCTGCATAGGATTTATATGACCAGCCTTATTCAGCTGTATTTACCAGGTTACGTCCCGCAGCTTTTGCAGAATACATCGCCTGGTCTGCTTTGCGAATGATCTCTTCGCTGGAGGTGCCGTGTAAAGGAAATACTGCCACCCCCGCTGAAAGGGTTCCGTTCAATACCTCTCCTTGGTGTATCAAGACCTGGCTTGCAAATTTTTGACGCCAATCATTTGCTCGTTGTTTTGCAACTGATAATGATGCTTTCGGCATTACTACCACAAATTCCTCGCCGCCGTACCTGCATGCAATATCCCCTGCGCGCACCTGTGAGCTCAATAGCTTCCCTAGTTGTTTTAGCATCATATCGCCTACGTCATGTCCATAGGTATCGTTGAACATTTTAAAATGGTCGAGATCGAGCATGACCACACTTACCGAATACTTATCCCGTTCAGCTCTGGAGAGCTCACGAGACAGGGTCTCGTCAAGGAACCGGCGGTTGTACAAGCCTGTTAATGAATCGCGGATCGCTTGTTCCTCTAGTTCTTTCTGAAGTTTGAGCAGTTTATCTTCAGCTTCGATTCTTTCTATCAGCTCTTTTTGAGCGTCTGAATATAAGCGAGCATTCTCGATCGCGATTGCAGCCTGGGCTGCAAAGGCAAGAGCAAATTGTGATTGTTCCTGCGTATAAAAATTTGGTATGTTTTTATCAAAAGCCAGCATCCCAGTCACACGCTCACCAATGATCATGGGGACTCCCATCCATCCCCGATTCTTATATTTGGTTTGGCTTCCCTCACCTGGAGTTTTATAAGTTGAAAATAGATCGCCTTCGATTAATGGTGATCGTGAAAGGATCACCTTTGTATTTGGATTGTCCTTCGACGAAAGGTTGTATGAGGTCCCAATCAATTCATCAGAATTAGGAAAGCCATGCGCCGCTATGATTTCTAAGGTATTGTCTCTACACTGCCACACTGAAGCACTGTCATAAGGGATCACTTGCTGGATTTCATGTAAAATCATATCGAGCACCTTGGAGAGATCGAGTGTCGAGCTTAATAACCGCATAACACGGTTAAGCGTGGCAATCTGATCTGCCCGCTTACTTAAAACTTCCTCAGCGCGTTTCCGCTCGGTAATATCCTGTTTAATTGCAATAAAGTGGATGATTTGACCGGAGCCATCTCTAACTGGTGCGATGGTTTGCTCTTCGGTCATCGTGCTTCCATCTTTTCTACGGTTGATTAGTTCACCATGCCACACATTACCGCTTAAGATTGTCCGCCATAAGTTTGAGAACACGTCTTGAGAGACTAATCCAGATTTCTGGATGCGCGGATTTTTTCCAATTACCTCATCGACACTGTAGCCTGTCATCTTGGTAAATGCTGGGTTCACCCATTGAATGTTTCCAGTACGGTCTGTGATTAAGATCCCATTGGCGGCGGATTCCAGGGCAACACTTTGCAGTCTAAGTTGCTCTTCAGCTTCCTTGCGGATCGTCAAATCCCGGATAATGTTAGTAAATATAACCCCCGATGGTATTTTTACCGGGCTTAAGGCGATTTCAATGGGGATTTCCCGTTTATTCTTCCTTATTCCATTCAAAGGCAAGCTTATCCCGGGGCGAGTATCGATCTCATCAATGAAAGCCTTTTGATACTTGTAATACGCCTCCCGGAAGCGTTCTGGGATCAGTATATCGACGGTGTTACCAATCAGCTCATCCATTGAATAACCAAACAGTGTGATTGCCTGGTTGTTCACCAAGACAACCCGGCTGTTTTTATCAGTGATGATGATC
This sequence comes from uncultured Chloroflexia bacterium, assembly GCA_963840255.1. Taxonomy (GTDB): domain Bacteria; phylum Chloroflexota; class Anaerolineae; order Anaerolineales; family UBA4823; genus FEB-25. The sequence goes on along the minus strand of CAWIYB010000001.1, from coordinate 499,389 downwards.
GCATCAGGTGCACCCTGGAAGAGAGCTTTAAACCGGGCTTCTGAATCCCGTAGAGTCGATTCAACCTGTCGATATTGCGTAATATCCCGCCATACAACCATCCGCCCGGTTGACCTTCCATCACGATCCTTAAGGTTGGTAGTGCGGATATTCAATGTTTTCGGTGCATCACCATTGATCCGAACTTCCGTCTCGAAGTCATGTGGAACTCGAAAAGTATCCGATATTCCTGGCCAAATGGCGATGATATCGTTCAATTTTTTCTTTGTGGCTGATCGTTGGCTTAATCCCAGCATATTCAATGCGGTGGCATTGATATTAAATATTTGGTCTTTACGGTCCAGGACAATTACACCTTCACTCATATTATCAATGATCACATCGCGTGATAATGATGAGTGTTCGAGCAGCTCAAAATAGTATATCCCCCAAAAATAGATCATCCCGCTTACAGCTAATCCAACCATCATCAAGATCGGTAAACTGTTATTCGGGAATAACTGGGTTTGATACAGTAAGTAACAGATCACTGGTGGGAGGATTCCAATTAATAATAGCAGTGCTCTCGAACCAACAGATCGTGGTGGATTTATCATCCGGTGGATTAGTATGAAAATTCCAATAAGCAATTGCAAGTAAAAATAGGCTGTGGAAATTGACCACCACCAGGAATGCGTAAATTCTAATGCTGCACCGGGTGAATCAGATAACGGAATGATTGCAGACCACAACCAGTGGTGTTGTTCTTCGGTTGCTACTACATATATGCTAAGCAAAGGGATGATAAAAAGTGCTGCCACCCACCACTTGGATAGAGATACATCTTGGTGAGTGTATTGCAACGCAAGTAACAGCCAAAACGCGGCAATAAACGCAATATCCACATATTGCATTTCAGCCGAAAATATTCTTACGGGGATCGGTACTGATGCACTTTCAAGTCCGGTAAATAGTGCCCATCCTCCGGTTACGATCATCAGGAAAGAAAAATAGATGATCCCGGGGGTTTTCCACCATCGCGTGCTAACAAGCCCTAACACAAATGCGATCGCGGCAGTGAGAAGTGCAATCAGTATTTCAGATGTAAACTGCCAGGTCAATGCTATGTCCTCTGTTTATTGACGGTCAGATAATAACATAAATAAATGCCTGTAACTTGAATTTATTGTAAAGTACCTTGACAAATTTGTTAGCTGTGCTTCAATTCCGGACGAGCAACAATAAATATAAAACCCTCTTCGCTAACTCGTTCCAATTATTAAATAATTTCTGAAATGCCTGAATTGGTAAAAATTCTTACTTTATTCCGTTATTATCAGCTTTTTTATGATCACCCTGATTTATTCACGGCAAAAACGGTTTTATGGTTCCATTTGCTTAATATAGCTAAACGCAGAAACCTGCTAAGTCGTTACACAAAATTATATAACAGATTCTCAAAGTACAACCATTTTCCACAATGGAAATTGAAAATCTATCGTCTACTCGCCGAGAGTTGTGATCGAATTTTGCAGGTTAAAAGCCTTTATGTACTTTTCGATCGATCTCGTTATTTTTTCTACTACGTAAATGTGAGGATCGACCATCTTTTCGCTAAGGTTTTGGTACAATCTATCCCTTGCAGTGACAACTTCACGGTTTGTCCAAATATAACGGGACCCGGTCTTAAGCAGCCAATTCATTCGCTCATCAGAAAGCTCATCGAAGGCTAGCTTCTCCTCTCCGGGTAACAACCATTTTTTCCACCGTCCCGATTCAACCACGACTTTTTTGAGCGTCTCCATGAAATTTGACCGCTCCATCCCGGTTTTCACTATAATCACTCGCTCTTGATCTTCCAGCTCACTCAGTGCAGTGAATTCTTCGGCTGTGAATTCTGGGCCTACATTCGCCCCTCCCATCCCTGTCACTGGATAGTCCGCCGGGTTCGCTACCCAATCCGTATAATGTCCTTTTACCAAGGATCCGAGCGGAGCGAGTATCGAGAATAGATGCCTGGCAGCCTGTGGATCGAAAACCGTCGTGTGCAAGTTCGTGCCGATTTGGGCAACGAATAAACTTGGCCAGCACTGCTCTAGATTCTGATTAAGTAATTCGACCTTCAGCATGCGGATGAAGTCTTTAAACCGGTTTATATCGACCAGTCCTCCATGCACTTCTTCGGTTCCAACTTCATACGCAAGCATTGGTCCGCCAACAGATCTCCGGAATTGCTCAGCGTATGCGATTAATTCGACCGTGCGGTCGACGACAAGCTCAAGTGGCAGTGTCTGTTCAGGCGGATAACTGCGATCGACTGTGGGATCGATATGCAGCAGCCTGTATCCAGCCTGGATGCAAGCAGAAATGCTCTCCTTCACTCTTTCCATGGTTTCGGGATAAGCCAATTTTTCTGTTGTGTGTATGTCCTTGAGCCATGGTCCACCGTGGTCCAAACAGGGGAAAAGAGGTCCATACCAATTGTATTGATCAGAATAGTCATGCATCTGCCTGACAAACTCCGCTTGCGTCCAACCTGTATAACCACCATCATTATCCACCTGGTTCAGCGTAGCTGCAAACAGCATTACGCTTCGATTTCTTGCCGCGGCTTTAACCGCGGCTTCCAATACCGCCGATGAATTAGGGCAAACTGCTAACAAGGTAATAGGTGGTTGGCCATGCGTGATGCGCTCAATCAGAGCTTTAATGATTTGGTCGATATCTATCATTTTTATCGCAGGTGGAATTATTTATTGGAGGAATTCGATAATATTATTGTATGAGTATAAATGCCTGCAAGCTACCTCAAAAGTTGGCTGAGCCGTAGTGCCTCCAGCTTTACGAGTGGATAATCCTCCACATATGTTCGCAAATCTCAAGCTACGCATGGTATCCTATCACACACTTCAACCTTAAGTGCATCAGCATGGATTGATTCAGTTTCCGTTCGAACCAAAGCGCCTTTATCTCCAAGTTTCAACAACACACACCTGGTTCTGTCATGAAGATAATCCAGTGCTTTATCTAAATCAGTGGATCCTGCAACTCTCAGGCATTCAATAGCATTTGGCAAAAATATGTCCACTTTCCTCAGCAGGTGGTTCAAACCACCATTCCATTTTCCAGATGGATCAAAATTTGTGTCAAGTGACACTGTCAATCCCCACTTGTGCCTGCTCAAATAGTTCATGTAAACCATCCTGTATCCCGGTTTGCATGAAATAGATTCCTACATGCAGGTGGCGTGACCCCTGGAAGAGCATAGGATCGAGTTCAATAGTATCTATATGTGGCTACTTGTTTATCAATAATCTCTCAGCATTTAGGAAATATACTTTAGCTAGAACTTCATCTGGTAGGTATAAGCCGTATATGTACCACCGTCCTTGTTGGGGGATTTCACCAGGATTGTAGTTGAAATATTCATCTTCCGTTTCCAGGAAGCGGTATGCGATGCGGTATGCTTCCAAATCCGGCCCAAAATCAGAACCAAACAGGATCCTGTCTGCGTAATCCATGAAGAATTTCCGTGCAGAATACGGTTGCCTTCCAAGCTCGCCTATCCTTGCACTGATATCAACGTAGAAATTAGGGCACTCATCGAGTAGATTTCCAACCCAGGTCAAGTTTTCAGCGTAGCAACCAACATGTGCACCGATAAAAATCGTCCGTGGGTTCCTTCGCACGAGGTTTGCTAATCCATCAATAATGGCTGAAAATGGCGGATATGCTGGGCTTGGGAAATTCCAATCTGGGTTGGCATTCAGCTCCTCCCACCTCTCATTGGTTTCATCTAATGAATTAAAGAATGCCACCGGGTCACCAACGTGGATGATTATAGGTAGATTCAATTCTCCCGCTGCCATCCAGATAGAGTCCAATCGGGTATCATCAACCCTGACAAGATTTCCCCTCTGATCGCAGACCTTTAATCCAAAATTCTTCCAAATTTTTAAACCTTCTGCACCATAATTCATTTGTGCCAGGAGCCTTCCTGCCGCCCAATCTGGAAAAGTATTCCCCAAGGATTTCCACATCTCCCAATTTACGCCCCCAAATACTTTGAAGCGCTCTGGATGGTTGGCCTTAAATTTTTCGATGTGTTCAGTCAGCACATCTTCCCCCCAGCCTCCATCTAGATCTACGTATAAGCCTATTCCTGCTTGGTCCAATTGGTCAATCAGCTCATTTACTGGTCGATGGATCCAGCCCCCGCCATATTCCTCTCCCAGATGGTTATGCGCATCAATCACCTTGAATCGCGGTTCGGTGACATTTGTGGATTTGGTCACCAGGCAGGATTTGGGTTGGTAGGATTCTAGCTGCATCGATTTCTTTCGATAGATAGACCAAGTATGGAAATCTAGATCAGGACGTGAACACCTGGATATGGACTGCGTTGATTTCGTTAATTATTTCGACCGGTGTCTCTATCCCTGTAATTATTGTGTGGATTTGGCTGATGGGTACCAGCTTTACGGTGGATGTCCTGCCATACTTTGTATGGTCTGCCATCACGATATTTTCTTTTCCTATTTTAAGAATCGCTCGATCGGTGAGAGTTTCAGGTATATAATCGTTGGTCACGCCTTCCATAATATTGATCGCCCGTACTCCGATGAACACCTTGTCTACACGAACTTCCGCCAGTACTTGTTCAGCAATATGACCGATAAAAGAGAGCTCACTTAAGCGCAGCTATCCGCCGATACATACAATGGTTATATTTTCAAAATCTGATAGGAATACAACCACGGGCAGCGAATTAGTGACTACGGTTAAATTCTGCCGCTCTTTTAAGTTTCGTGCCACCTCCAGCACTGTGGTTCCGCTTCCGAGTAAAACTGTTTCCCTGTCTTTTACCAGGCTCGCAGCTAGCGCACCAATCCTTTGTTTCTCGCCGACCTGTTCCACCCGTCGCTGAAGCATGGGAATTTCCGGTAGCGCTTTCTCGCTCGCAATTGCTCCTCTATGCACCCGCTGCACTTTACCGTTCGCCGCAAGCGTTTCCAGGTCTCGCCATGCAGTCGCTTCACTCACTGAATAGTGCTCGCATACCTCACCTATCGTAATGCGGTTATGCTGGTTTATCCATTGCAATATCTTGTTTTGACGCTCGGTTCCAGAGATGATCGTGTGGGTTGCCATAATGATTGATGATTATTTGCAGATTCTAGGTTAGAACCAGGTCTGTCCGCTCACAAATCAGCATAATCGCTCATAATCAATCATATTATAGGGAATTAATGTGGGAATCGAGTGTCATTTGTCATAAATAATGAAAAATTGGTTCTGGAATCGTTATTAGTCGGGATAGAACCCAATATTAGAATCGTCACCAAATAAATAGAATAGGGCTGCCCGCATAATAAAGGCAGCCCCAAAGATTCGAATTAATATTTTGATGGTTATGACCCTAGCCGGATTGCTGGTAAAAGGTTCCAATAATTGGTATCCACAACGACAGGTTCGATAAATTTATTTTCCCCTGTCATGACTAGCTCTAACCAGTAATAATAATGCTGTCCTTGAGCTACGTGATCATTGAATTGATAAGTAGCGCCAATCAATTGCCCGCCATTTTGTGCCAAAATAATGTCAGAGTTTAACTTCTGCTTGATACCCTCCTGCGAATCCGAACGATAGACATTGAAGCCTACCAGATCGACCTCAGAAACAGTCTCCCATTCCAGCCTGGACATTATTCAACCCAACCTTGCCGGTAAACGATGACACCATTACATCAGTAGGTTCTTCAGTAAGGATAACATCCTGCTGAGCTGGGTAAGTCTAGTGGTGTTGTGATAATCCAGGTTGGATCGTACCCAAATCGTACCATTGCATTCCTCCCTGTCCCCATGATCTGCATGTGATCCACACCAGGTGTGAAATGAATACGAGCTTGAAAGATCACAGTTCGGACATTTGACAGGGTAAAGCTCCAAATCCCAGTATTATCCGTCCTTGCAGACACCAAGTTGTGAAGACCCTAGGTTCCAAGATCATCTACATCGTGCAGCTGCAGATATACCATTGAATTCGAGTACGGATGTAGTAGTATCGACTAGATACATATATCCCCATAAAAGCATTTGCGGTCAGGAGGAATGGAAGATGCACCGGTTGTGACCTGATAATATGCACCACTATTATTATCTGTTTCATCACCCGATGTCACCTGGAAATAGTAGGTCTGGTTAGGCAGAAAGTCCAGTAATTGTTACATAATGGGTGGTAGTCGAGGTTACCCCATCAGTGACAGTATTGGTAGTGGATTTGGTGGAGGGTTTGTACCCCAGGTAACCGAACCATTACTGGCGAATAGCGTAGCCCAACTCACCGTACAAAGTTCACATCTCGCACATTGCTTGATCGTCACCTTATTAATACCCGTAGCAGCTATTCCTGGTTTTGTTGAAAAGCCAAAAAGGATGGAGATCAGATAATATACTTATTACGGCTTCGTATTGAAAATGATTTTTACACATAGGAAACTCCTTTCAAACCCAGAAATACTAGTACGATTATCACTTTATAACCGCAATTCTCATCATTATCTTTTCTTCGTTATCTCCCTTATGGAGTAAAACTACTCACAGCAGAACAATAAACAAAGTAACCTTCAGAGGGCAGGATATTAAAGTTGTTGAAGAAAATCATTTAGGTAGTATGCATCCCAAGCTGAATTGATCCACCGATATGATACAGTGAACATTTCCCCCCTGGCTGTTAATAGCAGTTAATAATCCTTGAGCATTATCGCCTGATTGCAGGATAGGGTAAACCAACCAGATTAGACCGGTGGTAGATACTTATGGTAACACCACTGGTCACCCGATTACCTGATAAGGTAAAATTGCTTGGCTGAGTACACGAGACAAAATATCCTTTTCCCATACTATATCGGGAACCGATCAAATTGCATCCGCAAATTTAATGGATTTCCCATCCTGCATCATTCCACTGATCAATCTCTGTACAATTTCCACCTTGTGCATTGATCGCCTGCAACAATGTTTCAGCATTATAGGGGGTGATCGGTGTCAGTGGCAAGGTAACCAGGTTCCAACCTGACTGGATGGGTAGAATGGCGCTTGGAGTGACATAGTAATTGATGGTTACGTTCTCAACCACAGGTGTGATCCCCGTATCCGCTGTGGTCATATTGACCCTGTACTGGAAGTAACGCCCATGCGGACTTACAATGCTGTCATCGAGATTGACTGCTGCCCAATCTGACCAGTTCTGATCATCCGTTGACGTGCGAGTATAAACGGTTGCTGTGGTACTTCCAGGTCTGGAAATTGTGCCAACCAGGCTGGTCCAGGTCGCGTCAGTTTTTGCCGTGAAGACCTTGGAGATATAATCACCCGAAGTTTGGTAAGGTCCCATTCGCAGCCAATTTACATTCAATGCTCCTGATAATCCATAGGATGCAAGCATCGGTCGTAAATTATCAGGGGTTGTCTCCGTAAGGCTGGCCACCAGACTCCCATCAATATAATAATCGACTGAGCTGGAATTCCAAACGATTTTATAACGGTGTGGTGTGCCTTGATAACCAGGGAGAAAAGTATTACCGCCGGGGACACTGTTTGCCGCGAAATTACCTCCGTTATCCGTACCAAAGATTACATATGGAGAATAGTAGAAATCGTTTCCAAATCCGACAGCTTGGTACGAGATATTATAAAAAGTCGCCACAAATTCCAACCAATAGCCTGGCGCATAAGTGTCGTTCTTCGAGAGCTGGACACCAGTCAGCGAAATCTGTCCATTGCTTTCAGCTACTGTGCCACCGCTATTGCCACTGTTATATTGACTCACCGTCCAATCACCGGGAAAAGTAGATGCAGAGAACTCATCCCCAACGACCGGTGCCAGGATGACCTCGCCATCTGTGGTCTCGGCGACGTAAGTACCCAAGCCAGTTGTCCCATCGCCGAATTCTGCAAATGTATTATCCGTAAAACTCCCCGTATTAGCCGTTCTGAAAGACCATGAGTTGTTAGCACCAAGCTGGTTCCCTGTTAGGTCCGCCACGCTCCCAGATACGTTTGCCTGAAAAAGGGCATCCGGGTCTAATGAGGACGCTGGATTTAATGTGGCTGTCAGACCCAGGTAATTTACCACCGCGGGTACATCCAGTGCGGTATCAAGATTGTGCAGAGTGACCGTCGTGACTATGATCGTGCTGCTATCCATGGCCTCACTGAATAGGATATCAACGTTCGAATTCTGTTCAACGTTAAATGCACCAGGTGTAGGCGATCGACCTGTGATCGTGGGAGGAGTCGTATCTGGGTGGAAGATATACCCGAAAGCAACCTGTCTTACCATTGGCGTTCTGGTGTAATCAGAAGCAGACAAAACTGCCTGGTACTGGAGGTAACGTGAGCTCCTTCCGATCGATGATCCATACGTTATGGGAGTATATCCAGTCCAGCTGCCATCCGGGATCGGTGTATTTCCGGTGCGCACACTCATCATTAAACTTGTCCCCGCTGGTAGGTCAGTGATCCAATCTGGAGCCCCCCAATCGGCTGTACCAACCACATCCCAGATTCGTGATGTAAATGTACCTGGTGATGAGTAGGGGCTCATCCGGAGCCAATCTACGGTTACATCTACCCCGAGATTTCGATACTTGGCTGCCATGGGTCGCATATTGGAAGAAATGGTAATCGTATGGTTGGCGACCTGGACACCATCGATATAATAAATGACATTCGATGTATTCCATTCAATCCGGTAGTGGTGTGGCGTCCCAAGCCAATTACCAGGGATTGTGGTATTAATTACTATCGGTGGGTTTCCCTGATCCTTGCTCCTTGCCTGTAGGGTTGAGCCAGTCGAAGGATCCGTACTAAATATAGCCCAGGGAGTCTCACCGAAATCCACTCCAAATCCGACTTCTCGAGATGTACCAATTGTAAAAGTAGCCACAAAATCCAACGAGCGCCCAGGACCGTATGTAGCATCAGTCCCAACCCGTGTCCCATGGAGAGTTAACAGGCCTCCACTTACCACAGCTGTCCCTCCCGGGTCTGGATAATCCGCAATAAACCAGCCTGCTGGAAGCGAAGTCCCAGAAAATTCTGTACCAACTGTTGGCAGGAGGATTACATCACCATCCCCATCGCTGGTGATGTAGGTATTGGTACCTAAAGTACCCGCACTAAAATCTGCAATTGTCGTGTCGATCATGCGCCTATCAGGAACCGCAAATGACAGCGGGTTATTGCCTGTTGGCGGATAAGTTGTTGAATTATTCGAGAAATCTGTTGAAGTAACCCGGAAATAATACGTCGCGCCTATCGTCAGCCCGTTTAGAGATAGTGCATGCGAAGTAACCAGTGCTGGACTGGATATTGATAATCCTAAAGATGCTGGATCCGTCCCATAATCGATTTCCGAATGGCTGTATTTATCTGTTGTCCAGGTGATTTGAGCACTGCCATCAGTAAGGGGAAGGGAGATTACATTCGAGATCACTGGTGGGATTAAATCAGGCTCATAGATAACTACATAATTGCCTGGGAGGGCGTTAAAAAACGCATACTCAATTCCCTTGATCGTCTCATTTGTGAATGTAACGGGAACTCCATCGCGAGTGATCGTAGTTCAGCAACCCAATTCCTGTAAATCCAGATTGCGTGGATGTCGGGAGCATTGCCATGATACCGTTAGATCCGCCTCCAGTGAGAATGGAAAAACTCAAGGTGTGTGATGAGTATGAAATCGATCCAAATGATGAAGCATTACGCCCATCCAACCAAGTGACCATCTGCCTGCCAGACACAACTGGCACTCCACGCGCGACAGCAGCATCGATTATGGCCTCAGAACCTTCATGGGGGTTCACGTCGGTGTGCATATTTGCCAGAAATGCTCCATAATAGCCAGTCGCTCCAAGAGCATTGTCGAGTAGCGTTGTTATGTGGATGGGATTGAAATACATATTTTCTATGGCAGACGACTCATCGGTCATCTGCGTTACTGCCTGGTAGACATCGATCATGGTCCCATCCACGTCGGCAAAACGCATAGGCATACCTGATCCAGTAAACATGCCAGGGCGGTCATTAACCCAGGAAGGTGGGTAATAGTAATAGTTCGTATCCATACGGATACCATGGCTTTCCTGCACCTTAGCCTGGGTTACCCAATCTGTCCAATTGACGCAGTGGGTTCGTTCACTCGACTGCCCGGGTAGGCTCGGGAAGACACCATGCCAAACAGCAAGCTGGTTCTGGTAAAAATCCGCAAGGCTTGACGGAGTCCAATCTACACAGCCTGTGTCGATGTGTACGCCAATCTCAAAACCATCGGCATTATATCCTGCGGCTAGTACATCAGAAATTGTGCCGGGAAGAGACATGAATGAGCTACTTCGGATGCACTCCCAATCGTCTACCGAACATCCAGAAGGACTGAGTGTTTCATAACGATCAAACCGCGTGAGTGTTCCACTTCCCCCGGTGTGGTCATCTCCAGACATGATCACCACAGCTTTCTCGTTATGCGGGAAGTACCAAAAATGCGGAAGTGGTTTCTTATCCAAATTTATGAACTGGATAAGGTTTGCTAACAATCGTTGTTGTTCATCTGCCTGGGGAATCAAAATTTTGTTGAAATCGATATAATTAGGTTGGGGATCCCCGGTAGCATTCCCGTAAAACATATCTTCTGCAGTTACCCGAAGACCTCCTGGATCGCTCGGATCGCGATTTTGCCCGACCCAGGCTGGATTGCCCTGGCGAGTGTAAACGATCGAACGAGCCAGATCATAAGTAAAAGCAGCTGCTTGACCGGTGCCAACATTATTAACAGTCACTGCTGGGTTCGATGTTGGTGTGGTGGCATCTGTATAGAGTGTCGCCACTGCAGTTGCTCCGTTCAGAGTGTACAGGTCAGCGAAGCCATGATATTGGATTGAGGTGTTTACAATGCCTAGACCTGGTGCTCGAGTCGTGTCGACCAGCATATAGGCACCAATCGATGGGAGCACCCCCATCGCATCGGTGAGACCTAGTAGAGGCGCGAGCTGCTTATCTGGGCGCATAGCGATCAGGTTTCCGCCAGCAGTGACCCAATCGGTGAACATGGTCACCTGGTCGGAGGTAAGCGCATGGCTCATCTCACCAAGGAGGACCACATCGTAGCTTGCTAATGTCCCGCCAGTGACTGTTGAAATGTCTGCTATCGCAAATTCGTTCAGTCCTTCTGCCCGGAGGATTTCAGCGTAATAAAGTCCAAATGGATTTCTCATTTAACGAATCTGCATAATCAGCAATTACCAGGATCGGACCTCCTGGCCCTACATCCGGAAGGGAAGCAGTGGTAAATGACCATACGTAATCTGTATCGATTGGATTTCCGTCTATGTCTGTTACACCAGATTCACCGCCTCGGATTCGTACTGAATATGCTGCGGAATTTGCCAGTAGGGAATTTGGGTGCAATATGGCTGTGAATGAACCACTGAGATAGCTAACAGTGGCAGGAACAATATTATTTTGTGCATCGCGCAATTCGAAATTACCGGCGCTAATTGTGGATGGTTCCATTTCCTCGCTAAAACGAGCAGTCACATCAACGTACTTACTCACCCCAATAACAAGATTTTGGGGAGATACTGCACTTACTGTTGGATGAATGAGATCCGCAGCAGCGGTGGTGAAGGACCAGGTGAAATCGGATACAAGGTGGTTATATGCCAAATCTACAACGCCAAAACCGCCACCTTTTATCGTAGCGGTATAAATTGTTAAAGGGTTAAGGCGAGATGTTGGGTTCAGCGTAGCGGTATATGAACCATTGGTGTAAGAAACCGATGCCCCGATTAAATTTTGCTCGGGATCACGCAACTCGAATGTCGCTGGTGAAATGGTACCTGAAAGCATCTCCTCACTGAATTGAGCTATAAGGTTGGTATGAATATCAATACTGGTCGCATTATCTACGGGGATCACCATCGTGACTGTCGGTGCTGTATTGTCAGGTGGGATTTCAGTATTAAAGACTACATCAACCCAGTAATTACTGGCATTCCCTGACGAATTACTCGGGAAAGAGCCACTTGAACCATAAGTAAATACACCACCATCCTCCAGTGCTGTAAGTGGTTCGTTGTATACTGGGTCAGACAAACCCTGGTCAGTTAATGACCAGTGTCCAGAAGGAGCGTGGTAGGATACGACGTATGTAGTGTCGGGAATTATTGCAATTGGGGTTGGAAATGTTGTTTCCTGCCACCCAGTGTCAGTTTCATTTGTAAAGGTAGCTGTACCTAACAGTGTACCAGTTGCAGTCCACAAATGGCCGTAATGTGGACCTGAATTGCCTGATCCCTTATAGAACCTTAAGCCAGTGATGTAACCAGGATCATCAGTGGTGAATTGTAATCCCAACTCAATAGGTAGAGTTTCATCTTGTGCAAGGACTGCCGGTGTATCGCTTATACTCCAGATCGAGCACGGACACGGGTATGCATCCGGAGCGCCTAGACTGCTTGTTGGAAGTAACAGTAGAAATAATATTAAGATGATTATTGGCAATATACCATGTTTCTTTATAACCATTGGTCCTCCCTAGCAGGATAATGACGTGTAACCAACCTGATTTCTTTTACAAGTTAAATTTATCCATTGTTAATATAACTGAAACACATCGAACATACATCGTTAATTTATCTCATTTTGGATGGGCGAATTAGCTAGATGGAAAATACTAAATCTAGTTCAAATAGTCTAGATTAAAGGCATATTTGTGCCACATAAGATGAGGATAAACGTAGGAAAATTGTACTACATATCTGCTTTATTTTCGCGACAAAGCTGATCGAGCTGCAGCGGTTCATTTAGCTTCGATCAACCAGAAACGTAAGGAAGACCGATTTTTTAATGGTCCAGATTGGGTCTAAAGGCTATCCCATTCAACTTATTATTGAACGGAATTAGAGTAAGAAGCTACGGCAATTTCGCTTATATGCCGACGTCTTGTCTCCTCTCTTAATGCTCTTCAGTTGGCTCGGGCGTCCCGTGCTGCTCCGGTGTGTTTGTGCCTTCATCCTCGTGGTTTTCTGATGGTTCCGGTGTATAAGAGCCCTCATGTTCATCTCCAGGAGCGACAGGTGTTTCCTGCACTTCATCATGTTCACTATCGCTGCTGTCTTGAGATGGATTCACATCGGGAGTAGTTATTACCTCGTGGTTCTCTATTTCTACGTTCTCGGTAGGATCAATGATGTCCGCCGATTTTGGGTGTGAGGTCGGTTCGAGCAACGGAATGGTCACCGGTGTTCCCGCGCTCTGGATGGATATAGCGTACAATCCATTATCTTCCGAGCGGATGAGTACACTAACCTCATCTCCTACATTTATCCCATCTTCGATCTGTGCGTGTGGCGAAACGGATAATACGACCCCGGATATCTGCCAGGAGTCTTTGGAAATTTTTTCCACCGTACCAATGAACAGGTACCGTCGAAGGTGGATTTCAGTGGCAGTCACTCCTCCTTCGAAGTTTGTGCTCCCCTCGACCTCCACCAATGAGCCTACCTTGAAAGGATCGAATCCATTCCTCTCACCCACAAATGTTGTATCCGCCTGAATTGTTACGGGAATTCCGCTAACTATCCAGTTTGAGCTGCTTTTATCCTGAAGAATACCTTCAAAGCTGATGGTTTGTATTCGATGTAGAACGATCAGGCGGTTAACCTCAACCACCCGCTGTTGGCTGTAATTTACTTCATATTCATGCCTGACCTCTCTGCTAGGCACTAAGTACACCGTCAGATCTTCAACAGCACGTTTTACTGGATACAAAGAATCTCCCGGGAGCGACTTAGCTGAGGTGATTACCAATCCTCCTGAAAGGATGATCAATAGCGCAGTGATTCCTAACACCAACGCCATCTTGCTGACGAATGGCGTTAAAGAAGTTTTCCCTTGCATCAATGCTCGAACCCTCATTCCAAATGAGGTAGATTTGTGATTGTGAGTATCTTTCTCCACTTGGCTGTGCAGACTTGCAGCCTTGGTTAAAAAGGCACTCAAGTTATGCTTCATCTGTTCGCTCGAAACCTGGATTTCCCCGAGATACATCAAGTCCTTTGAAATCCCCAACATATCCCGCATTTCCGGGGTAATGTCACCAATTTGCTGAAGGCAGTCCTCAACTGATCCGCCGGCATTCAATATTTCAATACATTTTTCTACTGCATCAATTTCTCGTTGGTTCATATCATCTCGCTACCAAGTTTTCGGCGTAAAGCTTGCATTGCTCGGTATTGAAGGGCTTTAATCGTATTAATTTCCTTGTCCATCAATTCCGCTGTCTCTTCTAAAGAAAGTCGATTCCCAAAACGCAATGTGATCACGAGTTTTTGAGCATCGGTTAATTCGTCAATAGCGATCTGTAGCTGTCTGATCCTTTCTGCCTGATCGGTCAAGATAACCGGGTCATTTTGGATCAGGTAGAGGTCAGTATTGTTTTCCAGGATCTCGGCTGGCTCATCTTTCGGTCGGTTGTATAATTTCCGGAAATGGTCATTCACCATGTTGGCAGTCGTTTTAATTAACCATCCCCTCAAATTGGTGTATGGACCTCGACCCTTGTGCACAGCTTCGAGCAGGTTCATAAATACATCACTGGCAATATCCTCGGCTATCACTTCATCGCTCACCCTGAAGCGTGCAAACCGGAACACCTCGGGATAATAACGATTGTGGATGGCTGTGATTGCTTGTGGATCAAGCGTATTTAATAGGTCGATTTCTAATGCGTCGGCTGACATTCGCCTCGTATTCACTCCAAATTGGTGAAGGTCAATTTTATTATATGTTGCGAGGCTACGCCAGTCCGACATTTCATTCATCCATAATAATAGTCGTATATGTCAGATAAAAGTTATGTGGTTATCATTAAGACTATCCGCATGTGGTAATGAAAGGCTCACGAATAATAAAGCTCTAAACGACTATCCGTCGTAACACCCAGAAGTAATTACGACAATTTAAAAATGAAAAATACAGCTAGGGTATTCACTTGTCATTTTCGAACGGATAGGAGTACTTTTAATGTCCAAAATCAGACATCAAATAGCTCAGGGCGATAGTAGAAACAATTCTCGTCTCCATGAGTAAAAGTGGAACAAGATACCGGATCATATATTTCTGGTGAGGTCAACTCATTGCAGGATAGACTGAACGAATTTTCAAACAGGCAGGTGAGGAATACCAGTACACTGTACAGGCAACACATCAGGCTATCTCTCGGCATCAACGCCTGATAATTGTCTATAAAAATATCTAATATTGATTGTTTTACTAATCACCTGAGTAAGGTCGCATAATAAATAGCAGCTAGCACATGTATAAATGCGGCGGTAAACAGAACCATGCCCACAGGAATATGGATCGCATGCCACAGTCCTAACATCCTGCGCGTCAAAGCAATCGATCCCAGCTGCCGGCGTAGAATCCGCTCCCGTTTTAACAGCTCATTGAACTGTTTTGCTTGTGCCTTTACTTTTTTATCCATCCTGCTGCTTGCCCGCCACCATCTCAACCTGGCATTCCATTCTTCGAATGCTCTCCCAAAAACGAGTCTGTTCCCAGTTCCTACGGGTGCTGGTGATAATCTCTTGGACAGGGCGTGGTACATTTCAGGTTGGGATGATAACCAGGTTTGAAGTTCACCATCTAAACCGCGGATTTGTTGTTCCAGGTCATTAGCTTCAATTTCAATCCCATCTGCGTTTCTCGGGACTGCTGTGTAAATATACCTTCCCAGGAAACCACTGGCAACGATGATGACCGTCAATAACATCACCATCCCCGCCAGTCCGTTGAACTTCCAGGATGAATGCAATAAGACCATATACGGGCCAACTAAACCGGTAAAAATGTGGAACTGCAACCAGCTTGACATCCTTCCCCACTTGGCACTTCGGCTGCGCTTACGCAACGTGTAAAGGAATTCAGTCATGAGCATCAGGATAAACCCGACAATTCCGATGGCGTGCCCAAATAAGTCGCTTGCCCCTGGGATAGCCCCAAACATGATCACTTCAAATAGATAGAGTAGCGTGATGAAAGTGATGGCAATAAATGATAGCCAGAGTTCGCGGCTAGATTGCTGCATAATCTTTTATTCCTTCAACAGGAGCAGCCTCTGACCAAAAATCCGCGATTACATCGATTACAGAGTTCCCTGGTTGGATTAATTTCTCCCGTATGGGAGTGATATCGATTCGGTCTACAATGATATGATGGATAGCCCTGGAAAGGGTTTGGTCACCCATGAGCAGTGCTCCAACTAAATACTTTTCTCCAACCAACACTCTCAAGCGGTTGACGTCAAAGTTCGCCTGGGTCACAATTGCATCCGGCATTTGTCGCCACCCCTCGCTGTCACCCCGCACAATCCCGACCACATCTGCATCAACATCTCTTCCACCAATCGCGCCTATGATGGTCGTGGTTAATCCTGCCAGGCGCGTGACATTAAATGGGACCCCCTTTATATACGTGACTTTCATTCCAGCCATGTTTTGACCGGCTGCATAACCTTGTTTTCTTGCCGGAGCCCAGAGTGAATCCAATATGGGCTTGCCTAAAGTGGGATCAAAGACTTCTGCCACATCGCCTGCAGCAAAAATATCATCTACACTGGTATTTAAATACTCATTAACAGAGATCCCACGTTCTGTCTTGATACCCGCTTCTTCAGCCAGCCCTTTTTTAGGTTGGATTCCGATAGCAATGCCCACTGCATCACATTTGATTTTCTTCCCGTCAGTAGTTTGCACACCTACTACTTTTCCGCGGTTTCCAATAATCTCCGCCAGCTCAGTCTGATAATGCAGCTGTATTCCCTCTTCCTTCAACCGGTGTTCCACGATATGGGATTCAGTCTCATCCAATACGTTCGACCAATATCGGTCACCTCGTAGAAAGTAATGCACGGTTGCCCCACGCGCCCGGAACCCTTCGACAAGCTCCAGCGCTGTGATTCCTCCACCTACGATCACCGCAGTCCGTCGTCTATGGGCTAATTTAAGGATTCGCCGTACATCTTCCAGGTTATCGAGCTTGATCACCCCCTCCAGCTCCAACCCTGGAACTTTACTTACGCTCGCTTTAGCACCAGTCGCGATGAGTAATTTGTTGTATGTCAGGGAGTTGCCGTTATTCAACAACACGCGATGTTCCACCGGTATGATCTTTTTTGCTTGGGCATGCACCTGTTGTACTTTTAACCGGCTGAAATCGAAATCATGGAATGGGAACAACGAATCCTCAGATGTTTCTCCACTGAGGTAGTAAGCTAGACCAGGTCGTGAGTAATAACCAGCATTTTCCTCACACACTTGTGTAATTTCACCTGTCGGGTCAAGCTTTCGGATGGCCTCAACAGCAGCAACACCTGCTGCGCCAGCCCCAACGATTAAATATTTATACATGACCTGAACCTCGAAAGCTGCTCTTTTGCTTCATTGTTTTCGCGTCCTGGTCAGTACCTATAAAAGAACCGTAATTCTCAGATTGATGGTTGAATTAATTTGGAATTTGCACATAGTATAACTTCAGACCCTCGTTGGTGCTTTACGGACCTGGTTGATTAGATTCGAGTTTACCTGCTGGGTGGCAATTGGCGCACGCTGGTAGATCTTGATCAGAAATCTTCAAGGATGCGTGGCTTTGTGCAATCGCATCTGGAAGGTGGTCATGGCAGTTATAGCACGTGTATTCGATATAATTCGGCCCGTGGCATGCTTCGCATTGCAATTGCAGGTTTTGTTCTTCCACGCCATGGTTGAGTGGGAAGTTATGTTGCCTTACGCTGGCTGGGCTCCAAGCCTCTGCCGTGTGGCAATAAAAACACTTCAGACCGAACACACCCGCGTGAATTTCAGGCTCTTCGTGGCACTGATAACATTCAGACGGCGTTCCTCGATAAACGTTATCGATATGGCAGTTAACACAGTCAGTTGTGGTGTGCTTTCCATCCAGCGGGAAGAAATTCGAATGGTCGAAGTTGCTCAACCGGTCCACACCATCATGGCAAGTCATGCACTCCGAGCCGAACTGCTGCTGGTGGTCCGCCATGAACTTCTCGTCATGTTGGGCGTGGCATTCGATACAGGTTTTGATTTCCAGCGTCTTCATATCGTGTGGATGACACGTTGAACAAGTAATCGCCTGATCTGTATAATCTGCTTGGTGCAGGGCTAGGCTGAATCTGGTAGTCGTGAGATGAGCAAAAGGTTTGTTATCCATTGTTGCTGGAGACCAGCCCAGGGGTGTATGGCAGGTATCGCAGTTTTGGTCGAATTCACCCAGGTGCACACTCGGTTCGCTATGGCAATCCTTGCAGTCATTAGGCGTGTCCTTAATAGTTTCATTAGTATGGCAGTCAGCGCACTTTACTCCCGCATGTTTTCCATCCAGTGCATAACCAGTTGTGCCGTGATCGAAATTGATCATCCGGTCAGCTCCGTCATGGCAACCCATGCAGTTTGACCCAAAATCCCTCACATGGTTTGTGGCAAAGGTTTTTTCATGGTTGGAATGGCAATCTAAGCAGGGTTTGTTATCGACGGTCGCATAAGTGCTGCTCTTATGGCATTCTGAGCATTGCATCGTGCTCGCATCATAATTGATCTGATGCCAAGTTATGCTGAACCCTGTCTTAGAATGATCAAATAAATGAAATGCAGCAGTTGTTGGGTCAAAGTCTCTCCCTTTATGTTCCTGATGGCAGGATGCGCAAGCTTCAACATTTACAAATTGGCTATGAATGCCATGTTTGGTTGTTATTTGCTCGGCTACATCAGTATGGCATTCCAGGCACTGGGTAGCTAAATTGGTTTTTAAAGGTTCATGGCAGTACACACACTGTTTTTCAAAACCGGCATGAGAGGAAAAACCTTTTATCGTTACTCCTTCTTTAGTTTTAGCCGTAACTTTTCCTGGGTTAAATGCAAGACCGCGACCGACCATGAGCGAAATCCCCAGCCCAACGAAAAGGATGAGTGTCAGCAACAGTCCAAGTAGTGACCCGACTGGGTTAAGTCGTTTCATTATCCAATAGTGTCGTAATAATAATAATTTAGTTACTGATGGTAGATTAAGATTTATTTAGAGAAGGTAAGTTTACCGATGTATGCTCGATATTTTTAGTTTCATAATCCACCTTCTCATCAAGTTGCATTTGTAGAGGGTGAATATGATTTGAGCATTGCAAATATATCCCATTGGGGTGATTTATTTCAATCTGGTTCGAGCGCTCAATCGATCTACAAGGTTTCAACAATGGTTACTCCATATAATATGTGAATCACCAGTAAGATTTTTTTCTTCGCCTCTGTGGCTAAGCACATCCCAGGTATGATTAATTTGCTGATCATTAGAATTATCCATTTACTTCTGCTCTGTGCTCACCAACGATTTTGAGTTGTAATATTAATTATTGAACAGGTTTGTCCGCTCAAATCGTAGTACTCCGCGCGGGCAGCGTGCCACGCACTCACCACATGTCAGACAGCGGCTGTCTTTAATTGGAACTCCTATCCAGGCATGCCGCCTGATATCTATTCCAATTGGGCAGTGGAATGTGCATACACCGCATTGGACACATCTCGATGACTCAGGTACGACCTGTCCTTGAACGATCACCTGCCTCCTGGTCTCCGCGGTCGTCAGCCAGTTTTTAACGCTCATATTATCTAATACTCCCTTGGTCTGGTGTTACTAAAGCGATATCCTTCGCTGAACCGTCATGACACGATGAGCAGCTAATATCCTGCAAGATTCCGCCAATGAGGGATTTATCATCCCAGTGTTGTGTGTTATGGCAGTTGGAACATTGTCCCTGGTTGTGTTCATTTGGTCGGTCCTGTTCGTGGCATGATATGCAGTCTGTATAACCATCATGGTTAAAATTAGCGTTAGACCAGTTATCCGTATTGTGGCAATTTGAGCACTGCCCTGGGAAGTGACCAGGTGGTGCATTCCCCGCATGGCACGAGATGCAGTCTGTATAACCATTATGGTTAAAGTTAGCTCCGCCCCAGCCATTGGTGTTATGACAATTCGAGCACTGCCCGGGGTAATGGCCAGGTGGTGCATCATTCGAATGGCATGAGACGCAATCGGTGTATCCATTGTGGTTGAAGTTCGCACCGCCCCAGCCATTGGTGTTATGACAATTCGAGCACTGCCCGGGGTAATGGCCAGGTGGTGCATCATTCGAATGGCATGAGACGCAATCGGTGTATCCATTGTGGTTGAATATCGCTCCGCCCCAGCCATTCGTGTTATGACAATTCGAGCACTGCCCGGGGTAATGGCCAGGTGGTGCATCATTCGAATGGCATGAGACGCAATCGGTGTATCCATTGTGGTTGAAGTTCGCACCGCCCCAGCCATTGGTGTTATGACAATTCGAGCACTGCCCGGGGTAATGGCCAGGTGGTGCATCGCTCGAATGGCATGAAACGCAGTCTGTATATCCGCTGTGGTTGAATATGGCTCCTGGCCATCCATTCGTATTATGGCAGTTCGAGCACTGCCCAGGGAAATGTCCCGGCGGCGCATCACTGGCATGGCAGGCTATACAGTCAGTATAACCATTATGGCTAAAGTTGGCATTTGCCCATCCATTGTTGGGATTATGGCAATTTGAACACTGTCCAGGGTAATGACCAGGCGGCGCGTCACCAGAGTGGCATGAGATGCAGTTAGTATATCCACTGTGGTTGAAAATGGCTCCTTGCCAGCTTCCTGGTGTGTGACAGTTCGAGCATTGTCCGGGGAAGTGGGCAGGAGGTGCGTCTCCAGAGTGGCAGGAGATACAATCTGTCAATCCGCTATGGTCAAAGTGAGTGTTGCTCCAAGGACTTCCCGCAGTATGGCAGTTCGAACACTGCCCAGGGTAGTGCCCGCCAGGTTTATCACCCGAATGGCACGATATACAGTCGTTAAATCCTGCATGGTTAAAATTGGCATTCGCCCATCCACCACCGGGGCTGTGGCAAGTTGAGCATTGACCCGCATAGTGGTTGCTCGGAGCATCACCGGAATGACAGGAAATACAGTCATTTTGACCGTTGTGGTTAAATCCGTTCGGGCTCCAGTTATTCGTGGAATGACATTGCGAGCACTGACCACCATAGTGGTTCGGCGGAGCCTTGGATGCATGGCAAGAACTGCAGTCATTTAATCCTGAGTGGTTTATGTTGTAGCTTGACCATTCGGATCCTGGTGAGTGGCAGTTTGAGCATTGGCCTGGATAGTGTCCGCCTGGTGCATCTTTCGTGTGGCAGGAGGCGCAGTCTGTCAGCCCAATGTGGGACTGTGACGCTCCACTCCAACCATTTGTATTGTGGCATGTTGAACATTGACCGCTGTAGTGATTACCCGGTGCATCATTTGAATGGCACGAGATGCAGTTAGTATTCCCACTGTGATTGAATTGAGCTCCACCCCATCCGGATGGATTATGGCAGCTGGAACATTGACCCGCATAGTGGTCCCCTGGCGCATCCTGAGAATGGCACGAAATGCAATCAGTTGTTCCAGCAGCATTGTGATTGAACTTTACATCTTTCCAGGATTGGGTTCCATGACAGCTCGCACATGTACCACCATAATGGTCTGCCGGAACATCATCCTGGTGGCATGACAGGCAGTCTCCTGCATTCGCAGCTTCATGGTCGAAATGGATGTCATCCCATGCCTGAGCAGTATGGCACGCAGCACAATCTCCTTCGTAATGTGTATCCGGCTTTTCCAAAATATGGCACAAGGTGCAGGTGTTGGGAGTTCCTAGATATTTTCCGGCATTATGGCATGAATTGCAGGATGCCAGGGCGTGCTGCCCTTCCAGGGGGTAAAAAGCATGCACAGCTCCCGCACTTCCCGGTGGGAAGGGGATTAATCCTCCCGCCACCATCGCTATCGCAATTGGGTCACCCGCCATTCCAGGGTCTTCCAATTTGATGCTGGTCACACGACTTAATTGGCTATTGTCCACATCCGGTTGACTCACCATTAAGATAAGTGTTTGGATCTTTGTTTGGAAGGTCATGTATATGTTTTGGTTATCGACCGGTAATACCGTCAATAATTTCAATTTCTCCTCAGTCAGCTGAGCTAACGTTAATAATCTCGACCGGATTACTTCCCCCTGATCCTGCGGGAGCAGAGAAATCGTCATTGTCACCTGGTCCAGCGCTTTATCTAAATACTGGAGCGCGGCTAGCTCAGATTTCGTTCCCGTTTGTGCGATCAAATCATTGATTCGCTGCTCAAATAAATCAAGCGCGTAATTGGATCGCTCTGTTGGGTCAGAATAAATTAAGAATAATTGCTGTTCGGCAAAATTTTGTATCGGGAATACCAGGTTTCCAGGGCTGAAAGGTTTAAAAGCTGCCAGTGCTATCCCGCTGGTAATTAAACACAGCACGATAAACCCTGTGATTAAACCTGATTTAATTAGGAAGGAACGTAACAACATGCACCTCCTCACCAAAGGTTAACATGGTTTTAGTTTCGAGTCCTTATCAGAAACGCGATCTTCCTGCCAATACGCTGGTACTGCATTAATTTTTTGAACTAATTCTCCTTGGCGTTCTAAAGTATCTAACTATCAAATAATCTACAGGTATCATTAAATTAATATACAAACCATAGGAATGTTGATCTACGCATTCCCTTTATCAGAAGTCGTTTATATCGGATTAAAGTTACGTAAGGAACATTAATATTAGGATAATATCTTCTTGTAATTCATCGTTTTATTGTAGAAATAGTGAGATTCTGGTTGAATTGCGTCAATCTTTGTGGTTAAATTGAGACATGACTGCTACACTGATCCTTCGTAAACAAGAATTTGAGATTAAACACGGAATGACCGTTCGCAAGGCACTTGAGAAATTGGGATTCGAGCCCGATAGCGTTCTTGCCACTCGTAATGGTGAGCTACTCACCGATGATGAAATTGTCAAAGAAAATGATGAGATCAAATTGGTACCAGTAATTTCAGGAGGTTGATTCGGAAACCGGGTGAAGCTAAGGATAATAATACTTGATCTGTTGAGCCCATAATAACAATCATGCTTACATTTGATCGCATCCTGGAATATCGTTCAATTACATTCCGTCATCAATCCGGTTACAAGTTGAAGACGAAGGATGAAGCTGTTCACTTTGTTGACGAACGAGGCTACATCTATTTCTGGCCGATCATAGGAATCAACTTTCCAAGTTTATGGGGAGCAGTTGCAGGTGACCGTCCTGTTCCAAGTGAGCACGATGACCCAGGGCATATCAGCTGGGATTGGAAGGATTCTCTGTTGGGCAAGCACGTCTGGTATTATGGGAAAATCTTGCGTAAGAAAGCCACCATCATCTCACTGCAAGTTGCCCCTTATTTTTATGCCCTGAGTGAAAATTATGGCTCTCCGGAAGAAGATTATCTCACCATCTATGAACAAGGTCGTATGACCCAGGAAGCTCGTGCTCTATACGAAGCTTTGCTCGATAACGGTCCGTTGGATACGATTACGTTAAGAAAAAAGGCACATCTGAACAGCCATGAAAGTGAGAGCCGCTTCAATCGTGCCTTGTCAGACTTACAGGCAGATTTTAAAATTATGCCGGTTGGCGTAGTCGACGCTGGCTCTTGGCATTATTCCTTTGCATACGATATCGTTGCTCACCATGAACCTTCCCTGCTTGAAAAAGCACGTTATCTGGGCGAATTGGACGCTCGCTGTAAAATTGTTGAGTTGTACTTTCGTTCAGTCGGAGTGGCTCAACATCGCGATTTAGCGCGTTTATTCGGTTGGGATGGTTCCGCTATTGATCAGGCGCTTGCACAGATGGTATCGAGGCAAATTATCCACGACCACCAAGCTGTAGAAGGTCTTACTGGCGATTGGATGGTGTTCAACGAGCTGTTATGATGCCGAAATGACCTTCAATCAAGTCAGCCTGGTTTCCCACGCTGATTGGAGCGTAAACCCATCCAAACGCTGGTCAGCTGTAGCAGTCTTGCAGCCTGGTGGTCGTTGGTCGTTTCGTGAGCTGTTAAATGTTGGCGATCCATCCAATTTCTTCACCCATCTCAAATTACTCCAGGTTGTACCTGGTTGCATTCTCGCAGGGTTCGATTTCCCGATTGGTTTTCCTTATGCCTATGCCGCAAAAGTCGGAATCAGTGACTTTTTAACCTTTCTACCCTTATTAGGGCAAAACGAATGGGGAAAATTTTACCTTCCTGCCAGAATACCATCGGAACTCAGCCTGTATCGTCCTTTTTACCCTTACAAACCCGGGGGCACAAGTCGCTTGCATCTTGAAACCCGGTTGAATATCTCTTTTGACAATCTATATCGACTATGCGAAAAACACCATTATAATCGACGCGCCGCTTGCCCTCTTTTCTGGACGATGGGCAGTCAGCAAGTCGGAAAAGCCGCAATATCGGGTTGGCGTGACTTGCTCTCCCCCGCATTGTCCGATCCGGCAATAAATCTCAAAATTTGGCCGTTCTCTGGCTTCCTCTCTGGGCTCTGCCAGACTGGTGTAACCGTCGCTGTCGAAACTTATCCCGCCGAGTTTTACTCCCATATCGGGCTGTCATTTTCATCTCCTGTGCGTAGGAGCAAACGCCGCCGTTCAGACCGCATTTCTTTTGCACACCAGCTTGTTGCTTGGTCCGATTATCATGGAATCGAATTGGATTCCACCACTCAGGAATGCTTGTGGGATGGTTTCGGTGGTGTTCTTGATGGTGAAGATAAGTTTGATGCTTTTGTCGGTCTCTATGGTATGATAAATATTGTTCAAGGGTATCACCCTACAGGGGAACCGCTGCTTCCCCACATTTCCAATATCGAGGGCTGGATATTCGGTCAGGAAAATTTGGGAGAGGAAGTTGGATTCAGCAGGAGTATCTGATAAAACAGCTGTTATCACCGGTGCCTCCAGCGGTTTAGGCGCAGAATTTGCTCGCCAGCTGGCTTCAAGGGGCTACAACCTTATCCTTACCGCCCGGAGAACAGATCGATTGCAAAAGCTTAGCGGCGAAATCCAATCCAGTTTCCCAATCGAGACCCATCTCATACCCGCCGATTTATCCAAATTGACCGGCATAGACGCACTTATATCAACCATAAACAGCCTGCCTCAGCTGGATCTGTTGGTAAATAATGCCGGATTTGGAACCGTCGGACGGTTTTATCGTGTCAATCCCGAAAAAGAGATCGCGATGGTGAATGTGCATATGGTCGCACCTGTGATGCTTACCCGTGCTGCCCTCCCAGGGATGGTTTCCCGGGGTCAGGGTGGTGTTATCAATGTATCATCCGTGGCAGGTCTGGTCCCTATCCGGAACGTTTTATACCACTCCAGCAAAGCATTCCAGGTCAGCTTTTCTGAAGCCTTGCGAACTGAACTACACGGCACAGGGGTGCGTGTACAGGCGTTATGTCCTGGATTCGTCCTGACCGAATTTCATGATACCCAGGAATATATTCACTTTTCTCGCCAGAGTGTTCCTCGATTTTTATGGATGACTCCCGATCAAGTAGTCATTGAGTCATTGAATTCACTTCCAAGTGGGAAATTGATTTGTACACCCGGAAAGATATACCGCATTGCTGCCGCTCTCGCTCGGAACAGCATCTCCGCTGGATTAATTAAATACTTTGCAGGTGTCATCCTCCTTAGACAAAAGGCTTCATAACAGCCAGCTGATTGGAGCATATTATGGCAAATATCACATTTAACCAATCCAAGATCATCACCATAGAAAGACATATCCTTGAAGAACAGCAAACCCATCCTGAAGCCACAGGCACATTGACTAACATCCTTTATGACCTGGCTCTGGCTGGTAAATTTATCGCCAGTCAGACCACCCGTGCCGGTTTATCTGAGATTCTCGGTGCGACGGAAGATATAAATATTCAAGGTGAGACTGTCATGAAGCTTGATCAGCTGGCAGATCAGACGATATTTCGCTTAAACGACCATACCGGGCGCATGGCCGTCATGGCATCAGAGGAACACGAGCATCTCATCCATATCCCCGATGGATTCCCTGTTGGAAAGTATGTCCTCCTCTACGATCCCCTGGATGGTTCTTCGAATATAGATTACAACGCAACCATCGGCACCATTTTTGCCATTTACCGGCGACTTTCTCTCGAGGGTCCCGGCACGCTCAATGATTGTTTGCAACCGGGAAGGAATCTGGTTGCAGCTGGATATATGATCTATGGTTCAAGCACCATGTTGGTGTACAGCAGTGGGTCCGGTGTCCACGGGTTTACCCTCGACCCCATGATTGGTGAATTTTTACTCACTCATCCAGATCTCCATTTTCCAAAAAAACCAAAATATTACTCTGTGAATCATGGGAATGAAAAATACTGGACTACAGGTGTCGTTAAATTCACTCGCTGGCTTCAAGGATTTGATGGCAATCAAAAACCTTTGTCTTCCCGCTATATTGGCTCATTGGTCGGTGATTTTCATCGCACCCTGCTCTCCGGTGGATTGTTTTATTATCCCGCTGATACGCATGATCGTAACTTGCCTCATGGCAAACTCCGCCTGACTTATGAAGCTGCACCTTTGGCGTTCATCGCTCAGCAAGCTGGTGGTTGCGCTTCTGATGGGATTTCAGATATCCTTGATCTTCAACCCACTTCACTCCATCAGCGCACTGCATTATTTATCGGTGATAATCACTTGGTGGAAAAAGCTGAGCAATTCATTCTCCAATATGATTCATAAATAATCATCTCATTACCCGAACTTCTGACAATTCATCCAAAGTTTTTTCTAAATCGCGTTTTATTCATAAATCTCATCGCCTTTTCTGAGGTGAAGCAAGTGTCCTTCCTCCGGTAAACAGACGTTTTCCTTATGACTCGGTAATCTCCTATTTCCTGATAATTCCACAATAGAATTCACCAAAATAACCACTTTTGAGAATAGCTCCAACTCTACGTTATATTGGCGAAAATTGCCTCTTGACAATTAGCATATTTGTTCTATAATATAACTAATTAGAACACTTGTTCTTTTCGTCGCTAATCTATATTGATCAAGGAGGTAAGCCATGAATCCAGCCGTAACTCAGTCCTTAAGCATCTCTAAGTTCACTCATAAACTCAATTACTCTCGTGGCAAGTTGTTCGGTTTTCTGATTATTGGGGCATTGTTCGCTTTTGAATTATTCAATTTCAGCACTACCGACTTTGCACTAAATGATCTGCTTGGTGGATTGCGTTTTGCCACTGTCCGTTGGGCAACCATCCTCGCCATCGCTTTCTGTGCCATCGATTTTGCCGGGATCGCCCGCCTGTTCACCCCTCAGCAAGGTGACAATGGACCTCGAGAAGTCTGGTACTTATTAGGTGCTTGGTTGTTGGCAGCTTGCATGAACGCCATGCTCACCTGGTATGGCGTATCTCTAGCCATCATCAATCACAGTTCATTGGGAGGTAGTGTAATTTCCCCGGAAACACTTCTCACCGTCGTTCCAATCTTTGTGGCAATCATGGTGTGGGTGATCAGAGTTCTGATCATCGGCACATTTTCAATTGCCGGGAATCGCCTTTTCAGCCAGGCAGATGCCCGTCCACACACCCAATCTGTGCCTGTGATGCACCGTGTTGACTCCACTGGTCGAGCTGCCCAGGCTCAACCCGTTGCCATCCGCCCAGCTGTTAAACCTTCTCCAGATACTGCCCGTTTACCGCAGGGTCGTCCCGAGCCAACCTACCATCCTGCTGGTATGACCGCTTATAAAAACCAAACTCCTCAGACAAGGCATTAACCTTTCTTCAAATATACAGAGCGACCTTATTGGTGGAAAACCGATAAGGTCGCTCTCATGATTTGAATCTATTCGTTTTTATTGTATTTTTTTTATAACAGTGTTCAATACCCCGCCGTTGCGGTAATAATCCACTTCGATCGCAGTATAAAGCCTGGCGACAGCACGAAAATGGATAACACTCTGGTCATCTCGGATCATTCTAATTGTCACTTCGGAGTTTGGTGAAATATTCTCATCCAATCCTTCAATATTTATTATTTCCGTGCCGATGATCCCCAGGCTCGCTGCACTATCACCCGCAATGAACTGCAAGGGTAGCACGCCCATACCCACCAGGTTTGAACGGTGGATGCGTTCAAATGATTCTGCAATGACCGCCTTTACCCCCAGTAGTTTGGTCCCTTTCGCTGCCCAATCCCGGCTGGAACCAGATCCATAATCTTTTCCTGCGATGATGACTGTCGGGATACCTTCCTGGAGATATTTCATCGCCGCATCATAAATGCTCATTTTTTCGCTGTCCGGCATGTGCAACGTCACACCTCCCTCCACCCCAGGCACCATCAGGTTCTTCAGCCTGATATTGGCAAAAGTCCCTCTTGTCATCACCCTGTCATTCCCTCGCCGCGAACCGTAAGAATTGAACTCACGCGGTTGTACTCCATTGGCGATCAGATATTTCCCTGCAGGGCTGTCCGTTGCAATCGACCCTGCCGGTGAAATGTGGTCTGTGGTGATTGAGTTTCCCAATAGTGCCAGCACCCTCGCTCCGTTGATGTTTTTAATCGCCGTTCTTCCCTGCGCCAGATCCATGAAGAATGGTGGCTCCTGGATATATGTGGAGCTCGTATCCCATGGGTATAACTCACTCTCGCTCGACCGGATCGCATTCCAGGTTTCGTTACCGGTAAAGACACTCTGGTATTTATCGATGAACATATCTGATGCAACGATGAGCTCAACTGTTTGTGTGATCTCCTGGTTCATTGGCCAAATGTCTATTAGGTATACAGGGTTCCCATCTCGATCAATTCCGAGCGGCTCATTTTTAAGGTCAATATTGATCGTCCCGGCTAAAGCGTATGCCACCACCAGGGGCGGCGAAGCAAGATAGTTGGCTCTTACGTATGGGTGAATTCGCCCTTCAAAATTGCGGTTACCAGAAAGCACACTTGCGGCTACCAGGTCAGCACCTGTAATAGCTTTAACCACTTCACCTGGTAGGGGTCCGGAATTTCCAATACAGGTCGTACATCCATACCCAACCACGTTGAACCCCAGTTTTGCCAACGGCTCGAGTAATCCAGCCTTTGCCAGGTATTCTGTCACCACCCTAGACCCTGGCGCCAGGCTTGTTTTTACGTATCCTTTGACTGTTAATCCCCTCTCTACGGCTTTTTTAGCCACCAATCCTGCTGCGACCATCACCGTTGGATTGGAGGTGTTGGTGCAGGATGTTATCGCCGCAATGACTACCGCCCCATGCGTCATTTTAAGCGCATGACCATTAGCTCCGATAGCGACTTCCTTTTCGATGTCTGTTTCCTTCAGCTCGAATCCGCCCTCCTTGATCGGTGCGGTAAGCGCTGACCTGAAGGAACGCTGAACCTCGGTGATTGAAACCCTGTCTTGTGGTCGTTTGGGTCCAGCCAGGCTGGATTCGATTTTTCCCAGGTCGAGTTCCAGTATCGACGTGTAGTCCGGTTCAGGCGCATCATCCGTACGGAACAAGCTTTGTTCCTTACAATATCGTTCCACTAACTCGATCGTTTCTGCGGTTCTTCCCGTAAGTTTCAGATAGCGTAAAGTTTCATTATCTACCGGGAAGTATCCGATCGTCGCCCCATATTCTGGTGCCATATTCCCAATCGTTGCCCGGTCTGGTAATGAAAGGGTTGAAAGTCCTGGTCCATAGAATTCGACAAACTTATCTACCATGCCTTTTTGGCGCAACAATTGTGTGATTGTCAGGGTGAGGTCCGTCGCCGTAACACCCTCGCTGAGCTGCCCGAACAGTTTTACTCCGACCACATCTGGTATAAGCATGTCAATCGGCTGTCCAAGCATCGCGGCTTCTGCCTCAATCCCGCCCACACCCCATCCCAACACACCCAATCCATTTATCATCGTGGTGTGCGAATCGGTCCCGACTACTGTATCCGGATAGGCAACATATCCTTCTTCTGTTTCTCGTGAAACAACGACCTTTGCCAGGTATTCCAGGTTCACCTGGTGAACTATTCCGGTTGCAGGAGGCACAACCTTGAAATTAGTGAAAGCATTTTGTCCCCACCGTAAGAATTCATACCTCTCTCTGTTCCGTTGGAATTCCAGCTCTGCATTCCTAACCAACGCATCCCCACTGGCGAAAAAATCTACCTGTACAGAATGGTCGATCACCAATTCGACTGGCACTAATGGGTTGACCTTTTTGGGATCACCTCCCATTCGAGCCATCGCTTCTCGCATCGCTGCTAGCTCAACGATCGCAGGAACGCCTGTAAAATCTTGCATGATCACCCGTGACGGGCTGAACGGCATTGCAGGTCTGTGGTCTGGGTTGGGTAACCAGCCTGCAAGGTTGATCACATCTTCCTGTACGATTTCCCTCCCATTACACTGTCGCAGCACTGATTCAAGCAAGATCCGGATCGAATACGGCAGCCTTGATAGCTGGGTTAAACCTTCTCGCTCCAACTTGTTCAACCGATAGATAAAATATCGACCAAATCTGGTTGTGATCTTGTCTTTGGCATTAAATGCATCAAAATCCATAATTTCTCCTCAATAATCCCTCCCTAGAAGGGGGTACGAATTATAGCTGAACCTTCGTTGAAGCTCAATAAGTGTTTGTTAATAGTATTAATTTCGTTATATGCTGCTGGATATTTGTCACGTGAAGGCCTAGGTCACGCATGACCTGCTCTCTTTCCACTCCGGACGATCGCGTCTGTCATCCTGACTACCCTGGAAATGAAAGGGACATCGTGGACCCTGACGATATCTGCCCCACGTACGATCCCGACGGATACGGCTGCAGCAGTACCCTCAAGTCTTTGATCAGGAGGCAGGTTTAAGGTATATCCGATAAATGATTTTCGTGATGGACCAAACAAAATAGGGTAGCCCAATGCCCTGATTTCTTCCAGCCTGTCCATTAGCTCAAGGTTCTGCTCGACCGATTTTCCAAATCCTATCCCCGGGTCCAGGATGATCCTTTCATCTGGGATACCCGCAGATCGTGCAATAGATACACTTTCCAGTAACTCTTTCTTGATGTCTTCGATCAAGTCTTCGTATGGAATACCTACATATCGCCCGCCTAAACGCTCTTTTATTTCAGCGTGCGCCCAAGAGCTGCGGTTGTGCATCAGAATTACTGGTATATTGTTTTTAGCGGCCACATTGGCCAAGTTTGGATCGGCGTGGAATCCCCACACGTCATTGATCAATTGGGCTCCGTGCTCGAGTGCTGCCTCTGCAACGCTCGCTTTATATGTGTCAATCGAGATAACCACATTAAAATTCGTCGCCAATTTCTCGACCACAGGCACCACTCGTCTCATTTCTTCATCTGCATCAACAAGTTCTGCTCCGGGTCGGGTGGACTCTCCGCCCACATCGATGATATCCACACCGTTTTCAACAAATATTCGCCCTCTTTCCAGTATCGCCTCAAGGTCGATCTGGAACGTATCCTGCGAAGCGTTCTTTACTAGCAGACCATCACCTGAAAAACTGTCAGGAGTCAGGTTTAATATCCCCATAATATAGGTCCTGGTTCCCCATATAAATTCGTGCCCATTAATCGATAAAGACGAAATCATAGTTTTATGATATCAAATGTGAAAGAAAATCCATGTCTAAGATTATCAACCCAATTCTGGCGCTTTACATCAACAAGCGAATTTATCGCCATTTGTCCAGTCTACCTGCTTGCTTCAACACTGCCAACGCATCCAAGGTCACAAACGGGTTCATGTGCAACTTACTGGTTCCTCCCCAATCAACCCGCGAATGTCCGGTCAGCTTTTTATCGTCTACCCTGTAATACCTTGCTTCTGCCGGGTAACCCCCATCAGGTAATTGCTTGCTCTCCAACAGATACAATGCTTCAGCACAGCGTGGATCTTCGATAAATCCAGCCTCCGCTAACACCTTAAGTCCCACCAGGAAATCATAATGCCAGTAGGTTGGGTAATGGAGCATCAAAAAATTGCTATCCATGGGTTGATTGTCGGATGTTCGCTTGAACAGATGGCGCTTCAGAAAAACCTCGACTGCCCGGCTTACCGACTCTCTGGCTTTCGGGTCACCCGAAGATTTCGCATACGACGCCAGCGCGCGGGTCGGGATCAACGTCTCATGGAATGAAGATTTAGCAGCTTCGGGTCTTTTGTCACAGTTCCACCCACCATCATCCCACTGCCATTTGATCAGCCTGGAAGCAAGCTCTTCTGTACGCTCATCGGCCAATCCTAGTGCCAGTGAGTAATAAACGCAATTCCCTTCTTGTGATGCACACCTTCTCACCCGTCCATTAATGGTTAAAATGTGTTTTTGGTGTTCCTTGGATAACAGCCAACTATAGCACTGCTCCAATAATGGCTTGAGTACCCCGTCCTCTTTCGGATAACAAAGGTCTGCCAGCTGAGATAATACCCAATGTGCCCCGAACCATTTGTCATAGGGGTGGTATGAATTTTGCCCCTTGCTGTTCTGATCACATAACAATCGCTGGAGGAGTGGAGATGACGTCACTTCTGTTCGCGTAGCTTGATACACCTCAGACGTGGAGGGAATTTCCAGGATCTGATTGATCAATTTCCAACGGATAAGCGGCTCCTGGGATTCGAGCAACTGCCTGATTAGCGGTTCAGTCGTCTTCGCCATAAGTCGCTCCGCTTTCCTTGATCCCCAGCAGGATAGCTAATACTTCATCAGGTACATCAATCTCAGGCAAATCCTGGCTGTAATATCCCTGTTCAGCTCTTTCACGCAATGCTAGCCATAATAATTGGCGCTCATCCGAATGAACTACCAGTTCGTTGATCGTCCTTGCTCTCATCAAATATTCGCCAGTGGTGTAAAGGAAAGTAATCCGTCGCCAGGTTTCAGCCTGGACTGGATTGGTAAGGCGCTCTAGAGGTCCAATTTGGATTTTATAATACTCTTCGTGTGCCCGTGGATGGTTTTTTTCGGTCTTTAGTAATTCTTCCCGGGTGGTTAACTCATGCCCGCGAACCGGTGCGATATACTGGATACACCATTTTTCATCCCCAAATGCTCCTGTCTGGTAGAATGCCAGGTAATCGACTGCGATGACTTTAGGCGCTGTCCGCAGAGGGATGCGGTACCATCCCAGGAGACGGGCTATTTCCAAGTCCCTTGGGTTATTAATGATTGCCACCAAAACTAACGCAGTTGGATCAACCATAACTGAACCGCTAGAAGTTCACAAACGAGTTTTATGATGCGGTCGATAAATCTTTGTTGTCATGACTTATTTTAGCCACCAACACCGGCCTCCGCGTTAAACTCATCGATCAACGCATCGATTTCCGAGACCTGCTCTTGAACACCTGTCCAATATTCTGGGTCATACCATTGCGACTGGATTTCATGGTAAGTCTTGCCTTGTTGTTCCACCCAGGTGAAGTATTTTAAGTTATGAATCCGTTTTTTATCTTCATAGTTCAATTCAAGCATATGATCGGTAGATTCACCCTGCAAGTATCTCGCAAAATCAGCGGCAGCCTGGTTCTCGGTATATTCACCAGATTCTTGACGCATCTCATGCAACCGGCTGCCGTACAGTTCCATTGAATCTGTCAGGATGGTTAAAATAATATCGTGTTCGCCAAGCTCATAATACTTCGCCATCTTTATTGCCGAAAGCACATTGGATATCCCCGAAAAACCGAGTAAGTCCAGCTTCTCAACCACCTTTTCAGGTACTCCGCACTTGCTTAAGTACGCCTGACCTTCTGGTTCATTGAAAAGCCGTGACAGGTTGACTACTGCATTATCATCGATTGCCGTGATCATATCCGTGTTCTTTACATTGTGGATCCATGGCACGTGTTTATCGCCAATTCCTTCGATGCGGTGTGCCCCAAATCCATTTTGCAACAAGGTAGGGCATTGGAGTGCCTCACTGGCAGCGATCTTACTGCCCGGGAATTGTTGCTTCAAGTAGTCACCGCTGCCAATCGTGCCGGCAGAACCCGTCGCTGATGCCATCCCACGGTATTCATCCTTGGAACCCATAACCTGCTGCAGGAGTTCTTCCATGGCATGACCGGTGATCTCATAATGCCATAGATAATTCCCAAATTCCTCGAATTGGTTGAATATCATCAAGTCCTGTCCCGACTTCTTCAATTCCCAGCATTTATCAAAAATTTCCTTGACATTCGATTCACTGCCAGGTGTCTTGATCGTTTCTCCCGCAATCTTCGCCAGCCAATCAAACCGCTCCTTACTCATCCCTTCGGGAAGGATCGCGATCGATTCACACCCGAGTAATGCCGAATCGTATGCTCCACCACGGCAATAATTCCCTGTCGATGGCCACACTGCTTTCTGACTGGATGGATCGAACTGCCCGGTGACCAGGCGGGGAACAAGGCAGCCAAATGCAGCACCAACTTTATGCGCCCCTGTGGGGAACCACTTCCCAACCAGCACTATAATCCGTGCTGGAGTACCGGTAAGCACCTTGGGCATCTCGAGGTAGTTTACCCCACCAAATCCACCTCCCTTTGCGGATGGGCTATTATGCCAGGTGATGCGGAATAGGTTGGTCGGGTTTACATCCCATAACCCGATCCTGCTCAGTGCCTGCTTGACCTTATCGGGGATCCGGGTTGGATCTTTCATCATGGCGTAAGTGGGAATAATAATTTTTCGCTCCCGTACTCGCTGGATGGCACGCTTTCGCCGGTCCTTATCAATACTCAAATCGATTTTCATGGATTATCTCCTTATTTATCTTTGGCAGGCGCTTCCCGCACAATATACAATGGCCGTCCTTTTGCTTCGTCATATAGTCTGCCAATATATTCGCCCAAAATCCCCAGCGAGATCAGCTGTACACCGCCGAGAAATAGCACAGCGATCAGGGTTGTTGCCTGCCCGATGAATGCGTGAAGCCCGATCATCCGCAACACGATTACCACTGGTATCGCGATGATGCTCAAACCTGCCGAGAAAAAGCCAAGGTACATCGCCACCTGGAGCGGAAAATACGAGAAGCTGGTTATGGCATCACTGGCAAATTTTAACATCTTTTTAAAAGGGTATTTTGTTACACCCGTGTACCTTGAAGCCCGCTTATACGTCACGCCCGTTTGTTTGAAACCCACCCACGATGACATGCCTCGCAAGAAACGGTGCCTTTCTCGCATCTGCACCATGACATCCACAACTTTTCGGTCCAACAAACGGAAGTCACCTGTATCCATTGGTATGTCCACATCGGTGATCCGGTAGATCAGCCTATAGAATACTGAGGCTGTAAATAACTTGAACCAGGTCTCTCCTTCACGTTCTGTCCTTTGGGCGAAAACAACCTCAAACCCTTCCTTCCACTTGGCAATCATATCGAGGATCACTTCCGGTGGGTCTTGCAAATCTGAATCGATGATCACTACAGCCTGACCGGTGGAATAATCTAATCCTGCTGTAACAGCGATCTGGTGACCAAAATTGCGTGCAAAAATCACCGGTTTTACATGCTCATCAAGTGAGGCAATCTTTCGTAT
The DNA here is from genome assembly GCA_963840255.1 of uncultured Chloroflexia bacterium. GTDB lineage: Bacteria > Chloroflexota > Anaerolineae > Anaerolineales > UBA4823 > FEB-25. The sequence goes on along the minus strand of CAWIYB010000001.1, from coordinate 463,774 downwards.
TTCATCTGTCGAACCGTCTATGGAGCCATCATCCACCATGAGCAATTCCCAGGTCTCACCAGCTTTTTCCATGGTTTCTTTCACCCTGCGGTATAGCTCGGGAATATTACCAATCTCATTGTAAATTGGTGCGATGATTGAATACTGAATGTTATGTTCCATTTATTCACTTCCCAGAGTCGTTTAAATTAACTAAACGAGCATCCACGAAAATTATGACTTGTCTTCTAGAGCATGGCCTTCTTCAATGAGTTTAAATTCGGCTCAATGATGGTGGGTTCTTGGATCGCTTGCATTGCAGCCCGTATGTCTTTTAAACCACTTCCAGTATTGATTACCATGACGGGCTCATTAGATTTTATGATCCCGGTTTCTATCGCTTTAACCAATCCGGCGAATGATGTCGCACCAGCTGGTTCAGCAAAAATTCCCACCTTTCCCAATTGTGCGATTGCTGAGATGATATCATCATCTGTGACCACGATGTATTCTCCGCCTGTCTCCCGCGCTGCTCTGATCGCTCTTATCCCATCGCGTGGCATATCGACCGAAATGCTATCTGCTATGGTTTTAGCATTTACTGGAATAATTTCTTCGGTTCCAGCATGGAACGCATTTGAGATTGCCGCTGATCCTTCAGCTTGCACGCCTATTATCCTCGGCATAGTCTCTAACCAACCGAGTTGATATAGGTCCTTAAAACCTTTATGGATACCGGAGATAATATTTCCATCCCCAACGGATACAAATATAGATAAAGGTGTTTTCAGAGACGGGTCCAAGTTACTCATCCATTCCCATATTTCAAATGCTGCTGTCTTCTTTCCCTCTGCCGTGAAAGGGTTGTATCCTGTATTCCTGCAGTACCAGCCAAATTCATTGGATGCCTGAATGGTTAAATCAAAAGCGTCATCATAAGACCCATCCACCAAATACACCGTTGCTCCATAGATAAGCAGTTGGGCAACTTTGGCTGGTGGTGCAGTTCGTGGTGCAAATATAACCGCTTTTTGACCAATAGCTGCTGCCATTCCTGCCAATGCCGCGCCTGCATTCCCGGTAGAGGCTGTAACGACCACCTCAGCCCTAATTTCCTGTCCTCTGGCAATCACGACTGCACTCGCTCGGTCTTTAAATGATGCTGTGGGATTACGTGATTCATCCTTTATCCACAGGGATTCCATTCCGAGATCTTTTTCCAAACTTAGTGGTCGGTAAACCGGCGTCCAACCTGCCATGTGCAAAGGTGTGTCATTTCCACCAGGTTCGCTTACCGGCAAAATAGGCAGGTAACGCCATAAGGAGGACTCTTGTTGCACAATGAAGCTTTTCTTTGGAAATGCTTTAATAATTCCGGCTATATCCAGGATAACATCGAGATTTCCACCGTCCTTCGGACAGGTGTAGTATATTTTATCCGGACTATACTCTTTATGGCACAATGAACACTTGTAGCCAAGGAATTTTTCCATTGTCTTAATTCGTCCTACTCGTTTTTAAATGGGATTCCCAGTGATGCCGGTGGAGATGTGTGCAGCGCACGTAAAATCCGCGACACAACCTTGCGTGGTCTCTCGGGCATACTGGCTAATGTTCGCTCCACCCACTCGGCATCACCGATATTTACCAGAAGAAGGGTCAATATCATTAGTGGGAACGGCGCCACTTGAAGCACCTGCGCAGGGATTGCAGGGAAAATGGGTTGTAATACCAGACTGAGCCATTGTAATAAGGCAAACAAATAAGCACCAAACGCTGCTCGAAGGGGGTTCCATCCCCCAAATATCGTAATAGCAAGTGCGATCCAGCCAATCCCATCAATACCTGAGATCGTTCCTTTCCAACCAGCCTTTACTCCGAGCGAATACATTGGTCCAGCCAGCCCCACTAATGCCCCGCCTAATACCGTGTATAGGTATCTCAATCGGTTAACATTGGCCCCCCTGACGAATGCTGCTGATGGGCGTTCTCCAATCCCTTGCAGGATAAGTCCAGGTCGTGTCTTGAACATATAGATCCAGGCAACCGCAATCAACACAAAGCTAAGATAAGTCATCAAGTCCGACTCGAATATCAATGGTCCGAGGATGGGAATATTAGCCAATAATGGTACCGGTAAGTGGGGTAATGTCGGACCTTGCAAGCTGGTGAAAGGATTACCCAGGAAGTACGCCAGGCTAAGGGTTGTATAGGTTAACACAAACCCTACCGCAACCTGGGATTGGTGCAGGGTGATGCTTGAGAATGCGATGATCAGAGCCACAAATGCTCCAACAACCATTCCCGAGAGATACCCAAGTATCAGGCTGCCGGTAGTCTCCGCCACTGCAAATCCGGTCATTGCAGCTAATACGATCGAACCATTAACAGATAGGTTGATTACACCTGACCGTTCGGCAAAGGTTTCTCCGATGACAGCAAAAATCACCGGGGCAGCTGTCACCAGCACTCCTGCCAAACCAATAATGATCATACCTAAATCCATACCACTGTCCTTTTAAAGATTCCTCTTGAACTTCTGCCGAAATCCATCTGCCAGGAGAACAAATAACACCAGTGTGCCCTGTATCACTCCCGATAAGTTTGAATCCAGTTTTAAGGTGATGGGTAGTTGAATGCTACCAATGTTGAGTGCTGCGTAAAATAACGCAATCGGAGCCACCCAAATCGCCTGGAAATTGATCAGCATTGCTACTAATAATCCGAGGTAACCATATCCATTAGAAATGGTCGGTAGCAGTCGGTGGTAGACACCTGTTACTTGTAATGCACCGGTTAAACCAGCGAAGATGCCGCATACAATGAATGATAATAGCAAGTATTGCCAGGTTGGTACACCTAAAGTATATGCCGCCCGTATATTTTTACCGATTGCTTTTAACTTTAAACCGATGTAAGTGCCTCTTAGCAGAAAGTAAATCATAATAATACTGAGTGCACCCAGAACCAGCGACCAGGGACTGATAAGCAAATTTGGCAGAGTAGGCAGCGATAACCGGTCCGGAAAAGCTTCCGTTCCACTCAATGAAGCCACTCCAGGTCGCCGCCAGGGGCCATAGATCAGCCACAGGATCATGGCATTGGCAATAAAATTAAAGCCTAATCCGCCAAAAATTTCATTCACCCCACCAAAAGTTTTAAGCAAGCCAACCAGGAATGCCCAAATAGCCCCCCCAAATATTCCAGCCAGGATTCCCAGCACGATTATGATTCCACCCGGTACTGCACTGTGCTCCAGTGACCGCAATACCCATGTAGTAAATATTGCCCCCATAATGATCTGACCCTCGATGCCAATATTCCATAAACCTGCCGCAAAAGTCACCAGGAGCCCAGCAGTGGTGATCAGCAGAGGCATCCAAGATACGAGGACATTCGAGATATTATTTACTGAGCCAAAAATTCCTAGGAATAACTGCTTAAAAGCTTGTAAAGGAGGTGCGCCGGTTAAAAATAGAATGAAAACTGTAAATCCGAGAGCTGCTATGATCCCAATCAATTGGAAACCGATATTGAACCACCGAGAATGACCCTTATTATCTTCCATATATACTTAGCTTGGAATACTTCTGTCCCAATTATTCCCCCCGATAAGCTCTCCCAGATCTTCGACTGTCGTTGATGCTGCGTCCAATGGCTTAGAAATCTGACCACTGAAGAATACCAGGATGCGGTCACTGTAATTAAGAATTTCCTCCAGGTCTGAAGAAATGAAAATGATAGCGGTACCTTCTGAACAGCGTAATTTCAATTTATTCCATATATAAATACTAGACTCAACATCCAGACCTCGGGTAGGATGTTCCAATAGGATTAGAGCCAAAGGATCCTTCAATAGCGCTAATAATGCACGCTGTTGGTTACCCCCAGACAACATTTCTACTGTTGTGGATTCCATTCCCCGTATGTTAAATTCTTTGATCCGTTGGTTGGTAATCTTGAGGGCTCGTTTTTGGTCTATAAATATCGATCGGGTGCCATCAACTAGCGAAAAGTGTTCACTTAATGTCAATCCAGGGATTAATCCTTCTTCCATCCTTGAAGCAGGCAGGTAAGAGACCCCTCTGTGCAAGAAATCCCTATAAGGCTTGCCTATCATCATCTCATCACGGATCAATAGTTCTCCACCAACCGGGTGCAATAAGCCAGCACATGCTCGTAAGAACAGTGTCTGTCCACTCCCTTCCATACCTGCTAAACCAATTACCTCCCCCTGGCAAGCCTTGATATTGATTGATCTCATCTTTAAGCGATAATCTTCAAGGTTTACATCCCTCATTTCAATTACCGGTTCACCAGGTGCAACGTGCTGTTGTTTAGCCATAATTACCAGCTTGCCAAACATTTGGGAGATTAACTTATCCGTGTTGAATGGAGTTTCCATCTCTCCAACCAGCTCACCTGCACGCAGTACTGCTACTCGATGACAAAGATCACCTACATCCTCGAGCTTATGCGACACAAAAATAATTGTCTTACCGTCAGCAGCTAATTTTCGCAGTGTGACAAATAGTTTTTTCTTTTGTGGAGCGCTGATCCCGGTCGTAGGTTCGTCCAATATCAGAACTTCAGCACCTAACCAGAGTAATCTAATTATCTCAAGTTGTTGCCGTTCACCAACTGTCAATGCGTCGACGTAATTATCCGGATCGATCTCGAAATCGAACTGCTTACATAAGTTCAAGAATTCCTGTTTCGCCTGAGTTCGATCGGGAAGAATTTTACCCTTGGCACCAATGAGAAAATTATTAAGTACCTGCATGGGGGGAAAGTCCAACGGGTCTTGGTGAAGCATGCCGATCCCGTGTACAATCGCATCAGCCGGGGAAAGGATCACCACCTGACTCCCGTCCAGGTAGATTTCACCCTGATCTGCCTGGTAAAATCCGGAGAGGATTTTCATCAAGGTGCTTTTTCCTGCACCGTTTTCTCCGAGGATTCCCTGGATTTTCCCAGACTGGAAGGTCAGGCTGAGCCCTTTGAGGGCATAGACTGTACCAAACGTCTTATGGACGTCTCGAAGTTCAACCTTCATTTGTTTTTTTTTATAAATGGGGGAAGCTTTTAGGCTTCCCCCATAATCACAAGGGACTAATTACTCTTACCTAGCATACCTTCGAGTAGTTGAGGCGCATACCATATCTGCTGATCGGTAGCAACCTCGCCGTCTTTCAAATAAACCGTCCCATCCTGCAAGTTAAGCGGTCCGGTCCAAAGATTTAAGCCACCCGACAAATCAGTGATAAATTTCTGAAGTGTAGTGCTATTATCCGCACTTAGCGCCTGGCCGATATTGAAACCGACGGCACCACTATCAGCGCTGTTGAAGTTTGCCCAATCGGGTCCATTCCATTCGAAATGTGGCTTCCAGGTGCTTGCAGCTATATCGTTTACATTTTTAAGCATGGCTGGACCCCAGTTGAAGTATGGAACACCGAGGCAAACTGAAGGAGCTTGATCGCACGCTTTATGATAATCATACGGAATTGCATATACAGTCTTGCCTGCATCCGTCATTTTCTTAGCTTCAACCAAGGCTTCCGTGGTATCGATGCCTGAGATCACCACATCAAAACCCTGATTGAAGAAATCATCCGCAACTTGGGTTGGATCCAACGTTTGTCCAGGAATGTTGAACCAGTTTCCGATCCATGTCACACTGAAGGTCAGCTCACTTGCATTATTCTTTAATACCTGAGTCCAGCAGTATTTGGCACCCAGAAATGCAGAGTCAGCGAGACGACGGGTCTCTGAATTGATCAGTGGACCCAAGAAACCGATTTTTCCTGTTTTTGTCGTCAAAGCAGCTGCACAACCTGCTACTTCCTTCATGTATTCCATCTTTCCCATGATGTTGATCATATTGGGTATATTCTTATAATTTTCTCCCTCCGCCCAATTTTGATCACCGGAAAGCATGAAAACGGGTATGGTTGGATGTGCAGCAGCAAAGGTGTTGGAATCATCCATAAAGGCGTCAGAGTTGAAGATGATCACCGTCGCGCCTTGAGTAAGTAACTGTTCAGCCTGTTGTGCCGGAGTTGTTTTTTGACTGAATGCATTGTCAATATAGATTAATGTATTACCGGTTGTTTTATCCACGGCATATTGAGCACCTTCATAAGTCGCTTGGCTCCAGCCACTATCATTATATGGTCCAACCAGGATCATTCCCAAAGTGATTTGAGCAGAAGCCTGGGTTGGAGAAGTGGATTCAGTAGTTGGGCTTGTAGTGGTTGTTGCTGTTGTGCATCCTGAGACGATCATGACAAACACTATCAGCATCGAGATAATAATCAAAAGCTTGTTCTTAGACATAGGTGATTTCTCCTGTCAACTAAATATTAATTCTGGATTGGATGGTTTGGGGAAGTAAGTGAGAAAATTCTTGAAATTTACTACCTCCTTCGATATTAGTAAGTATATGTATGAACCTCTCATAATTATTAGTTACGCACATATTTTACTCTACTATCGTTTCTTACGGCACAATCCAGGTGCCAGTTTCTCCTCGTAATGCGCGACCAATATTTTCAGGGCTGGTAATAAGGGCTTGTTTGCCACCACCTTCGAGGTACCAGATAATTGCCTGTATCTTTGGTGCCATTGAACCTTTGGCAAAATGGATCCCTTCAGCAAGATACTGCTTCGCTTCAGCAAGTGTCATTCTATCTACCCACTGTTGATTCGCTTTTCCAAAGTTGATCGCCACCTTCTCTACCGCTGTGGAGATCAAAAATAAATCCGCATTAATCACCCTTGCTAATAGGCTGCTGGCATAATCCTTGTCGATTACGGCTGCGACACCCTGATATGCCCCGTCGCCTGTATCGATTACCGGGATGCCCCCTCCGCCCACAGTAATCACAACCACGCCAGCATGGATCAATGCCTTGACGGTGTCCAGCTCCACCACTTCTTTAGGCTGTGGAGACGCAACGACTCGGCGCCAACCGCGTCCTGCATCCTCGACAACGGACCATCCCATATCGTTGGCACGCCGTCTGGCTTCTGATTCATCCATAAAACTACCAATAGGTTTGGAAGGGTTTTCAAATGCCTTATCTTTCCGGTCCACAAGCACCTGGGTAATGACTGTCGCCACATTTTTCTTAATCCCACGTTTGTATAGCTCATTTTGCAAGGTCTGTTGAAGAGCATATCCGATCGCACCCTGGCTGTCCGCTCCACACACATCCAATGGGATTTCATGCATACCTTCCACTTTGGCTGCTATTTCGGATCGCCGCAGGATGAACCCGACCTGTGGTCCATTTCCATGACCTATAGCCACATCCCAACCAGCCTCGATCATATCTGCGATATGGTAGGTAGATTCTTTTGCCGCCAGATATTGGTCTTCGACAGTTTTATGCTTTTCATCTTTGATCAGTGAATTTCCACCGATCGCAACGACTGCAATTTTTTGCTTGTTCTGGTTCATTCCTCTCCTCATTATTTCATGGTCAGCGCCATGACTGCTTTTTGAGCATGCATTCGGTTCTCAGCCTCATCATATACCACCGATTGCTTCCCATCGATAACCGCATCTGTTACCTCTATATTCCTGTCTGCTGGTAGTGGGTGCATATAGATGGCATCGCGTTTGGCTAAACTCATTTTTCTTTCATCGGTGATCCAATGCATGTATTTGTCAATAATTTTGGCACCTTCATTGGGATCGGGTGTGTGCACCATCGCACCCCAGGATTTCGCGTAAACGATATCAGCATCCTTGAATCCGGCTTCCATATCATCGACGATTTCAAAGCTTGTGCCAAATTTCCTGGCTTGTTCCTGAGCTTGATCCATAATTTCCGGCATTAGCCTGAATTCAGGCGGATGCGCCAGTACGACGTCCAGACCAAATCTTGGCATTTGAATTACCAGTGATTGTGGGACCGACATCGGTTTCTGGTAGGAAGCAGCGTATGCCCAGCTTACGACCATCTTTTTTCCTTGTAAGTCTCGTCCTTTCTTTTCGACAATGGTCATCAAGTCTGCCAGGCATTGGAAAGGATGGTAGATATCACATTGCATATTCAATATTGGCACCCGCGATGCTTTGGCCACATCGTTGAGATATCCATTCCCAATTTTCCAATCCACATGGCGGATGGCTATTCCATCAAAATAACGTCCAAAAATTTCACCGATTTCCTTTGGCGTATCGCCATGTGAAATTTGGGTTGTTTTACTCTCGATGAACGCCGCATGCCCTCCCAATTGTGCCATACCAGCCTCAAATGATCCCCGCGTGCGTGTACTCGAAAAAAAGAATAGCATTGCCAGTACTTTATCCCGCAAATATGCATGTGGCTCGCCTAATGCCCGTTTTCGTTTTAGATCAAACGCTACATCTAACACCGTCTCGACTTCTTCTTTTGAAAAATCTAAGTCACCGATCAGGTCCCTGTTTCTCAGATCTGTTTGCATTATTCACTCTCCTGCCAGTTACTCCTGTTGTCTGGATATCCTCGTAGAGAACAGTTAGTAGGTTTATTTATAAAGATCAACAATACTTGACCGCTACATCAAGAATCTATCAGTGATCAAATGGTTACTTAGTCATTTAAATTCTTGATGCACCTGGCCAACTTTACTCCATGGCACCGAGGACAAGTGCCAGAAGCGCCATTCTTACAACCACACCGTTGAATGCCTCAATCCAATACCGTTGATGCCGTGTATCATCAACCTCGACTGATAGCTCATCCATTCGAGGAAGTGAGTGCAAGATGATTGAATCTTGTGGGGCTTTTCGCATCAATTCCCGGGTAACCTTGTAATTATCTGGCGTCATTCCAACAGACGCACCACGTTCATCTCGTGCCTTGGTATAGTCGGGCTGAACTACCGGCTCCATGTAAATCACGTCTGCTTCAGCAATCGCCTGATCTACATGCTCGATTTCTTTATAATTTAAATTCAAATCGTCCAGTTCCTTCTTGAAATCATCTGTCAGACTCATTTCTGGTGGTGAGACGTAAAAGGCATTTATATCGAATTGCGACATTGCGTAGGAAATGCTATGCATGGTCCGCATCCGCATATCACCGATTAGTAAAAAGTTCAACCCATCCAGAGTGCCTTTTTCATTCAAAATTGTGTATAGATCGGTTAATACCTGAGTCGGGTGCTCGCCCCAGCCATCACCTGCGTTAATCACCGGGATGCTTGCCCATTTTGCAGCTTCATGTGGTGCACCTTGTTGAAAATGCCGCATCACAAGTACATCTCCGTAAAATTCTAGCATGCGCACAGTATCTTTGATTGATTCCTGGTAAAAATCTCCAGCTCGCGTGTTCTTGACGTCTGAAAAGCCTAAAACGTGTCCGCCCAGGCGGTGCATGGCAGCTTCGTGAGCTAATCGTGTCCGGGTACTGGGTTGATAAAATGCAGTGACCAACGTTTTATCCTTGAGTAGATCGGTATTACGTCGGTCTCTGGCAAACGGTAACAATTCATCCGCAGTATCAAATACTCGATAAAATTCCTCCCTGCCAAAATTCTTGAGTGAAAGGATATCCCTTCCCATAAAACTACGCATCGTATTTTCTCCTTTTCATGGTTTCCTTAAATCATTTAATATAGATTGTCTATACGAAATATATCTGATTAATGTTTTATCCTACTCGACGAATGATGTGAAAATTAAAATACCCAGGTAAAAAATAGCTGTATGAATAATCTACTACCTGACCATTAGTGCTATAGAGATAAGCGATAAATCGTAAAAGCACATCCCCACGTTGGATCCGCATTGCCTTTGCCACCTCGGTTTTAGCTTGGTCAGCATTGATCTCACACCGGGATGATACCAACGTTGGAGAACCGCGCCGCAATAATAAATCCAACATAGACCCGGTGAAACCTGGTTCAAGTTCCTCAGGAGAAAGCACTTCATCCGGAAGTACATCAATCAAGTAAGCCACTGGTCTGCCTTCTGCTTGGATCACCCGCGACACGCATAGCACCGGATCATTCACTTCTAGCGACAATGCTTTTGCATATTCTTCATTAGCCGGACGGTGTTCGATATGAAGTTCACCCATAATTACTTGTAAACCAACCCGCTTGGATAACGTCTCTATGCTCTCCAGAATTTCCAGGCCGGTATCGATCACCTGGCTGGGATGGATCACGAATGTCCCTGAACCCTGGTGCCGGTAGATCAAGCCTTGTGTCTCAAAAGTGCGCATTGCTTCCCGTAAAGTCGCCCTGGAGACGTTCAGCTGTTTTGCCAGAGCTGGTTCGGATAATAACCTTTCACCAGGAGGGGTTTCTGCTATTACTTTACCCAGATCTTCATGCAATCGCTGGGATGTTGAAATTCCATTCTTGACCATCACTACTCACCTCACTATTCCAGGACAGGAATAAACTCAAACCTGTTCACATCGACCAAACCGAGATCCGAAAGCCGAAGCTCGGGAATCACGACTAAAGCCAATAAGCTTAACTGCATATTTGGATTATTCAGGTTGCATCCGCACGCCTTGAACCCACTCAAGACCGATCGAGCTTTCTTGGCGACCACCTCAGCCCGTTCGTTTGACATCAAACCGGCTATTGGCAAATCAACCTGTCCGATAACTCGTCCCTCGCGCACGACAATTTGACCACCACCTAGCTTGGCTAGTTCATTGGCTGCCAATGCCATATCCGTCTCACTCGTTCCAACCACAATCATGTGGTGGCTGTCATGAGCTACGGTCGTTGCAATTGCGCATGGTGAAGAAAACCCAAAACCATATACCAGTCCCACACTCACCCTGCCTGTCGCTTTATGGCGTTCGACTACCGCGATCTTGGCGATATCACGCTCTATGTCAACCTGTATCTCACCTGCGCGAGCGGTAACTGGTATTCTTAAATGCCTGGTAGGTGCCTGGTTTTCGATGACCCCGATCACATTGGCGATTAATTCTGTGTCTTTGGGAGCAGGTAACCGAAAATCATCAGCCAGAAGCTGGTGACCTAAATGGACAGAATCGACCGCCCAGGTTGGATACTTAAATTCTGGCAATTCTATGGTTAGTTGACCAGCTTCACTGATCACTGTTCCTTTAGTGATAACCATATCTACCTTTAATCCTGTAAAGTCACTGGCAATCAATACGTCACCATATCTACCGGGTGCGATCATCCCGACGTCGCGGCCAACCCCAAAATGTTCAGCTGGGTTTAACGTTACCATTTGGACCGCCGTCATGGGTGCCAGTCCGTGGGAGATGGCTTCTTTAACTGCACGGTTTACATGACCTTCATCCACCAATGTTTCACAATGAGAATCATCCGTGCACAGGATGAAATGTCTTGGATCGATGCCCAGCTCAGTAATTGCCTTTACCTGGGCTGCTACATCGTGCCATGCTGAACCAAAACGTAGCATGGGTTTCATACCCTGCCGTACTCTGGCTACAGCATCTTCGAGGCGCGTTCCTTCATGATCATCTTCAGGTCCGCCTGCAACATAACCGTGAAATGACACTCCCAGGTCAGGTGAGGCGTAGTGTCCTCCCAGTATCTTCCCTGCTTTCCTTGCCTCCGCCATTTCTGCATGCATTTTTTCATCGCTCAGGAACACTCCCGGGAAATTCATCATTTCTCCCAGGCCAATCACACCTTCCCAGTTCATCGCCTCTGCCACATCTGTTGGTCCCAATGTCCTACCAGGTGTTTCCAAGCCTGGCGCTGAAGGTACACATGATGGCATTTGTACCCATACATGGATCGGTTGATCGGCTGCTTCGTCAACCATCAAACGAACACCTTCCAATCCAAAGACGTTAGCAATTTCATGCGGGTCGACAAACATTGCTGTAGTACCAAAAGGTATCACTGCCCGTACGAATTCTGTTATGGTCAGCATACCCGATTCAATATGCATATGCCCATCGATCAACCCTGGAATTAGGAACCGATCGTTGGCTTCGATGACTTTTGTTCGGTCACCAATTGTATGCTGTGCATTTTCCCCTACGTAGGCAATTCGTTCGCCCTTAATCGCAATATCAGTTCCGGGGATGATTTCACCAGATTGAACGCACACCCATCGCCCGTTTCGTATGACCAAATCCGCTGGGGTTCTACCCATAGCGACATCGACTAAATTTCTGCTCATCGCTGCATCAATCGCTCCCATTGACTATCCTCCTGGCAGCTCGATTATGGCTCTCCACAAGTTTGTGAACGTCCACGTTGATGAGTTCACCTTCCTTAACCACGATATTTCCATTGACCACCGTGTAATCCACCTTCACAGGTGCGCAAAATACAATGGCTGAGATGGGATCGTGTAACCCACCCGCATATTCAAGCTTATCCAGGCTGATCGCACAGATATCCCCACACTTTCCCGCTTCCAATGAGCCAAGGTCCGTCCTTCCAAGTACTTCTGCTCCACCTCGCGTGGCAATTTCCAATGCCTGGCGGGCTGTCATAAGTGCTGCTGCTTCACCGGTTGATTTTGATGCACCCATCAATCCAGCTCGAACACGCGCCGCCATCAAAGCCTGCCTGGTTTCCTCCAACAAGTTTGAACCATCATTACTTGCTGAACCATCCACACCCAATCCCACCTTTACCCCAGCTTGCAGCATATCCATCGTTGGCGCGATACCAGATGCCAGGCGCATATTCGAGGTGGGGCAGTGTGCCACTCCGCAGCCATTTTTAGCATATTCCTCGATCTCTGCCTGGTTCACATGGACTGAATGTGCAAACCAGACATCATCATCAAGCCAGGTCAATTGTTCCATCAGTTCGACCGGTCGCAAGCTGAACTTCTCCAGGCAAAATGCCTCTTCATCTTGGGTCTCAGCCAGATGTGTGTGTAAGTGAACCCCATATTCACGCGCCAGGGCAGCACTTTCCCGCATTAAATCCCCTGTCACACTGAATGGTGAACATGGTGCCATGACGATTTGCACCATGGCACCCGGATTTGGGTCATGATATTGCTCGATTAACCTTTGTGAATCGTTTAAGATGAACGCTTCGTCTTCAACTAATCGATCAGGTGGCAGCCCCCCATTACTCTCGCCCAGGCTCATCGAACCTCTCGACGCATGTAATCGGATGCCAATTCCCTTTGCAGCCTCGATCTCATCATCCAGGCGTGATCCGTTTGGATAGATATATAAGTGGTCAGAAGCCGTGGTACATCCCGATAATGCCAGCTCAGCTAATGCAGTCTGTGTTGATAAATAGATATCTTCAGCCGTCATTCGTCCCCATATCGGGTACAGCGTTTTCAACCAATTAAACAGGTTTACATTTTGCGCAGCTGGGACGACGCGGGTAAGCGTTTGATAAAAATGATGGTGGGTGTTGATCAACCCTGGCAATACGATATGGCCAGCTAGATCCAATATTTCGTCTGCGAAATCCGGCAAGCTGGCATTTTCTCCGACTTTCTCAATCAAACCATCCCGAATATACAGACCGCCACGTCGAATTTCTTTTCGATCTTCATCCATGGTGACCAATATCTCTGCATTTCGGATCAAAAGTGTTCCCATATCTTTGCTCTTATTATGATATTAGTTGTCAGACAAGTATAGTGTAGCAAATTATTAGTTAAATGTCAATTGTCAGACAACTTATACATATAAAAAACCGACTGCAGGTGGTTAGCCTGCAGTCGGAAGCTTTTTTTTATAATACCCCAGCTTGAATCTTTGCTGCCCTGACGGTATTTCGCATCAGCATGGTGATTGTCATCGGGCCGACACCTCCCGGATAAGGGGAGATCCATCCTGCGACTTCTTTTGCTGCATTGAAGTCCACATCACCTGCCAACCTGTAGCCTTTTTCGGTGGTTGGATCATCGACACGGTTGGTTCCCACGTCAATAACCACGGCACCAGGTTTGATCCAGTCAGCTTTCACCATTTCAGGTCTGCCGACTGCCGCAATCAGCACGTCAGCGCTTCTACAGATGCTAGCCAGATCTTTGGAACGTGAATGGCAGATGGTTACGGTTGCATCACGTTTCACCAACATCAATGCCACCGGCATTCCCACGATATTCGAGCGTCCCAGCACTACTGCATTGGCTCCTTTGAGCTGAAACCCGGTTTGATCGATGAGATAGATACAGCCGTCAGGTGTACAGGGAACAAATAATGGCTCACGCCCCTTTTGCGCAAGGCGTCCGATATTGATCGGATGAAAACCATCCACATCTTTTTCTATACTGATGGAATTTAATATCTTTTCATCGTCTAAATGATCCGGTAAAGGTAGCTGAACCAGGATGCCGTTAATCTTTGGGTCAGCATTCAACTCTTTTACCAATCCCTCTACTTCAGCTTGGGAAGCAGTTTTAGGCAGCTCATATCCAAATGAGTCAAGTCCATTTTTCTCACAAGTTTTGCGCTTCATCTTTACATATTGTTGAGACGCCGGATTCTCACCCACCAAAACTGCAGCCAGGCCGGGTCTGCGCAATCCATTACTAACCATCTCTTCCACGTCAGACGCTATCTCACAGAGTAATTTCTCCGAGATAGCTTTTCCATCAATGATCTGTGCTGTCATAATCTCTCCTTATTGAGGAAGTAATTACCAGGGAATTAGCCCCTTATTTTTGGTGTTACTAGGAATCCGTTTTCCATTATCCATGAAATCGATTAAATTTACAAGTAACATTAATCCTGAATTCAATTTTTACTTTCAACATGATGTACACAACAAAAATTTACATACCTTCCAATGCCAGTCAGAATTTGTAAACTGCCACTAATATTTCGTTATATTGGACCGATTACTACCAAGGATTTTCATCCCCAGTCTTGACAGGCAAATTATTTTCCCATTTGGGATGTACTATAAAGCGCATTTTGTTTGTAAAAGTACATCCATCATCTGGCAACCCGACCTATGCCAGAAGATTATTATTCCTTTCAGGGAACACTAAGCTCACCGAAAATTCTGGTAGTTAGATTTTTCCGAATTCTATTGTTGATTCAGCAGCTGGCTTAGTAAATGGAATTATTTATGGCATGGGTCGCCATACAGGATCAAAATCATACGCCGGATCTACCAAAACCGGCTGGCGATCAACCCCGTTTGGACGCATGACTGTAATCTCGTGATTTCCCGAAAACCAGCTGGTAAACAATAACCAATATCCATCAATTGAGTAGCTCACGTCAACCACCAGTTGCGAATTTGGAACTTCTACCGGCTTGGCACCTTCTTGCGTATAGGGTATTGCCATTAAGACCGTAGCACCCGTGGTGTCGGAAAGTACTGATTGGGTATAAATCACGACTAAACCATCTGGAGACCAGGCGGGACCATTGATCAAATATTCTCCCCCACCGACGGTGAGGTTACGCCTGTTGCTACCTTTATCATCCATCACCCATATCCGGTTATCGCTGTTTACATAAGCAATCTCTTTACCATTCGGAGACCAGGCAGGTTGCGATATTGCTCTGGTTTCATTTTCCACAAGTGATTCGATCGAATAATCTACCAGGTCAATAATGTAAATTCCCGGTACTCCTCCATTTCGTAACGAAGTAAATGCGATCCGATGTCCATCGGTCGACCAGCTGGGATCGTAATCACCTCCAGGTGCACTCGGAAGTGGGACCAAACCGCTGCCATCACTATTGATGATAAACAGATTCGCTCCTGGATAGGAGTTTTGTTGCCTCACACAGGGTGAGATAAATACAATCTTTTCCCCATCCGGTGACCACCTTGGTTGGCAGGCACCCTCTGGGATATATGTAACTTGATTTAGATCAGTTCCATCATTGTTCATCAACCATATTTCTGACGCCCCGCTTCGGGTGGATGCAAAGGCGATTTTTTCCGATCCGCCTATGGGCGTTGGATGAGGAGTTAATGTTTTGGTTGGGGTTGGTGATGAAGTGCTTGTGTTCGTGGGCAATGCAGTATTGGTTGGAGCTGGCGTAATGGTTGAAGTGGGTGTCTTGGATTCGATTGCGATTATGGGTATTGTGGTGTTCGTCGGTGCGCGTGATGTTGCGGTTTGAGTCTGGTTCATTCCCGGAATGGCGAATGCGATCACTTGTTTAACAAAATCTGGTCTGATCACATAAGTTGCAAACCCGCTTAACACAATGATAGGCAGCAGCAATAATAGTAGCCATACCGCAGGATATTTTTTTGCATTGTTTTTTATAGGTAGGATCTCTACCTCATCTGAATCTTCACTAAATGGGCGAGTCGACCTTCGTTTGTCCAACCCCCTTCCATCTCCACTGGATTGCATCTGGTTCCCGCCTGACCCTGGCAATTTATCATGAAGCGTTAGCGGTGGGGGTGACAGGACCAATTCGAGAGGCAATTTCCGTCTGGAGATGCTCCTTGCTTCCATCAAGTCGTATCTCAATTCATCAGCTGATTGATAGCGATCTTTCGGATGTATTTCCAGACACTTATTGACAATACCCGCGACTTTATCAGAAACTCGCGGGTTAAGTTTTTGGATCGGGGTAAGGCTTACCCGGTTCATGGCCCGGTCAAGTCCATCTTCGGGAAGTGCATTGGTGAGAGCACAGTATAAAGTCGCACCCAGCGAGTAGATATCTGATCTTGGATCAGTCCTGGCACTTCCATACTGTTCTGGAGGTGAATAACCCGGTGTCATGGCTCTCGCCCCGGTGTGCGTGGCTTCGCGACCTTCAACCACCTTCGCCAACCCAAAATCTACCAGGTAAATATGCCCCTGGGGTGTGATGCGTACATTTCCTGGCTTGATGTCTCGGTGGAGGATCATCGGTTGCCGTGTATGCATATACGATATTGCGTCGCATATCGCCACTCCAATGATGATCACTTCCTGTTCTGGTAGTTGTCCTAAGCGGTCCAATCTTTGGCGTAGGTCTTCCCCATCGACATAATCCATTACCAGGTATTGGCCAAGAGGTTCTATAACGAAGTGGTCTGATACTCGGGGCAAATTAGGTTGGCGCAGACTGGCTAAAATCGTCGCTTCCAATCTGAATTGGCGGGCATACTCTTCTGTTGTGAAAAGATTTTCTTTCACCGCAACTTCAACCCCCAAATTCTCATCCATGGCTTTATAAACAGCTGCCATACCACCTTGCCCAAGTACTTCGGCAATGCGGTACCGGTTGTTCAGCAGAGAGCCTGATTCTAATGTCATCGAATGCTAATTATACGTGAGGCGAAGTATTCCTGTACAGGCAGCTATCTTTTTATACGCTATAAGATTAATTAAACTATATATTCATTACAAAGCTACTTCCACTGTGTTAAATATTTGGATATTTATTCAGGGTCAGTTGGCAAATTGATAAGGATGTTGCTTGAATTCTGCTTTTGAATGGATTCAGAGATGGTATCTCAACATCAAATCATGGCTTGAGCTTAACCTCTTAGATTCATTTGGACCACTAACTGGCAATGCTTGTTTTACTTTGCGAAAGATATATCCTGAACCTAGATATCCAGGTTCTTTACATCGCGTGCGTGTGTTTGGATGAACCGTCTTCTTGGAGGTACGGCTGAACCCATCAACATATCAAAGGTTCGATCAGCTTCAGCTGCATCATCGATGGTTACAAGTAATAACGTGCGGACGGTTGGATCCATGGTCGTATCCCAGAGCTGCTCCGGATTCATTTCTCCTAAACCCTTGTATCTTTGCATGGAAACACGGTCCATGGTTACACCCAGTTCTTTCAGGATTCCGTCCTTTTGTCCATCACTGTATGCGAACTTGACCTGATTCTTATACGCCAATCGATATAGAGGCGGCTGTGCGATATATAAATGCCCTTCGTCAACAAGGATAGGCATATACCTGAAGAAAAATGTCAATAATAGTGTCCGGATGTGACTGCCATCTACGTCAGCATCGGTCATCACGATCACACGGCCATAACGCAAACCGGAGATGTCAAAATTATCTCCAATTCCTGTGCCTAACGCTGAAATTAACGCCCTTACTTCATTATTAGCCAGGATTTTATCCAATCTGGCGCGCTCGGTGTTCAGGATTTTCCCCCGCAGGGGAAGCACTGCTTGAAAATGCCTGTCTCGACCTTGCTTGGCAGAACCACCTGCTGATTCACCCTCCACCAGATACAGCTCGGTTTTTTCTGGATCTCGTTCAGAGCAATCAGCCAGTTTCCCCGGTAAGGTTAAGCTTTCAAGTGCAGATTTTCGAATGACCAGATCGCGTGCTTTTTTGGCAGCATCTCTCGCCCTGGCGGAAGTCAGGCACTTTTGAACGATCGCTTTTCCTGCCGCAGGATTCTCCTCCAAGAAAGTGCTGAAACGGTCGCCAACGACCTGTTGTGTAAGCGTCTGCGCTTCAGGATTCATCAGCTTGACCTTGGTCTGGCTTTCAAATTGTGGATCCGGGTGCTTGATGCTTACAATCGCGGTCAAGCCTTCTCGTGTATCATCCCCCGTGAAGTTTGGGTCGGCATCTTTCAACAACCCGGCACGTCGTGCATAATCATTTATGGTACGGGTAACTGCGGCCCTTAATCCCGTCAGGTGTGTCCCACCGTCGATGGTGTTGATTGTATTGGCAAAAGAATAAACCGATTCTGCGTACGATTCGGTGTATTGAATCGCTGCGTCAATGGTGATCCCTTCAATTTCCCTTTCCGCATGTACCACCGGGTGAAGCACATCCCGGTTTCGGTTGAGATACCTTACGAATGATGTGATGCCGCCTTCAAAATAAAAGGTCATTTCGTGCCCAATTCGGGCGTCCTTGAAATAGATCGTCACGCCCCGCGTAACAAATGCCATCTCTCGGAATCTTTGTGATAAAGTGTCAAATCTGTAATCCAGGTCCCCTTTAAATATCTCTGGGTCGAATTTAAATGTGGTTTTAGATCCTGTTTCTTTCGGGGAGGAATTACCGATAACGGTTACCGGGCCTTTGGGGTAGCCTCTCTCGTATCTTTGATAATACTTTTTTCCATCACGTTGAACTTCAACTTCGCACCATTCCGATAACGCATTGACCGCTGAGACACCTACCCCATGCAGCCCTCCAGACACTTTATAACTGCCTCCACCAAATTTACCCCCCGCATGGAGGACCGTCATAACCACCTCCAGGGCAGATTTTTTCATTGTGGGATGGATATCAACGGGAATTCCTCGTCCGTTATCAGTAACGGTTACACTGCTATCTGGATTAATGACGACATCAATGTGGTCACAAACACCCGCTAACGCCTCATCAATAGAATTATCGACTACTTCATATACCAGGTGGTGCAGCGCCTTGATATCGGTGCCACCAACGTACATACCGGGGCGCCTGCGGACTGCCTCTAGTCCTTCCAGAACCTGGATATCTTTCGCCTCATAAGATACAGGTGTTTTCTCGTCAACCACACATACCTCCTGTGCTAACCCGCCTTAAACCGGTAGTCCAATTTGAGATTTCATATTTTTTAGAGTCTCTTGTGTCCATTTGTCCGCATCCCGATAATAGATAAAACTTGATGCTAACAAAGCACTGGTTATGAATGCATGTCCGCCTACTCCGACCAGGGTTAGCCAGGAGTTTTCAGCTGGAACCCGCCATAAAATGTCTAATCCCTCGCTGATCACTAAAATTGATAAAATAAATAGACCAGTTGTAGGCAATGTCATCCGTGTCATCACCATACTCCGTTGGACAGATGCCAGAGCGCCAAGGTGGTTTATATAAATGCCATGAGCAGAGAACAATAGGGGAAAAGCGATCCAAAGAATTATTCCTACATAGATAAAGAAAGCAAATTGCCCAAGCGGGAGTCCAAATAATGCGATCACAGATATAACACAAATCGATGGTATGCTGATAATTATAAATAGGATAATGAGAGCTAAAGCTAGGCTAAAACCTTGTATGGAAGTCCACAACCAATGCTTGGTTGCTGTACCAAGGTCAATTTTTCCCTCCAGCGAGACCTGTGCCACAAAAATGTAGTATAGACTCCCTATAATAAATCCGATCAGCAGAATTCCTATTGCCACACCTGTGATCACTAGTGGATGCGTTATATCGACAAACATTGGTGTGCCTTTTGGCACAGCTATTGGTAATCTGGACGACATTAGCGATGGAATACCGATCGGAAAGGTCCTTATCAAGCTTAATAAATTAAATTGAGACGCTGCAGAATGCAGTGTATCCATCATTGGAGCCAGAACATCCTTTGTTTCGACCGTAGTATTGGCAGATGAAGCGATTAAGTCAATAAAATGGTTGAGCAACGTCTTTATTTGTAAATGAGGACCAAGCCAAAGCAACAAATCGAAAACGATAGGAATTAGAATGATCACGATTTTATTAGCGACTGCATCGAATCCTTCACGCAAAGAAGCGATCATATTGGGGGGAACAGGTAGTACCTGAGTCTCGATTTTATCCATACGACATTTCATTTTACCATACAGGGGTATCTATCAATTAACCCTGGTATCCAATCATGTGGCAACATTTCAATAGATAATATAAAATTGGTTTATGCATTTCAGCCAGCGAAAATCAAACACCTTATTTATTGGTGTAGCAATCTTTCTCAGTTCATTCTTCTTGTTTTCATTATCTGTAGTTGCAGGTTCTGCATCCGCTGATGCTGCTGAATCTAATATCGGTGCCTCTCCAACTATTCGAAAATTCACCAGTCAGGCCACGACTCTTCATTCAACCGTAGATACTCCGCCAGTATCAATAACCCCGTCCATCATTCTCACCGATACATCCACACCCACCCCAACTTTTGATGCATCACCGACATTCGTGCCTTCGCCTACGATTACCCCCTCACCGACATTTTTCCCATCAGCAAGCCCCACTCCGTTTCCAACTCAACGGTCTTATTTACCAAATTTATTGCATGATTTCTATATCCCAACTTACACCCCAACTCCATCACCCGAACCGATTCTATATTGCGACGAAATGACCACGCCAATTTATATTCCAGATAATAATGTAATTGGAATAAATGACGATATTTCGATTTCTGATCCTCGTTTACTGGTAAGTGTCCGCATCTACCTTGATATTAGCCACTCCTTCGTGGGTGATTTAAAAGTTACGCTCACCAACCTTAACACCTCCCAATCGGTAACGGTCATCGATCGACCTGGTTCCGTGCCATATGGATGTGGGAATTCAAATATCGTTACAATCCTCGATGATGGCGCTATCCAAAATGCGGATGATCAATGTGCCTCTTCACCGCAGGCGATTTCTGGAATTTATCTTCCTACGCAACCCCTTGGCAAATTTATAGGGATTAGTGCTTATGGTACATGGAGGCTTAATGTCTCGGATCAGTACATAAATGATACCGGATACTTAAATCATTGGTGTCTGGAGACAAAGTTATCGAATACGATGCCTTCCCCCACTCCTGCTCCTACCCCAATAAGCTTGCCTTCCAGTGCATATATTGATGGAATGACCGGTGAAGACCAGTTTTATAAATTAGATTGCGAATCACGTTCAGCTGTAGATTGGGCGAAACATTTTGGTAAAAATATCGACGAGCTTGAATTCCTTAACAATCTTCCTTCCTCTGATGATCCGGAAACTGGGTTTGTGGGCTATCCCAATGGGGTTTGGGGGAATATTCCACCCAACGATTATGGTGTCCACGCCTCGCCTATAGCTAACTTATTAAAAGAGTACGGCTTGACCGCCTCCTCATTTAAATCTCTCAGTTGGGATGACCTGCGCTCGGAGATAGCTGCCGATCATCCTGTGATTGTTTGGATTATCGGCGATAACTTCAGAAATATTGTCAATGGCACGCCTCATTTATATACTGCTGTATCGACAGGTAACACCACCGTCGTGGCACCACATGAGCATACTGTTGTTATGGTAGGTTATACACCAACCAACGTCACTGTTTTAAATGGCTATAGATTCTTTGACATTCCAATCGATCAGTTTCTCGATTCATGGTCAGCATTAGATTTTATGGCGGTCCTTTCGCGCTGATACTTTGTAGTAAATTTATTACTAATCCGATATAATTCTTAAATTCAGCTCCTTACTATTGGTGGCTAAATCAAAATGGGTTTTTTCAAATGGGAGTCAACAAGTAAATTATTAACCAAATGTTAATTACGCAAGAGTTGTCTTGAACCCTACCCTTGACGGTTAGTATTATTATCATTAGAATTCATCAACTTTTGTTTGCAATAGGGGGATTATCCCGGCAGTATAGAATTTATTATATTGTTACAGGTTTTGATTGTATGACCGACATCACGATTCCATTAGGGATCTAGAAGGAGGTGTGCAATTTAGAAAACCGAACATCTGCAATTCCGTTTCTACTAAAAACAAATAGTCAAACAATCTTGCCTTTCTCTTGGAGGAGAAAAATGAGTAAGCGTTTATTAAGTTTAGTATCTCTGTTAATCCTTGCTAGTATGGTTTTAGGTGCATGTGCATCTGCGACAGCTGCACCCTATAACTGCACCGATTCAATTGGTTGTGTCAAAATCGGCCCTACAGAGCCGATCCATATCGCTTATCTATTAGTTGTGTCTGGCGCTAACTCTGCGCTAGGGACGGACTCGCGCAATGGTGTCGAGGTCGCTATCGATGACGCCGGCGGAAAGATTTTGAATCACACTATCAAGTTCGATGGTGAAGATGGTCAATGCAGCGCAGAGGGTGGGCAAGCGGCCGGCACCAAACTGGCCTCCGATCCAACCATTGTAGGCCTCATCGGCACATCTTGCTCGAGCGAAGCCCGCGCCGCTCTCCCGCTACTCTCTAAGGCAGGCTTTGTGATGATCTCATCATCCAATACAGCTCCCAGCCTCACCACGCCTGACAGTCCGGATAACTACGGCCTAGCATACGACCGTACTGCTCATAATGATAACTTCCAGGGTACTGCGGCAGCAGAATTTGTTTATACAGTACTGAAAGTCACGAAAGTCGCCACCATCCATGATGGTAGCCTCTACGCTGACCAGTTACAACAGGTTTTCGCGGCAAAATTTAAGGAATATGGCGGTACGGTTACCACACAAACTTCAGTGGATCCGACTGCAACCGACATGAGCTCGGTCCTGGCTGACATTGCTACCGGTAGCCCTGAGCTGATCTACTTCCCGATCTTCATGCCTGCTGGTGCATTGATAATCAAGCAGGCCAAGACCACCCCCGGTCTTGAACATGCATACTTGATGGGCGCTGATGGCTTGTTCTCGCCGGATGTAGCCGCAGGTGCTGGATCAGATATTGAAGGCTTCCTGGTTTCAAGCCCGGCTGTTTCTGGCGATGCATATACTGCGTTTCTTGATAAATATAAAGCTAAATTCGGCACTGGTCCGATCAACATTTTCCACGCTCACGCTTATGACGCTTTCAATATTCTCAAGGCTGCCATCGAAAAGGTTGCAGTGCAAGAAAGTGATGGAACCCTTTATATACCCCGTAATGCCTTGCGGGAAGCTGTTCGTAACACCGTAAGTTTCAAGGGTCTAACTGGAACCTTGACTTGTAATGAGACTCTTGAGTTATCAGGTAAACCAATTAAATTCCCCGGTGACTGTTCAGCAAGCGGTATGGCCGTCTGGGAATACCACAACATACCCTTCGAGATCTTTAAAAGCCCCGAGGTTGTTTGGATCCAAGGGACAGGTGTAATAAAAGAAGTAACCCCACCGTAATTAATAACAAGCAGCCTGGTTATGGTTGCTTCAAACAAAAAGGGGCAAGGTCACCCTTGCCCCTTTTTCTAAATATCCATGATGGGAGATTAAGATGCTTCGTAACTTTCGGCAACGCTACACACTTACGGATATCTTTACTTGGCTGATTGGATTAATTATTGCTGGGGTTGTAGTATATGGAACCATAAGTACCCTTAAGTTGGGAGTTTACTCACCCAGTGCCTGGCTTGACCTTACCATTAAAGGCCTGGCTGTTGGCGGTGTGTATGCCCTCATAGCGATGGGCTATACCATGGTTTATGGCATCTTGAAAATGATCAACTTCGCTCATTCCGAAGTATTCATGAGTGGACCATTCACTGCGGTATTTGTTGCCATCGCTCTTGCTAACTCGGGTTTCATGGACCAGTACACGATCCTCTATATGGTCATCATTACTCTGGTTTCTGCTGCAGTGTCAACCGTGATTGCCATCCTTCTGGAAAGAATCGCATACCGACCCTTGCGGTATGCACCCCGTCTGGTGCCACTCATCACAGCCATCGGGGCTTCCTTTTTCCTTCAATACACTTTTCGCGGCTTATATGGCTCCGGCACAAAAGGTTATCCAACACCCTTAGCCCTAAAAGGTACATGGACCATTCTCGGCGTAGAGGTATTTAAACCTCAAATAATTGTAATCATTAGCGCTGTAATAATGATGATTATTCTGTATGCGATTGTCCAAAGGACTAAGGTCGGAAAAGCGATGCGTGCAGTATCCGAAGACAAAGAAGCTGCCGAGCTGATGGGCATTGACGTTGATCGCATCATTGTCTTTACGTTCACATTAGGAGGCGCTTCTGCTGGTATAGCTGGCATCCTCTACACCACTCTGTTTCCTGTAGTGAACTTTTATATGGGTTTTATTCCAGGAATCAAAGCCTTTACTGCTGCAGTCTTAGGCGGTATCGGAAATGTAATGGGGGCGTTTCTGGGGGGGATTATCCTGGGTCTGCTTGAATCGGTTGGACCCAATCTATTTCTCACTGGCTTAGGTATTCCATCCCCCTCACAATTAAAGGATGCGATTGCCTTTATCGTGTTAGTCCTTATCCTAATCTTCCGTCCGACGGGTATTTTGGGCGAAGCCATCTCCAGGGACAAGGCGTAGGAGGCACCCATGAAAAGCGAAACGAATTATTGGGTAAGAACAATCCAAAATGGATTGATCGGCGGTGGGATCTCCTTGCTTCTATGCTTGATCGGGATGGTAATAGCGTTTGCAGTGACCTATATCATCGCTGGTGTGATTACCATGGCTCAGATACTGGTGTTTGCACCGCTTCTATTAATGGGATATTTATCTGCCAGTAAAGTCCCATCAAACAAGATAATCACCCTCCTTGGTGTCGGTTGCCTGGCGGGTTTCCTTGGGGGTGTTGTCCTTGCTTTTCCTGTTATTCTGAATCAATTTATTGATATTCGGGCTATGTTTATCAACTTTTCACCCGCCCTAATCTCCTTACTCACATTCAATTTGCCTTTGGTTCCTGGACTGATTGCTTTACTAATCGTATCAACCATTATTGGATTGATCGGCGCAGGCGTTTTTCTGCTACCTGGGCGAATTCGCCGGGCAGTCACGACTGCAGTTCTCACGATTATTTTCCTCGGTTTATTCCGTGACATGATTGTTACGGTGGTCACCCGCTGGGGACCTGTACAATATATTTTGCCCTATTTATTTGCCCAGAGCGGACTCACCATCCTTGGAGCAATCTTTGTTTTTGTGCTTGTCTGCGCTTTGGTTTACTGGCGGTCGGGTAGCAAAGAGCGACCAACCGCTGTGATTCGTAATCCTCGCCAGCAGCGCGCGATCCGTTGGGGGATAATGGGAATAGGTATTACTTTCGTGCTATTAATACCTGTGATCATGGGACCATATTTTAGCGAGATTTTTGATAATGTAGGTATCTACATCCTGATGGGCTTGGGGTTAAATATCGTGGTTGGGTTTGCCGGCTTACTAGATCTCGGTTATGTTGCCTTTTATGCCATCGGCGCTTACACCTTGGGTGTTTTAACCACAACCGAAGCGGTCGGAATTGCCCATTTGACATTCTGGGAAGCGTTACCGATTGCCCTGCTAGTGGCAGTTTTCGCTGGGGTAGTACTGGGTTTACCGGTCCTCCGTTTACGAGGCGATTATTTGGCCATCGTCACGCTGGGATTTGGTGAAATCATCCGTATCCTTGTACTCTCAGATTGGCTGAGACCACTTTTTGGAGGTCCACAAGGTATACAAAGTATCGCCCAACCCACTATTGGAAATATTGTCTTTGACACTCAGCAAGAGCTTTATTATTTAATCTTGGCTGGTATTCTCATCGCTGGGTTTGTGGCCATTCGAGTGAAGGATTCCCATCTGGGCAGGTCATGGATGGCTTTGCGCGAGGATGAGGATGTGGCTGAAGCGATGGGGATTAATAAAGTAGCTACCAAGCTGCTAGCTTTTGGGATGGGAGCACTCTTCTCAGGTTTAGGCGGGGTCTTGTTTGCGACCAAGCTTGGTTCGGTATATCCGCAAAGCTTCAACTTTATAGTTTCCATCAATATCCTTTCATTAATTATCATCGGCGGTATGGGCAGTATCCCGGGTGTTTTTGTGGGTGGTTTAGTTCTCGTGGGTTTACCACTCTTGCTCAGCCAGTTCGCTGATTTTCGCTATTTCATTTATGGAGCTGCTTTGGTCGCGATGATGTTGTTTAAACCTGAAGGTCTGTGGCCAGAACAACGTCGTCGTCTGGAGCTACACGAAAACCTACAAGAAATACCTTATAAAGAACCTGCACCGGTCATGAAAACCCCGGGAGAGTGAGGATGATGAAATGGCGATACTCGTTTCAAATAAAGTGACCAAACGTTTTGGTGGTTTGGAAGCAGTCAGCAAAATAGATCTCGAAGTCGAAGAGCACGCAATTTACAGCATCATCGGACCCAACGGTGCTGGAAAAACGACCTTCTTCAATTGTGTCACTGGTTTCTACACACCCGAAGAAGGTGATATCCTACTGAATGGTCGGAATATCACCGGTTTATCTCCCGACCGTGTCACCCACCTTGGGGTTTCCCGCACTTACCAGAATATTCGCTTGTTTAAAAATATGACTGCTGTTGAAAACATTTTAGTCGGGATGCAGCCCCATCTAAAATCAGGTATTCTAGGCGCTATCTTCCGTAATCGGAGCACCAATCGAGAGGAAAAAGAAGCTGTGGAAGAGGCAAACAGACTGCTAGGTTATATTAATCTAAAAGGAATGGGCGATTTACTCGCGAAAAACTTGCCGTATGGTCAACAGCGACGCTTGGAGATCGGTCGTGCGTTGGCATCCAAACCTGTGCTTTTGCTCTTGGATGAACCAACTGCTGGTATGAATCCAAGAGAGACTCAAGATATGGTCGATTTCATCCGCCGCCTACGTGACGAATTAGGGATTACCATCTTATTGATCGAGCATCAGATGCGTGTTGTGATGAGCATTTCCGATAAGATCAGCGTGCTCGACTTCGGTGTCAAAATCGCTGAAGGCACCCCCAAGGAAATCCAGGGCAATTCCCGTGTTGTGGAAGCATATTTAGGACGTGGCGCAGCCAGTGGTCTCGGCACAACAGTCCCCGTTGAATCCGGTGGAGGATAATCATGCCAATTCTTGAAGTCGAGAATATCCACTCATATTATGGACAGATACATGCTCTCAAAGGAATTTCGTTAACTGTCGAGAAGGGTGAGATTGTTACTTTGATAGGAGCAAATGGTGCTGGTAAATCCACAACATTACGGTCAATCTGCGGTTTAATGAAACCGGTCGAAGGTCTGGTTCGATTTGACGGCGAAGATCTTTTTTCATTCAAACCTCATGAAATTATTTTTAAAGGCATGACGATGGTTCCTGAGGGTCGGCGAATTTTTTCACGAATGACAGTTGCAGAGAATCTGGAGATGGGTGCCTTCACACGCGAACAAAAGTCTGAGATTGCTTCAGATCTGGATCGAGTGTTCACTTTATTTCCTCGTTTAAAGGAGCGTCGCAAACAGGTAGGTGGAACCCTGTCTGGCGGTGAACAGCAGATGTTGGCAACCGCCCGTGCTTTGATGGCTCATCCGCGCTTATTACTGATGGATGAACCATCCATGGGTCTCGCTCCTGTATTGGTGGAAGCCATTTTCGATACCATCACACAAATAAACAAGGAGGGCACCACTATCCTACTGGTAGAGCAGAATGCCTCTATGGCTCTCTCCATTGCCAACCGGGGTTACATCCTCCAAACTGGTGAAATTGTGCTGACAGATACCGCCGGAAACCTGCAGAAAAATGCCATGGTCCAAAAAGCTTATCTGGGTATCGAATAATCTTTATTTATTGGATTAACCAATCTTAGCGAAACTTTAGTGCGTGGGTGGTAGAATTATCCCCACGCATTTTATTTCCAGGTGATCATCCCACTATGACAATACCAGCTACTGCAGACATAATAATCATTGGGGGCGGTGTGATGGGTGCCAGCACTGCATACCATCTGGCCTTGAGAGGTCACCAGAATATAATCCTCCTTGAAAAGGAAGATTTTTTTGGCCAGGGTGCCACTGGACGTTGTGCTGGGGGAGTTCGCTACCAATTTGGCACGGAAATCAATATCCGATTATCGCTACTTAGTTTACCCATGCTGGAACGTTTCAAAGATGAGATTGGGCAATCCATCGACTATCGTAAAATCGGCTATTTATTCCTTCTTACCACCCAGGATGAGGTAAGTATTTTTAAGCATATTGTCAGCCTGCAGAACAGCCTGGGTGCCCAGACACAATGGTTGAGTGGAGACGAAATCCGTACGCGTATCCCGCTTATGCGCCTGGATGATGTGCTCGCCGGTAGTTTTAATCCGTTGGATGGCCTCGTCGATCCTAACAGTGTGGTCATGGGTTATATCGGGGCATCCCAGCGTCTTGGTGTTAAGGCACATCACCTCGTCTCCGGTGACTGCTATTCATGTTCATTCCGGCCGGGTCACTGGCGTTCAGACCAAAGACCAGATCATTTCTACTCCTGTAATCGTCGATGCTACTGGTCCATGGGCAGGTCGCACCGGTCAGATGGCAGGTCTGCAGGTTCCGGTGTCACCCATTCGTCGGCAGTGGCTAACAACCACCGAACTAAAGGTCCTTCCACCTGATTTTCCCTTCGTGATCGATTTCTCCAAATCATTATATTTTCATCCTGAAGGTCCAGGCTTGCTTACCGGAATGTCCAACCCGGCTGAGCCTCCTGGCTACGACCAGAATATTGATCCCGAGTGGGAGTTGGTCCACATGGAAGCCGCAGTCAACCGCTTCCCACTCCTGGAGCACGTTGGTCTTGCCTCACACCTGGCCGGTCTCTACGAAGTCACGCCTGATGCCCACCCCATCTTTGGAAAGACACCTATCGAGGGTTATTACCTCGTATCAGGATTCTCCGGGCACGGATTTATGCATGGCCCAGTCGCTGGAAAATTGATGTCCGAGATCATCCTCGATGGCCAGGCAACAACGATGGATATATCGATGCTCGATTATGCAAGATTCAGCGAAGGTCGTCTTATCCACGAGCATAACGTCGTGTAAATTGAAATATCGGCTATGCGCAAAACAGGGAAATTTGTCCTTCATAATTAGTATAATGACTTCCTGGACTATAAATGCCATCTGCAGAAATTCTTACTATCGGTACCGAGTTATTACTCGGTGAGACGATCGACACAAATTCAAACTTCCTCGCCCGTAGTTTACGCGATGCTGGTATTGACCTGTTTCGTATAACGACTGTGGGCGACAATACCAAACGGATCGCGCAAGCCATCCAGGAATCATTGGAGCGTTGTGATATTGTACTCACCACGGGTGGTTTGGGTCCCACGATAGACGACCCTACTCGCGACGCAGTTGCCCTCGCTCTGGGCGTTAAGCCGGAATTTCACCCCGAGCTCTGGGAACAGATAGAATCGCGTTTTCGAAAGCTTGGCAGGATTCCCACCGAAAATAATCGTCGTCAGGCATTTATCCCCGAGGGTGCAGTAGCGATAGAAAATCCTGTGGGCACCGCTCCGATTTTCATCATGGAGATGAACTCTCAAGTGGTTATCGCCTTACCTGGTGTTCCTCGCGAGATGTCGTTCCTGATGGAATGGAAAGTTCTACCCTACCTTCGACAGCATTTTCATCTCCACGAGGTGATAAGGACTCGCCTGCTTCACACAGTGGGTGTCGGTGAATCTCAGATCGATGATCTGATTGATGATTTAGAAAAGCTGAGTAATCCAACTGTTGGTCTCACCGCACACTCGGGGCAGGTGGATGTGCGGATAACGGTGAAGGCAGATTCTGGAAGAAGCCTCGGCGAGATTGATCGAGCCATTAGAAGCTGATCTACGCAGCCGCCTGGGTGATTGCGTCTATGGTGTAGACGGTGACACCCTGGAAGAGGTCACCTTACGCTCACTCACCACCCACAATTGGTCCCTGACAGTCGTCGAGGCTGGTCTCAGTGGGGAGTTAATCCGTCGTCTTGCTGCTGCGAAAGGTCCATTCATCGGCGGTCAGGTTTTAGTCGGACTGCCCTCGCAGGACGAGTTGCACAACCTTACGGATACATATCGCCTCACCCATCATGCAGGTATTGGGTTGGGTGTCTCTCTACAGCCCAACAACGATGCCTATGAAATTCTCATCGTTCTAATTTCTCCCCAAGGCGCTGAAAATCACTCTCGCCGCTACGGCGGACCATCAGAATATGCTCCCATCTGGGCAATTAATCAAAGTCTCGATGTGATTCGAAGGTTGACTCATGACACTTAATGCCGACATTATTCTAAAAAATGCGATCCTACTAACCATGGATACGAATCTAACCCTGTATGAACCGGGTGCTCTCGCAATCCAGGGTGATCATATCATCGCAGTTGGTTTTGAAACCGATATCAGTCAGCAGTTCTCCTCAGCACAAACAATTGATTGCCAGGGAAAAATCCTTATGCCTGGTTTGATCAACGCCCATACCCACGCTGCCATGACTTTGCTACGTGGTTTGGCTGACGATTTACGTCTGGATGTGTGGCTGATGGGTTATATCATGCCTGTCGAGCGCCAATTTGTATCATCAGATTTCGTCCGCCTGGGCACTAAGCTTGCCTGCGCTGAAATGATCCGTTCTGGGGTAACCTGTTTTGCAGATATGTACTATTTCGAAGACGACGCTGCCCAGGCAGCTGCTAACGCTGGGCTGCGAGCAGTTTGTGCTCAAACAGTGCTCAAATTCCCCGCACCTGATGCCAGGGATTACGAGGAAGCCCTGGAAAATACCCGGAATTTCCTGCAGAAATGGCAGAGTCATCCGTTGATCGTTCCTGCGGTGGGTCCACATTCTCCTTATACCTGTACTCAAGAAATACTACAGTCTGCAGCCTCGCTGGCGAAAGAATTCGATGCGCCCTTATTGATCCACCTGTCTGAGACACGTCAGGAAGTGGAGAATAGTCGTAAAGAATTTGGTATGCCGGTTATTCCCTATGTGAAGAAGCAGGATGTTTTTAAAGCCAGGGTCCTGGCTGCTCATTGTGTCCATGTCGACGATGGTGAGATTAAACCCTCCTTCACCATCATGTAGGAGTGTCGCACAACCCATCATCAAATCTGAAATTAGCTTCTGGCTTCGCGCCTGTAAGTAAGATGCTCGAGGCTGGTCTTAACGTCGGTATTGGCACCGATGGTCCGGCTTCTAATAATGATCTGGATATGTTCGAGGAAATCCGCCTGGCTGCATTCGTATCTAAAAGTACCAATAGCGACCCTACTTCATTACCCGCACCTCTGGCTCTAACCATGGGTACACGTATGGGTGCAGATGCATTGCAGATTGGTAATCTGACTGGGTCTCTCGAGCCGGGCAAACGAGCAGACCTCATTCTGGTGGATAATTCTCGCTCGCATAACTCACCCCGCTTCAAGCGAGAGCCTGATGCTATTTATGCTCAATTGGTATATTCAACCCATTCCGCCGATGTTACCGATGTAATGGTAAATGGCAAGTGGTTGATGTGTGATCACCAGCTGATGACGCTCAATGAATCTGAATTGCTTGTTGAAGCTGAGCAATATGCCCGGCGCATAGATGCATTTCTGCTTGAACGCGAGAATTCAGTACTCTCGAAGCTGATCGCCATCGGTGGTGCCTCCGAAGAAGAGAGCTATGAAGTTCAGTTGAAAGTTAATCTCGATGATGCCCAGGCGGTTATCGACAACATTAATCAATCTAAGCTTGAAATACTGCACCATCGTCATTACCACGAATATGATACTTATTTCTCCTTTGTCGATTCCTCCCAGGGTTATTTACGCTACCGGGAAGACGAAGCCATTGGTCCTAATGACCAGGTCAGTAGTGTTCGTTATCGACTCACTCTACTAGGACCTACCCGCGAAGGTAATTTACCCGAAGATGTCTTATTATCCCGCAGCCGGTTTATCGCCCCTGCCAATCACAGCTTGCGTTTTTATCGTGAGTATTTTAAACCCGTTCACCAGACTGTGATCGAGAAACATCGCCTACGCTGGAGGATTATTTATCATGGTCTGGAATTTTATATTAATCTGGACCGTATGGATAACCCTGCTTTGGGGCATTTTCTCGAAGTAAAAAGCCGCACCTGGAGCAGGCGGGACGCTGTACATAAGGCACAAGTAGCGCGCGAATTGATCCATTTACTTGGACTCAATGAAAAAGGCACAGTTCCACAGGACTATATCGAGCTGGTAAATTCCCAAGCCTCTTCCTAAATGGCCGACGTTACCTCACCTGCTTCCGTTCAAGTTGAAAATGCGAAGGGTACTGGCTTTCAGCTGTCTCGGGTCCTCGCCATTATCAGTGCCCATTTTATTCAGGACACTTATGCTGCATTTCTTGCCCCCCTGCTTCCCAATCTGATCGAAAAACTCTCCCTTACCTATACCCAGGCAGGTTTTCTTTCCGCCGTCCTCCAGCTGCCGTCTTTATTGAATCCGGTTATCGGTTACCTTGATGACAAAGTGAACCTGCGAATCTTCGTCATTCTCGCTCCGGCTGTTTCAGCCACGACAATGAGCTTACTCGGTATCGCACCAAATTACATAAGCCTGGTGGTCGTATTATTCATCACCGGTCTTAGCATCGCCGCTTTCCATGCGATCTCGCCAGGGATGGTCGCCCGATCTTCTGGTGTGCAAGTAGGAAAAGGCATGAGCCTTTTCATGGCTGCTGGTGAGTTAGGGCGTACTGTTGGACCATTATTCGCCGCCTGGGCAATGCTCACCTTTACCATGGGAAAAATGCTTCCCGTCGCGATACCAGGATGGATTGCTTCACTAATAATATATTTTCGCTTCAAAGGTATCCCGGTCCATGTTGAGAGACACACCGGGTTCCGCGAAGTGTTGCCACTTGCCCAACGCCTCTTTGTGCCGTTAGTTGCTTTGGTTTTTTTTAGAAGTTTCATGATCACCAGTATGGGAGTATATCTGCCTACCCTCCTGCAAAGCCAAGGAGCAAATATCTGGAAAGCAGACACAACCCTGGCTATCTATCAGATGGCTGGTGTGATTGGGGCTTTTTTGGGCGGTACGATGAGTGACCGTCTTGGAAGGAAACCAGTCTTATTCACTGTCTCTCTACTTGCCCCAATAATGGTGCTTACTTTTCTTAATGGCAGCGGATGGCTGGCGCTTCCAGCATTGATCCTGGCAGGTTTATTTACGTTATCTTCCCAACCAATCGCCCTTGCTATTGTCCAGGATCATTTTCCCAAGCACCGTTCGGTCGGGAATGGTTTTTTTATGATGTTCTCCTTCATTTGCTTATCGATTTCCTCGGTTGGAATTGGTATGCTTGCCGATCGTTTGGGTTTACAGCAGGCATTCCAGATGGCGGCTTTCGCGGGTTTGCTTGCCGCTCCCTTGGTATATTTCATACCATCACCTCCACATCAGCCTTCTAAATTGGAGTTTCCTCTAATCGAGGAATAGATCATCGTGAATGATGCATTGGAATTTGCTGTCAGTATTGCTTTGGAGACAGGCGAGTTATTACAGAAATACTACAATCCTGCCGGAATACACGCTTCATCGAAGCCCGATAATACTGTGGTCACCGCGGCTGACCTGGCAGCTGATAAGCTGGTTACATCTAGAATCAATGCCGAGTTTCCCCAGGATGGGATTGTGAGTGAGGAATCATCTCACTTCCTTTTCAACCCCCACTCACCAACCTGGGTTATTGATCCATTGGATGGCACTACGAATTTTAGTCTGGGTCTGCCAGTTTGGGGTGTTTCTATAGCCCGCCTGTTGGATGGGTTCCCAGAGCTGGGAGTAATATTCTTCCCACATATAAATGAGCTTTATTTCGCCAGCCGCGGGTCAGGCGCCTTTCTTAATCGAAATCCAATCGTTTCGCGGGCTCCGGATCCAGCTCAACCTATGTCATTCTTTGCCTGCTGTTCACGCACTTTTCGCAATTTCAATATATCAATTCCATACAAGCCACGGATTATGGGTTCGAGTGCCTATTCATTTTGCATGGTAGCACGCGGCTCTGCTCTCATGGGCTTTGATGCAACACCAAAAATATGGGACCTATCAGCAGTATGGATTTTGATTGAAGAATCGGGAGGTTTCATTCATTCTTTCGAAGACTTGCCAGTGTTTCCGCTCAGTACCGGTGTTGATTACAGTATTACCAGTTTCCCTGTCCTGGCAGCTGCCACTCCTGCCCTAATGGAAAAGGGTCATGCTATGATCAAGAGGAAATAAAATCAAGCTTCGATAAATTCAATCACCCGATTCAATTACTTAATTTGGGGTATACAAAGATTGTCAGTCAGCAATATCAATAAACGTACTTGGTATGAAGACAAATAACACACGAGAAGGGTCATTATTATGGAATATCGCTATCTAGGGAAATCAGGTTTACAGGTCTCAGCTCTTTCGTTGGGTGCATGGGTGACCATGGGTGGACAAATTGGTGAAGATACATCCCACGATTGTATGCGAGCAGCCTATGATGCCGGAGTCAATTATTTCGATAATGCAGAATCTTATGCTCATGGGAATGCTGAGATCGTGATGGGGAATGTGATAAAAAAATCAGGCTGGAAGCGGTCTGACCTGGTGATATCGACTAAGCTATTTTGGGGCGGACGTAAACCCAATCAGACTGGTCTCTCCCGCAAACATATCATCGAAGGTGCCACGGCTTCTCTCGCCAGGCTGCAAATGGATTATGTGGATCTGATCTTTTGCCATCGTCCCGATATCTACACACCGATTGAGGAAACTGTCCGTGCCATGAATTTCCTGATCGACCAGGGACTCGCTTTTTATTGGGGCACCAGTGAATGGACTGCAGACCAGATCATGGAGGCTTACTCCTGTGCCAGGCAGTATGACCTTGTCCCTCCAATTGCCGAACAGCCTGAATATAATATGCTCAGGCGTAATAAAGTTGAGCGTGAATTCGTCAGGTTATATAAGGAAATCGGTATGGGTACAACTATCTGGAGCCCCCTCGCCAGTGGAATGTTGACTGGGAAATATAATCGTGGGATTCCATCAGACACTAGGATCACCTTGCAGGGCTATGAATGGTTGCGTGAGGGATTCGAGGATGAAAACGCAAAGATCAGCGTCAGGAAAGTTGAACAGCTGATTCCCATTGCAGGAAGCCTGGGTTTGACCATGGCACAATTGGCGATAACCTGGTGCCTTAAGAATCCGAATGTAAGTACAGTGATCACTGGCGCTTCAAAACCTCAGCAGGTTATTGAAAATATGAAAGCGCTGGAATTTGTGGAAAAACTTACTCCCTCTGTGATGGATCAGATTGAGCGGATTCTGGACAATAAACCTGAGCCAATCTCGGATTATCGCTAGGCTGGACATATGATGAGCTAGCCTGAACGGACTGGATGCTTTGATGGGCAGGTATATTCGCTCAGTATCTTGAAATGATCAACCTTTTCGCACAGGTTGCCGGAGAATTGTTTGCAGTTTCTCTGCCGGAGTCTTCCGAAAATCGCTCAGGTATACCTCATGGTGTTTACCATTTGTCTTATATCCATTACTCCTGATGAATGCGTGCATATCCGCGATCACCGGAGCTTCATTTTTGTATTCTCCAGTGTATATTGTTTGAACTGCAAGCCCTTCAATGAATCGTTCGAATCTGACCTTACTCAGGTTTGACAAACCTTTTTTCTTCGCAACCCTTGACCGCACGCCCTCAACTGTTTCTAATGTGACCCATTCGGGCTGCATAATCATCATTGTCCATTCCCATCGCTCAATATTCTCCCGGTTGAACTCGTTCATGTTTTCCATCCACCATAACCCTTCCAGTGGAGGTACAACATGATCAAATCCCTGAGATTTGAGTGCAAACTTGATCCCATACGACATACCGTACAACGCCTCGATTGCTTGTTGGTACTCCACCGAGCTGTTTGGGTCGCCTTTCCCATCTAGCATAAGGAAGTTCATTGCCGGCACTTCGATGAAGTGAATTCCTTTAATCGAAGGATTATAGAATTGCTTGAGTGTTTTCTTAAAATCTACTTTTATCGGCATGGTGTCCTCGTGAGTTGATAATTCGATCAATTTGGTTTACTGATTATATAATTATTCTGCCCTGACTGAGTACCTAATAGACACCGGATACGTCACACTTACATACCAGTCTGTTTGTATCCGTTTTTTTTATAATCAATGTGATAAGCTATAATTAGCATAAGTTCACAGCTGGAGGATAAGCTCTGGTTAACCAACGCTCTACTCATAGTCTAACCGAATCAAACGCTACCCGCAAAGCCTCGGATCATTTACAACCTGGTGCTATTCTCTTAGACCGCTATGCGATCCAATACGTGGTCGGCGTTGGTGGCATGGGAGCAGTCTATTGTGCCAGGGATCTTCACTTTCCCAATGTGGTCAAGCGGGTCGCGGTAAAAGAAATGATCAACATGGTCCGTGACCCTGTAATTCGTGAAACAATCGTCCGTAACTTTGAGCGCGAAGCGAACATCCTGGCAACCCTAAATCACCCTTGTATTCCACGCATTTATGATTACTTCTCTCAAGATGATCGCTCGTATCTGATCATCGAGTTTATTGATGGGAAAGACCTGGAAACAATCCTGACAGAATCGAAAGACTTCCTTCCCGAAGATCAAGTACTAAATTGGGCGATCGAATTGTGCGACGTCATTAGTTATCTGCACAATAATAAACCTGAGCCGATTATTTTTCGAGATATCAAACCCTCGAATATCATGATTAATACCCACGACCATGTGCAGCTGGTGGATTTCGGCATCGCAAAGGCTTTCCAACCCGGCCAAAAGGGTACCATGATCGGCACAGAAGGTTATTCTCCTCCCGAACAATATAAAGGTGAGAGTAGCCAACGTGCAGATATCTACGCCTTGGGAGCTACCCTGCATCATCTGCTTACCAGGCGTGATCCACGTCTGGAGCCACCATTTTCATTCGATGAGCGTAAAATCCGAACGATTAATCCTGCAGTTTCTAGCGAGTTGGAGGCGGTGATATATATTTCCCTTTCTTATGAACCAGAAAAACGTTTTTCGAGCATTGAGGTGATGAAAGAAGCCCTTCTCTCATCGGCGGTGAAAACGGGACTATTACACAAACTTCCCGCCGCGGTCAAGCCGTTATCTCGCGAGGCTTCGGAGGTCTCAGCCGCATGGAAATTTGAGTGTGAAGACGAGATCCGTGGTACACCCGCTTATCATGCTGGTGTCATTTACGTTGGTTCATACGATAATAACTTGTATTCCTTAAACGCCTCTAGCGGTGAATTCAACTGGAAGTTCGCTACTGAGGGTGGGATAGTCTGCCGCCCGGTTGCATTTGAAGGAAATATTTATATTGGTTCGGAGGATCAGCGTCTTTATTGTGTTAATATGCGTTCCGGGCAAGAGATATGGTCCTATTATTCGAATGGTGCTATTCGTTCGTCCCCGTTTATCGCCGAAGGTCACGTTTTCATTGGATCGGACGATGCTTATCTCCATGCTGTAAATGCCCAAAGTGGAAGGCGAGCTTGGCGAGTTGACGCAGGATCTCCTGTCCGTTCTACTCCACTCCTTGTGGGTGAATTGGTGTATTTCGGTACTGAAGATGGGGACTTATTTTGTGTAGACTTGAGGGGAAACGTTAAATGGCGTTTTAAGGCAAAACGAGCCTTAACGTCATCCCCGGTCTTTGCCAACGGGATCATCTATGTTTGTTCAGTGGATACGCTTCTTTATGCCCTCGATGCTCAATCTGGCTATATTACTTGGCGTTTTCGCATGGCAAAAGCCTCCATTTCCACCCCCTTCGTTGCCGACAACTTTATCTTCACAGGTTCAGTGGATTCACATATCTACTGCGTCGATATTCACTCTGCCAGGGAAATCTGGAATTTCGCCACAGAAAACCAGGTAACAAGCTCACCAATATCCTATCAGGATTCAGTTTACTGTGGCTCCGTCGATGGTGCGATATACTGCCTTGAATTTCGTACTGGTCGATTACGCTGGAAGTACCAAACCGCAGGACCAATTACAGGATCTCCAATTATTGCTAATGATGTACTTTATTTCGGCTCCAACGATCATAAAATATACGCCATTGTTCTGTAATGGTCATTGAATTCTACAGAGGATTATTCGTGCCGTCATTATTTAGTCGCTTTATTCGCAAAAAACTACCTGAAAGCAATCAACCTTCAATCGGTGATGCATCATCTCAGCAGCCTGAAACGAGTGATAGCATTGAACAGATTGTATTAATAGAAGATTCTGGTCCTGATACCACAAAATCACTTCCTCCCCTGGAAACCTCACAACTCCAGGTCGGTTATGCGCAGTCTGTTGGCATCCAGCGCGATAGCAACGAAGATTCTCTGTTCACACACACCACTAATCTCATCTCAAATGGGCGTACGATTAACCTCGGACTTTACGTTATTGCCGATGGGATGGGCGGACATGAAAATGGTGAATTAGCCAGCAGTATTGCGGTTCGAAAATTATCCGCATATGTGATCAATACATTTTTCATCCCATCATTATCATCTATTGACCAGCAATTGGATATCTCACTCCAGGAGGTATTGCGCGATGGTGTAATGAGTGCTCATCAGGCAATCAAGCTGGCTGCTATCGGCGGTGGAACGACTCTAACCGCAGCTCTTGTCGTAGGCGACCAAATTACCATTGCCCATGTAGGTGACAGCCGTGCTTACGCCATCGATCACACCGGTCATCACCAGCTACTCACCCATGACCATTCACTCGTCAAACGCCTGGAAGAAATCGGGCAAATAACCGCCGAGGAAGCCTCAGTCCACCCAAAACGCAATCTTCTATATCGGGCACTTGGTCAGGGAGACCAGCTGGAGCCTGATATTACCAGTTTTTCCACCCATGATTGGTCAAAATTGATCTTGTGCACCGATGGATTGTGGGGGGTGGTTCCAGAAAATGAATTTCTCCACATCATCGCTTCCACAACCGATCCGCAAATTGCATGCGAAATATTGATCATGTCTGCCAATAGCAACGGTGGGCCAGATAACATATCCGTGATTATGATCCAATTTCCAGGCTGATCTCTATGGAAGATTTATCGTTTTACGATCGGTTAGGTATTCCCCGCGACGCCACCCAGGAAGAGATTCGCCGTGCCTATCGTCAGCTCGTCCTTCACCTCCACCCCGATAAGAATGTGAATAAGGGTGATACCGAGCTATTTATCGATATCCAGCAAGCCTATGAACGATTATCTGATCCCCATAAAAGAGCTGCCTATGACAGTCTACTTCCTCAGGAATCTACTCTTGTCACTCCCATAACCATTAAGGACACTTATAGCCAACCGATAATTACTAGGTTATCCGAACCGCAATTGATCTATGTCCTGTTGGAATTGGGCATAAAGCTGGATACCGGTCTGATGGCTTCTCCCACACCTCTGAATATTTCGATGATTGTTGATTGTTCGACTTCCATGCAGGGGGTTCGATTGGATGCGGTGAAGTTGACAGTAATTGACTTACTTCGCAAGTTGCAACCGAATGATATATTCTCTCTGGTTAAGTTCAATGATTTTGCCGAGCTTCTCATCCCTCCAGGAAGCATGGCTGATATGAAATCATCCGAAATGAAGGTTCAAATTCTTCAAGCGGGAGGCGGGACAGAAATATTCAAAGGTATGGAATTAGGCTTTTCACAAGTTAATATAAACCTATCCCGTCAACGGATAAATCATATCCTCTTGATCACCGATGGGCGTACCTATGGGGATGAAATATATTGCGAACAGCTCGCCGATCAATGTTCTGCCCTCGGAATCGGCATCAGTGCTCTTGGCATCGGCAGTGAATGGAATGATAAATTCTTGGATCATATTACCTCCAAGACAGGCGGGATTTGTAAATTTATAGATGAAACGGGAGACATTCATAATTCCATTCTCGAGGAGATCGCCCGCTTGGGGTCTTGTTTGACTGAACAAATCACATATAATTTCCAAATGGCTCCAAATGTCACTATGTCCTCTATATTTCGTCTTCAGCCTGATGCATCTCCGTTGGATATAATTTCTCCACTAAATCTCGGAAATATGCCTCGTCACGGAACAATGAGCATATTATTCGAGTTTGTGGTGAATGCTATCCCCCCCGAACTTAACCAGTTATCATTAGCCAAAGGTTTCTTAAAATTTGAAATTCCTCGCCACACCGGAAAAACTCGATATGTACATCGAATTTCTTTTGACCGGCTTGTTACAACTGAGACAATAAAGACCCTGCCTCCCACAAGTATCCTCAATTCCTTAACATTGTTATCTTTGTACCATATGCAGGAGCGAGCTACAGAGGAGATGAATAAAGGAGATTCTAACTCAGCTGCAAGGTATATGGAAAATATGGCTACCCATTTGTTGCAAAAGGGTGAACACGCCCTGGCCCAATCAGTTTTATCCGAGGTGGCACATATTCGGAATAATCAATCCTTTAGCGAAGAAGGTGAAAAAAGGATAAAATATGGTACTCGCTCTTTGCTGCTTACAGCAGGGAGCAAGCAAACTTAATCATGATCATATGTCCGAATTGTGGGAACAAGGAGTTACAAGGAGCCCTGTTCTGCAAGGAATGTGGCACTCAATTCGCCGCGCTGCATGACCCCACGATTATCATACCAAACACAATCGAAGACCAATTGCGTGGAAATGTCCCTGACGTATCTGACCAGGCGGTGCCTCATACTCCAGGTGATGCCAGGCTTTCATTGTATCTCGTCGAAACCGGCGAGGTCATTCTTCTCGAAGGGTTGTCAGAATTCACATTGGGTCGGTCATCGGAAGATCAACCTATACTGCCAGACATTGACCTCGCTCCATACCACGCTTATGAGTATGGAGTTTCCCGATTGCATGCTTCATTAGAAATAAGTCAGCCATTTGCCTTACTGGTCGATTTTGGTTCAGCCAACGGCACACTCCTTAATGGACAAAAAATGACCCCCAATAAACCGTATCCGATCACGCATGGCGATATATTCTCTTTGGGGAAAATGAAAATTCAATTGCTGGTAAATCGATAAGAAAGCTGGGATAATCATGCCATATACAGTCATCATTCACCCTACCGGAGAAGAACCCATCATCGGTGAGGTGGAAGATCTGCCTCAACCGACCGATTTATCCATCACCATCAATAGCCCGCGCCGGATCGATGGTAAGGAGCTTCATTACCTTACAGAAAGTGTCCTCACCGTAATCTGGCCGATGAGTCGCCTAAATTTTATTGAAGTCCTACCAACCAAGGCAGAGGAAGAAATAATTGGCTTCGTCCGCGAATAAACGTTGTGTTTAGGCATAGGTCTGATCTCTGAGTGTAAAAACCATGCTCCCAGATACCCGTTTTAAAAACTACCGCATACTTGTCGTCGATGATGAACAAAGGATGGCAAAATTCATACGATTGAACCTCGAGCACGACGGTTTTCGTGTCGTCGAGGCGTTCACCGGCACCCAGGCGATGGACCGCTTGCGCACTTCCCTTCCTGACCTTGTATTGCTGGATGTGATGTTGCCGGATATAGACGGTTTTGAAGTTTTGAAGATGATCCGCCTCATCAGCCCTGTCCCGGTGATCATGGTAACCGCCAAGGGCGAGGAAGAGGAGCGCATCCACGGGCTCGAGCTCGGCGCTGATGATTACGTCACAAAACCCTTCAGCCCGCGCGAGTTGGTCAGTCGCGTACGCGCTGTCCTCCGGCGCACAGAGCTGACCTCCGATAGTACCCACGGGCTGATCGAAGTTGACGGTCGCTTGAAAATTGATTTTGATCGCCACGAAGTGTGGGTGGAAGGCAAGTTGGTGAACTTACGCCCTACCGAATATCAACTCTTATATTATCTGGTTCAGAATGCAGGCTGGGTGGTGTCTCACGATCAAATCCTCACTAACGTGTGGGGATACGAATATCGAGACCAACCTCATTATGTCCGCCTGTATATTAACTATCTGCGTCAAAAAATCGAGAATGATCCCACCAATCCCGTATACATTTTGACTGAACGTGGATTAGGCTACCGTTTTGTAGATTTCAAGCGTGATCATCCCTCTGATTCACCTGAAAACTTTCCAGAACAGCAAAAATCTGATTCCTCACAGGAATAATTCGCCAAAGGTGTAAAGCATGCCTAATAAGCAAAGGATATTGTTAGTCGATGATCACGAAGTCGTTCGCCTGGGGTTGAAATCCCTGTTGGAGCGGCATCCCAATTTTGAGGTTGTGTCTGAAGCTAGCACAGCCCGCGAAGCAGTTGAGCGTGTAGCTGCCTTCAGCCCGGATGTTGTAGTAATGGATATCCGCCTCCCTGGTGGTTCTGGTATCGAAGCATGCCAGGAGATTATGGATAAATATCCCGATACCAAAGTAATCATGCTCACTTCCTATGCTGAAGATGAAATGCTCTTCTCTGCCATCCGCGCCGGTGCAGCCGGCTATGTATTAAAGCAAATCGGTGGTGAAGACTTGGTACGCGCAATCGAAGCTGTAAGCAGGGGTGAAGCTTTACTCGATCCAGCGGTAACGCAAAGGATATTTCAGGAGGTCCGCAAAGCAGCCCGTGAAGAGGAAGCTTCGGCATTTTCTGCTCTTACCCAGCAGGAGCGTCATGTGTTGATGCTCGTCTCTGAAGGGAAGACCAACCGTGAGATTGCTAGGGCGTTGTTCCTGGGTGAAGGCACCGTAAGAAACTACGTCAGCAGTATTCTATCCAAGTTGGGTGTTAGCAACCGTGCCGAAGCTGCTGCCTATGCCGTCGAACACAACCTGAAGGATTACCTTTAATTCTGCTTGGCTTCCGTCCTTGGGTATTCCTTAGTCATCCATCTTTCGTTGATCGATCCATATAAATCTATGGACGTACCGATATTCCATTGATAAATTTTCTTCGTAACCTTTTTTTATATTCAGCGT
Source organism: uncultured Chloroflexia bacterium (assembly GCA_963840255.1). Lineage (GTDB taxonomy): Bacteria > Chloroflexota > Anaerolineae > Anaerolineales > UBA4823 > FEB-25. Next base: position 420,490 of record CAWIYB010000001.1, on the reverse strand, counting down.
ATATAATTTCATAATATCTTGAAAGGAGAAACCGAATGGATCAAATTCAACCCACACAAGGCTCTACCCCGCCTGAAGAGTATCTTCCTCCTGCCCCTCCCGCCCCAGCTGCTCCTCAGCGGCTCACAGAATCAGATGAACGCACCTGGGCAATGCTGGCACACCTAAGTATTTTGCTCAATCTGATTACCGGTTTCCTGGGTATCGTGGTCGCATTGATCATTTACCTTGTTTATAAAAACCGCTCTAACTATGTCGCCTACCAATCGATGCAGGCATTTATCTTCCAGTTAATTTGGTGGTTTGGTGGCGGTCTTCTCATCGGTCTTGCCTGGGCAATCACTGGGGCTTTATCCATCGTCCTTGTCGGACTGCTGCTCATTCCCCTCGCCTGTCTCTTGTCATTAATACCTCTTGCAGCACTGATCTATGGCATCGTCGGTGCAGTACAGACCAACAGCGGGCAAGACTTCAAGTACTGGTTGATCGGTGATTGGGTTCGCGGAGAGCTGACCAGGTCTTGACGTTTATACCAGCCGGTTATACAATCAGCCGGTTGGTGGTACGGAAACAAAGAAGAGACCTTTTAACCGATAGGCACCGAAGGGGCAAACCTGTATTAAATATGGGCGAAACTCTCAGGTAGAAGGACTTTGTTTCTTGCAAACTCTGAAAAGGCAGCACTTCACGGATTGCTGACACCGTCGGGGTAGACATTTGGTAGATGCGTAAATACCAGATGCTAATCTCTCAGGTAATTGACAGAGGCACACTTGGTTTAGGTGTGCCTCTGTTGTTTAATCGTAAAAAATATACGCTCTTGCATAGTTCGTAGTTCGTATTAAAATCTATGATATCAATAAATTGGAGGCGTTTCATGAATATTCCCCAAGGTCTTAAATACACAGATAGCAACGAATGGATCAGCATAGACGGAAAAATGGGTACTGTCGGTATCTCCGATTACGCCCAGAACCAGCTTTCAGACATCGTTTTCGCTGAAGTCATCGTCAGTGAGGGCGATAACATTAAAAAGGGAGACACGATTGCAACTGTCGAATCAGTCAAGGCGGCTGCAGATGTTTATACCCCGGTCAGCGGAAAAGTCCTCAGTGTTAATGATGCGCTTGCTGGTACGCCTGAGGTCATCAACTCAGACCCGTATGGCGGTGCCTGGATTGTAAAAATCGAGCTGGATAATCCCTCTGAGCTTTCGGTGCTGTTGGATGCTCCAGCTTATGAGAAACTGGTTCAGGAAGGACAATAGGAGCAGTTATGTTCATTCCGCATACTGATGCTGACAGGGCTGCCATGTTACGCACCGTCGGCGTTGAAACGCTGGAGGATCTCTTCGGAGATGTTCCAGCCAAATACCGTTTCCCAACCCTCAACCTTCCACCGGCTCTCACCGAAATGGAAGTCACCGCTGAGTTGCAGGAAATTTCACAGGCCAATGAAAACCTCCATGAGCTGGTCTGTTTCCTTGGCGCGGGGGCTTATAACCATTATATTCCCGCCGCAGTGGATGCCATCATCCGACGGGGTGAATTTCTGACTGCTTACACTCCCTATCAGCCCGAGGTATCCCAGGGTACGCTCCAAGCCATCTTCGAGTATCAGAGTAATGTGGCCGCCCTCACTGGAATGGAAGTGTGCAATGCCTCTCACTATGATGGTGCCACTGCAGTTGCTGAAGCTGTCAATATGGCTTATGCTAATTTTCGCGGCAAGCGCACGCGGATCATCCTTTCACCTGCTGTAAATCCGCAGTACCGCCAGACAGTCCGTACCTATGCTGAAGGTTCGCCGGTTGTGCTTGTGGGTGATGCACCGGATTCTGAATTACTTGCTGATCCCAACAGCCTGGTCCCACTCATCGATAGTGACACCGCCCTGGTGGTCGTCCAATACCCCGACTTTTTTGGTCGTATCTATGACTATACGAAGTTGGCAGAATCTGTTCACGCCATGGGTGCTCTATTGGCAATTTCGGTCAACCCCATCACCCTGGGTCTACTCAAAGCCCCCGGTTTTATGGGCGCTGATATCGTCACCGGTGAAGGGCAACCATTAGGGATCCCACTTTCCTTCGGTGGACCCTACCTGGGATTGTTCGCCACCCGTAAAGAATACGTCCGCAAGATGGCTGGTCGTCTTGTCGGTGAGACGATTGATAACCGCGGTCAACGGGCGTATGTCCTCGCCCTCACTGCTCGTGAACAGCATATCCGGCGTGAAAAAGCCACCTCCAATATTTGCACCAACCAGGGCTTGATTGCTCTCGCTTCCACGGTATATATGAGCTTGCTTGGGAAAAATGGGCTGCGCCAGGTAGCTGAGCTTTGTTACCACAAAGCTCATTACGCTGCCGCTCAGATCACTAAACTCCCTGGTTATTCTCTCTGGTCTCAAGATCCATTCTTCAACGAGTTTGTAGTCCAATCCCCCTCCCCAGTCGCAGAGATCAACGACCACTTGCTCGACCATGGTATCTTGGGTGGTTATGATCTCAGCCAGGATTATCCTGGTCTGGACCGGCATATGCTGATCGCGGTGACGGAGATGAACTCACGCCAGGATATTGATCAATTGATTGACGTTTTATCGGAGGTGTCTGATGGGTGAACCTCAGTTATGCGATATCTCAGTTGCAGGTCGCCAGGGCATCACCTTCCCACTGCCCGATGTTCCTTTCTCTCCCCTGCCGGAAGGATTTGTCCGTGATGACCTACCCCTGCCCGAGCTTTCTGAGCTGGACATAATCCGCCACTACACTCGCCTTTCACAGCTCAATTACAGCATAGACACTGGATATTACCCTTTGGGTTCCTGCACCATGAAATATAACCCCAAGGTGAATGAAGATATTGCCCGCTACCCGGGCTTTGCCTTCACCCATCCCCTCCAGCCCATTGAGACTGTCCAGGGCAACCTCGCCCTGATGTACATTCTGCAGGAATGGTTGAAAGAGATCGGTGGTTTTGCCGGGATCACCCTCCAACCCGCTGCCGGCGCCCATGGTGAGCTGACTGGGGTATTGATCATCCGCGCCTACCATCGCTCGCGTGATGATACTTCTCGCGACAAAATCCTCATCCCCGACTCAGCCCATGGCACCAATCCTGCCACCTCCGCCATGGGCGGTATGCGTATCGTTGAGCTTAAATCCGATGCGCGCGGAAACGTCGATTTGGACGCCTTACATCAGGAATGTGATGATACTCTGGCCGGTTTGATGCTCACCAACCCTAACACGTTGGGGCTATTCGACGAGCACGTCGAGGATGTCATAAATATGGTCCATTCCGCTGGCGGATTGGTTTATGGTGACGGGGCAAACCTTAATGCCTTACTGGGTATCGTCCGTCCTGGGGATATTGGCTTCGACGTGATGCATTTTAATCTGCACAAGACTTTCTCCACCCCACATGGTGGCGGTGGTCCGGGCTCAGGGCCAGTCGGGGTGGCAGCCCATCTCGTTGATTTCCTACCCGCCCCTGTGGTCGGGATCACCGAAGAAGGTGATGAAGAGCTGCCCCCTCTTTACGGTTTTATCACCCCCTCAAAATCCATCGGCCGGATGAAATCCTTCCACGGCCATTTCGGCATGCTCGTTCGTGCTTACACCTATATCAGTATGCACGGCGATAAAGGCTTGAGGGGAATTGCCGAGCATGCTGTTCTGAACGCCAACTATCTCCTTGCGTTGATTAAGGGGACCTATCACCTTCCGTATGACCGCCGCTGCATGCATGAATTTGTCGTCGAAGGGCAGTGGTCCGATGCACCTGATGTACATGCCTTGGATATTTCCAAGCGCCTGATGGACTACAACTTCCACCCACCCACCAACTACTTCCCCCTCATCGTCCATGAAGCTCTGATGGTCGAGCCTACCGAATCGGAGAGCAAGGAGACCCTGGATGCCTTCGCTGATGCCCTGCTAAAAATCGCCGACGAAGCTCATCATGATCCATCTCTGCTTAAAGCCGCCCCGCATAACACTCCGGTCGGCAGGCTGGATGAAGTTAAGGCTGCCAAGGAATTAGTCCTTTGTTGTGGAGTCGCCACTCTGGATGGCTAGAAAAGTCAGAGGCCCGGTTTTGTATTGAAGCTGGGTTTCTTTCATTAATTAGTCATATAAGTAATTAATATAACAATTCAAAATCCAGCTATCGAATATATTGACATCTCCTAATCTACCTTACCTGTAGTTAATGTTACAATATCCTTCAAACCCCTTTATCGGTTTCAAGTTTCATGAATAACGCGAACCCCACAGAATTCGAATTTGTAACTCCCCGCCCAACTGTCGAGATTCACTTACCAGATGGGCGGGTTATTTGTGGTTTGCGAGGCGCACCGGTGGGTAAATACCTTTCCTTGCTCGAAACGCCCGATTCAGCTCCCCTGGTCGGCGCAATCATCAATGGCGAGCTGCGTGAGTTGACTTTCCCTATCCATATCGATGCCAAGGTCGTCCCTATTTCAATGGAAGATCCGGATGGAATGTTAATTTACCGCCGATCGCTCACCTTCCTGATGGAAGCTGCCTTTGAAGAGCAATTCCCCGATGCCACCCTTACCATCGACCATTCTGTTTCATCAGGTGGCTATTATTGCGAAGTCACCGACCATGATCCGCTCACTGATGATGATCTCCTCAGTTTGACCGCTCACATGCGCACTCTTGTCGTACAGAATCTGCCCCTCACAAAGCGTGAGGTACCCCTTGTCGAGGCCATCGCTTACTTCGAAGCCAAAGGGTACACCGATAAAGTCCGCTTGCTCGCCCATCGTCAAAAAGATTACCTCACCCTTTATCGTCTGGGAGACCACCAGGATTATCATCACGGCTACATGGTACCGTCTACCGGCTATTTGAAGTGGTTTAACCTCATCCCAACCAATGGTGGCTTCACCATCAATTTTCCCCGCCGTAATCTCCCCACTCAATTACAACCCATGCCCAGTTATCCCAAGCTCCTCGCCACCTTTAGGCGTTATGGGCAGTGGTTGGATAGGTTGGGGATCGCCAGCGTGGGTGCACTGGATGATGCTATTCTTGCCGGGCGTATCCACGAGATCATCCTGGTTTCTGAAGCTCTCCATGAAGAGCATGTGGCGGATATTGCTGAGCAGATCACCTCCCGCATCAATCTATCTGACCCAAACAAAGCGGTGCATATCATCCTCATCGCTGGACCTTCCTCCAGTGGAAAAACCACCCTTTCCAAGCGGCTCACCATCCAATTGCTATCCCAAGGACTCTCTCCCTACCCGCTGGAGATGGATAACTACTTCGTGAATCGCGATGATACTCCCAGAGATGCTGACGGTCTGCCAGATTTTGAAGCTCTGGGGGCAGTCGATACCCATCACCTTGCCCAAGACCTGCGTCGTCTCGTCGCAGGTGAAGCAGTCCGTATGCCCCACTACGACTTCAAGACTGGCCGGCAAGTGCCTGGTGATGTTGTCCAACTTTCGTCCGGTCAGCTGATCATCCTCGAGGGCATCCACGGTTTGAACCCCGCTTTGCTGCCCGATTTCCCCATTGAACAAACCTTCCGCATCTATGCTTCCGCCCTCACCCAGTTAAACCTCGATCGTCATAATCGCATCTCCACCACTGATACCCGCCTCGTCCGTCGTATCGTCCGCGATGCTCGTGAGCGTGGCTATACTGCCCGCGAAACCATCCAGAGATGGGAATCTGTACAGCGTGGCGAAAAACGGTATATTTTCCCCTATCAGGAAAATGCCGATATTATGTTCAATTCCGCTTTAGCCTATGAGTTGTCTGCCCTCAAGCCTTATGCAGAACCCTTGCTGCGGCAGGTCCCTTTTGGAACCCGTGAGTATATCGAAGCAAAACGCATGCTGGCGCTGCTTGAATGGTTCCAACCCGTTTCTTCCGAGCTGATCCCCGATAACTCCATACTTCGTGAATTCATTGGAGGTTCCATCCTGAAGGAATTCAAGTTATGGAATCAAGTCAGATAATTTATCCGCTCAGGTAAATATCAATGGAATTGGCTGAAAAATTTATGCGCACCATCCGTGTGCGCAATGAACAACAATTAGGCACATTAGGGCGTCTGCTAGTCGCGGTTGCTGATGCCGGCGGTGATGTGGGAGAAGTTCGTCTCATCCAGGAGACTTCACGCTATACTCTCCGCGATATCTCCGTTTATACCCAGGACGAGGCTCACATGGACCGTGTTGTACAAGCCATGGAAGCCAATTCAGGCACGCGTATCCTCGCTATCCGCGATGAAGTTTTGGAGTTGCACCAGAAAGGCAAGATCGCCATCCGCAGCCGCATCTTGGTGGATAATCTCTCCATTCTTCGCCGTGTCTATACTCCTGGTGTCGCTGAAGTCTGCCTGATGATTGCCAAGGACCCCTCACTCGCTCGCCAGTACACCGCTATCAGCCATTTAGTGGCTATCGTCACCGATGGTACCGCGGTCCTGGGTCTCGGGAATATCGGTCCTGTAGCTGGAATGCCCGTCATGGAGGGCAAAGCCATGTTGATGGAGACTCTGGTCGGGCTATCCGGTGTCCCCATCTTGCTCAACAGCAAAGATCCCGAGCAAATTATCCGAACGATCGAGACGATTGCTCCTACTTTTTCTGCTATTCATCTTGAAGATATCTCCGCTCCACGCTGCTTTGAGATAGAGGATCGTCTCCAATCCAGCCTGGATATCCCCGTAATGCATGATGACCAGCACGGCACCGCGGTGGTAACCACTGCGGCTCTGACCACTGCCAGCCGTATCACTGGACTCCAGCTTGAAAAAGCCCTGATAGGTCAGGTCGGATTGGGCGCAGCTGGTAATGCTACTGGACGTATGTTAATGAGGCTCACTGGCAACCCAGTTTTAGGTGCCGACCTGTCAGATGCTGCCCTCGCATTTTTTGAGCGCTCAGGTGGTAAACGTTCCAATCTTAAGCAGATCATGCATGAGTGCGATGTGGTCGTCGCCACCACCGGCGTTGCTGGACTCATTAAGCCTGAAATGGTTCGCAAAGGGCAGATTATCCTTGCCCTTTCGAATCCTAATCCCGAGATCGATCCAGAGTTAGCTCTTCACGCCGGAGCTGCCTTTGCCGCCGATGGAAAATCGGTCAACAATGTCCTTGGTTTTCCAGGTATCCTGCGTGGAGCTATCGATTCATATGCCACTCGAATCACTTATGAGATGTATTTGGCAGCAGTATCTGCCATCGTCGATCAAACCCCTCCGGATGAGCTCGTACCTAATCCCTTGGATAAAAATGTCCATCACGCTGTTGCTCGGGCAGTTGCCCAAAAAGCCATCCAGCAGGGGGTTGCCCGTGTTGATTTCGTACCCTATGTGGAGGAATAAGTAATTAAATAACCCATGTTATCATTCAAATAAAATTTGAGAAGGAGAATGCTTGGATGAAAAGTAAATTACGGTTCATATTTATAACCCTTTTGATCGTAACCCTGTTCTTGGTCGGCGGTCTGTATCTCGATCAGAACAACCACACCGCTGCATCTAACCAAACATCAACCGATGTCTCTTTGGGAGTGGATCAGTCTCAAGAGCTCGTGATTAATCTGTACTATGACAGCCAGGATCAACTAAATGCTGTCGCCGGGCAGCTGGATGTCTGGGAAGTACACCCTCTGCCGGGCACCTCGCCCGGTTCCGGCTATGCCGTTGCTGCGGTGATTCCTGCCCAAAAAGATTGGTTGGAACTTCAGGGGTATCGGGTTGAGGTTGATCAAGCTAAAACGGCTGAGCTTCAAGCGCCGACTGCAGCTCTCGACCCGCGTTACTATTATTTCGATGCCTATAATCCCAACTCCAATAACCTGTATATGGTGAACTTCATGCAAAACACCAATGCCGCCTACCCCAATCTCACCGAGCTTCTCGATATTGGGGACGCCTGGCTTGGTACACAGGGAGAATATCACCGCGATATTTGGGCACTTCGGGTAACAAACGAAGATCCTCAATACGGCGAAATTGCCTCCAAACCTCCCTTCATTATGATGGCCAATACCCACGCCCGGGAGGTATCCACGCCTGAGATGGCTATCCGCTACATCAAATACCTTACTTCAGGTTATCTTGGTCAGGGTGGATACGGGATCGATGCTGATGTAACCTGGTTGATGAATCACCATGTCGTTTATGTCATCGTGTCTGAAAATCCCGATGGTCGTGTGATTAATGAAATCGATTGGACAGAGTATTGGCGCAAGAACGTGGATAATAATGATGGTTGCGCCACCTCATTCGGTGTCGACCTTAACCGCAACAGTAGCTTTAAATGGGGCTGCTGCGGTGGGTCAGATCCAAATCCCTGCGGTGAGACCTATCGCGGTCCGAGTCGCGGTTCTGAGCCGGAAACCGCAGCCATGCAAACCTTTGCCACCCAGATATTCGGCGATTGGAATGGCCCTAACGGGGACGATGAATTTCCACCGGCAGCTCCAGACACTACTCCCGGGATTTTCATCTCCCTGCATTCGTACCAGGACGAAATCCTGTGGGCTTATGAATGTGCTCCGAATTGCGGGCAAACACCGAATAGTGCTCAATTGAGTACCATTGGGCATAAACTTGCCGATGAGACTGGTGAACACATGAATCCCACCGGCTTCCTTTATACAGTTGATGGGGGCATGATCGATTTTATGTACGGGAAGCTGGGAATCCCTGCCTACACTTATGAAATCGGTCCCACGTTTGGAACTTGCGGCGATTTCTTCCCGCCTTATGGTTGCCAGGATGGTATCGACGGTATGCCGCGCAATTTCTGGGCTGAAATGGGCCCTTCCTGGGTGTACGCCAGTAAGATTTCTGGTTCACCCTATAAAACCGCCTATGGACCAGACGCACAGAATCTGGTCGTCGATCCTACTACTGTGCCGGGTGGTTTACCGGTGAACTTATCTGCCACAATCCTCGATCAGCGCTATCCAGGTGAGCCGCTTACCAACGTCGCTGGAGCTGAGTTCTTCATTGATGCCCCCGGAGTGGATGGTACTGGAACTGCCATGACCGCCGTCGATGGCACTTGGGATGAAACCACTGAAGATGTTGCCGTGGTTGTAGATACGACTGGTCTGCTCGAAGGCAAGCATTACATCCTGGTGCATGGGATGAATGCAAATGGCTTTTGGGGTCCATTCACCGCCATTTTCCTCGACGTTACCACCCCAGCTTATGGGGTTATGTTGACCCCCGCAGCAGCCTCCGCCCAGGATGACCCTGGAATGACGGTCATCTACCACCTGGAGATCACCAATATCGGCCAGAACAGTGATAGTTATGACATTTCCGTGGTCAGTGGCTGGGCATTCGATGCTCCTCTCACCATCGGACCCATCGCTCCTGCTGCTACCGAAACTTTTGATGTGCAGATTACGATCCCTGCGGATGCCAACAATGGCGAATCGGATACCGCTGCTGTGTCTGCCACTTCTCAATATGATCCAGAGATCACCGCAGTTTCGAATCTGACCACTACAGCTAATTTTTACTTATTAACACTCACCCCTCCCACTGCAGAAAATGCAGGTAATCCAGGTGAACAGGTTGCCTATGTCTTGCACCTGACCAACGCTGGCAACATTGTCGATACTTATGATCTTGAATCCACCAGCTTGTGGACGGTGACGATGCCAGGGACTGTAGGACCGTTGCAGCCTGGATCATCTTCCGATATTAATATCCTTGTCGATGTGCCGATGGGTGCTTTACCGGGTGATTTTGATACAGCTTCAATCGAGGCGACCTCCCAAGGCAATGCTTTAGCCACTGCCGAATCATCTCTCACCACCTCGGTGACAACCGTGTATAGTTTCGATGTCGCAGCAATCGAGCCGGTCCTGGTCGCACATGGAAGAGGTACGACTGTACAATTTTCAGTCCAGGTTACCAATACCGGCAATATCGCTGATACATACTCGATCCATGTAGTTGCAGGTGGCTGGCCGGCGGATGGACCGGCAGAAGTCGGTCCGGTTAATGTGGGTGAAAGTGCCACCTTCATTATCACTGTCCATGTACCCTTTGATGTTGCCTCTGGAGAGTCAAATCTTACCTCGGTAAACGTGATCTCCACGAGTGGATCCGGACATGTGGTTACACTGCGTACGGATACTTCCTTTTATAGTATGTTCTTACCGTTGTCCCAGAATCAGTAAATATTACTCAAAATATATATCCCCCAGCCTTTCACGCCCTTTCACCGGTCGTGAAGGGTTGGGAATAAAGAGGAGATTATGAAAAGCAAACTATTATCTATCATCGTGCTTATTTCCATGCTCGTGGGATTGGTATCGAGTGCCAGTGCAACCTCGCTGTTTACCTCCCCGGTATCTCAGCCAGTCAACCAGGCAGCCGACCAATCGGTCGTTGTCAGGCTGTATTTCACCACTCAGGACGATCTTAACCAGCTTGCCGCCCGCTACGATATCCTTCAGGTAGAAAAAGCACAAGGCTATGCCCTTGCGATCCTCACTCCCAGCGAATTTACTTCGCTGCAGCAAGCTGGATATCATCTGGAAGTTGACGAGGGCAAGACGAAATTGCTCAATCAACCCCGGGAAGCCTTGCCCGGTCAGGGCACCGACTCTATTCCCGGCTTTCCCTGCTACCGTACTGTGGAGGAAACTTACATTACTCTGCAGAATATCGCCCTCAACCACTCCGATATGGCCCAGTTAATTGATATCGGTGACAGCTGGGATAAGGTGATGCCCAGCGGATTACCCGGATACGATATTCTTGCTCTCCGTCTTACCAATGAAAATTTTGGTGTGGTTGACGAAAAACCCACTTTCTTCCTTATGGCGGAGATCCATGCCCGGGAATACGCCACGGCCGAGCTGGCTACCCGTTATGCTGAGTATCTGATTAATAGTTACGGTATCGATCCAGACGTCACCTGGCTGCTGGATTATTTCCGCGTCTACATTGTCTCTATGGACAATCCAGACGGGCGTAAACTGGCTGAACAAGGTAATTACTGGCGTAAGAATGTGGACAATGATGACGGTTGCAATGACCCCGGTAGTTGGGGCACTGATTTAAATCGCAACAGCACCTTCAAATGGAATCATGGTGGTTCCAGTCCTTATGCATGTGATGAGACCTACATGGGTCCTTCCGCCGGCTCGGAACCAGAAGTCCAGGCTATTGAGTCGTTCGTCCAGACTCTTTACCCCGATCAGCGTGGTCCTGGCGATGGTGACCCTGCCCCACTCGATTCGACCGGCGTCTTTGTTACCTTACATAGCGCCGCTGGACTCGTCCTCTGGCCTTGGGGTTGGACCTCCGCACCTGCGCCTAACGGTACTCAGCTGCAAACTTTAGGACGTCACCTGGCATACTTCAATGGCTACATCCCATACCAGAGCTACCAGCTGTATCAGACCAGTGGTACTACGGATGAGTTCATCTATGGCACTTTAGGCGTTCCTGGTTTCACCTTCGAGATGGCTGGGGACTTCTTCCAAAACTGCGGTTCTTTCGAAAATACCGATTACCCCGATAACCGCGATGCCCTTCTCTACGCATTCAAGACTGCTTACCGTCCATACATGACCCCTGCTGGTCCTGACTCTCTCGATGTTCTTACTTCGCCTGCTGCTGTCACCCCAGGTGAGCCTGTCCAGGTGACCGCTACTGCCAATGATGGCCGCTATGCTGGCGGAGAACCCCATCAAAACGTTGCCGAAGCGCGTTATTCCATCGACAGTCCTTCCTGGATCACCGATACTGTCACTTATCCGATGACCGCTAGCGATGGGAACTTTAACAACTATATCGAAGCCATCCAGGGGACCATCGACACTTCTGGGATTACTTCCGGTAGGCATACCATCTTTGTTGAAAGCAAGGATGTCAACAATAATTGGGGCGTTGCCAGCTCTGCTTTCCTCTTCATTGTCGAGCCTGGAGTTTCACCGGTCATCGAGGGTTATGTCCTTGAGGCTGGTAATGATCAGCCGGTTGCTGCCAGTGTCACTGCCGGATTGTTCAACACCACCAGTGATCCCGCTACAGGCTATTACAGCATGACCGTTATTAGCGGTACCTATGATATGCTTGTCGATGCCGACAACTTTGCCCCCGCCATAGCCAATGGCGTTGTCGCTCAAAATTATGAAACGGTACAGCAAGACTTCTTGCTGTACCCAATCTGCGGTGTATTGAGCGATGATGTTGAAGATGGCAACCTCGGTTGGACCGCCGATACCCCCTGGGCAATCACCACTGAAGATTCTCACAGCCCGACCCATTCATGGACGGACAGCCCTGGCGGAAACTATCAGGACTACCGCAATGTGTCGCTTACCTCCCCAACTTTCGATCTGAGCGACGCCACCGGGGTGACGCTTAACTTCTGGCATGAATATCAAACCGAAGCGGGCTGGGACTATGGCACTGTCGAATATAGCACCGGTAGTGGCTGGACTGCCGTACAATCCTACAATGGCTCCCAGACCTGGACGCAGGAAGAGCTGGCTATACCAGCTTTGGATGGTCAGGCGAACGCCCGTATTCGCTTCCATTTCACCAGTGACAGTAATACGAATTACGATGGCTGGCACATCGACGACATCTCCCTCACCGCTGGCGGACCAGGCTGTATGGCACCCACGGCTCCGCTGGCTGAATTCACCAGCAACAGCCCGGTTCACCTTGGCGATCCAATGCTGTTTACCAATCAGACTGCCGGTTCAGAGCCGATGACCTATGCCTGGGATTTCGGTGATGGGAGTGGTACATCATCGGAAATTAATCCTTCGTACACCTATGGCGAGGCAGGAATCTTCACAGTTAAGTTAGATGCCACCAATAATCTCGGCACAGATAGTATTACTCACACTGTGACTGTTGAACCTTCGGCAATTACCAGCGTGGACCTTACCCAGCTTACTACCGGACCGATCTACCCCCGTGATTTGGTCGATTTTAGCGCCGACCTCCTGCCCAACGATGCCGCTATGCCTTATGCTTACATCATCGACTTTGGTGATGGCACAGTTGTAACAGGAACTTACGAGTATGAGCCTTTACTCTTCTTCAATCAATATCACGCCGCCGGTGTTTACATCGTCCAGGTTTCGGTGTGGAATGATGCAATGCTGGAACCGGTGACCGATAGCGTGGTGGTCTATATAAACTTTGAGATATTCCTCCCGCTAACCCGGAAATAGGTGTGTTGGGTGCTGCAATTATCGGTTAAAATTTGCAGCACCCTATATCTTACTTTCAATTGGAGGTGTCCATGACCAAAGCAGCTTTACGAGAACAGCGCCGCGCCGACCGCATTGCTCGACGAAATCGCCAGCGTATGATCATTGGTGTGATCATTGCGCTGGTAGTAGTTGTCATAGGAATTTTTATCTATAAAGATTACGCTGCCAGATCAGCAAGTTCAACCAGCGGTTCATATCCGATTGGTACACTGGATACCACCCCACCCACTCCATCTGCGAATGCCGTCACAACCGCTTCAGGATTGGTATATGAGGACTTGCAGGTTGGTGACGGCGCTACAGCCGCAACCGGGAGTACAGTTACAGTTAACTATATCGGCTGGCTGGATGATGGTACTTCTTTTGACTCAAATCTCAACTCTCAATTTAGTTTTACCATCGGCTCAGGCCAGGTTATCCCCGGTTGGGATGAAGGTGTACAGGGAATGATGGTGAACGGTACCCGTTTGCTGGTGATCCCACCTGAATTAGCATACGGCTCTACTGCTAATGGTTCCATACCTGCTAACTCCACTCTGACTTTCGAAGTTCAGCTGGTAAATATTCAGTAAACCCTTCTTGCTGCCAGATCATTCGACCTCCGGCCTATCCATAGTCCATTTACTCAATCACCTCCCCCATGTTTTTTTCCCTTAGGGGAGGTGATATTTTTTCTGCCTTGTGAAAAGTCAATTCCCGAAAACTTGTATTAAATTGATCGGGATTATCTTTTATTCCTCCCCTGGTCACCGCAGAATTGGGGAACTAAAGGGGTAGAGAAATAGAATTAGACAAGAGAGCAGATGAAGCGGGATCAATGAGCAGTCTGCTGTAGACGCCCATGAGGCGGATAATCTTCTCGGTATGGGCGTCCAGAATGACGAGGCCATCTTCGACCGATTTCCCCGTAAAAAATGGGCATCCCGCCCTCACGGGCGTGGGTCATAATCTTCAGCTACTCCATCTCTATCCACTGCTGGCGTGCCGCCTCATCCAGATGATCGGGCACGAAGCGTGCCTTCTGGTAAGAAATCTCCAGATAATGCAGTAATTCGGTTACATAATAGCGGCTGTACAATACCCCACACTACTGGTAGATCCATTCCTCGATCAGGCAGGTGGTCCGCTAGCCACACATGCTTATTCTCTCTGTTTAAGTTCTTCAAGTGTCGGTTTCTGGAAGAACTCTATCCAAGGCAGCATACTTTCTGCGGGGATGTGGAAGCTCTCCAATGAAGGTTGCGAATTCTTGACCGCAAGCCGCCGGCCGAATATGCCCAGCCTGTTACCCTACGACTTCCGCCCGTGAACTATAAATGGCGTAAACGCAATTTTCAGTTGGTAAAGTGCAATGTATCCTTCATCCGGTTAGTACGTAAGCGTGAACGCATCACCTTGTGCGCTAACGACAAATTTGACATTGGCACTGAATATCAATGGCAGTATTTTTTAGCAACTGCGAATCACCTCGATCGTCGCTTGGATATGTTTCTTCTTCAAGGAAAGCTGGTCAAGTCATTTGAGTATTGTTTACGGCTTAGGTGTATCACATGTCTTTGCACATTTACGCATTAGAAACGTATGTATCAGAGGTCATTGCAGTTCTCAAATAATCACTAACCACTGATCTCTACCCTACGCTTCCCTTAAATCTTCTTAAACCTCTTGTGGATTAGAACTTTTGTGCTATAATTAGACTGTAATTACTCACCGAGTTCTTTTTATCACTAACAGAGACCATAATTAGGAAATAATACACTTAAACTGTCATTGCGGTATCCCCGTTGGTTTTCGGGGAAGGAGGGCGTCCTGGATATCCAATCTTACGTATATACCCGGAAGCCCGACGTGGCAATCTGCTCTCAGTAATAATCATAATCTACCGATGTCCTGGATTCCGGTGAGTAATTACATTAGACTGCCTACAAAATTTGATATGGTGGTTTCCCATATCAAACAGTGGTTTCCTGTACCGATTGGGTTATATCGGTAAAAGGCAGTCGTATACCGGTCGGTCTTTACCGATAAGTGTGTAATTACTCATTCCTTCAACCATCAGGATCACCAAATATTGAATTTCTAAATCGGATCACATAATTGTCATTGCGATATCCCCCTTGATCTTGGGGAGAATCCCCCTTGATCTTGGGGGAGAATACCCCTTGGTCTTGGGGGAGAATCCCCGATGTTTTTCGGGGAAAAGACCAGCGATCTTTTGGTCTTGAGCCAATCTTCCTCTTGCAAAATGTCTCAATCAGGCAATGGTCAGATACTGTAGAAACCAAACATATTCCTTTTTATCATCACGATTATTCCCCCCAGATTTCCGGGAAGCAATCTTCCCCTGGGAATCCTAATAATCAAATCTTACAGTCGATTCTGGTGATTAGTTATATGATTTGCAATGACAAGCTCCACGTGCCCTGATCAGAACCTTACCAATTGAAAATCACCACCCACGAGCGGATTTGTTTCGATTCGAATTATCATTTTTTTATTAATAACTAAAAACAGCTCCCTGCTTCTTCGAATCGATGTCGTTAGAGATTTTTCCTACCACCCCATCAAATTTCACTTACCCGCTAAAATTGTCTCCTTCAATACGTTCGCTAGTCTCTCGATCCCCGTCTGTATCTGGTCAGGGTTGGAATAGGAGAAATTCAACCGCATCGTATTCTCGCCTCCCCCCATTGCGAAGAACGAGGTTCCAGGGACGAACGCCACATTACGCGCAACCGCAACTTTAAATATCTCCGTGGTATCCATCCCTTTTGGCAGCATTCCCCATAAGAATAATCCACCTTGCGGCCTGGTCCATGTTACTCCCGGAGGGAATAATTCTTCCATGGCATCCAGCATAATATTCCGCCTCTCGCCGTATACTCGCCGGATCAACCAGATGTGTCTGTCCAGGAACCCACCCCGTGCTACCTCGTAAGCTACGATCTGATTAAATGTCGCCGTATGTAAATCTGCGCCTTGTTTTGCCTGCACCAGCTTCCGTATCACCTGTGTTGGTGCAACCACCCACGCCAGGCGTAATCCGGGTGCCAGTGTTTTTGAAAACGTGCTCAGGTAAATCACATTGCCTGCATATTCATCGGTGCCATTTTTACGGAATTCATTATCCAAACTCACGATGGATGCTAAATTTTCACCTTCATATCTCAATTGCCCGTACGGGTCGTCTTCGATGATCGGCACACCATATCGGTCGGCAATTTCGATCAGCTGGTGCCGCCGCTCCAGTGACAATGTTACACCGGTAGGGTTCTGGAAATTAGGTAATACATATATGAACTTCACTCCCGACCGCAGTGCGTTTTCCAATGCATCTGTGACCATCCCATTCTCGTCCATTGGGACGGTAACGTATTCTGCCCCGTATGCATTCCAGGCTTGCAGTGCTCCAAGGTAAGTAGGTTCCTCTACCAGGATGCGGTCGCCTCGGTTAATAAATACCTTTCCAATCATATCCAGCGCTTGTTGACTCCCGCTGGTGATCAGGATATTATCTGGCGAAACACTTATCCCGTACCGGCTTGTGTGCCGGGCGATCATCTCTCTAAGTGGTTTATATCCTTCAGTGGCACCGTATTGCAATGCCTCCGCACCCCATTCTTTTAAAACGGTCTCACATGCTGCCGCAAATTCATCAACCGGGAATACATCCGGAGCAGGCAGTCCGCCGGCGAAGGAGATTACTTCTGGGTTTTCCGTTAACTTGAGCAACTCACGTATCGCTGAGCTTTTCATCCGCTGAGTCCGTTGGGCATAGCGATGATCCCAAGGTGTTTCCATTAACTCACTCTCCTTTATTAGATTTGTACTTCTAGCCAAAAAAGAAACCGGCTGATAGATTCATCCATCATACCGGCTTAATTCTTTCACAACTTCGGGAAGCGTCGTAGGATGTGGGCTGGTGATGGTAGGATCACTCGTTCGCCAACCTTCAGCGCACCCAGGATCTTGCTGCTGTCTTTAGGGGCACCTTGGTAAATATAGAAAATTGTACCCTTATCAGCACTCTTTGTCTCGATATATGCCTGACCGGTCAGATAGCCATCCATGTCCACCGCGCAGCTGGTCACATGCCCCAATACCCTGCCACGCCAATCCACCACAGGGTCTCCCAAGTGTGCCATTCTAACCCCTTTTTCATCGAAGCGGAAGCGCACCAACGTTCCCTTGCGCCCCCGTTCTCTCTCGATGAACGCTTCACGACCGATGAACCATGGTTTATATGTTTTTATATATTGCCCGAATCCTGCTTCTGCTACGCCTAAATTCATCTCGCCACCCATCTCGTGCCCGTAGAGTGGCAATCCGGCTTCAGTTCTCAGCGAGTCACGCGCTCCCAGTCCGCATGGTTTAATGCTGTAAAACTTCCCCACCTCCAGAATGGCATTGAATAGATCATCCGCCCTGCCAGGGTGGACAAAAATCTCATATGAAAACTTCTCTCCCGTATATCCTGTCCGTGAAATGATCAAATCAAACTCACCCATTGTTACTTCACAGATATGGGTGCGCTTGAGATAACGTATACAACGGCGTGTTTCATCATCGCTTCCCAGTCCTATCAGGATTTTCCTCGCCATGGGTCCCTGGAGTGCGATATCGACCCGCATATCACTTCCTTCCTTGGGATCTTTTAAATTCCGCACCACTGCATGATGACCAAACACCTTGGTCCACGGTCGATGGTTATCAACGGCAACCTTTCCTTCTCTCACAGCATTCAACCATGCCCAATCCTTGTCAAAGTTGGCTGCATTCACCACCATCAGCATTTTCTCATTACTGCGCTTATAAATGATCAGATCATCGATCACGTTGGCATCAGTGTCCAAAAAATGCGTATAACATGATTCACCCACTGATAAATAGCTTATGTCATTGGCTACTACGCTATCCAGGAACGCTGGAGCATCAGGTCCTTCAATTTGCAAGACACCCATATGCGCTACGTCGAACACACCAGCGGTCTGCCTGACAGCCAGATGCTCTTCCATTACCGATGTATACCAAACGGGCATTTCCCAACCGGCATAAGTGATAATCTTGGCACCCAGCTGTTTATGGGTATCATAAATCGGAGTTCGTTTTAATGCACCCTCTTTCTCTTCCCAGGTGAATTTAGGCAATGCCTCACCCTTGCCCATCTCCATGCCAATAAAATATGGTTTCGGTGCCATCACCTCGCCTTTTATTGGTTTCACCGTCTCAGCATCAGTCACTGTTACGACGGTCAGTCCAGGGAGTTTCTTGAGAACATCCTGGTCAAATGCCACGTACCCATCTGAAAGGTCGCGCAACCATGCAGTAACCACACCTTGCTCGGAAGCTGGTATTGTCAGCCGGAATTGATAAGTGGCAATACAGGTTAACAATCCATCAACCGGACCATCCGGCGTGTATATTCTCGTCGGCTGGCTTTCACCTGCCTCCAAAAGCTCTACATCACTGGTAAGGGCTTCACTCAAGAACAACCGCACACGCTCGCCTGAAAGCTCCAGGACTGACCAATCCCCCACTCTGGCTTTGTCATCAATATAATAGAAATGTGGGTATCCGTGTTGGCTGGCTTGAAAATCGATCCCTGCACTTTGCGCAAGATCTCGTACCCTGATCTTTGCATTTTCCAGGGTATGGAAATCAACTTTTGCTCTACGGAGAATACCGTTGGCTCCCATCCGTCCATGCGGTTTGGTTGAAAGAAGGATATCAGCTATGATATCTGCCAGCTGCTTCATCTCAGTTTCTTTAAAACCACGTTGGGTCACCCAGGGCGTGCCCATGCGTATCCCTGACGGGTCTGAAGCATCCTTATCCCCAGGAATGGTATTACGATTCACCACGATCCCCGCAATGTCCAGGATTCGGGAAGCCATATCTCCTGAAAGTGCGGTTCCATCACTCCCCATCACGCTGTTACACGCCAGGTTCATCAAGTGCGTGTTGGTCCCTCCGTATGCGATACGAAAACCCCGCCCTTCGAGTTGTTCGGTAAAGACGGCACAGTTTTTAACTACCTGATGTTGAAGCTTTTGAAACTGCTCGGTCTTTGCCACTTTGAACGCAACTGCCATCCCTGCATAGGAATTTACATGTGGTCCTCCTTGTTCTCCAGGGAAAACTGCTCGGTCAACATCGCGAGACAATTTCTCATCAAAAGTCAGGATGCAAGCTCCCCGTGGGCCGCACAGTGATTTATGCGTCGTAAATGTGATCACATCGGCATATCCTACCGGAGATGAGTATGCACCTGCAGCGACTAATCCTGCAATATGAGCAATATCGGCAAAGAGATATGCACCTACTTCATCGGCAATTTGTCTGAAGCGTTCCCAATCAGCCGCCCACGGATATGAGGAATAACCAGCTATGATAAAGCGTGGTTTATACTTGCAGGCTATCGCTTCAACTTGATCATAATTGATCTGCTCGGTTTCAGGATCTACTGAGTAATGCACCGCATTGTAATATTTCCCCGATCGGTTCACGGGTGAGCCGTGGGTGAGATGTCCACCATGGAGCAGGTCCATTCCCATAATAGTCGCTCCTGGTTCCACCAGGGCATGGTACACCGCGTTATTTGCTGGAGCACCTGATAATGGCTGCACGTTTACGTATATATCATCTGCATCGACCATTTCGTTGGCAAACAGCTCAGCGCATCTACGGCGTGCCAGCTCCTCAATGGTGTCGGCATACTCGACCCCTTTGTAATAGCGTTTATCAGAATACCGCCTGAAATTTACCAGGCGGGCAGGAAAATCCATGATCTCATTCTCACTCATCATCCGCGTTTCTTCACGTGGATAGCCTTCAGCATAGATATTTTGAAATGCAGATGATAGTGCTTCCCGCACCGCCATCGGTGCCTGGCTTTCACTTGGTATTAAGATCAGTTTTCGATATTGCCGTTCAGCTTCTAGTTGGGTTAACTCAAAAATTGCGGGATCCAGCTCTGCCAGATTTCCGCGAAATAGAAAGTCATCCATTATTGTCTCCTTGATGCATAGTGAATTTGATGATAGACACTTGAATTGTAGCCCTTTGGCTTGCTTGGGTCAAGTGGTCATCCAAAATTTAGGAACTCAAGCGAGCTGTCACTCGATAAATGCTATAAAGATAACTCCACAAGATTTTGGATCTGAGATGATAGCTCACATCTCAGTCTGGAAAGTTCGATCATTAAACATTGGTCAGTATCCCAGGTTAAAATCTACCTGGAACAGAAGAGGTTCCCCAGAAATATACCGCATATAGTTCTCTAGAAATACATTTACGATTTCACCAGGAATGTTAATAGCCGCAATATGCGCAGTAATAAAAGTGTTAGGCGTCGACCATAAGGGGTGTTCTGGCAGGAGTGGCTCTTCTGTGAAAACGTCGAGCACTGCGCCTGCTAGGGTTCGGCTATTCAAAGCATGCACCAAAGCAAATTCATCTACTATACTTCCTCTACCAACGTTTACGAACCAGGCCTTGTTTGGCAAGGAGGCAATAAAGTCTGCATCCACAATTCCTCTGGTTGAAGCTGTTCCAGGCAGACAGCATACCAGGTAATCTAAATCAGCTGTAAATTCGCGCCAATTTTTAGCATGAAAATATTTATCCACCTCTCGACAAGCTTCACTTTGCCGGGTATAACCATAGACCTTCATCCCAAAATGTTTGGCTGTTCCAGCCAGGTGAGCTCCGATAGATCCAACACCCAACAGGCCAAATATCTTTCCAGACAGAATTCTGTATGATCTGGCATCCCATTCATGCTTTATTTGGGACTGCCACCTCGCCAGGATTTGTCGCTCAATCATGAGCAGGTAGCCGAATACATATTCAGACATCATCGGCCCATACACATTCCTGATATTCGTAAGGATATAGTTGTATCTTAAATTCGACACTAGTAAGGGCTCAACTCCAGCCCAGCTTGATTGTAGCCACTTAACATCAGGGAGCTGGGTCAAAACCTCGCTAACCAGTGAAGGCTCGCCAAACGCAACGTCAAATCGACCACCCGAATTTACAGCCAGGTTAGGGTCATCAAACGCTCCAATGGATAGACCGGGCAAATTTGCTTGTTCGATTAAATGCTTGTAGATCTCATAATTTTTTGACAAGATGAGCAGGTTATGTAGCTCAAATTTTGATTTCATAAATTCGGATTATAGATCAGTGCTTGACAAAATAGATTTCACAAGCTTCATCGATCAAGTGCGGAGTTAAGAATATATCTCTACCTTCATACGAGCATAAGTCTCTGATTATGGTGAGTAAATCCCTTGGATGCACCGCTTGGAAAGCCCGCTTATCTTTTCGGTACCATTGGTCAAGTAAATGTGCATAGCTGCTTTCATCGAAACGGATTTGCATCTGTCGGCACACTTTTTGAAAGATTTGACGATAACCAATATCGTCTGGGTTAAAAATACCAACCTTCATCTGAATTCGTCTAAAAAACGCTTCATCAGCCAGGTTGTACGGGTCAAGATTTGTGCAGAAAATGATCAGTGCCCTAAACGGGATAACGAGAGTCTGCCCGGTGCGAAGACGTAAAAAATCAACTCCATTCTCCAAAGGCATGATCCATCGGTTTAGAAGGTCAATTGGGCTGGCTTGTTGTCGACCAAAATCATCGATCAAAAATACTCCCCCATTGGCTTTAAGCTGCAGGGGCGCTTCGTAAAAGTTCGCCAGTGGGTCCCAACGCAGGTCGAGGGACTCGATCTTCATCTCACCGCCTACCACCACACTGGGGCGTTTGAATTGGCCCCACCGTCCGTCAAGCGTGCTTTTCTGGTCTCTTTCAATTTCCTGATGGAATAAGCGGTCATAAATTTGGATGATTTGTCCACCTGCAGTCAAAGCGTAAGGTAACCATATCGGGTCAGTTCCGCTGATTAAATGGGAAATTTGCATTGAAATGGTAGTCTTGCCATTTCCAGGTGGCCCATAAAGGAAAAGCGATGATGCTGAATTGATTGCGGGTCCAATCTTTCGATGAAAATCTTCTGGGAGTATTAATTCGCTTAATGCATTTTTTACCTGCTCCGGTTTAACCAGTCTTGAGCCAGTGGTCTGGAATTCAATTGCCTCACTATATCGATGGACAGGGACCGGTACTGGACCTACATATTGGCAGCGTTCCATTGACTCACGCGCTCGATCCTCTCCAGGTCCGGTCAGTTTATATATGTAGTTTAGTGGACCAAATGACGCTGATGATTGTGATACTTCAACCAGATGCTCTTTCCGCAGCCAATCTAATAATTGCTCCAATGCATAAGGAACCCTCATAACCTGTGACATCCGCCGGAAATCGACATTCCCTTCGGTATACAGCAGACGAAGGAGAATATCGATTAAGATATTTTGGGGAATATCTAAATCTTCGACCGCTTTTGGCTGGACCAGGATATCTTCGATCGTCTTTTTCTCTGGCATTACATCCTCCGTCAATACTTGTTCAATCGCCATTATACAACCGATAAAAAGATATTTCGAGCAATAAGCTCGCCTAGCAAAAGTGTATAGTGGCTACCAAAGAATTAGATTTATAGTAATTTTCTTGGCAATCTATTCAGGATGATTATCAAGATAATCCGTCACAATTTTTACTTTGAACACCTTGTTATTTAGTGGTAAAGATTTTGTATCTTTTGTCGCTTGTTCAGCCTTCATTGTATGCTTGTTGCAGTATTTTTACATCTAATTTTGTCATCTTGAGCATCGCTTGCATCACACTGGCTGCTTTCTTCTCATCTTTATCGCTCAATAAGACGCCTAATATCGTCGGAACGATTTGCCATGAAACACCGAATTTATCCGTCAGCCAACCGCAAGGACCCTTTTCACCACCTTCTGAAAGTTTTTCCCAGTAATAATCTACTTCTTCCTGGTTTTCACAATTCACGAACAAGGATATCGCAGGCGTGAATTTATACTCAGGTCCACCATTCAATGCCATAATTTCCTGTCCATTCAGCTGGAACGTTGTCGTTAATACCGTCCCCTTTATCCCAGGTCCTGAATCACCATAATAAGATATGTTGTCTATCGTGGAATTTTTAAATATCGAAGTATAAAATCTCGTCGCTTCTTCAGCTTGATTGTTAAACCACAAGCATGGGACAATTTTTTTCATTTTAATACCTCCAAATTTTTCTGTATTTCTCTATTCTGTTCGTCGTATCACCCCGACAAGAATATATATTTTAAGCAATCCACCAATTTCGACCATTTTACTACAGTATTATTATTAAAGACATGCCTTTTATCGGCATCCTTGTTGATCATGATATTCATCCAATTAATAGGCTCTCCTCTGATCACTTGAAGAGGAGAGCCCACTTGCAATGATTTCGCTTACCAACGAGCTAGTTATCTACCCTAGATATCAATTGTAATTATTCAATCAGTGTGCAAATAGAATCTATTTTATTTACCAATTGTATTCATGAATAAAATACTTCTTTGCGCAGCAGTATCTGCATCCGGGATTGGCATAAACTCTCCGGATATCCAACCTTTATACCCAGCTTTATATAGTCCATCAATAATTCTGTTAAAATCCAGGTGGCCCCCTCCTGGATACCACCTGTTGGAATCAGCTACGTGGAAATGAAAGGTATGCTCTTCCGATTTAAGGATGCTCTCGACGATGTTAGATTCTTCAATGTTCATGTGAAATGTATCTAAAAGTAAGCCGAAGCTTGATGATCCAATCTGACCTATCAAATCCAATCCATCTTGGACCGTGTGGATTAGATCAGTCTCATACCGGTTCAGTGGTTCTAATGCCAATCGAACGCCATTTTCTGCGGCTTTTTCAGCACACTCGGCAAGACATTCTGTTAGATATTGCATGGATTGTGAATGGGTTTGCCCTTCAGGTGTAATTCCACGAATCAGTCCGATTATGACCAATGCATCAAAGCGCTGTGCCAGCTCAATGTGCCGATTAATTCGGCTGACTGCAGCCTTTCTGATTTTTAACGAAGCACTTGTAAACGATATCCTTTCTTCTCCCCATGCCTGCCCTGTTCCGATTGCTGGCACTTTAAGGCCGAGGTTTGTGATTAACTGTTCAAGCCTATCCGCGTCTACCAGATCAGGATTGCGGATAGCAAGCTCTACACCCCGGTAACCCCATTTAGCGACCTTGATGAGATTAGCTTCGAAATCGCCTTTAAAAGCCACTGCCTTGAATTGTGCTGGATGAGTTGAAATGACGATGGACAGCTTGTCGATACTCAGGCGATCTCCCGGTATTTCCAATTCCTTTGCCCTCGGAAACTCATCCACATATTTTATTCTGCAACATAGGTGATTTTACATTCAGTCCGGTCAGTCTGCAGATGGAGGATATTCTCAGGCAGCTCGGTCAGACTGACTTTCTTTGTACTCATAGGCGTCATATCCATTCCTGACGCCATGCAATCGATCACACGCGGGAAATTCCCATGACCGGAATGCCCTTGGGCACCGACGATCCGGGCTTTTCTCACTTGTAAAACTTCACCCATCACAGGCATTTTCGCATCAGCTCGAGCAGTAACCACTACCGTGCTGCAAATCGTCCTCCCCTCCCATATCACTTGCTCTATCCCCGGATAGACCATCTCGGGCAATCCTGTAGCTTCCATGAACATGTCTGCTCCCATCCCATCGGTAATTTCCAGAACCCTCGTAGCGAAATCTTCTTTTAATGGGTTAATATGGTAATCAGCTCCAAGCTTCAAAGCCATCGCTGCTCGCTCCGGTTGTGTTTCAGAGATGATAACCTTCGATGCACCGGCGCGTTTAAGGATTGCGCATGCAGCGATTCCCACTGGTCCTCCACCAAGTATCACCACCCGGTCACCTGGTCGGATCCCCCCGCCCCGCTCAATAGCAGCATTGTAAGCTACCGCGGTTGGTTCCACCAGGCTTCCAGCAATGAAGATATCCTTTTCATCATACCGTTCCCGCAGCGGTTCGAGGCTCCACACAGTTCTGGAAGGCACCAGGATATATTTTGTGTAAGCGCCGTTAACATTGAACCCGATTTCATCCAGTCGTTCGCAGTGGTTGGGTTGCCCATCGGCACAAGGTTTACACTGCCCACACCACAACATTTCTTCCGATGTCACCGGCTCACCACCCTCAAATGGCTTATTAGTGCGTTTGTTGATCGCATACTTACCAGCTTCTACCACCACCCCTGAAAACTCGTGCCCGAGAATGCTTGGAAATCCTGTCAACCCCGGATAATATATATATCCATTTTTGCCTGCCTGTGCCATATGAACATCCGAGCCACAAATTCCGCATGCTTTCACCTCCAGGAGCACCTGTTCTGGTCCGGGGGAGGGAATTTCATAATCATGGATCTCCAATTTTGGGTGCCGCCAAACCTGGCTTCCCAGGTAACTCTGCCGACCTTCTATATCCTTTTTTCCCAATTTGAATCCTGGTTTAGGTTCCCATTCAGCAACAAGAGTAACACCTTGCATTTTCCCATTCATAGAAGATCTCCTCTTCAATCCAAATAATTCATTCGCTCTAATTAAAAGTTGTCTTCTTTAATTACACATCTGTCCCTTGGCCGATCCGGGGTAGTGAATACACCGATTTCCATCCCGGACTGAGAGGTTCACGCAGGAATGGTTCCATATCCTTAGCACTTCGTAATGTGACTTCTTCTACCGGAGGTAATTTCCCAGCAGGAAATGCCGTCAAGATGTCATCATTCCACAGGGTCAAATACTTTAATATCGCTGCAATCGGCCGTTTTGCTTTATACGCAGCACCATCACGGGCTTTACCAACCACACCTTCAGGCGTAGCAGATATCTCGATTGCAAAATGACCTTCGCCTTCCGACCACCGACTTGGGCGTCCAAACGGATCCACTGATTTATCGAAATGCCCATCTGGTAGGTAGCTCTTCCCATCCGTATCGACGGCATATTCCATATCCACCATCGCTGGATGTAGCAGTAGGCTCAGGGAAGTCTCGCACTCATCGGCATGCACGAAATTGGAACCCATCTGCCCCCCGCGTTCCGTGGTGCGGAAGAATTCCCTAACACCACGGTGCCAATCGATCACACGGAATATTCCTGGTAGTTGGTAGCGTTTCTGGAACTCCTGCACCGCTGACTCCAACATCCATAATTGCCCGTGGTTATTGACGATTAGCTGTTTTCGAAATCCGTCGTTCCACAGTCCCAACATCACGTCGATCATCATTTCCCGCACCACGTGCTCCCTTACAATTACAGTTCCTGGCATTCCAAGGTGGTGATATGGGTGTCCGCCATAATTCAGAGGTGGTAGCGCCAGATTTACAGCTGCACCGCGTTTGTCTGTGAAACGCCTCACACCTTCGCAAATTGCGCTAACATAAAGCGTATCTGCTGCGCTGGGCAAGTGCCTGCCATGCAGTTCGGTGCAACCTACCGGGATAAATACCACATCATTATTCTTCCGGTTCTCTTCTACTTGCCACCGTGTAGTCGTCTGGATGTACGAGCCCGGTTTTGCCCATTCAACTGGTGAAGGGATTCCATAATCCTCTAATATTGCATCAATCTCTTCATCCGTTGCTTCCCAAATCTCCTTTTTTAATCTACCGGTTGGGTTATCCTCGAAAAACAAATCGGGTTGATCTGTCGAGAAAAATCCTTTTGGGGCACTTTTATTCGTCATCTTCATCTCCTCTCAATAAATAAAATCCATCTACGCTGGTAAGTTGTCACGAGTTTCTTGAATAGCATAAATGTCGTCCTCATCCCTTAAATTCCTTCATGCTTATTGGTCGATTTTGCCTGAACGATTCCCAGGCTGCCAGACCGAGTAAAACTGAGGCACGGCTGTCATATCCTGTGGGGGTCACAGGTGTGTCATCCCTAACACATTGTAGGAATTGTCGTACCTCCTCGACATAGCAATCCGCAAATCGCTGGATGAAAAAGCGCGGTAGCTTGGCTGAATGGTAACCTTCAGAATTCCCTTTAATGACTGTATTTTCGTACTCGTTCCCGGCGATAGCCACACCATTGACGCAGAACACTTCCAGGCGCTGGTCATATCCATAGGTACATTGCCGGCTGTTATCGATTGACCCTATTGCACCATTTGCGAATCGTAGAGTAATAATATCTATGTCCACATCACCGATTTCCTTGAGAAAAGGTGCAATGAGCACATTCCCAATGGCATACACCTCATCCACCTCCCCTATCTGGAAGCGTACCATATCAAAATCGTGGATACTCATGTCCAGGAACATACCCCCTGAAGTTCTGGCATACTCAATGGTTGGCGGCTCAGGGTCTCGATTGGTTATGCGCAAGACGCACGGCTGTCCAAGCTCACCAGACTTAACGACTTCCCGCACGTGTCGAAAACTTTTATCGAATCGGCGGTTATAACCAACTTGAAGCTTTATCCCCGTCTTTTCCACGATCTCCATGACATCATCGATATCAGAAAGATTGAGCGCCAATGGTTTTTCACAAAATATCTGCTTGCCTGCGTTCGCCGAATCCTTCACGATAAAAGCATGTGTATCGGTATTTGTGGCAATCAATACCGCTTCAATCTCCTTATCTTCCAACAACTCGTGATAATCTTTCACCACCCGCTCTATCCCCAGTTCATCGGCAACAGCTTGTGCCACCTCGAGGCGGATATCGCATATCGCCACTACTTCCGCCTCCGGGATGCTCTGAATAAGGTCGCGTGTGTGTACGCTCCCAATTCGACCTGTACCAATGACTGCAATCTTTACCGGTTTTTTCATTGTGACCTCACGCTACTTTCATGACGATTTTCATTGCACTTTTGGGATGGTGGTTCAGGGTTGCAAGGTCTAATCCCAGGTCATTAAAAGCTTTCAGCCCTTCATCAAGGGGTATGATTTTTGTAAAGAATGGATCCATATTCAGTCGTCGCTCCTGGAATATACGGATTGCGGGCACCATTGTATTCTGTCCAAGATACAATCCTAGGATTTTAGTAGCCCAACGGGTAATCTCATTTGGTACTATCGTTGTTTGTATGCTCGAATCCATCCCAAACGGTAGCACTTTTCCCCCTGGTGTCACACATTGCAGTGCCTGCTCAAGCGCATTTCCAGTAGCTTCAACCACAATGTCGGCTTTGCGTCCATGCGTGAAATCAGTGATATTCGCAACAATATCATCTTCGTTCGGGTTCCATACCGTCAATCCGCATTGCTTTGCCACATTGATCCTGAATGGGTCAATCTCGGTTACCGCAACCTTGGCTGCAATGTTTTTGGCAAATTGAGCGAACAGATATCCTATTGGGCCAAAGCCTAAAATCAAGATGTAGTCATATGGCAACATAAGAAGTGTGTTCATCCCGTTTACGACTGTAGCGAGCGTCTCGACTTGCGTGCCAAGGATATCGTCTATCTCATCCGGTAATCTGAAACACTGTTTTTCTGGTACCAAACAATATTCTGCATAGCCTCCATTTCTCATCACGCCAATAGCATTGTATTTTATCTCCACGCACTGACTGGTCAGTCCCATACGGCAAAATGAGCAAAAACCGCAGCGAATATTATTATCCACTGCAACCCGATCTCCTATTTTAAAATGTGTCACATGACTGCCAATCTCAGTGATCGTTCCGCAAAACTCATGGCCAAGGACGATGTTTGGATTATAGTGATGCTTACCTTCCAGGATCTTGATATCTGATCCGCAAATCCCGACTGAAGATACTTTTATGAGAACATCATCTGGTTGAGTTACTTTCGGAATTGGTAGCTCACATAGCTCAATCTTGCCAATATCTCTGAACACGAGTGCCTTCATGGTTTGCATTCTTCCTCCATCGATCTTATTAATCATTGTCAAATTTTTCGTATTTATCATCTTTGTACCCTCGAGGAGCCGCCCCGTGCAAATGCACGGACTTCGGTTAATGTTGACATGGTTTGATCGCCAGGGAAAGTTGTGAGTAAAGCGCCATGAGCCCACCCCAGATTGACTGCAGCTTGAGGTTCATCATCGGCGAGAAGGCCATAGAAAAATCCAGCGGCAAATCCGTCTCCTCCACCGATGCGGTCAAGGATATCAAGCTCACATGTCGGAGCACAATATGCCTTACCATCAATCCAGGCAACAGCACCCCAATAATGCCTGTTGGTCGAATGTACATCCCTTAACGTTGTCGCAACGATCTTTGTATTAGGGAATCGTTTTATCACCTCATCAATCATCGTGTAAAAGCTGCTCGGATCGATTTTTGATATTGGACTAATTTCAGGTCCTGGGATGCCCAGTCCATATTGAAGATCTTCTTCATTGCCAACCAAAACATCCACATTTTCGACGATACGATTGAGGACGGAAATCGCTCGTTGGTTGTCACCCCAAATACTCCATAACTTAGGCCGGTAATTTAGATCGAACGATACTACTGCACCTTGTAATTTGGCTGCTTTCATCCCCTCAATGATTAAGTCCCCCGTAGTTTCCGATAGCGCTGCGAATATGCCACCGCTATGGAACCAACGCACCCCACGGGAAAATATAATGTCCCAATCAAAATCTCCGGGTTTTAGCTGGGCTGCTGCCTCATTTGCACGGTTATAGAAGACAACTGGCGCTCGAACACCTTGACCACGGTCGCTATAAATGGTTGCCATATTTGGTCCGGTGACGCCGTTATGCTTGAACCACTTGTAAAACGGTTTTACTCCCATCGCCCTGACTCCATTGGCAATCAACTCACCAATTGGATAATCGACCATTGCGGTCACAATCCCAGTTTTAAGCCCAAAACAATCCGCCAGGTTGGCTGACACGTTATATTCTCCACCGCTCGGATAGATCCTACATTCCGTTGCTTTCCGGAATGGTACAATTCCCGGATCAAGCCGGTGGTTAAGGGCACCCAAGGCGATAAAATCAAGCTCACCTTTGATAGGAATATTCAGGCTGGTTTTCATTGCATTCTCCTAAGCTTTTTATAACCACCTAAAATCAATTGCTATATTAGTTACTCTTCTTCCACACGGTTGAAGTTACATCACCACCATGTCCTGTCCAATTTGTATGAAAATATTCTCCACGTGGCTTATCCAATCTCTGGTACGTATGAGCGCCAAAATAATCACGCTGCGCTTGTAGCAGGTTGGCCGGCAAGCGTTCGTGCCGATAGCCATCGAAGAATGCCAGCGCGCTAGACATTGCGGGTGTTGGGATGCCTGCGCTCACAGCCTTCGCAATAACCCGGCGCCATCCCTTCTGGGCTGATACAATCTGACCGTTGAAATAGGGTGACAGGAGTAAGTTTTCCAATGCTGGATTAGCATCATATGCCTCCTTAATTTTTCCCAAGAAAGCTGACCGGATGATACAACCACCCCGCCACATCAATGCGATGCCTCCATAATTTAAATTCCACCGGTATTCTTTTGCTGCAGCCTTGAAAAGCATATATCCCTGGGTATAAGACATGATCTTCGAGGCGTAAACAGCTTGTTCGAGGTCATGAATGAATTCATACTGATCGCTTTCGATTCGAGAGTGAGGCCCAGATAAAACCCTCGCAGCTGCAGACCTTTCGTCCTTCAAGGATGAAAGCGCCCTTCCGAAAACAGCTTCGACCACCATCGTGAGCGGAACACCCATATCCAGCGCTGAAATTCCCGTCCACTTCCCGGTACCTTTCTGTTCAGCCACATCCAGGATTTTTTCTACCAAGGGGCTCTCATCTTCGTCTTTATAACCCATGATATCGCGAGTGATTTCAATCAGGTAAGATTCTAGTTTCCCGTGATTCCATTCATCCAGCGTACTTTCCATCTGGTCAGGTGATAACCCGAGTCCTTCGTGCATGAGTTGATAAGCTTCGCAGATTAGCTGCATATCGCCGTACTCGATGCCATTATGGACCATCTTGACGTAATGGCCCGAACCATTCTCACCCACCCAATCACAACAAGCATCCTCACCCCCATCAGGGCGTTTTACTTTGGCGGCAATAGCCTGGAAAATTGGTTTAATATGTGGCCAGGCTGCAGATGACCCACCAGGCATAATGGATGGACCGTAACGGGCACCCTCTTCTCCACCTGAAACTCCTGTTCCAACATACAATAAACCCTTCGATTCTACATATGCTGTCCTGCGGATGCTGTCGTTATAATTTGAGTTACCGCCATCGATAATGATATCCCCCGGCTCAAGGTATTGAATGAGCAATTCAATGAAATCATCCACGGGTTTTCCCGCCTGAACCATCAGCATGACCCGTCGGGGTTTAGTCAAGCTGTTGATAAGTTCCTCCAGTGAATGGGTGCCAATTACCTGAGTATCTTTTGCACCCCCTCTAAGGAAATCATCCACCTTGGATAGTGTGCGGTTGAAAACTGCCACTTTGAATCCATGGTCATTCATATTCAGGACCAAGTTTTGCCCCATCACCGCCAATCCGATCAATCCAATATCTGCTTGTTCCATAGCTCACTCCTGATCATATGATTACTCATTATGTTTGCAATTCTGAACTCAGTAAATTCATCAATTTATGTGACTTGATGCGGTATAACAACTCGCCTGCTTGTTGAACGACTAATATACCTTCGGCTTCGCGGTTTTGCCATTCTTCAATAACGATCTCAGTGGGTGCGAGGTAGCCCAAGTTGATTCTCTTGCAACGCCCAGCTGGAATCCCGGTGGCAAGTGTCACTCTAATCCGCGTAGTTTCAATTTTGTTATTATTATCAAACGTCCCTTGTCCTTTTAAATGGGTTGAGTGAGCCAGCACCCCACCTGGATACCTACAAAACTTTTCCCACTGAGCTAAGTAATAATCCCGGCAGTGATAGCCGATCTCATCGATCAAATCGGCATGGGTGTAGCTTACTTCATGGATATGGGGTGCATAAATTACAATCTCTCCGCCATCAGCTACGATAGGTTCCAACTTGTACATCCCCTTGGCTGCAGTCCACAAATCGTCATACATCTTGGGCATGATCGACAACACACGCTTGAAAGGTTTATCGACATACAAAATGTGACGTTGTCCAGATAATTTTGCCGCTGATAGCCAGGCATCTTTAGGTGTACCATAATAGACTCCGGCAGCACCATTATGGTCTACGACGAAGCTAAAACATGCTGTGGGGACTGTTATAAATCCCGCTGCAAGGTCAATTACCTCACGCACAGGGGTATGTAGAGTACCAATCATGGCATAACTTGTAATCAAGGCTCCCAACCAATGGGTAAAATTGATCACCTCAGGACCAGCTATCCCTGGAAAGAAATATTTATTCCCTCCTGAAAACCCCACTACTTCATGTGGGAATACCGGTCCACAAATAACCACCTGGTCATACTCGTAAATTAATTTATTCAGACGTACAGGTATATCCTGGGATATCAGCCCACCGCTGATCTGGTTGATCTCTTCAGCGTTCAGGATTCCGATTTGGGTAAAGATTTCAGGTTTGTACCATTCATGGTTGATGATCCGGGTGCTACCTACCATACCAGCTTTTACTTCTCTTCCAATCAGTGCGCTAAGTTGCGAATCATTTAGCGGTCGGTGGGTCCCCAGCGCTACCAGGTAATCAATTTTATTAATCTTTGGGCATAGTAATTCTTCGAATAGATCGAATATAAATGGCATCGGCATCGTGCGGGTCGTGTCTGGAATTAAAATTAATATCCGCTTGCCCTCCAGAGCAATTGAATCGATCCCCTCGCTGACAATCTCATGTATCTCGTGATTTGTGAGGTAGCCCTCGCTCAAGCCTTTACCGATGACCATCTCTATCTCTCAATTTCCTATATATCCTTTTATTCTTTTGAGGGTCTCTTATATTTTGGAGCCTGGAGCAACATTTATACACCACTAAAGGCGGAAAACCCGCCGTCAATCGGGACAACTATCCCGGTGACATAACTTGATGCAGATGAAACAAGCCACAAAACCACGCCAACCAGATCTTCTGGTATACCGAAACGCCTCATCGGTGTGTGTGCGATGATTGTTTGCCCTCGTACGGTTAGCTCATCATTATCTTTTAACATTAGGAAGTGGTTCTGATCTGTCAGGAAGAAACCGGGTGCGATGGCATTTACCCTGATTTCCGGTGAGTACTCCTGTGCCATATGTACCGCCAGCCATTGGGTAAAATTGCTCACGGCAGATTTGGCAGCTGAGTATGCTGGAATCCGAGTTAAGGGTCGAAATGAATTCATCGATGAAATATTAAGAATGATGCCTTTTCCCTGTTTTGCCATGATTTTCCCAAAAACCTGAGAGCTTAAAACTGTCCCAATTAAATTAAGGTCGAACACCCAACGAAGCGCATTCTCTGGGATATCAAAAAAAGTCAGGCCATCTTTTGTGGTTGCTTTTAAGCTGTTGCCACCAGCCCCATTAATGAGGATATCCACCTTCCCAAGCGAATTCAGGATTTGCTGTGAAGCTGAATCCAGGCTGTCCTTATCACAGACATCACATCCAACTGCAATTGCTTCGCCACCAGAAGAAATGATCTCTTGGGACAAGCCTTCCGCTGCTTGCAAATTAATATCCAGAATTGCCACCTTCGCACCTTCAAATGCTAATCCGCCACATATAGCGGAGCATAGGACACCTGCCCCACCAGTTATAACCGCTGTTTTCCCCGATACATCGAACATTTTTTGTGCAGGCTGAATGTTCATCTAATCTCCATCTTATCTATGATCTTAAGATGCGAATGGCTGTATGTGGCGCATGAAATGGTTTTCAAGATTGTCAAAATATGTTTCGCGATTGTCTACTAAGGTGGACATGATGGAATCATAAAATCGTAGTTTTCCGCTATCTGATTCAGCAGTCAACACAGAACCAAAGGTGATATGGAGGATCTCACGTGCATCGAATTGTTCCAGCAAGCTTGACCAATCGGACACTTTATCTGGCCTGGGTGCTCGTAAAATCTGAGCAGAAGTGTGATAGCTCAACTTATCCACCTCAAAATGCTTCAGTGAAAATGTATAGATTTCCTTCAACAGGTTACTATCTATTACAGCAATCGTGCGTAAAGCTTCCAGGTAGCTGGTCCCGGCAGTTTTCAGGTGCGACAGTCCTCGAGTCTCTTCCATGAAAATTGAATATATGCTGAATTTGTCCGAGCCGGAATGTAAGCTAAGCTTATAGGGTCCGAAATGCCTCGCAATTGCCGCATGGACAGCCAGGTCTTTTTTGAATGAGTACACCTCGCCTATATAATCCACACCTTTCTCAAATCGTCCCACAAATCGCGGCGCAAAACTCACCCATTTCACCCCCAGTCTGCACATCTCACTGGTAATATACACATGCTCAGCTGGTGTGGTAGGCTCCTCGGTCTCATCCATGCTCACCTCCACTTCGAAGGGATGGTCACCAGCCACCTGCTGGAGATGTTCGAACATTTCTGCTATGCGGGCTATTGCTCTTCCATATTTAAAGGCGGCTCTCGCAAGAACTTCTTCATCCATATATATTTGATATCCTTCGATATCAAACGATTTACCGATCAAGCCGGTTTGGGAAAGCTGAAGATTTTCTGGCAATTCTTCGATTTTATATTTGATTGGCAGCAGACTCATCAATTGGCTGTCAGAATTTACATATTGACCAGTATCAAATGTGAAGAACGTAAAACCAGCTGAAACACAAGAATCAATATTCACCTTCTTCTTTAGATGGTCTGCGTCGCACCCGACCCATTCCTGCCAGTTTTCTTCAAAACACCCCCACATGGCATCATCCATTACTTGGTCTGGGTTTCGATGGGTACGAATCATCTCTCGCGTGGATTGTTGGGCAAAGATGGGGGCGATCTTTCCCTGGAAATTACGTACTGCCCGCACATGTCCTGGAGTGGCGATACCTAAGCGATCGCCCATCCCTACAGAAGTTTGTAAACCCAATAATTTTGGTTGGAGCCAGCTTAATTGTTTTCTTAGGATAATGGCATTCCTGTGGTTAAGATTGCATACTAATAATGTTTTATCCCCGAAATTAGACAATTCTCCTTCAAACTGGTCAATAATTTTCGATCCGGGAACTGTCAAGATCGCCAGTTTGAGTCCTGTATTTGCTTGAGCCAACCCGAACTCTGCTTCTTGGCTATACGCAAGCGATCTGGGAAGTACATTTAACCTGGAAGGAAAAAGGTTCGTTTCCATTTTACGCTTGTTTGGGTACCGTGGTTGACTGACGAATGAGTAACATTCCTCTCAATCGTTTCACTTTAAATTCAACTGGTCTGGGTTCAGTACCCGAAATGAGCTGCTCGAGCATCATTCTCGCAGCTTCTGCGCCAAGGAACCGCTTGGGTTGGTCGATCGTCGTGAGGGTTGGATTGGTGAAATCAGACACCATGATATTGTCAAATCCCGTTACCGAAATTTCTTCTGGCACCTGTAAACCTACCTGGTGCATTCGTTTCAGCACCCCCAGTGCCATCATATCGTTATAACAAATGAGGGCTGTAGGTCTGGTTTTTAAAACAAGGAAATAATCGGTGGCATCGTAACCTGCCCTGGCACTGTTACCCACCACCTGATGGACGTAATTATCTCGTACAACCAAACCAGCTTTATGCATGGCTTGTTGAAAACCTACCAATCTTTCCCTGGTAGTTCTACCGGAGGTTGCGTCCCCCAGATAGCCAATCTTCTGATGACCTAACGAGATCAGGTGTTCACAAGCTTGCCTGCCTCCATCTACATCATCATGATAGATGGAATATTGGTAGTCCTCATCAGCCTGGTTATTTATCGCTACAATGGGAATATCATATGATTGCAGCTGCAAGCTCTGCTCTGGAGTGAACCTGGGTGAGCATAGTATCACGCCATCTACCCGGTGTTCCCGCATCGTTTGCACGATTGCATCTTCTCTTTTCGGGTCTTGCTGAGACGCAGCTATGAATAGGCTGTATCCGCTCGTCTGGGCGACATCATCAATACCTTGTAGGATTTCACTAAAAAATGGGTCATCGATATGGCTTACGATGACGCCCAATGCCTGTGAGCGGTTAGTTTTTAGACTGCGGGCTGCGAAACTCGGGTGGTAGCTCAAATCTGATGCGATTTCTTGGATCCGAATCGTAGTTTGTTTTGAAATAAGAGGGCTGTTATGTAAAGCGCGTGAAACGGTGGTATGTGATACCCCCGCCTGTTTCGCAATATCCTTTATTGTCGTTGGCATGGATTACTCATTTGTGCACACGTGTGCAATAATTATAGTGTACACATAATAAGGAATAATGTCAATACTTTTGAAAGAACATTTGCAATTTTAATAATAATGTTGTATCATATACAAATGAAAGTATAATTTCATAAATTCCCGTTTTGTAAGAAAATACAGATAGAACTACCAGTGAGGAGAAACATGAATGCTGATATCGATGTGATTTTTTTGGATGTTGGCAATACTCTTCGAATTGTGGTGGAAGATAGCCAATTTCAATCCCAGGCGAGGCAAGATCTCATGACTTTGGTCGGTGCAGAAGGACCGATCGAAGATTTTTTTATGAAATTAGATGGAAGATGGAAGTCATATCGGAAATGGTCATTTGAAAATTTAACCGAAGCGTCTGAAAAAGAACTTTGGACGCACTTCATGTTGCCTGATTTTCCGACGGACTTAATCGCTACGAATTCCGGAAGGTTGACTCGTCTTTGGAGGGATAAAGACGGGCGACGGGTTCCCCGATCGGACGTTTCACAAGTGGTCCTGGAATTGGACCGGCGCGGATATACGCTGGGAATCATCGCCAATACTATCACGGAGACTGAGATCCCTGACTGGTTGGATCATGACCAACTCACCCCTTTCTTTAAGGCAGTCGTTTTATCATCCAAAATTCGTTATCGAAAACCTGGTCCGGAAATTTACTGGGAGGCAGCGAAAAGAGTGGGTGTAGACCCGGCTCGCTGTGTCTACGTTGGTGATAATCCAATTCGAGATGTCGTTGGCACACGGAAAGCCGGTTTTGGGATGGTAATTATCCTGATGGAACCTGATAAACAGATCAGTGAACCACCAATAGGAGAAAACTCCCCTGATTACATTATCCACACATGCAGTGACTTGTTGGATATCTTTCCTCCACGAATTTTGAAAGCAACGAACATAAATTAATCACGATTACCCAAATCGACACATACGCAACCAATATTTTTAGTGAAAGGTTTATTTCATGAGATCAGATATCGAAGCCATTTTTATTGACCTGGGTAATACAATGCGTATCCTCGTCAAAGATGAGGAACACCAATCAAATGCCAAGAAGAAATTAGTACAGCTTGTGGGAGCACAAGAATCACCTGAAACCTTCTGCCAGCAAATTGATGAACGATACAAAATGTATCGGAAATGGGCTTTCGAGACATGGATCGAAGCCCCGGAATCTGAACTATGGATCCGTTGGCTGTTGCCCGATTATCCTGCAGAGAAGCTCGTCCCAATTGCGGCTGAATTAACCTACCTGTATCGCCAGTCTATGGGTAAGCGGGTTTTACAACGCGATGCCAGGCGTGTCGTTGATGAGCTAAGTAATCGTGGTTATCGCCTGGGGATTATAAGTAATGTTATCGGCTGCCATGAAATCCCCGATTGGTTGGAGGCAGACGGCCTCAGCCAATATTTTACATCGGTGGTTTTATCTTCTGTAACAGGACGGCGTAAACCTGATCCGCAAGTTTACTGGGAAGCTGCCCGGAGGATTGGAGTTCCTCCCGAAAAATGTGTATATGTGGGTGATAATCCATTGAGGGATGTTGTTGGAACCCGAAATGCTGGCTTTGGGATGGTTATATTGCTAATGAAGCCAACTGAGATAGAAAAGGATCCACCGACTGGTGAAAATAAGCCAGATATCATCGTCAATGAATTTGAGCAGTTATTGGACCTATTCCCTGGCATTAACTAAGGGTCTCATTATAGGAGGTGCCTATGTCGTCTGATACAAATGATCATGGGGGTACTGACCTCGCCGATGCAGTCTGTGATCTTTACGCAGCAGGTCAAACTGACTACTCGATTGAGCCTGTAATCCTTGTAGACCAGCATGGTAAACCTATTGGGCGCATCCAAGAAGGAGACTCGGTCATTTTTTGCTGCCGGCGTGGCGAGCGGGAGATTCAATTAACCGAAGCGTTTGTCGATCCAGAGCTAAATTGTTTCCCTCGGGAGAATTTTCAGCATCTCCCATTCGTTATCCTCACTTTATATCATGAAAAATTTAAAGACCTGCCGGTCGCTTTTGCCCCTGCAAAGATCGAAGATACCCTCGGAGAAATACTCAGCCGCAGCAGTTTATGCCAGCTACATATCTCCGAGTCAGAGAAGTTTTCTCATGTCACTTTCTTTTTCAATGGCGGTGATAATCAACCATTTCAAGGGGAAAAGGATATCCGTATTCCTTCACCAAAAGGAATACCCTTCGATCAGATCCCTGAATTGAGCCTTGAGAAAGTGGTTGACCAACTAGAATTAGCAATCGATGAAGAATTTGATTTTATCGTCACCAATTTTGCCAATGGCGACGTTATCGGGCACTCCCAAAATCTGGAAGCAAAAATCAGGTGCGCCCAGCACGTGGATAATTACCTCGGGCATCTGGTCAAAGAAGCATTGGCTGCTCAGTACCTTGTTATCATTACAGCTGACCACGGTAATTTGGAACAATTATATACTTCTGAAGGAAAACCTCATGTTTCCCATACGGTAAATCCGGTCCCTTTCATGCTTATATCTGATGTATTCGAAAAAACGATACATCTACATCCAGGCAGCCTAGCAGATATCGCTCCTACAATTTTATCCATATTTGGCATCAACCAGCCGCCGACGATGTCCGGTCACCAGCTGTTCGCCGATGACCAAAAAGTACGATCGAAACATGTACTGCTTATCATCCTAGACGGGTGGGGTATCGGTACGGATGATGAGTCGAATCCAATCTATCTGGCTCATACACCTAATTGGGATCACTTGCTCCGTCGGTATCCAAACACGCTCCTGCAAGCCGCCGGAGAAGCTGTCGGTTTAAAACCTGGTAAAGCAGGTAATTCCGAGGCTGGGCACTTGAACATCGGTGCTGGCAGGGTGATATTACAGGATGATGTTCGTCTGGATTCCGCCATGCAAGACGGCACTTTTTACACCAATGAAACATTTATTCGTGTAATCGAGGATGTAAAACAGCATCATTCCAGACTCCACTTGATATGTTTACTGAGCGAAAAAAGTTCACATGGTTCAATAGATTATCCACTGGCGTTACTGGAGATGGCCAAGTCGAATGGATTACAAGACGTTTATATACATGTTATCTTTGATGGGCGTAGTACCGAACCTGGCAGCGCTCCTGCCCTGCTATCTCTCCTGGAACAAAAAATGGCAGCAATTGGGATAGGTAGAGTTGTCACTGGCATGGGTAGAGGGTTCGCTCTTGACCGTGATGGTAATTACCAGAAGACGAAAATAGCTTATGATGCACTGGTTTACGGAATTGGAAAAAAACAACCAGTTTGTTGTAAAAATTCATAAGGTTTAATACTTTCTACAATTATTTATTTAATACTTCGCCCAAAAAGTTATATCTCATAATTTATGATTGAGGTGTATGCTTATCAATAACAATATTTACCCTGATTTTTTCAATAAACTCATCATACCTGCACAGACTAAGATTGTCATGCTGGTCATGGATGGTCTAGGCGGGTTACCCCGCCAACCAGGAGGGCTGACGGAGCTGGAAACTGCCCAAACCCCCAACCTGGATTCACTGGCTGAAAGGTCTTCTCTTGGGCTAACCATTCCTGTAACCTTAGGTATAACACCAGGTAGTGGACCCGGACATCTAGCGTTATTCGGCTATGACCCGATCCACTTTGAAATTGGACGTGGTGCAATGGAAGCCATGGGAGTTGACTTCGAGTTAGGTCCTGATGACCTGGCAGCCAGAGGAAATTATTGTACGCTGGATGCAGACGGGTTGATTACAGACCGCCGCGCAGGACGAATTAACACATCCGTGAATAAGGAATTATCTAAAAAACTCTCCACAATTAAGCTCGAAGACGCTGAACTCTTCATCGAACCGATCAAGGAGCACCGTTTTGCGTTTATCTTGCGAGACAGCGGTTTATCGGATGCTTTATCGGAGTCCGACCCCCAGAAAACAGGAGTCCCCCCACTGCTAATTCGCGCATCAGATGTAAATTCCGAAAAAGCTGCAAAATTACTTAATAAGTTCATTGCCGCCGCTCGAATAATTTTGGCAGATCAATTCCCAGCCAATATGGTCTTACTACGCGGATTCGCCAAGCTGCCAGTCCTCCCCAAATTTCATCAAAGGTATGGATTAAACGCGGCAGCAATTGCTGTAAATGGAATGTATCGTGGTGTCGCCAGGATGGTAGGAATGCAGGTGCTCGACCTTCAAGGACAAACACTCGATGATGAGTTCAAGGCTCTTGAACATAACTGGCATCATTACGATTTTTTCTATATTCATATTAAAAAAACC
Source organism: uncultured Chloroflexia bacterium (assembly GCA_963840255.1). Taxonomy (GTDB): domain Bacteria; phylum Chloroflexota; class Anaerolineae; order Anaerolineales; family UBA4823; genus FEB-25. The sequence goes on along the minus strand of CAWIYB010000001.1, from coordinate 379,652 downwards.
GACACCTGTGGTGAAAACGGAGATTTCGACGGAAAGGTGAAGGCAATCGAGGATGTTGATGCATTAATCCCCCGCCTTACAGCACTTAAGCCGGATGTGATCATTGTTGGAGGAGACCATTCATCACCTGCAATTCTCAAATTTCATTCATGGCATCCAGTTCCGTTGCTGATTTCATCTCAATATATCCGTCCGGACGGTATTACCAAATTTGGTGAGCGGGCTTGTACTCGGGGCAGCCTTGGAACCATCCCTGCGACCCAAATCATGCCTATAGCCCTGGCTCATGCCATGCGTCTGTGTAAGTATGGCGCTTAAGCTCCAGGCTCCAAAAATAAGACCCGATACCCGGCTCGGTACTGCATTTAGAGCTTTACGACATCGCAACTACCAGCTATGGTTCTTCGGTCAGGGGGTGTCTTTGATCGGTACCTGGATGCAGTCGATGGCACAACAGCTCCTGGTATATCGTCTGACTGGTTCTGCAATCTCACTAGGGATTGTCAATTTGATGACTGTAATTCCCCTTCTGCCGTTCTCTATTTGGGGTGGCTCGCTCGCAGATCGAATGTCCAAGCGAAAGATACTGTTGATTACCCAAAGCCTTATGGCATGCCAGGCTCTTATTTTAGCTGCACTCACCTGGACTGGTCTTGTGCGCGTTTGGCATGTGTATCTCATGGCATTGATCCTGGGTATACTGAAAGCAGTCGATATGCCCCCGCGCCAGTCATTTGTAGTCGAGATGGTAGAGGGAAAAGACGACCTTACCAGTGCGATTGGCTTGAATTCAGCCATACACAACACCGCGCGGACATTGGGTCCGGTGATTGCAGGGGTAGTTGTTGCCACAATGGGTGAAGCCATCGCATTTTTCTTGAATGGTTTAAGCTTTTTGGCGGTGATTGGCAGTTTGCTTTTGATGCGAAATCTTCCACAAGTAATCCAGTCCAAAGGACACCAACCTCCAGTCATCTCTCATGCGCTGGAAGGGATTCGTTATGTCCTCAGCCAACAACTGCTCCTAGTTCTTATGAGTCTGGTGGCAGTAACCTCATTTCTTTCAAGACCTTACCAAACCTTATTGCCAGTGTTTTCAGAAAATATGATGACTGGTAGTGCTAATACAATTGTGGCGTTTATCTGCAATGGTGCAGCCCACTCTCTCACCTGCCAGGAACCGGAGGCTCTTCCTCTGGGTATGCTCTATTCTGCTATCGGGATAGGTGCCGTCACTGGAGCATTTCTGGTGGCATCCTTGCCAACGAACGCTCGCCGAGGACGGCTACTTACGATTGGTAATCTTGGTCTTCCAGCATTGTTGCTCGCTTTCGTAAATTCTCAGACTTTTATCATATCCCTTCTGCTGATGGTATTGGTTGGCATGGGACAGGTATTTCAAAATACGCTTGCAAATACCTTGATCCAGATTCATTCACCAGACGCACTTCGCGGTCGCATTATGAGTCAATATTCCCTCGTAACCCAGGGCATGCACCAATTAGGTGGTTTGCAGGCAGGGTTTGTTGCTGATTGGGTCGGCGCTGCTTTGTCAGTCGCCATCGGCGCATCAATTTCACTCGCTTACGGTATATTTGTTTTCTTCCGTTTTCCCCGCATTCGAGAAATGGCATAAATGGATACACTCTATTCGTGAATATAAGAATGTTGGCAGTCACACTACAACAAAATAAGGAAAGGATCACTGATGTCCTCAAATCTGTTGATATCTGACCCCGATAAGTTTTCCATTTCATTATATGAAAAGATGAAATTGATTAATCCAGGGATCACGGAAATGGAACTGTACGAATTTCGTTATGGGTTAAATAATCTCGAACCGGAGCAAGGAGATTGGTTTTCCATCCAATTGGAAGATTGTCAAAGTATTGAACAGCGTGTGAATGACATCAATTTTTATCGATCCATCCAGCTCAAGCCTTTGGTAGGTAATCGAATCATCTTGGACCCAGCTATCGTATCCCTGACCAATATGCTGTTCGCTGGATTAGTATCAGGACTATATTCGGTTGAGTGGGTTAACCAACATTTTTATTTTGATATTCGGGGTTTTTATTTCCTTCACCGCACACAGTACTTTACCGATCAAGTTATTTCCCATCACGGGGGACAAGCATATCTCAAATTCGAACCCGAGCAGAAGAAGTTTGAAACTGTCCAGGACATTGGTTATAAAGCGTTCAAAGAGGCTAATGCCCAGGTAGATCAGGCATTTATTCGTTCTGCACAAAAGCTCATCGCTTCATATAGCACCCCCATTGTTCTTGCCATAGCAGGACAAACTGCTGCAGGAAAAACGGAGATTGTCGAACGTTTGCACTCAGCTTTTCGTGAATCAGGACAGGCAACCACCTCGATTGAGCTGGATAATTTCCTGACTGATCGCGATTACCGGGAAGAAAAAGGCATCCATACACAAGGAAAGGAAGCTCTCCACCTCAGGTTGCTTCAAAAGAGCCTTGAACAGATAAGCAGGGGTCAGAAGATTGTCATCCCAAGATATGACTTTGTTTATGCCACTTCGAGCCATGATTTGAATGGCAATCTTAAACCAGATGGGATGCCGGTCGTGGTTGAACCCGCTGATATTATCTTCATCGAAGGAAATTTTCCATTCTTGTTGGAAGAAGTTTCCCATCTGATCGGTATAAAGGTGGTTTATTTAACCGATGATCCCATCCGTATGAAACGAAAATGGAAACGGGATATCGACTATCGCAAGAAATACGAACCTACTTACTTTCGCAACCGATTTTTCAAGGACCAGTTCATTATGGCCCAGAACGCCTATATTCCCCAGATGGCAATTTGTGATCTGGTAGTTGATACCACAGGCGCAGCTTTGTGGGCAACCCCACAGATACAAATGATTTTATCTAGGTGAATTCTATTGGTAACGACTACATGCATTCTGCAAAATTAATGGACTATCATCTGCATACAGCCGTGACTGTTGATGGAAGGATGTCAGAGATCAGCGCATGCGAACGCGCCTTATCGATGGGTATAGAAGAAATTGCCTTTACTAACCATGTCATGCTCACTCAACCGAAGTACACCATCTCTCCTGATGCTTTGGTGGATCATTGGAAGAATATCCAGGATTGTCGATTACGATACCCTGAGCTTACCATCCGCATTGGGATTGAAATGGACTATTATCCAAACCTTGAATCAGAAATAGCTGCTAAACTTGACTCCTATGCGCAGTTAATTGGTGGCACATTTGACCTTGTCCTGGGTTCAGGACACGATATAAACGGTGGTTTCTTTTCTAATAAAAATTTGGCACCAGGAATTTTTAAAGGATCGAGAGATCAGTAAGATTTATCGGGAGTATTTTGATCTTGAAACCCTGGCTGTTCGATCTCGTCTGTTTGATGTCATCGCTCACCCGGATTTAATCAAAAAATATTTCAACCAATTGGCACCTTATGTATCGTATGACTTGGACAGGAATGACGCTGGCCCGTTTATCGAAGCCCTGGTCGACTGCCAGGTTGGAATAGATGTCAATACAAAGGGTTTAAAATTACCAGTTGGTGAAATCTATCCATCAGTCCAATTCCTTTCTGACTAATTATCAAAAACGAAAGAGAATTCAATTACCCCAATCATCACAGTGGGTACAGATGCCCACGGAGTTGAAGATGTGGGCTTCAAATTAAATGAGACAGCTGTGGATTTACGTAATCTTGGTTTACAAGCTCTCACAACCTTCGATAAAAGGGTCAAATCAGCAATGCTCATCCAGGATCACATTTAGATCCTAGATGGGAATGAAAAGATCTACTTATCCTTATCCTAGATGTTCGCCAAATCTGTATATCAAACCTGGATAAATAAACCCCAATAACGATGATCTATACCATCACCTTAAATCCTGCTCTCGACCGTGAGCTGAATGTGCCAAAAATCTCCTTAGACCAGGTATTACGAGCCCAAGGTGTACTCATTGATTATGGCGGTAAAGGATTCAACGTCTCGCGTGCCTTGCTCGCTTTGGGAGTTGAGAGTGTCGCGCTCGGTTTTATCGGCGGAATTGTTGGTGAACAATTACAGGTAGGCTTGACCAGCTTGGGTATCAGGAATGATTTCATCCAAATCTCAGGCGAGACGCGAACAAACCTAAGCATTGTTGCTGAAGACCATGAGCATTATGTTAAAGTCAATGAACCTGGTCCAGTGGTGACAGAATCCAAATCTGCAGCCTTATTGGATGAGATCAGGGTGCTCGTCAGACCGGGTGATTGGTGGATACTGGCAGGAAGCACTCCCCTCGGAATTCAGCCATCTTATGTCACAAACATAATCGACCTTGTTCAGAAAGCCGAGGCACATGCAGTCGTTGACATGCAAGGTGAGTTATTATTCAATGGTTGTAATTCTGGTGCCTTCTTGATAAAACCAAATTCTATCGAGGCAAGTGAGCTGACTGGAATGCGGATCGAAGCCATCGACGATGCTATTCAAGCAATTCCAAAAATTCACACATTCGGCGTTAGGCAGGTAGTTATCTCGATCGGAAAAACGGGTGCAGTATATTCTGATGGAAACCATATCTGGTGGGCAGTCCCACCTCACATTAAGCAGCGGAATCCAATCGGCGCTGGTGACGCAATGTTGGCAGGAGTAGTATGGGCACTCCAAGAGCACGCCAGAGGAGAAGATGTCATCCGCTGGGGTGTAGCATGTGGCACTGCGGCTGCCAGTCTTGATGGGACAGCTGTTGGGTCACTCTCGTTAGTTGAAATACTCATAAAAAATGTTCGCTCAGGAATGTACACTGTAAAATAAACCTGCCTTGTTAATTGGTCTGACCAGGCATTAGTAATATGATCGTACGGTACCAGGAATTCTCCATTCTCAACCTGAGATTGTTATGGATGATTAATGTCATATTAATTATGAAAGAATACTTGCATAATATCCTTAAATGATGTATCATCTTCAAATGTAACATCCCTTTCATAATTTTACAAAATGATGGTTATATAAATCACTAGTCAGGTGAGCTTTCGTATGGCTACATATAATCAAAATATTGTTGACTTCAGCCAGATCATCAGCGACAACTACCAACAACTTACCAAGAGTGAGAAACGTATTGCCAATTACTTGAGAAAAAATCAAGAAGAATCTGCGTTCCTCGCTGCTGGTGAGATTGCAGACCGGCTTGGGCTAAGTGAAGCGACCCTGGTCCGTTTTGCACGAACGCTCGGGTTCTCGAGCTACCCGGCAATGCGTACAGTGTTACAGGAAGCCTTTCGACACCGGGTCACCCATTCAGCTCGTCTGCGCGGACGTCTTGAAGATTTACGCCAGGGAGGAGATATCTTTGAACGCTTGGTTGTTTCCGAAATAGATTACCTGACTCAGGCACTTGAAACGGTGGATCGACAGGCACTTCAAAAAGCAGTAGAGTACCTTCGATCTTGCGACCGGATTTTTGTCTTTGGGGCAGGTCCATCAGTTTCACTTGTAGACTTAATGGAGATACGCCTCTCTCGTTTTGGCCGGCAGGTTGTCCCGCTTACCTCGTCCGGACGTGAAGTGCTTGAGCCCCTGATGCTGATGACCGACCGCGACTTGCTGTTCATGATCGGTTTCTTTGACATCACCCCCATTCAGCAGTTGGTTTTGGATTACGCCAATGAGATCCATTGCCCGGTAATTATCCTGACCGATACTCTTGGATCGATCGTAGGCGATAAAGCAAATGTAGTCCTGGCTGCCCGCCGTGGACCGATGGCTGAATTCCACTCGCTAGTAGTACCTATGACGATAATCAACACCCTGCTTCTGGCGTTGGCCAATGATGATAAAGAAAATGTAATGGCGAATTTGGATAAATTGGATCAGATGCGTGAACGACTTAAGAAATAAATTGAATAGATTATATAGGTAGAATGGATTACTTGGAGCATATTCATGCAAATCCCTGCGACCTCGTCACTACCCTTCTTACTAAAGCTTCAGGCTAGTTCCCGTAGATTCATTCACTGGCTGACTAAACCACATGTCGTCTTAGCTTTGTTTATGCTCGGGCTGATGGCTATAATGGTCGTAAACCCTCTATACCAACTGGTTGAGACCACGTTTACCTGGCAGCCTGTTGATACCAGTCGTATCCCTGGTGCCGTACAGGGTGAATTCACGCTTTTTCACTGGATCAGGATGTCGACGGGTATATTTGGCCGAATATATACGTACAACCCTCTGATGCATTCGATCACCATCGCGATGGGCACGGTTGTGCTTGCACTAATGATCGGCGGTTCGCTGGCTTGGCTGGTTGTGCGTACCGATATGCCTGGTAGAAAGCTTGTCACTTCACTCGCGGTTTTGCCCTACATTATGCCTTCCTGGACATTAGCTCAAGCCTGGCTGGTGCTGTTCAAGAATAGGACAGTCGGTGGAGCCCCGGGAATGTTTGAATCCATTTTAGGAGTGAGTCCGCCCGACTGGTTGTCGTATGGACCGGTGCCGATTATCATTTGTTGTGCGCTGCACTATTACACCTTCTTTTTTCTATTTGTTTCGGCAGCGCTGATGTCGATCGATTCCAACCTTGAAGAAGCGGGAGAATTGATGGGTGCCGACCGATGGCGTATCTTACGGAAGATCACCCTGCCGCTGGTTCTACCGGCTTTACTGTCTGGTTTCATTATGACTTTTTCCAAGGTGATGGGCACGTTTGGCGGACCGAATATCCTGGGCTCACCGGTTCGGTATTATGTGGTTGCTACCATGATCCGAGGCAGTTTGGCAGCTGGAGACAAGGCCGATGCCTTCGTGCTGGCGATCGTCCTGATCATGTTCTCCATGGTAACCATTTCACTCAACCAGAGACTGACCGGTACGCGCAGGAGTTATGAGACAATCGGCGGGCGAGGGTTTGTCTCCAATCCAAGTAAATTAAGGAATATGAAGAAGGCTTTCTTTGTGGTCGTGATCAGTTTTCAGCTGATGGTTCTTGTAGTGCCGTTAGGATTGCTGATCTATGACACATTCCTGCTCCGGACGGGGGATTACAGCTTAAGTAATCTGACTTTGCAGAACTGGATCGGACAACCTAACCCGTTGTACAACGACGGCGAACCAGGAGTTCTTCTTAACCCGAGAATCTACGAAACCGCCTGGAATTCCATCAGGCTTGCCTTGTATACATCGTTTTTCACCGCCATGCTTGGTGTCCTGCTTGGATATTCCATCGTTAAAGGCCGTGGAACCCGGCTTGCTAAGCTGGTCGACCAGCTTGCATATATTCCGTATGTCATCCCGGGCATCGCTTTCGGCGCGGTATATATCGCCATGTTCGCCAAGAAGATAGGACCGTTGCCTTCATTATATGGAACGTTTGCCCTCTTGGTGATTGTCTCGGTGGCTAAACACCTCCCCTACTCTTCGCGTTCAGGTGTCTCAGCCATGATGCAGGTGGGGCACGAACTGGAGGAGGCTGCCCAAGTGTCTGGCGCTAGTGTCTGGCAGCGTTTCAGACGTGTCATCTTTCCGTTAACCATGAGTGGTTTCATTTCCGGTTTCCTGCTGACGTTTATCACTACCATGCGCGAGCTGTCCTTAATTATCCTGCTTGTCACCCGTGACACCCAGTTGCTGGCAAGCCTGACCATGAGGTATATAGAGGCCGGAAGAGATCAAATGGGGAACATTGTCGTCCTGATATTGATATTCATCACAATCATAGGGAACGCTATCATTAGTCGCTTCTCAGGCGGCAGTCTAAAAAAGGGTCTCGGGATGTAAAGCGAGGACTTCATGGAAACAACCATTAGAATAAATAATTTAACAAAAAAATTTGGTAAAGTGGTTGCACTGGACCATGTCAGCTTGGTCATCGAACCAGAGACCTTCGTAACACTATTGGGTCCATCTGGGTGCGGCAAGACGACGCTACTGCGCTGCGTGGCTGGTTTAGAAGACCCAGACGGAGGCGAGATCTATATTGGTAATAAGTTGGTTTTTTCTTTCGACAAGGGTATTTCGCTTGCTTCCAGCAAGCGCGATTTAGGGTTGGTTTTCCAGAATTATGCCTTATGGCCGCATATGAAGGTGGATAAGAACATTACTTTTGCCCTGGAAGTCCAGAAGATGCCCAAGGCTGAGATGGAAAAGCGGGTAAAAGAATCACTCAAAGAAGTACAGATGGAAGGCTTTGAAGACCGTTATCCACGCGAGATGAGTGGAGGCCAACAGCAGCGCATTGCATTAGCTCGTATGCTCGCCTATCGCCCAAAGGTGTTCCTGATGGACGAACCGCTCTCAAATCTGGATGCCCGCCTGCGCATGGACATGCGCACCGAACTCAAACGGTTGCATCATCTTTCCCGCGCTACTACCATCTATGTGACCCACGACCAGGTGGAAGCTTTAACCATGTCCACCATCATTGCTATCATGAAAGGAGGTATTGTGCAACAGTTTGATACTCCCGATAGGGTCTACCATTTCCCCGCTAACCTTTTCGTAGCGGATTTCATTGGTAATCCAAAAGTGAACTTGCTGGATGGTGTGGTGAGCGGGAATAATTCTGTCGACCTAGGGAAATTTAAGATTACGATAAATACCGGTAACGCAAATGGCAGCGTAGTAGTAGGCATTCGGCCTGAAGATATCGCTATATCCTCCCAACCTCACCCTGGAGCAGTGGAGTTCAGCGCCTATTCGGTCCTGCCCTCCGGGGCAGACTCGACCATTATTGCCCGGCTGGGTGAGATGGAACTGACCGTTAGAGTCATGGGCATCAGTAAAATCCAGATGGATGACCGGATCTGGTTAATATTTAATCCTGATACGCTAAACCTATACGATAAAGCGAGCGGAAATTTGATTGCCCCCAATAATTGATCAAAGATCATGGGAATCATCAGAGGAATTAATGACAGTTGTAATTAATGAATTGGGAGAAAAAACCATTGAAAGGAGGACTATTGGAACGAACCCAAAATATACTTAGTACTTTGTTTTTTTTCAACTTATTTTCAAGCTAACTAACAGTAAGGAGGATGTAATGAAGATTTTTGTAAGGTTTTTAGCAATTTGCATTGTATTCAGTATCATTACCAGTTGTGCCGGTGCGGCTACCCCAACGACTGCGCCTGCAATCGAGCCAACTGCGGCAGAATCCACGACTGTACCTGAAGCAGCACTCACCCCAAACGAACAATGGGCTAAGGATAACGGTTTTGGTCCTTACCAGCCTGCCGCCGATGACTGGGAGGCTATCGAAGCCGCAGCAATTAAGGAAGGAAAGGTGACAGTCTATGCCAATTCAGGTGGAGTTGAGGATTTGCCTGATTCATGGTATGCCCTATATCCAGATATTGAATTCGATGTTGCTGACACTGATGGCATCGATACCAAGATGTCAGCAGAGCAGGAAAGCGGGAATGTTGTTGGGGATGTTTGGTTCAACAGCGATGGGCATATCCTTTTTGGCCAATTCGTTCCAAACCAGTGGTTATGGTCGTTCGTTCCAAGGGATGTGTCTATCCCTGAATTAACTGATGAGCGTCCGTTTGCAGTTGCGCGCCACTCGACCGATGTAATCGGGTATAACAACAAGGTACACCCGGATGGCTGCCCACTCACCAACATCTGGCAGCTAACAGAACCCGTTTACAAGGGTAAATTCTTCATGGAAGACCCGATGTCAGACGTCAGCACCATGGCAAAGATTGCCACTTTCGTTCAAAATGCGGATGAGGTGGCCCAAGCTTATATGGATCTTTATGGTAAAGACTGGACTACCGATGAACTTGCAGCAGCGGATGCTTCTGGTATGGCACCGGAGAATGCTGGCTATCTGTGGCTAAAGAAATTGGCGTATAACGATGTGGTAGTTCTTGACGATGGCGATATGGTGGATGCAGCCTTTGCCGGGCTTGAATTACCAGAAGGCGAAGAACCTGGTTTTGGTTGGACGGGCTACTCGAGCTACAAAGCTACCCAAGAAGGCGAATTGAACATGGCTCCTTGTTTTGGTATGGATCCGGTCATGGGCATCTTCAAGACCAGCTTCCTTGCTGTAGCCAACAATGCCCCACACCCTAATGCAGCCAAACTCTTCATTCGATTTATTCTCTCGGAAGCAGGTTTTGAACCCTGGAACGAGATTGGTACTTACCCAGCAGTTGAAGGTCTTCCAGTCTTTGAAGACAACCTGCCTATGAATGAGCTACTGCCTCAGGTCTGGGAGATGGATCCGATCTTCGACTGGGAAAACGTTAGTAAAGTGCGCGACTTCTGGGCGGCTAGCCTGCTTGTCGCTCCTTAGTCAGAATTAGCTATCATAACTTGACCATAGCTCGATGTGCTTTTGGGACACGGACGAAGCCTGTCCGTGTCCCAAAGCAATTTCGTAATTGTTTGTCAAATAATCATTACTGTTATTTTGTCTTTTTTATTACCAGAATTCGTATTATTCCAGCTGGGAAGGATATATGTTCTGGTTTAAAGGGAAAATCTAAATGACTATCAAGACCGTATTCTTCGATATGGGTGGCACAATAGAAACATTTTGGTATTCACCGGAAATGCGCTTACAGGAAACTCAATGCCTGCAGCAGCTTCTAAAATCCTATGGCATAGACTTAAATCTTTCCGATGAAAAGTTATATCAGCTTGTCACCCACGGGATTTCCCTTTACCACCGCTGGCGTCTGCGCACCTTGGAAGAGCTACCTCCCCGCGTAGTCTGGCGCGATTATATCTTGGTCGATTATCCTCAAGACTTTCCAATGTTGGATGCGATCGCTGACGATTTAATGGTTTGGATCGAGACTCATTACTATAATCGGCAGATGCGCCCAGAGATTCCGTCTATTTTATGTGCGATTAAAGACATGGGATTTAATATCGGCTTGATCAGCAATGTAAACAGTACGGGTCAGGTACACTTAAATCTGAGTCAATATGGAATTAAGCATTACTTCAACCCAATTGTGCTTTCCAGCGAATATAAACGGCGTAAACCCGATCCTGCCATTTTTCACTATGCTGCCCGTCTTTCGAACAGCCCTACTAGCGAATGTATTTATATCGGCGATCGTATCAACCGAGATATCCTGGGCGCAAAACGGGCTGGTTTTAAGCTGGCCATTCAAATAAAACACGATTTCAAGCACGGGGAGGCTGATGAAGGTGCTACCCCCGATTTTATCTTGACCAACATGACTGAATTGTTGGATATTCTGCAGAATGAGCACCAATCCTGTCCGCAATCTACAAACGAGAAGCCGTCAGGCATTAAAGTCACGGCGGTCTTGTTCGATGCCGATGGTGTTTTATATTATCGAAAAAATAAAGACCAGGAGCTAAATTTATTTATCAAGCGTTATGGGTCTCTTTGTAAGGATGATCCGGAACCTGAGATAAATCATCTCCGCCATCAGGCATTCATTGGTCGGCTCTCCTTTGAGCAATATAAAACTGCCGTCTTTAAACTTTTTAATATCACTGACCCTGCCTTGGTCTCAAAAGGGTTGAAGACCGCTTTACAAGAAAAGAATAAAATCCTGTTCTTCAGCGATACTCTCGAGACATTAAAATGCTCTCAAGGCGCGGTCTATGTACCTCGGTATAATTACCGACACTGCGCAACCACTACATGTCAAACTCAGTAAGCTGGAACGTGGTGGAATCGGACACTTGTGGGATTCGATCACCCCATCAAGCGAAGTAGGTGTTCACAAGCCTGATCCTCAAATCTATCACCTCGCAATGGATCAATTAGGAGTTACTCCAGAACACTCTTTGTTCGTGGGGCATAAAGCCAGCGAGTTGGACGGAGCACGGAATGTGGGCATGAAAACAGTAGCATTTAATTATGATTCTGACGCCAAAGCAGATTTTTATATCCAGGATTTTTCTGAGTTGGCCTCTCTACCAATTTTGAATTAAATAGTTGCAACTATTCACATTTTAAACGAGTAATGGATATACATGATAAATAATAATTTACCCACTAATGCCTCATTGTCGACGATGTGGGCAATTAAGAACTTCTCGGATTTGAATGATTTTTTCCAAATCTCGAAGAGTCTTGGTTTCCAAAAAATCGAGCTCAATCATCAGGTAGATTCAGAGATGCTATCTCATGTGAGTATGGACCATTATCAATTCAGCAGCATTCATGAACCTTGCCCGGCAGATATCTCAACCAAGGATTTAGTGGCTCTTGATTGGTTAATTTCCTCCGATAATGAATACACTCGTAAAAAGGGGGTTTTAGCGGTCAACCAGAGCCTGCAATTGGCTTTCGAGTTAGGTGCACCTGTCGTTGTCATCCATTGCGGGAATGTTTCATCAGATATTAGTTATGAAAAGCAGCTTCGAGAATTATTTAAAACGGGGCAGACTGACTCTAATATTTATATGGAAATAAAAAATCAATTAATCCAATCTCGGAAGGACAAGGTTAGCCCTCGCTTACAAGCAGTGAGAAAGAGTTTAATTGAGCTCATCGAGCTTGCTGATCAATATAACGTGAAGTTAGGGTTGGAAAACCGCTACCATTATATGGATATCCCCATCATTGATGAGATGGAAGAGTTGTTGCAGCTGGCAGATCCCAGTCGCCTGGGTTTTATTTATGATGTTGGTCACGCTCAAGCTCTCTGCCAGCTCGGATTTTTCCCTGCTGAAGAGTGGTTGAACCGCTACTCAGATAGAATATTGGGTACTCATCTCCATGATGTAATTGGTTTGACGGACCATCTTGCTCCTGGTTTAGGCGAGATCGATTTTAAGACTCTTTCATATCGCCTACCCGAGGACTCGTTCCGTACTCTAGAACTTCTACCTGGCAATACTCTTGCACAAGTAAAAGATGGAATAAAATATCTGGTTAGTTCTGGGTGTATTAGATATCTTTAGTTACCAAAGGAGTATAGCTATGCGCAGCTTTTTTAAAAAACGAGAAAGTATATTTATCAAGCTGATTCACGATCAGGCAGCATTAACCCTCCAAGGTATGGAAGCGTTGAAAGCATATATGGCAGAAGATGCCGAGGCAGCTGCACGTATAGTTACAACCGAAAAAGAAGCCGATGAAGCCAGACGCATTTTAATTTCTGAGCTCAACAAGACTTTTGTTACTCCTTTTGATCGCGAAGACATTTTCTCCTTATCTCGTACCATCGATGATGTTTTAGATTATGCTTATAGCACGGTCACTGAAATGGAAGTACTTAAAGTTCGACCGACTCCGTTTATGCTGCGCATTGCTTCAATACTCAGGGATGCCGCTTATGAGTTATTAATGGCTGTCGACCGCCTAGAGCTCCATCCTGAGGTTGCCAATGAGCATGCCCAACGTGCCAAGAACCTGGAGAACCGTGTTGAAGATGTCTATCGAGAAGCTTTGGCAGATTTATTCAGCGGTGCGGAAGATATCAAGCATGTGATGAAGACGTTAAAATCCCGTGAGGTTTACCGCCATCTCAGTAACGCAGCTGACAGGGGAGACGAGGCTGCCAATGTCATCGCAGATATCGTTGTGAAAATCACCTAACGTTGTGGAAAAATGGATCCATTAATCATCGCAGTCATCATCCTAGCGCTTGTTTTTGATTTCCTAAACGGAGTGCATGATTCGAGCAATGTCGTGGCGACAATGATCTCCTCCCGGGCTTTATCTCCCCGTGTGGCTCTGGGAATGACCGCTGTTGCTAACTTTATCGGACCCTTTATTTTTGGTGTGGCTGTCGCTGAGACGATCGGCAATGAAGTCATTGTTGCCGATGCGATTAATCTAGTCGTTATTTTAGCTGGATTAGCCAGCGCCATCTTGTGGAATATACTGACCTGGTACTTGGGTTTTCCTAGCAGTTCGTCCCACGCCCTGGTGGGTGGTCTTGTAGGTGCTGTATTGATTGATGCAGGTTGGGAAGCAATCCTCCTACCAGGTTTACTAAAGATTTTGCTTTCTTTGCTTTTATCCCCATTCATCGGCTTTATATTTGGATTTCTGGTCCTCAGACTGTTATTCTATATTTGCTGGAATGCATCACCAAGGGTGAATAATTATTTTAAAACTGGTCAGATATTTACATCCTTGTCTTTGGCACTCTCGCATGGTACGAATGACGCTCAGAAAACAATGGGTATCATAACCCTGGCGCTGGTCACAGGGGGATATTTAGTCGTGTTCAGAGTACCGGATTGGGTCAAGTTAGCCTGTGCAACTATGATCGCACTCGGCACAGCTTTGGGGGGTTGGAGACTGATTCGTACCCTGGGAGCAAAATTTTATCGAATCCGTCCTGTGGATGGGTTCGCTTCACAGGCAGCCTCGTCTGCGGTGATCTTGGGAGCCTCAATACTTGGAGGTCCTGTGAGCACTACCCAGGTGGTCAGTTCATCGATAATGGGCGCAGGTGCAGCAGAACGGAAGAACAAAGTTCGCTGGGGTGTTGCCCAGGAGATAGCCATGGCCTGGATTTTTACCATTCCTGTTACTGCCCTGGCAGGAGCAGGTATATTTTGGTTGCTGGACCTGATCCTTCCTTGATTCATTCGAAAGGGTTTCAAGATTATGAGCATCGATAAATATTACGACTTGGTTTGTATCGGTAATTACACCAAGGATACAATCATATCTCCTAATGGGGTTAAGTATGTCGATGGAGGAGCCATAAATTACTCTGCCCATGCGGCTCGAAAGTTGGGTTTAAAAGTTGCTGTGGTCACACGCTTGTCGCACGAGGATAAACGAGTTGTAGATAAGTTTAACCGCACCGGTATTGATTGTTATGTGACTTATACACCTTCATCGACCTTGATGGTATTGGAATATCCGACTAATGATCCTGATTTACGTCATTTACATGTAGCCGGTACTGCTGGAGCGATTACTTCTCAGGATGTGGAAGGAATACACACCAGAGCTGCGGTCATCGGTTCAAGCCTGCGCGGTGAGGTGGGTCTCGATGTAATCCTCGCCTTAAAGAAAAAAAATGTTCTCCTCGGTGCTGATATGCAGGGATTTGCGCGTGTCCTCCAGGGTCAGGATTTAATCTATGAGCCATGGAAAGAAATGGAGACAACATTACCTCACTTGGATATACTGAAGTGCGATTCCGTTGAGGCTGAATTCCTTACTGGTGAAACCGATATCTATAAAGCTGCCCAGACCTTCTCGAAGATAGGTCCAAAAGAGGTGGTATTAACCCACCGGGATGGTGTTCTGGTTTATTCTGGTGGTGAATTTCATCACGCAAGGTTTTATCCTCTCAACTTATCAGGGCGGAGTGGCCGAGGTGATACCTGCATCGGCGCGTATATGGCTATGCGCTTAACGAAGAATCCTTCTCAGGCAAGTATCTGGGCTGCAGCGGTTACAAGCTTAAAAATGGAACGACTGGGTCCGTTTGACCGCCCGATGGAGGATGTTTTGGCATTGATGGGCGACAAATATACTCCAAGCTGAATTGCTCTCTGAAGGGTAACTACTGCAAACAAGTAAAATAATAGAAAGCCTATTCCTATTTAAACATGAAATAGTGTTTCAATCTCGATCGGATTACTCAATTCTTTCCTTGGGTAAACTTTTTACATCACACGTTATCATTATCCATCTGGATAGATTACTTACCCTTGGATTCGATGGATAATGACCCCATTATTATCAATACCAGCTTATAAGCCAACTCACCCAGACGGTAGCTCCTAAGGTTGTAAGTTTTTCCCATCAGAATTTTTTTTGAAAATTTCCTGATTCTTGAGCGGAACCAATGGTTTATTTATTTTCCAGGTTTAGTAATCGTTCGATAGTAACTCTCTACGGGTATTCCAGCTTCCTGTAGTGCCTTTAGAGCATATTGACGCATTGGGCGGGCTACAACAGACTGCTTACCCACCATCACTCTGGCACTCAACCGAACAACCACTGACCACTCGCTGATGGCATTCCAACCAAATATCTCCGGAGTAGCAAGCAAGTAAGGTTTTACGCGCTCATCGCCGGCTAATTTGGCAAGAGCTTTATCTAATGCAATGACAACCTTTTCAATATCAGTATCAAAACTGAAGTTCAACTCTACAAGTGCTAAAGCCCAATTACGCGATTCATTTGCTACGGTGCGCACTTCGCCGTTTGGCACCATGAACAAACGACCTTCGCTATCGCGCACGTCTGTTCTTCGAAGGGTAATATGCTCGACCTCTCCGCTTACTGCACCAATCTTGACCTGATCACCAACATGATACTCATCTTCAATCAGAATGGTTAGTCCACCAATCACATCTTTAATAAGTGTTTGTGCCCCAAGCGATACTGCGAGACCTAAAATGCCAGCTGCTGCCAGAGCTGGACCGATGTCGACACCCATCGTTCCCAAACCGATCAGAACCGCAATTACTAAAATGATCCCCTGGATGGTACTTCTGGATGCTTTAAGCAAAGTCTGCAACCGCGCTTTTCGATCGAGGTCTTCAGTTGGAGCGATAAATCGCTTTTCGATTATGTCTGCAGCAATTCTCACCAGACGTAACACGATGATCGTCAAGATGACAAGGATTATAAGCACCAGGATTGCACGGACAAGGTTGTTTTGGATCAGTTGGTTAAGCGCTTCAGGCATTTATCGTTTCTCTCCGGCTTCATAAATCTCGATTGCTATAAAGCGAGCTCGGGTTTAATTATTTAGCAGGTAAGCAGATGTGGCTTCCAAAGAACAATTTTACGGCGATAACCAGTGATTGTACATCATCGGGATTTCATAATAAAGGGTTTAATAGGCTTTTATTAATGGTTGTCAATTGCCGCCAACCGAAGGGCATTTACATAGAATTCCTATCCGGTAATCTCTAGCTCATAATTAGCGATTCGTTATTATCATCATGATTTTTTCACTCTCCCTATTAGCTGAAGCGGGATTTTATAATGCTTATATATGCCATTATTAAATACCCCGCTCATCAACTATTACCAGATTTTACGAAGAGTTTATATAAAACCCCTGCGACCAGGGGTTTCTCTGTGGGCGGAATAGGACTCGAACCTACGACCTCCTCTGTGTAAGAGAGGCGTTCTAACCAACTGAACTATCCGCCCGACGGGATGATTATACCCTAGTTCGTCTGCACCTTTACCTGTAGATTGCCCCTAGAATCCGCAAATTCGCTTGCATTTTTCCTTATCATTGTGATACACTTTGAATTAAAAAATGATGAGTATGGAGGAGATGATGACTTACGAAGAGCGAATTCGTCGTGATCGGCCAACAATGTCGAAAAGTTTTTCTAAATTGGCTGATTTTCTACTCAATTCCTACATCCAGGCCTCCTTCATGACTGCGAGTGAGCTAGCGCATGCGCTTAACCTGGATGCTGCAACGGTTGTGCGATTTTCCCAACACTTGGGATACAAGGGTTATCCCGAGTTATTGCGGGAAATTCGTGATAAAGTCCGACGAAATCTCCTTTTCCGCCCTCAAGAGACTCAGGAACCGAATTCCTTGCCTGCCGTGGTGACCAGCTCACTGGAAAGCTTGAATCACGAGCTTGATCAAATGCGCTTGATGTTGGATATCAGCTCCATAGAAAAACTGGTCAACGAAATCGGTAACGCTCGTCGGATCATTTTATTAGTGGAATCCCCAGCCCAGCCGGCTGCATATAACCTGGTGTACTTCCTCGAACAGGGCGGTTTCCCAATCTATATCGCCCGGCCGGGGGTTATCGATTTCGCCCGAACTGTGCATACCGCCTCTAAGCAAGACCTTCTTCTTGCCATCGATGTTACTGGACAATCCCCATTTATCGCCCGGTCGCTGGCTGAAGCGATGGCTCGAAAAATACCCACAGCAGCCATTGTTGGAGCAGCCTCCTTGCCTACGGCGCGTTCCGCCAATGTAGTACTGGCAGCCTCAGAGCATCCTTCATCCACCAGTGGTATGATTGTGATCAGTGCGATAATATATATCCTTGTGGAAGCCCTCCATTGGTCATTCTCACAACGTTTCTCCGGTGCTGAACAAGCTATAGCTGATCTGGCCACTCGCATCCAAGAACCAGAAGACTAATTCCCTAAATCATGCGTCTAATCCGCTACCGAACTAAAAATGCACCGGCTCAATATGGCTGGGTAAATAATTCGCTAGTAGGCACGCTGGTTGGCTCTCCATTTAGTGAGTTCCAGCGTCAGGAGGCCATCCTCCCTCTGGATGGAGTCCAGCTTCTTGCACCAATCATTCCGGGAAAAATCCTGTGCGTTGGCAGGAATTATGCCGAACACATCAAGGAGCAGAAAGCTGAGGTGCCCACCACACCCTTGCTTTTCCTTAAACCACCTTCTTCCATCATCGGGCCAAACGAGATAATCCTCCTGCCCCCCCAATCGGAGCAAGTTGATCATGAAGCTGAGCTGGCAGTAGTCATCGGAAAACGCGGTCGTTGGATACAACCTTCCGAGGCAGCCAACTTTATTTATGGATACACCGTCGCCAACGACATTACCGCCCGTGATTTACAGCGCAAGGATGGCCAGTGGACACGCAGTAAAGGGTTTGATACCTTCTGTCCATTGGGACCCTGGATTGAGACTGAATTCAATCCTGCCGACGCCATGATCACATGCCATGTGAATGGCGAGCTCCGCCAGATGGCCTCCACACGTGACATGATTTTCCATATCGATCAGCTGATCACGTTTGCTTCCTCAATCATGACATTGGATGCAGGAGATATCATCCTGACAGGTACGCCCGCTGGGATCAGCCCTCTTCATCCTGGAGATATCGTCGAAGCTGCCATTGAAGGGATCGGTAAGCTGAGCAACACTGTTTCTCTCGAAAACCAGTAATTTCCGTAACTCTTTATGAAGCTAGACATCCATACCGGCGTCATTACTTTTATAGTCATGCTTTCCATATTGGCAGCGATAACGATATGGATTGGAATTCGTTCTATCCGCAAAGCCCGCTCATTAAAATTTTTCAGGATGCGCCGTGATCGAATGGTGACGGGGTGGCGGATGCTGTTCCTATCTGTCGTTTTCATTGTCATCGCCATTCTCACCCAGCGGTTTGCCGAACCCATCGCATATCATTACTTTCCACCGACCATCACGTCTACAACCACGCCAACCATAACGGTAACTCCCACCATCACCCTCACTCCGACCATCACACTCACTCCCAGCATTACCCCAACACCATCGGTCTCTGACACACCCACCATCACATCCACACCGCACATCCCGCTGGCGATTGAAGATACCTTTACCAGTACTACCACACCTAACCCCGCTGCAGTATTCAGCCCCTTGCAGTTTGCTAGCGCATTGGATAAAAACTATCTGCCGATCGACCCAGCGACCGTATTCCAAAACCCGGTCGGACACCTTTATGCCCAATTCACCTACGATAAAATGACCCCTGGTGCACAGTGGTCTGCGTTGTGGTATTTCGGTAATGAGCTGGTCTATCATGAGACCAATCCCTGGGATGGTGGGACCGGTGGTATTGGTTATTCGGATTGGAACCCTGATCCCTCGATGTGGCTGGTTGGAGAGTACGAAGTCCAGATATTCGTCGGGACGAGCTGGAAAACTTCCGGCCGGTTCACCGTGGAAGGTCAACCACCCACTGCGGTGCCCAGTGCCACTTCTTCTCCGACGCGTACAGCCACCCTCACACTTCGCCCATCAGACACCCGGGTGCCTTCCCAGACAGTCACACCAAGTCAGCTCGCTCACACTCCCACGCCGACAGTGGGCAACACACACGCGCCCACACCGACAATTACTCCGACCACTCCTGCGGCGACCCACGCCCCCACTGCCACCGAGCTACCGCCTACACCTACACCCAAATAGCCTCCATATCCGTTGGATATTCCCTCACACGGTATTACTTACTCCATAATCCTTAATTTCTGCTGATTCAGGAAGTTAGTTGCTGCAGATGAAGGGCAATTTCAGCCGCGACCCATGCATTGTTATGCAGTAAACTCAAATTGGCTCGGAGTGATGTTCCACCGGTCAGCTCACTGACCTTGCTTAACAAGAAAGGCGTCACGGCTTGACCATGGATATCCTTCCGGTTGGCTTGATCTAATGCATCATCGATTGCTTTTTCGACCAGCGTATAGTCCAATGCGGCATGTGCAGGTGGGGGTACAGCCACAAGGAGTGCACTGGAGAATCCCAGCTGCCAATGAGTTCGAGCGAGGCGGGATGCCTCTTCCGCAGAGTCGACCCTTGCACTAACCTGTCTCCCACTGCTGACCGAATAGAATGCCGGAAATTCATCTGTCCCATACCCGACTACCGGTACACCATAAGTTTCCAGGACCTCCAGGGTTGACGGGATGTCTAATATCGCTTTGGCACCCGCGCATACCACCACAACTGGATTGCGAGCAAGCTCGACCAGGTCGGCTGAAACATCGAATGGCGCTTGCCGGTGCACTCCTCCGATCCCCCCGGTGGAAAACACCTCAATCCCCACTGCGGCAGCAATCACCAGTGTACCTGCCACAGTAGTCCCACCACTCTTGTGTTGCTCAACCGCCGGGGAAATGTCACGGCTACTTATCTTTAGCATATCTCCCGGCTGTGATAACCGATCCAGCTGTCGCTCATCAAGACCCACGGATATAACACCATCCAACACCGCAATCGTTGCTGGAATGCATCCATGCGCCCGTATTTCCGCTTCCAGGCTTTTAGCCAGTTTCCCATTTTCTGGAAAGGGTAATCCGTGGGTGATAACCGTCGATTCAAGCGCAACGACCGGCAGTCCATCTGCAAGCGCATGAGCGACTTCGGGATGGACTAAATAATGCCGATTAGATGAGCTGGTCATATAATTTTTCCAATGAAAGGTCAGGAACGACTGCGCCTCGATAAGCCAGGGTCAAAGATTCGGCTGCCACACCCAGCTTCACCGCATCGTCAATGGGCATCTGGTTGATCAGACCGAACAATACAGCTGCAGTGAGGGCATCACCGGCACCGGTTGGATCGACGACCTCACTGCGTACGGGTGGTATATACCCGCTAGTCTCCGAGGTGGCGTAGCAAACCCCCAGTTCTGCCATGGTGATGATGGCGATTTCTACACCCTGGCTAACCAATCTTTTGGCAGCTTCGATCGCTGCGCGGCGCGAGGTGGGACCAGACTTCAAACTGCACAATATTGACGCTTCTCTGCTATTCGGTACTACCAAGCGCAAACGCGGCAGATATGGGATCAGCTTTTTTGCCAGCAGCTGCGAGGTCGGGTCTGCACACACAGGCAGCCGTAATCTTTTAGCCATAGTCATGATTGTTCTCAGCGTCTCTTTGGATAAATTGGCGTCAATGAATAGCAGGGATGCTTCTTCAAACAATGCTTCTTGGGCACGGATGTACTTGGGGGTAAGTTCTGCCAATGCACGCATATCATCCAGTCCGTACTCCAACTTCCCCTCCCGGTTAACCACTGCCAAGTATGACCCGGTTGGGTAGAGCGATGAATGCAATACCGCGTCGACGTTCGCACCCGCATTTTCAATATCCCGGATGAGCCGTTCTCCGATCTCATCGTTGCCAACCACGGTGAGCAGGGTCACCGGTGTGCCTAAACGGAGCAAATTTTCAGCCACATTACGGGCGGCACCCCCGAATGACAGCTGAATTTCGGCCGGGTTGGAGGTGTGCAGCATCAAGTCAGATGTTACACTTCCCACCACATCCCAGCCGGCAGCGCCGATTACGAGGACGGGCAAATCAGAGACGGAATCTGTGTCGACTAACATGGACCTCCCTCAAGCTTGAGCATGGATATTTTACCGGAAATTTCGATATTCGGTACAGGCTATGATCGGATTATATTATGGAATGCTTTATGCATCTCTTTTCTGACAAACTTGCACTAGATTCTTACCAGAATCGATGCTCTTTGTGAGAAATTGTAATTACTCGCCAGAATCGACAATATAGCTAGATAATGAGCATTCTGTGGGGAAGATTGCTCCCCGAAAATCAGCGGGGACAGGTTCGTCGAGCTTCGAAATATGGGAGAAGTATTGGATTTTCAGAACGCCCTCCTCCAATGACACTTAAATTGCTTGATTTTCTAAATTATGATCCTGGTAAGTCTTAAAAGGAACTTGGTGAGTAAGCACGAGAATTTAATCTATGCGAATTATTAACTCAGGACAACAATTCATTGATAGAATTAACCGGCGGCAGCCTGAGGAGGCATCGAATGACCGATTTTCCCGGTAAAGGCAAAGTGGCCCTGATCAAGACCTCGCCTGATACAGTGCTGGATGATATCAAGCGCTTGATGAAACTGGCAGGGTTTGAAAATGCGCTCCCAAGGCAATACCGGACTGGCTTGAAGATCAACATCTCCTGGCAAACATGGTACCCGGCGTGTTCATCCACCCCGTGGCAAATCGAAGGGGTGATCCGTGGTCTACTCAATGCCGGATATGACGACCTGGTGGGCGTACACAATGATACCGTGGTGGTGGACACATCGGATGCCGAGGTTAACAATAAGCATAAACTAATTACCGATAAATATAATGTGCCCTGCATCTACACATTTGACCCTGCCGTAAAGTGGGTGGAGTACCATCCGAAAACTCCATTCCTGGTGCTGGATAAAATCTTCCCCGAAGGGCTGTTCATCCCCGAGCCAATGATCGGGATGAATATCATCCACCTGCCGACTGTAAAAACCCACGTATTCACTACCATTACCGGAGCAATGAAGAATGCCTTCGGTGGTCTATTGGGTCGAAACCGCCACTGGACACATGGTTTGATCCACGAGACCTTGGTCGACCTGTTGCAGATCCAGCAGGACATCCACCCGGGTATTTTCGCCGTGATGGATGGCACCTTCTCCGGCGATGGACCAGGTCCGCGTGCCATGCGCTGGCATGAGACCGACGTGCTACTGGCGTCTGCCGACCAGGTGGCGATCGATGCGACCAGCGCCAAGCTGCAGGGTTTTGATCCCCTCAGCATCCCTTTCATACGACTTGCCCACGAAAAAGGGATGGGCATCGGTGACCCAACGCAAATCGAGATCCTGGGCGAGCCGGAGCTGGCATCAAGCAGCTGGGGATACATCCAGGAAGACACTTTCGCCAGCCGAGGTCAAAAGATGATCTATCATGGTTGGCTACACAGCTTCGAAAAACCACTGCTGCGCAGCCCGTTGGTGCCATGGGCATACTTCGCCAGCAATTTCTACCATAATGTATACTGGTATCCCTTCGTGGGTCGAAAGCGCGTCTTAGCGGCTTTGCAGACCAAATGGGGGAAACTGTTCCAATCCTATGGCGACGGACAGGTGGTGATGCCTGGGATGGAGCCGAAAACCGTGATCCAGGCAGGGGCAGGCATCGGTATTGCTTTGGCAGCCCTGGTAGGAGGGTTTTTCTATTTCCTGAGTCGCAGAAACCGGTTTAAAAAAGGGTAATTCAAAGATTTGAATCCCGCGGTCTACTCTCCGAAATTGGTGAAAGCCGAGTTCCACTGCCATACCTCCTACTCCAAGGATTCTCTGGTTACTAATCAAGACCTGCTCACCACCTGCCAGAAGAAGGGCATCGATCGGCTGGTAGTCACCGACCATAATGCCGTCGTGGGTGCATTCCTGGCTCGCGAGCTGGATC
The DNA here is from genome assembly GCA_963840255.1 of uncultured Chloroflexia bacterium. Classification (GTDB taxonomy): domain Bacteria; phylum Chloroflexota; class Anaerolineae; order Anaerolineales; family UBA4823; genus FEB-25. The sequence continues at coordinate 355,988 of CAWIYB010000001.1, read as the reverse complement.
CATCCCGTTTCATCGTGGGCGAGGAGATCATGACCCGTCAAGGGGAGCTGCTGGCATTCTTCATCCAGGAACTGGTGCCAGGAGGCCTGCCGGTAACTGAAGCCATCACCCACCTGCGCTCACAAGGTGCATTTATCTCTGTCGCGCATCCATTTGATACAATCCGCGCCGGGCATTGGCAGATCGACGATTTAATCAAAATTGTGCCTGACATCGACGCGGTCGAGATCTTCAACTCACGGTGCTATTCTGCCAAAAGTAATTCACTGGCATTCAGCTTTTCGCTGAAATATCACCTGGTTGGTACGGTCGGTTCAGACGCTCACAGCCTGCGCGAGGTGGGCACGTCCACGCTGACCCTACCCGACTTCCATGATGCCGCCAGCCTCAAATCAGCGCTGATGCGGGCCGAGCCGCATGTCCGCTTATCGGGTCCGTGGGTGCACTTCTACTCGAGATATGCCCGCTGGCGCAAGCAAAGGCTGGAAGCGTCGAAAACCAGTTAGTCACTCATACTCACAACTGATGATATGCACAAAGAGTGTATGGTAAAGCCTGAGCAACCGATCATGAATCGGGGGAGAAAAGTAAATCCATGTGAAAATTGGTCCATTAAGCGGTGCATGATTGGTGATAGTATCTCCGGGTAGAGGGTGATGAGAGTATTTAATAAAAAAAGGGAAATTCAAATGAATCAAATCAGGTGGTAGATGGAATTAACCTGTACAATGGGTGAGCAGGTGATAGGACCGATAAAAAAAACGAAACGAAACCAAGCATAGAGGCACCTCGCCGGAGATTATTTGAACCAGAAAAATAATTCAATTAAATTCAATACAACCCTTACAGAAGGAAGTAATTTTGGGGGACTGCAGATTGAACCATGAGCTATTTCTAAATGAATGTAATTAGTAATCAATTGTAAATAAACCTCTCCACATTCAAAGTATGAGGCGTCCATCCCGGTTCGAGTGAAGTAAAAAACCGAATACCCCCTTCCAGCTGAAGGGAGCGCTGGACTCGCCTGCCTCCCTCTCCCGAATCAGGGAGTTCGGGATGCACAATTTCCAAAAAGCGGAAATTAGGGAAGGAGAAAAACCGGTCGAGTATCTTTGGCATCGTCAAACCCGAAACAACTGTGCACGGTTGGTAGGGTGAGTAGTTACGTCCTTCCCGGTAAAGACCAACCGGTATACGACTGCGGTTTGCCGATATAACCCAATCGATACAGGAAACCACTGATTGATATGGAAGAACACCATATCAACTATTGTAGGCACCTATACCGGTAAAGACCAACCGGTATACGACTGCCTTTTGCCGATATAACCCAATCGGTACAGGAAACCACTGATTGATATGGAAGAACACCATATCAACTATTGTAGGCAGTCTAATGTAATTACTCACATAAATCGAGAAAAAAACCGATTGATCTTTATTGTAAAAGGCAGATTGCTTCTTCGAGCTTCAAAGTGTGGTAATAAGCATTGGATTCTGAGAACGCCCTCCTTCCCCGAAAACCAACGGGGATACCGCAATGACAGTTAATGGGAAATTATTATTCGAATTTGCTTACATTTTTACCTACGAGTGCGAACAGTGAGTAATTACAGTCTAATTATAGCACATATGTTCTGATCCACAAGAGGTTTAAGAAGATTTAAGGAAAGCGTAGGGTAGAGTTCAGCGATTAGCGATTAGCTATTAGCTATTAGCAATTAGCAGTTGACAATTAACGGTTAGCCGTTGGGGATTGGTTGTTAGTGATTAGCAGAGGACCAGGGCTTTAAAGTGATAAGATTTGATTGAGGGAGAAGAAAGGATGACAAAAAAGACTTCTCCCCTATGCGGAACTTAATTCACACGGTCATCGTCTTTGACAGTCAGGAGGACATTATGAATAAAACTTTACTGATATTAATTATATTGAGCATATTGATCGTAACTGCCTGCTCCCCACAAGGGAGTGCCAGTCCCACACCTGTGCTTACTGCCCGACCTCCCTTACCGGTAGCGACGAATAGCCCGATTGCGGTCACACCGACAACGGTAGCTCAACCCAGCTGCCCCAAAATCCTACTCAAACAGCGATTTTGGACTGGGCTTCCAGTACCCGTACAACTGGTTCGGTCCCGATGAAACTATATCAGGAGAGACGCTGCGGGTTGAAGTGGGGTCAGATAGCGTGTATCCGTATGGAAATCCACCGGAGACTCCGTCTGAGGTCAAGAATTCCTATAATGTCGTAGTCCAATATGAGAAGAACAATCAGAACCCGTATTGGAAAGACACGTACCAATCGTTACAGAATTTAAAAGACGGTGAGTCACTATCCGGAGCAAGAAGCCTGATCACCAGAGTCAGACAAGTTGAACTGGGAAGGTTTATAGGATATGAATACATCTTTACCCTGCCTGAGAGTGCACAAACTGAACATGTATATGGGAGAGAAGTGATGTTATTTGACGAGCAGACCAACGACCTGCTGACCATCATGGGCCAACCGAATAATGTCGAGGTGAGTAATGGGGCGAATTGGCGGGACGTTTATCGCAGCATCGATGAGGCGAACCTGGAACTCTTTAACGAAATCGTTGATTCAATAACAGTAAATTAGCTGAAATTTCCAATTCATCTTGGGCTAAATGACCCGGAAAAATGCGGGAGCGGAATTGGCAGACGCAGAGGTCTTAATATTGCATGGAGATACCTTCCATACTCTGGTCCAAATAGCATTTTTCCTTGTCTAATTTCATAAATCAGGTAAAATATTCCCCGTGGGGCGGTTGCGGAATTGGCAGACGCAGAAGACTTGAAATTTTACAGTCATACCTTGTTACACCTAAATTTGTTATCTTGATAGTCGCATAAATATTTGTTATGGTAAGGTTCTGAGGATATATTAAGAATAATCCTCTGTGTTATGATAAATTATACCTATTAATAATCAAATTAATGGTGCAAAAGTAATTTTTGCATACTCTCGGTAAATTTTATTCTGGATGATGTGTTTTTTGAAATTTGTTTTACCAAGAAAACAACTGATTCGCGAATAGCCATGACCATTTCGATTCTGCTATAATGGTGAATTCCAATATAGCAACTAAGCTCGCAATGTGCCATTTAGTAATGCATTATATCGGTTGGTATATTTGCCTAACGAAAATTTTGACTGGGTAAAGATATTTCAACAGGAAATATATTAAAGAGTATTATAAGAAAATTGAAAAATAATATCCCAATATTATATGGTTCATTTTCTGATAAAATTAGAGTACTAATCCCCCGAATATTTGGGTAAATAATATTATAGATAATGCTTTATATGCTAAACTTTTTGAGAATAAACAAGAATTCTAAGTAAAACCTAACAATTTTCTAAGCTTCATAGTATTAAATTGTGGTATCATGTGAACAATAAACAAAAGAAAACATTAGCTGAAATACGTGTAACCCCTACCAAGTCAGATATTCTTTGGAGTGATATAGAATCTTTGTTAAAAGCTTTGGGAACTGATATTTCTCCAGGCTCTGGATCCAGAGTTCGTTGTTTTTTAAATGGCGTTAAAGCTATATTTCATAGACCTCACCCAGAAAGAACAACAACAAAGGGGACAGTTGAAGATGTCAGAAAATTCCTTAGAAACGCAGGTGTGAAATGAAGCAAATTATGCAATATAAAGGATATTACGCAAGAATTGAATATGATGATGATGATAAAGTTTTTCATGGACTAGTCTTGGGAATCAATGATGTAGTTAATTTTGAAGGCGATTGTGTTCAAGATTTAAATAAAGCTTTCAAGGATTCCATTAATGACTATCTTGAATTTTGCAAAGAACGTGGACAAGAACCACAAAAGTCATTTTCAGGCAAATTTGAAGTGCGTCTCGATCCAGAATTGCATGGAAAATTATACTTGCGTGCAGTCGAGGAAGGGAAAAGTATAAATAAAGTTGTAAACGAAGTATTACAAGCAGAATTGGCCTAAAAAAATAACAATACTTTTACAAAAATAGCCTTGACATAATGTCACGGCTATTTTTATCAAATAAATACATCCTAATGTATATAATAATTCTACGTACTTAACTCATAATAATTACCTAACTGTACTTTATATGAATGTGTAACCGATAAAAATTCAGCAATTGATTTTTCAAACGAGGTTTGCAATTCGCTTGGCAGTAAAAAATTTTCGTCTTCGATCGAGTTGATTAACTCCTGGTTAACAATAATGATTTTCTTACATTCTTCATCTATTCCAAGCCAGCTATCTTTTATATCATCATTACTAATTGAACCAATAATTACTCGTATTTTATCTTGTTTTCTTGATAATTCCTGTCTTCGGTATTCACTCTTATCTACATAATCGGCTAAAGTAATTTCCTTTTCATTATGATCTTTTTTATTCATTTCGATAATCGAGTGATATATACTATTATAGAGTTCAACAAGTTGTAATAATTCTATCTCGATTATGTTAATTCTCTTCTCTTCGAGTTCTAAAAATCTTTCCATCCTTTTATCTTCACGTTCCCAATGACGTTTTCTGGTTTCAATCAATAAGGTTGTGAATGGACTAATAATAGCTCCCAAAAAGATACCTATCAACGCAGAACACGCAGTTATTATAGCTATTTGAACTTGCTCGCTCATTATTCTTTAGCCAATTATTTTCCCTTGCTTATTGTATTAGTTTAGCATTAATTGATTAAATTTGATACTTAATCAATCCAAAGGTATGAAATCGCTAATAGTGGTTACTAAATCTAAATCCATATTCAAATATCTTTGAGTGGTAGTAATGCTGGAATGGCCTAATTGTTTGCTAATCTGAGTTATTGGTACTACTGCTTCATAGCCAATCTGCGTTAATATTCTGCGTAAATAATGAGGATCAAGCTCAAGCATGCCGATCATCGCACAATGCATGTTAACAATTTGGAATACAGCTTTTGAAGCCAATCTATTACCTAAGATATTTTTCCTGCCAAGAGAGCGGGTAAACTGAACATGTATACGGTAGAGCCGTGATGTTATTTGACAAGCAGACCGACGACTTGCTGACCATCATGGGCCAACCGAATAATGTCGAGGTGAGTAATGGGGCGAATTGGCGGGACGTTTATCGCAGCATCGATGAGGCGAACCTGACCATCTTTCACGAAATCGTTGATTCGATGACGATGAAATAGCTGACATTTCCAATTCATCAAGGGCGAAATGACCCCGGAAAAATGTGGGAGCGGAATTGGCAGACGCAGAGGTCTTAATATTGCATGGAGATACCTTCCATACTCTGGTCCAAATAGCATTTTTCCTTGTCTAATTTCATAAATCAGGTAAAATATTCCCCGTGGGGCGGTGGCGGAATTGGCAGACGCAGAGGACTTAAAATCCTCCGGTAGAGATACCTTGTGGGTTCAAGTCCCACCCGCCCCACCTGATTGCCGTGCGCATGGCGCGCGGTTTTCTTTTCAATATTTTTTTTACTCCTTGACCCTGTTTAGGAATGGTGGGAATTTATGACCAATATTTATATCCCCGAATCTGCCATGGCAATCCATGCGCACCCCGATGATATTGAGTTTTCCTGCGCCGGCACAATTGCCCGGTGGATCAAGGCAGGCACAAAGGTGACCTACGTGCTATGCACCAGCGGTGACGTGGGTATCGATGAACCCGGCATGACGCGGGAAAAGGCCACCGAGATCCGTGAAGCCGAAAGCCTCGAGGCAGCCCGCATTACGGGCGTGACCCAGGTGGTATTCCTGCGTGAGCCGGATGGTCTTTTAACACCCACGCTCGACCTACGCAAGAAACTGGTGCGCGAGATCCGAAAATATAAACCCGAGGTGATCGTCACCGGTGACCCAACCATCGTATGGTCGGGCAGCGATTACATCAACCATCCCGACCACCGCGCAGCAGCGATGGCGGCACTAGATGCGACTTTCCCGGCTGCCGGGCAACCCAACTTGTTCGAAGAACTGGCGTTGGAGGGCCTCACAGCGCATAAAGTGCGTAAAGTGTACGCCGGTGTGTGGGAAAAAGCTGACGTTTACGTGAATATCGAAGACACGATCGATATCAAAATTGCAGCACTGAAGGCGCATAAAAGCCAGCTGAAGGATTGGGACCCTGAGCCGATGATCAAGGAATGGGCTTCCGATACCGCTAAAGGCAAGGAAATGCAGTACGCCGAAGGTTATAAGGTGGTGACTCTCGTGGATGATGAAACCTGGATGAAAAAGAAGGCTGACGGGTAAGACTTTTCTCCACAACGAAATATAATTTAGAGATGTATGCTACAATCGCACCCATGATGCCGTGCACAGTCTTCATGGGCTCACCCGAGTTTGCCTTGCCAATCTTGCAGCAACTGGCAGCCGAGTACCCCATTGCCGGGGTCGTCACCCAACCAGACCGTCCTGCCGGACGCGGGCGTGTTCTCACCGCTCCAGCGATTAAAACCCTGGCAGATAAATTGAAGCTACCGGTGATCCAACCTCGTCGATTAAGTGAACCTGAAGCGATGCGACAGATGGAAGAATGGGCGCCGCAACTTATCGTGGTAGCCGCCTTCGGGCAGATCCTGAGACCAGTCGTGCTCGACCTGCCTCAGTACGGATGTATCAACGTGCATGCCTCGCTCCTACCCCGCTGGCGCGGCGCAGCACCGATCCAAGCGGCGATTTTGAATGGTGATGAAGCCACAGGGATTACGATCATGCGTATGGATCCGGGTATCGATACCGGACCCATCCTCAGCCAAAACCAGCTCTTCATTTCCCCCGATGATACTGCCAGCAGCCTGGGTAACAAATTGGCACAGCTAGGCGCTGACCTGCTAGTCGAAACGCTGCAGCCCTATCTAGCGGGTCAACTCGTCCCAATACCACAGGATGAGACCCTGGCAACGTATGCGCCCATGCTGAATAAAGAAGAAGGTCTGCTGGATTTCTCAATACCAGCTGCCAGCCTGGAACGCAAGATCAGGGCGTTCAATCCCTGGCCAGGAACCTACACTTTCTGGAACGGACAGATGCTCAAGGTTCACCGTGCCCATATTATTGATGATACGCAAGAATCACCCGGAATACATCTCGTATACCAGGGCTTGCCGGCCATAGCCACCACCGGTGGAGCCTTGGTTTTAGACGAGCTTCAGCTGGCCGGCAGGAAAATTCAATCCGGAAGGGCATTCCTGCAGGGTGTGAGAGATTGGGATGCCGGGGTGGATATACCCTCATGACGAACCAACTCCACATTCCAATGCTTTACCACATCACATTGTTACGACACGGCGAATCGCAGGGGAATTTCGAAGGTCGGCACCAGGGACAGGCAGATTTTCCACTAACCGAGCGCGGCAGAGACCAGGCATATTCTTTGCTCGAACGCTGGAAAGGTGAAGCGAAGGAAATTGACCTGGTCATCTCCAGTCCATTGGCGCGGGCACGCGAAACTGCCGAGATCATCGCTGGTGGTCTGGGAGTGCCCTTGGAGCTCGACCCGATTTGGATGGAGCGCGATAACGGGCTGATGGCGGGATTACTCCCAGAGGAAGTGCGCCAAACGCTGCCCCAACCCAATTTTATCCATCCCTACCAGCCTGTCGGACAGACAGGCGAGAGCCAATGGCAGCTGTACCTGCGGGCTGGGAACGGGGTGCAAAGCCTGTTCAGCCACCCTCCAGGCAAGTACCTGGTAGTTTCACACGGGGGTCTGTTGAACATGTTCTTCTACGCCATCCTGGGGATCACCCCACAACCTAATTTCCATGGCCCACGTTTCCGGTTTAATAATGCGGCTTTCGCTACCGTCAGCTACAACCCTGCTTCTCACCGCTGGTACGTCTTAGGGGTCAATGACCACCTGCATGTAAAACCGGACGAGGGGTGACATATGCACTTTATCACACTGCTACGCCACGGAGAATCGCAGGGGAATTTCGAAGGTCGGCACCAGGGACAGGCAGATTTTCCGCTCACCGAGCGTGGCAACGACCAGGCGTGTTCTTTACTCGAACGCTGGAAAGGTGAAGCGAAGGAATTTGACCTGGTCATCTCCAGCCCATTAGCGCGGGCACGCGAAACTGCCGAGATCATCGCTGGTGGACTGGGAGTGCCGTTGGAGCTCGACCCGGTATGGATGCAGCGTGATAACGGGCTGCTGGCGGGTTTACTCCCAGAGGAAGTGCGCCAGACACTGCCCCAACCCAATTTTATCCACCCCTACCAGCCTGTCGGCCAGACTGGCGAGAGCCAATGGCAGCTGTACCTGCGGGCTGGGAACGGGGTGCAAAGCCTGTTCAGCCACCCTCCGGGAAAATACCTGTTGGTTTCACACGGTGGTATGTTGAACATGTTCTTCTACGCCATCCTGGGGATCACCCCACAACCTAAATTCCATGGCCCACGTTTCCGGTTTAATAACGCGGCTTTCGCTACCGTCAGCTACAACCCTGCTTCTCACCGCTGGTATGTTCTGGGGGTCAATGACCATCTGCATGTAAAACCCGACGAGGGGTAACAGATGCACTTTATCACGCTGCTACGCCACGGAGAATCGGAGGGCAACTCATCGGGATTGCTGCAAGGACAAGCGGATAATCCACTCACTTCTGGTTTTCACTTTGACAACACTGGCTATGCGCAATTCCGGTATAATTCTACTTCGCGGCAATGGGCAGTGCTCAGTTTGAATAACCAAGTCACCAATGCACCAACCCAAGGAGCTGATTCTTGGCAGCGCGATTGAACTGGCTCGTCTTCGGTGCAGGCGCCATCGGCACGTATATCGGCGGCAGCCTGCTACTGCATGGTCACAAGGTTATTTTTATCGAACAACCTGAGACTGCATCCACACTTTATGACCGTGGGCTCGTCCTTTCAATCCGTGGGCAGGATTACCGCATCCTTCATCCGGAGATATTTTCCTCCCTCCCGGCAGCCCTTTCCACATCCTCATTTGATATTGGCATCTTCGCAATTAAATCATATGACACCCAGGCAGTGCTCGATTCGATCCGTCCATCCAGCAGCGCCATCCCGCCCATTTTATGCCTGCAGAATGGCGTCGAGAATGAGTCGGCGCTGCAAGCCGTGCTGGGTGAACCAAATGTCATCGCAGGGACGGTGACCAGCGCAGTGGGGCGTCGGGGCGCCGGAGATATCGTGCTGGAGCGCTTGCGGGGGATGGGTGTCGCCGATACACATCCCCTTTCATCTCAGGTTGTTCAGGCTCTATCGGAGGCGAAGCTTAATGCCCACCTGTTCAGCTCACCTACCGGCCTGAAATGGTCAAAAATGCTGACCAACCTGCTGGCAAATGCATCCTCAGCCATCCTGGATATGACCCCGTCCGAAATCCTCAGCCATCACGGACTGTACCAGGTGGAGATTGCCCAGCTGCGTGAAACCATTAGCGTCATGCAGGCACGGCAGATCCCAATCATTGACCTACCGGGTGTACCGGTGCGCCTGTTTTCCTGGGCGGTAAGCCACCTGAGCCAGAGACTCTCGCAACCGGTCATCTCCCGCATTGCCGGCAAGGGTCGCGGCCAAAAGATGCCTTCCTTCCATATTGACTTGCACTCAGGACGAGGGAACAGCGAGGTAGATTATCTAAATGGAGCGGTGGTTCGCTTTGGAAAGCTGGCTGGAGTGGATACCCCGGTGAACCAGTGGCTGAACCGAACCCTGCTCGATATCACCCAGGGAAGCCTGCCCCTTGATGAATATCGTCACCAGCCAGATAAATTCCTCCGAGTTCTCCAAATAGGAGAACTGGTCGATTAATAGAGCCGATCAGCGGATCGTCCCGTAGAACAACGGCAGCGGGCTTACCGGTTGATCGCTCCACCTGTGAGCCTTGAGCATCTTCTGCCTTGCTATTGCCAAGCGGGTGTCATCATTGGCATGGATGGTAAATAATAAATCCCCATCGTTAACATAATCTCCCACTTTGTGCTGCACTACAACCCCGACTGAATGATCGATCTGGTCATCTTTGTGTTCCCTGCCACCCCCCAACAGCACCGCAGTTTCTCCAGCATCGCGTGCATTGACTTCGGAGAGGTAGCCACTCCAGGGTGAATTTACTTCAACGATGCGTGAAGCTACCGGGAATAACCCAGGGTCATCCACGTAGCGAACGTCCCCTCCTTGCGCCTCGACCAATTTACGGAACATGGCCAGTGATTTTCCAGACTCGAGTGCTTTCCTGGCCATTATCGTTCCCTGGACTTCATCCGGGGAAACTCCTCCCAGTGCGAGCATATATCCACTTGTCGATAGGCAGTGCTCGAGGAAATCCTCCGGCCCATGACCGCGTAATGTATCCAAGGCTTCCTGAAGCTCCAATGCGTTACCGATCGCTTTTCCAAGCGGTTGGTTCATATCTGATAGAATCGCCACCGTCTTTCGCCCCACCAGCGTACCGATCTCAACCATCAACTCGGCTAATTTTCGGGCCTCATCCAAATTTGCCATAAATGCTCCCAGCCCAACCTTTACATCCAATAAAATGGCTTGAGCTCCGGCGGCGATCTTTTTGCTCATGATCGAGGAGGCAATCAGCGGAATGGACTGCACCGTGCCGGTGACGTCCCTTAATTCGTATAACTTTCCATCGGCGGGTGCAAGGTCAGCGCTCTGCCCGGTAAGCACGATACCTAGATGCTTAAGCTGATGGATGAACTCTTCAGTGGAAAGGTCACAGCGGTAGCCAGGGATCGATTCAAGCTTGTCCAACGTCCCCCCGCTGAAATCAAGGCCCCTGCCCGACATTTTCCCCACCGGCAGCCCGCAGGCAGCTACCGTTGGAGCGACCACCAGGCTGGTTTTATCGCCTACTCCGCCGGTGGAGTGCTTGTCCACCGCGAGAAGCACTGCACTCGTCAAGTCAAGCACCTCACCCGAATGGGCCATCGCCAGGGTCAGGTCGGTGGTCTCGCGAGAGCTCATCCCGTTTAAAATGATCGCCATCAACAAAGCTGATGCCTGGTAATCCGGAATGTCACCGTTTGTATATCCCTTAATAAAGAATTCAATTTCTTCCCTGGCTAATTCGCAATGATCCCGCTTATTGACAATGATATCTACCATGCGCATGGTTATCTTCACTCCCTTTGACTACGCCCATTATAATCCCAGCTGAATTCTCAGCCTGTACCCTGTATTCAAGAAAGCTGACTTGGTTAATGTAAATTTGACTTCACCTTTTGCCACACCTGATCGAACATGGAGACGGTCAGACGCCCGGTCTGCGTATTCTGCTGGCTGGGATGGTAGGAAGCGACCAACCAGGGAAAGTGATTGCCCAACTGGTACTCCCCGGCGTGTTGAAAGACCAACCGTGGGACTGAATTACCCCAATCTCGATATATCTTTACCAGGTTTTCGAATGCCAATCGCCCCAAGGCAACAAAACCCTGCAGATTGTGCATCAGGGAAATTTCCTGAACGAGGTAAGGCAGGCAATTATTGATTTCTGTCCGGCTGGGTTTGTTATCGGGCGGCACGCAGCGGCATACAGCCGATATAAGAATATCCTTCAATACCAGTCCATCATCTCTGGAGATGCTTTTTGACTGGTTAGCAAACCCCGCACGATTCAAGGCGGAGAAGAGGAAGATCCCAGAGGCGTCACCGGTGAACATCCGGCCGGTGCGGTTCGAGCCGTGAGGCCCAGGAGCCAGCCCAACCACCAATACCCTACCATGAACGTCACCGAATGCGGGGACGGGTTTGCCCCAATAATCCCAATCCAGGTAAGCCTTCTTTTTCTTGTGCGCCACACTCTCCCGGTATTCCACCAAACGGGGGCACTTGCGGCAAGTGATTACGGTGTTATTGAGGGTGTCAATATCCATATATTCCATTCATTCTCGACATCTGGTAATTCAGGCCAGAATTAATCGTCTTTAAGAGCTAGATAATCAACATCGCATCGCCGAAGGAGTAAAAACGGTAGTCTGCCTGCTTTGCAATGTCATATGCGTTCAGAACGTGCTCTCGACCGGCAAATGCACTCACCAGCATGATCAAAGTGGAACGAGGCAGATGAAAATTGGTGACCATGGCGTCGATCACTTGAAAATGAAAGCCTGGCAGGATAAACAAGTTGGTTGGTCCTTCGTACTCTTGTAAGATACCATTCTGGGCTGCAGACTCCAATGTGCGTATGCTGGTTGTTCCTACGGCAACGACTCTACCGCCAACCGATTTTGCACGCTTTATCTTGTCGACACTTTCCTGAGATAATTTGCACCACTCGCTGTGGATCTTATGCTCGTGTGGGTCCGCTTCGTTGACCGGTGCAAACGTATCCAATCCGACGTGCAAGGTGAGGCGGGTAAACCCGATGCCCATGGAGGTCAACTTCTCGATCAATTGGGGAGTGAAATGGAGACCTGCTGTGGGAGCAGCGGCCGAACCCGAAGTTTTGGCGTAGACAGTCTGGTAGCGTTCGGGGTCATCCAGGCGAGTATGGATATACGGTGGCAGGGGTACATGCCCGATATTGGGAAAGAACTGCTCGAGAGGTGCATCGAAGTGGATTACGCGCTCAGATCCATCCAACACCTCTTCAATTGTAGCCGTAGGAGCCTGGATTTCCGGCTTAATCGATTCAACCTGCATTTGCTTTCCTTCAAGCAGACCTTTCCCACCCACGATGGTTTCCCAGGTGAGATCATCCAGCTTGCGAATTAGCAGGATTTCCACCCTGCCTCCGCTGGGGAGCTTGCGAGCATATAACCGCCCGGGTATGACACGGGTTTCATTGATCACCAGGATATCACCTGCTCGAAGATTTTCACCGATATCTTTGAAAACCGAATGTTGGATCTCCCCACTATGCCGGTTCAGGACCAATAATTTAGATAAGTCGCGTTGGTCGAGCGGAGACTGGGCAATATAATGCTCAGGTAAATCGTAATCAAAATCAGCGGTGCGCAATGAGAGCTTCTCTTATTTTCGCCCGACGAAACGGGAGAAGACGATGAGGATGATACTAAGAAGGATTGAGAGAACGATCGAGGTAGCTAAAGGAATGATACAAGTCAGGTTTTTTCCCTGGATGACCAGATCACCAGGCAATTTTCCCAACGGGATGTTTAGCCGTGAAGCCAGGAAGAATATGGCAGCCATGATCAAGAAAATAATCCCGATGATCAGAAAAATTCTGCCCAATGATGGAACCATGAGTAATCTTGACCGTTGATCCTGTGACGAATGCCTTACTCAGAAAAGTGGTTGCTGCCCGTTTTGGGGCTGGGCGATCCCAAGGTGTTCATAAGCCAATGCGGTGGCTACCCGCCCATGCGAGGTACGTTCAAGGTAGCCCAGCTGCAGCAAGTAGGGCTCCACAACATCCATTATGGTATCCGGCTCCTCGCTGATCGATGCAGCGATGGTGCTCAGTCCGACAGGACCCCCGCGGTACTTCTCGATCACGGTGATGAGGACTCTGCGGTCCAGCTCGTCCAGACCCATCAGGTCCACATTGAGCAGGTTCAATGCATCCCGGGCGATCTTCCGGCTGATCTTGCCATCCGCACGCACCTGGGCGAAATCACGTACCCGCCTCAACAAGCGAAGTGCCACCCGGGGGGTACCTCTGCCGCGCTGGGCAATCTCATCCACACCTTCATCATCAGCAGGAACATTCAAAGTTTTACAAGCGCGGATAACGATGTTGCGCATGGCTTCGATCTCATAGAAATCCAAGTGATAAACCGCCCCAAAACGTGAGCGCAGCGGTGCAGTGAGCAGGGCCAGGCGTGTGGTGGCACCAATCACGGTGAAACGTGGCAGTTTCAGCCGGATCGAGCGTGCTGACGGACCTTTGCCGATCACGATATCGAGGGCGTAATCCTCCATGGCCGGGTAAAGCACTTCTTCCACCGCTCTGCCCAACCGGTGGACTTCATCGATGAATAATATATCCCCCGCCCGCAAGTTGGTCAGAATGGCTGCCAGGTCGCCGGGTCTCTCGATGGCTGGTCCTGAGGTGACCTTGATGCTGACATTCATCTCATTGGCCAGCACGTGCGCCAGGGTTGTCTTTCCCAGACCGGGTGGTCCATAAAATAACACATGGTCCAATGGGTCACCACGCTGCCTGGCCGCGGCGATTAAGATAGCCAGGTTTTCCTTCACCCTTTCCTGACCGATTAAGTCGTTCAGCGTGCGGGGTCGCAAGGCAAGGTCGAGGCGGTCATCTTTTTGAGGTTCAGGGTTTACCAGGCGGGTTGGCGTGTCATCCATAAATGTGATTATAACCGAAACAGATTACGTACTATAATTCCTTCATCCTCGATAGGGAGCAATGCTCATGCCCAATATATATCCCTCGATACACCCGCTAGTTGCTCACAAGCTGTCTAAGCTGCGGGACAAAAACACCGAACCCAAGAAGTTCCGCGAACTAATCAGGGAAATTGCAACCCTGCTCACATATGAAGCAACCACAGACCTGATCCTGTACCAGGTTAATGTCGATACCCCCCTGGCGGGAACAACGGGCAAGGTATTATCGGAGAAGATCTGCCTGGTGCCCATCCTTCGAGCCGGATTAGGTATGGTTGAGGGGGTGTGGCACCTGATGCCTAACTGTGAGGTATGGCATATTGGTCTTTTCAGGGATGAACACACTTTAAAGCCGGTCGAGTATTACAAGAAGATACCAGCTGAGGCGGATGTATCGGTATGCCTGATCCTCGACCCGATGCTGGCTACGGGTGGGTCGGCTGTAGCAACCGTTGACATCCTAAAGAGTTGGGGCATCCGGAAGATAAAATTTATCGGCATCCTGGCAGCTCCGCAAGGGATTGAAAACCTGCAAAACCACCACCCGGATGTGCACATCCATATCGCCGGTATCGATGAAACCTTGAACCAGCGTGGCTACATCCTTCCGGGTCTCGGCGATGCAGGCGACCGCCAGTTCGGCACGGGATGAATTAGCGCAGCGTTGCCGAATTACATACCTGGTTGTACTGGCTGTTGGGGAGGCAAGATCGTGGTAGCCTGGTTCTTGCCGCGGATCTGGTACCATAATGCACCGCCGGCAACGCCTAATATCGCCATCCAAAAAATGTCGAATAAGCCTATGCAGACTCCAAAACCAAGCTGGGAGGCCCAAATTTGTGCCTGGCTGACACCTAAATTAGGAAGCCCTAGAACCTGTGAGAACGATTCTACATTGGATGGGTTGAGCAGCAACCCATTGATCACAGCTGCTACAAGACCACCTATAAAACCGATCCCCCCAGCGATAGCCCCAGCGAACCCACCTTTTTGAAGGCTCGCGCCAGAGGTACCCGGTTTGTCGAATACGCCGGCCATATAACCGGCGGCTAACCCCAGGACCAAACCCAGGCAGGGCGCACAAAATGGCGCAATGATGATGGCAGTTCCCAGGATAAAAACTAAAGATATGGCACCGAAAATTAAACCAGACTTTACCATTGAATGCCTCCTATGTGATGCATGATGCGTTCGGTACAGTTATCGATTAAATTATAGCAGGACTCTAGATAATCGCACCGTAAGTAATTTCCACTTGGAACACACGATAGTCCTAGCGTTTACTCCCACATAAATATTGAAGCGTAATTACTCACCCATCCCCCCTTGGTCCCCCCTTCCCAAATTTATGGGAAGGGGGGAAAGAGGCCGTAATAAAGGTGTCCGCAGGGAAAACCACCTGCGGACACCTTTATTACGTATACAATACGTTCATATGTTGACAGGTGATGTAAAAGCTCAATAAATTGAATTAAGATAGTCGAGTAGGATTGAATCCAGCCAAAGTGTGGGTGCTTCTTCCTAAAAAGATTGTGATAGCTCAATGACAGGTTATTCGTATTCTTGTCCAAAGTTTTTTCCAAGGGTCAGTATTCCTCCTGTTATTATTCCACCACCTGATTTACAATCTCAAGAATGATACAAACCTTTTATTATCCATATCTAAAAACTCACGTCACGGTTCGCATTCGCTGGAGGTAATTCATGCGTTGCCGTAAATGCGGTGAAAAAGCCGTGATCAATATGCGCCAGCATAAACTGGCGCTGTGTGGCGCTCACTTTTTGGAATGGGTGCCCGGGCAGGTGGAACACGCCATCACCAAGTATCACATGTTCACCCGACATGACCGCCTACTTGTCGCCATATCGGGTGGGAAAGACTCCCTGTCCTTATGGGATATCCTGACACGGTTGGGGTATGCTGCAGATGGTTTGTATATCGGGCTGGGTATCGATGGCGGCGTAGACTATTCGGATAATTCTCTAAACTATGCGCGTTCATTTGCCCAGGAACACAACCTGCTCCTACACGTCAAAGATGTCAAAGCAGGTTATGGCGTATCCATCCCGGAATTGGCTATACGCACACACCGGGGACGATATAAACCCTGCTCCGTGTGCGGGCTGACCAAGCGGCACATCATGAACCAGCTGGCACGGGAAGGCAACTATGATGTGCTGCTAACGGGTCACAACCTGGATGATGAAGCTGCAATCCTGTTTGGAAATACCCTCAGCTGGGTTGGGTCTTATTTGGTGCGGCAGGGACCCGTCCTGCAGGCAGACCGACCTGGACTGGTGCGTAAAGTCAAACCACTATGCCGCATGTATGAGCGCGAAATGGCAGCTTACGCTTACCTGCGACCTATTCCATATATTGAAGACGAATGTCCACACGCAGAAGGGTCCACATCCATCTATCATAAGGAACTGCTGAATAAGCTAGAAGCTGACCGCCCGGGTGCAAAGCTCAGTTTTTACTTATCCTTCCTTCAAGCCAAACAAAGCGGACTTTTTTCGGCGACTGCCGACGAGCGAGCCGATTTGGTGCATCAGTGCAATGAGTGTGGTCAACCTACCTCTGCACCGGGGCTGTGTGCTTTCTGCAGGATGTTCGTGAGCTATGATGAGAATCACGATGCGTCAGAGCGGGGAGAATGATGAGCAGCTCATCTTTACCTGTCGATAATAACCAACGCTCCCGCTACCGCTACCTGGACTTGATCACGGCGTTGTTTGTCACTGTTCTGGTGGTCAGCAACATTGCTTCCTCGGCCAAGATCGTCGATTGGGGCTTTAGCATTTGGGGTGTGCGCCTGGCATTTGATGCCGGCACGCTACTCTTTCCGGTCAGCTATATCTTTGGCGACATTCTCACCGAAGTATATGGGTATAAGCAGTCAAGACGGGTCATCTGGATCGGCTTTTTCTGCCTGGGTCTGAGCTCGCTGGTCTTCTGGATTGTGGGTCAACTGCCTGGGGAAGCCACCTGGCAGGTATATGCCGGCCAGGAGGCATATAACGCAATCCTGGGGGAATCAGCAGCGGCGGGATTGTGCTTGCCAGTCTGCTTGGATACTGGACCGGTGAATTTTCCAATTCCTTCGTACTGGCGAAGATGAAAATTTTGACGCGTGGTCGTTGGTTGTGGACACGCACAATTGGCAGCACGCTGGTGGGAGAGCTGGTAGATACACTGGTGTTTGTGCTGGTAGCGACCTCATTCAAAGTGTTCCATTGGAGTTTATTTGTCAGCCTGGTGATGACCAACTATATATTTAAATGTTCCGTCGAAGCACTGATGACCCCCATCACCTATCTGGTAGTTAATACTTTAAAACGCGTGGAACACCAGGATTATTACGACAGAGATACCAACTTCACTCCATTCCAAATTTAAAGGATAAGCCACCATCGATGATGGCGGCTCAATCTACTCTAACGTCAGAAAAACCTAAGCCTGTTCCAGATACCGTTCCACTTCCCAATCGGTGACTTTCATCTGGTATTCCTCGATCTCCTCCCATTTCGCACGGACGAATGCTTCGTAGAGGGTTGCACCGAGGCTACTCCTGATGACTGCGTCCGCTTCGAGCTCGTGGAGCGCTTCGCCCAGCGAACCCGGCAGCGCAGCAACTCCCAGGTTTCTTCGCTCCTCTTCAGTCAGCTCATACACGTTAACATGGTTCAACGGCTTGGGGCATGCCAGGCTGCGGTCGATACCATCCAAAGCAGCGGCCAGCATGGTGGTAAACGCCAGGTAAGGGTTCGATGACGGGTCTGGAAAGCGCAGCTCTGCCCGGGTGGATTTATCCCGGCCTTCCGACCATCTGGGGATGCGGATAAGCGCTGACCGGTTGATCTGTGCCCAGCCGATATATACGGGTGCTTCATAACCCGGTACCAGCCTTTTATACGAATTCACAGTGGGGGCAACAATGGCAGCCAACGCTCGGGCGTGAGTCAATTGGCCAGCGATAAATTGATAAGCGATCGATGACAAATGGAAATCATCACTCGGGTCTGAAAACAGGTTATTTCCCTGCAGGTCGAACAAAGACTGGTGTACATGCATGCCTGAACCATTTATGCCAAAGATCGGTTTGGGCATGAAAGAGGCGATTAAACCATGCTGAGCAGCAATGGCCTTCACGGTGTACTTAAGGGTCAAGACGTTATCAGCAGTGCGTAAGGCATCATCAAAACGAAAGTCAATTTCATGTTGACCCAGTGCGACTTCGTGGTGACCGGTCTCCACCTCCAGCCCCATCCCCTCGAGGGCATCCATGAGCTCAGTGCGAACTCTCACGGCATCATCATTCGCCGAGAAATCGAAATAGCCTCCCACATCATGGGGAACGGGATGAATACTTTCGTGCCCATTACCACCCCTGAAGAGGAAAAACTCAGGCTCCGGACCCACGTTAAATTTCCAGCCTCGATCAGCCACTTTCAATAATAATCGTTTCAGCGTACCGCGCGGATCACCGGGGAAAGGTTTACCATCTGGTTGGTATATCTCGCAGAAAATGCGTGCCCGGCGCAGCTCAGGAAGCGTCCATGGGAGTACGGCATACGTCTCACAGTCGAGGACCAAGCGCATATCACTTTCCTGGATGCGGGCAAACCCCTCTACCGAAGAGCCGTCAAACCACACACCGTCATCCAAGGCGCTTTGCAAGCGTCCGATGGGGATATCTACACTTTTTACCGTGCCTGTGACGTCGGTGAATTGCAATGAGATAAACTTTACCTGGTCTTCCTTGACCCGTGCTAATAATTGGTTATTATCCATGCATCCTCCAACCCAAGACTACATCCTAAATTTTAGGAACCATCTCCCCCCGAGGCAATTGCCCGCAATTTTATCACACCTTTATAGAGTGAAGGGGGTTAATGGAATAAGGATAGAACAATCTCAGAGGTGCCGAAATGCAGGAAATTGCCATTATTACCGATACCGACTCAAGTATTCCATTTGCGCTGGCTGCCAGCTATAACCTTTACCAGATCCCCATGACGATCAATTTTGGCGAGGAAAGTTACGAGGCAGTATATGCGATCAATGATGCCGATACATTCCGGCGCATAGATAAGGAAGGCAAGCTGCCGACTACAGCGGCACCTTCACCGGGTCGATACATTAATGCCTTTAAAAACGCCTTCGATGCGGGGGTGGAAAAGATTGTATGCCTGTGCGTGAGCAAAGAAGTTAGTGCCACTTACAATGCAGCTGTTACGGCGCGCGAATCATTCCCCGAACGTGAAATTCTCGTCATCGACACGCGGACACTCTCGATGGCACAGGGATACATCGCTTTAGCAGCGGCCGAAGCTGCTTCCCAGGGTGCATCCATCAATGAGATTACGGCGATCATCGATGACCTCCAAACTCGAATCCATTTATTCGCAGCCCTTTCGACCTTGAAATACCTGGCAATGGGTGGGCGGGTAAGTAATTTTGCCGCCAGCATGGGAAACATGCTGAACGTCAAGCCCATCCTCACCATTCGAGACGGAAAACTAGACTTATTGGAACGCGTTCGTACACAGAAAAAAGCCTGGGAGAGGGTGATCGAGCTAGCGGCAATTCAAACAGGCGATAAGCAGATCGAAAAAATGTGTGTTCTGCATGTAAATTCGCCCGAGATGGCGCAACAATTTACCGGCGAAATCCGCACCCGGATGCAATGCCCGTTAGACATACCCCTGGTGGAGGTAACGCCTGGCTTATCCGTCCATTCCGGTGCGGGGATGGTGGGCACAGCATTCATCGTAAAGTAACCATGACGGTGATCACCTTATTAACCGATTTCGGGGTCAGTGACGGCTATCCTGGGGTGATGAAAGGCGTGATATGGAAGATTGCCCCAGATGTGCAGATCGTTGATTTAAGCCATGAGATTTCCCCACAGGACATCCTGGAGGCAGCGATTCTCTTGTGGCGCAGTACGCCATATTTTCCTGATGGGACAGTCTATATCGCGGTTGTAGACCCTGGGGTTGGCACTTCCCGCCGGGGTGTGGCTGCCCAGATTGGTGCCTCATATTTCGTTGGACCAGACAACGGTTTGTTTACCCTGGTCGCAGAAACAGCAGAAGCTAATCACCAGCCCGTACATTTCTTTCATCTCAACCAGCCAGGGTTTTGGCTGCCTGAAGTCTCCAATGTCTTTCATGGACGGGACATTTTTGCACCCGTAGGAGCTTACCTTGCCAAGGGTATTCCATTAGCAGCGCTTGGGACAGCAATCGATGATCCTGTCAGGCTTGAGTCACCCAAACCCACACCGGTTCCGACCGGTTGGCAGGGCCAGGTGGTGCACATCGACCATTTTGGAAACCTTTCCACCAATTTAAACATCAGCCATATTATAAACCTGGAGAATTTGGTGCTCAGAATTAACCAGAAGGAGATCGTGGGGTTGGTTTCCACTTTTGGGGAGCGACCAGCTGGAACACTGATCGCCTTTATTGATAGCAGTGGGTCATTAGCGATTTCAGTGGTCAATGGGAGTGCTGCCGAAGTTCTTGATGCCCAGCGGGGAGATAAAGTGGAGGTAAGTTCTACGGATTGAGGCTTGAATATTCTGGAAGCTGAAGATGGTTTTATCGTATTGGTTGTTGTGCTGCTCTATTTTTGTAATTACTCAGTAGAATTGAGGGAAAAGCTTGATTGTGATTATTGTCAGTGGAAGATTGCTTCGTCGAGCTTCGGGATCTGGTAAAAAGCATTGGATTCATAGAGCGCTCGACTCGCAATGACAGTTACATTACTAGATTTTCTAGATTATGACCCTGGAAAGTGTAAAAGTAAACTCGGTAAGTAATTACCAATTTTCGTTGCTGTTCCTGATGGGGATTACCTGGCGATAGAAAGCCAGATCCTCTATGGGGGTTCGGATTGATTTATTTGATGTAATTTCTCACCGTTTGATAATTAACCTCTACACGTTATAAATATTAGACGTCAATTCCAGGTCTAGAGACGCATAACAAAAGGAATAACCCCCTCCCAGCTGAAGGGAACGCTGGACTCGCCTGCCTCCCCCAAAAACAAAAAGTTTTTGGGGGAGGAGTACTGAAGTAAGGGCTTCGCGATGATCGAGTTATATTGATTATTCATAAAATGGGTGAATAATTACAATTTGATCATCCGCTGATAAACAAATCTTAACGTTGTTTCCTTGCAAAATCGTCCTGCCTGGGGTATCCTTAGCCGTTGGGAGTGGTTGAGTTCCGGTGGGCTCCCCGGTCTTCAAAACCGGTGGCGGGTCGCGTTGCGGGCCGCGGTGGGTTCGACCCCCATCCACTCCCGCCGGTTATTCTTAGCGGTAAAAAGGATTGGGAAAAATGCTAGAATCTGTTCAAACTATTCAACCCGTTCAAAATGATGTATTAACCTCGATCATCTCACAGTATTTTCGCATCGATGATACCACCTGGGGGGATGATAAAGCGGGATACCTGGTGCGCTATCGAGGTTCCCTGTACAACCAGGATTCAGCAGCAGCATATGATCAGCTGGCACATGCCTTGCGTGACTACTTTGTAACCCCATTATTTCGAATTGAAGAAAACCAACAGGTAATCCGGCTGATGAAAGGGATCATTCAACCGAAACCATCAAAAATATGGGGAAACATTTTATTTTTCTTCCTGACTGTGATCAGCGTCACATTTGCCGGAGCATACTTCTTTTCCAACAGCAATATCCCATCCAGCATTTCAGGCTGGTTACAATTCATGGTGGGTGGACTGCCATTTGCGATATCTTTAATGGCCATCCTGGTGTGTCATGAATTTGGTCACTACCTGGCCGGTCGGTATCATAAGACGGCAGTTACACTCCCATTTTTTATCCCCTTCCCACTTAGTTATTTTGGAACGATGGGTGCGTTTATCCAGCTTAGGGAACCACCCAGGAACAGGCGCATCCTGTTGGATATTGGTATCGCCGGACCCCTAGCAGGTTTAATCATTGCGATTCCCGTCCTACTGCTTGGAATATATCTCTCACCGGTGGTAAGGCTTCCCTTCCAACTGCCTCCTGGACAGATATTTGAGGGTAATTCTCTGCTCTATTTATTTATGAAGTTGATTGTAAAAGGTCAGCTCCTGCCTCGACCAGAGACATATGCCGGCATCAGCCCAATTCTCTATTGGATCCGTTATTTCTTCACCGGCGCACCCCTGCCGGCAGGAGGTTGGGATATTAATATAAGTCCAATCGCCTGGGCTGGGTGGGCAGGTTTGCTGGTGACTTCCCTAAATTTAATCCCTGCCGGGCAGCTGGATGGTGGTCACATCATGTATGTGCTGCTAGGAAAACGCACCATCAAGCTGCTGCCATTCATTCTCGTTGCGTTGGTGCTGCTAGGCTTCGCCTGGAGTGGGTGGTGGTTGTGGGCAGCTTTGATCTTTCTGCTCGGCCGAATGCACGCCGAACCTCTCGACCAGATCACACCGCTCGACCCAAAACGTCGTGCGTTGGCAATATTTGGTGTGTTGCTTTTTATCTTTGTCTTCATCCCCGTTCCATTGATTTAGCTGACCGATAAACCTGCTCAAAATCATGCAGCTCATGAAGGTTGTTTCTACTGCCTTCGAAGAAGGTTGTTGCCCTGGTTGTGTTCGATATCGAGGGATTATTAAATACGCATCGATGGAGTGCGAACCTGACTGAAAAATGGGAAATTGTGAGTAGGAACGCAGCTACGATCTATGGTCTGGCTTCACTGAGTACTTCCACGTGATCGATCGCTCCAGCAAGGCTATATACGGTGAAATCAAATTCGGTCTCCCCGGCCGATTTCCACTTACGCTCTCCAACGATATTGCCTTCAGCATCATAAGCCACTGCCAACAACCACAGCTGTGAAAGGGGAGGAGCATTCTCCGGAAGCAGCACCTGACCGCGAACAACTGCCCCTGATCCATCCGGCGTAAGATCAACGCCATCGAGCTGTACCTGTGAATCGATATAACGCTGGTCATCAGCCGGTATGGGCAAGGCGCTCAACAGCTCTACTTGAGGTCGGAATTCATCCGGCAGGGGTGGGGCAAAATAAACCATCAAGGGGACCGTGCTTCCTGACCTGAGAATATTCAGCTGGGAATAAGCCACCTGGCTGGTAATATTCTCATTGTTGTCGTTATACAATCCCATCCAGACAGACAGATTTTCCAGGCTCGCTTCCTGGTCGTTTTGGATGGCTACGATGCACCACGAGCCCGCATCACCGGCGGGGTAGCAGTGCGGCTGACCCATGCGCACAGGCACAGGAGTGGGAGTGGGTACAACAGCCGGGATTTCCTCAGCGATCGGGATGACCAGCTGTAACCCTTTTCCCATAAAATGGGGGTCGACCGTTGGGTTGGCAGCCTGTAAATCCTCCAGCTTGATCCCAAAATGGATGGCGATCCCCAGCAACGTGTCCTTGTCCTTCACTGTATACAGGTACGGCGTTGGCGTAGGCGCGGGTGTGACGGGTATTGTCACCTGGATAGTGACAGTGGGTAACTGTGGGCTGGGAGTAATCGTGAGGTAGGGGGTAAGCACGCCTGTTGGGGCGATGGTGGAGGTGGCTTGAAGGGTGACCTGGGTACAGCCGGTCAACATTAACCCTAATCCTATGAAAATAATGGCTATCTTTTGGACCATAGACCCTGATTATACGCTATCCGATGGGGGGTATTAGTTATCAGGCATGAGTTATTAGGAATCAGGGATTAGTTATTAGTTATCAGTTATTAGGGATTGTGTGTCGTCCTGATAAATATATATATAAAAATAAATTGGTGATTATGAATCTATGTTTATCTGGATTGATCTGTATTTATCTGCGTTTATCTGTGTTTATCGGTGGCGAAATGGTTCCGGTGCGAATCAACTGGCTGCGAAACTTGCCGTCAGCGCCATGCTGTGCTACACTTTATCTGAATAGCCAATGGCTCAAGAAAAGATGTATAAAGCCGCCCTGGAAGCCATCGACCAGGGGCAAACTGCCCGGGCACGTGACCTATTCACTCGCCTACTGCGAACTGATTCATCCAAGGCTGAATATTGGCTGTGGATGAGCACGCTGGTTGATTCAACACAGGAGCGCATTTATTGCCTAGAATCGGCTTTGCGGGCTGACCCTGACAACGACACTGCCAAGCGAGGCCTGGTGATCCTGGGTGCCAGGGAAGCGGGAAAAGACGTCACTCCGGTGCCACCTATTCGGCGCAATTGGGAAAAAGAGCTGGAGAATATAGCCGAGCCGCCAAAATCCATCGTGCGCCGGGTGTGGGGTAACCGCATCGTCCGGCTTGGAACGATCCTGGTAGCAGGCTTCATTGTAGTTAGCTTGATCGTTACCAGCCTGATCAGACCTCGACAGCAACCGCAGCAGGTGGTTGAAATCATTAAAGTTTCTCCCTTTCCGACCCGCACCCCCGAACCGACACTCTCCCCGACTGCAACACGTACGTTAGTGGTGCGTTCTCCCACGCCTACTTTTATCGGTGCCACACCCCTGTATTTGTTCATGCCGAAGACTTATACTCCGGAGCCACTGTACGTCAATACGCCGCACCCCAGAACGGAAGCCTATAAAGCTGGCATCAGCGCATTCGAGAAATCGGATTGGACGTCCATGATGGATTTTATGCGGCAAGCGAATAACGCTGATCCCAACTCACCTGATATCCTGTTTTACATCGCTGAAGCATTCCGCATGCTAGGTCAGTACCAGGATGCAGTGATTGAGTACGAAAGGGCGATAAAAATCAACCCGAGGTTTGCTCCGGCGTTTCTCGGGCGCGCCCTGGCATATGAAAAAATCAACCCTGAGGCCGATATCGAGGGCGAGCTCAATTATGCGATCGAGTACGATCCCAATTTTGTGGATGCCTACCTGAACCGCGCCAGGATCAGGATCAAACATAACAACCCCAATGGAGCGATTGAAGACCTGGCAGCCGTTGATAAGCTGGTTGGGAGCAACCCGATGGTGTATGTTTTACTCGCCCAGGCTTACCTGGAGCTGAATGACCGCACATCAGCCATGCAGTATGCTCAAATAGGCTTCGACCTTGATAAAACTTCGCTGCCAGCCTACTTAACACTAGCCAAGATATACCTGGCACAGAATAATTCCAAGGATACACTGACCTATATTGATACATACCTCACATACGCCACCGATGATGCAGAAGGATGGGCGATTAAAACTCAAGCAGAATTTCAACTGGGCAATTTTGCGGATGCCCTGGCAGCCAGTGAGCTTGGAATTGCGGCTGATGAAGAGAACGCACCCAGCTGGTATTACCGGGGCGTGATCCACCTGGACCAGGGAGACTCGAGAACTGCGGTCAACGACCTGGTGAGCGCGGTTAAATATGCTCCCGAGAATTTCGCTTACAATATCGCCCTGGGAAAGGCATTATGGGCAGATGACCGCCTTAATCAAGCGGCACAGCAGTTTGATGGCGCTGAGCTGGTTGCCACAACGGATCGGCAGCTGGCTGAAGTTTATTTCAACCGGGCGCATGTCTATGACCAGGCTGGCAATACCACCAGGGCGTTGAAGGACTATGAGCTGCTGCTAGCCTTGCCTATCAGCCAGGTGCCGGAATATTGGCGTACCTATGCCCAGGAACGCGTGAATACAATCAACCCACCCGCACCCATAGAACCGGGAACCCCCTCGCCCATCCTCGAAGAAACGGGTACACCTTCACCCGCACCATAATCGGAAGCTTGAAATCGACGATGATTTGCTTTGTATGTTAGAGTTATGTTAGAAGCGGGGTGGAGGTCTCTTGTCACCAGTCGCAGGACGCGCTATAATGCGGTCGATTGAATTAGGGTAGAGGTTTAAAGGAAAAAATGCCAGTTTATACCTATCGCTGTGAAAATTGCGGCATCCGTTTCGAACGACTGCAGGGCTATGATGACCCCGTTCTCACACGCTGCCCGGAATGCAATAAAAAGACCTTACGCAAGGTGTATACCCCGGTAGGGATCGTTTTTAAAGGCTCGGGGTTTTATTCCACCGACCACCGCTCACCATCAGGCATCGCCGAACGATCGGCTGCCAAGTCGGGTGAAGCGGAGAAGAAACCGGAACCTGCCAAGATTACCCCGGATAAACCGGCGGAAAAACCATCGGAATAATTATTAGCTGTTTAATACTGGATGGACGCATATTTTGCGTCCATTTTTTAATTTAAATAGGGAGGTTGTTGATAAAAACATAGCGAGTCTTTGAGGTGGTTATAACTTCGCGAATTGAGTGATTATTACGAAAAACCATGTGCTTTTCCTGGTGCAGGACTCGAATATCATCCCCCCTGCGGGGACTTGGAACCTGGCGGTTAACAGTTTCAATAACTTTCCTAAAGGGTACCGCCAAATAAAAACACCCCGATAGATTGGGACGAATTTAGCTCCTCGACTTGAGCGATTTTTGCGAAATACCATGTGCTCTTCATGGTATAGGACTCGAATATTATCCCCCTTGCGGGAGCCTGGAAGCTGGCGGTTAACAATTGTAATACTACTTCTTAGTAGTACCGGAGTCGTGTCATCTGATCAACAAATCTATGATATTGAGCTCATCTAAAAGGAATTTAGATAATAAGCTGTGCTTGAGCGATTTTTGCGAAATACCATGTGCTCTTCATGGTATAGGACTCGAACCTAGGACCTTGCAGTTAACAGTTTTAATACTACTTCTTAGTAGTACCGGATTCGTGTCTTCTGATCAATAAATCTATGAATTTGAGCTTAACTGAAAGGTAATTAAACAATAGGCTCCTCGACTAGGACTCGAACCTAGAACCTAGCGGTTAACAGCCGCCCGCTCTGCCGAATTGAGCTATCGAGGAATAAAGCGACGTGATTATAAGCGTAAGGATAACCAGTGTCAAGACAAAGCAGAATGGGAAAGTTCTACCTCGTTATTGGGGATTTCACTTTTCAGGAGTTTATTGACCTGCCGGACCAACTGATCGATATCGCTGGGCTTGATGATCATTTCGTCACCACGTTCTGCGTCATCAGCGTGTGTTTCAAGCGTCCTGCTCCGGTGAATGCATCAGCAACACGCGAGCCAATCCCATATCCACATCCATCCTGGGTAAATTATCATCAATCAATATCAAATCAGGTTTGATTCGTTCGGCGAGACTACGGCACTCTTCCCCGTCAGAAGCGCCGACCGCCTCATACCCGGCAAAGCGTAATGCAAATACTGCCAAATCCCGGAACTTACGGTCATGGTCAGCGACAATGATCCTAGCCAAATTATCCTAACCCATCTCCAAGGTGGTTACGGAGGCGCGATTTCCATTTCCTCCAGGATACTGTAGAGCAATTCCAACAGCACATTTTTCACTGCTTCCTTGTCCTTGGCTACACAAGGGAGTAATTTCACCTGCGGGCTCAGCCGCAGCGCAATCCGTATGTCTTCAATTTCCCAGGCTTCCTTGTCGTCCTGTTTATTTGCCGCCACCACATAGGGTGTTGGGGCATACGCTCGGAAGGTCTCCAGGATCATGCGGGCTTCCCTGAAGGTTTCCGGGCGCGAGCTATCTACCATCACAATAAAACCGAGCATTCCCTCCGACAGGATCTCCCACATGAAGTCAAACCTGCGCTGACCCGGGGTGCCAAACAGGTACAAAACCAGGTTCTCATCGATGGATATACGACCAAAATCCATGGCAACGGTAGTTTGATCCTTAACCCGTTCTGATTCTGAGGAGATCCTGCGCTCGGTCGATACAACATCGATCTCGCTAACAGAACGAATGAACTCAGTCTTTCCCGCATTGAATGGGCCTGTAACAACCATTTTTACTGTTTGCATGTGAGCATCCCTTTATCGCGATGTTGATATCGATCAAATCGAACGGATTCGGTTGATGATGCGGTTGATCAAAGACTTGAATTCAGGTTTATTGCCTGGTGAAACATTGATGTGGGGTTGAGCCGGAGCAGGCTGACCAGGTTGAGAATGAATAGTGACAGGTTGGAGCCTTAGCGGTTGGACGTTCTGAGCAGGTTGGGAATACTGCGGTACCGGTCTACCTTCAGGCCTGATCATTTCCACCAGGCCGGCTTGAATGAAGCTGTAAACAATCCGGCGGATTTCAAGGTCGTTTTTGTTGACTGCTTTTGCTATCTGATGGATGGTGTTCTTGGGATTTATAAAGGAAATGACTTTCCATTCGTCAACACTCAGGTTTAAATTACGCAAATTTACTCCCGGGCGTTCACTGAATTTCAGCGCCATCTCCAGGCTGGGGATTTCACCCTGGAGCTGTTCCCATTCACGCATCTTGCGAGTGCCATCAATGATAAGGTTCTCCAAATTGATGCGCACGGTGATCTTATCATTGGGAGGCATTAATTCGTTTTCAAAGCGGAATAAACCTTCGCTCCAGGTAAAAATCCGGCCAACCAGGCTGAGATAATAAGCCTGCAGGCTGGTGAGGATCTCCTGCTGGGTGATCAAGTTGGAGTTGATCAATAACAACCCCAGCTCCTTGTCGCTCATCCCACCGGCGCGCTCATTAATCGCTCGCACCTGGGCAGCATTCAATTTCTTGGCGTGGTAGAGCACCATGGTCAAACCGGCAGCATCAACACCGTCACGGGCGAAAGATAGTTTCCCATCCTTGAAGGATACGAAAACTTGTTCTTGCGATCGCTCGACGACCAGTGTCCCGGTCTTATGAGCCACATTCACCAAATTGAGCAATTGGGTTACCGGAAAATCACGTAAATTGCCCTTTAATGCCATTTATGGCCTCCTACGACCCTTTAAACTGAAGAGGTGCAAAGATTATACATTTAAGCCGATATTGCGTCAAATAATAATGCGAAATTTCCCTCCAAACTTGACATTTTCGAAAAGTAATATATACTCTTTTGCAAAGTATAAAAACCCGCACGGGGAGCCTGGTATTCCCAGGCTGAGAGGAGATCCACGAGGTCTCGACCCGCGAACCTGATCCGGATAATGCCGGCGGAGGAATAGCTGCCTAATACCAACTCCTTCCACCGGTCATGGGGTAAGGAGTTTTTGTTTTATGAAGCGAGCGATCATATTTGCCAACGGGAGGATGGAAAGCCCACCACCTATCACCAAGAGCGTTCTCCCCTCAGATTTGATTATTGCCGCGGATGGTGGCAGCCTGCACTGTAAAACATTGGGAATCATCCCAAATGTGATCATCGGGGATTTTGATTCGATAGGGACAAAAGATATCAGCCCATATAAAGAAGTGGGGGTTGAGATCGTCCAACACCCAACGCATAAAGATGAGACTGACCTCGAGCTGGCGCTGCAATATGCAGTCAACCATGGGGTCACCAAGGTGCACATTATCGGAGCACTCGGCAACCGCTGGGATATGACGCTTTCCAATATCCTGCTGGCCGTGAATATTAAAATTCTCACAGCTATCCATCTGCCTGTTGGATGGCCTGGATGAGCTTGCCATCCTGCGGGGGGAAGGCACGTTTGTGATTGAAGGTCGATCAGGAGACACGTTGTCACTGGTACCGCTCGGTGGGGACGTCAGCGGGATTACCACCCACGGGTTGGTGTATCCTTTGGCGGATGAAACGCTGTACTTCGGCAGCTCCAGGGGAGTGAGCAACATCATCATTAGTGACCAGGCGCGGGTGATCATCAAACAAGGTATTTTATTGTTATGTACGTCCTATCGGGAGACCTAATCACCGGTCGAATCCACGAATGAGGTGTGACGTGAACAGAAAAATTATATCGATACTGATTGCAGCCGTCGTCTTTCTTTCGGCTTGTAATCAGGCAAAAGGGTCGCCAACTGCTTCTGGCAATGCACCACGGAGCTTAACCGTGATGACGCACGATTCATTTGCTGCCTCAATATCTGTGATTTCCGCCTTTGAGAGCGCAAATAATGTAAAAGTGCAGTTCATCAAATCCGGGGATGCGGGGACTGCATTGAATAAAGCTATCCTGGCAAAGGATAACCCATTTGCAGACGTGTTTTATGGTACAGATAATACATTTCTCAGCCGCGCGTTGAATGAAGATATCTTCGCATCCTATAATTCACCCCTGCTGTCTGATATCCCAACCCAGTACAAGTTGGACCCGCAAAACAGAGCATTGCCTATCGATTGGGGAGATGTGTGTTTGAATTACGATAAGGTTTATTTTTCAAAGCAAAACCTGCCGCCTCCCCAGAACCTTGAGGACCTGCTCAAACCCGAATACAAGGACATGCTGGTGGTGGAAAACCCTGCCACCTCTTCCCCAGGTCTGGCGTTCCTGTTGACGACGATTGGTCACTTTGGAAGCGATAAATACCTGGATTACTGGAACGGACTGGTGGCGAATAACGTACTGGTAGTCAACGATTGGGAAACCGCTTACTACACAAATTATAGTCGTTGGGGAGGAGACCGCCCAGTGGTCGTATCCTACAATTCCAGCCCAGCGTTCGAAGTGGTGGGATCCAATACCCCGGTAGCTGCGCCTGAGACTGCTGTTATCACCAGTGATGGCTCTTGCTTCAGGCAAATCGAGTTCGTGGGGATCCTTAAGGGGACGAAAAATTCGGATTTGGCTGAAAAATGGGTGGATTTCATGCTGTCAATCCCCTTCCAGGAGGATATGCCACAGCAAATGTATGTCTTCCCGGTCAATCCTGATGCCAAGCTGGATCCGACATTCCAAAAATTCCTGGCGATAGACCAGAATCCGGCCTATGTCAGCCCGGAAGATATCGCTGCCAACCGTGAAGCCTGGATCAATGCCTGGACGCAGACCGTCTTAAGATGATATTCAAGCGCTACAAGTCAGCTTCACTGATCCTGCTATGGGTGGCGCCGGTATGCTTCCTGGCGTTGTTTTATTTTTACCCCATGGGGAGCATCTTGAGCCTGAGCCTGGCTAAAACCCAGGGAAACTTCCTGACACCGTTTATCGAGGCGATCACATCTCCCATCACCTGGCGCGTGTTAACCTTTACCTTTTGGGAGGCAACCCTCTCGACGCTACTGACGCTGGCAATTGGTCTGCCGGGGGCATATCTGATGGCGCATTACGATTTCAGGGGAAAAAGCCTGCTCCAGGCGCTTACGGGTATTCCCTTCTTGATGCCCACCCTGGTAGTTGCAGCAGCTTTCAATGCGCTGTTGGGTCCGAACGGCTGGGTCAACCTGGGACTGATGAATGGACTCAAATTAAACTCTGCCCCGATCCATTTTAATAACACGCTGATTGCCATCCTGGTGGCGCATGTATTTTATAACACGACAATCATCCTCCGCACGGTGGGCGACTTCTGGTCACACATTGACCCACGCCTGGGTCAGGCTGCGCGAATGCTGGGTGCAAACCGCTGGCAGGCAATCCGCCGGGTGACCCTGCCGCTGCTTGCTCCTGCAATCGCAGCGGCAGCCCTGCTGGTATTCATCTTCGATTTCACTTCATTTGGCGTCATCCTGATATTAGGAGGTCCACGCTTTGCCACCCTAGAGGTTGAGATTTACTACCAGACGATCAGTATATTTAATCTTCCCATGGCGGCGGTCCTGGCCATCATCCAATTATTATGTACCCTCGGGCTGACCATCCTATACACCCGGCTGGTGAGGAGATTATCCATTCCCCTGGCACTTAAATCTCACCAGGTTACCCAACGCAGGTTGACCTCCTGGCGCAGCAAGCTCCTGGCAGGCACAATCATCATCCTGTTACTCACCTTGCTCATTCTGCCGCTGGCTTCTCTGGCAGTGCGTTCCGTCACGCGGCTCGAGCCTAACCGAGGTGAACAGACCGTGACATCGCCGGGATTTACACTGGATTTCTACCGTGCACTGCTGACGAACAGCAGTGAATCGATCTTCTTCGTGCCACCCACAACGGCCATCGCCGTTTCATTGGCGTATGCCCTGGCGACGATGCTGCTTGCATTGCTCCTAGGGATCCCAGCCGCGCTGGCTCTCGCCCGGGATAACACGTCCACAATCAGCCACGGGTTCGATGCCATGCTGATGCTGCCACTGGGTACGAGCGCGGTCACCCTCGGCCTGGGGTTCATCGTGGCATTGGATAAACCACCATTAGATCTCCGCTCGTCGTTGCTGTTGGTCCCTTTAGCGCACACATTGGTAGCCTTTCCATTTGTGGTGCGCAACCTGACACCGGCGTTGCGAAGCATCCGCCCACGTGTCCGCCAAGCAGCAGCAATGTTGGGTGCTTCTCCGGGATATGTATTTCGGTATATCGACCTTCCGCTGGTTGCCCGCTCGCTGCTGGTGGCGGCGGCATTCGCCTTTACCATCTCCCTCGGAGAGTTCGGGGCAACGTCACTGATTGCGCGACCCGAGTATCCGACCGTACCCATTGCGATCTACCGGCTGTTTTCGCGTCCGGGGGAGATCAATTACGGACAGGCTCTGGCTTTGAGCACTATTTTGATGGTGGTGGCGGGGGCCGGAATGCTGCTGATTGACCGTATGCGTATCGGCGATATCGGTGAATTTTAACCAGGATAATCTCGTCAGGAAATCCGTTCTCATGACCATTTTGTCAATTCGTGAAATATCAAAATCATTTGGAAAAAACCAGGCATTGGATGGAGTCTCCTTTGATGTGAGCGAAGGCGAGATTGTGGCTTTGCTTGGTCCGAGCGGATGTGGAAAATCGACCTTGCTGTCGGTGATCGCCGGCCTGGAGCCACCTGACCACGGTGAGGTATTGTGGAACGACAATTCACTGGCAGGTGTTCCACCGCATTTACGCGGCTTTGGCCTGATGTTCCAGGACTTTGCCTTATTCCCACATATGGATGCCTATGCGAACATCGCCTTTGGACTGAAAATGGCTCACATGGACTCCGGATCAATCGACCAGCGGGTTAAGCAGATGCTCGACCTGGTGGGATTACCCGATTTTTCAAAACGCGATGTTAACACCCTCTCTGGTGGAGAGCAACAAAGGATTGCCCTGGCACGGGCGCTGGCAACGAAACCCCGCCTGCTGATGCTGGATGAGCCGCTCGGTTCACTCGACCGCAACCTGCGTGAAAGGCTGGTGAGCGATCTGAAAGGTATCCTCCACCGCATGCACCAGACCGCGATTTATGTTACCCACGACCAGGAAGAAGCATTCGTCATCGCAGAACGGGTGATATTGATGAACTCCGGGCGGATTGAACAGATCGGTACACCCAACGAGATCTATCGCGATCCAGCCTCACTATTCGTGGCGCGCTTCCTCGAGATGACCAATATTATTCCGGCAGTGATACACGCTCAGGAGGGCAAACATCAGCTGACCTCGGCGATAGGAACTTTCTGGATGGATACGTCCAAGCTTGGGGACGTTTTTATATTGGTCCGCCCAGACCTGGCTCGTCTGGATGACGATGGACCGCTGGTATTGAATGGAGCGTTTTCAGAAGTGTCATTCAGAGGCAGCCGCCAGCGGGTGACCTTCACGGTGAACGAATTACATTTGATATTCGAGTTTCCGTTCTCAGTTGAACTTCCGGAAATTGGAACAAAGTCGGCGATCAGTCTCACCCCAGATTCAGCTATTAAAATCTTCTCAAATCCATAACTATTCATGCGGACAGGCAGCAATTCCTGACTCCTTAAAAACCAAGGGAACATAGGGTGGTTCGATTCCGTCTTTACAACTAAGCTTCGTTGAAAAGGAAAGACTGTCATGAACAAGTGGTTAACTATCGGCATATTCTTCCTGGTGATTGTGTTGAGTGTTTGCAACCAGACAATTTCTATTACTCCCTCAACCACCCCCACGAGCGGCATTGAAGGTTATGTTACCCAGGGACCGATGTGCCCAGGCCCAGTCGCCTTTGGCGATTCGAGCTGCCAGGACCAACCCTATCAGGCAACCATTGCCATATTAAACGCAGACAAGCAGGAGATGACACGGTTTCAAACAGATACGGCTGGATATTTTAAGATCACACTGGCACCCGGTTCCTACACCCTCCACCCGGAGTCTGAGAAAATTATGCCCCATGCATCAGATCAGGCCGTGGTCGTCACACCAAACCAGTTTACCCAGGTGACGGTGATGTATGACACCGGGATGAGATAAACCTTGAATATATTCCACTCTCAAGAAGG
The DNA here is from genome assembly GCA_963840255.1 of uncultured Chloroflexia bacterium. Taxonomy (GTDB): domain Bacteria; phylum Chloroflexota; class Anaerolineae; order Anaerolineales; family UBA4823; genus FEB-25. The sequence continues at coordinate 321,509 of CAWIYB010000001.1, read as the reverse complement.
CAGACAGCCGATCATCTGGCCGTTACATCCTTACTAATACCCCGTTGGCGGTTAATCCTGCGCCAGATCAGCCACACAAAGAGAGCGCCTAACATTACCAACAAGACTGCGATCAACACCGGGAGAACAATGGCAATAATCGATAGCGCGGTAGACGTAATATCTTCAGCAATGCTCACCGGTACATTCGCCGCCCCGGCTGTGGTTGCCGTGACCGCCGGTCTGACTGCAACAGACTTTACCGTATGGACAGTCCCCGCCACCAGCAATCCCATGCCCATCGCCAGGACTGGATGAATATCCGTGATGATGTGGGCGCTGGAGGCAAAAAGGATAGCCCCTGCCACGGGGCGGATCGCAGTTTGGACCAGATCATTGGCATGGTTAATGGCCGGAAATTTATCGGCAAAGAACTCGACCAGCGATAAAAAGACTAATAGTCCAATGACCCAGCCATTTTCAAGCGTGTTCCACGGAGGACTCAATGTGATCAGATTGGTGAACCTTGCTAATAATGCCACCACCAGGAGAGGTATATATGCATTTAACCCCGCACTAGCCGAAAGACCGAAAGCTGAAAATATATCCATCCTGATATCTCCTAATTTTGCTTCACCTGGTACGATGAAAGAAGCCACATCATTTCCGCATATCACACATCTCCACGCACCAGGTATTATAAGGCAATATCAACGTTACTCCACAAAAAATTTACAGGTAAGGAATTGGCAAATCTATTCGAACGCGGTATGATTGCCGTTTGATTGTGACACGGAGGACAGAATGCATAAATACCTAATCACCGGGCTGCTGCTTACGTTGCTGTTAGCTGGATGTGGGGAAATCATTGGCTCTCCCACCGCTTCCCCAACAGCTGTACCCATTGTCGACACTGTTACACCCAGCTCAACCCCAACAAAAACCAGCACACCCACCCTAACCCCGACCATTACGGAAACGCCTACACCAACCCTAACACCAACCCCGGTCGTCTATGGCCCATCCAATTTCCCTGCGAATATCGACCCTTTGACGGGTTTACAGGTCAGTGATCCGAGTTTGCTTGAGCGTCGCCCGGTGGCAGTGAAAGTAAATATTGTCCCCCGCTCCTCCAACCGCCCTCCGTGGGGACTTTCTTTTGCCGACATTGTCTACGATTATTACCATAACGGGGGTTATTCCCGCTTCCATGCGATTTTCTACGGGAATAATGCCAGCCTGGTCGGACCGATCCGTTCGGGACGGCTGCTCGATTACGATCTGGTGCACATGTACCAGAGTATTTTCGCATACGGAAGCGCCGATGCTTTAGTCAACCAACGGCTGTTGAATTCTGATTTTTACGACCGGGTCATCCTCGAGGGGAATCAATCACCCTGCCCACCCTCGTCTGCTGACCCGATGTGCCGATACGAACCAAACACGTATAGCCTCCTGTTAGGCGATACGGCTGCCATGACTGCCCATGTCAACGCCCTTGGGGTTAGTGACGGACGGCAGAACCTGGATGGCATGACCTTTAATCCATCCATACCCTCCGGTGGAGAGAATGGCAGCCAGCTATTTGTTCGCTATTCGGGAGATAATTATACGCGCTGGGATTATGACTCTATTACCGGAAAATATCTTCGCTTCCAGGATAACGTCTTCGATACGGGTCAGGGCGAAGAATATGCACCGCTGGTGGACCGGGTAAATAACCAGCAAATCAGTGCAGCCAACGTGGTGGTACTCCTGGCACGCCATGAATACTACCAGCAACCGCCCAACGAGATATTCGATATCCTGCTGAGTGGGACCGGGACAGCTTATGCTTTTCGAGACGGAAAGGTGTACCAGGTGATCTGGAACCGCCCGACGACCAACTCGGTTTTATCCCTGACCTACGCAGACGGGACCCCATTCCCATATAAGCCCGGCAACACCTGGTTCCAAGTGGTAGGGGTATCCACTGCAATCAAGCAGGAAAGCTCGGGTGCCTGGCGATTCAACTTTTTTATACCATGAGATGATTTGCGATTTTTTGTAACTACTCACCGATTTATAATTAACCTCTACACATTTAAAATGTGAGGCTTCTATTTCGGTTAGAGCGCTGAAAAAAAACGGAATACCCCCTCCTCTCCCCCCAAAACCAGGGGGGACCAGGCCTCCCCCAAAAACAAAAAAATGTTTTTAGGGGAGGAGTATTGAGGTAAGGACTGTGCGGTGATCGAATAAATTTGAGCATATATAAGATGGGTGAGTAGTTACATTTTTTTAGAAGATTTTTCTTGTCAGAGTTAATAACGGAGCTGCTGCAAGATAGACTTAACCAGCCCTGGTCCTTCATAGACTAAACCTGTATATACTTGCACGAGTACTGCCCCGGCGTCCATCATCTTGTGGACGCCGGCTGCATCTGAAACGCCTCCCACGCCAATTACTGGAAGTTTTCCGCTCGTGCGTGCATGTACTTTTTGTACCTGCGCCAGGCTACGGTCGAACAGCGGTCTCCCACTCAAGCCGCCCTGCTCCCCTGCTCTCGATCCACCAATCCCTTCACGCGAGAGGGTGGTATTGGTGGCGATGACTCCATCCATGTGGTTTGCCAGGATGACTTCCAGGGCATCATCGAGCTGGAGATCGGTCAGATCAGGAGAAAGCTTAACCAAGATGGGGAGCTTGCGATCCCCAGGTTGGAAGTGGTTTTCTCTTTCCAAATCGAGCTGCCGCAACAATTGGTCCAATGCTTGCCGTTCCTGCAGCTGCCTCAATCCCACCGTGTTGGGAGAGCTCACATTGATGGTCAGGTAGTCTGCCAGGTTGGCGAACGACCGGAATAGGAACAGGTAATCTTCAACCGCAGTTTCCAACGGGGTGTCTTTATTTTTCCCAATGTTTACCCCCAAGATTAACTCTTTTGGACGCGGCGAGGAGAGCTGATGCTTAACAAATTCTGCCCCTTTACCTGGAAAACCCATCCGGTTGATCAATGCATTCTCTTCCGGAAGGCGAAAAAGCCGCGGATGAGGATTGCCCGATTGAGCTTTGGGCGTGACCGTCCCTACTTCGATGTGGCCAAATCCGAGGGTGGCTAATCCTCTCCACGCCAACCCATCTTTATCGTACCCTGCGGCGAGCCCGATGGGGTTGGAAAAATTCAGTCCAAAAACCTGCACCGGTCGGGGAGGAGCTTTATACATGCTGCGTAACAATGCACCGATTGGATGGACCTCTCCTGCCATCCTCACGGCATTCAATGTGAATTGGTGGGCGACCTCGGGGTCCAACCGGAAGAGTAGTGCCCGGATAAGCGGATAAATCTTCATCCGTTTGTTTGTAAGAATTCCCTTGCCAGTTGAATCCGGTCAGCCGGCACTTTTTTGCTATCTTCATAATAGTCCAGCAGTGCAGTCAGGGTGGTCACTGCATGCAGCTGAAAGCCGGCTTTGGCCAGCGCCTCGGCGGCTCCAGATTGGCGGTCAATGAATACAACGATATCCTTGACTTTCATCCCAGCAGAGGTCAGCTTTTCAATCGACTCGAACTTGCTCTCGCCGGTGGTAGCCAGGTCATCAATCACCACTACACGGTCACCTTGCGAATAGGACCCCTCGATCTCTGCCCTGGTGCCATAGGTCTTGGCTTCTTTACGCGGGTAGAGCAGTGGCCAGCCTCCTTGGAGGCTAATCACTGTGGCAATTGGCAGGGCAGCATAGGGCAAGCCTGCCAGCCGGTCAAATGACAAAGTATTTAATATCGCCAGGTATGCACGCCCCACCCGTTCTAAAAGTTTTGGATATGAGACCAGCAGCCTCAGATCGATATAAATGGGAGATATCAGCCCGGATTTCAATTGAAAATTACCAAATTTTATACATCCAGCCTGCAAAAGTCCGATTGGCGAGCTGTACAAATTCAGGACTGAATTTGGAGCCTGCAGCAGGCTGCACCGATTTCATCCCATGGGTAAGGTATTCGCTCCTGAGCTCGTTGATCCGCTGCCTTATTTCCTGTGCGGCTTTTTTCGCATCCGCTGCCTGAGAAATGCCGCGTGAGACCGGGATGAGCATCCCCATCCCATCGCTCCTCAATCCAGCCTGCACCGCAACATTGAGATCTCCACCCTGCACACCGACTCCGGGAGTCAGGATCCACATATCAGGCACCAATAACCTGACCCTGGTCAGCGCATCCGGCTGGGTCGCCCCAACCACCAATCCCAGGTTATCCTGGAGGTTCCATGACCGTGCCAGAAGGGCTACCTTTTCATATAATAAATATCCATTGTCCTTTTTCGGAAGGCCAGTCTGGTCCATTACTCTCAGGTCTTGTAAATCTGCTGCGCCAGGATTGGAAGTTTTGCATAAAAGAAATACACCGCGCTCTGCATCTGCCAGAAATGGTTCAACTGCATCGTAGCCCAGGTAGGGGTTGATGGTAATGGCATGGGCACCTAATTGTTGAAATGCCGCTTGTGCATACGCCTGAGCAGTGGAAGCAATATCCCCCCTCTTGGCGTCTAAAATGACCGGAATTTCGCGTGGGATTGATGAAATTACCTGCTGAAGTGTGGATACTCCTTGTGCTCCAAAGGCTTCAAAAAAGGCGATATTTGGCTTATAGGCTGCCGCAATCTCTGCCGTCGACTCGATGAGCCTGTGGCAAAACTCCTTGACTGCCTCTACGGTAGCAGAACTCAGATCGCTCGGATGTGGGTCGAGACCCACACACAAAAGCGAATCAACCGCCTGCACTCTATGCGTCAGTCTGGAAAAAAACGTCATGGTTATGCCTTCCCAAGAACCATTGCCAAAAGCGCCATCCTTACATACAAACCGTATTCCATTTGGCGGAAATAAGCTGCCCGCGGATCGGCATCAAAGTCCATGCTGATCTCACCTACCCGGGGGAGGGGGTGCATGACGATCATTTCTTGTTTGGCAGCCTTCATCAGCTCAGGGGTGATCACATAAGAGCCGCGGACGCTCTCGTATTCTTCTTCACTGGCAAAGCGCTCCTTTTGTACCCGTGTCACATACAGCACATCCGTGTCTGATAAAGCGTCTTCCAGGTTCTTGAACTCTTTCTGCGCCATGGTGCGGGGCAGCTCCTCGATGATCTCTGCCGGCATGCGCAGGATTTCAGGAGAGATATAATTCAAACGCACGTTATAGAGGGATAGCAAACGAGCGAGAGAGTGCACCGTGCGTCCATTCTTCAAATCACCCAGCAGGGTCACCGTGAGACCATCGATCACGCCCATTTCTTCACGGATGGTGAATGTATCCAGGAGCGCCTGGGTGGGATGTTCTCCGATGCCATCGCCGGCGTTGATGATGGGCTTGCTGGCGTATTGGGCTGCCAGAGCGGCAGACCCGGTCTCCGGATGGCGAAGGACAATCACATCAGCGTAACACTCCAGGGTGCGGACTGTGTCTGGAAGGGATTCCCCTTTTGCCACCGAAGAGTAGCGTACCTCATTGATCGGTATGACGCTGCCTCCCAACCTTTCCATGGCGGAAGTGAACGATGAAGAGGTACGCGTCGAGGGTTCATAAAACAGATTGGCGAGGATTTTTCCTTTGAGCAGGTCAAATGTGCCCACATGGTCGACCATCTGGTGCATCTCGTGGGCTACGGCAAAAATGTATTCCAAATCGGAGCGGGAAAATTGTTTAACCGAAAGGATGTCCTTCCCATACCACGGAGCCATGCGTTGGTCACCAAATGGCAAATGGGGGTTGGGTTGGTGGGCTGAATGTGAGTTGATGGACATATGAATATCTCCTTTTTTGTATATCAATTTGAAAGGGTTGACACCCTGATATTTTTTCCTGTGCCGGGTTGAGCCAAAACCTGTCCATCCCGGAATGCATCCTTTCCGCGTAGGACCACCCTCTTTATGCGACCACGCACTTTCATGCCCTCAAATGGGGTCCATTTACAGCGACTAAAGGTATTTATGGCACGGATCTCCCAGGTTTCATCCGGTTCCACTTCCACCCAGGTTTCGGGTTGTTCAGGGATGCTAAATATTTCTCGTGGTCTGTCCACCATTCGGTTGACCAGGTCACTCATGGTCAATCGACCTCCTTGTACCGCGGTCAGTAAAAGCGGCACTGCTGTCTCGAGACCGGGAAAGCCGGGAGGTGGGTTTTCTCCTGACTTTTCTTCGAGGGTATGAGGTGCATGGTCGGTGGCAAAACAATCGATCACTTCCAAGTTCTCCCACAGTGCTGCCTGATCGGCGAGGGATGCCAACCGTGGTCTAACTTCGCTGCGGCCGACTCCTATCGAGGGGATATCTGCTTCGGATAGGAAGAGGTGGTGGGGGGTTACTTCGCAAGTCACCTTTATCCCTTTCTCTTTGGCTGCCCGGATCAATAAGATTTCCTGGCGTAACGAGACATGCGCAATGTGGATTGAGCGGTTATAAATAGCTGCCAGCAGGATGACTGCCGCCATAGTACGGGCTTCTGCATGGGCGACGATGGGAAGGTTTTTTGGCCAGCGTTTAAAGTGTTCCATCCACAATGCCATATCATCCAGGCGCAACGGACCGAAGGTTTGGTCAAGGTACATTTTTAAGCCTGCAGTCTGCGGACCCAGGGAAGGTAGTAATTCCAGGTTGTCTGGTCCGGCCCCCAGGAATTGGGCATAATCACAGCGTGCCTTGGAATTCGCAGCAGACAGAACCCGAACAAATGTCTCCTTATCTGTCACCGGGGGAAGAGTATTGGGCATGGCAAGGATGGTGGTGAACCCGCCTGCAAGTGCTGCGGCAGTGCCAGTCTCCCAATCTTCTTTATATTCTCCACCTGGCTCGCGCAGGTGCACATGTGGGTCGATCAGTCCGGGCAGCTTGATCATGATACATTCCCTATATACAAAAAAATAGAGCCACGAAGGCTCTCAGGATTTATAAAAAAATCGCCCATTGGAGCAAGTGCTCCTGGGCGAAATTTATCTAATAAATGGTATCGTTGTTTGTATTTCACTCCGCCCGATTCTACAGCGAATCTTCCACATGTCAAGGGCAGGACAGCACATTCATTTTAAATTACCAGACGATCGATCCCAGTGAGTCTTGGGCTTGAAAATCGGTCAGGTCAAGATGCAGCGGGGTGATGGATACATAGCCGCGTTCCAAGGCGCCAAAATCTGTGCCTTCATCCGGAATCGCGGTAGGTGAGTCCCCACCAATCCAGTAGTATGGGCGTCCGCGTGGATCGATCCTGCGGTCCAGACGGTCACGGTACACCCGCAATCCCTGCCGGGTGACCAGAATACCCTTGATCTGGTCATCTTGCAGATAGGGGATATTTACATTGAGTAGCTGGTTTTGCAGCTGACCATGCTTTATTAATGTGGATACAATCCTGTGTGCCACTCTGGCGGCAGGACCGTAATCAAGCGGACCCTGAAAATCCTCCGGTCCATGGAGCGAAAAGGCGATCCCCGATACACCTCCAATAGCGGCTTCCATGGCGGCTGTGACGGTGCCAGAGTAGGTCACATCATGGCCAATATTCGCATTCGGGTTGATCCCCGACACAACCAGATCAATCTTTTCAGGGATGTAGCCTAACAAGCCTAATGCAACACAGTCTGAAGGTGCGCCATCCGACGCCCAGGCAGGGCTGCCATCTGGCAAAACGGTTTCCTTAACCCTTAATGGCCGGTGCATCGTTTTTACATGCCCGGAGGCAGACCAATTGTGATCGGGGGCGAGAACACTGACCACTCCCAATGAGCGCATTTCTCCAGCTAACGCTAGCAATCCGGGTGCATTGATACCGTCATCGTTGGTGACCAAAATATGCATCCGGAAATTATAACAATAAAAATGGTTCAATTCTACCTGGCTTGATCAGCTTCGAATTCATTCTCTACGGAATGTATGCCATTATCTTAGTGGTAAAATGACCATGCTTGTAATCAAGGCCATCAAGTTTAGTGGAGGAAAGCTTATGAGTGTGGCAGCTAAAAAAATAATTGGCATCGTAATGGTGGTTATAGCGGTTTTCGGCTTCCTGCTCAGCGGCTTTTTACTCTACCAGGTCTGGCATTTCCGCCAACCCGTTATCAACGGATTCGAGTCAGGGTTGGACCATGCCTCATCATTGCTCCAGACCACCGATGAAGGACTGGCGGTCATCGATCAAGTAGTCTCGAATGTATATACCAGCACGCTATATTTGAATGATGCGATGAATGCCCTCGATCAAACCATGCAAAGCACGACCAGTTTCATGGATTCTGCGGGAAATTTCGTCGGCGAGGACCTGATCAACACAATCACGAACACTCAGACTGCATTGAACTCAGCTCAAGCCAGCGCGGCGGTGATTGATAATATCCTCAGCTCCATCTCGAAAGTACCTTTCATCGGGATCAATTACGATCCAAAGACACCTTTGAATACTGCCCTTGGAGAAGTGACTTCCAGTCTCGATCCGGTGCAGAAATCGCTCAAGGATTTTCAGACGAACTTAACCGATGCTCAATCGAACATGCAGGTTATGAGCGAGACGCTATCCGGGCTGGAAAAGAAGATTGTCACCATCAACCAAAACCTGTCTCAAGCCCAAGCGACGATCGATAATTACCGCTCCGAAGTAAATTCGATAAAAGTTTCCCTCGCCAATGCTAGAGCGAACATTGCAACCTGGGTCACTGCGATCGCAGGGATCATGACACTCATCATCCTATTAGTCGTGGTGCTCCAGATTGGTCTTTTACTTCAAGGGATCACCCTGATCGCCCCTGAGCGTCGTAATGAAGAAAATTCAACCGATCAGCAATAGACTCACCAGGTTTTCCAGACCACTTGGAGATATTAGCGATGATTGAAATCGCAATCATGATCGAAGGACAAAACGGCCTCAATTGGAAGCGTTGGCAGCGCATAGCCTCCGTCGTTGAGGCATGCGGCTATGTGGGTTTATATCGCTCGGACCACTACACCAATGCCAACCCTCCCGACCTGGATTCACTCGAATGTTGGACCTCGCTGACCTGGCTTGCCAGCCATTCCTCACGTCTGGAATTTGGCCCACTGGTGACGCCTGTTTCCTTCCGACATCCCACCCAAACTGCCCGCATGGCTGCCGCGGTAGATGACCTTTCTGGGGGACGGCTGACCCTGGGTGTCGGAGCCGGTTGGCAGGGTCGTGAACACACAAATTATGGATGGGACTTACTCGAGAAAAAGGAACGTTTTAATCGCTTCGAGGAAGGCCTGGAAGTTATCACACGATTACTAAAGAGTGATGACCCGGTTAATTTCAGTGGTAATTATTTCCACATCCACGATGCGATTGTGTTGCCCCGCCCACAACGACCTGGCGGTCCACCCATCCTGGTCGGAGGAAATGGCAGCCAGCGAACATTACCTCTCGTCGCCAGGTATGCTGACGAATGGAATTCATTTATGATTACAACCGCAGAATTCTCCCGCCTCAACGACCTTTTAAATGGCTATCTGGCGGAACAAGGTCGCCAGCCGGGTGAAGTCCGCCGCTCAATGATGACCGGGTGTATCTATGGCATCAACCATGAAGCCGTCGAGAAAAAGGTGAACGTGCGTAGTAACGGTCAGCGAAGTGCTAATGATATGCGGCAACGTGGAATGGTAGTAGGAACTGCGGAGGAAATTGTCGAGCAATGCCGCCAGCTGGCAAGCCTTGGGGTGCAGCGCCTGATGCTCCAATGGCTGGACCTGGATGATACTGCCGGCATCGAATCAATGGCACAAGGTATTCTGGATAAACTTTCGGAATGATCCTAGAAGGTAGAACTTACCGTATGCATAGGAGGAAAATATGCACCAGAAAAAAATATATTATGTAGCCTTCCTTGCTTTAATGGCGGCTACACTAGCTTGCGCTATTTCAGGAGTTCAAAAAAAAGCCAGTACAGCGAAAGAGACTGCCGGGGCGTTAGAGACTGACGTAAGTGGAATCGTTGCTGCAGGAGGATCAATTATCAATACAGCGGAAGCACTGGGGACCCAGCATCCAGGTATCATCGAGACGGTCAAAGGAGTAGCCACCCAGGGTGCCCCCCTGCTAAGCACCATCCAGGCGGCTGTTACTAACAATCCTGACCTGGTTCAAACCGCCCAGGCAATCGTTCAAAATGAAATTCCCACCGGTGAGCCGCCAGCGGATATCCCGGTGTTGAATCGCGATCAAGTCAGCGGTTATTTTGGCACCAGCCAATATATCTTTTATATATCCCCCAACCCTTACCCGGATGTCTTGCAGTTCTATAAGACGGAGATGCCAGGCAATGGCTGGCAGTACCTCGAAAGTGATTCACATGAATACGCCAATGCTGCCCAATTGAAATATAAAAAGGACAATCGCACAGCCACCATCGACCTTTCCCTCAATCCGCTCAACAACACCACCGTCGTCGTGATCAATATCAACACGCAGTAGATTATGGATGGGATCGAGACGTTCTTTTCTCCGGATTCCGTGGCTGTTATTGGAGCATCCAACAACCCTGATAAGCTAGGTTATGCAGTCGTAAAAAATTTAATGGATGGTGGTTATTCTGCCAGGGGGAAAGTGTATCCGATTAATCCCGCAGCTAATGAGATATTGGGTTTTAAAGCCTACCCCACAGTACTTGACGTTCCGACTCCGATTGACCTGGCGGTCATCGTCATCCCCTATCCGCACGTCCCCGATGCGCTGCGCACCTGCGGCAAGAAAGGCATCCCCTCGGCAATCGTAATCAGTGCAGGATTCCGCGAAGCCGGCCAGGAAGGCCTGGAGCGTGAGCTGGAGCTGGTGCAGATTTGTCATGAGTATCATCTGCGCCTGATCGGACCGAACTGCCTGGGAGTGATCGATTCTTTCACGCCCCTTAACGCATCGTTTGCGGCCGGAACCCCTCCCTCCGGACCCATGGCATTTATGTCTCAATCTGGTGCATTGGGTACCGCCGTCCTGGATATCGCCCTGGCAGGTCGCCTGGGATTATCCAAGTTCGTCAGCCTGGGGAATAAAGCTGATGTTTCAGAGATCGACCTCCTGCAAACCTGGGTAAAGGATGACCACAGCAAGGTGATCCTTATTTATAGCGAAGGCATGCCAAGCGGGCAGGAATTCATCCGGGTTGCACGTGAAGTAACCCGCCAAAAACCGGTGGTGGCGATCAAATCTGGTGTAACCCAATCCGGGTCACGGGCAGTATCATCGCATACCGGCTCCCTGGCAGGATCGGAACAAGCTTACCAGGCTGCATTCCTGCAAGCGGGTATCTTGCGGGCTGAATCGATGGAATCATTGTTCGATATGGCTCTCGCCCTGGGTTACCAACCTGCTCTAAAGGGGGATAGGATCGCAATCCTCACCAATGCCGGTGGACCGGGAATCCTGGCAACGGATGCTTTAGAGAAAAATGGCCTGGCATTGGCTCGCTTCGAGCTCGATACGATCTATGCCTTGGAGCAGTATCTCCCTGACGCAGCAAGCGCGGCCAACCCGGTGGACGTGTTGGGAGATGCCCGCGCAGACCGATACCAGTTTGCCCTCGAGCAAATCTCCAAGGATCCAAATGTCGACGGAATCCTGATCCTGCTTACCCCCCAGGCCATGACCGAGATCGATGCCACCGCCCTTGCCATTAGCTCAATGGCGAGTAAAATCCAGGTCCCCATCCTGGGTTGTTTTATGGGCGAGGCGCGGATTAAAAGCGGGATCGATATCCTTACTGCGCACGGTATTCCCAATTACCCCTTCCCGGAGCGGGCTGCGAATGCCTTCAGCGCCATGGCGGGTTACCGCATGATCCAATCCCGCCCTCGGCTCGAGTATGCCCATTTTGATGTGGATCAAGTACTGGCGAAAAAAGTGTTCGACCAGGTGCGCCTGGAAAATCGCCTGACCATCGGGGATGCTGAGTCACGCCAGGTCTTGCAGGCGTATGGTCTGCGCATCCCGCAATCTGAGATCGCCGAGACACCTGAAATGGCAGCTTCCATCGCAGGAAAAATCGGCTTCCCGGTGGTGTTAAAAATTGCTTCGCCAGATATCCTGCATAAAACGGACGTTGGGGGAGTGAAAGTTGGGCTGCAGAATGCCGCGGATGTACGCGATGCCTTCGAGCTGATGGTCTACCGGGCACAAAGGTATATCCCGGAAGCCCGTATCTGGGGCTGCCTGGTGCAGGAAATGGCTCCCGCTGGCGGCCTGGAAGTGTTGGTGGGGATGAACCGCGACCCACAGTTTGGACCTTTGATCACCTTTGGACTGGGTGGGATTTACGTGGAAACCCTGCGGGATGTCACATTCAGGGTTTCTCCCCTTGCCCGCCAGGAGGCAGAAGAAATGATCGACCAGGTGAGGGCACATGCACTGTTGGACGGCGTTCGAGGGCAACCTCCCATGGATAAACCTGCCATCGTTGATGCACTCCTGCGCATCTCACAATTGGTCCAGGATTTCCCTGAAATCATAGAAATGGATATCAACCCCTTGATGGTGTACCACCAGGGTGAAGGCGCTCTGGCATTGGATATGCGGTTGGTTTTAAAATAAAGACAGCTACATTTATATATTTACGGCAAGATATTTAATATAATTGAGACAGGTTCAGTAACGTGGAAAGGGAAAACAGATGAGATCACTGTATATCACGGGCGCAGAGAGATATTCTGGTAAAACTGCAACCTGCCTGGCATTAGGCGTCAGAATGCAGATGGATGGATATAAAGTCGGATATCTCAAACCCCTCAGTTTGCAACCCTGGCGGATTGGGAATAAAATCGCCGATGAAGATGCAGCCTTCGTGAAACAAGTCTTAAACCTACCTGCTGAGCCATGGGAGCTTTCTCCCATCGTGATCACGCCTGAGTTTTTACGCGACCGGCTGATCAACCCGGAAAGTGAAGATTTGATGCAAAAAGTGGCCGATACTTTCCAGAAACTCAGCCATAACCAGGATATATTGATCCTGGAGGGAGGTGGCAGCCTGCGGGAAGGCTACGTCGTCGGGCTGCCGACCGTAGGGGTGGTGAATAAGCTTGGCAGCCAGGCGTTGGTCATTGCCAAGTATCGCGAAGAAGTGCGCATGCTGGACGACGTATTATCCACACAAGCGAGGCTAGGGGAAGCATTTTGCGGCATCCTGATCAACCGGGTCCCCGAGGATGCCAGCGACTTTGTCAATAAAATCGCCGTACCGTTCCTGGAGAAGAAGCAGGTAAAGGTATTTGGCGTCTTGCCTGAAGAACGAGGTCTGTCGGCGCTGACCGTTGGTGAGCTGATCCAACTGCTCGATGCAGAAGTGCTTACAAAATACCAGCGGGCAGAAGCGTTGGTAGAAAACCTCACCGTCGGAGCAATGACGGCTGAGGCAGCCCTCAGCCGCTTCCGCCGGTCATCCAACAAGGCGGTTATCACCGGCGGAGACCGGACCGATATCCAGCTGGCAGCTCTGGAGACCTCCACGACTTGCCTCATCCTGACGGGAAATCTCCGACCAAGCCCTCTAGTCATCAAGCAAGCTGAGGAATTTGGTATCTCAGTGCTTTTGGTACGCACCAATACAATGGAAACCATCGAGCAGATCGAAAAATTCTTCGGAAAAACCCGCCTGGGTCAAACTGCCAAGCTCAAGCAATTCCAGGCTTTGCTGGATGCGCACCTGGATAAGGATAGATTGTATAACTCAATTGGGCTAAAAAAGTAGCTGTTCCTGTAAATTATCGTGAGCGAAACAGGTAAATGCTCAACTCTGGCGTATATAATCCAGATCACTCCCTGTTATTTCGCGAAGATAGATATATTGTTGTATCCCTGATTACCTAATAGACAAATTGACTGCGCCCTAATATCTTCTCGCCGGTTTATTCCGGCTGCTGCTGCGTGATGCAGTGAATATTACCACCCCCAAGCAGGATCTCTCGTGCAGGTATACCCACGACCGTCCGCTTTGGCAGCAATCTCTGCAGCGTATCCAAGGCTAACTGGTCTTGCGGATCATTGAATAACGGGATGACCGCCCCACCATTGCAGAAATAAAAATTGACGTATGAAGCCGCCATTCGGTCTCCCATCTGGCGCGGCTTGCTTCCAGGGATGCTCGTCACACCGTGGGCTTCCTCATCTGAGATGGTCACCGGTTCGGGCTGGTGTAGCTTATGAATCTCAAATTTCCTGCCACGTGAATCAGTAGCACCAGCCAACCGCTGCAAGGCATCCAGAGAAATCTCATATTGTGGATCACTCCGGTCATCCGTCCAGGTTAATAAGACAATACCAGGTGCTAAAAAGCAGCACAGGTTGTCCACATGTCCACTGGTTTCGTCGTTATACACGCCTCTCTCCAGCCAGATGACCTTGGAGACGTTCAAGTAGTTTTTCAACTCTATCTCAATATCATTCTTCGTCAGACCGGGATTTCGGTTCGGATTTAGCAGGCATTCTTCGGTGGTTATCAGCGTCCCTTCACCATCCACGTGGATCGAGCCGCCTTCCAAAACGATCGGGGCACGGTAGCGTTCACAACCTTCCATCTCGAGCACCTTTTGCGAGACGGCTTCATCCAGGTCCCAGGGAAAGTACAATCCCCCATCCAATCCGCCCCAGGCATTGAAGATCCAATCGATGCCGCGCACAGCTCCGTTATTACCGATGACAAACGTCGGTCCACAATCGCGCATCCAGGCATCGTTGTTCTCGATTACCACCACCTGCACCTGCAATGGGAGCAATTTACGCGCGTTATCATATTGACCAGGGTTCACACCCATCCTCACCGGCTCGAATTGAGCAATTGCTGTTGCCACATCTGCGAATGCTCGTTGGGCAGGTAGAGCATGCTCACGCCAGTTATCGATCCGTTCGGGCCACAACATCCAGGTCTTGGAATGGGGCTCAAACTCGGCTGGCATCCGGTATCCATCCCGTGCCGGGAGTGTGGTTAATGGGTTGGTCATATCCTTGATACCATCCATCGCTTAATGTGTAATCTTATCCAGATAAGACATAACCTGTGCCTGGTGGAAAGCCTTTGTGGATTCTGTTGGTTGCTTAAGCCTGGGATAGATAAAATAGACCAATAAACCCTTCTCCGTATGCAAACGGTTTTCCGATTGGTCGAAGATGATTGACCTCTCATGGTCCATCACTTCATCGGTAGTTTCCACCCCGCGTGAAGCCGGCAGACAGTGCATAAACTTACAATGTGCAGGCGCTTGCTCGAACAGCCGAAGGTTCACCTGGTAATCTGGCATGAAAGCAGCAGTCCGCTCGGGGATCTGGTCTTCCTGCCCCACCCACCACCATAAATCCGTATAGATAAAATCTGCGTCCTCAACCGCTCCGACCGGGTCTTCGGTGAGCCTCACACTGCCACCCGATTCCAGGCAATTCTGCTGTGCCCAGTCCAACCATTGGGATGGTGCCTGGTATTTCTTGGGTGCAGCCTGGGTAAAATGCATCCCCATTTTAGTAGTGATCAGCATGAGCGAGCTTAATACATTAGTAGCATCACCGATGAAGGTCACGTTTACCTGTTCGAGTTTCTTCGTTGTGGGTTTGTGCTCGATCATGGTCAGCAAGTCACACACCACCTGGGTGGGATGGTTGTAGTCAGTCAAGCCATTGATCACCGGCACAGTGGCATGCTTTGCCAGGTTGAGAATAGTCTCGTGTTTCAGGGTGCGCGCCAAGATGCCGTCACACATGCGCGAAAGCACCTGGGCAGTATCGTAGAGTGATTCGCGCACTCCCAGGTGGATCTCGCCTGGCTTGAGATACAATGCGTGCCCTCCCAGCTCGGTCATCGCCACCTCAAAGGACACTCTCGTCCGCGTGGAGGGCTCCTCGAAGATCATCGCCAGCGAAGCATCTGCCAACAGCCTGGGTGTACAGCCTTGCTTATCGGCGGCTTTGATAAGTCGGGTGAGCTCAATGATATCGAGCAGCTCAGCTTTGGTGAAATCCTGGGTATCGATGAAATGCTTATTCTTCAATACATTCTCCTTCATTCTAAACAAATTATCTCTATTATTCTAATCTGTTCTGTATATTACAGGAATACTTCAGGACTGATTTATAAATACCTAAATGAAGTATATAATTATATGTACCACTCATCAATTAGGTTGTTGGAATTCTGTTCCCATCGTAGATCTTAAGAAGTTATCTATATTATCGAACATTTACTTCTTATCGCTCAAGATGATCTACGGGGATGTACAGGATATATAGGATAAAAAAATAAAAATCTTTGTTGATATATAAATTCCTGTACCTATAAATAATCTGAACATAATATATACGCTATGCCACTAATATACGAGGACATAACAAATACGATCCTTTCCGCCTGCTTTGAGGTCATCAATGAATTAGGCGTAGGATTCTTAAAGTCTGTGTATGAAAAGTCACTACTCATTGCCTTACATCAAATAGGACTGAAAGCAGTGGATCAGATACCTATAATAGTAACATTCCGCGGGCAGAATGTTGGCCAATTCTATGCAGATCTCCTAGTTGAAGATAAAGTTATGGTTGAATTAAAAGCAGTCACTGCACTGACACCTCAACACAAGGCTCAAGTGATCAATTATCTCAAAGCTACCGGTGTAGAGGTAGGCTTACTTGTCAATTTTGGTAATCCGAAGCTCGAATTCCGTAGATTACATAATTAATTATCTGATTATCCTATTTATCCTGTCTATCCCTGTGAATTTTCTAATCTCCAAGCCTGAATACGATTATTAATATAATGCCTTTCCAACATTTTTATATAGCAAGGAAAAAAAATGAACGTTATCGATGCTGTACAGCTTAAACGCGCTGTCCGCCAATTCACTGACCAACCTATCCCTGAATCGTCCGTCCTTGCGATCCTCAATGCCGGCAGACGCTCACAGTCCTCCAAAAATACCCAACCGTGGAATTTTATCGCCATCACCGATAAAACCATCCTTTATTCACTATCCGAGTGTGGTGCTTATGCCGGTCACCTGGCTGGAGCTGCGCTGGGTGTTGCCATCGTTCACCCAGACCCTGGTGAAAAGTTCCAATTGATGTTCGATATTGGTCAGACAGCTGCCTATATGCAATTGGAAGCCTGGGAGCTCGGTATCGGTTCGTGCATCGCATCCATATACCAGCCGGATAAGGCGCGGGATTTGTTGGGTTTTCCCGAAAACATGGATCTGCGCATCGCACTTTCATTTGGCTATCCGCAAGACGCTGATCTATTGACCCGCCCACCCCAAAAAGGTGGTCGTCGACCTCTACCCGAAGTCGTCCACCGGAATAAATGGTGAGCTATTGCCTGGAAACTTATCTGAGGATAGTGCGTAAATAGTATTGAACACTCAGTTTCGCCGGATGGTTATGAAGGAGGTAAATCATGTCCCAAAATGAACGAAGGATCCTGCGCCGTTCTCGCTCCAACCGCATTTTCGCTGGTGTGTGTGGAGGGTTAGCAAATTTCTTCGGTATCCGCGCTTTTTGGTTCCGCCTGGCTTTTTTAATTGCCCTGATCCCCGGAGGTGTGCCTGGATTCCTGCTCTACGTGGTTTTATGGATCATTATCCCCAACGAATGATTCCTCAATAGATGTGCAGTTCTGAGAGACGCCGAATGGGCGTCTCTCTTTATTTTTCTACCGGGTGCAATCTCATCTCACTTTCAGCCATAGCGATCCGTTTCCCCAGGGCCGGGTGTGAGTATAACAGCCATTCCACCCAGGCTTCGGGGTCGGCATCCGATAAATTCTGGTTAGCCAACCTCTTCAAAGCGGAGGCATAAGCAGACCCATTGTGAGTGAGCGAAAGGGCATATTCATCTGCCCGGCGCTCACGCCAGCGTGAAAAACCGTTCTCAAGGGGCATCGTGATCACGCTGTATAGACCGAGCACGATCAGGAATAATGGGAAAGCTGCAATATCTGCTGATCCGGTAAAGCCAAACACACTCACACCCCAGTTCAGTCCTAATGAAGCCAGGTACAAGCCGACCATCGTAATGACGCTTCCAAAAACAATCCCCAAAGGGATATCCTTATTCACCTGGTGACCGAGCTCATGCGCCATGACAGTTTCAATTTCCTCGAGAGAGAATTCGTTCAACAGTGTGTCGCCGATAATGATCCGCCGGGTGTTTCCGAGTCCGGTTAAACCAGCATTGGCTTGCTTGGTCCGTTTGCTCATATCAAATTTGAACACTCCCTTGACGAAAGTACCAGAGCGCCTGGCAAGCTGCATCAGTCTGTCAGCCAGTTCTGCATGTTCATCTCCTAAAGGGATGAATTTGTTGAATAAGGGCATAATCAGGGTAGGCGCCAGGTTTGCCAACACCACATTGAATATCAGCAGTATCACACCTGCCCACAGCCACCAATAGGTTGGATACGCTCGTAGGATGGCATAGATGATTTCAAGCAAAATTATCCCCAAAACCCCTCCCAGGGCGATCCCCTTGATCTGATCGCTGACCCAACCACTGGTTGTCTGATTGGATAACCCATAACGGTGAGGCAGGATGTAACCCTGATAAAAGGAAAGCGGCAGGTTGATCAAAAACAAAATCCCGCCAATTATTAAAACATAGAGAAATACCAGCAACCAATCATTCGTTGTGTATTGGAGCAGCCAGGTTTTTAACGCCTGTGACCAGCCAAAAATTAACCACGCCACCATATATAGACCACTGATGGCTAAATCCAATACCATCAGCCGGCGGTTTATGCGAGCGTATTCCTTCGCTCTTTTTTGCTTTTCAGGGTCTAATTCAGTTGTGACGCTTATTTCCCCACCGTCCATTCCAACACCATCCTTTTCTGTGAAGTAGTCTCCGGAGATTGTCCAGAGTCACCATTCATATTACTGCGCAATTTCTTGATCAAATCCAACGCTTCACTGCCCGACATTCCATGCCTGGTTAAGTGACAACCCACGACAACCCCCGTCCTGCCCTTACCTCCGAAACAATGTAGATAGATATTTCGACCATCAGAAAGTGCAGTATCGATCGTATCAAGTATTTCCACCATCTCTTTCCGAGAAGGCGTGGACAAATCACGGATCGACATACGCTTATGGATGACTTCTCTTTCAAATACACCAGCCTCATCCATTAAGAAATGATGATAAGGTTTCAGATTTGATTCTCCCATTTCAGTCAGGTCGAGGAAAAAATCGATATGCTGCGCCAAAAGCCAGCGTAGTTTCGCTCTTGCTTCATCATCCAGGACTGACCCCGGATATTCTCCCGCTCGGAAACGCCCGGGCAGAACCCAATAGGATTCGAGTTTCGGGGTAGCTGTATTCCCGGAATTCATTTTATTGCAACCATCTCAATATGAGTAACACCGGGTTTGTTGCCTGATAGTGGGCATAGCTGGTCACTGCCCATCCATGGATCGGCCTCCGGCAGCCTTGATTCTGCCGGACCAGGCAGATAGGCTATCTTCATGGCATTTACCTCTGAGTATGGCAGCATCCCTGAAGCCATTTGAAGCATGTCTGCTTGATCCAATTCCGCATTCAGATAGGTCCATTCCGAATTCCAATCCTGTCCGCTGATGATTTCTGAATCAAGGGTGTTCGGCTGATAATAGAATGCCACGAAAACACCATTTTGCTGCCAGCGCACGCGCTGTGAACCCGATGCATTATCCCAATTCCAGATATTGTGGATAATGCCAATTACTGAATCAGCTTGCGGTTGGGTGAAACTCGGAGATACTGTCCAATCACCCTTAACGTATTCAGCCGGTAGAGCACCGTGATTGGTTTCGACTTCAGTTTGGATGATTTCTGCACTTTCACCAATGGTTAAGGTGGGTGAGGCGTCATTTCCGATACTTTTCTCGTAAATATACAACGATGCGCGGTATGACCTTTGATCGAAAATGTCATACCTCAGCCACACGCTCCCATCATGGTTGACCGAGGCGACATAAAAGCTCATACCATCGGGTAAATGGGTGGGAACCAATAGCTGGAATGGCAACTCTGCCGCGGCTTTATCGAGTGCCAGATTTCTTTCGGAAATGTCATAATAAATCGGTTGTAGTATAGGGAACCCAACTGATGTCATTTCTGTGTTTGGATTTATATCAATGAGGTGATCTGCCATCGCACGTTTATAGAATGTGGACGGACGTTCTTGGGGTATCCCCCAGATGACAATCTCGTTTTCAAATACCACTGCAAACCGATCTCCGCTCTTGCTGAAAGCCAGATTGAACGTCATTCCACTTGGTGCGGGTGTTGCGACGGTGAAGACTTTTCCCTCAGGTACGCTCCACAATGTGACCTGGCCTATCGCTCCTGTAGAAGCCAGGAAATTATTGTCTGGCGCAAAAGCTAATTGCCCAATATATCCAATCGTTTTAAATGTGTTGATTATCGTTATGGAAGATGTCTTGGAACCATTCCTGGTTATTTGCCAGATCGTTATCGTCCCATCGGGTAGATGGGCAGCGAGCAATGATCCATCCATCGAAAATGCCAGGCTGCTTGCTGAAACCTGGTTGGTACCCAGCCTGGCAATTACTTCTCCATTGGGTATGCTTTGAAGCCAGACTGTACCATCCCCCCGGGCAGAAGCGATCATGTCTCCATTTGGGGAAATGCCAATCTCATATGCTTCGCTTTGAGAGGTAGAGAAGCTAGCCACCTGGTACATCTGGTTGTCACCCAACCTCCAGGTCCAGGCCTCGTGTGAAGTAGATATAATTAACTGTGTGCTGTCTTGGGTGAATGCCAATTTCCGCACAAGCTCGGATTGGGTTTTCGTACTAAATAAAATTTTCCCATCAGATAAAGCCCATATATATACTGCCCCACTAGACATACCTCCTGCCAGCCATTCGCCGTTGGGTGAAAATACCAGAGATGAAAAGGATTCATTCTCCCCGATATTGAAGGTTTTGATCGGTTCATTTAGAGGCTGCGTACTGCTGATATCAGTGCTGCGCCAAATCCTTACTTTTGAGTCATACCCGCCTAACGCGATCAGGATACCATCCGGAGATATGGCAAGCGCCGGGCTTTCCCAGGTTTCCCACGGAGGTGAAATACTGCCGGAATAGGTCCAGAGTAGTTTCGGAATTTCAACATCAAACTTAGTCAGGTCGGTTGTCCAATTGTTCTGCCGGTCATATAGCATCACGTTTGAACAGTTAGGTTGATTGATAGTGCAGTTAGTAAAGTATCGCATATAACTCACCCACCGCCCATCGGATGAAATACCAGGGAAGAGGGTAAAATCGTGATTGGTGAGACCAGAGATCAATTCTGTGCTGCCGTTAACCCTGTCATGTACATATAAAAAATGACACTCCCGTCTACCTGTCAGGTTGCAACCTTGATTCCCATCATTTCCCAGGTTTCCGGCAGCTGATTCAAAAATCACATACCTGCCATCATCTGAGATATTCAAGCTGTAATATCCCCTGGCTGAAAAAATAAACCCACTATCCCCTCTTCCCAACCGGCCAGATGAGCTTGTACTGATGATCTCGACCTTACCGGTTTCCCTATCCCGCACAAATACATCGCTGGAGTTATTATTGTCTCCCTCCACCAGGTTTGCCGCTGATGAAACGAACGCCACATACCTGCCATCGGCGGAAATAACCGGCGAAGACGAAGGTCCATCTCCCGCAATCCCATTCTGGCTTTGGTTTACCAACTCATATTTACCAGTTTCCCGGTCATAAATGATCGCTTCACTACTATGGGCGATCACAGGAATATAGGAAAATGTTATTGAATCCCCATTCACCCCACTCTGCGAATGGTAAGTTAATGGGCTGCCGAGTGCAGGACTCCCTGCTTGAGAAGTCGATGAAACTGTGAAACCAATAAAACGCGCATCCGCTGATAGGCTTATCCGGTCGACTCCATACACATTATCTCCAGGGATCGTCCGGATAGGAATCCACGAATTCTTACCGCTTACAAAGTCATAGAGATAGATATGCAGGCATGCGATGGCAACCCCATTTTGCCCGCAGGAATTATTTATTCCCTCGACCAGGTTTCCAGCAGTGGACCAAAATGCAACCCACTCACCGTCCTCAGAAATTGTCGGAGCCAGGCTGTCTCCGTCTGCTGCTCCCCCATTCACTGACTGTGTTAGTCGCCTGGATAAGCCGGTGAATCGATCGTACAGAAAAATATCCAGGCAGTCGCGATGATCGCTGGTTGTACATTGGTCCCCGGTAACTATGCGACTATCGGCTGTGCCAACATAGACGACCCGTCGCCCGTCTCCTGAAATGCCGGGCGCCAGATCCCGCCAGACCCAGGAATTTACCGAAGCTAAACTTTCGTCGATCACGTGAATTGTGTTCGCTTCTCGGTTAATCAGGTTGATCGTCTGAAAGACTGAAGCCTGGGCATTGATGCTGTACTTAATAGCACTAAATACTGCCCATTTACCGTCATTGGAGAATGCCGGGGCAACATATTGAGGAGCACCAGGTAATTTATCAATATCCTGAGATAATCCCTCGGGTAGTTGCATTTCAACAATTGGAGGAATCTGCGCTGAGGCGGTTATCTCGGGCTGTATAATTTCCTTTTCTATTGGAGATAACCGGATGGAGATGATGGCAAATCCAACAATCATTAATACCAATCCCATAATCCAGGCTGATTGACGCAGAGAAAGTTTTACAACCCTTCCAGCAGCAGGTTGCCTGACAGCATTGATTACCGATTGGATCAGGGAATTAAGGATCTCGTTACTTAATTTTATTGATACCCACCTGTTCTTTAGATTCTCAACCAGATTTTTTTCGAATGTGTAGACCTCTAACAGTGATTGTCGACACTCATCGCATTCGGCTAAAAGGTCATGAAGACTTAGTAGCTCGCGCGGGTTATTATCCTGTAAACCATCCACATATGCCTGGATTTTTCGGTCCAATTGCGACCTAACCGGATGCTGTAAAAGATACCTACGCCCTTTAGTCAACCTCTGGTGCACTTCTTTTGCGGATATATTGAGAATGTTTGCAATATCAACCAGCTCCAACTCATAACGATATCTCAGGATAATCGTCGACCGGAGCCTCTCAGGGAAGTGCTCCAGGTTATCCTGATTTGATTCCTGGATGATCGGTGATGATTTTTCGTGCTGCAGCTTTTGTTTCGGTAATAAATGCTCTGGTTTGAACCCAGTTTTCGCCTTTACCCGCCTGGTTACCTGGTAAGCGATAGCAAATAACCAATCTGAGACACTCTCTTTACCATGGAACTGTTCCACATTCTTAATTGCTGTCTCAAATACAATTTTTAAACTGGCAAGTATTTCCGGTTGCGAAGGGAGCGCTATCTTCCGGTAGTACAGGAGAATTTCCACCCAATTGTATAAATCGTCCGCGTAACGGTGTACCAATCGTTCCAGTACATCTGGGTTATACGGGGTGGAATTTTGCAGCCAGTATGCCAGCTCGACAGATTCAGGATCTTCACCCCTCGGATGATCCGCCTTGTTGAAATATTTCCGCATTACCTCGTTCTGGTCCTGCATGTCTGTGATTGTACTCCAAACTTCATCTGATTTCACCAATTTATCAAACGTTTAACTTAATCGTTTAGACAGGTGCTATACTATTTAACTTGAAGATGATAAGTATCCGGGTTGTACTAAGTATATTAAGATCAAGGCTGCTTTTCATTAAGTCTTCCTTTTGGTAAGAAAATATTGAGTTTCGTCCATGAGTCACCTATGACCTTAGACTTTAAGGGATTTTATCAGTCGAAAATCACATCCCTATTATTTATTATTAAGGTATAGACGAATCACCATACAAAAGGGGTCCAAATGACACTTAATTCGCCGAATTGGACTGAAGTAGCTCACAAAATGCTCCTTTCCAGGAAAATGGACCTGCTCGAAGTACAGCAGCTGGCTCCGCAAGGGAAGGTCAAGTATCAATTTTCAGCCGTAGGACATGAATTAGCGCAAGTTCTGGTTGCCCAGGCACTCTCCCATCCACATGATGGTGCCGCGATCTATTACCGTTCCAGGCCTTTTATGCTGGCGTGCGGATTGAGTGCCTCGGATGCTCTGGCAGCTGGGATGGCGCGCGCCGTGGGACCTTCGGAAGGACGCGATACCGGGGAAATGTATAACCTGCCGGGTGACGGAAGGCTGACGGTACTGCCCACATCAGGGAATGTAGGCGCCCAATATTCACCCGCTGCCGGGTGGGCGCAATCAATCCGTTACCATACCCAGATGTTAGAAGAAACTGAATGGAATGGTGCTATCGCCGTCGCCATGGGCGGTGAGGGTTCAGTAGCGGCAAATGGGTTTTGGGCTGCTTTGAATATCATCACGACACTCTGGTATCCCTTCCTGTATGTGATCGAGGATAACCAGTATGGCATTTCTGTCCCTTCACTTTGCCAGACGCCTGGGGGTGATATCGCAGCCAATTTATCGGTCTATGAGAATTTGAAAACAATCGATGCGGACGGAACTGAACCCGAGATCACCTGGAATGCCATCCAGCAGGCGGTCGGATTCGTCAGGACAGAGGGAGGTCCATGTCTTTTACGCCTGCGTGTGCCCCGCATCATGGGTCATACATTTGTAGATACCCAAACGTACAAATCTGATGAACAGCGCACAGACGAAGCTGCCCGAGATCCGCTTCCAAGGCTAAAATCATATCTTTCGGATCAAGGAATTTTGGACGAAATGGGTTGGCATGCATTGGAAAATCAAGTCGAAGAAGAACTTAAAAAAGCCTTGCAGGCTGCCGAAGAAGTGCCCGAACCCGATGTAGATAGTGCACAGGAACATGTATTTTATTCAGGGAAGGCTCCGCTCCAGGGCGGGTTGCGTCCCATTGGGGCATTGCTGCCCGTAGGCTCACTCGACCCGAAACCACTTGGTGCTCGCATCAATCTACTCGATGCAATTCGCCGAACGCTCGAGGTTGAGATGGAGATCAACCGACGTATCCTGGTTTTCGGTGAAGACGTCGGGATAAAGGGAGGCGTGCACGGAGCTACGCAGGGTATGCAGTCCCATTTTGGAGTGGATCGTGTTTTCGATACCTCCTTGAATGAGGATGGAATTATTGGGCGGTCAACAGGGATGGCACTATCTGGTTTGCTGCCTGTGCCTGAAATCCAGTTTCGGAAGTACGCCGACCCGGCTCACGAGCAGCTGAATGACTTGGGCACCTTGCGCTGGCGTACTGCCAATCATTTTGCCGCCCCGGTCGTCGTGCGGATGCCGGTTGGATATGCAAAAAAGACGGGTGACCCCTGGCACAGTGTCTCTGCGGAAGCAGTATTTGCCCATTTTATCGGATGGCGGATTGCCTATCCATCAAACGCAGAGGATGCAGTCGGTTTATTGCGCACCGCACTTCGAGGGGATGACCCAACCTTTTTCTTCGAGCACAGAGCTCTTTTGGATAGCCCCGAGGCACGCCGGCCATATCCTGGAGATGATTATTGCCTGCCATTCGGTCGCGCCTCTCACCTCACCCAGGGCGACGAGATGACCCTGGTCACCTGGGGTGCGATGGTTCATCCTTGCCTCGAAGCGGTGAAAGATTTTCCCAATCAGGTTTCTCTGCTGGACTTACGCACCATCATACCCTGGGACACAGGTGCTGTATTGGAAGACGTCAACCGCACAGGGAAGGTTATGATCGTCCACGAAGATACCATCACCAATGGGTTTGCAGCTGAAATTATATCTGTAATTAACGAACAGGCTTTTCATTCACTCGACGCACCCATCAAACGGATCGCCACACCCGATGTTCCAATACCTTATAACATCAGAATGATGAACTCCGTCATTCCAGGGATTGAACGCATTAGCGCTGGAATTAAAACCCTGCTGAGTTATTAATTTTAGTGATAGAACATCTTTATCGCTTGTTTTTCTGATCAATGACGGTGCATAAATGGGTAATATAATATCAGCACACATAAGGAGAATAAAATGTCAACTGTAAAACTGGAAAAGTTCATCAGAGCCACTACTCCGGAGGTGTATCATTATTTTACAAATTCAACTGCTCTCCGGGACTGGATATGCGATATAGCTACTGCTGATCCACATCCAGGTGGACATTTATACTTGTGCTGGCCGGAGGATTTTTACTCAAGTGGTGAATACCTGCTGTTGGAAAAGGATAAGTCAGTTTCATTTACCTGGCACGGTCGGGGGGAACCACATAAAACACGGGTGGATGTAACCTTAAAGAGGCAAAAAGGTGGCACCCTGGTAAGGCTATCTCATCGTGAGATTGGCAAGGGCGAAAAGTGGGCCGAGATATCAAAGGTTTTCGAAATCCAGTGGCGGAACGCCTTTGATAATCTCGCCTCCGTGCTTGAGAACGGTGCCGATCTGCGAATTACCAGGCGCCCAATGCTGGGGATCATTATTGATGACTATAATCCAGAAATAGCTGCCAAGCTGGGAGTCCCGGTGGAAATTGGGACACGCCTGAGTGATGTGGTGGATGGAATGGGCGCTCAAAAAGCGGGTTTACAAAAAGATGACGTGGTCGTCGCAATCGATGGGCATGAGCTGATCACCGGAGCAACATTAACATCAGTCATGTCCTCCAAGCACGCTGGCGATGTCGTAGAAGTATCATTCTACCGCGGTGCAACGCTTAAATCTACCAGGATGACGCTTTCAGGACGACCAATCCCACCCATTCCTGAATCTGGTTTAGAACTTTCAAAGCAGGTTGAGCCGATCTACCGGCAATTCGAAGGAGAGATCGAAAAATTACTAAATTCCGCCAGCGAGTCAGCCTGTTCATTCAAATCCTCAGCATCTGAGTGGAGTGTCAAGGATATCCTCGCTCACCTTATCCACAGTGAGCTGGGTTGGCAAAACGCCGCCAGTGAGATCATGGGCGGGCACGAGGCTTCATATGATGACTTTGGTGGCAATATTCAACCCCGTATTGATGGGACTGTCGCAATTTTCTCAACCAAGGATGGGTTATTTAACGAGCTTCAACGTCATGATGCTGAAACAATCAGCATGATGGCACATATCCCGGCAGAATTTTTATCACACAAAGGCAGGTTCTGGAAGCTTTCATACCAGGCCAGTCAAAATATATACCACCAACAATCGCACATTGAACAAATGGCAGCTTCGATTAAGGCTGCAAGTCAATAGCAGATGCGATAATATTAATTCAGACGTCACGCCCATGGGGGATCTTGCTCCATGGGCTTTATATTAATGGCTATCAGGCGGCTCGGTGAAAAACACGATTAATAGACTTATCAATCTGGTTGGTCGAATGGAATTTATTTATGCTCGAATACAAACTCATCCGCTCTCAGGTCCTTTTTGACAACCCGTATGCCAGGGTGATTCTGGATACATTGGAGTATGGTGGAATGGAGAGACCATACTTCTATCTCACCAGCCCGGTGGACGCAGTAGCTACCGTCAGCCTTACAGAGCAGGGATGCATAATCCTGACCCGCCAATACCGGCATCCAGTGGGAAAGGTGATCTATGACCTTCCAGCCGGTCATCTGGAACCAGGTGAAGATCCCCTCCAGGGAGCTCGCAGGGAGTTCGAGGAAGAGACTGGGTATTTCCCTCGTCATATCGAGAAGATCGGATATTATAACCAGTTCCCTGGTGTGCTACGGGCAGCAACAAATTTATATTTTGCTACTGACCTGGTAAAAACAAGCCAACATCTCGAGCCGGGTGAGGTCCTGGAGACCGTCCATAAACCTGTAGCTGAAGTCCACCAGATGATCCTCGACGGTGAGATCATTGACGGCTCCCTTCAGCTGGGAGTGTTACTGGCACTTCAAAAAGGGTTGTTGAGCCTGGGTACGGAATAAACTGTTAATACTAATTTCTCTTTCAAGTCAGGAGGACGAGGTGTATGGAGTATAAATCATTAGGCAGGACAGGCTTAAAAGTGTCTGAGATCTGCCTGGGGACAATGCAATTCGGTTGGACAGCAGACGAGACTGAATCGCTTCATGTCTTAAGTGCCGCATTTGAAGCAGGCATCAACTTCATCGATACGGCGGATGTCTATTCCCGTTGGGTCGAGGGTAACCCAGGCGGAATCGCTGAATCTATCATCGGTAAATGGATCAGACAGACGAAAACCCCGCGTGAAAGTTTGGTGCTGGCAACCAAGGTGAGAGGCAGGATGGGTACAGGTGCCAACGATGAAGGTCTCTCACGCGTACATATCTTGCGAGCCGTAGAAGCATCTCTACAGCGCCTGGGGGTGGATTATATCGACCTATACCAAACTCATTCTTACGATGATCGCACTCCCATTGAAGAAACCTTGCGTGCAATGGATGACCTTCTTCACCAAGGGAAGGTTCGCTATATCGGCTGCTCGAATTACCCCGCCTGGCGCCTAACCGAAGCAATTTGGACATCGAATTCTAACCACCTGGCTCGCTTTGACTCTTATCAACCTCACTACAGCCTGGTGCACCGGTCAGAGTTCGAGCGTGAGTTGAATGATGTATGCAACGCCCATGGATTGGGGGTTATTCCATATTCTCCCCTGGCCGGAGGATTCCTGACGAATAAATATCATCGTGGGCAGGAAGAGCCTGTATCTGCGCGCATTGGCGGCATAAAACGCCGCTACTTCAACGAAAAAGGCTGGGCAGTCCATGAGAAGGTCGAAAATCTGGCCGTACAAAGAGGAAAGACTGTGTCACAAGTAGCCTTGTCGTGGTTGATGAGCAACCCGGTAGTAACAAGTCCGATTATCGGCCCACGTAACCTGGAACAGCTGGAGGATAACCTCGGTGCAGTTGGCTTCAGGTTGACTGATGAAGAGAAGAATAACCTCGACCAGGCCTCCGCCTGGCAGGATTGATTCCTTTATCAAATACTAACATATATAGTATTGACGAAAAAATCATAACTGGTAAAATCAGACCGTTAATGTCGTTAAAATTATACGATTGGAGATCATAATGACTTTTCCCGAAGAAATAACGATAAACCCTGTAACACTCACCCAGGCTGCGGCTGAAGCTGTCCGGGAGGTAGTCTCTCAAAAAAACTTAGAGGGTTATGCATTGCGTTTGTTTATCTCCGGGGGTGGCTGTTCAGGTTACCAGTATGGACTGGCAATGGATAGCAATATTCGTCCTGAAGATGTGGTCACCGAGATGGGTGGGATTAAGTTGGTCGTGGATGAAGTATCGATCAAGTACCTGCAGGGTGCAACGGTAGATTACGTCGAAGGGATGACCAGCAGTGGGTTTAAAATCATTAATCCCAACGCAGTATCTTCGTGCAGCTGTGGTCAAAGTTTTAATTCGGCTGAGGGTGAAGATTCGGATGGTTGTTCTGGTTGCGGTTAATTTTCAAAACGATAAAAACTACAAGGTCATGGAATATTTACTCCATGACCTTTTTTAACGCCCTCTGAAAACAGAAATCAATAACCCAAACAACCCGATCACTGCCATTCCGATAATAATAAACCCCATCGGAAGCCTCCCAGCTACGCTGCTTGTGGGTACCTGGGTATATATAGGCATTTGTACGGGTGGAGGTTGGGTATAGGTTGGCATTCGCGTCGGTCCAATCTCAACAATCAGCTGCGCCGCCAGGGTTGGGTCGATGGTGGGGGTTACTCTTGGAGTTGCAGTAGGAGGCGGTGCGACAATCGGCAGCTCACCTCCTGAAACCGTCACCAGGTATGCATACACCCATGCTACACCCCCATTGACCGTCGGGTAGACAATTTCAATCCAATCTCCACCGGGGGAACGTCCCAGGGCAGGAACCTTTTCACCTTGTTCCAATACTCCCACGATGGGATATTCATCCCCCACTCCAGGACCAGCCCTGACATTAATCTGCTCCTGGTCTTGATTAACGGTTACCATGGGTCCGAATGGGCTGCTCGTCACCGTGGCGATTGCTACTGTCGGTTGCTGGGCTAATACATTCATGCGTACCGACGAGGTCAACCCCAACCAGGCGAATATTCCCACCGATAAGAAACCTACCAATAACCTAACATGACATCGACGCATTATTGCTCCAAAAATTATCCTAATTAAATATAAGGTTTTCTTGTGTAGGGCGATTATAATCTAATCCAACCAATGCTAGCCTGGATGAATGGCTTCGCCAGGCTGCTTTGCTGACTTTGAAATATCGTAGATATTACAGGAGTACCATCATGGAACAACGTATCTATCACGGAAACCTGACCCCGTCAGACATCAGCGAATCGCTGAAAGCACACTTTAACCGGGGGAATCTACGTGCGCAGCAGCTAGGTGATTCCAACCGTCTGATCGTGCAGATAGGTACTCGACCAGGGGCAATGGCTGGTGGTGATACAACAGTATCCGTCATCCTTCAAAAAGTCGCGGATGGGGTTGCTGTTCAGCTGGGGCAGCAGGCCTGGTTGGGGATCGCAGCCAGTCTGGGTACCACAGCACTATCTGCGATACGCAACCCATTTAACTTGTTAGGTAGATTGGACGACCTTGCCCAGGACATTCAAAACCTCCAGATCAACGAGCAGGTCTGGCAGGCAATAGATGATGTTGCGCGCGCCGCTGGTGCATCTCAGGAGCTTTCAAATCGCTTGCGCCGGGCAGTTTGCCCATACTGCCGGATCGCCAATCCGGTTGGAGAGCCTAGCTGCCTTGCCTGTGGCGCCCCGTTGGGAGAAGTTCAACCTCATACCTGCCTGAATTGTGGTTTTGTGTTGAAAAACTCTGAGACGGTTTGCCCCAACTGCAGACAACCTGTTCCAGTCTAGCGGGTGCTCATCTGATCGATGGCTATGCGCAAATAAGGCATAATATCTTCATCAGACCTGATTGACGAACTCGCAAACGACATCGTAAATTGTCCGTTTTGCCGGGCTTCGAGCCGGTCCAACAACCGCTCTAAGATTGGGAGCACCTCCATATAGCCGACCAATCCAACAAAATGAATAGCTTTTTGTCTGATCAGCAGAGGATTCTTCCATTCCGTTAGCACGTTCCCCAGGTATCTCCCGGCGGATGGGCAGGCATTTAGTAAATGATATATTGGCTTCTCAGTTTGAGGGTCCATCACGGCTACCTCTAAAATGCCGAAGATGGTTTCCTCTCCGATGCCGCGCAAGTAACTGGTAACTGACCGCCTGATATTATCGACCTCCTGCCCGTCTTCACGCTCCCAGGTGATCAAATCAGCCAGAATATAAATCGCTCGCCTGCGGATATAGACGTCTGGGTCACCCAGGCGAGTCGCGATCATGAAAGCCACCAATGGTGATACTTTATGTGCCCCCAGCTCAAGGATGGCATCAATTCCATGCTGCCTGGTAATAGCGTCTGCAGATGCGATGCATTCTGCTGCATTCCACACCACTGGAAGCAAGTCTGCGAGATTTTCGGTGGGTTCTCCGTAGACGAAAAGCGGCAGTTGAACGTTGGGGATGGTGTTAATATTCATCTTTGTATATAGTGGTCAGGTGTTGGCAAGTATACCGCGAATTAGCCCAGCCACACTCCTCCCCACGGCGGGATATTGACCTCAATCGACCGGTTTACAACGGGATAATGAGCATGAGGCATCAATAGATCTTTTACGACGCATCCATCATCCCAACCAAGTTTGTCTATCTTGATAATCGGTCTCATCTCGCTGGCGCTGGCATTCATTACGATCAACACGCTTTCCTCGGACCCAATCCGCCCAAATGCGTAACAAGCCGGGTTTTCAGGCTGTTCCAGGATGATAAAATCTCCCCGGCGCAGTGCCGCGTGGTCCTTGCGCAGTTTTACCAGCGTTTTGATGAATTGCCGCAGATCGGAATTCCAGCTCGCTTCTTCCCATATGAATGCGCCCCTGCATCCTGGGTCCTTGCCGCCTACTAATCCTATTTCATCCCCATAATAGATTACTGGTGCGCCCGGAAAGGCAAATTGGAACACTAGAGCCAAGCGGGTTTTATCCAGGTTATTCCCCATTTTGGTTAAGATCCGCTCAGTATCATGCGAACCGAGGGGAGTATACATTGCAAATAGATTTTCCCGCGGATAGAGCGAGAGTAGCCCCCCCACCTTTTCGGCGAAATGTAGCGCATCCAGCGATTGGGTAGCTAATAAACCAGCAAGTGCGTCCATGATTGGATAGTTCATCAACCCATCAAAATGCCCCTCCCCCACCCACCTTGGATCGGCATTCCATATTTCACCCACCAGGTAAGCGTCTGGGTTGGCTGCCTTAACCACTTTTCTAAATTCCGCCCAAAAGCTGTCGTCATTGATCTCATTAGGCACATCCAGGCGCCATCCATCCGCTCCCTGATCAATCCAAAACTTACTCACATCAATAAGATACTGCCTGACCCTCGGATTGGCGGTATTAAATTTGGGCAGGCTTTTCATCCCCCACCATCCGAGGTAATCGGTTGCTCCGCCCCACGAGTATGCATCCACCGGGAAGTGATTAATGTAGAACCAATCGCGATAAGGTGAGTATTCCTGGTTCTCGAGGATGTCATTGAAGGCAAAAAAACCTCTTCCGCAGTGGTTGAAAACACCATCCAGGATTATCCTCACCTGGTTGCGATGGGCATGTTCAACGAGTCGGTGGAAGTCTCCCAAGGTACCCAGCTTCGGATCGATTTGATAATAATCCACGGTGTTATAACGATGATTCGAGGTTGCCTGAAAAATTGGATTTAAGTAAATTGCGTTTATTCCCAGGTCGAGAAGGTAATCAAATTTTTGCAGGATTCCGCTTAGATCGCCTCCCTGGAAACCCCAACTCGTGGGTGCGGCTGCCCACTTTAATACATTCGGCGGGTCATTCTCAATGTTGCCATTGGCGAATCGGTCGGGGAATATCTGGTAGAAGATGGCATCTTGAACCCATTCTGGAACGCTCATGGTATCCCTTATGGCGCGGTCTGCAAATTAGTAAGTTGTTTAACGATATTATCATTTGCTGATTTCAGTGCATCAGCCGGAGATACCCCATTTACAAACACGCTTTGGATCGCTTTATCCAGCTCGGTCTGATATATTTTTAGTACGCTTTGATCAATATTGATCGGATATGTGCTGCCGTATGAAAATGCTTTCATCGCCTGTTGGATCAATGGATCTCTAGGCTGTGTGGCAATTACGGATGGGATGTGCCCAACTTCCGCCAGGTGCATCTGGACATTGGGGTCAAGCAGGTAACCCATAAAAGCCAATGATGCCGACCGGTTATCACCGGTTGTCGAAGTGTTTAGGAAAACACTGTCTGACTCCACCCACCCAGACATATGACCTGTACCATAAGTAGGCCAGGGGTCAATCGCCAGGTTTTCTGCACCGATGATCTGAGATAACATCGCAGTGTTCCACGTCCCGTCGATGATGATTCCCACACGAATGCGTTTGAACATTTCCAAATCCCAGTTGGTATTAAACGTCACTGCCCCAGCTGCATCATAATCAGCCAACAAGCTGAACCATTCCTCACCAAATTGGTTGTTGAAAGTCGGGTAACCATATTCATTCATCAAGCTACCCCCTAAACCGATGATATTGGCAGCTGAGAATTGTGAGCCTCGTTCCAGGTAAGAGCCAACGATACCAGCATGTGTCACCAGGTGCGAAGATGAATCGAGCTCCTCAAACGTCTGAGATGCAGTGTCAATAATGTTGGTATTTCGGAACAATACCACCCCATGCTGAGATAGCGGCAGGCTGATCAGGGATTGGTGATATTCAGCCGATCCGAGTGCAGCCGGGTTGATTGTGGTGAGAAAATCAGGCGGTACGAATGGGGTAAGGTCAGTGACTAACTCTTCGTCGAACAGTCCTGGACCCCAGTTAGCCGGTCCCAATAACAGGCTGGGACCAGTTCCATGGTAGGAAGCTTCCTGGTATTTATCGAATAGATCATCCAAAGGTATATACAGCAAGGTGAATGTGACATCTGGATAGATATGCTGAAAGGATTGAATAATCGATTGCAACGCTGTCGTTTCAGCGTTGCTCCACGCATGCCAAATCGTCACTGAGCTGCCTGGTGGCGGAGGTGTTAACGGTGCCCTGGGAGGCAACTCGGTCGGCGATGCCCCAGGGGTGCCTGACCTCAATGTTGGGGAGGGGAACGGTGGAATAGTCCCACTTTGGCTGGGTACTGGGGTAGCTGACTTGGATGGAGTTCGGGATGGACCACGCGTAGCTGTGGCTGGACCAGGATATGGGATAGGTGTATTGGTAATGACCGGACCTGGGTACTTAGCCGTGATCGTAGGGATGACACCCGGTCCCGGATATTGCGGGACAGCTGTATTTGTTCGGGTTGGAGAAGGTGATACCCGGGTTTCACTCGTGGCAGCGATTTGGGTCGGGTTCAAGGTCACTGTCACAAACTGATTCGGGTTTATCGTTGGAGAACTTTTGCCAACAGTGGCAGATGCGATTGATGTAGAAGGCGGGGGATAAGCTCTAGGTGTGATCGTAACAAATGTGACTGCGCTGGGTGCCGGGTAAGGTGGAGCTGAAGGAGTGACGGTTGCAGTCTGTGTTGCCGGCGGAGTTGAAGTAACGGTGATAATTTCAGTCGCAGTGGACCGCGCTCGTTGGCACGCCTCTAAGAGGAATCCAAATACCAAAATCAAACATAATGAGAGTAATAGTGTCTGGTATTTGCGCATGACCCAACTATGATTGCCTGATCTCCTAATGACTTGCCAGGGCTTAGAATGATATCGGGAAGTTCAATCTATTATACTATTGACCTAAAACTGTCCTCTTCTGCTTAATGATCGACAGAGTATCCAACTTATTCTGACCATAATACGTTACCTCAATCCGAGCTTTAGCGTTTGAGGCATCAATCAGTTGAAAATTTACCGGCATATGCGTAATTCTAAAGATGTTGGCCAAATTCTTAACCAAGGTGTAAATAAGGATTTGGTTAGATTCCTGGGGTGAGAAACGGCTGCATGGTTGTTCATAAATCGATGTTATGGAGTAATAATTCGCAATATATCATTCAAGATTTTTATGAATCTTTCTTAGTGTAAATAATTAATCTTCCACACCGTACAAATCTTCAAGGCCTCGCCAAATATCATCTCTCCAGGCAGGGAAATTATGCCCGGCATGGTATTCACGATAAGTGTGTGAATATCCCCGCTGGCTTAACATGGCTTCCATTCTCTGATTGGACACCAGTAACCCCTCGAGGTCATACGTGCCAACGTCCATCCATATCTTAATCGGCCTTACCTCACCTTGTTGGAGAAGATCGAAAACTACCATATCAAAGTTCCCCCACGAGAATGCCCCTGATTGGCTGAGCACTTTTCCAAAAACCTGGGGAATCCGCGCAGCGGTGAATAATGCCATCAATCCGCCCATTGAGGCGCCTAATACACCGAATTCTCCCGGGTTGGCATCGATATCAATCAAATTAAGCACCTTTTTTGCCAGGGGCAATACTTCAATCATCAGAAATGCCAACGATGCTTCACTGCACGCATATTCCACAGTTCTTAATTCCTGGCCGGCGTTTTCCACAAATGCCATGGCTACAGGTTGGATTCTCCCTTGATGGATCAGGTTGTCTACGATGTTATTCAGATGGATGTGGTAGAGATAATCCTGCCCATCCCATACCACGATGAGGGGCACAGGATCTTTGACCGGTGGATTGTACAGGTGGACGGTACGCTCCGTCCCAGAGATGAAATACTCAGTCGGTAGATTATGGCATGTTATAGATCCATGGGGTATCTGATGTTTTTTCCTACCCAGGTTGCTCGCTTGGTACTCCGGCATATAGAAATAGTTGTTGAACCCTCCAACACCGTTGGGGGTTTTTTTAGGATTGAATGGATCAAGCAAGCTTTCTTCCCCCTTTAAGAATCCATATTCTATGTAAGCATCTGGATCAAAGGATTGTTGGTACGTCCATATACCCGGTTCGGTTTTTTCCATGATTGCAGGATGATTCTCGTCCCATCCGGTAAAATCACCTACCAGTCGCGGGGCTGACCTTCCTTTCCAAACAAACGTGACGGTGCCATCATCGATAATTGGAGTTGGTACAGTATTTAGCTGTTTGAGAATCTTGCTTTCCATTCAAGCGATCCTTCTTCGGAACAACAAATAGTTGGTCAGGCATCAATTATATCTGGGAAAATTCACAGCTATAAGTGACATTCATTTGTATGATACCAGATGATAAATTCCGGGTTTTGTTGATAACCATCTTTTACTATATAAACGAAATTATTCTGGAAATAGTCTCTGATATCGTTCGTATTATTCATTCATCAAAATACTATTGGATGTTAGCAAATAACGCGGCATCATCAATAACCGCCAATGAAATATGCAGCGCCGGTAAATAAACCTACATTTATTAATCGAATTTTTTATTTACTCACGAATCATTCATTTTCGAATTCTACTTATTAATCTGGCAATAATATCAATAATGCTATAATAATTTACTATATAATTTTTAATTGTTGGAAAATGACAAGCCATCGTTTATATTATGGAGGAGGTAGGCTCGAGTAATTTCACTTCATCAATTGTGAACGAAAATGCACTCAGTCAGATAAAGTAGGGCATGCTTGTTAGAATGATGATTTACGCCGATTGTCGATCTAAGCATTTGAATAATTAAGAGGGAGGTGAATTAAGAAAATATTTTACCTGTCTATGAATCAAATATCGCTAAATTATATATATAAATAAAAGGAGAGAAAAATGGTTAAGAAGTTGTTCCCACTTTTAAGTTTGGTCCTGGTTGCAGCATTTATATTATCTGCTTGTTCAACCGCGACCACGCAGGCACCCGCAGCGACTAATCCACCCGCGGCGACAAATCAACCTGCTGCGACTAATCCACCTGCAGCAACAACTGCTCCAACCGGCGGAGGAGAAGTTTATTACCTGAACTTCAAGCCGGAAGTAGCTGAAATCTATGCAAAAATTGCTGATGCTTACAAAGCCGAAACAGGTGTTACTCTAAAAGTTGTCACTGCTGCTGCAGGGACTTATGAGCAAACGTTAAAGTCAGAAATTGCCAAGTCTGACCCACCAGTTTTATTCCAAATTAATGGCCCCCGAGGGTACCAAAACTGGAAAGATTACTGCGCTGATTTAACAAACACCGAACTGTATAAGCATCTTACTGATAAATCTTTGGCAGTTAGCTCGGGAGATGGCGTGTATGGTATCCCGTACGTCGTTGAAGGCTACGGTATCATTTACAACAACGCCATTATGGATAAGTATTTTGCCTTACCTGATGCCAAGGCAGCCTCCATGGCCGAAATCACCAACTTTGCCACCTTGAAAGCAGTCGTTGAAGATATGACCGCCAAGAAAGATCAATTAGGAATTAAAGGCGTATTTTCTTCCACTTCTCTAAAACCTGGCGAAGATTGGCGTTGGCAGACCCATCTTGCCAATGTTCCTATTTTTTACGAGATCAGGGACAACAACCTCGACATAACGAAACCGGCCGATTTCATGACCATCAAATTCCAGTACTCAGATAATTTCAAGAATATCTTTGATCTCTACATCAACAACTCGACTGTTGAGCCAACGTTGCTCGGTAGTAAAAGCGTGGATGATTCGATGGCAGAGTTCGCTTTGGGTCAATCTGCGATGGTGCAGAACGGCAACTGGGCGTGGGGACAAATCTCAGGTGTTGATGGCAATACAGTTAAGCCGGAGGATGTAAAATTCCTGCCGATCTACACTGGCATGCCGGGTGAAGAAAATCAAGCTATCCAGGTTGGTACTGAGAACTTCTTCTCCATCAACAGCCAGGTTTCAGCCGAAAAGCAGCAACTTGCTGCGGATTTCATCTATTGGCTGTATAGCAGCCCGACCGGAAAAGCCTTCGTAACCAACGATCTGAAGTTCATCGCTCCATTCGACACCTTTGCCGAAACCGAAAAACCGACTGATCCATTGGCAAAAAGCTTGCTGACCTACACCAGCAATACAGATTTATACAATGTTGCCTGGGATTTTGTCGTCTTCCCCAGCCAAACATTCAAGGATAATTTTGGTGCTGCGCTGCTGCAGTATGCCCAGGGTTCCATGGAGTGGGATGCTGTAAAGCAGCTGTTCATCGACCAATGGGCAGTTGAAGCCGCCAAGGCCGGTGGGTAAACAATTTTTTTTATAAAGTCAAGACATCACCCCGCACTATGAATTATGCGGGGTGATGTAGAATATAGTATATCCATAAATCTAGAAAGCAGGAGTATACCCATGCAAAACATGCCCAAAAAATACTATGCATTTTTTACCCTGCCAACGATGATTGCCTTTGTAATTGCCTTTTTTATCCCCTTTCTACTGGGTATCTATCTTTCATTTACCGAATTCAGAACAGTAACCAACTCAACCTGGGTTGGTTTTCAAAATTATATTAACGCTTTTACAGAAAACACCAACTTTATCAGTGCGGGAATATTTACAATTAAGTTCGCTCTCGTTTCCGTGGTGCTGATTAATTTATTCGCCTTTGGGCTTGCACTCCTGCTTACTCGTGCCATCAGGGGCACTAATCTTTACCGTACCGTCTTCTTTATGCCGAATCTGATTGGCGGTATCGTTCTTGGTTATATCTGGTTGCTCATTATCAACGGGATTCTACTGAATTTTGGCGTCGATATTACCTACAGTGCAAAATTTGGCTTTTGGGGGCTGGTGGTTGTGACGAATTGGCAGATGGTCGGATACATGATGGTTATTTATATCGCCGCCATTCAGGGCATCTCCACCGAACAGCTGGAAGCAGCTCAGATTGACGGGGCAAATGCCTGGCAAACTTTAAAAAGTATCACCATTCCGCTGGTCATGCCGGCTTTTACGATCTGCACATTCCTTACCGTGTCCAATTCGTTCAAGCTGTTCGATCAGAACCTTGCTCTTACCAATGGTGCTCCGGGGAGAGCAACCGCAATGCTTGCCCTGGATATTTTCCATACTTTTTACGGCAGCATAGGCTCTGAAGGTATAGGGCAGGCGAAGGCAGTCATGTTCACCATTTTTGTTGCCACAGTCGTACTTCTTCAGC
This sequence comes from uncultured Chloroflexia bacterium, assembly GCA_963840255.1. Taxonomy (GTDB): domain Bacteria; phylum Chloroflexota; class Anaerolineae; order Anaerolineales; family UBA4823; genus FEB-25. The sequence goes on along the minus strand of CAWIYB010000001.1, from coordinate 282,441 downwards.
TGCGTATTTCCAGAAGCCGGGAGGTAGAAATTTAATGAAAACCAAAAATAGCCTTCAGAATAATATTACCTTCATTTTTTTATTTATCCTGGCGATCCTTTTCCTGGCACCCATTTTCATCGTATTCATGAATTCCTTCAAAGGTAGATTTTATATTTCAGACGCTCCGTTTGCGCTTCCCAATAGTGAGACGTTTGTAGGATTGAAGAACTATACCGTCGGTCTTGCCAAAACCGGGTTTGTTCAGGCATTTGGGTATTCGCTCTTTATTACGGTTTTCTCTGTAAGCACAATCGTGCTGTTTACCTCCATGACAGCCTGGGCCATCACGCGGGTAAAATCAAAAGCCAGTTCAATAATTTTTTATGTCCTGATTTTTTCCATGATTGTTCCATTTCAAATGGTGATGTTTACCATGTCGAAAACAGCAAATGTTTTGAAATTGGATAACCCAATCGGGATAATCGTGCTTTACCTCGGGTTTGGTGCCGGATTGTCCGTGTTTATATTTAGTGGTTTTGTTAAAGGCATCCCACATGAAATAGAGGAAGCTGCAACGATCGATGGCTGTAATCCGATTCAGACATTCTTCTTGATTGTATTTCCAATACTCCAGCCCATTTACATTACAGTTGCAATACTGAACACGATGTGGATTTGGAATGATTATCTGCTACCCTACCTGGTAATTGGTAGTAATTATAAAACGATCCCAATTGCTATCCAATACTTGCAGGGTGGATATGGCAGCAAAGATATGGGTGCCATGATGGCAATGCTTGTTCTGGCGATCATTCCCATTGTTATTTTCTATCTGACATTACAAAAGTACATTATCCAAGGTGTGGTTGCTGGAGCGGTGAAAGGTTAGTTTCCAAAATAAATCAAATGCTTTATAGTTTGTACAAGCTCTATATAGAATACTATCAAGCTGCTATGTGATTAATTTGGCAGCTTTTTTTTATTCAAGACAGAATAATATCATCCACGATATATTTCGATATCCCGGATTTTAATCCAGTATAATCTGGTCATGGCATACGCAGCTCCGCTCACGGGGGTTTATTCAGCAATAGTTACACCACTGAAACCGGATCTCTCCCCAGATCTCGAAGGATTGTTTAGTCTAATCCAATTCCTTTCCAATAGAGGTAACCAGGGCGTCCTTGTGCTGGGCACAACAGGCGAAGGTCCTTCATTTTCACGTGAGGAACGCCTGTTGGTCTACGAGACCGTAGTACAAACTCGTCAATCGCTTCCAAATTTTCATCTCCTGGCAGGCACAGGTACCCCCAGCCTGGAAGACACAATTTTTCTCACCCGTGCAGCCTTTAACCTGGGATTTGATGGGGCTGTTGTCCTTCCTCCTTATTATTACCGCAAAGCAACTGATGAAGGCTTATTCTCATGGTTCAGCCAGCTTATGGACCAGGCTGTCCCCTCCGATGGGCAGATCCTGGCATACCACATTCCTCCTGTAACCGGCATGGACTTATCGTTGGATTTGCTGTCAAAAATAAAGGATGCCTACCCTGATAAGTTTGCCGGAATAAAAGATTCTTCTGGTGATCCTGATTTAGCCCGTGCCTTGGGCAGACGTTTTGGAACGAGCTTAAAAGTGCTAACCGGCAATGATCGTTTGTTCAGTGTTGCTTTGCAATCAGGCGCATCCGGATGCATCACAGCGGTAGCTAATTTACTCTCTCCGCTCCTCCGCCAGATTTGGGATAATTTTCAAACTGGCAGCCTCGATGAAATCACTCAGGATAAGCTTAGCTCCGCTCGTGAGGTCTTGGACCGATATCCACCCTTTCCTCCCCTGATCAAAATGATGCTATCCCGCCTGCACGGTTTCTCGTATTGGAAAGTTAAACCTCCACTGCTAGATTTTGACCCCTCTCTGGCAGAGATTGTGCTTTCAGAGTTTCTCGCCGCACTGGAATAGGTCGATCCGATGGCGAACGGCTCCTCCAAATCGGCACCGCTGCTCTATTTTGTATTAATTTTTTTCGGACTGGCAGTTCTCATGTTTGTGGTCATGTCCGCCAGGTATTTCTCACGTCCTGCGGCAAACCCCACTCCAACCAATTCACCGGTGTTTGTAACACTCACCGCCTCATCAACACAAACCCCATCTGCAACAAGCACCATCACCCTCACTCCCCGTCCAACCTGGACCTTGCGCCCCTCCTCAACCGCCACTCAAACTCCGCTCCCTACCAATACAACTACACCCACATTGATCCGCACAATCACCCCTGCCAAGCCTGCGCAATACAACACTTTTTATGAGTTAAAACCGTGGGATCTCTCACAACAATCTCTTACTATCGAGCAACTGGCTGCAAATACCATCCTGAAACCCTCGAACGCTGCATTTCAAGCACTTGCGTATTCCGAATCGGAAGGGATCCTCCGTTTCCCGCAATCGCTGGAAGCCACTTCATGGCAGTGGGACAGAGCGTATAATTTTCTCCGTATCAATGATCCGCTGGGCATCACTTTGTATAGTGATTTAATCGAATCTGCTATCACTTCAGGTCAAGTTCGTGCCGCTGACCTTCCGACCTGGTTCAATACATACGAGACCAGGATTACATTGGAAGTAGCACCCCTGCCTCCCCAACCTGGAGAGCTTGGCAGGGAACTAATCGAGCTTAAAGCTGAAGGCAGTGCTTATCTCTGGTTGGTTGAAAGCCCGACCGGCACAAATATATATCCACTTTTAAATGACGTGGACTATACTCTACCCCATCAAAATGCCTTCAGTTATGCGGATTTGACCGATGATACCGCTCCTGAGCTGGTGATTTATCGGGCACAGACACCTGGATCAACTTTATTAGTCCCCCCTCATATATTTAACTTAACCGCCTTACCTCCACTCGAGTTACCCCAACAGGAGCAGGTACCAATGGATTTTGACCTTGAACCTGACACAGATGTAGAAGTAATCTCGGATACGGTTGATATTGGTACTCTAAGGGTCACATCGGTTTTATTACCCGCCTGCCCTGCTTACGTCTCCCAGGACTATACCTGGGAAGATATTCGTTTTATGGTTGCTCCTTTATCGTATAAGCTGGTTCCGGTTTATGATCTGCGCGCTTATTGTGAAGACGTCCTGGCAGCTGCCACCGCCGGTTGGGGACCGGAGGCAGCTCTCACCGTCGCCACTACAATGTTGGAAATATGGCCACCCGAGACAGATACAGCTGGTCATCCATACCCCGACGATGCCTATGACCAATTGCGCTATCAAATAGGAGTCTTATATGCGTTGGCAGATCAACCCTCCGAAGCGATAAACATGATGTCGGAGATTATTAATACACCGGTCGTTCCAGATTCCAGCTGGGTGACACCCGCCGAGGAATTCTTACGCATATATCAACAGCCACCTGATTTACTATCCGCCTGCCAGACTGCTCAATATTGTAACTTGCACGACGCTCTCATTACAATGGTACAGTACAGCTCCACCGACGATCCTTCCCAGGCATTGCAGTATTTGCAAGCTAACGGTCTTACCACCCGGTCGAGCGGTCTGACCGATTTTGATGCGGACGGGCAGCAGGAGCGGTGGATGGTCATCCAGCCTAAACCAGGCGCCAAGCTTGAGTATTGGATCCTATCTCGAATGCAATCCGGTGTCCAGGCAGTCTTTGTAAAAGTATTGGAACCAGGCGAAACCCTGCCTTATCTTCATGAACCGGCGGAATCCATCCCTGTGTATGAATTTGAGCTTCACCAGGGGTTCATACTCGAACGATTACCTGATTCGCTCGAGGCTTACATCAAGTGGGTGGATGTGGAATATGCACGTCCGACGATTATTCTGGATGGTTATAACCAGGCAATGCAGGACCTGATGAGCGGAACCGATCCATCCATTGTCCTTGCAAGCTTGCTTGATATATATAGCTCCCCTCGCTTCAAAGGAGATTGTATTGCATTTAATATCTGTGATCAGTTCCATTACACCCTCGCACTGACCTATGATTTGCTTGGGCAGCAAGGAAATGCGATCGATGAATATTTATGGGTGTGGAGGAATTATGGTGCGAGTCCTTATGCGACGATGGCACGCTTGAAGCTGGATTATTTCCCACTTCCGACGTATACACGTTCGCCGGTCCCAACTGGAACGAAAGCCCCCACCCGCACACCCACCCCAACGACTCAGACCCCCACCAGCACAGCGAGCTATACACCTTCAATGACACCCACCCCCACTCCGACAGCCACCTCGACCGATACCGCGACTCCGACCGCCACAGAGACCTCAACCACCCCACCTTAATCCGGATTGAGATAAAACTACGATGAGATTCACCCACCAATGGCGCTTGATCATCACCCCTCCCGCTCGTGGAGCCTGGAACATGGCGGTTGATGAGGTACTGTTGGAATCGGTTGGGCAAGGTCTGTCTCATCCCTGTCTACGTCTATATTCATGGGAACCCCCCTGCCTATCCATTGGCTATGCGCAGCCATGCTCGGATGTTGATCAGGAGCGATTGCGTGATTTGGGATGGGATTGGGTCCGCCGGCTGACCGGCGGTCGTGCCATTTTACACACCGACGAGCTCACTTATTCCGTTATCGCTTCCCAATCTGAGCCCAGGGTTTCAGGCGGCGTCCTGGAAAGTTATCAACGCTTATCCAAAGCCTTGCTATCTGCGTTGCATTCTATGGATATCCCCGCTGAGGCGCATCAGATTCATCAGGGAAGCGAAAATAAGGGGATTGGCGCAGTTTGTTTTGAAGTACCGTCGAATTATGAGATTGTTGTCAACGGGAAGAAATTGATCGGCAGTGCCCAGGCACGCCGGAAGAATGGTGTGCTTCAGCATGGAACCCTCCCACTATGGGGAGATCTTACCCGCATTACCAATCTGCTCACATATTCAAATTATAAAACCCGTGAAGAAGCCGCTGAACGGTTGCTTTCGCGTGCTACCACGGTAGAGACCGTCCTCGGCAATAAAATCGCCTGGGATGCAGCCGCGAACGCATTCATCGCTGGATTTCAGACGGAATTGGATCTAGATTTTGTTAAAGGCGAGCTTTCGTTTGACGAATTAAAGCGCACGGAAGAGCTCATGCAGGAGAAATATAATCACTCTGGCTGGCTCGAACGAATGTAATTGCACTTACTGAGTTGGGTTACCCGTTCTATTCCCCTTCTTGGGTAAAAACCACTTGCGAATAACCTAGTTGATTCAGTAAACTTCGCATATAAGTTTCTGCATTCACCTGCGCTTGCTGTAAAATGCCATCCTCCAGCGCAGCCTGCTTGATTTGTTCTTCAGCTGCCTGGCGGGCAGTTGTTTCCAGGTTTATGTCTCCATGGGTTAATAACCCTGTTTCCCTATCGTAGACATAAGATTTGTCATTATCTAACGTAGCCACAAAGATTTCTGCCTGAGGCAGGTGTACCATGATCTGGCCATTGTCAATAACAAAATCCTGCGCCTTGATATCTTGCAGGTCAATCCCTGCCGTGACGTAACCATGGCCGACGAAAAGCAGCTTGTCTCCAAACAAAGGCGCAAGACCGTCTTGTCCAACTTCTGCCGTGATGACCTTTTCTACCGTGTATTGAATGGTTTCCAGCCTTGCCAGGGTACGGATTTGATTGATAATCGTTACCGGATCAGGCAGGACCGTCGGTGTGGGATGGAGTATTCTTGCCACCTGGGTGCTTAATTCGCTGGTCATATCACTGACCGGTTGGAATGCTCGCTGGGTTGTGCGTTGGATCGCCCACACACCTCCGATAATGCCAACAACAGCGATTGTCAGGATAACCAAAACACCAATCCCCATAACCCACAGAAGCACATTTTTTTCTTTGTTCATCAGAATATATTATACTTGATGCACTATGTCTGTCGGTATCCTGATATTACAGCTCCAGATCCCCGGTTGTAAATCCCTCAAGGAAAAACGAAGTCGACTCAAGCCATTGATCGCTCGTTTGCACCGGGAATTCAATTTATCGGTTGCTGAGCTTGATCGTCAGGATATTTGGGACCAAACCACAGTCGGCTGTGCAGTGATCAGTAATGATCCTAAATATTCCGAAAGCTCGCTACATACAGTTATCCATTGGGTAAATCACAATTGGCCCGATGTATCTTTGGTGGACGATCATATCGAGGTAATCACCTAGGATAATTTTATGGATTTACAATTAAAAAACAAACGTGCGTTGGTTGCCGGATCAAGCAAGGGTCTAGGATTTGCAATCGCCAAATTACTCGCTCAAGAAGGCTGCCGGGTCGCCATCAATGGACGCAACCCCGAGTTGCTGAATCATTCTGCTGAGAAGCTTGTCGCTGAGATCCAAGCAGACGTCATTCCCCTGCCAGGGGATGTTACTCAGCCTGATGTTCCCGCATCGCTGGTTGAGCAGACTATAAAATCCTTCGGTGGATTGGATTTACTGGTCACCAATGCAGGCGGTCCACCATCCGGGAAATTTGAGACATTCGATGATGCCTCCTGGCAGAAAGCAGTTGACCAGTCGTTATTCACTCACGTCCGCTTGATCAGGGCTGCCCTTCCCCATTTACGGCAATCCACAGCATCCAGCGTAGTCACAATTACCACATATGCGATCAAACAGCCCATCCCGAACCTTGTGCTATCCAATAGCATCAAGGCTGCTACAGGTGGGTTGACCAAGAGCCTTTCACTCGAGCTTGGTAGGGATGGTATTCGCTTCAATTCCATTCTCCCCGGCTGGACTATCACTGAGAGAGTCACTGACCTGATGACCTATCGTGCAAAAGCAAATGGGACCACGGTGGATGAAGAAATCGCATTGCAGGTGAAAGACACCGCTCTGGGTCGCATGGGAATTCCAGAGGAAGTGGCAAATGCCGTGGTGTTTCTACTTTCACCTGCGGCTTCTTACATTACAGGTGTTTTGCTGGCGGTAGATGGAGGAATTATTAAAGGTACTTTCTGAGGCATTCTGGAGAATACCCGTAAATAAACATAAACTACCGTATAAACTTGAACGGCAGTTTGATCAGCGACTTTAATATTTTCTGCGATAGGTTGGGTTTATTGATACCCATCACACCCACCCCCATGGTAGTATAAGCTTCGAGGAATTGACCTCGCCTCAGCTGGATAGCTGAAACGGACTGGAGCACATATGCCCGTAATTCAGCTTCTCCCAGCCCGTTTAATAACTCAGCACATTGATTATAGGAGCCCATTGCTGCATCGAATTGGTTTAACCCTTCCAACGCTGCTGCCTGATTCCCCAAAGCCATGGCTTGTCGTAATGTATCCCCTTTTTCGGCGAAAATCACATCCGTACCATTCACAGCTTCCAATGCAGCATCAGCGTTTCCCCCTTTCAGGTAAGCCACGCTGCAATTATTAGACATTTCCGCTGCGGCAAGTTCATTACCTGATGATAAATATCCCTCAGCAGCCGCTTTAAAGAACTGAGCAGCATCGAGATATCTCCCCTTGTTATATGCAGCTGTCCCTTCATCTGCAAGCTGTTGTGGATCGATGATTTCCATGGGACTACAAGGTTATTTCTAGCAATCCTTCGGCTAATGCACGCAATCTCTCAACTTTTAATTCGCTCAATCTGACTGCCAATTCCAGGTAAGGACGGTTGACAGGTCGGCTCACAAATTCCTTCAGTTCCTGCGGTAAATCTAAAAATTCGTTGACATTCTTTTTATCCGAAAACCAGCTTCCCACAGGTCCTTGATGGTCTTCGAAATCTGTTATGGATTGATTTAGTACCTGTGATATCGCTTCAAGGTCTGGTAACGGGATGGGTGCATCGCCATTTTCATAGGCTTGTAAACTATCTGGAGTTATTCCTGCTTGCTGTGAAAGCTCTTCGACGGATAAAGATGCCTCATTACGGGTTTGTTGGATCAGGTCACCAATTGCTCTCTGCCTGGTCTGTTTTATCTCTTCGGCATCCACCATGCGCAAATTAACCGCCGACCTTAAAACCTCGCTCTGCCAAAAATGCTCGAGGGGTACGTCCAGGTGAAATGCTAAAATCTCAAGCTCAGGTAATGTCGGCGGTCTATCTCCAGCTTCCACCGCATTTAATTCATCACTCGAAAGACCCATCGCCAGGGCACAATCATCCAGGCTATTCCCAGATTTTTCCCTGGCATCACGGATCAGGATTCCCAATTTCTTGGCTCTGATGATTTTCAAAATTGGATTGATCGTCATCTTTACACCTTCCTAAGCATTTTGGTAAATGGCAGCGTAATTTGGATTAATACTAATATCGATCACCCCTGCAGGATTGGCATGATATACCCTACCCCAGAGCGGGTGACGATATGCGTGGGGGAATTTTGATCTTTTTCCAGTTTCTGTCTCAATCTGGAGATGCTGACCCATAAAATTTCTTTATCCTTTTGATATTCGACTCCCCAAACATCTCTCAGCATTTGTTCGGATGGGATTACCGTCCCAATATTTTGGGCTAGCTGAAGAAGTATCCTGTACTCCGTTGCCGATAGATACACCATTTTTCCGCCGAGAAATACTTCTGCCTTGGCTAAATCGATATCCATGTCGCCATGGTGGAATACCGATGGAGCGGCCGTCGGGGCAGGTTTTGCTGCTCGCCGTAGCACAGCACGCACACGGGCCAGCAGTTCTGTGGCAGAGAATGGTTTGACAATATAATCATCTGCACCCAAATCCAGACCACGCACGCGGTCCTTTTCCTCCCCCTTAACGGTCACCACAATGATAGGCACGGTCGAAAATTTCCTGATCCGTTCGCATGTGGTAAAACCATCCAGGACAGGCATCATCACGTCCAACAAGACCAGGTCTGGTTTTTGATCTTCTACAATTTCCAAAGCTTGTTGTCCGTTGTAAGCTTTGAGCACTTCGTAATTATCTGATATCAGGTTGGCTTCCATTAGCCGTACATAGCGCGGCTCGTCATCAACGATCAAGATTTTCTTACTCACGGGTTGCCTCCTCTCCCACGGCTGGTACCTCCAGGTTTTCGAACCTGGTCGGTAATGTAATGGTGAATGTAGTTCCTTTTAATACCTCTGAGCTCACAGAAATCTCGCCCCCGTGTCCATGGATAATTTCCTTGACAATATAGAGTCCCAACCCTGTTCCATGGTTCGCTATTCTTGTTTCTGGCACGCGGTAGAAACGTTCAAAGAGATGTCCTAGATGATCCTGCGCGATTCCAGGTCCGTGGTCTTCCACGGAGATAATACAATTACAGTCCGAATTCTTCAGGCTGATCACAACTTCTGACCCTGGTGCATATTTTACAGCATTACTTAATAAGTTATCGAAGACCTGGGTGATACGGGTTGGGTCAGCCATAACCACCACATCATGATCTGCGTGCAGCTGGACGGAAAGCGAGGTGTATCTCGTTGTGCTCCTTACTACGATTTCCCGCAGTATTACATCGATCCGCACCGGCTGCAGCTGCATAAACATAGTCCCGGCTTTTAGCCGTGAAGAATCCAACAAGTCCTCGATTAATTTATGCAACCGGTCTGCTTCTTCATCTATAATGGTCAGGAACTCATGTTTAGAGCTGTCATCCCATTTTGTATCCTCCCTGAGTAGTGTGGTTGCATACCCTTTTATGAACCCAATCGGTGTCCGCAGCTCATGCGAAATGGTGGTAATGAAATCATCTTGCATGCGTCTTAACCATCGTTCGGCTTCAAGTTTAGCCACACGTTCTACCAGGTGGTGATTTTCTACCAGTTGTGCGGTTTGCGCCGCGATGAATTCAGCCAGCTGTATCTGGTCTTGCGTATACAATGGGCCGCCAAACCTGCCGAAAACCAACACTCCTAATACTTCCTCGCCTGCTTTGAGGGGGAGGCCCAGGAAATCGCGCCAGAACAGCCGGTTATTTTCCCACCCCTCAATTTTTTCCTGGATCAGTGAGGTTTGTTTGGTTGTATATGCCTGACTTGCAATTTTCTCTCCCCATTCGATCTCACCTTCAGCATTTTTTCCACGACCGACCACCCTGGCGTAAGTAGGGTCAAGTCCATTGTCCTCCCTCGGGGTATATAGAACCAGGTTATCGAAGATCAAGACATGCCGCGTGTGTAAGACGATCAAGTCCATCGCAGTATCAATGTTTTCAGTTTGAGCGATCGCCAAACCAATAGCATAGACTGCCTTGATATCCTCAGGCTTTAGGACGAATGATTCATTGTTTTGTTCGGGCGAATTCATCCTGGCTCTTGTCCAATAATGGGTAATTGGAACTTAATAAATGTGCCCTTCCCGGGTTTTGAAGTCACATCCACATTGGAACCATGCGCTTCAACAATCTTTTTAACCAGCGCCAGTCCCAATCCAATGCCACCATATCGTCGAGTGCTCGATCCATCCAGCTGGTGGTAGGGCTCGAATATTTCAGACAGCCTTTCAGGCGATATACCTATCCCGGTGTCAGTCACCTGGAACTGTGCCCGATCGACCACTTTTTCCAGTCCGACACTGACGCAGCCACCGGGGGGTGTAAATTTGATCGCGTTATCCACCAGCTCCATGACCACCCACTGTATTTTTTCATGGTCCATTTGTACGATACACGGGTCATCATGCAGATCGACTTTTAAAACCACCGGCCGGTTGGCAGCTTTTATTTTCGCCTGTTTTAATGCAACTTCGATGACTTCATTAAAATTTACCTGCTTCAATTGTAAGGTAAATTGCCCGGTGGCTTCAAGCGAGAATTGGATCATCTTCTCGATCAGCTCTTCGAGCCGCGCCTCTGAGCGCAGCATCACATCCAGGGCTGTGGATTGTTCATCGGTTAGAACGCCGAGGCAGCCATCATTCATTAAATCTAAATAACCTCGGATGTGTGTTAATGGCGTGCGCAGCTCATGCGAGACGTTCGAGATAAAGTTGGATTTTAGCTGGTTCAGCTCTGCTAATTTATTTAACGCAGATTGAAGCTCTTGGGTTCGTTCTAGCACCCGCTTCTCCAATCGCAGATTGGCTTGCTGTAAGGCGCTCTGCAAGGCTAAGATCTGCTCGGTGATCACCTGGTCGAGGGTTTCACGATCGATCAGCTCTAATTCCAATAATGCCTGGCCGACCAGTCGCTGTTGTCCATCAGGACCAGGTATTTTAGAATAAGCTAACGCCCTTTGGAGTCCATCCTGGGTTAACACCCCACGGTCGATAAGCAATTCTCCTACCCGTGGCACCAGGATCTCTGGTGTAATCGGTATGGCGGGGTTACTGGATATCCTGGCAATTACCTCTTGCTCCCCAATTACCGCTGCTAAAGCCAGGTTCACTCCGCAGTGCGGACATTCGAGCACTTCCTGGCTGACAGGCTGTCCGCAGTTGGGGCATGGTAAGTGTAAATCCATTCTCCTCCTAAACGTTCACTAATATCATATCCTGACTTATCTTATAACGCAAGCCTAACAATAGTGTAAAGATATTATAAGGAAATATGTCATAAATTAAGGCATAATACTCCTTATGACAATTGACCTACCAACGAAGCTCCTTGTCCTCGACCAGGACACTCTGGGCGAGAACTTCCTCAAGCATATTTTAAATCCAGATGGCTATGAAATTAACAAAGTGAGCTCCAGTCCTGAAGGGATCCAAACTTCAGGCTCGTGGAATCCTGATGTGATTATAATCAATGTTATGCAGCCTTACGACAATGGTTGGAAGCTTTGCAAACGATTAAGAGAACACAGCCAGGCACCCATTTTGGTGCTCGCTGCTGTCTCCGATCCAAAGATGGTTGCCCGCTGGTTGGACGCCGGTGCAGATGATTACCTGACGAAACCTTTCTCATCCGAGGTGCTCATTGCTCATCTGCAGAAGCTCACTCGCCGGACAAAATTAACTCAAATTAATCCATCCTTGCCCCTGGTACAATAAACTCCACATTGATTGCCCTTGATTCTTGATTGTCTTGAGTTAAAATCAAGAATATCACTATTTTAGGAGATTTCTTGTGCCAAACGAAAATCCCGATCACGCTTCTGAAACCCAATCAATGCACCTGACTGACCGTACCGATGAATTATGGGATTCCTCCCCAGCAGCACAAGCCCTGGAACGTATGAAAGCCAATCCTCGGATTAAATATGTCGTTATCGTAGTGCCTGAAGATGCCTGCCCTGCCTGCCAAAACCTGACCGGTACATATCCGAAAGACCAGGTGCCTCGCCTTCCATATGGTGATTGTTCGCATCCCCTCGGCTGCAGGTCTTATTATTTACCTTATCTCGATGAAATTTTCCCCTAGATTTTATCTAAGACCATAAACGGGCTGCCTTCATTCGGTCAGCCCGTTTTTTTATTAAATTGTTCCTGTAAGATGGTTTTCGCCAGGTCAGTCGCTTCATCTTTATCATGAACTTCATGGTTGATCTGTGCTTCGCGGACTGCTTCCAGCAGGTATCCCACCATCGGACCTGGTTCCAGCATCAGTACATTCATCAACTCATCTCCATTGATCAGAGGCACTGGAAATATCGATTCTTCTCGGTCATCCCACCAGGCACCTAGCATGGTTTGCACCACCTCCAGGTGCCGCCTCCATCGTTCCTGCGGCAGAGTCGGTCCGTATGTCGCTAGCATATCTGCCAGTGAAATGATACAGATATCCACTCCTGCCGCTCCGGTATCCCGAAAAAAATGATAAATAGCTTTTCTTGTAGGTGCTTCTTCGGAATGCGATAGTAAGCTCGGGCGCATATGATGGCTTACGATTGTCACCAGGCGTTCAATTTCAAGGTTACTTAGCTTCAGTGCTTGACCTCGTTTTCTGGCCAGCTGGCTTCCTTTTTGCTCATGACCGATGAACCTGATCCTTCCGTCTTCATCTATGGTTTGTGCTGCTTGCTTACCCACGTCATGATACAAGCCTGCCAGGAACATCAGACCCCGATGAGGTCTTTCAAGGTTCAAGGCATTGTTCAAATGCTCAGTTAGTTTTAGGCGGTACCGCCCAAGCTTTATTACCACCAATCCCATAATAAGGTTATCTGCTTTATCTGGATCGTACTCAGTCCTCAGGATATCCAGCAAGCTTTCCAGTCGTGAAAGGACGTCCAGTGTATGGTTCCAGGCATCCATCACGTGGGGTTTTGTTTGCTGCACATCCTTGAGCAGGCATACTTCCGGTAGTAAATAGTCAACCGCATTCAAAGTATCCAGGATCCGCAGGCTCGTATCAGGATGCATAATCGTTAACATCTTGAAGAGTTCATCCCGCAGTCGCTCCGCCGAAATCCTCGGCAGCTCCGAGGTGGCTTCTCGCATCAGGCGCATGGTCTCGGGGAGGATGCGAAGGTTAAGGTCCACGGCAAGCCGCACTGCTCTCAAAATCCTGACTGGATCATCCAAAATTGCGCTGTTAGAACACGCTCGCAAGCGCTTTACCGCCAGGTCTGCTGCCCCACCCGTAGGATCGATTAAAGTTTGCAGCTGGTGTACTTCCACCGCCATGGCGTTGATGGTGAAATCTCGCCCCCGCAGGTCAGCATCCAGGTTTGCCCCCTGAAAGGCGGAAAAATCTACCCTGATCGTTCCCGCTGCCAACCTGACCATCCCCCTCATCCGGTTTTAAGACGATCCGCGCCACCTTCCGCTCAGGGTCTAATGGAAAATAAGCTCCTCCCATCGCGTCCGCCAGCCTGCGCGCCATGCGCATTGAATCGCCCCCTGTAGTGAAGTCAAGGTCATAACTTTTCCGGTTAAGGAATGCATCCCTGATCGCCCCACCCACCAGGTAGGTAGGCACGTCCTGTGGTAGGTGAGCAATGATCCGCATCAACAGCGGCTGGCTTAACCTGGCTTGAAATTCTTCCATCAGGCTGCTCGGTCCGAAGCAGGATTACAATACCCTGCGGGGGTTATTCCCCCGGATCATACTTCTCAGCTGCCAGTACTCCAATAAAAGGCAGGTTGCGATAATATTCGTCGGCATCCAATCCGTATCCAAATACGAACTTATCGGGTATCACAAACCCGTGATAATCAATCTTCACATCCACTTCTCGCCGTTCAACCTTGTCGAGTAAGGCACAAATTTTTAAGCTTCTTGGCTGCCTGCCACATAATAATTCCTCCACCGCTTTAACGGTGAAGCCGCTGTCCACAATGTCTTCGATGAGCAGAACATGCATGTTATGGATATCTGTATTGAGGTCCAGCGTGATGCGAGATTGGCCTCTTGAGCGCCGAACCCCCACCCCATAAGACGACACCGCCATGAAATCGATCATATGAGGGATGGTGATCTGGCGCATGAGGTCAGTCAGGAACATGACGCCTCCCCGCAAAATGCACACCAGCAGCAGCTCCTTGCCCAGGTAATCCCGGCTAATCTCAGATGCCAGCTCAGCGATACGTTTCTGTAATTCCTCTTTCGAGATCAGCACTTCTTCCAGGAATTCATGATAATCCTGCATAGCTCACTCCTTGGGTACTTCGTGATGTTTACGACAGCGCGCTTCGTACATTTCTGCCGCTCCAATAATGACGACAGGCTCATCATACCTGGCCGGTTTACCGTTAATGATGCGCTGTGTACGCGACGCTGGCTCGCCACACACCATACAGATGGCTTGCAGCTTGTCGACGTGTTCCGCTTTGGCCATCAAGACAGGCATGGGGCCAAACGGTTCGCCGCGAAAATCAGTGTCCAAGCCTGCCACGATCACTCGCAGTCCCTGGTCGGCCAGCTTTTGGACGATGGCGATGATCTTGTCATCAAAGAATTGGGCTTCATCGATCGCCACGACCGTCGTATCGCCATCCAGCTGAGCAAGCACATCGGCAGCTCCCTCGATGGGTATGGCTTCAAAGTCGGTCCCTGCATGTGAGGTGACCTTTCGCACGGCATACCTGAAATCGATTGCCGGTTTGAAAACCTGGACCTTTTGCCTTGCGATGGTAGCTCTCCGCAGCCGGCGGATCAGCTCGTCCGTCTTTCCACAAAACATCGAGCCTGTGATGACTTCCACCGATCCTATTCGATGTTCCATCCTCTCCTCCTGTGATGATGCCATTCGGTTCCAGGTAAACGACACCTGGCTAGCTTAGCAAACAGGCAGACGCGGGTAGCATCTGCCTGTTAAGTTTAACTGATATTGGATGAGTCGGGAAGCTATACGACAATTTCCTGTGCAGCTTCGGGCAGCTCATAGCCAAACTTACGCAGACCCTTCTTCAGATCAGCCAGCGACTTCCTGCCAAAGCCATCGATAGCCAGGATGCCTGCTTCCCCATTTTCCATCAACTCCATCGCCTGACCAACCTTGGTGATATTCGCCTTAGCGAGGGCTTCTGTGGCTCGTGATCCCAGGCCCAGCTCAGCGATGGGTCGCTCGGGTGAAGTCCGGGCATTTTCACGCGCCGATTTATCGTCGATGAATTGCTGGCGTACCTGTAGCTTCTTATAGAAACGGTCCACCTGCCCCTCGGTATCAACGATGCGCTGCTCACCGGTGAAGAATGGATGGCAATTTGAACACACATCCGTATGGATCACTTTCTTGGTCGAACCGGTCGTCCAGGTGTTGCCGCAGGCACAAATGACCTGTGCATCTGTATAGTATTCCGGATGAATACCTGCTTTCATAATCATAATCCTTTCACTACTTATTGTAACCTATGCTGTTTCTGCTACTTTTTCTGGTAAAACGCTTACTATCTTGCGGTCATCCCGGACAGTTTTATATAACACATATCCATCGATAACGGCAAAGATAGTGTCATCCTTGCCAACCATCACGTTTTCTCCAGGCTTGATGTGCGTGCCACGCTGGCGGACCAAGATATTGCCCGCCTTCACAAATTCACCACCATACTTTTTCACACCTAACCGTTGACCCTGGCTATCGCGTCCATTGCGGACGGAACCGCCACCTTTTTTGTGTGCCATTCTTTATCTCCTACTCCTCGGTGATCGCATCGATACGAACACGTGTATACTTTTGGCGGTGACCCGTCTTCGTGCGGATCCGTTCCTTGGCCATGTACTTGAATACGACAATCTTGGGACCTTTAACCTGTGCCACCACTGTTGCTTGAATTTTTGCGCCTTGGACGTAAGGGGTTCCAACCTTGACGTTCTCGCCGTCTGAGATCAGCAGCACGTGGTCCATGTCGATCTCATTACCCACCTCTAATGGATAAACATCCACGTCGATGGATTCACCGATGACGGCCCGATATTGTTTTCCGCCATCCTCAACAATTGCATACTTCATAAGCTTCCTCCAAGCTTCACTTCGCCGAAAGGTCCGCGTGCATCGTGATAGGCTTTATTCCATTCCAGTCACCTATCTGACGCCGGCACTTCGGGGAAGTTGGGGATGATAGCCAGCTTTCAGGCTGACTTACGACAAATAAATGCCCCAGCGATTCTGCCAGGGCAGAGCGGGCTGAATTATAATAGGGATGTTTTTTCCTGTCAACAGCTAATCTAAGTACTTTTGTATCGAATGGAATATGACAGTATACACTGGTAGCAGGGATTATAATTGAGGATAATCTTGGTTGAATCTATCCGAATATTGGTTTACCACTTGTCATGAAACCTTAGGAGGTTTGGCTATGCCCGTCAAGGGATGGATCGAGGTCGATGAGATTTTTTGTAAAGGTTGTGAGCTGTGTATCAATGAATGCCCTCAGCACGTCATGGCCCTGGATATGGAAAGGTTAACCCCTAAAGGTTACCACCCGGTGAGGTTGACCAAGGATGGCTGCACCGGTTGTGGCATCTGTGCGATTATCTGCCCTGAAGCTGCCCTCTCAGTCTACCGCGAGGCCCCTGTAAAAACTGCCCAAGTAGCAAGCTTAAATCCATAGGAGAATATCCATGGCAAAAGAATTTTTGGAAGGCAACTTCGCCATGGCTGAAGCAGCCGTGCGCGCTGGTGTGGAAGCGTATTTTGGCTACCCTATCACTCCCCAGACGGAGCTGCTAGAGTGGATGTCTTCCCGTATGCCCGAGCTGAAGCGTGTATTCCTGCAAGCTGAAAGCGAAGTCGCGGCCATCAACATGGTTTATGGCGCTGCCTGCACCGGTTCACGTGTGATGACCTCCTCGTCCAGTCCGGGGGTCAGCCTGATGATGGAAGGCTTGTCTTATATCGCCGGTACTGAAGTCCCCATGGTTCTCATCGACGTTGTCCGTGGTGGTCCTGGTCTGGGTAATATCGCCCCCTCCCAGGGTGATTACAACCAGCTGGTCCACGGTGGCGGTCATGGAGATTACCACCCCATCGTGCTCGCCCCCGCCTCCGTCCAGGAGGCGATCGACTTGACCGTTCTGGCGTTCGACCTGGCAGAAAAATATCGCAATATCTGCATCGTCATGGCGGATGGCAGCATCGGACAGATGATGGAACCCGCTGAGCTGCCCCCCATGCGACCGCTCCGTACCACCACGCCCGATTGGGCTGTCGACGGGTGTGTTGACCGCCCTCAACGACTATTGACCTCGATCTTGATCGACCCCACCCTCGAGGAAGTGTATAACCATAAAATCCTCGATACCTGGTATCGTATTCAGGCGAACGAGATCCGTTATAAGGAATATTACCTGGACGATGCGGAATTCGTGGTGATCGGTTTCGGCACTGCCGGGCGGATCGCTCTCACCGCCGTTCGCAACGCCCGTGCGGAAGGCATCAAGGTGGGTTTATTCCGCCCCATCTCCCTCAGCCCGTTCCCCTTCCAACAGGTAGACGAGTTAGTGAACTCCACTAATGGTATCCTGGTCACCGAGATGAATACCGGGCAAATGCTCGAAGACATCAAAATGGCTGTCAAAGGGCGTATACCCATCGAGTTTTACGCTCGTTTGGGTGGCATCGTCCCCTACCCCGATGAGATTTTAGGCGAAATTAGAAGGTTGGTTCATGAGCCCCTGTCACCCGATGGTGACCCCCGCCAGCGCTGGATGCAGCGTCTCAAAGACGGCGTGATCACGCTATCATGACGATGAGGATGAAATAATGGATCACATTGTACAAACCAAAATAGAAACCGTATACACACGTCCGGCTTCCTTATCAGATACCCCCACCCATTACTGCCCCGGCTGCACGCATGGCATCGCCCACCGCTTGATTGCCGAAATCCTGGATGAAATGGATATCCGCGAGCAAACCATTGGCGTTGCACCCGTGGGTTGTTCGGTTTTTGCATACAATTATTTCACTTTTGATTGGGTCGAGGCTGCTCATGGGCGTGCGCCTGCCATGGCGACGGGCATCAAGCGTGTCCTTCCCGACCGCTTCGTCTTCACTTACCAGGGAGATGGTGACCTGGCATCCATCGGGATGAGTGAGATCATGCATGTTGCCGGTCGAGGCGAGAATATCACCGTCATCTTCATTAATAACGCTATCTATGGCATGACGGGTGGTCAGATGGCACCCACCACTTTACCGGGGCAAAAAACCACCACCTCTCCCAATGGGCGTGACGTGGAAACCATGGGCTATCCCCTCCACATGTCTGAGATGCTCTCCCGGATGGATGGGGCGGGGTACGTCGTGCGCCGCAGCTTGCACGACCCCAAGAACGTCCGCCTGGCCAAGAAAGCCATTCGCACCGCATTCGAGACCCAAAAACGCGGCCTGGGTTTTTCGATGGTCGAGCTGCTGTCCACCTGTAACACCAACTGGGGCATGACCGTGCCGGAATCACTGACCTGGCTCGAGGAGCGCATGATCCCCATGTATCCCCTGCAGGATTTTAAAGTCTCCTCCGGGCTCGATGGTTTCAAGGCCTAGGAAAAGCCAAGGAAGGAAATAGAGTTATGCAAACTGAAGTGATCTTCGCAGGGTTTGGTGGTCAGGGAGTCCTCTTCGCTGGTCAGGTATTGGCCTTCGCCGCCATGGATGCGGGGCATGATGTGACCTGGATGCCGTCCTACGGACCAGAAATGCGTGGCGGCACAGCCAACTGCACCGTCGTCATCGCCGATGAAGAGATCGGCTCACCCACCGTCAAACATCCCAGTGCAGCTGTCGTGATGAACCTGCCTTCGTTGGACAAGTTCGAGCCACTGGTCTCCCCTGGTGGGGTGCTGATTGTCAATTCATCCCTGGTCAACCGAGATCCTGCACGAACCGATATTACCTGGCTGATGATCCCTGCCCAGGAAATTGCCGAAATGATCGGTCCACGCCGTTTACTGAACATGGTCATGTTGGGAGCGTTGTTGGATAAGCTGCCCATTCTGCCATTAAAAGATATCAAGGTCTCTTTAAGTGCCCATTTACCTGAGCGGCACAAAAAATTATTGAAAAGCAACCTGGATGCCTTGGACAAGGGTGCAGCTTTTTCACGAGGTGAATTAAAGGTGGAGAAAGTCTCGCCCCGTGCTCTCGAACCAACCGAAACCATCGCTCCGACCTCCGTTTGACGAGTTCCGGGGGGAGGCAGCATCCGCAGGAAGGAGCTCGCTTGGCTCAACCAAACCCAGCCCTGCGCCGGGCGGGGATAATCATTTTTTCCATTTCAATATTCTTCGGGGTCATACTGATCTTGGTAAGGGCGATTCCTGATTTGGAAGCCACCATGTATGGCTTCATTAAGTTCAACTACCCAAGGCTATCTTCGCTCCGTTGCCCCATGCTGATGACAACCCTCGATCGTGCACCTGTAACGGTCAGGCTGAACAATCCTCTTGATCGGACGTTATCCTGGTCTGTCAACGCACAATTTAGTCCAAATATAGTGCTCAGTGATACATCACAGTCCTTTGATCTCCAACCAGGCGAATCAAAAGAACTATCCTGGGATGTTGACCAGACCAATATTGATCTTGGCAGCTTCATATTTGCGCGGGCTTTTGCATCCTCAACTTCTTCGCTGCCGATGCGTGAAGCCACCTGTGGGACGTTGGTGCTGAACCTGCCTTTCAAGGGTGGAACGACACTCTTCTATTTTGTCCTTATATTGACCATATCGGGAGCAGCTGTGGGGTTATTTACCTGGTCTCGTTACGCAGATGTGTCTGACCCGGGAACAAGTACTCAGACCTGGTGGATGCGCTTCATCACCGTGGTGGTTGCGATCGGCATCACTGCTGGAATACTCAGCAGCTGGTTTCTGGCGCTGCTGATGGTCTTCCTCGTCTTGCTCGCTACGGGAGCCTTTCTAATCCCGCGCAAGGTCTAAAATGCGTTTTTGATTGGGCGAGTCTCCATAACATCAGCAAATCTCCCCCCAGGAACCTCGCTTAACTTACCCTCATCTCACTACGTTACCGCGACTCGCCGATTGGTCGCGTAGGGGCGAGTCTCCATGGCATCCGCAAATCTCCTCCCTCAAACGTCAATTAACTTACCCTCATCTCATTACGGTACCGCGCCTCGTCCGTTCTTTCAATCTTCTTGGCTACGTTGGTCCTGTATGGGCGAGTCTCCATGGCATCCGCAAATCTCCTCCCCAGGAACCTCAATTAACTTACCCTCATCTCATTACGTTACCGCGACTCGCCCGTTCTTTCAATCTTCTTGGCTACGTTGGTCCGTAGGGGCGAGTCTCCATAGCATCAGCAAATCTCCTCCCGAGAACGTCGATTAACTTACCCTCATCTCACTACCTGACCGCGACTCGCCCGCTGTCTCCACCTTCTTTGGAACGTTGGTCTTGTTGGGGCTACAATGGTCGCTGTAGGGGCGAGTCTCCATAGCATCAGCAAATCTCCCCCCAGGAACCTCGATTAACTTACCCTCATCTCATTACGTTACCGCGACTCGCCCGTTCTTTCAATCTTCTTGGCTACGTTGGTCCTGTATGGGCGAGTCTCCATGGCATCAGCAAATCTCCCCCCGAGATTATTAATTAACTTACCCTCATCTCACTACGTTACCGCGACTCGCCCGCTCTAACTGATTGTCAGGCTTTCAGCCTCGTAAACCTCGTTGTCCCCACGGCATACATCGAATCTCCGAAATCTTCATCCTGTTGCTGTGGATCGAGGGCGCGTGTTGATCCCCCTGATCTCATCATCATTGGCATGAAAATGGAATTCTGTGCTGAAAATATCGTGATTTGTGTAATCGCAGTTTGAAACCCAACCGAATTCATGGCAGTGACGGTAATGGTTTGCGTGCCGACCTCATCCCAGGTGAAGGTAACTGTGTCGGTAAGACCGCCTGTATGGACGATGGGCAGCTGATCGCTTGCCTGCCAGGTGAAGGTTATTGGCAACGTGGTCGAAATCGGCTCCACCATCGCAGTGAAGGAATAGGTCTGGCCAACGAAACCCATATCCGCGCCGGTAAGTGTGATGGATGCCGGTGGAACTTGCACCACCACAGATAATGTAATTGGAATTGTGATAATTGAATTACCTGGATCGTTATTGATCGCGAATAAAGTGGCAGTGTATGTACCTTCAGGCATGTTCGTAGAATTGTAGGTGACATTTACTGGAAGAGAGCTGTTCGAAGGTAAGGTCCCGGATATCGGCTCTACATACAGCCAGGGAATATCTTCACCGAAATTACCGCCCTGGTACAGCTGCCAGACCTCGTCGGGGCTCAATGCTCGGTTGTAAATGACCAACTCATCTAGCATGCCATTAAAAAATGGCAAATCTGGAAAACCGTTGCCGATATATTGATCAGGTCGGATCGCTATAAGAGGTGTCCATAACGGTCCGGATTTTACCAACACGCCATCCCAATAAATATAACCGGTTCCGCTACCATCGACGACGGCCACGACGTGCACCCACTGGTCTTTTGGTAGAGCTTCATCGGTGGTAATGTATTGCGCGCTCCCATCCGGTTTGGATATATAAAAAACCAATTTTCCAGCCTGAGCATCGTCTCCTGCCATTAGCATTATATTTAAGCGATCGAAGTTTAAATTAAAGTCAATTAGGTTTCCAGTTAATTCAAGAGAATTCCTCGTATGCACCCAGACAGAAATTGATAGTGGACCACCCAGCTCAAATGGAGGTAACTGTAGATAATCTTCCAAACCATCAAAATCCAAAGCGGTGCCTTTCGCCCCTGGGACGCCTGCCTGAGGGCAATTGTCCACCGCACAAAATGCATGTCGTTTGTTCCCTGAAGAATCATAAAAACGATCTGCACCAGCAAGCTCATCCATATGCAACATTAAATCTTGAGTTAAGCTCTCTTGCAGATTGAACGTTAATGAAACTCCATTTCCATTGGTAATCGCGAGGGTTTGAGTGACGAGCGCGTCAGTAAGCTGGGTGCTTTCAAGCATTACTGGATCGAGCTGTATTTGAGGTGGTGCATAAACCTTAGTTGTAGCGCGAGAGGAAGCAATATATATCGATGGATAAAGTTCAGATGTGGCAGTTACTACAACCGAATCCGAATCGTACCAATCCGCGTAAGCAGGGATTACGACACTCATTGTGAATGTCTCTGATGCACCTGGATCGATAAAACCAATATGGTAGGTGGAAAGAGACGTGTCCCAACCATGTAAACCTAGAGAAAGATTGAAAGAATCTATCGAAAGGGTACGGTTATAAATCTGGAGCGGATAATCAAGAATCACTCCTGGAACGCCCGAACTAGATAACGAGGCAGGCTGGAGATAAAGTCCTTGCTCAAACTCATAGGATCCTATATCACAGATCGCAAGACCATCTACATCTCCATCGATTGGGCGGAATACAGCACGCTGATCAGTAGATGAGCATTGAGAATTATCACCAGCATCGATTGCGGGGCTGGCAGGCAAGAGTGCATGAGTAAGTGTGGGTCCGCCATTATCAAGAAGCGGACCTACCAGGGGATCGGTGTTGGGAAGAGAGCCATTGGCCGGGTCGAAGCCGCAGGTGCCATCCGAATCGAGATTATGACCACCATCGACCACACTCCCGAAACAATCACCTCCTGCGAGACTCCCCGCAATGATTGTGTTTGTTAGTGTGGCAGTGCCACTAATAGTGCCTCCTTCGGGGGCTGAATTTTCATAAAATGTGGTACTCTCGATGGTGATATCGGCAACGCTATTGATGGCGCCTCCCCCCCAGCTAGCCCGATTGGCCGAAAATGTACTGTTCGTAATGGAAGCTGAGCCAGCGCGGTGGTCAATAGCACCACCCCATGCAACCGCTCTATTGCCAGAAAAGGTACTGCCGTCAACTACCATATTTCCATTATTACCAAGTGCCGCGCCCATTAAAGCAAAATTATCTGAAAAAGTACTATCGCTGACGGTCAAAGTTCCAGAATTTCCAATCACGCCGATATTACCTGAGTTATCTAAGAAGGTGCTGTGGATTATTTCAGCAGTCGAGTACCAGTCATTTTCGATGGTTGATGAAAAATTTCCACGATTACCGGAAAAGTTACTGTCAACGATGAGCATGTAGCCCTTATTTTCGATTGCCCCACCGAAAACGACAGCAACATTATTATTAAATATACAATTCGAAACCGTAAGGGTACCGTCTGTGTCATTATATATTGCTCCACCCATTTCGCCTTTATTACCTGAAAATAGGCTATTATTTATGACCATTATTCCATCATTGTATACCCCACCATTACCATTATTTAGGTAGGTATTATTTTCGAAAATCGTGTCGGTCAGAATTACATGGCCTGATAAATTCCCCAAAGCAGTCCCTAATACATCACGCATGGTCAGACTCTGCAAGGTAATATCGCTGCCACTTCCGACGTACCAAATTACCTCGTCATCAGAAACGGTAATGGCGATGGCATCTCCTCCATCCACCACCAATGGACCTCCGTCCATAACAGTGAGCTGGCTGGTTACGGTGATGATCCCTGCCACATCGAAAGTGATGGTATCGGTCAGCACCTCACCAGAGCCACAGTCATCGGTCGAGGTGTTGGTATTAGCCGCTTCAATGGCTTCACGCAGCGAGCAATCTCCATCATTGTTCAGCTCATCTTCTAATGTCGTAACGATAAGCTGGTTTAGCTCGAGCTCATATGCCCCCATATCGCATATTGCTATTCCGTCATTATCGCCATCCTGTGGGCGTAGCACGCCACGTTGGTCCGTCGCCTGGCAGGTTTCACCTTCCCCCGCATCAATCGCCGGGCTGCCTGGTAGCAGGGCATGGGTCAGGGTTGACCCACCGTTGTCCTGCAGTGGACCAAGTAACGGATCCGTATTGGGAAGTGATCCATTAACCGGGTCGAGGTTGCAGGTTCCATCTGAGTCGAGGTTGTGCCCACCATCAATAATGTCACCTGCACAATCACTTCCCAAAAGACTGCCTGCGATGATCGTGTTGGTAAGGATCGCAGTTCCACTGATTGTTCCACCATCTGGAGCACTATTTCCATAAAATGTACTGCTGTCGATGGAAAGGCTTGCCCAATTGCTGATCCCTCCACCATCGCTGGCTGTGTTCGTCGAGAAAGTGCTATTTACTATTACCAGGCTGCCTTCATTACTGGCACCACCACCAGAAAGTCCTGATGAATTTCCGGCTACGGTGCTAAGGGTCAGGTTCACGGTTCCAATGTTATAAATTCCTCCTGCGTCCGCATTAGCCAGGTTGCTTGATATAACGGTACCGACGATCACCATTTTCCAATCATTCCAAATTCCTCCGCCATCATTGGCTGTGTTGTCCTTAATTTCAGTATTGTTTATTAGAATTTCCGAATCAGAGGCGATGCCTCCCCCATTCTGTGAAGTATTCCTTGTAATGGTGCTGCCGGTTATAGTGATGATTCCACCAGCAAGTATCCCTCCCCCATAAGTAACTGAGCTGTTTCCATCAATAATGCTATTAGATATCTCGGTTTTAAAACTGGTGTAAATCCCACCACCATCATCAGCGTGGTTACTAAAGAAATTACTTGAATCGATTTTTGAATTACCACCTCCATACAGTCCACCACCAGCAATCAGAGCAGTATTATTATTAAAAATACAATTGCTAATAGTGAGAAGGTGTGTGGATTGGATCCCGCCACCGAAATTCGCATGGTTCCCCGTAAAAGTGCTGTTTGTGATCGTTAAAGAAGAACTTCCGTCAGAAGAGATCCCACCGCCGTTATTCCTCTCTGCCAGATTATCTGTAAAAACACTGTCGGTTATTGTTAATAATGAAAAATTCTGGATTCCACCTCCACCATAATATGCATAATTTCCAAGAAAAATACTCCCTGTGATAGTCATTACCCCTCGATTATAGATTGCTCCTCCATCACCCATAAGATTAATGTTATTTTGAAAGTTGCTGTTGATTATAGTAATTTCACCATAGTTATATAGTCCAGCGCCAGCATCAGTTGAATAACCATCCGTAATTACAATATCTGAGATGGTCAAGTCACTGCCTGTCTCCACCCACCACACACGCGTGGTCCCACCCCCACTGGTGGTGATCACATCTCCACCCTCGACCACCAATGGACCGCCATCCAACACGGTGAGCTGGCTGGTTACAGTGATGATCCCGGACACATCGAAAGTGATGGTATCGGTGAGCACCTCACCAGAGCCGCAAGCATCGAACGAGGTGTTGGTATTAGCCGCCTCGATAGCCTCGCGCAGCGAGCAATCTCCATCAGTGTTCAGCTCATCGTCAAGGGTATTCACGAGCAAGTTGGCTTGTATTTCCGCTCCTTGCTGACTTGATGGCTTACCAGCGAATATTATCGGATCGTCGCTGGCAGAAGCTAATACCCATCCTGTTGATTCAGCAGCATAGATAAGCAGACCAATCATCATACTGGCTAGGATGACAGGCATGGCAAGACGGATGACCTTGTTCATGGTATTGCCTCCCCATTACTGTTATAACTTTACGGATGGATGCTCTGCGGATGATCTACAATAGCTGCAGTGAACGAAAATAAATTACACTGTATACAATATTTTTGTTGAAAAATCTTCTTAAATAATTATATAGCAAATTTGGAAAGCGACATCCTTATTCTGATCTTGGATGTGTGGTTTCACGTCAGAGGATCATTCTGGTAAAAGATTAATATTACCCTACGCTTTCCTTAAATCTTCTTAAACCCCTTGTGGATTAGAACAATTGTGCTATAATTAGGACGTAATTACTCACCATACTGGCATTATGTAACCGATCGTGACTAAGAAAGAGCGGAGTGCTTCGTCGAGCTGCGGTATCTAGTAAAAAGCATTGGATTTTACTGCGCTCTCGACGCAATTAGATTTTTACATCTCGCTAACCGGAATGAACGCCTCATATTTGAATGTGTAGATGTCAATTATCAAGCGGTGAGTAATTACATTAGGACGTAACTACTCCTATAACTGTCATTATGTAACCTATCGTGATTCAGCATGAGCGGATTACTTCTCGCGCTTCGGTATCACGTGCAAAACATTCGTTCAGAGTGCGCTCTTCTCGCACGACAATTAAAAGGTCCGCCGTGGTAGATTTATCAATGAATCTCTTTGGCGAAAAATGTTTCGAGGGGGTGAGTAATTACATTAGGACGTCTTCAATTTATGGTTTTAGAATAAGACGTCCGTATACCGGTTGAACTTTACCGGTAGGACTGCCTACAAAAGTTGATATGGTGGTTTCCCATATCAAAAAAGGCAGTCGTATACCGGTTGGTTTTTACCGGTATAAGCGCCCTTCTTCCACATCGGTTGATCTTTACCGATGTAAGGATGCTTTACAATTACTTATTTGGAGAAATACATCCGTATACAGGTTGCTGTCTACCTGTAAGGGTGTAACTACTCACCTTTCTGACTATGCACTATTGTTTCCGGTTTGACGTTGCCAAAGATACGTGACCGGTTTTTCTCCTCCCCTAATTTCCGCTTTTTGGAAATTGGGGGAGGTTGGGAGGGGGGTAGTCTGAATCATCGGACAGTGTACATAGCTTCTCACCGCATCTATGATTTTGCTAACGATTTCTGATCCCGCGGTGATTAATTACATTATGCTGCAACAAGTGATCCGCTGAACTTCGCTATAATGACCATTCCTTCCCAATTATTCTCTCAATATAAAATGCTGCTAACAATCAACATACTATTCGAATATGTTCGTTTTTTCTCAATTCGAATATCGCTTGGTCTATAAATGAGATTCAGATATAGCCAGCCAGTTGTACCAGGATCGTCCTGGTAAATAAAAGATAATTGAATCGAATTGTTTTATAGAAATTCAATTACAACGGAATCTAAAAAAAAAGAGCTGCCCAGAAAATTACTGGACAGCCCTCCATTTATTCTTCTACTATCTACTGACCTTGAGATGATAAATTATTCGCCTTACTTGTCTTCCGCCAGACTCTTCCCGCTGTGCTTCAACGCAGCATGTGCCGCCGCCAACCGGGCAATCGGCACGCGGAAAGGAGAGCAGCTCACATAATTATTCCCCACGACATGGCAGAACTCGATCGAATCAGGGTCACCGCCGTGCTCACCGCAGATGCCCACCTCGAGCTCGGGTCGTGTCTTGCGCCCATCCTCGATCGCCATGCGCATCAGCCGCCCCACTCCAGCCCGGTCGATGGTCTGGAACGGGTTCTTCGGCAGGATGCCCTCGGCGATATAGGTCACCAGGAAGTTGCGCTCGGCGTCGTCCCGGCTGTAGCCGAAAGTCATCTGGGTCAGGTCATTGGTCCCAAACGAGAAGAACTCGGCATATTCGGCGATCTCTTCTGCCGTCACCGCCGCCCTTGGGATCTCGATCATCGTGCCAAATTTATAGGTAAAGCTCACTTTCTTCTCTGCCATCACCTCATTGGCGATCTTGATCAGCCTGGGTTGGATCCACTTCAATTCGTTCACCGTGCCGGTCAGGGGGATCATCACCTCGGGCTTGACCACCACCCCATCCTTGGTACAGTCGGCTGCCGCTTCGAAGATCGCCCTCACCTGCATCTCGACGATCTGGGGCATATAAATGCTCAAGCGCACCCCGCGCAAACCCATCATCGGGTTGCTCTCGTGCATCCCGCGGATGTCTGCCAGCAGGCGTTCCTTCTCTGCCAACCCGGCAGTTTCACCCTTCACCCGCATGGTGACCACATCTTCGAACAGCGCTTCCTCGTCGGGCATGAACTCATGCAGCGGTGGGTCTATCAAGCGGATAATTACCGGGTACCCGTCCATTGCCCGGAACAAGCCGTCGAAATCTGCCCGTTGATATGGCAATAATTCGTCCAAGGCAGCCTTGCGCTCTTCGGTCTTTTCCGCCAGGATCATGCGCTGCACGATCGGCAGGCGCTCTTTTTCAAAGAACATGTGCTCGGTGCGGCACAGGCCAATCCCAACTGCCCCATACGTGCGCGCTCTTTGAGCATCCTTCGGGTAATCGGCATTCGCCCACACCTGCAGCCCCTTGGTCGGCCAACCGGGGGCAAAATTACGCATCCCGGGTCGGGCGCATATCTCATCCGCCCAATTCAACAAAGTCAGCAAATCGGTCTGCTCTTCCAGGCTGACCGCCGTGGTGGGGATTTGCCCCAGGTATACTTCGCCCGTGGTCCCATCGACCGAAATCCATTCGCCTTCCTTCACCAGCTTGCCATCCACCGCCATCTGCCGGCTGTCGAGGTCGATCTTGATCATCGATGCACCGACTACACATGGGATGCCGAACTGCCGTGCCACCACTGCAGCATGGGAAGTAGCTCCACCTTCACTGGTCAGCACACCCTTGGCGGCAATCATGCCGTGCACGTCATCCGGTTTGGTGAACGGGCGCACCATGATCACGTCTTCCTTATCCTGCTTGGCATGCTTTTCGGCGGTATTGGCGTCGAAATATACCCGCCCAACCGCTGCTCCGGGCGAAGCGTTGACCCCTTTGGCATACAAGCGCCCGTCCTTTTTAGCTGCATCCTGGGCTTTGCCATCGTATTGCGGGTGCAGCAGGGTATCCACCTGTTCGGATGTGACCCTCAGGATGGCTTCTTCTTTCGTGATCAGGCCTTCATTAGCCATATCCACGGCGATCTTCACCGAAGCCTTGGCAGTCCGCTTACCACTGCGGGTCTGTAGCATCCACAGTTTGCCGTGCTCGATGGTGAATTCCACGTCCTGCATATCACGGTAATGCTTTTCCAGCCGGTTGGTGATATCCATGAACTGCCGGTAAGCCTCAGGGAGGTTGTTATTCAAACGCTCGATCTGCTCCGCATTGCGTATGCCTGCTACCACATCTTCACCCTGGGCATTCAGCAGGTACTCGCCGAACATCTTCTTATCGCCGGTGGAGGGGTCGCGGGTGAAGGCAACACCGGTGCCAGAGTCGTCGCCCATATTGCCAAACACCATTGTGACGATGTTGACTGCGGTTCCCAGGTCATCCGGGATATTGGTCGCCCGCCGGTAATCCACCGCCCGCTTGCCGTTCCACGATTTGAACACGGCTTCGGTTGCCAACTTAAGCTGCTCGGTCGGGTCCTGCGGGAAGTCTTTGCCGTATTCCTTTTTGACCACAGCTTTGAATGTTGCCGTGATGGCCTTCCAGTCTTCCGCCGTCATCTCGGTATCCAGCTTGTAGCCTTTGCCATGCTTATAATCGGATAATGGTTTCTCAAATGCTTCATCGGCAATTCCCAGCACCACCGTGCCGAACATTTCAACCAGCCTGCGGTAGGAGTCATACACGAAACGCGGGTTATTGGTCAATTTCACCAGACCTTCGGCAGTCGCATCGGTGAGACCAATGTTCAGCACCGTATCCATCATCCCCGGCATGGAGAACTTGGCTCCAGAGCGGCATGAGACCAGCAGCGGGTTACTGGGATCACCGAACCGTTTGCCTGACTGGCGCTCGACTTTCTTCAAAGCATCCAGCTCCTGCTCCCACATCCCGGCAGGGAACTTCCCCTCAGCCTGGTATGCATTGCAGGCTTCGGTAGTCACGGTAAAACCTGGAGGAACCGGAACTTCAGCCCGGGTCATATCTGCCAGACCGGATCCTTTACCACCCAATAATGAGCGCACACCTTCCCAGCTTCCACCCACGGATTGCTCAACCAGATTCACTTCATCGAATGCATATACCCACTTCTTTTCAGCCATATCACTTCTCCTGTTTGGATCAAGCTCTACATGTAACTGTAGTTTATTTCACATTGATGGTACAAACCCAACCGCATAGTTTACCACATTCAATTTGAATCATGAAAGAATTATCGCCTTTTCTTCTCCCAAAATTGTGTTCTCCCGATGGCTCGTATGTTTACCCCGCAAGGAGTAATCTTATACCAATCATCTTTTAAATAAGAATGGAGGGATTATATGCCAGGCATTATCGATCCTGAAACGATGAATGCAGATACCTTGCCCGGGGTCTGGTCACCTGTGCAGTGGGAATTAACCGAAGAAGAACGCCTCCAGGAGCAAGATACCCAGGCAACTGCCAACCTGTTGTGGTC
Source organism: uncultured Chloroflexia bacterium (assembly GCA_963840255.1). Taxonomy (GTDB): domain Bacteria; phylum Chloroflexota; class Anaerolineae; order Anaerolineales; family UBA4823; genus FEB-25. Next base: position 252,046 of record CAWIYB010000001.1, on the reverse strand, counting down.
GGTGGATGTGCCGAATCAATCCTGCGCCTGCTGCTGCAGGAAATAGATATCGAGAGGCTAATCGAACCTCCTACAGGTTATGATCCTATGGAGCAGGGTGATTGGAACCCGGAAATCAGAACCTACGGCTTCCTGCGTTCCGTAGAGCTGATCAAAGAGGTGCGGGAGCCAAACTATCTTTACCTTGAGTATAAAATTGAAGACCTGGGCTACTGGGCATTTGAGATTGAACCGGAAAAAGTGTCCATTGAGAGGCTCTAATTGTTTATTTATTCCCTTTCCGGCATAGTTATAAATGGTCTATAAATAGTGAGAAATTATTGATCGATCCAGTCGATCACTGGTCCTCTAAAAACCTCTTCTTCCACTCGTACAGCTTGTTCAAGGCTTCGATCGGCGATAGACCATTGATATCCAGGTCCTTTAAGTCCTCCAATAGGGGGTTGGTCTCGGGGAAGAGCGCCATTTGGTGCGGTATTTCCGGGTCAATTTTGACCGCCTTACCCGAGGATTTCTCTAATTGGAGCAGGATCTGTTCTGCCCTTTGCACAACTGGTGTAGGGAGACCGGCCAGCTGACCCACATGGATGCCGTAAGAACGGTCCGCCCCGCCAGGGATGATCTTATGCAGGAACACCACCTGGCCACTGCTTTCATTGACGGCTACGTTGTAGTTGCGCACCCCTGGTAACAGGTCGGACAGCTGGGTGAGCTCGTGGTAGTGGGTGGCAAACAGCGTTTTAGCTCGCAGAGATGGGTGGTTGTGAATGTATTCGACCACCGCCCAGGCGATGGACACACCGTCGTAGGTGCTGGTACCACGCCCAATCTCATCCAAAATGAGCAGCGAGCGGTTGGTGGCATGGTGCAGGATATTGGCTGTCTCGACCATCTCGACCATAAACGTGGACTGCCCGGAATAGATCTCATCCTGGGCGCCGATGCGGGTGAAAATGCGGTCCACCAGCCCGATGCGAGCAGACGCTGCTGGAACGAAACTGCCCATCTGCGCCATCAATACGATCAATGCCACCTGGCGCAGAAATGTGCTCTTACCCGACATATTGGGTCCGGTGAGGATGCGGATACGCTCACCTTCCTCGAAGATGGCATCATTGCTGACGAAGCGTTCACTCTTCAAGTAATGCTCGACGACAGGATGCCTGCCTTCGTGGATTTCGAGGATATCTTCAGCCACCACCTCTGGAAGGATGTACGCTCCGAGGGCAGCTGCCTCGGCTAAAGAAGCAAGCACATCCAGCTCGGCAATCGCCCGCGCTGTACCTAGTAAACGTTTTGAGGAGCCTGCCAGCTGCTCACACACCTGCCGGAAAATGCGCGTCTCGATATCATGGATCGATTCTTCGGCATTAAGCACCAGCGCCTCGTACTCTTTCATCTCTGGGGTGATGTAACGCTCGGCATTCACCAGGGTCTGCTTACGTATGTATTCCGCTGGCACTAATTCAACATGCGAACGGGTTACTTCGAGGTAATAGCCAAAGATCTTGTTATATCCGACTTTGAGCGTCTTGATACCGGTACGCTCGCGCTCAACCGCTTCCAGGTTGGCGATCCATTCCCGCGCGTGCCGTGACCGTTCGATGATACCGTCCAATTCAGCTGAATATCCACTCTTGATCACCCCCGTGTTCTGCAGTGTGGCAGGAGGGTCATCCGCAATGGCAGCCTCCAGCAATTGCAGCTCATCGCCGCAATCTTGGAATTCATCCAATAGCTCAGCCAGCCCAGTTTTAGGTTGATTTACACTTGCTCCCAAACTCACTTCCTGTTGCTCCTGGAACAACTGCTGAATGCCAGGTAGACGTTGAAGCGTACCGCGCATACCCACCAGGTCGCGCGGCTGTGCCGACCCACTGACCAGCCGGGTAGTCAGGCGTTCAAGATCGCTCAAGGGTTTAAACGCCGCCCGCAGCTCTGCACGCAGCATCCCCTGACCGAACAGGAAATTCACACCCTGCTGGCGTGTATGGATGAGCTCCACATCCAACAATGGCTTGCTCACCCACTGGCGGACCAGGCGCTTGCCCATGGGAGTGATGCATTGGTCAAGCTCCCCAAGCAGGCTGCCCTGCACACTCCCATCCCGGATGGTTTCAGTCAGTTCCAGGTTACGGCGGGTGGAGGCATCGAGTGTCATGAATTCGGAGGTGAAATAGGTGTTCAAGCCGGTCAGCAGCTTTAACGAAGCAGCCTGGGTTTCCACCAGGTACTGCAAGATGGTTCCCGCAGCCTGGACTGCCAGGGTCATCCCACGCATCCCGAACCCATCCAGCGAGGCAACGGCGAAATGGTTCAACAATGCCTCCTGGCATCGCGCAAATTCGTACCGCCACGGTTGCCAGGCCGTCAGGTGGCCGGATAACCCATCAGGAAGCTGGAGGGTATCTGGGTAAAGTATCTCTGCCGGGTGAAGCCTGGTCAGCTCTGCTCGCAAGGCAATCTGGATATCATCACTCTCCAGCTCGGTTACGGCAAATTCGCCGGTGGAGATATCCGCATAAGCTACACCAGCCTGGTTCCCCTGCACCTGCACGCTCACCAGGTAATTATTGGCATTGGCAGGCAGCAGCCCCGATTTGGTCACAGTGCCAGGTGTGACCACACGCACCACCTCACGTGGGAATATGCCCTTCACAGGCTGGTCACCGACCTGCTCGCAAATGGCAACATGGAAACCGCGCTCAATCAAACGCGCCAGGTAATTCTCAGCGGCGTGGTGGGGAATTCCCGCCAGTGGCACCCGTACGCCTTTCCCCACTGGTCGTGAGGTCAGTACGATGTCAAGCTCACGCGCGGCAATCTCTGCATCCTGGTCAAAGGTCTCATAGAAATCGCCCAGGCGAAAAAAGAGGATGGCATTGGGGTACTGGCGCTTTATTTCCAGGTATTGCTTGCGAATAGGAGTAATATCTTCGGCTTTAACCATACTGCCTCCGGCGTTCATTCTAGTATGAGCACCCGAAATAGGCAAGCCTATTAATGATTCTATTAAGCTTTTGATTGTATTAATCCTGGACCAAAGTTATAATTAAATCACTATATTCGATCGAAAGGAGAAAATTTTATGGCTAGCGTCACGTATGAGAATGTATCAAAGCGCTTCGGTGATGTCACTGCTGTCGGCAACCTGAACTTAAAAATCGAAGACAAGGAATTTCTGGTTCTGGTTGGTCCATCTGGCTGTGGTAAAACTACTGCGCTGCGCCTGCTGGCAGGTCTTGAAGAGATCACCGAAGGTCAAATCCGGATCGGCGACCGGGTGGTGAACGATGTAGCTCCGAAAGACCGCGACATCGCCATGGTGTTCCAATCGTATGCCCTCTACCCCCATATGAGCGTATACGACAATATGGCATTTGGCTTGAAATTACGCAAGACCCCAAAAGAAGAAATCAAGAAAAGGGTGAACGACGCAGCTGAAACGCTGGGCATCAAGAGTTTGCTGGACCGAAAACCCCGCCAGCTTTCAGGTGGACAGCGCCAGCGTGTGGCGGTAGGTCGAGCAATCGTGCGCGAGCCAAAGGTTTTCTTATTTGATGAACCGCTGTCGAACCTGGATGCAAAGTTGCGCGTGGAAACCCGTGCCAACCTCAGTAAGCTTCACGTCCAGCTTCAGACTACATTCATATACGTTACACATGACCAGATCGAGGCTATGACCATGGCCTCACGCATTGCGGTGATCAATAAAGGTCTGTTACAGCAAGTGGACACTCCTCAAATGCTGTACGACCATCCGGATAACCTGTTTGTCGCCGGATTCATCGGTTCGCCTTCAATGAATTTCTTCAAGACCCAACTAGTACAGGGCGACGGAAAGCTGTTCGTAGATGGTGGAGCCTTCAAGGTTGAAGTTCCTGCTGTAAAGATGGAGTCTTATTCAAAATATATCAACCATCCGGTCATCATGGGTGTGCGGCCTGAAGATATCCAGGACCCCAATTTCCTACCACCAGGGATCATCCCGCAGCCGGTGGAAGGCGAAATTGATGTGACTGAGCTGATGGGTAATGAGATCCAGCTGTATATCCGGAGTGGTGAGCACAGTTACGTCGCCCGCGTAGACCCTCGCACGACTGCCAGGATGGGCCAGCATATCCAAGTTGTATTCAACATGGGCAATATGCACCTGTTTGACCCTGATACCGAGCAGGCAATCCGGTAGTATTATTGTACGCTTGATCTACACAAATTAACGTCTCCTTGCAAAGTCGCTTTCCGTTTGGAAAGGGTAAAGCGCTGGGAGACGTTTATTATGTCAATGAGATAAGGAATAAAAATGAACCCCTCTTATACACTTGTTTTAATCCGACATGGACAGAGCACCTGGAACCTGGAGAACCGCTTTACCGGTTGGACGGACGTCGGTCTAACCGCACAGGGTGAGAACGAAGGCCACGAGGCAGGAAGATTATTGCGCCAAGGTGGATATACCTTCGACCTGGCCTATACTTCCGTATTACGGCGAGCGGTAAAAACCCTGTGGATTGTGATGGAAGAGATGGAGCTAGAATGGCTGCCGGTCATCAATGCATGGCAGCTGAATGAGCGCCATTATGGAGCGTTACAAGGCCTGAATAAAGCCGAGATGGCGGAGAAATTCGGTGAAGCCCAGGTGAAGATCTGGCGCAGGAGCTATGACATCCAACCCCCGGCTCTCGAGCTGGACGATCAACGCCATCCCAGGTTTGACCGCCGATACGCCGATCTGTCTGTAGATGATCTCCCACGCACGGAATGCCTCAAGGATACAGTGGCACGGATGCTCCCATACTGGCACAGCGTGATTGCGCCCACAGTCAAGACGGGGAAAAGGGTGGTCATCTGTGCTCATGGGAATAGCTTGCGTGCTTTGGTGATGTACCTGGATCATATCCCCGAGAGTGAAATTACCGAGCTGAACATCCCCACTGGGATCCCATTGGTCTACGAACTGGACCAGGAATTACGCCCACTCAAGCACTTCTACTTAGGAGACCCTGAAGCCGTGCGTAAGGCAGCTGAAGCAGTTGCCAACCAGGGCAAGGCAAGATAACCAACAAAATAAATCCTCCTGGGGAAATGAGTGCCGTGCCAGGATTTAAGTTGTAATACCATACTTCTTTAATGCATCATAAATGCATTATTTAGCTCATCGACTGTCTAAAATAAAACAAAAAGTCCCAACCAGTTTTACCATGGGTGGGACTTAGTGACACTAAATTACGCATTCTGGCGGTGGAGAATCCATCGCGCCCCAAAGAAGAATACGAGACCCAGCAATGCAGAGAGACCTCCCACAACAAGAAAGGTATCCTGCCAGAATCGTTCGGGAAACAACCTGATCAGGGTATCGCTGTAAAGGAAAGTCCATGTACCTGCCTTGAAAAACAGCTCATGAAAGATGACAAATAAGTATTGAAATGCAACCAGTACAAACAGGATGATCAAACCGATAAAAACCAGGGTTACAATCCCGCCCCATTGAAGTCCCTTTAGATAAGTTGTGAACCATTTCCCAGTCCATGCCCAAAGCGCGAGAACTAATAGCACTCCAATGCTTATCATCAGTACACGCATTGCTCCGCTAACAACAGTCTTGACATCCACCATGTGCTGCAGCTCACGGTCATTGTACAGATGAGTGCAATCTGTCATCTCCGCGCAGGTTGGCGGGGGCGCCTGCTGCCCGGCAGGAAATCGCAGGTCTCCCAGGTACGAAATCCCAGCTGAATTAACCAGGTAGTCGACCGCATACTTCCCATAATTCAAGCGGTCTTGAAGGGTAAAACCGTAGGGGTCGTTAGGAAATCCGGGTGTATGGTACTCGAACACCAGGTAAAAGGGATTGATCACCAACCGGACAACTGAGAGGATGATGACGACTGGCAGTGCCAATGCGACTAACCAGGATAAGACTTTATAAAATACTTTCATAGCACGCCCTCTTTATCAATTTAATGGTACCTAATGGCCGATTTCCTGTAAATCTCCGAACAGGACATAGCTTAATACCATGCGGTTGGTCACCCACTCGATGGGAGACCAATCATCGGTGTACACCACATCCACAGGAGGGGTGGGCTGGAAATTGTCCACCGCTACCTTCATCGAGTCAAGCAATAATCCAGATGAAGATGCGGATTGAGCAAGCAAATCTAGATTGGCTTGCAGGTTGTTGAATTGTGTTGGTTGCACCGTGGCGTAGATCATAGAATTGAACGAGCCGGGTACATCCACGACATACACCGATGGGAAAACGGTCTGGATGGTGCTGGCGATCTGGTTTACCAGGGTCCTGTCCACGGGAGATCTTCCAACGTTGACGACAAGCACACCATCATCCGTTAGATGTGCCCTGGCAAGCTGGAAAAACTCCTGGGTAGTAAGGTGGGGTGGAATGTATGGTGGACGATACGCATCGACAGCGATGATCGAGTACTGCTTCGAGCTATGTTCCAGACCAACCCTTCCATCTTGAGGAATAGCATCCAAGTTGGGCATATCCATTCCGAAAAACTCTCGCCCTACGGAGATAATGGCAGGATCGATCTCCCATCCATCGATGGGAATATCCCCGAACACCGCTGTTGCTTGCCTGGCAACTGTCCCACCTGCAAGACCGATGATCGCCATGTTTTTTACACTGGAGGGTGCGTATGGAGGTCGATTGAAAAATGGCGCTACCAGGAATTCCTGCCAGGGACCGCCATAATTCAAGTCAGTGGGATGATACATGGAATGGATTCCCTGCCCCTCGTTCAAGCGTAAATAACGGTAGCCATCCTGCTGAATCACCTGTATATAATTATAGGCAGATTCTTTCTCGTAAATCTCGCCAGCGGTTCGCTTGATCGGCCCTCTGCCCCAGGCAATCCCAAGACCAATTAAGACGATGGGCATCCAGATCCAGATCAGCATATGCCTCAGGCCTGCAGATTTCCATAAGCCGATCAGTGCCACCGAAGTGAGGAAGAGGCTAAATATCAGGAAGGTGTAAGTCGTACCCACCAATGGGATGAGGAATAATACAGGTAGAAAAGTGCCGATGAATGCGCCCAGTGTGGATATGGCGTAGATTTGACCTGATATGCGACCAGCCTGTCGTGAATCGACGATTGCCAGACGGATGGCAAACGGCGAGACGGTGCCCAATATGGTTACCGGGATGATGAACAGGATCAAAACTGCGGTAAATGATCCGAATAGGATACCCACCTGCAGCTGGTCAAAGGCATCGGCTGCCATGCTCAGCACTGGACGGGCTACGAATGGGATTAATCCTGCGGTAAAGCCGCCCCAGGCAAGAATCGTGTACATTGTCTGGTGTTTCGGCGAGCGATCTGCCCAGATACCACCGATGAAATACCCCGCTGTCAGGTAAATCAGGATCAGAGCCTATGATGCTCGCCCAAACCAGGTTACTTGTCCCAAAAGTATTACCCAGTAAGCGGGAAGCACCGAATTCGATTGCCAGGCTGACCATCCCGGAACAAAAGACGGCAAAATAGAGATACCCTTTCATGCTTCCTGGTGTGATAGCAGGCTTTATCAAGTAATATCTATATCGGCAGAAGGTTTGATAACAGACGGATTATATCTCAGGGCAACATTTCGCACAAACTTGATGATAGAAATACCATCAATCACCAAAGGATTCATACAATATGAACGACCCTCATAGACATTAGCGGATATTGATAATTCGTCAATTATTCTCATTCTTGCGTATAATTGTCACATTCGGACAAATAAAATAGGAGGATAATAATATGTTAAAGGAATTCAAAGATTTCGCAGTAAAAGGGAATGTCGTCGATCTGGCGATTGCAGTCATCATGGGGGCGGCCTTCGGGGCAATCATATCTTCACTGGTTAATGACGTAGTCATGCCGGTGATTGGTTATGCCCTGGGTGGCGTCAATTTCAATGACTTATTTATCTCCTTAGACGGTACCGTATATCCATCTCTCGCAGCAGCGAAGGCGGCTGGAGCCGCGACGATCAATTACGGAGTATTCATCAACGCGATCATCGACTTCATTATCGTGGCGTTCGTCCTGTTCCTGCTGGTGCGATCGATCAACAGGATGAAGAAAGCACCTTCTCCAGCGGTTGCAACAACGAAAGAATGTCCATATTGTTTCACCCAAATCCCAATCCCAGCCACTCGTTGCCCAAACTGCACATCTGAGCTAAAATAATACTGGAAATTTAATTATAAATGAAGCCTAAAAAACCAACTGGCGCAGAAATCCGCCAGACGTTTATCGATTTCTTTGTCGAGCACGGACATACTATTGTGCCATCCGCCTCGCTGGTGCCAGGAGGCGATCAGACCTTGCTGTTTACCAATGCGGGGATGGTGCAGTTCAAGGATGTATTTTTAGGCATCGATAAAAGACCGTATACGCGCGCCAGAGATTCGCAGAAATGCATGCGTGTGGCAGGCAAGCATAATGACCTGGAAGACGTCGGGCGGGATGATATCCACCACACATTCTTCGAGATGCTCGGGAATTGGTCATTTGGTGATTATTATCAGAAAGAAGCCATCACCTGGGCATGGCAGCTTCTGACGGATGTCTGGGAACTGCCAAAGAAGGACTTATGGGCGACCGTCTTCCGGGATGACAAGGGGGATATTCCTGCAGATGATGAAGCTGCCCGATATTGGAAACAGATGCCTGGTATCGACCAGGACCATATACTTTATTTTGGGCGGAAGGATAACTTTTGGGAGATGGCTGATACAGGTCCTTGCGGACCGTGCAGCGAAATCCACCTCGACCGCGGGATCAAATACTGTGATAAGCAGGATATTCCAGGGCATATATGCCAGGTTAATGGTGATTGCCTGCGCTTCCTGGAGTTATGGAACCTCGTTTTCATCCAATATAACCGCCTCAACCCAACCCAAATTGAACTTTTACCAGCCAAGCATGTTGACACAGGGATGGGTTTTGAGCGCATCGTCTCAGTCTTACAGGATGTCGATTCGAACTACCGCACTGACTTGCTGTGGTCGTTAATCCAAACCACTCAGGAGCTCACCGGGCAAACAGACCAGCTGCGTGAAGCTAACTTCACCCCATACCGAGTGATTGCAGACCATGCCAGAGCAGCAGCGTTCCTGATCGCAGATGGGGTTGAGCCTGGTAATAAAAAACGCAACTATGTTACGCGCATGATCATCAGGCGTGCCTACCGCTTCGGAGGCAAGATCGGATTACATGAGCCATTCCTTGCCAAGGTCGCTGAGAAAGTGATCCAGAATTATGGAGATTTTTATCCGGAGCTGAAGCGTAACCAAAAGTTAATTCTCATCTCCATCACACGCGAGGAAGAACAATTCCAACGCACCCTTGACCGGGCGAAGGAGCACCTCGAATCCTTACTTGACGAGGTTTCAAAATCCGATCAGAAAGTGTTGGCAGGCACGACGGTTGGGGATCTTTACACCACCTACGGCATGCCGTTTGAAATTACCTGTGATATAGCCAAGGAACACGGCATAGATGTGGATCAGTTTGGCTATGATGAGTATATAAAAAAGCACATAGAAGACTCAGGAGCAGGAAATGCGATGGGGGATCTGGATGGTGAGGATGTAGACAACTATCTTAAGGTCGTCGATACTCTCAAGTTGCGTGGTAGCTTACCAGACAATGGTGTGTTATACGACCCGTACAACCGGTTCGAAGTATCGGGAGAGCTGATTGCGCTTTTGCACAATGGGCTTTCCACCGAAAAGGTAAAGGTCGGTGATGATGTAGAAGTTATATTGCCTGAGACCTGTTTCTACATTGAATCGGGTGGACAGGTCTCCGATACGGGGATAATCCACTCGATCGATGACCGATGGCAGATTGAAATCACAGATATGCGCAGACCGGTACCTAGCCTGATCATTCATATAGGCAAAGTGCGCAAAGGCGAACCCCAGGTTGGAGATGAGGCGATCGCATCCGTGTCTGCCCAGCGGCGCAGGGATATCATGCGCAACCATACTGCTACTCATCTGCTGCACGCTGAACTGCGTCGCGTGCTGGGTGAACACGCCCGCCAAGCCGGATCACTGGTCGCTCCAGACCGCCTGCGGTTCGACTTCAACCACCCGGAAGCGGTCACCAAGGAGCAGCTCAGTGAGATCGAGGCTGGGGTAAACCAGCACATCCTGGGCGATTACCTGCTAAAGATCACCGTTAAACCCCTCCAGCAAGCAATCTCTGAAGGTGCAATGGCATTATTCGGAGAGAAGTATGGCGAGACGGTACGCACAATCACCATCGGTGGAGATCATCCATTTTCTTACGAGTTGTGCGGAGGCACGCATGTGCGTGAAACGGGAGATATTGGTATCTGTCTGATCACCAGCGAAGGCAGTGTGGCAGCTGGGATTAGGCGGATTGAGGCGGTGACCGGCACAAAAGCATATGAGCTGGTCCAAACCAGGTTTGCAAAATCATCGCAGGCAGCCAACCTGATTGGAAGCACACCTGAAAGCCTTCCTGAGAAGATTGCAAGCTTGCTGGACGAGCTCAATGCTTCGCAGAAACAAATCACAGTTCTCAAGCAAGCGCAGGTGTCAATTGAGTTTAACCAAAAGTTGCAGCAGACCCGGAATATTAATGGAATAAATGTGCTGTCTGTAAAGCTAAATGAAGCCGATGGAGAGACATTACGCCAGATGGTTGATAATTTCCGCCAGCAATTCCCAACCCAAGGAGTGGTGGTGCTGGGCAGTGTCAAGGATGGACGACCCACAATCATAGCCGGGGTGACTCAAGATTTGGTATCGATGGGGGTGAACGCTGTTGACCTGATCAAATTTGTCGCTGCACCGCTGGGTGGTGGCGGAGGTGGAAAACCTACCCTGGCTCAGGCGGGTGGTAAGGACTATACCAGGCTGGATGAAGCTTTAACTCAGGTTGAAGCCTGGGTGAAGGAACGGGTAAAAGTTGAGTAACGTGCCTGACCGGATAAATCTAAGGTTGGCGTGAAAACCCAAGTCATTCAGCTCAACCAAAACGATGACCTAGTCTCAGTCAAAGACAAGATGAGCGCGAGCCAGATTGGGCGGATCTTGCTGGTCTGGCCACCCCATGGACAAGTGTTGAACCGGAAGCTCGAGCTCAACCTGGTGAAGCGCTATGCAGCAACGTTGGGCACACAGCTGGCATTCGTAACTCATGATAGTGAAGTACATTTTTATGCTCAACAACTTGGCATCCCTGTATTCGTTGACCCACGCCCGGCTCTGGAACAGGATTGGGGAACAAGTGAACAAGCACGTATCCAACACCGTTCTCGGGCCGACATAGCTGAGCTGGTCAGCCTCCGGAAATCTGTCCGCTCCCAACCACCGTTATGGCAGGACCATCCTGCCGTCAAAGCACTGTGTTTAGCGATCACAGTGCTGGCGATAGCTGCATTAGCGTTCTTGCTCCTCCCTGGTGCGAAGGTCATCATCACTCCTCGAGAAGCAGTGCAGTCGATGCAGCTCGATTTAACTGCGGATCCTTCAGCGACGGCGATAAATGTATCTACCGGCAGCCTACCTACTTATAGCCAGGAAGTGGCTGTCGAGGGAACTGACACAATCACGGCCACAGGCTTTATGCCAATCGCTGATGAACCTGCTTCAGGAATGCTTAAATTCTCCAACCATTCCAAAGCAGAAATTACCCTTCCTGCAATGACTTTCGTCTCCACTATCGGCAATGACCGGGTGCGCTTCATAACGACCGCAGTGGGTGACTTGACGGTAAAACCAAACAAGTCGATCCTGGTTGAGGCTAGAGCGATCAAACCAGGTATTTCGGGGAATTTACCAGCGAACCGTTTGGTTGCCATTGAGGGTGAACTCGGTCTCGTGCTGGCAGTCACCAATCCTGAAGCTACAAGTGGAGGATTGGTTGTGATTGTCCCGACACCCACAACACAGGATCTCCAATCGGTGCACCAGCGTCTGAGCAAGAAATTAATTCAGGAAGCAATAGCAGAATTGCAAGCCAGATTGCCAGGTGAAGACGTCTTGATCCATCCTTCAGCGGTGGTCGTTGAGGAACTGGAAAAAAGTTACAGCCCGACTTCCGGCGAACCCGGTGAGCGTGTGAAACTCACCCTGCGCCTTAAAATTAAAGCGCAGGTAGTCTCCGGTGCACTTCTGCGTGGCCTGGTGAATCCCATACTCGATTCCAATATCCCAGCAGGATACAATCCGATAATCAATTCGCTGGTAATAACTGCTTTAAGCAGTCCAATAATCGAGGCGGATGGTAAAGCTTATTGGTCGGTAAATGTGCAAAGAGATTTACAGGCGGATATACCCACACACCAGGCGATTGAATCCATAAAAGGACTTACGCCTGTTGAAGCAGAGCGACAACTGAGTGAATCGATTCCGCTGAATGAACAAACAAGTATACGAATAACACCCGGCTGGTGGCCCAGGTTACCATTCCTGGCTATGCGCATAACTATGGTCCAGGCAGATAAACAATGAGAATAATGGCGGTCGATCCGGGTGAGAAACGCATCGGTCTAGCCCTCAGTGATCCGACCGGCACGATTGCCTCTCCACTCACCGTACTGAGACATGTTTCAAGACCAATCGATGCAGCAGCGATTGTTGATTTTGCCAGCCAGAACCAGGTGAGCATGATCGTGATCGGCATATCCCTCGATGATGATGGTTCACCAACACCCGCAAGCCGCAGGACAAACCGATTGATTGAGGCCATCCATCAGCAATGTGACCTCCCCCTGGTCACCTGGGATGAAAGTTTCAGTACAGAATCAGCTCGTCAAGCCCAAATTGAGATGGGCAGCTCCCGCAAGAAACGCAGTGGTCATCTGGATGACCTGGCGGCTGCGGTAATACTGCAAGCTTACCTGGATTCGACGGCTATCAAATAAGATGACCCAACCTCAACCACGCTCACGCAATGTAACCTGCCTGCTTACCATCCTTGGGCTGATCGGAGTAGTTGTCATTTCCATTATCATTGTCCCCAGCCTGATTTTCTCTAAGGCTGAGCACAGGTTCGGTCAAGCTTCCCCAGAGTTAAGTTACCGGCAACGGATCTATCTTTCCAGCTTGGTCCTGCTTCAATCGAATGATCTTACCCAACCCAATAATCCTGGTGGAGCAGCGGTGAACTTGACGATAGATCCCGGTAAATCAGTCCCATCCATCACCGGTAAATTATGGGAAGAGGGACTGATCTCCAATCCAGGAGTATTCCGTAGTTATCTGCAGTACACCGGTCTGGATACCAGGCTGAAAGCTGGCGAATACAAGCTAAATCCGAACATGTCTCCCATCGAGATTGCCCAGGCAATCCAGTCATCGATCTCTGCTGACATTACGTTGACCATCCTACCAGGCTGGCGAGCTGAAGAAATCGCCAACGCTTTACCCACATCGGGGTTTAATATCACCTCAGAAGAATTTCTAGCGGGTGTGCGGATTCACCCGGATGGATACAGTTTTTCAACTTGCCTGCCAAATGATTCTCTCGATGGCTTTCTATTTCCCGCCAGTTATACCTTACCAAGGGGATCCACCCAAAAAGATTTACTCTCCTATATCCTGATGAATTTCGAAACTAAGGTCAACCCAGAACTGCGCAGTGGTTTTACAACCCAGGGTTTAGACCTGTGTCAGGCAGTCATCCTTGCCTCCATCATCGAGCGCGAAGCCGTATTGGAAGAGGAGATGCCTCTCATTGCATCTGTTTTCTATAACCGGCTGAATTCCGGGGTAGTATTAGCTTCCGACCCGACCGTCCAATATGCAATCGGTTATAACCAGAAGCAGGGAACATGGTGGACGAATCCCCTTTCGTTACAGGATTTGAAGTTCGATTCACTCTACAATACCTATATTTATGCCGGGCTACCACCTGGACCCATTTCCAACCCAAGCCTAGCGGCGCTGAAGGCAGCCGCGTTCCCAGCCCAAACCCCTTATTACTACTTCCGGGCGGCATGTGATGGATCTGGTAGGCACCTTTTTTCCGAGACTTTCGAGGAACATCTGGCTAACGAGTGCCCATAATCCATGCACCTGGCAATCAATTACTCTTCTGCCGCAGCAAAACTCGTTCAAGACGGCAAAATTAATATAGACTATTTTAAAACCCCTGATTGGGACTGGATGGTAGAAGAAGCAAAATTGCTTCGTCCTGTGGCTGTCCATTTCACACTGGAAGCTGGGAATAACAGCCTGGGTGAGGTAGATTGGGAAAAGGTGAGGATGCTGTCACAATTCACACAGACTCCATATATCAATCTCCACCTGGATGCCAGACATAGCCACTATCCAGAAATACCGGTGAACACTACTAATATTACTGACGTAGAAAGGGTGCTCGATACCATTTTAGCGGATGTGATGATTGTAGTCGAACGATTTGAACCCGAACGGGTCATCATTGAGAATTCACCCTACCGGGAAGAAGAGGGCAATACAATGCGCCTGTGTGTTTTACCGGATATAATCACACGGGTGGTAAGTGAAACCGGCTGTGGTCTGCTACTGGATATATCACATGCAATCATCACTGCCCGACACCTCGGAGTGGAACCGGATAAATACATCTCCGAATTACCCCTGCACCAGCTGAAAGAAATGCATTTCGCAGGTGTTCATCAAAACCACATTACCGGTCGCTTGATGGACCACCTCTCGATCCAGGAATCAGATTGGCATTGGCTGGATTGGGTGCTCACGCGGATCCACTCCGGCGAATGGGAAACACCCTGGCTGCTGGCATTTGAATATGGGGGAGTTGGAGGACCTTTCGAGTGGCGCAGCAATCCTGAAGTGATCCTCCAGCAGGTGCCTGAGCTGTGTAGAGCATATTAAAATCATCAACGACTAGTCCCGAGATTTTACAAATTAGCAGAAATTGAATAACCAGCGGTCATTCCGGAGAATACCAGTGTTTAGATTAAATAAGGAGAAGCCGGCCCCACTGCGCAAAGTACTCGCTCATCACAACAGCACTTTAATAATGTTTGATTTTCCATTATTTTCTCTGGAGATCAGTTATATCAGATGTTATACTCTTTTCAAAATATAATAGGTAGCTTTTTTATCCCCCACCTTGATCACAATTCCGCGGGAAACCAGGTCTGCAAGGTCACGGCGGAGAGTCTCGGCATGGACATCTGGGCACAGTTCCTGGTATTGATGACTGCTAATGCGCTGGTGTGTGGCTAATTGAGCTAAAGCCATCTGCTGACGTGGATTTAGACCGAGGGCGGCATACGCGGAGAGGTCAGTATATCTTCCACCATCACCAATCTGAGCAGCGTGCAAGGTGACCCGAAACGACCCATTGAGCTCCTCAAATCGGGGAGGCAGCAGACCTGCATCACGAACCGATTCGACCACCCGGTCAAGCCCATAACCTAACCGCTCGACATATCCCAAATCGGAAAGGACCTGTGAGATGACTGCATTGCGGGAAAAACGGGCTTCCAAGAGGTTTTTCAACGTAACCGGTCCAGGCAGAGTGCCCGGTGACGAGATCTCCAGGCGGTCCGAAAAAATATTCAGGTGGATGTTATCTCCTTGCAGGTTATAGTCACGATGGGCGACTGCGTTTACCAGCAACTCGCGCACAGCCTCGAAAGGATATTCCAGGCATTCCTGGTGCTTTAACCCAACCAGCCTGACAGTGGTCTTCAAGTTCGTGCGAATAAATTCTTCAGACTGCCTTAATTGCTCTGGCAAGCTTCCGCTAATATCCCGTTTGATATACGTGCCTGCAAGAGCCACCCCTGGGAATCGACCAGCCAGGATGGTGGCATTGGGCAGCCACTGCTGTGGATGACACCCGAATAATAATAAGGCAGCATAGGTCACCTGAAAGTCAGCGCCCAGCACGAATTAGGCAGCCACGCCGGACTAAAAACTCATAGGCTTTATCCAAATCTTGTGCTGGTGTGTTTCCAGCTGCCTGGGCATAGGACATGACCTGATCACTAGCTAAATCGGTTACATCAGCATTGGGTACCAGGCGCGATTCAAACTGGACTATACCGCGCTGATGGAGTAGTTTATATAGCTGACGGGCTGATAACGGGTTGGTCTGGGTACCTTCCCTAACAAGATATCTGCCATCCAGACTATATACATGCGGAAGCCCAGCAGGTACAGAGACCACAACCAGGTCGATTGGATTAAGCGCTCCTGCCTTAATCACCTTCACCTGGCGTGGAATGGGTAACACCAGGGTTGGGTCTGCCTGGATTGCAGCCTGAAATATACGCTCCCGTGCAGACTCCAGGTCAATCACGCCAACCAGCTCACCGGCACGGGGAGATACTCCCAAAATGACGGTTCCCCCTTCGTTATTTGCCATCCCAACCAGGGTCGAGGCAAGAGAAGATAGTGGAACGTCTTCCGGGAACCAATGAAGGGTTGAACCCATCCCCGAGGCGATAAGAGAAAGGATTTCAGCCGAGTTATCCACCTCTCTACCCAACAATTTATCCTTTTACATGCATCAAAATAGAAAACCTAGAACAGGCTGTTCAACAAGCAACCTGTACCAGGTAATTGTATATTGGTTTTCTAGAATATGTGCCCTGCAACGTGACTGATTTAGGCGGGACTCGTTGCTGGAGAGACCTCCATACCAGTTTCCTTCTGCTTAACCCTCGGTTTCCTTGAGACCTGCTTCTTGTGTGTGGAATTGGGTTTAGGAGGCAATAATGCTACATCTAAAACCTGGTCGATATGGTCAACCATTACCAGATGCAGCTCATTACGGGCGCGTTTTGGCACATCAACCAGGTCCTTTTCGTTGCGTTTCGGCATGATCACGGTTTTTAAGCCAGAACGATGAGCAGAAAGGACTTTCTCACGTATGCCACCCACGGGCAACACGTGACCGCGCAGGGTGATCTCGCCGGTCATCCCGACATCCTTCCTTACTTCACGCCCAGTATAGGCAGAAACCAAAGCTGTGCAAATCGTGATCCCGGCACTGGGTCCGTCCTTGGGAATGGCGCCTTCAGGGATGTGGATGTGAATATCCAGGTTCTCGTACGCAGAAGGGTCAATATTGAATTGGCTCGAGCGTGATTTCAGGTAGGAAAGGGCAGCCTGTGCTGATTCCTGCATCACGTTGCCAATTTGACCGGTAATTTGCATATTGCCCTTACCATCCATCAGCAGCACTTCCACCGGCATGATTTCACCGCCATTCTCCGTCCAGGCGATGGCAGTGGCTACACCCACTTCATCCTGTCGTTCAGCTTCCTGGTTGAAGAACTGAGGTGGACCAAGGTATTTCTCCATCGCAGACGGGGAAACAAGCCGAGGATAAGTCTTCCCTTCCGCCTTCGTGCGGGCTATTTTCCGGCAGATCATGCCAATCTCGCGCTCGAAGTTCCTAACTCCAGCCTCGTATGTATATTCCCTGACGATACGCATGAGAGCGCGATCCTGGAAATGCAATTTTTCATCGTCCAGCCCGGCCTCTTCCAACTGGCGGGGAAGCAAAAACCTGCGGGCGATTTCGATCTTTTCCTCCTCGATATAGCCGGGGAATTCAATCACTTCCATGCGATCTAGCAAAGCAGAGGGAATGGGCCCGGTGTAATTGGCGGTGGTGATGAACATCACCTTGGAAAGGTCATATGCCAGCTCGAGGTAATGGTCAGAAAAGGCGTGGTTCTGTTCCGGGTCAAGGACTTCCAGCAATGCTGAGGATGGATCACCACGAAAATCTTGCCCGAGCTTATCGACCTCATCCAGCATGAAGAGGGGATTGATCGTGCCTGCCCGGCGCATGGTCTGTAAGATCCTTCCGGGTAAGGCACCAATGTAGGTGCGCCGGTGACCACGGATCTCAGCCTCATCCCTGACACCACCGAGGGAGAGCCTGACAAATTTTCGTCCCAAGGCTTCTGAAATGGACCTTCCCAGCGATGTCTTCCCCGTCCCGGGAGGGCCGACGAAGCATAAAATGGGCTGCTTGGATCGCTTTGGTCTGAGACTCCTGACAGCGATATATTCGAGGATGCGGTCCTTGGCACGCGGTAGTCCATAGTGGTATTGCTCAAGGGTATCAGCAGCATGCCTGACGTCCAGATTATCCTCGGTGGCGTTGGTCCAGGGTAGATCCAGGATCCAATCGATATAGGTGCGGATTATACCGACTTCGGGAGACATGGGCATCATCTGGTTCAGACGGTCAATCTCTTTCAGGGTGCGCAGCATGACTTCTTCAGGCAAGCTTATACCTTCAATACGATTACGAAGGTCTGAAACCTCCCTGATCCAGGCATCCGATTCGCCCAACTCGGTCTGGATAATGCGCATCTGCTCACGCAAGTAAAATTCCCGCTGGGTACGGTCGACTTCACTCTGTGCCTTGGTGTGGATCTGGTCCTCGAGTTCAAGGACGTCAGCTTCCTGGGCCAACAAGGTAACCACATGTTTCAGGCGTTCGGATGGGTTGAGCATCTGGAGCAGTTTCAGCCGCTCATCCATGGGGGGCGAGATGGTGGTCACAATCATATCGGCCAGCCAACCGGGTTCTTCAATGTTCAAGGCATATAAATAAGCTTCATCCGGCAGACTGCGGTTCAGCTGCACACACTTCTGGAACAGCTCGAGAGCGGTGCGCATGGTGGCATCGATCTCACGGTCCAACTTGGTGGTCTCATACAATGGACGGGCTCGAGCAACCATAAATGGCTCATGCTGTGAGAATTCGACTACTTCCAGCCTTCTGCGTCCCTGGGCAAGGGCAGAGCTCGAGCCATCAGGCATACTCACCAGGCGACCGACCGCAACCTCCACTCCGACGATCAAAAAATCTGAAATTTTTGGATTTTCAACAGTGGAATCGCGCTGCGTAAGAGCGATCACCGTGTGGTTATCCATTTGGGCTTCCTCGATGGCGAGCAGGGAAGCTTCACGCCCGACAAACACCGGAGCAACCATATGGGGATAGATCACCAGGTCACGCAGGGGCAAAACCGGGCATTCGATCAACCCATCCGGGTCAAGGGAAGCGTCCGGTACCTTATACAGCTCTTCAGTTCGACGGTGGACTGCTTCACCAAAATCGTCATCCTCGTCGCGATAATACCAATCACTATCCTTCATTAATAACTCCTGATCTTTGCACTTTTTTCCCAATATTTACGTGCTTCCGCCACGACAAATATACTGCCAGTCACCAGCATTAAGTCGTTGTCACCTATCAGGTGTAACGCTTTCTCAACAGCCTGAGAGACATCCTCGATGCAGGCTACCGGATGTCCAAAGCTGTGTGCCAAATTGACTAATTTGTCTGGATCGATAGCACGTGGGTGGAAGGATTTTACCGCAATCAGCTCTTTCACCACCGGCATGAGCTCTGTGAACATCCCTTCAATATCCTTATCTTCCGAGGCGCCAAAAACCAGCACAACCTTTTTCCCAGGGTAATACTCATCCAGGGTGAGGCGCAGCTTTAACGCTGAATCACGGTTATGAGCACAATCAAGGATCACCGGGGGTGTTTGCTGGACGATTTCAAAGCGCCCAGGCCAAAAAGCTTTAGAGAACCCAGCTATTATCGCTGGATGGTTCACCTTCAACCCCAATTTATCAAATATTTCCAGGGCAGCATAGGCTGTGGCTGCATTAGCTGCCTGGTGCAATCCCAATAGCTGGATGGATAGGTCCAACGCACCATTCTGAGGCGCCACAGCCGACCACACACGAAAGGTCTGACCTGCCAAGCCTTTTGATACACCTTCGAACTGTATATCTTTACCCACCTGGATAAAGTTGCATCCACGATCGTGAGCAACACGCTCGATCACCTGGCGGGCTTCCTCATACTGAGGAGCGGCCACAACCGGGACTCCAGGTTTGATAATCCCAGCCTTTTCGCCGGCGATTTGGGTGAGAGTGTTCCCTAATAACTGGGTATGGTCATATGAAATCGAGGTGATGACGCTGACCACAGGAATCACAACATTAGTAGCATCCAACCGTCCGCCAAGACCCACCTCAATCACGGCAGTGTCTACTTTTTGTTGTTTAAAGTACATGAGCGCCAGGGCAGTGGTTATCTCAAAGGTGGTTAGCTCAGGGATGGCAGCCACAAATGGCTTGATGGCTTCCACCATTTCCACCAGGCTGGCGTGTGGGATGAACTGCCCATCTACCTGGATGCGCTCAGCATAGTCATCCAGGTGGGGCGAGGTATACAGGCCGACTTTATATCCCGCTTCGTGTAAGGCGCTGGCGCATAAGATGCAAACCGAGCCTTTACCCTTGGTGCCGGCAACGTGAATACTGGGATAAGCCGTCTGTGGATCACCCATGGAGGCAACCAAAGCCTGCATGCGCTCCAGCTTGAACCTTTCAGGCGAATAGGTGTCCGACTTTTGCATGCTGAAATCTACAAAGCTGTATAAGTATTCCAGGGCATCCTTGTAAGCAACATCACCGTTTTTCATAGGATAAGGATTGTAACCTCTTGGTTGGCTCTAGGGAAGAGGAGATTGTGTGCGACGGATACACTTGTCATTCTTTATTGGTCAAAAATTGTTCATGGTAGAATACCGGAGTGCGGAATAAAGCCTTTAGATTTATCATCAGATTTATTAAAATAGTCATCCTGGTCGGAGCAGCAGTGATCATCCTACCACGTTTGGTCACCGCCTTATTTGCCATCCCACGGAGTTTTTCGACCCAGTCAGCGCCAGCCATGCAAGCGGCAATCGTGTTTGGGGCAGGATTGTGGCGGGACGGCACCCCGACCACGGTGCTGCGGGACCGAATCGCGACGGCTTCAGAGCTGTACTTTTCAGGAAAAGTGCAAAAAATCCTGATGAGTGGGGATAACAGCTACCTCGATTACAACGAGCCGGGTGCGATGCGTGATTACGCCCTCAGCCTGGGGGTACCGGACAGTGCCATCGTGCTGGATTATGCCGGCAGGCGCACGTATGACACCTGCTACAGGGCACGCAGCATTTTTGGTTTACAGAATGCGATCCTGGTGACGCAAAGTTTTCACCTGCCACGCGCTTTGTATACCTGCAATGCGCTGGGTCTGAAAGCGATCGGGGTTGCATCTGACCGCCATGAATACAACAAACGGAGCCTGGTATATTGGAACCTGCGCGAGCTCCCAGCGACATTAACGACTTTACTCGAAGTACATATTTTAAGACCAGAGCCAATCCTCGGTCAGCCCGAACCCATCTTCCCTGAGATGGAGAGTCAGACAGGTGGATGAAGGATATTTTAATTTCTACACCCGGAGGCACTATGGAGCGATCTGAAGCTTTGCAAATTGTCCACGAGTACGTAAAGAATGAAAACCTAGTCAGACATATGCTAGCAGTGGAAGCTGCCATGCGTTTTTATGCTACGAAATCCGGTGAAAACGCAGATATATGGGGGATCACGGGTATCCTGCACGACTTCGATTGGGAGATCCACCCCACGTTGGAGCAGCACCCCATCGCAGGTGCGCCGATCTTACGTGAGCGAGGGGTGCCCGAAGAGATTGTGCGGGCAATTTTGAGCCATGCCGACCATACCGGAGTGCCCCGCGAAACGCCGATGCAAAAAGCACTGTATGCCTGCGACGAGGTGACCGGACTGATCACTGCAGTCGCCTTAGTGCGACCATCGCGAGCGCTGTATGACCTTGAAGCCTCGTCGGTGAAGAAGAAGTGGAAGGACAGGACCTTTGCTGCCGGTGCCAACCGGGATGAGATTGCGAAAGCAGCCCAGGAGTACAACATCGAGCTGTGGGAGCACGTGGGCAACGTGATCCTAGCGATGCGGACGATCGCACCGGAGCTGGGGTTGGCGGGACGGATAGGGGAGTAAGCAATCGGTTAAGCATACTGAGAAGGTCACTCGGTATCCGGCAATAAGGCAATTAGGTAATCAGGTAATCAGGTAATCAGGTATCAGGTATCAGGTAATCCGGCAATCATACCGAGAAGATCGTTCGGTATCCGGTAATCCAGATGTTGAGTTTTTAAAGCTGATCTATCGTGCTCAATCCGGTTGGAGAATAGAGCCGATAACTTGTAATAAAACTACCCACTCCCTCAAAAATAGAAATATTTGGTAGAGGAGGAAAAAACCGGATATGTGAGCAGTCTAAACGTTGGGTTTCGTAAAGACTGCTCAACCCAACCTACAACTACCACTACTGGCGAAATGATTAAATTATTAAGGTACGGCTGAGCCAAGTATTCGTTGTAAATAAAAAACGAAGAGGATCGAATATGGTTTAGGGGTGGTGATGTTGTGAAAGCGGGTTTTATTGAGATTTTCATCCGGCTGAGATTATTATGGTTCCCATGATTCTGCTATTTGTTTTTAAAAAAAATAATGAGGAGCAAATAAGGTTTGAAGGAGAAGTGATGGTAGAAATCTTGGGCATCTGGTAATCACGATCGAGATAATCACCTATGTACGGTAATTAGGTAATTCTTTCACAGAATATCTTTATACCAGAAAAATGATATGTAATTACTCACTATAACTGGCATTATGTAACCTATCGTGAATAAGAAAGAGCGAATTTTTTCGTCGAGCTTCGGTATCTAGTAAAAAGCATTGGATTCATAGTGCGCTCTTCTCGCAACGACAATTAAAAGGTTCGCCGCGGTGGATTTATAATGATTCTTGGCGAAAAATGGTCGATGTGATGAGTAATAACAATGAGATGTAATTACTCACCAGAAGCGACAATAAGGTTAGATCATGAGTGATCAATGGGGAAGATTGGCCTCCAAAAATTTGCAGGGATAGACGCGATGATAAAGAGGAAGATGTTTGGTTTCAAAAGTTTCCGTACATTACCTGATTGAGATATTTAGTAAAAGGCAGATTGCTTCAAGACCAGAAGAGCGCTGGTCTTTCGCAATGACAATTATGTGATTCGATTTTGAAATTCAATAGTTGACGATCCTGATGGATGAAGGGGTGAGTAATTACAATGAGATTATAGCACATATGTTCTAATTTGTCAAGAGGCAATTTTTGCCTTCGGACACAGATTCGGATAAAAACTCACTCGCGGCGGTAAAAAGTGATTTTAGTACGTTTTATCCTTGAGAAGAAGGATGCCATATTGTAACAAGAACACAATTATCACGGAAGAAGAGTGCTTGAGCCTTCTCCTAAAAGGCGGGGGGTACCGCACTGAGATAATGACGTTGGAGACCACGAGAGACTGTAATAATAAAACCGGCACGATATTATAACGGATCACCCCAACCTGCCACTTAGCAATAATTTGTCCTTCTTAAACAGCTAAATTTCGTCTTCCATTTAAGAATCCAAAATTAGCCTCTAAAGAAACGAGGTGGAAATGTTCAAATAAAAATATGGTTATTGCCAGAATTGCCACCATTTCTTCTTGTCACTTCCATCAGCAATCTCTGGTCCATCAACCGGCAACTAAATAAACAGGGTGTAAGGCGAACATCCTTAACTTCTGACGTTGGGTTTCGGGCGAAAAACCATCGTGCTCAAACCAGTTTGAAAACAAACCGAATCCCCCCACCTACAATTGCCAACCCTTCAGCTTGCTCACTTATCAATCCACTTTCAACGTAGTTGACAAATCAATCAAAAGATATTATACTATGCGAAGTGGCTATGCGAAAATCCTATGCGCATATGATTGTGAGAAAAATATGACCCCTGATGATAAGATCCCATCCCATATCACCGCCCGCACCTCGCTCACACCGGCGATCAATGCCTGGCGGATTTACCTGAACGACCAGGGGAAAAGCCCCCACACGGTAAAAGCCTTTATCGCCGATATGAACCTGCTGGCAGCATACCTGCCCCCCGATCGACCGTTGGGTGCCATCACTACCAACGAACTGAATAACTTTTTAGAGTGGATGCAGAAGCAACGCGGGGTGCCATGCAGCCCAAAGACCTTATCCAGAAGAATCACCTCGATTAAAGCATTCTTCAGATGGCTGACCCATTACGGGGTCATCCTGGTTGACCCGGGTGAAAAGGTGCTGCAACAATCGGTGATCAGTCCGCTTCCGCAGGTACTTACGGATGAAGAAACCCAAGGGGTACTGGAGGCAGCCACCAAGCACCGACACGCGCTACAGCCGGATGCCCGTTATTATGCATTATTAGACCTGCTGCTCGAGACCGGGATCAAGAAAAGCGAATGCCTGGCGCTCAGCCCGATCCATATCGAGCTCGAAGGACCTGAAGGTCCATTCCTTTTTGTGCGTTATGCCAGCCCACAGCACCGGTACAAGGAACGCAAGATCGCCTTATCTGATGGATGGATCGAGGCTTATGAGGAATATCAGGAGCAATACCAGCCAGGAGACCAGCTGTTCCCATGGTCGCAGCGCCGCCTGGAATACCTGCTGGAAGACCTGGGCGAGGAAGCTGGGTTATCCAAGCACCTGTCGTTCGAGATGTGCCGCTGGACGTGCGCCCTGCACGACTTGCAGGCAGGGATGGAAGCAAATAAAGTACGGCAAAAGATGGGATTATCCAAGATCCAGTGGCGTGAAGTGAAGCTGAAGCTGCAAAAACTAGGTGGCGAGGATTCTGCTTAAAGTCAGGTGGACCACCGAGCGGCTGCCCGGTTTGACCAGGGCCCGCTCGCTCATGCGGCAGCCTGGGATCCACAGGATATGCTGTCCTGAACAGACCAGAGGCCAGGTCTTGCGGGCTCTTTTCGGAACCTTAAGGTTGATCATCAAGTCTGACACCTTCATCGAGTGACCATGCATCCCTACCGGTTGGATTCTGTCACCGGAGACCCTTGACCGGACAACGAGCGGTTGCTCACCTGTTTCCACATCCAGCCAGGCCTGGTAGGGGTCGGTATTCGCAGCGCTAAACTGGATTGCCTGTTCGGAGTCGGGTGTGAAAACCGCTTGTAGCTGCCAATCCCCATCCAATGAGAGTGTGGAGGGGATGGTCAGAAATAATTTATTTCCAGGAGCGAGCGAAGGAAAATCAGCTCGCGGTAGATCCTCTTCGTTTGATGCAATCCAGAATAAATCCCCATCACAAATTAAGCATAAGCCTGCTGCCAGATCTACCTTCCCATAAGCCCTGGCCTCAGCAAGGAATTTCAATCCGCGTTCGATGCATTCAAAGTCGACGTCCTGCAAACCTCGAATATGGTAGGCGATCGCCTTTCGCAACAGGAGACGCCGGATAGAAACATGTAATTTAAGAACACCTGCTCGATGGAAAGCCAGGTAGGCCGGTCCAAGGCGGGCGAGATTGGCCTCCCAGGCTTGATCGACTAACTGTTGCAAAACCTCATAATCGTCCTGGGCAGTCTGACCCAATCGAAGCAGGTTCTGGCGTACTCCTGGGTGGTAGTGATCCAGGAGTGGAAGCAGGTCATGGCGCAAACGATTACGGAAAAATGCCGTATCCAGGTTGCTCTGGTCTAAAACTGGCTCGATCCCGTTTTCGGTCAGGTACTGCGTGATATCAATCCGCCAGGTAGTCAACAGTGGGCGGACCAGGGGGATATGCTCACTCCAGGGGTTGGGAAGCAGGCGATATTCCATTCCACGCAACCCGCTTAACCCAGACCCGCGCAGCAAGTGCATCAGGATAGTCTCAATTTGATCATCGGCAGTGTGACCGACGAGGACTGCAACCGCAGCAAGTTTATCTGCCTGCTCAAATAAATACCGGTATCTCACATTGCGGGCAGCTTCTTCGAGAGAAAGCGAATGCTCTTTAGCAAAACCTTGTACATCAATATCAAATGTGATAAATTCGATCCCTAGATCAGCAGAAAATTGCTTTACATACAGGGATTCATCGTATGCTTCCGGGCGTAACTGGTGGTTGATGTGGGCAGCTATGAGCTCATACCCAATACTGTGGAGCATATGCAGGAGGCATAAACTGTCTGGTCCGCCAGAAACACCAACCAGGAGCCGATCCGAGTGGTTTAAATTACATTCCTGTTGTAAAATGTTTGCAATATTGTGAAGCATTGTAAAATAAATTATAGCGTATAATGAAATACGGTGAGAATCAAGACCAAAAGCATTGATAAACCGGATTTTCATTACAGAATCACTTTATTCTAGGGAGTAAGCCACATGCCGGAAAAAATCCTCATCGTCGATGATGATTTAGACACTTTACGCCTGGTGGGGTTAATGCTGCAGCATCAGGGATACAGGATCGTTGCTGCCAGCGGTGGAATCCAGGCAATTGCACTTGCCCAAAGCGAAAAACCTGATCTGATCCTACTCGACATTATGATGCCGGAGATGGATGGCTATGAAGTGGCGCGCAACCTGCGCACCGATCCAGCCACCAACAACATGCCGATCATCATGTTCACCGCTAAAACCCAGGTGGATGATAAAGTGGCAGGATTTGAAGCTGGCGCGGATGACTACCTCACTAAACCCACCCAGCCGCGGGAACTCTTCGCCCACGTGAAAGCCGTGCTGGCACGGGGAAAGAAAACTTCTCTACCTGTGCCCGCTCTACCGAGCTCGCACAGCCGTGGATACGTCACCGGTGTGATGGGAGTCAAAGGTGGTTTGGGAATATCAACCCTGACACTCAACCTGGGCATTAGTTTGCAGAACCGCAGCAAAAAGAACGTCATTATTGCGGAATTCCGCCACGGTCTCGGATCAATGGCACTGGATTTGGGATTCCTGAACCCACAAGGATTATCACGCCTGCTGGAATCGCCGCCTGAAGGGATCACACAAGAAGCGATCGAAAGCGAGCTGTACCTGCATAAGTCTGGCGTCAGGCTACTTCTAGCTTCCTATGACCCGGCGGATGCGAAATACCAAAATGCCGTCGACCACTTCGAAGCGATCGCCAGGCACCTGGCATACATGGCCTCTAATGTGGTAATTGACCTGGGAGCCGGGATCAGTCCCATCACAGACAAGGTAATCACATACTGCGATGAAATCATAGTCGTGCTGGAACCAATCCAGAATACCATCACCCGTACAATGATCCTGGTGGGAGAACTAGCCAAGAAAGGTTTCGGTGAAGGGCGGGTCAATACCGTGTTGTACAATCGCCAACGCACCGAGATGCAGTATACCCTGGCGCAGGTCCAGATGGAGTACCAGCATCCCATCAGCATCGTTTTCACCGCCGCGCCTGAGCTGACTTATCAGTGTTCCAAAGCGAATGTCCCGCTGGTAATACAACACCCGGACAATTTGACTTCACAGCAATTTTCCAAACTGGCTGATAACATCGTCAAACGTGTACGAGTTAAAGAATGACGGGCAACAATCCAGAAACCATTGAAGCAACTCATCTCGCTGCAGATCTAATAAAAAAATCCCACTTCACCGTCGCACTTACCGGTGCAGGAATCTCGACACCATCGGGAATACCTGATTTTCGCAGCCCGGGGAGTGGATTGTGGACGCGCATCGAGCCGATGGAGGTAGCAACGCTGTCGGCGTTCCGGCATAACCCGGAGCAGTTTTATAATTGGTTCCAACCTTTGGCAGCCCTGGTACTGTCAGCGCTACCCAATCCAGCACACACGAGCCTGGCAAAGCTTGAATCTGAGGGATATATCTCCACCATCATCACCCAAAATATTGACGGACTGCATTCCCGGGCGGGGTCTAAAAATGTGCTGGAAGTTCACGGCAGCCTGAATACATTATCGTGTACCAACTGCTACCGATTAGTCCCATCTTCTACGGTCATCGAAGAGTATATAAATCAGTGTAAGATCCCAGTATGCCCGGCGTGCGGTAACGTGCTGAAGCCCAATATCATCCTATATGAAGAGCAGCTGCCGGTTACAACCTGGAAAAAAGCTGAGGAAGCCTGCCAAAATTGTGAATTAATGCTGGTGGCAGGAACTTCACTGGAAGTGTTGCCATCCGCCAGGCTGCCCGTACAGGCGATGGACCACGGTGCTCAATTGATCATTATCAATAATGCGGATACGTTCATGGATGTGCGGGCGAATGTCGTCATCCACGTGGATGTCGCAGAGGTTCTACCGCAGATTATGAATGAGGTGCTCGGCACCTGACCTGCCCCTTTACACCCAATTTACCTGGCTCCGCGGCGCCCAAACTGGCGTTCCAACAAGTCCACCGATAGGTGGATCATGGTTGGACGTCCATGCGGGCAAGTGCGTGGAGATTGACAGGCTTCGAGGTCAGCCAGGAGAGCGACCTGTTCTTCGGGCGAGAGTGCCTGACCCGCCTTGACGGCAGCGCGTTTACACACTCGAGCAATAATACGGGCTTCAGATTCTGCCTGGAGGGGTGTTTCATCTTCCTCAAACTCTTCGACAATCACGGCTAAAGCTGCAGATGGATCCATGCCGACCAGGAGGGTAGGAATGGAACGTACCAGGAAACTGCCTTTACCAAATAGCTCGACCTGGAAGCCTAAACGATTCAGGACGGGCAGCTGATCTTCGATCAAGCGTGCACTCGCCGGAGGAAAGTCCACGGTCACAGGCTGAAGTAATACCTGCGAGGGGACATTGGTTTCTCCCGAACCGGTGGCTGACTGGCTGGAAGCAGCCCGCATCGCCATGAAGTTTTCGAAAAGCACGCGTTCATGGGCAGCATGCTGATCGATCAGATACAGACCATCTGGACCTTCCGCCACCAGGTAGGCAGATGCGATTTGGCCAACCAAACGCAGGAGGGGGATGCCTACGCCAGCCAGGCCGGCTTGTCGTGGCGGAACCGGAGCAATGTTATCTGGAATCGAGCCACCCGGAAGGACGGGATGCTGGTTCAAGTCTGAAGAAATACCCCAGGCGGGGTCAATCTGCCTGCCAGGACCCAAATCTGCCGAGGGATTGTGCCAGTGCAAGCTGCTACTGATGGGCGGCACCGGTGAATTAGCGAGTAGCGCCCTCCGCACTGCCCGTTGGACTCCCCGGAACACAAGGTCTGCATTTCTAAAGCGGACCTCAGCCTTCGTCGGATGTACATTTACATCCACGGTTTCAGCGGGCAGCTGAAGGAACAGCATGGATAACGGATATCTGCCAACCATCAGCAGGGTGTGATATGCCTGGACTAAAGCCGTTCCCAATGCCGGGTCTTGCACCGGACGACCGTTGACGAAGAACACGATCTCACGCCGGTTGGAACGGGACAGACTGATTGGGCTGATGTAGCCGGTCACAGATAGATCATCCTCTTCAGCCAGGACATCCAACATTTGACGGGCAACTTCGACGCCATACAAGCTGGCGAGGATCTCACGCCGGTTGCCGTTCCCGCTGGTCATCAGGGCAGGGCGCTCATCCTGGTAGAGGCGGAACTGGACAAACGGATATGCTAAGGCATAGCGCGTTACCATCTCATCGATGTGGCGGCGTTCGGTGGTGGGGTGCTTGAGGAATTTCAAACGAGCTGGGACGTTATAGAACAAATCTTCCACACTGACCACGGTCCCGACGGGGGCGCCGACCATTTGCAGCTCACCAGGCTGACCAGCCTCGACACGCAGACGCCCTCCCGTAGTCGAGCCGGTGAAACGACTGGTGATCGTCAGGCGAGACACCGACCCAATCGATGCCAGGGCTTCACCCCGGAACCCGAGTGTTTCAATCTTGAACAGATCATCAGCAGAGCTCAGTTTACTGGTGGCATGCCGTTCAATCGATAACAGGATTTCCTCACCTGGGATACCGCAGCCATCATCCGATATCTCCACCAGGCGCTTGCCTGCATCCCTGACGTGGATCGTGATGTGCTTGGCGCCCGCATCCAGCGAGTTTTCCAGCAACTCCTTGACCACCGAAGCCGGGCGTTCAACCACTTCACCCGCGGCAATTTGTGAAGCCACCTCAGGAGAGAGTAAATGGATGGGCATTCGGATATTATATAACAAAGGGTTACGCTTTTCGTTCATTATCTCGTATAATACTTGCCATGCGCTTTAAAAGCCTGTATTTTGACCTCGACGACACGTTGTATCCTCCGGGCAGCGGGTTGTGGGATGCGATCCGCGACCGGATGAACGTCTACATGCAGAAATTGATCGACCTTCCCCTCACTGAGATCACCACAATCCGGCAAGGGTACCTTGAAAAATACGGTACCACACTGCGCGGCCTTCAAGCCAATTATGACGTTGATGCTGAAGATTACCTGGCATTCGTCCATGACCTTCCACTGGAGGAATATATCCGCCCTGATCCGGCATTGCGCACGCTTCTGCTGAGCCTGCCCCAGCGTCGCTGGATTTTCACTAATTCAGACCATAACCATGCCAACCGAGTGCTTAATATACTGGGGTTGACGGGATGTTTCGAAGGCATCATCGATATCCTGGCGGTGGATTTTGCCTGCAAGCCAGATAAAACTGCGTATGAGAGGGCGTTGAAGATCGCCGGCGACGATAATCCAGCAGAATGCATCATATTTGATGATTCCATCCGCAACCTGGCTCCGGCACGCGAGCTTGGTTTCTATACCATCCTGGTAGCGAAGAACGGCTCCGAGCCAGCTGCAGACAAGGTCTTATCCAGCCTGCACGAACTTCATCGATTTTTACCCGAATTATGGGAGCAGAACGGAGACCCGGGTTACAGATGAACAATAAACAAATTACGCTCGAACAGGCAGCTGAACTGGTTCAACCCGGAAGCATGCTGGCATTGGGTGGAATGACGCTATACCGCCGCCCGGTCGCCTTGGTGCGCGCCTTGATCAAGCGTAACCAACAGAGCGGGCAACCGGCTGACCTGACCCTGCTGGCGTTCACCGCAGGTTATGAGAGTGACTTGCTGGTAGGCGCGGGGATGGTTTCACACGTGCGCACGTGTTATTTTGGACTGGAAATTTTTGGTTTTGCACCCATGTTCACTGCCCGGGCGAACAATGGCAAGATTGATATCATCGAAGAGACCGAAAGCAGCTTATCCATGGGTCTGCGTGCCCAGATGGCGTCTGTCGGATTTATGCCGGGTTTGGGATGGATAGGCACCGATCTGCCTCGCCTGCGCCCAGACGTTCGCACCGTCATCGACCCGTACAGTGGTGAAGAATTGATTGCCTTCCCCGCGATCCACCCTGATGTTGCCGTGATCCACGCCCTGTGCGCTGACTTCGATGGCAATGCGCTGATCGGGGACAATAAGGGGGTAGATATCGAGCTCAGCCTGGTGGCGGAGACGGTGATCATCACGACAGAAGAGCTGGTGCCAGAACTGACAAAAGCAGACCTGGTGGCACCGTGTGTCGATGCAGTTGTGCTCGCTCCCAAGGGAGCCTCCCCGACCTCGTGCCACCCGTTATACCCACTGGATGCGGGGGTTATCCTGGATTATGCCGAACGGGTGAGTGACCAGGATTCTTTCGATCAATACCTGTCATCGCTGGATTAACCGTTTCTAACCCAATTATGATAATCTTTAGATATTCAAAGCATATACTTGTTCGTTGAGTCAGGAGTTAAGATGGAACCCAATCGCAATTCTTATAAGTTTCTCATCGGCTGCGGGGTAGCGATATTACTGGTTGGATTTTTAGCCGTTGGGCTGGCAGGTGGTTATGTTGGGCATGACCTTATACATAGCTTGACTACCGGTTTCAGTCCAAATACTTCGACCGAGGGTGGCACCATCACCGGCACTGAAGAATTGTTCGCCCCATTCTGGCAAGCCTGGCAGCTCGTCCACGACCAGTACCTGGTGCAGCCAGTTGATGATGAGAAATTGATGCAAGGTGCAATCCGCGGCATGATGGATTCACTGGGTGACCCACACTCCGGGTACATGAGCCCGGTCGAATACAGCGATGCCACCGCTCCTCTGGAAGGCTATTCGGGGATTGGTGCGTGGGTTAATACGGAAGGTGAGTACCTGACAATCACGGCACCGATAAAAGGCTCCCCGGCGGAAGCAGCCGGTTTAATTACAGGCGATAAAATCATTGCCATTGACGGTGTGGATATGACCGGGACTGTAGCCGAGCTGGCGCGCCAAAAGGTGTTGGGTGAGGCCGGCACCCAGGTGGTTTTGACCATTTTACGTGAAGGCGTGGAACAACCCTTCGACGTCACCATCACACGCCAACAGATATCCATCCCCAGCACAGAATACGAGATGTTGGATAACCAGTTGGCCTACGTCCGTTTGAATGCCTTCAGCGATACCACCAAAGCAGAAATCCATGCTGCGTTGGAGGAGCTTATGGCGCAGAATCCGAAAGGATTGATCCTGGATTTACGCTATAACGGAGGAGGTTACCTGGATGCAGCCATCGCAGTTGGGTCTGAATTCCTCCCCGATGGTGTGGTGGCATACGAAGAATTTGGTGATGGCACGCGCAATATATTTACCGCTTCCGGAGAAGGGATAGCCACAGAAATCCCGATGGTGGTGCTGGTAAATGATTGGTCTGCCTCGGCCTCAGAAGTGGTGGCAGGTGCGTTACAAGACCGTGGCCGCGCCGAGCTGGTTGGGGTGACCACTTACGGAAAAGGTACTGCACAGAATTGGATCCCGTTAGCGGAGGATGAAGGTGCAATCAGAGTGACCATCGCACGTTGGTTGACTCCCAACCAACGCAATGTGACCGGTACGGGTTTGACCCCCGAGGTTGAGGTGAAAATATCTGATGCCGATGCCCAGGCTTCGATAGATACTCAGCTAAACAAAGCAATTGAGATTTTATCCCAACCTTAATCAATAAAATGCAACCATTATTGATTTATTTCGTTAATTAAAGTAGTTGATGATGCAGGAGGTACGATATGCTTTTCTTTGATCCAACATATTTGGTGTTTATGATCCCAGCTTTCATCTTAATGATCATTGCGCAGAGCTACGTGAACGGCGCGTACAAAAAATGGAGCCAGGTGACATCGCGCAGTAATTTTACCGGTGCCACGGCAGCACAGCGACTGATTACGGCTGGCGGTCTGGATGTGAGGGTTGATGGAGTACGGGGAAAACTCACCGACAACTATGACCCACGTCAAAAAGTGCTCCACCTGTCTGAAGGTGTATATAACAGCGGTTCAGTAGCTGCACTGGCAATCGCAGCACATGAGCTCGGACATGCCATGCAAGACCGGGATGGCTACTTCCCATTGAAGTTCAGGGCAGCCCTGGTACCAGCAGTCAATATTGGATCATACCTTGGTTGGATCCTCATCTTTATCGGGATGCTGCTCCGGCAGACCCAACTTTCCTGGCTGGGAGTACTCGTTTTTTCTGGCGGAGCAATTTTCGCCCTGGCGACACTTCCAGTTGAACTAAATGCTTCTGCGCGTGCCAAGGCACTGCTGACCGATACCGGGATGATCATTGGTGATGATGAACGGCGGGGGATGAATAATGTATTAAATGCTGCTGCACTAACCTATGTTGCAGGCCTGGTTGCTGCGGTGATGCAGCTGCTATATTTCGCTTCACTGGTTGGAGGAATGGGGGGAAGACGCCGCTAATGGTGAACAGCTACTGAATTTTCGCGGGAGGACAAAAGTTTATTCTCCCGCGAAGGTTGGTATAATCCAATTTATGCGGAAATTTATCATTCCTCTTGCACTGCTGCTTGGATTTATTTTCGTTGTCGCAAGGCGCTCAGAATTAAAAACAATCGCAGAAGATTTTCAAAGGGGAATCTGGTGGTTCCTGCTCCTGGCTCTGGTGATTCAGTTCTTGTGGACGCTTAATTGCGGAGCATCCTTCCATGCGATTTACCGCGGCATGGGGATCGATGAGCGGATTGGAACACTTGCGCTTATCGTATCGGCAGCAAATTTTATGAACATCGTCGCCCCGTCCGGAGGTGTCAGCGGAATGGCGATTTTCGTTAGCGAAGCTCGGCGCAGGAATTACTCTGCTGCGCGTGTATCAGCAGCAGCTGTGCTGTACTTACTGTTTGATTACCTGGGTCTGATCGCGATACTTGTTGTAGGCCTGGTGATCATGATCAGGCGCAACGACCTGTCAATTGTTGTCATCCTGGCATCTGCAGCCCTGGTGGGTTTGACGATGTTGTTCACTTACCTGATCAACCTTGGAATGCAATCGGCAGTCTCATTCGGGAATGCCCTGGCGAAGATTTCACGCATCATCAACCGAATACTAAATCCATTCATCCACCGTGAGTACCTCTCAGAAGCCAAGGCGCACGAGTTTGCCAACGAAGCGGCAGAAGGTCTGATCCTGATGCGCAGCCAGCCCCGCAGCATCCTGCTACCGTTATTCCTGGCATTGACCAACAAGACAGCCCAAATCATTATCCTGATATTGGTGTTTTTAGCCTTCAAAATCCCCATCTCTCTCGGAACGATCATCGCCTGTTTCAGTATCAGCACTCTATTCGTAATCATCTCGCCCACTCCAGCAGGCATTGGGGTGGTGGAAGGTGCACTCACACTGGCATTGACCTCGATGTATATTTCCCTTGGAGATGCGGCAGTGATCACGCTGAGCTACCGTGGGATCACCTTCTGGATACCCATGCTGATGGGGATGATCTCTCTGCGTGCCCTCGAGAAAGTGGGGATCCAGCCGAATGCGAACAATGGCAAGATTAATGTTTGACCAAACCCCATGCATCGTGTATAATCCAATTTCGTTTAATGGACTGAATTATAAAATCTCAAAGGAATTTAGGTAACACAGAATGCCAAAGCGAACTTATCAACCAAAAATTCGTCGCCGATTGCGAGTGCATGGCTTCCGGCAGCGAATGTCAACTGCTGATGGGAGGAAGGTACTGAAAGCACGCCGCCTCAAAGGTCGATATCGTCTGACAGTGGTTAAAAACAATCACGTTAAGAAGACCAACTGGCGTGGGTGAACCGCAATTTCCGGCTGACACAATCCTCCGATTTCAAGCGGGTGAGGCGTTTTGGAAAGTCTTATGCCCACCCGTTTGTTGTGTTGGTTGTGTTACCTGCCGAAGGTGAACGAACCCACTTCGGTGTGACAGCTGGCCGGTCTGTAGGCAGCGCAGTCCAAAGGAATAGAGCCAAACGATTGATCCGAGAAGCTATCCGTCCCCTCCTGCCTAAGTTATATCCAGGTTGGAAGTTGATACTGATTGCTCGGAAATCAATCCTCGAAGCGAAACTCGGTAATATTCAAACAAGCCTAACAGGACTGCTCATCCGGGCTCAGGTACTGAATGATAGCAATGAATAACGAAGTTTTAGAAGAACACGAACATTTAGATGAAAGTGAAAGCCATCCAGAACCACGCTTGCGTGACATTCAAGTAACTTTTTGGAACTTGCCACGTATACCATTATTGGCGCTGATCCGACTATACCAGCTGACCTTCTCGCGCACACTTCCGCCGAACACCTGCCGGTTTTACCCGACCTGCTCTCATTATGGCTACCAGGCAATCTACAAATACGGCGCAATAAAAGGCAGCTTTATGGCAGCCTGGCGTATTATACGCTGCAATCCATTCAACCGTGGTGGATTTGATCCTGTACCTTAGAAAAGATAACCGATGAATTCTAAAAAAATATTCCTGATCAGCACCTTGCTCTTGTTTAGTATCCTACTATCCGCTTGCAGCAGCTCGGTGTATGCATCGACGAGCTGGCACGGTTTGACCGCTGATGCCAATTTAGCCTATCTTGCTGCCGGCACACAGGTGTATGCGGTTGACCTGAACACCGGTGCACAAAAATGGAAGTTTCCAGACAAGCCCAATGCCAAGGGATTTTACGCCCCTCCAGTATTGACCGAAGATGGGACGCAACTGCTCGTTCCAAGCTATGACCACAAGCTATATAGTCTCGATCCCAGTACTGGTTTAGCTAATAAATGGCAGCTCATACCAGACTTGCATAACCGTTTGATCGCCAGCCCACTGGTAATCGGCAATTTAATCTACCAACCATCAGCTGATGGAAATGTGTATGTGATTGATTTAGCGACTGGAAATGAAATAAAAGCAATATTCATCAGCAATGATCCTTTATGGGCTCAGCCTGTTGAAGGCGTGAATTGCGGGTGTATTTACATTGCATCGATGGATCATTTTGTGTATAAAATTGATCTGGCTAGCGGCGAAACGTTTCCAAGCGAAGACCTGGGCGGCTCCATTGTAGGTAAACCTGCGGTTGGACCGGACGGAACCGTGTATATCGGGTCTTTTGGCAGCGTGCTGTGGGCATTGGATGGTTCCAGTTTAAAACCAAGCCAAACCTGGCCGCAGCCGTTCCGTACCCAGGATTGGGTATGGGCAGGACCGGCACTGGATAATAATATCCTGTATTTTGGTGATCAGTCTGGTAATTTCTACGCCGTCAATGCTGCCGATGGGACCACGCTATGGGGACCGATTAAACCAAATAACTCCATCCTGGATACACCGCTCATATCAGGGGATAATATCTACCTGACGACCGAAGCAGATACAATGTATATCATCAGTAAGGCTGGTGAAATCGTGAACAGCACAATAGTAGGTGGAGTGCTCTATTCCAGTCCATTAATCGCAGGGGATAAAATTCTTGTTGCACCCACCGGCTTTGGCAAGATCCTGCTGGTGGCACTCAGCCTGGAGAACCCGAACAGTGCTCAAAAATGGGCCTTCCCCCCAGCGCAGTAATGATATAAGATAACTACGGAGAAAATCCTTTATGTGGAATACCATAATCCTCACCCCCATGACGAACGTACTGATCTGGATCTATGACTTTTTCTTCCATAACTTCGGCATTGCCATCATTCTGTTCACCATTGTGATCAAGCTGATCACCTTCCCTTTGACTGCATCACAGCTGAAGGGTCAGAAAAAAATGACGGAATTGAACCAGTCGAAAAAGTGGCAGGATATCCAGAAAAAATACAAGGATGATAAGAATAAGCTTGCTGAAGAGCAGATGAAAATTTATAAGGAGATGGGCATCAACCCGCTCGCTTCCTGCCTGCCTTTACTGATCCAATTCCCGATCATGATCGGACTGTACCAATCCATCTCCCTCGCCATGGCACAGGCACCCATCCAGCTTTTGAACTTAAGCCGGAGCCTGTATGCATTCATCCCTGCATCCCTGATCATCCCGGTGAACAGCCAATTCTTGTGGCTAAATCTCGGCTTACCAGAATCACAGCAACAATTATTTGCCAGCATCCCGTATCCGATTCCGATCATGACCATCCTGGTCGTAGTCACTACTTTCCTTCAGTCGAAATTGATGACCCCATCAACCGGCGGACCCAGTGACCAGGGTGCACAAATGTCGAAAACGATGAACCTGATGATGCCTGTGATGATGGGATTTATCACATGGTCACTCGCTTCAGGATTGGCGTTGTATTTTATCGTGAGTAACCTGCTGGGTATCGCTCAGTATGCAATGATGGGAAACGTTACCTGGAGCAACCTGCTGCCTAAACGAAAAGCCGCCCCTGTTAAGTGATCCACGAGCTCGGGGTAATTAGAACTGAGATAAAACTATGAACTCACAACGCGCGACGATTGAAATCATTGCCCCAACGATTAATGAAGCCATAGAAAAAGGCCTGGCTGACCTGGAATTATCACGGGAAGAGGTGGATATTGAAATCCTCGATGAAGGCAGCCGGGGATTATTTGGACTTGGCTCACATCAAGCCAGGGTACGACTGATTGTGAAACAAGCCATGCCTGAATCGATCGATTCTCAGATTCGAACGCTTGTCAGCGAAGCAGACTACACAGAAAACGTTGAGGAAGAACCGGCGCCTAAACCTATGCGCATACCACCGGCGAATGCAAAAGAGGAAATTCCCCTGCATGTAGCCCAGGAAACTGTCAGCGAGTTGCTGTCAAAGATGCACGTACAGGCCGATGTTGAAGCATCCTATGGCGAGATGGATGAGGAACGCGGAACCCGGGCAATCCTGGTGGATGTGAGCGGTAAAGATTTGAGCGTCTTGATAGGAAAACGCTCTGAGACGTTGAATGCCTTACAATATATCTCCCGCTTGATCGTCAGCAAGGAACTGGGCGAAAACGTCACCCTAATCATCGATGTGGAAGGTTATCGCTCCCGCCGCGAGCGACAATTGCGCCAGCTGGCACACCGCATGGCAGAACAGGCAGTCAAGACGGGACGTAAACAAATCCTCGAACCCATGCCGCCCAATGAACGCCGCATCATCCACATTGAGCTGCGTGAAGATTCCCACGTGTCCACGGAAAGCTTTGGTGAAGAACCCCACCGCAAGGTGACCATCATTCCCAAAGAGTAATTCAAACCCACCGGGTGCTGCTCTGAAGCTTCAGACAGCATCCTTTTTTATTCAAGGTATAATTTATCCATGTTCAGCCTTTCCCCGCTGGAACCGATTAACTATCTCATTATTGGCCATCTGACCCGCGACCTGACCCCCTCCGGTCCTAGAATCGGCGGTACAGCCGCGTATGCCGGTCTGACTGCGAACGCGTTGGGACTGCGAGTGGGGATAGTAACCTCCTGGGGTGCCGAAGTGCCGCTTGGAAAACTAAAGCATATCCCAATCATCAGTTATCCAGCTGAGCATTCAACAACTTTCGAGAACATCTACACCGATCAAGGGCGGGTACAGGTTGTACATACCATTGCCCCACGCCTGGACTACCACCTCATACCAGAACCCTGGAGGCAAGCGCCAATCGTCCACCTTGGACCGGTGGCTCAAGAGGTGGAGCCGGGGTTGGTCAGGCATTTCCCAAATTCATTGGTTGGAGTCACTCCCCAGGGATGGCTGAGAGCCTGGGACCAAGATGGACACGTGCATGCCACTGAATGGCCAGAAGCCGCTTTCACGCTACAGCAATCGGGGGCAGCGATCTTGAGTATTGAAGATGTACAAAATGACGAAGCGCGGATAGAGGAAATGGCCTCTGCGTCACGCATCCTGGTAATCACCGAGGGAGCTGGTGGAGCGCGGGTATATTGGAACGGCGATGTACGGCGATTCAGACCCCCCCAAGAGGTCGAGTTAGATTCAACCGGTGCGGGTGACGTTTTCGCGGCTGCCTTTTTCACCCGCCTTTACCTGACACGTGATCCATGGGAATCAGCCCGGTTTGCCAACCAAATTGCTGCCACCTCAGTCACCCGCCGTGGATTGGAGGGCATCCCCACACCCGAAGAAATCCAGGAATATCTGATCGAGGTACTTTAATGGGGCGGATCTACACGATTGCCAACCAGAAAGGCGGTGTAGGGAAAACCACCACCGCTGTCAACCTGGGTGCCTTCCTGGCAAGTTTAGGTCAACGTACGCTACTGGTAGACCTAGACCCACAAGCGAATGCTACCTCCTGCCTGGGCATAGATAAGAGAAAAATCAGTAACAGTGTGTATGACGTTATCATTGGTGCCACCCCAGCGCTTAAGAACATCCTGTATAATCCACGCCTTAACCTGTCCCTGCTTCCTTCCGCTCCTGCACTGGCTGGCGCAGAAATCGAGCTGGTTTCGGTCATTGCCCGAGAAACCCGGTTGCGAGAGGCTCTTCTACCCATCGTTGAGCGATACGATTACATACTAATCGATTGCCCACCCTCCCTGGGTTTATTGACTCTAAACGGCGTTGTGGCTGCCAGAGATGGAGTGATCATCCCGGTCCAATGCGAGTTCCTGGCACTGGAAGGCATCGGTCAGCTTAACCAGACCCTGGCACGTATCCGCAGCTCACTATTCCCTGATTTACGGGTGCGGGGAGTCATATTAACCATGTTCGATGTGCGTACCAGACTCAGCGCAGACGTGGTCAATGAAATCAACCATCACTTTCCAAGCCAGGTATTCACAACCATCATTCCACGTTCGATCCGGCTGGCAGAAGCACCCTCCTATGGACAACCGATTTCGATATACGCCCCAGGCTCAAATGGTGCACTGGCTTATTCCAACCTGGCGCGCGAGATATTGGTGGGTGATGGTGTCTTGATCCCAGACGCAGTTCCATCCATGGTGAGAACAGAATGACTAAAAAGACAGGTCTTGGTAGAGGGCTAGATGCCCTGATCCCGGCAGGAGAATTCGCACCCGAGTCGCCATCTGAAAGCCCCACCAGCGGGTACGACACATTATCGATTGAGAGCATCAGCCGAAACCCACGCCAGCCGCGCTCACAAATCAACCAGGAAGAGCTGGCAGAGCTGGCTGCTTCCATCAAGGAGAACGGAATCCTGATGCCACTGATCGTAACTCCAGCGGGAGAGGCCGGTCAATATACTTTGATTGCCGGTGAGCGCCGTCTCTTAGCTGCCAGCATGGCAGGTCTGGAAACTGTACCGGTATTGGTGCGTGAGGCATCTGAACTGCAGCGCCTCGAGTTAGCGCTCATCGAGAACGTCCAGAGAGCTGACCTAACCCCGCTGGAGGCAGCTGAGGCGTACCGCCAGCTGGCAGATGATTTCAACCGATCGCATGAACAGATTGCCCAGCAGCTGGGAAAGAGCAGGGTTGCTATCACGAACACGATGCGTCTGTTGAAATTACCTGAAGACGTTCGCCGCGCCCTCGCCAGTGGTGAGATTAGCGAGGGTCATGCCCGAGCCTTACTCAGCCTGCCCAATGTACAGGCACAATCTGCTGTACTGCAAACTATTATCAAACACGAATTAAACGTGCGGAAAACCGAGGAGTTGGTGCGGAAGTATCTTGGCCAGCGCCCCGCAGCTCAATCCAAGCCGACCCCAAAACCAGATGTAACCTTCCTTGAAGAGCGACTTCAGGAAAGACTGGGGACGAGAGTAAACCTTCGGCCCAGCAAAAAAGGCGGCACCATGGTGATCCATTATTATTCGGAAGAGGAATTGGATGCGCTGGTCATGCGCATCCTCGGCCAGGGTGATTGACTAGCAGCCTATGCTCGTCATTTATAATTCCAAATTACATACCTTCGATCCGGTTAATGCAACAGCTTCCGCTATTGCCATAGACCATGGACGGGTCATTGCGGTTGGCAGCGATGATGAAATCCTGTCATCATTTTCGACCGCCAACAAGCTTAATGTGGATGGTCATACGATTATCCCAGGGCTGACCGACGCGCATCTCCACCTGGAAGAATTCGCTTTGAGTTTGTGGAAAGTGGACTGTGAAATCCCTACACGCGAAGAATGCTTACAGCGAGTTGCTTTCCGTGTAACCACTGAACGGCCTGGTGAGTGGATCCTGGGCCACGGCTGGAACCAGAATAACTGGACTGAAGGTTACGGAACAGCAGCACTCCTGGATAAAATCGCTCCGAACAACCCTGTTTATCTGACGCATAAATCGCTTCACTGCGCGTGGGCAAACTCTGCTGCCTTACAACTGGCAGGCATCACCCGCAATTCGACCGACCCTATAGGAGGCCATATTGGGCGCCTGACCAATGGC
The DNA here is from genome assembly GCA_963840255.1 of uncultured Chloroflexia bacterium. Classification (GTDB taxonomy): domain Bacteria; phylum Chloroflexota; class Anaerolineae; order Anaerolineales; family UBA4823; genus FEB-25. The sequence goes on along the minus strand of CAWIYB010000001.1, from coordinate 210,696 downwards.
GACCCGGATGGAATCCTATTCGAATCAGCGATGGCTATCTATGATCGAGTCATCCCCGCTCTGAGCATTGAGAAACTAGGCAGTGCTATAAAGGAAGCCGCTGATCTACTCTCTCACATGGGTCTCACTGGAGTACATGATTTCGACGGGAGCCGCTGCTTCACTGCCCTGCAGATGCTACACCAGAGCAAGCAACTCAATCTGAGAGTACTGAAACAAATTCATCTGGAGGATCTGCCCCATGCAATTGAGGTTGGGTTGAGGTCTGGTTTTGGCGATGATATGCTGCGGATTGGAGCACTCAAGATGTTCGCAGATGGTGCACTTGGACCCCATACTGCTGCCATGCTGGCTCCCTACGAGGGTGATCCTGCCAACTGTGGTACCTTGATGTTGGATGCCGAAGCAATGTATGAGCATGGACGGCAGGCGGTTGAGCACGGTATCAGCCTGGCTGTCCATGCCATCGGAGACCGTGCCAACCGTGAGGTCATTAATGGCTATGCGAAACTGCGTGAACTCGAACAAAGCCAGCCAGTAGGACACAACCGCTTGATGAGACACCGCATTGAGCACGTCCAGGTGATTGAGCCTGCTGACCTGCCCCTGTTCGTAGATTTAAACCTCATTGCATCTATGCAACCGATCCACGCCACTTCAGATATGGTGATGGCGGATAAATACTGGGGCAACCGCTCTGCCTTCGCCTATGCCTGGCGCAGCATGTTATCCAGTCACATACCACTGATATTTGGATCTGACGCACCGGTGGAATCCCCCAACCCTTTGTGGGGCATCCATGCGGCAGTTACCCGCAGACGATTGGATGGTTCTCCGTCTGCTCAAGGCTGGCATCCCGAACAAAAACTTAATATCGATGAAGCCTTGAATGCATTTATTAGCGGTCCAGCGTACGCGGCGGGTATGGAAGACAGGCTGGGAAAATTGAAACCCGGCTATCTGGCGGACATTTTGGTATTAAGTGAAAATCCCTTCACCTGCCAGCCTGAACAGCTGCCAAATATCCATCCCCTGGCAACCATGGTGGGTGGAGACTGGGTATTTTCTGAGCTCGAATAAAAAAAGCGCCGGACCGAATGTCCAGCGCTCATATGAAGCAAACTCCATGCTCCTTAGGGCGCCATACCGATTGCCAAAGGTTCAGTCTGGACCAGGTCTGCAAAGACCACGAAGCGGTTCAGATAGGTGCGGGTATCCTGGTCCCAATTCATACAGGTGATCAGGGATATCTGGGCGTTATCCGTCGGCAGGACTACTGACATATCTCCATCATCTGTCACCTTGCTCTCACGCACCTGATATGTATAAATATTTTTCTCGGTATAAATAAGCACCAGCTCACCTACCGCCAGCTCATCCAAATGGCGGAAGGGACCATCTCCCATACCCGTAACGGTTACATGACCAGCCAGGGCGGTGTTGCTCCCTAATCCAGGCCAGGAGGTATTGCCCATCCAGGCTACTTCCTGACTTAACCCGTTGATCAACCAGGTCATACCATCGTAAGGCACATACTTGACTATGGTATCGAGGGTCAGGATTGGGATGACGATACGGGTCACGTCACTGGTGTCCGGTCCAACTTCACCAGGCTGAGGCGTTATGGTCATCACCGGGGTAGGGACGGGATAATCGGGGAGCGTAACGATTGGTACGACGTTATCGGGCGTGGAAAATGCGGATGCCGGTAGGTGTGGTAGGATGGTCGCTGAAGGTTCGATAATCTGCAGACCGGCAATACTACCATCCGAGGTAGGCGTCTGGGAAGACAGTTGGACCAGCTTGTTCGAACCGAGCACACCAGAAGTAGTTATGGCGATCACAAATCCAACCAGGAGTAACAATGTCCCGCCCACGGTCATCCAAAGGCGGTTCTTTTGGTTACGTGTTTTCGACCAGACTAATACCATGATTAGCATCACCCCACCGAAGATCATCAAGAGTGCCCCGGGGATCATCGCAGCCGGTTTAATGTTCGAATCTCTCCAGTTCAACGGCAGCTCACCGGTGCCCGGTAAGGTCTGATACTGGACAGTATATTGAGCTCCAGCATTTATAACGATGGAATTATTTAAAGCATTTACATATGTTAACCATGCGGTGTTGGTAGCTGTTTCCGTTTTAGCGAGGGTTGAATTGACTCGCACCGTGGCGACAATGGTTACCACAACACCGGGGTTGACATCTCCGATGGTGGCGCTGAAAGAGCGCGTGCCCTTGGTATACGTACCCTGGGTGGTAGTCACGGTGAGCAAATCGAGATAAGTTTCGAAATTGTCGGTTACTACATTGTTTCTCGTTGGTCCATTGCCAATATTCTTAACCAGGATTGTGAAGGTAAAAGTCTCGCCTACTTTTCTTGATGTAGGTGAAACGCTTATGGAAATTGCACCGTTCGGTGTTAATGTACCCGTGGGAGTGACAGACGGTGTTAAGGTGTGGGTAGGTGATGGACCGAAGGTAGCCGTGCTGGTTGGCGTAGGTGGTGTTCCAGTCACTGTATTCGGCGGGGTGGGGGTGATGGTATGTGTCGGTCCCAAATTCGAATTATTCAGGATAATTGGTAAATGAGGGTTGAATGCCAGCTGCTCGATCATCTGAGCTGAAGATCCAACCACCGGGATGAGGACTACTCCAATGACAAGTAAAGCAACCAGAATGATTACCAACACTCTGGCCGTCGTTCTTAATACATTTTTCCATGCTCGTAGCTTATTCATTTAGCAAGATAATACCTTACATATTTTAAGGCACGCCTGATAAATATTATAACACCTCACATGAGTAAGGCATTAGAAGCAATGTAACAAATCAAATGAAGAGGCATCTAAGGTAGGAGCCAATAGAAATCGTATATTGTGATCGATAAGGAGAAGTATGCATGAAAAGCTGTTAAACGACGAGATCAGCACACGCCTACAGGTATTTTTCGAGAGCCGATTTATCTATCCCGTGGAGCTGATCTATTTTTCAAGCCAAGATCAATGCTATGCCTGTAATAAAACCGAGCAGCTATGAGGAGAGCTCGCACATCTATCAGACAAGCTTAGTGTGAGTACGCATGATGTAAACGAGAATCCGCAACTCGCCGAGATGTACAACATTCAGCACACGCCTGGGTTGGTCATCACCAGCCGCGACAAGACGGATTTCATCGATTATGGCATTCGCTTCCTGGGCCTTCCATCGGGTTACGAGTTTGCATCCCTGATACATGCAATTGAGCTCGTCTCAAAACGCGACTCAGGTATGACATCAGAAACCCGTGCTGCCTTAATAGATATACAGGACCCGGTGCAGCTGAAAGTATTCGTTACCCCCACCTGACACTACTGCCCGCAAGCCGTGGTGCTTGCTTATCAGATGGCAATGGAGAATCCGCTGATACGGGCAGAGATGATCGAAGCGAATGAGTTTTACGATCTAGCCATGCGTTATAATGTCAGTAGCGTCCCTCAGATCAACATAAATGATGATGCGGGATTGATATTAGGTTCTGTACCCGAGGAATATTTGCTGCAAGAAGTAAAGCGTGCCCTTGCGTTATAGGCAACTCCGTAAAACACATGGAAACCCAAACCACACAACGGAAGATAAATAAAAGCCAATTTATTCCACTGGTTTTGATTGGTTCGGGATTGATTATCCTGGGTATATTGTTAATCAAGGTGCTCACGGCTGGTAGTTCTACACCTGATAATAATTATTCAGTAGTGCCATCAGCGGTGAATTTCCCTGCCCCAGAATTAATCCTGAACGATCTGAATGGCGACAACGTCAATATCGCGGATTACCGCCAACAAATCGTGATGATCAATAATTGGGCAACCTGGTGCCCGCCTTGTAAGGCTGAGATGCCCACGCTGCTAAAGTACTTCAAGGCTCATTCAGACGAGGGTTTTATGTTGTTCGGGATTAATGCAGGTGATCCATCCAATGATGTTACCAAATTTGTTAATGAATATGGACTCACATTCCCGATCCTGCTTGATCCAAAAACAAAATCGCTGATCGCGTTCCACAATGATGGCTTACCCAGCTCTTATGTGATCGATCACAATGGAAATGTCATCCTGGCATGGACGGGTCCCATCAGCCGGGATATGCTCGAAAAATATGTTACTCCTCTGTTGGAGCAGTAAATAAATCATGGAAGCAAAAGTAATCTGGAAAAATCAACTATCATTCACCGCACCTGGTTCGAATGGAATAAACATCCCCTTAGCGTCTGAACCTTCAGTGGGAGGGGATAAGGAAGGCATCGAGCCAATGGAGCTGGTCGCCATTGGGTTAGCAGGCTGCACCGCGTTGGACGTTATTTCCATCCTGCAGAAGAAACGCCAGGATGTAACGGAATTCGAAGTGCAAGTCCACGCGCAGCGGGCGGCAGAATTCCCCAAGGTATTCACCAATATCATCATCGAGTATATCATCGTCGGACATAACGTTGAGCCAGCAGCTGTAGAGCGTTCGATCGAACTTTCGGCAACTAAATATTGCCCGGTTCAGGCGATGCTGCGTGATGCATGTAATATCGAGCATAAGTATTCAATAAAAGATGCAACAACAGCGAGGGTATAAAGGGCTGCAGAGGCGACCAACCTCAGAATAGCAACCGGTGGGCTATAACAATTAATCGCACTTTGTGATATAGTTGTGTTGGAATAATTACTCGGCTCATTTCTAAGAATGGGGTTGCAGAATCAGTATAATCGTATCAATAAATCCCTACCCGATAAAATTTATTGTAGAGACAGTTTTTTATATCAGAACAAAATCAACCAATTCACATTGAACTATAAATCAGATTGACTTTAATCGGAATTTTACTGATTTAAGTTCATAAACGTCATTGACCTTATTTGAAACAAAATACACAAGCACATTAGCAATAAGCATTGCGGATTGATTGCATAAATCGTCTATAAATGCTATAATAAATTACTTGTAATATCCCCCCTTTATGAGTAATTAATTCCAATTCTTTACCGGCTTTTCGCCTGTTTTATTGTTATTAATCCTAATTTGAGCCGGATAAAAGATTATAAATTGTTTAATCCAAGAAGTAAAAATCTGACATCAGAGAAGATAAAGATGAAAGTTATTGAATTACAAACAACACCGTTAGACCATCTGCGTCAAATGGCCCGGGACCTGAACGTCCAGAATGCAAACCGGCTGAAAAAAGATGACCTGATCTTAAAAATTCAACAAGCTGAAGCAGAACGTGATGGTCTTGAGCTCCGTGGTGGCATCCTGGAGATTATGAGCGATGGGATGGGTTTTCTTCGCTCAGGACATTACCAGCCAGGCGCCTTTGACGTATACGTCTCGCAATCGCAAATACGAAGGTACAGCCTGCGGGATGGTGACCTGATCATCGGCCACGTACGCCCGCCGCGTGAATCAGAAAAGCACTATGGTCTGCTCAAAGTTGAAACAGTCAATGGTATTGACCCTGAAGAGATACGCAACCGGCCTGCTTTTGAGAGCTTGACCCCAATCTTCCCCGACAAACGCTTTAATTTGGAGACTGACCGGCACACCCTGGCGACACGTTTGATCAACATGGTGACACCCATCGGGCGTGGCCAACGTGGTTTGATCGTATCGCCTCCCAAGGCAGGCAAGACCACCATCTTGAAGCAGCTTGCCAATGCAATTTCGACCAACCACCCTGACGTCTACCTGATGGTTGCCCTGATCGGTGAGCGCCCGGAAGAAGTGACCGATATGGACCGCTCGGTGGATGCCGAGGTGATCTCGTCCACGTTCGATGAGCCTGTCACCTCCCACGTACGCGTGGCTGAAATGGCATTGGAACGTGCTAAGCGCATCGTCGAGACCGGGCGGGATGTGGTAATCCTGATGGACTCGATCACCCGGCTGGCGCGTGCCTATAACCTGGTGGTCACTCCGTCCGGTCGAACGCTATCCGGGGGTATCGACCCATCTGCACTCTACCCACCCAAGCGATTTTTCGGTGCAGCCCGTAACATCGAGGAAGGCGGCTCGCTCACCATCATCGCCACCTGTCTTGTTGATACCGGCTCACGCATGGATGACGTCGTTTACGAAGAGTTTAAAGGCACCGGTAATATGGAACTGTTACTCTCACGCCGGCTGCAGGAACGGCGCGTTTTCCCAGCCATTGATATCGAGCGCTCCTCAACCCGGCGCGAAGAGCTGCTTCTGGGTCCCGATTTAACCCCCCGGGTGTGGCTGATGCGGCGTATGTATGACCAGATGATCGCGGCTCCCCCATTCGGTGCAGGGATGGACCCCGCCACCGCCACCGAGGCTATCTTGCAGCGCCTCTCGAAAACAGACGACAACCTGGCTTTCCTCGAAACCCTCAACGAAGATCAGGATTAATTTCCTAATATTGGTATAAGCTGCGCGTTTACACAATGCAGTTATAATAAACGCGCATAAAATTGGTATTATCCATGGATGAGAATAAAACGAAAGACAGCCTCCCATCAGAACCCTCTGCGCAACCAACGTCAGTGAAAAAGGGCCGGGAACCAAATGTTGTGTTGCTGGCCGGCATATGGATGCTGGCTTTAAGCCTGGTGTTGTTGGCGGGATATATTGCGTGGCGTGCCCGCTCCACCCAGGCATCTGCCCAGGAACTAACCCCCACTGTTACCACCCAAATTGAACAACCCATATCACCCTCCAGCCCGGTTTCAGCCGCGCTGCCTGGTTTCTTTAAAGGGATCCCAGAGGAAGCAATATTCCGCAGGACGAATATCCATACGAATATTCCCACCCGCTCGCGCACCAACGTGCTCGAGTATTCAGTGACGACAGGCGATTCAGTTTTTGGGATCGCTAAAAGCTTCAAACTGCACCCTGAGACCATCCTGTGGGCAAATTATGACCAGTTAAACGACTCGCCTGACATGTTGAACCCGGGAATGACGCTGAACGTCCCACCTGTGGATGGGGTCTATTACCAGTGGCAGGAAGGCGACACCATTGAATCAGTGGCGGGGAAATTTGAAGCCAGTGTGCAAGACATCCTCAGTTGGGAAGGTAATAATTTCGACCTCACCAACCCGCAGGTAGCGCCTGAGCAGTGGATCATGGTCCCCAATGGGCACCGGGAATTCCGTCAGTGGGTCGTACCGACCATTGCCAGGGCACATTCGGGAGTATCCAAATCTGTGCTTGGACCTGGTGCGTGTGAAGGAGACTATTCCGGCGCCTATGGCTCTGGTGTCTTCGCCTGGCCAAGCAGTCAGCACAGCATATCAGGTAATGATTATTGGTCCGGTCACCTTGGTATTGATATCGCCGGCTCGTTAGGAGATGGAGTCTTCGCCTCCGACGCAGGTGTGGTGGTGTTCGCAGGCTGGGCAAACGGTGGCTATGGGAATATGGTGATGATCGATCACGGCAATGGTTACCAGTCATTATATGCCCATTTGAGCTCAGTAAGTTCTGCCTGTGGTCAGAGCGTTGGCACAGGGACGTATATTGGTGCAATTGGTAGCACCGGGAATTCGACCGGAGCTCACCTGCACTTCGAAGTGCGTTATATGGGTGGATTTATCAGCCCGTGGTACGTGTTGCCATAATTAAAGACGAATTATCTAATCTATATCTTTTACCTGCTGTATGACTACATGTGAAAGGGAAACCTATGCCGGAACATGACATGGATTTTAAAACCGATATTCTCGCTGAGACCGAAAACATGCACTACCAGGTGTGGAAGGCTGATGAGCCGGACGGTGAAACAACCTACCACCTGGAATTAAATAACGTCACCATCCATTTCTTCAATGAGGAATGGGAAGAATTTTTAAAGCTAGTCAGAATGCTGGGGAAAAAGTAGGGTAGATTTGAAAAGCACCCTGATCTGGTAGGTTGATCAGGGTGTTACGGTTACCTGAGTCACATAGGGTATCACCGTCTGGCAGGGTTCGGTCAGGTGAGCCGAGACGTGTTCCCAATCCATGGGGGTTTTGGCTGCAAAGTTGGTATACATGGCGTATGATAAGCAGCCTGGACCGACATGATAATCCGCGATCGTAAACTTCCATAGTTCTTCATAGGTCGAGACTGTGCCGGCGATCTTTCCGGTGGCATTGTATACAATTTGAGCCACCTGCTCACAGTTGGCCAGCATTGTATGGGCAATGAGGTTAATACTGGTGTCTGTAGTGGTTAGATCAATACCAAATTCACATGTTTCACAGTCTGCATCGGCGCTGGTAGCAAGGGCACCTCTGAGGATAGCCTGGTTTTCCGGGCTAAGCTTCAGATATCCTACTGAACACTCCTCCTGGGTCAATACCAGAGGGCAGAATTGGTTATAAAATGAGGGATTCCACAGGAGGAGCGTGTCGGCACCGTTGTCGGTGATCTGTCCCAGCCCGAATTCCTGGGGTTGCTTGAACTCTCCCGGCCAAAATTGACTTTCCTGTGCGAACAGGTTTTTCAACAATTGCGCTGGTACATTCACTTCATTGGCTGACAACATGATTTGGTCATCGAACTGATTCTGCCAGACGATGACTTCCGGCATGGCGACTTCCAAACCGCAATTATCGGCATAGCCATTAGACAGCAGCCCCCCACTCGGACAAGAAGAGGCATCCACGGCACCTTCAGCGATCAGGCGACCAGCCAGGTAGGAATATGGTTCCTCAGTCTCTAGGAAGGCTACATCTTCTGGAGTGGACAGCCACTCTGGGACGCCTCCAACTGGTGGAAATGCCTGCCACACCTGGGAACACGTGGCAAGCTCATTGCCCTGCCACTGGCTGGAAATCACGTCGACGTACCAGCCTCCGCTGGTGGGAGTAGCACTTACTCCGCTGTCAAGGACCCGCACCTTGGCAGTAAAGACCTGACTTGAATCCCCAAAGCTTGAATCACCCCAGAATTGTATAGTCGACCCCACCATGGGCGTTGGCTGCATCGGGATATCACACACGTTCCCCTGGCAGATTGTCTCAACTCCATTTATATTCACATGAATGGCGATAATTTGCTCATTCGGGAGGGGTTCGACACCATCAAAATGCATGGAGGGGAGAGCCGGACATAAATTTTGCGGTGGGATAGGCGAACACCCACTTAGGGTAATGTACACCTCAGAGGGAGGGAGATCAACTTCAATCTGTTTTTCTGCCGGTGCGCTGCCGACATAATAAAGATACAACCCCAAACACCCACCTGAAGGCTGCTGTCCATTTTCCAACCCTGCACATGGTTGCGTGTTGATCCACTGGTTGTATATGGTAGCGCCGCAATCGGTTAATACTTCCGGGGCAGTTGGCCAACCCTCATGGTCTATATAAACCTGGCATAACAGTTTACTGTCTGACCATTGGAGTAGCCACCACTCGTACCTGGTATAGGCGACGTTGATAGTTGCTCTACGCCCTGTTTCCTCGGTGGTGTTGTTGGCGGCGTAAACAGCGCCTGTTTCCAATAGATTTACCAGCAGAAACAGGCAAACAAAACACAACCGGAAAAGTCGCATCAGCTTTTCCACCCGAATATACCTTATCATGGTTAGAGAGCATTGTCAATATTCCTTGCAGCAACGATAAGCGCGTGATAAACTCATAACTGAGGGTTCAATAAATCCCGAAAATTAGTCCTCCGCCTGGTATCTCCACCAGGTTTCCTACCGTGGCGGAGTGGACGATATTAAATCACACCTCATCGATCGCTGCTGTCTATACTGTCAGATGTATCCAGATGTGCAACTTTAAACCTTACAGAAAAATGCCATGCCTCCAATTATTTACTTACTAGATGGACATGCCCTGGCTTACCGGGCATATTTTGCCTTGACGCGAGGCTCTTCTTCTGCATTCACGACCCACGCTGGAGAACCAACTGCCGGGGTATTTGGTTTTACCTCCATCCTGCTGCACCTGCTCGAGCAGGACCGTCCAGATTACCTGGCGGTTACCTTTGATACTGGAAAGACATTCCGGGATAAGCTCTTCCCCGCGTATAAAGGCACCCGCGCCAAGATGCCTGAAGACCTGCGACCTCAAATGGAACGCATCAGGCAAATTGTAGATGCGTTTAATATCCCCCGGCTCGAAATGGAAGGTTATGAAGCCGATGACCTGCTAGGCAGCCTTTCCCGTCGTTTGGCAGCCGAAGGATATGGGGTAAAGATCATCACCGGCGACCGTGACCTGCTGCAGCTGGTGGATGAGCGAACCCTGGTTAACCTGCCGGGAAAATCACTTGCAGATGCCAGGGACTTCTTCCCCAAAGATGTGGTCGAAATGCTGGGTGTTTACCCAAAGCAGGTGGTTGACTACAAAGCCCTGGTAGGCGATAAGTCGGATAACATACCCGGAGTCGCGGGGATAGGTGAGAAGACTGCTGCATCATTATTGTCAGATTACGAGACTCTGGATGGAGTATTCTCGCATTTGGACCAATTGTCTGAGAACACGCGTAAAAAACTCGAAGCCAACAGAGAAAACGCTTACCTGAGCCAAAAACTGGCCACTATAGTCACCGACCTGGATATAAGCCTGGACCTGGAAATGGCGCGCACGGATGTATTCGAACCTGCCAAGGTGGAGGCTTTATTCCGCGAATTGGAATTCCGCGCATTGATGGGACGCCTGACCGCTCTATATACTGTGTTCGGAAAAACAACTTCTAAAAAACAGGCGCAACTTTCACTGTTTACCGATGAAGTACCAGGTACCACTCCTGTACACGAGCATGCTGGACAAATCATATTCCACGTGGTGAACGATGAAAAAAGCTTACGAGACCTGTCAGCACGACTGGGCGCAGCGAAGTTGATCTCGTTCGACACTGAGACCACCTCAACCGACCAGATGCGGGCAGACCTGGTGGGTATTTCGGTGGCAGTCGATGCTGACGAGGGATGGTATATCCCCGTCGGACACCAGGTTGATCCCGGGCAGCAACTCCCGGTGAATGAAGTGATGGAAGCCCTCAGAGGACCTTTTACCGACCCGCAGATTCAGAAAGTCGGGCATAACATCAATTATGATTTCATCATGCTGGCGCGGAACGGCGTACGACCTGCACCGTGTACCTTCGACACCATGATCGCTGAATGGCTAACGAACCCCATTTCGCACAATCTGGGTCTGAAAAATCTCGCCTGGGTACGGTTGGATTTCCGCATGACCGAGATAACCGAGCTGATCGGAACCGGCAGGAAACAAATCACGATGGATCTCGTCCCAATAGAAAAAGCCGCTCCTTATGCAGCCATGGATGCCATCGCGGTGGTCAGGTTGTTGCCAGGACTGCAAGCAGAGCTCAAAACAAACTCGGTGTTGAAATTGTTCGATGAGATTGAGATGCCCCTCGTTCCGGTCATCGCTGATATGGAAATGGCGGGGATAGCTCTCGATATCAATTTCCTGAAGAAGATGTCTGATGAGCTGCGCACACGCCTGGATGAATTGGAAAACCAGGTATACGATCACGTCGGTGAGCGCTTCAATATTAATTCAACCCAGCAGTTATCCGATGCACTGTTCAACCGGCTAAAGCTTATCCCCCCCGATCGAACCAAGCGCACGGAGGCTGGAAATTACTCCACGTCTGCTGAAGTGTTGGAATCTTTACAGGGAAAACATCCCGTGGTGGACCTGCTGCTCGAATACCGGGAGCTCTCAAAACTAAAGTCCACCTACCTGGATGCGTTACCCACCCAGGTGAACCCTGCTACAGGGAGGGTCCATACTTCTTACAATCAGACAGGAAGCGTAACCGGTCGAATTGCCTCCTCTGACCCCAACCTTCAAAATATCCCCATCCGCACTGAGCTGGGAAGGCAGGTGCGCCAGGCATTTATTGCCGACCCTGGTGATACCCTGCTCTCAGTCGATTATTCGCAAGTAGAGCTCCGCATCGCAGCTCATATGTCAGATGACCAGGCAATGCTGGCAGCATTCCGTGCTGGACAGGATATCCACACTGCCACCGCGGCTGCCATCTTGGGAAAGACACTGGATCAAGTGACCAAAACTGAACGCCGAAACGCAAAGGCAATCAACTTTGGTCTACTCTACGGGATGAGCCCATATGGCCTGACCCGGACCAGCGACCTTACCCTGGCTGAAGCGGAAGATTTTGTCGAGGCTTATTTTAAACAATTCCCGGGAGTGAAGAACTATCTGGATAACATGCGACAGCTGGCTGCCAAACAAGGTTACGTAGAGACCCTTCTTGGCAGACGCCGTTACTTCCCAGGCTTAAAATCTGGCGGGAATCCTGCAACAAGAGCGCGTGAGGAACGTGAAGCGATCAATGCCCCCATCCAGGGGACAGCTGCAGATATCATGAAAATCGCCATGCTACACGTAGCTAATGCGTTGAAAGAAAACGAATTGAGTGGACGCATGCTGCTCCAGGTGCATGATGAGCTTGTACTGGAGTGCCCGCAAAAGGAATTGAAAAAGACGGCTGAAGTTGTCCGTTCGATGATGGAAAATGCCTATAATCTAGTTATCCCCCTAAAAACCGAAGCACGGCATGGTTTTGATTGGGGAGATTTATCTGTATTGGAAGAATAGGAAGAGAACATGAGTGGTAACCAGCAGGTATTTCAAGATGCAATGAACCAGGGCCATTCTGCGGCCTGGGACCAGGACTGGAAGATTGCCAGCTCGTACTACCGGATAGCAATCGATGAGTTCCCTGATAACCCGAATGCGATTACCAGCTTGGCATTGGCACTTTTTGAGCTCCAGAGATATCCAGAATCATTAGACTATTACCTGCGGGCGACAAAACTATCCCCTAATGATACTGTTCCGTTACAAAAGGTGGCTGAAATCCAGGAACGATTGGGTGACCTCGATAAAGCTGCCAAGGCATATATGGACGTAGGCGAACTGTATGCCCGGAATAAGGACCTCGACAAGGCCATCCGCAGCTGGACGCATGTGACCGCTTTAAACCCAGAAATCATAGCAGCGCACACCCGCTTAGCTGTGGTGTACGAACGCATGGGTAATACAACGGATGCCATGGTTGAATATATTGCCATCGCCAGCTTATTTCAAATCCAGGGGAATTTGCCCAAAGCCATTCAAACAATACAACACGCCCTGGAAGTAGTCCCCAATAGCAAGGAAGCCAGCCTGGCATTATCCATCCTGCAAAGCGGGAAATCCCTCCCCCGACCGAGCAGGCCGCGAGGAACCACAGCACCCCTGATGATGTCCCAGGTCCGTCAGGCTGATTTTTCCAAGAGCGAAGAAGTGGACCGCCAGCGGCTCGATCCCATCCAGGAGGCCAAGCAAAAAGCGATGACCACCCTGGCGGAAGTATTATTTGAGCAGGAAGAAGCCCAAGGCAATCAAAACCGAAAAGGCATGACTACGATTGTTAAGAGTTCAGGCACGACCGATCCGCTGCAGTACGATCAAACCAAGATTATTCTTCACCTGAGCCAGGCGATTGACTTGGAGTCGCACGGTCAGGACAAAGACGCTGCCGCTGAACTGGATCGTGCCATGCAAGCCGGGCTGGATAACTCGGCAGCCTATTTTGTTTTAGGTTTCCTGCAATCGAAGAGCGACCAAATGATGGCCGCAGTGTTGAACCTGAAAAAGTGCGTCCAACATGAGTTATTCGGCTTAGCGGCTCGCTTACTGCTCGCCCTGACATTATATAAAATGGAGAGTATAAAAGAGGCTTCGATCGAGTACCTGGGAGCACTGCGGATTGCCGATTCTGAGAGTGTAGCTCCTGACCAGGCAGAAGTATTAATCCAACAGTATGAGCCGCTCATCGAGTCATTCTCACAGCAAACAGATATAAAACTGCAAAAACGTATTTGTGAAAACATCAGTAAGATGTTGATCCGCCCAGATTGGAGAATGCAAACTCAGAATGCGAGGCAGCAACTGCCTCCACAACCAGCTGGATCAGCGCCAATTCCCCTGGCAGAAATGTTGACGGAGGCAACCAGCGGTCAGCTGGTAGAGTCGCTGGCTAAAATAAATCAGCTCGCCCGTTCGAATAAGGTGCTCTCAGCCATGGAAGAAGCGTTCTATGCGCTAAAATTTGCACCCACCTACCTGCCTTTACACATTTGTATAGGCGACCTGCTAATTCAGGAAAATAGAGTTCCTGAAGCAGTCGAGAAGTATTCCATCGTAGCAAAAAGCTACCATATCAAGGGAGAAACTCACCGGGCGATAAACCTGCTCCAGCGGGTATGCGATTTAAACCCGGTCAACATGGAAGCACGCAATGAGCTGATCCAGATGCTGACAACCAGCGGAAGAACACAAGAAACCATCCAGGAATACATCAAGCTGGCTGAAACCTATTACAATCTCGCCGATCTGAACATGGCGCGCACAACTTACGCAAACACCTTCCGTTACGCTCAACAATCCAAGATCGACCGGGAAACCAAGGTTAAACTCTTACACCGCATGGCAGATATCGATATGCAAAGCTTTGATTGGCGCAACGCTATCAGGGTGTTCGAGCAAATCCGCACCATGGAACCTGATGATGGCAAGGCGCGCGACATGCTGTTCGAGCTCAACCTTCGCCTGGGGCAGGAAAACCAGGCTATGACTGAATTGGATAATTACTTGAACCATTTGATCAGCTTGCAATGCACAGCCGAGGCGCTGGATTATATTAATACAAAAATTAGTGAAAATCAGGCTTTGCCTGGTCTGTACCGCCGATCAGCCGAGATTTATCGCCTTGTAGGTCGCAAGGATGATGCCGTCAGCCAGCTGGAAATATCGAAGGATATGTATCTCCAAGCAGGCAATCGAAAAGCTGCGATCGAGACACTGATGGGGATCCTGGCGCTCAATCCGGTTAATGCTGGATTTTATCAGCGCATGCTGGTTGAGTTACAAGCCGAGGATCAAGAAAGCAAGTAGCCTGAAAATACCCCTTATTATCTGCTCACTAGAATACGATTAAACCCAGGAAAAGACCTGCCCTACCGGTTCGATCTCCTTCCGCATGTTAGTACCAGGTTACACAACCTCACGATGGGTCACGTTACCATCAAGCGGAAATATCCTATTCCCACGGATTCAGGCACCAGCTTGAGTGGTTACGAGAAAAACCATCGCCCCGACTATCACCAATAATCCCAGGATCACACTAATTGTAATGAAGAGTGTAAGGCATGAACCGAGCACGTTACGAGAAGTTACAGACATGGAATACCTCCAGATCGATTTTATACCTTATATCCATCTGTAGCAATGGCTATCATGTATAAATTGCGTTAAAATACATACGTGGATGAGATTGCATTGATCCAGGCAGCCAGGGGTGGTGATCTGGATTCATTTAACCGCCTGGTGATAGCTTACCAAGACTTGGTTTACAACCAGGCATATCGTATGATTGGAGAAGAAGAGTCGGCGGATGATGCCACTCAAAATGCATTTATTTCGGCTTACAACCATTTAAGCTCATTCCGCGGAGGATCATTCAAGGCCTGGCTGTTGCGTATTGTGACTAATGCCTGCTATGATGAACTCCGCCGTCGAAAGCGCCGACCTACCATACCCCTTGAGCCATTAGATGACTCTGGTGAAGAAGTCGAATCACCGAGCTGGATGGTGGACCCGTCTGACCCTCCGGAGGAACAGGTACAGCGGGTAGAGCTCCAGAATGCCATCCAACACTGCCTGGATAAACTTCCGGATGATTTCCGGTCCGCGGTCGTTATGGTGGATGTTCAAGGTCTGGATTATTCGGAAGCGGCTGAATCGATTGGAACCCCTATTGGCACGATCAAGAGCCGCCTGGCACGCGCCCGACTGCGTTTAAGGGATTGTTTGAGCGGATTCGCGGAACTTTTACCAAGCGGAGTTCGTCTGGAATAAGGGTAGAAAATGAATAACCAGATTAACTCGCGTGACTATGAACTAATCTCAGCATATCTCGATAACCAGCTGGGAAGCAAGGAACGCGCCCTCTTTGAAGAACGCCTAAAATCCGATCCCGAGCTGCGCAATGAGCTAAAGGGGATTAGCACAACCAGATTATTGCTGCGCAGCTTGCCGAAGAAGCGTGCACCACGTAATTATTACGTCACTGCCCAGGCTGTCCGACCCCGCCCAGCATTTAAGCTGGCACCGATTTTTGGGATCGTCTCGGCTACAGCCAGTGTTTTATTGGCATTGGTGATTTTCGGTACCACATTTTTATCTCCTGGTGCTGAGGTAGCTATGGCTCCTGCAGCATCACTGCCAATTGAAACAGCAACAGTCCAGCAGGAAATCGCTCGCAGTATCGCTTCACCTCTTCCTACTACAGAATCTGCACCTGCGGTAATGATGGGAGCACCTATTCAAGCCACTCCGACACCGTTGTCTCCCGAAGCGAACACCACCTTGCCGGAGGTTGCTACTCCGACCACTATTTACATAAACATTTATCCGCTAACCACGACGCCTGAAAACCCGTTCGCAATAGCGATTGCCCCCACAGAGACACCTACCTTCTCCTGTGAACAATATTACCTATCAGTGCCCTTGCCCTCATCAGCAGACTATTACAGCTGCCCTACCCCAACCGGGACATTATCTCAATACCTTGAAAGCATCCTCTCCACAGACACTCCCACCGTGACACCCACTCTCACATCAACCCCAACAACCACCCTCACCACAACGTCTTCACCGACGGCAACACCATTACCGTCCAATACACCCACACTGACTGAAACACCCACGCCAACCACGACACAGACACCCACTGAGACCCTTGCACCCCCCACCCAGGAAGCGCTACCCCAGGCACAAAAAGTTGCTCCTCCCGAGGGAGTGGAATCGTCGTCTGAGGTCGCCCCTTCCGACCAATTACTTGGTGCATCCAGTCCGACCCAGTCAACCGAGAATCTGTCCCAGGATACTTCTGCAGTTCCTAATTACTCTTTCCTTAACTATCTCTTGCTGACAGTTGAGATCAGTCTTGCGGTCATCGCAGTGCTGGCAGGTATCACCGCCATCATCCTGCGCATCCGGTCACGATAATGATCGCCGATGAGATCAAATTCTGCCCACGCTGCGGCACCACCCTTATCGAACGTCACCATTCCGGCAAGCTGAGACCAGTCTGCCCAGCCTGCAATTGGGTTTATTTTCCCGACCCCAAAGTTGCAGTAATAGTCCTAATCAGGAGAAATGAACATGTTCTCCTGGTGCAACGCATGTATGATCCTCAAAAGGGTCATTGGACCCTGCCGAGTGGGTTCATTGATGCGGGTGAGGATCCAAAAGCTGCTGCAGTGCGTGAATGTCTTGAAGAAACAGGCCTGGTGATCGATGAGCTTAAACTTTTAGACGTTATTTACAGCCATGAGTACCCACGCGGGGCAAGTATATTGATCATCTATCAAGCCCAGGTAAAATCAGGGGAATTAAAACCTGGAGACGATGCCAGGCAAGCCGTATATTTCCACATCCTAAACCTGCCCCCGCTAGCGTTTGAATCAACCCACCAAATCCTGGATTTATATTTTTAGATTTATGGTAAACTAAATTCTAATTTTCAAAATACCCAGATGTATTATTTTTTTACAATCAAATTTGCCAGAGGAGAATGATATGCATAGCAGAAAGTTGAAGCCTTTATTAGTTATTTGCATTGTTATTATCATTGCAACTACAGCGTGTGGTGCGAAAACGCCGGCTGCCACCCAGGTCGTAAACACCCCAACTGAAATTCCTGGTACACCTACCCAACTGCCGCCCCCTACAGAAACAGCCGTACCGAGTGCTTTGGTCAATAACCTGACCGATCTCAAGAAAGCTACCATCCAGATCGAAGCGGTGGGCACCTTTGTTGACCCCCAGTTTGGTTATCTGGCCAATACAGCCGGGCTTGGTTCAGGTTTTATCATCGATCCATCTGGGATCGCGATTACAAATAACCATGTGGTAACCGGAGCTGCACTGCTCAAGGTGTGGGTCGGCGGCGATACAAACAAGGTGTACAACGCCAAAATCCTTGGTGTGTCGGAATGTTCTGACCTGGCAGTCATCGATATCGAAGGCGAGGGTTTTCCATACCTCCCCTGGTATGATGGTGCTGCCAATGTAGGCCTGGAAGTATATGCTGCTGGTTACCCACTCGGAGATCCTGAATTCACCATGACCAAGGGAATCGTGTCGAAAGCCAAGGCGAATGGTGATACCTCCTGGGCATCGGTGGATTCGGTCATCGAACACACCTCGACGATCAACCCCGGTAACTCAGGCGGACCCCTTGTGGATGGGACTGCCAAGGTTGTGGGTATAAACTATGCCGGCTCAAGCTCCACCAACCAGTACTTCGCCATCGACCGCGGGACTGCCTTGCCAGTC
Source organism: uncultured Chloroflexia bacterium (assembly GCA_963840255.1). Taxonomy (GTDB): domain Bacteria; phylum Chloroflexota; class Anaerolineae; order Anaerolineales; family UBA4823; genus FEB-25. The sequence continues at coordinate 192,331 of CAWIYB010000001.1, read as the reverse complement.
ATCGATCAGCTGCGTACAGGCGTGGATGTTGATTCAATCGGTATCAACGGTGAAGCTGTGTCTTCTGAGGATGGCTCGCTCACCGGTATTTGGGTGAGCTCGGTCAAATCAGGTTCGCCCGCTGATAAAACCGGAGTCAAGGCTGGCGATATTATAACCACTATGGAAAACCTGACCCTAGCTACTGACGGTACGCTAAAAGATTATTGCGACATTCTGCGGACACATTCATCTACAGACACCCTGGCAATGGAGGTTTTGCGCTGGGATACCCAGGAAGTACTTCAGGGTCAGCTAAATGGTCGCCAGCTGGAAGTCGCGTATGCATTCGGTTCACCGACGAGCGAAGGGAGCGCTACCGCCGAGGCATCACCGACCGATACAACTGGTACGCTGCCTGCCAACTGTGAAGCAAGTGATACTGCCGGGTTCATTACCTGCTGGGATGATACCAATAGTATATCCGTGGATGTACCTGACTACTGGACCGACGTCAACGGGGGTAGCTGGAACTTTCAAGACCAGGAAATCGGCGTAGCTGTATCAACGGCACCAAGTTTGTCAGACTACGAGCAATACTACAACGTCGAAGGCATGTTCTTTGGGGCATCAGATACTTTTGCCACATGGGGCGGCTACGTGGAATTCCTGGATGCTTATGCAAGCCCGTATCAAACGGATTGCACCCTGGTCGGTCGATATGATTATAACGATGGGGTCTATCGCGGTAAATATGATCAGTATACGAACTGCTCAGGAACCAGCGGGTACGATACCTACCTTCTCAGCGCGGTAGATATTGTCGATCCCACGTCAAAGATCATCCTGGTCGAAGTCTCAATCAATTCAACAGACACATATATCGTCGAACAAATCTGGAATACTTTCTACGTTTACCCCTAGACACCTTTAAAGGCCAAGAGACCGGGTGATAAGCCCGGTCTTTTGTTCTAATTACCTATTTACATTAAAAGTGATCGATGATTCGCTCTCGTTACCCGCCAGGTCATAAGCATTGACCTGCAATGTATGCTCACCCGGTAGGGCATCCCATACAATGACATAGGGAGATTCCAGCAGGGTGGCTTCCATCTGACCGTCGATGAAAAACTCAACCCGTTCCAGCACCAGGTTATCTCTCGCCGATACATTCATCATAATAGACAGTCCCGTCTTGTAGTTGAATTGCTCATTCACGAGAGGCGACAAGATTTCCAACTCCGGCCTGGTATTATCGATGGTGAGCTGCAGGACTGCCTGGTCGACCCGTGTATCCGTTCTCACCACCTGGAGCTGGGCGATATACAGACCTTCCAACCCTGCTGTGTCCCAGGTGCCCAGGATTCCATTGCTTACTGGCGAAGATACATCTACACCAATTTGGAGCCACTTTTCCGGGTTCAGCCCCTGTCCAACCTGCAGGCGGTAATAGGAGAAGTCTTCGCCACTCGCGCTGCCGGTTATTATAAAATTCCCACTAACATGGTCGAACATCTTGGGAGTGATGATCTGCACTTCCTGATTAAAAGGCAGTGCTGCGGTGATCGCGTCATAACTTTCAGGAGGGATAGCCAACCCTGCCTGTTCAGCCCAAGCCTGCGCTTGCGGAGGTACATCCAGGAATACCCTGGTTTCGACCATTTCTGGAGGAGTGAAAACCGTAGCGAGCAGTCCCGTCTCACGATTAATGGAATACTTGCGATACAGGTTATCAACCTGGCCAGGCTCGTTTCCGGTCAGAAACACCTCCTGGATCACGGAAGGACACAGAGAGGTAACCAGCAATCCCGATGGATTGCACACCTGCACCTGGCTGATCCCAACAGGCAATGAAAAATCCTGCACAGGCATCTCTTTAGTGGCATACAGCATGACAGCATGCCACAACCCTGCAGGCACCTCCGCCGATATTTCATCCATCTCTCCTTGTGAATTCCCCATCCAAACACCCACTGCCAGTTGGGGGATATAGCCTACTACCCAACTACCAGAAGTATCACCGGTCAAACTGAGCTTGGCCGCGGCGGGTCGCCCGATTTCAAGTGAGTTGGGGTGCCCTAAGGAAGACCAGCGTGACTTTTCATCGCTTAGGACGTTTGTAGTGAGATATGCTATCTGCCGGTTGACGACGGGAAGCACTTCCGGATTGGACCAATCAAGCCACACGGTTCCATCCAAACTCTCGACTGTGAGGATGCTGGTTGGACTCAGGCCGGTCTGTGTATTCGCACTGGCATCCTTGACGATAGACTCGCCTGCCATGATCCCCTGGTTTGCGAGCACAGAATAAGCGTGTACATTCTCCAATAAGCTCACCTTCTGTGAGTTTAAGCCGTCGAGACCGGTTCCAGTGGCGGGGGGCAGACCTGATAAGCTGATTCCGAACTGTTTCTCCGTAAGATAAACATTCGCATCACCCACTTGTTCCAGAACTTCACCTGCCGCGCCCGTGTAATCGTTCACCAAAGCATCACGCAGGCTCACCGGACCATGGTAAGCAGTGGATGATCCTGCAACCGTCACGTGTGAGGGATTGTTGACATTGATCTGACTTTCAGGCGGAATATCCCACAATAGTGTCGCCGGGTTCATCCCACGGGTGAATGCTGTGAGGTACATGAACGGTGAAAGGATGCTCCCGGCTGGATGGGGGGAAGGATTCGAGGCAGCTGATCCAGAGCCATCCTTTCCCACCAGGGCAAGGACCTGTCCGCTACGAGGCTCAATGATAACAACCTCGGCAGCTAGATCCATAGGCTGTGCTCCGATTCCATCCTTTAAGGTTGGTAATAATCCGCTTGCCTCACACGCGGAGCCATCAAAAGTCATTGCCTGCTCAGGGATACCGCTTATACGAGCGGCCTGCACCTGGGCGGCACAATCAGCCTGCTGCTGCAAATTGTAATCCAGCGTGGTCACAATATCGAAACCACCCCGGTAAATGCGCTCAAGGGGTATATTCGAGCTCAGCTGCATCAGAACCAAAGAGGTAAACATGGGCGCTGGGGATTGCGCTGCTTGCAAATCATTGAACTGTACCTCTTCCTTTAAAGCTCGCAGGGTCTCGTCTCCACTGACCAATCCACGCACGAACATCTTCCGGATGATGAGCTCCTGCAGCTGAGCCAGGATTTGGGAGCCGGTTAATGGGTTTACAGACGGCTTTTCAGACAAGGCGGTGAGCATTGCAGCTTCAGCCAGGGATAAATCACTGGCAGATTTACCGAAATACACCCTCGAAGCGACATCTGCTCCGAAGATTGTTTCACCATATTGTGCGCTGTTTAAATACCATTCCAGAACCTTTTCACGGCTGTATTGAGCCGTCACCTGACTGGCTAATAAACGTTCGCGGATACTCCGTTTTACGGATGGTGGTTCACCGTCAAGGAGCAGGCTCGAGACCAGGACTTGTGCCAATGTTGGATGGGCGCCCTCAGTCACGCCTGCCAGGCTGAAGCCGGGATGGTCCCAAAATCCAGGGTCAAGCTCGGTGATGGTTGCATCGACCAAGTATTGTGATACCCGGAGGGCTCCTGCCGGTGCATCATCAGCTACAAACAAATATTGCCTGTCTTTCGCTGCAGGGTTCTCCAGGGTATAGATGACTTTTTCATGTGCCCGGTCGTACAAGCGTGTAGGTTGGAGAAGCAATCCATTGGGCGGTTCGAGGAAAACAGGCAGAGTGGCAATCGACGGAAGATTATGCGTCAGGTCGACATAATACCAGATTCCCAGCATGCCGAATGCAACCACCCCCAGGCTGAGCAACAATGCAATGGTTATCCCCAACCTTAACCACGGGCTGTGGAGTTCCCGTGCCTGCCTGTTACGGCGGAGCCTGAGCGTTTGGGAAACAATATGCATGGTTTTACCCGGTGAATACACGCTCTACGAAGATCAAAAGAATGGAAATATTATCCAGGCTTACCTGGATCCCTGTTTCACAGTCTGGCGGACAGAATCCAACAGCTCCCTGGCTGATTGGCGGGTCCCATCGCTCACTTCGCCCATCATCTGCGCCAGCTCGATCAACCGGTCTTCGCCGGCGAGAACCTCTACCTGTGTTTCTGTCCTGCCATCCTTGATTTGCTTCAATACTCGCAGGTGCTGGTCGCCAAAGGCGGCCAATTGTGGCAAGTGTGTGACGCATAAGACCTGGTGCCGGTGTGCTAACTCCCAAAGCTTTCTCCCCACCACCGACCCGACCCGCCCACCAATCCCCTGGTCGATCTCATCGAAGATCAAGGTGGGTACCTTGTCTGCCTGGGCAAGGACGTTTTTGATTGCCAGCATCAGGCGCGATGTTTCTCCGCCTGAGGCGATCTTGACCAGGGGTTTCAGTCCCTCGCCAGGGTTGGGAGCAACCAGGAATTCCACGTGTTCCAACCCAGTCGAATCAAAGGCCACCTGCTGCCCATTACTTAATTTAACGCCCTGATCAGATGAACGTTGGGTGAAATCCACCTTGAACTTCGCCCCCGCCATGCTCAGGTCCATCAGCTCAGTCTCAAGTGCTGATTCCAATTTTACGGCTGCTTCCCGCCTGCGCAAGCTGAGGAACTCGCCTATTTTTCCCAGCCTTACCAGCAGCTCCCCTTCATCCTTCTCGAGCTCGGATATTCGCTCCGCTACGTGTGTGATTGAATCGAGCTGTGATTTTGCTTGCTCAGCGTAGCGTAATACTCCCAGGATATCCTCGCCGTATTTTCGCTTCATGGTTTGGATCAGGTTCAGGCGGTCTTCCACCTGGTCCAATCGCTGTGGATTGAACTCAACCAATTCGAGGTAATCGCGCAGGACTGCTGCCAGGTCGGTCAGCTCATCCAGGGCGCTTTGACTGCGTTCAGCCAGCTTTTCCTGCTGGGGGTCAAGGCGGCTGAGGCTATTGAGCAGGCTGGTTACCTGCCCAATCAGGTCAGATACGGCCGGCGATTCTGGCGTCCCCTCGTCCAGGAGCTGCACAGCTTCCTGTGCCAGGGAAGCAATCCCCTCGGCATTAGCCAGCCTGGTGCGCTCAGCACGGAGCTCAACCTCTTCATTTTCAAGTAAATGAGCTGCTTCTATTTCATTGATTTGGTAGGTAAGGATGTCAATCTGCCTGGCGGCTTCACTTTCAGTTTTACGCAGCTCAGCCAGCTGTTTACGCAGCTGCACCAGGCGGTGATAAGCATCCTGGTATTCTGCCAGCTCTCGCTCGACATGAGCATAACTATCCAACAATCCAAGGTGCTGTCTGACATGTAATAAGGATAGATGCTCTGATTGACCGTGTACATCCACCAGGTATTCACTTAGCTCGCCGAGAATGTGATTGCTGACGTTCCGCCCGTTCACCCTGGCAATACTGCGACCGTTGTTCCTGATCTCACGCCCCAGGGTAAGATGCCCGTCCCCCTCCAGCAGCGCCTCCCGCTCCAGGATTTGCCTGACGGTTTGGCTCGATTCATCCGAAATGTCGAAACTTGCTTCCACCAAGGCTTTTTCTGCTCCAGCCCTGACCAGGGTGGCATCTGCCCGGCTCCCCAGGATGGCTTCGACTGCGTCGATAATGATCGACTTACCTGCTCCCGTCTCACCCGTGAATATATTCAGACCACGGTTAAAGTGAAGCTCCAGCTGGCTGATGATGGCAAAGTTTTCGATATGCAGCTCACTAAGCATACCTATCCAATTCTGATGCCAGATAAACGGTAATATAGGGTTGAAGTCATCAAAATGATATACATGACCAGGTAGATGAATTCAAACAAAGAGAAAAACTGGACCAGGCCTAAGGCAACCGGGATGCAGCCTACCACAGCCGCGATGACAGCCAGGATAAACAGGTTTTTAGATCGCCGGCGGCTGGTGACCAAACGGACGGCTGCAGCAATCAGCCCACCGAGTGCCGGGGCGAGAAATAACGTAAGAATGATGATATAAAACCCAAAACGTATTGCTATCCAGCCGCCAACCAAACTACCCAGATATGCCAGCACTGCGACAATAATAAAAGTAAGCGGATAGTCATACCACAGGGAAGTGTCAAAGACTTTCTGCAGCTCTTTGATACATTCCTTGCACCGATATCCTGTCGGTGTGAGTACGGCACATTTAGAACAGATCGGTTTTTCACACCGGTTGCAGCGTAGAGTGGTTTCAACATTTGGGTGGTTGGCACAATACATCTTCGGTGACGCGTCGGTCATTGTATACCTCTATCGATGGTTCCCGGTCGAAGGATTCTGACTCATATGAGGAGTCAGGTTGCGATAAAAATATCCCGGGTCTTGAAAACGGATGAATTTTACTACATGTGGTGATGCATATACATAGACGCGATCATCATTGGTCAGCCCGATAGGCACTTGCCCATCGATACTGAATACTGCCTGGTGGTCTACATTAACCGTGATGTTTACCGATGACCCCTCCGCCAGGACGATCGCCCGGTCCAGCGAAAGGTGTGGGGCAACCGGGACCAATAAAATATTGCGCAGCTCAGGCGGCAGGATAGGGCCTCCAGCTGCCAGGGCATAAGCGGTTGAACCCGTGGGTGTGGCGGCGATCAACGCGTCTGCCACGTAGGTGGTCAGGAATCTGCCATCCACACTGGCTGTAACATGCACCGGGCGGATGATCTGCCCGCGGCTGACCACTACTTCGTTCAGCACGTCCCATTTACCCAACAAGGAATCTGCCCGCCACTGCTCGGCGCATAGCATCATCCTTTTTTCCAGCCAGTATTCACCTGCGATCATACGGGGCAGGAACTCAGTCCATTGGTCCTGCGCAATCTCGGTTAAAAATCCGAACCGCCCCAGGTTGATCCCCAGGATGGGGACACCGGAAGGACCACCCAGGTGTCCGACACGCAGCATCGTGCCATCACCACCCAGGGCAATCAGCAGGTCAAACTCGCCCTGCTTAACCCGCCGGTAGATCGCTTCATCGTAAAGAAACCCGTGTTGGGTCTCGATGCCCCGGGTGTTCAGGAAAGCCGCGATGGCAATCGATTCCTTTTGTGTGTCTGCCAGGTTTTGGGCACCGACAATGGCTATCCGTTGAATGGGTTTTTTCATTTCATCAGTCATGGCTTAATTATATCCTGAGAGATTGGTCGCAGACGGATCGATACCCGCAGCCCTGACAGCGTCTTTCATCGTCGTGCGAGCGGTCCACCCGCGAACGGGCGGTGCGCGCCTGAATTTCATGGATGACCGCCCGGATAGAGGCTTCGAGATCAGGAGTGAAATCGATAGCGAAGGTTTTATCGGAGTAATGGAGGATTCCGTGGGTGGGACGTGTTCCATATTCATGCTGTACCAGCAGGCAGTATGTTGCCAGTTGGAAGATATGAGAATCATGCGGTGCCCGGGGTGCTCGTCGAGATTTAACTTCCACCGGGATGACCTGGTCACCCATTTTCACCAGGTAATCTGGTTTTCCGGTTATTCGCAGCACAGGATCATATAATGGTTTTTCAACTTTCCCCCACTGGCTGGCGTCGGTATAGATAACCCTACCCGCTGGGATCCCGGCCTTCTGCCTCTGGCGGGATGCCAATACGAAGAAGACAATAGCGATAACGACCAGGAGAACTGCAAGGACCAGCTCGTACATTAACCCACCTTTTTTACTCCGAGACCTACAGGACTACACGCATGATCCAGACAATAGCTGTCAAAACTGCCAGCAGCATGAATGCATATGCCATCACCTGCAGGCAGCTGGCTGATAACACTGCGCGTGAGTGTTTTTCGTGGACTTCCAGCCCTGCGGCCAGCTCAGCTTTATTTTCAGGCTCAATCCCCTGCTGTTGATACCACCAGGCGCGGTTGCAGAACAGGTAGGTGCCTATCTCTGAAGCGCGGATGATTTTCATTCTTTCTGGCTAAATCCATCCAACCTGGTTTCAAATTCCCGGATGCTGTTCTCAAGGCGTTCCTGGCGTAGACTGAGCGTCAGGTCACCGCGCGTACGTTCAATGATCCCCCGGGCTACATCGGTCAACCGCCTCAATCCCCCGGTAATCGCATCAGGATAATCCATCGTTACCAGGATGGCGTAGATATCATCCATCTCGCCCAACAGGCGTTCTGCCTCAGATGGTCTATCTTTGAGAAGCGAGTCAAGCACACGCCGGCGCAGCTCACCCACCGCCTCTGCCAACCCCTGCAGGTAGGTAGCTGGTTCCAACAGCAAATCATCGGGAGCCGGAAAGTTGTTGTTGTTGATCAAGGCGTACACCAGGGCTGCTTCGGCATATTCTTTAAGCGCATCCTGGGTGTAGCCGGCATAGAACAGGTCTGGTAAACCCTGCAGGTTATCCCGCAAAGACTGCACCAGCTGTCGGGCTTCCGCCAGGTGTTCGAGAGCCAAATCATGCTCATCACGGTGTACCGCCCGGATGGCATTAGCGCAGTGGCGAGTGAGGGTGCGCGCTTGGGCAAGTGCCCGATCGCGTTCGGTGGTACACACCTCGAAGGAATGGTGTATTTTCTCGGCAATATCTTCTAATTTCTCAGGCATATTTTTCACTCTTTCGGAGGTGCAGGCGGTGGTGCAGGCGGGTGGAATAGGAAATCTGCCAGCGAATTCTCACCCGGGATTTTGATCTCACCGAATGTAGCTTCGTACTTAGCCAGGTTTTCTGCTAATGCTCTCTGCAGCAGTTTGGCACCCAGTGGAGACATGACTACACGCGTGCATACCCGCGCCGGCATGAGGCCTGGTAGTAAATGAGCAAAATCGAACACCAGCTCCGAGGGGGAATGCGCTATCCGTACCACATTGGCATATTCTGTCTTCAAGTCAGCAGGTATTTCCAATGCCGGCGGCGGTGGAGCTGCAGGACGGTTCTGAGCAGGATTTGACATTTGGGTTTATCCTAAAGTGACCAGCTTGCAATGTTAATATAAATCAAGGTGCGGAGCTGTTCTCCGCACCTTGTTGAGATATGAATTAGAACGGGATATCGCCACCCTCATCGGCTTGACCAGCGGCTTCACCAGGAGGCACGGCTCCACCGTCATCATCACCCCGCTGAGACAGGAACCGCACCGTTTGGGCGCTGACTTCAAATGAAGCACTCTTCGTGCCATCCTGTCGTTCCCAAATTCGCGGGCCTCCAGTATTTGGGTCAGTCACCAGGCGGCCTTCTACGAGCACTTTCCTGCCCTTCTTGAGATATTGGTTGCAAATTTCTGCCTGTTTTCCCCAGGTGGAAACCCGCACCCAGATCGTGCGTTCAACTTTTTCACCATTGCTGCTGGTGAAGTTATCATTGACAGCCACCGAAAAGTTAGTGACTGCCTGACCTGAAGGCGTATAACGCATTTCAGGATCTCTGCCGAGATTTCCAACCAATATGATCGTGTGGTAAGACATGTGGGACTCCTTTCGTTACAGTGAGCGGATTGAGTATAGTTCCGGATGAACACCATCCGGGCCAAAGCCTAGAGATCACTCACTGGGCTTTACAGAACAATTGTACACAGAATCCTAAAAAATAGAAGGGTTTTGACAGGATATTTGTCACTCGTTGCGGAACTGTAAACAGTAATGATGGAAGGTATTGCTCACCCAGGCATTGCCCATCCCATAGGGCGATAAACGCTGGTTATCCTGGCACCAAATTTTTTCATCCTTGAGCGTGTAGGTAGCTCCAAGCCGCCGTGCCAGGTCCCAGGCCAGGGGATATATTTTTCCGCCCTTCTTTATATTCTTGACGATGATGGTCAGGTAAGCGCCTGGACGGATGATGGGCTGCATATCCATATAAATTTGAGTGAGCCGTTCGATGAACTGCTCATAATCGTCGATATTCCCCAGGTCATTCGGATCATCTGAGTAGAACACGTCCAGATCTTCGGCGATCCTTCGATTCTTTTGCGTTGTTGCGCCACGTGCATGCAGCATATCCCAGTAAGGTGGGGAGGTGAAAACATAGTTAATCAATGGAAATTCATGACTCATGGCAATTTCTGTTGTCTTTGCAGCATCACCGGTGATCAGCTTACAAGCTAGTTCTGTGGCTGAGCCCATGTTCTGTCTTTCCTCATCAATGACCTGACGGGCAATCTCGGCATAAGCAGGGTTCAGCTCGATTCCATAGCTGCGCCTGCCTGTGCGTAAAGCTGCCATCAGGGTGCTCCCCGTGCCGGCCATGGGATCAAAGACCACCTCATCCACCTTGGTGAAGAATGTAATGAATTCCATTGCCAGGGTCTCAGGGAATTTCGCCGGATGACGCATTACTTTCTTCTGGCGCGGTGGTGGGTTATGCACGAACCAGGATTTTTGGAACTTCAACCATTCCTTGGGAGACAAATTATTGAGCTTATTGGTCACGCTGCGCTTGGTCATATCAGGAGGTTGATCGGGATTATGAAATCCGGTCTAGGGATTCAATTCATACACGACCAGGTATGAGAAATTAACTGTCACTGCTATTTTGTTGGTAGAACGTGCGAAGACACCCACCCCTCCCGTTGCAAGAGAGGGGTCATTGATTGTAAATTGAAATTGCCCGTTCACGAAAAAATCAAATGTGCTGCCATGAGCGGATATCCCGATCAGAGAGGAGCTGGGTGCCCCCGGCGGTACCGACCCGCTCATCATCCACGGCTGGGGTGATGATGCTTGCCCACCAATTACCCGGTCCAGCCGCACCTGACCATTACAGGATAATGAAAAGCGGTAATAATCCACATCAGGTGATACTCTGATCAATACGCCATATTCATCCAGGTCCCGGCATAAGTTAGGTTCAGCAGTGATCTCCAGATAATAGTCCGTGAAGAGAGGTGCTTCGCGTACGCTGTATAAATATGCAGGTGTCTCACCGATGGCGATAGTCAGCTCATTCTTCCCCAGGGCGACGCTGCCAAGATCGGATTGGCTGAGCGTCCATGCAGTAGGGTCGGTAAAATCGTCTTCCAACAGGATTTTACCTGTACTCGGGCGCATATCTGCTGTGGGGGTGACAACCGGAGTTGGAAAGGCGGTCGGTGTTGCGGTAGGAGGGAACCATACGACGGTCGGGGTGACAGTTGGTGTGGGTAGTAACTGGTTAGCAGTCGGTGATGGGATTGCCGTTGGGGATGCAATGCAGGCTGAGCACAAGATTCCTAAGACGCAAATAAAAAAAATACTTTTCATTGATTCTTGAAAACTTTGCACTGTGGTATGGATAAAATTCCAGTCATTGAAATTAAAAATCCAGGGGAATAATCCTGAAGCTGTTGTACAATTAGTGTGTTCATTCTAGCACATACCAACCCTTTGCAGCAACCCTATCCCGATACGCTTCACCAAGGAGTCGTCATGCGCAAAAAAGTCATCCTCGTCACTGGTGTTTCAGGCGAAATTGGTCAGGCTCTGGTAAAAAGTCTGGTCAAGCAAACTGACATGCCCATTCTTGCTCTCGATATTGCCCCCGTGCCAGACAATATTCAACCATTGGTTACTTGTTTCCAGGGTGATATCATGGATAAAGCCTTGCTTTCACGCCTGGTGAGTGAATATGAAATCGATACAATCTATCATCTGGCAGCCCTGTTATCCACACGCAGTGAATTCACACCCGAGCTGGCTCATAAGGTGAATGTGGAGGGCACATTGGGTTTATTGAACCTTGCAGCAGAGCAGTCGGAGTGGCGCGATGTGCCGGTAAAGTTCATCTTCCCCAGCTCGATTGCAGCCTACGGTTTACCAGACCTGGATACGAAGCTTGCATATACCCGGGTGCGCGAATGGGAATGGAATAATCCCCGCACCATGTACGGCTGCAACAAGCTATATTGTGAGCAGCTGGGTATTTATTATAGTAAGTATTACCGCCAGCTGGCAGCTGACCTGCCGGTGATGCTCGACTTTCGCTGCTTGCGCTTCCCGGGTTTGATCAGTGCCTATACAGTCCCCAGTGGTGGCACCAGCGACTATGGTCCAGAGATGCTGCATTACGCCGCGCAAAAAAAGCCTTATGACTGTTTTGTGCGTGAAGATGTGCGTATTCCTTTCATGGTGATGCCTGATGCGGTAAAGTCGCTATTGATGCTGACCAATGCGCCGAAAGCAGCGGTTAAGCATTCAGTCTATAATGTTTCCAGCTTTAGCTTGTCTGCCGTGGAGTTCCGCGATTGGGTGCTGAAGTCCTTTCCAGGTGCCGAGATCAGCTTCGAGCCGGATGTAAAACGACAGGCTATTGTTGATTCATGGCCAGCGGACCTGGACGACAGTGCCGCGCGCAGGAATTGGAGCTGGCAGCCTGATTATGATGTGAAACGATCCTTCGAGGAGTACCTGGTACCCAACATTAGCAGCATGTATCAAAGGGAATAACTTGATCTGCATATTCTGTAGCCAGCATCATATAGGGGTTGATACAACCGATGAATAGTCCGAACGGTGATCCGTTTTCACCTCAACCCGGATTGATCGTTCTGTTTGGCTCTGGTGAGACATCACCCACCGGGCGTAAGATCTTCGAGGAAATTTTTCGCTCGCTTCCACCTTCCCCGCGAGTGGCATTATTGGAGACGCCAGCCGGTTTCGAGCTAAATTCTCCGCAGGTGATCGGACGGGTGGGTGATTTCTTTGCTCACCGGCTGCAGAACTACTCCCCCCAGGTGGAAATCATCCCTGCCCGTAAACGCGGCCTGGAATTCAGCCCGGATAACCCAACTATCGTAGCCCCACTTCTCAGCTCCGACCTGATCTTCATGGGTCCGGGCAGCCCATCCTATACTGTCAGACAATTGCGCGACAGCCTGGCCTGGTATTATTTGCTTGCCCGCCACAGCCTGGGAGCCGTCCTCGCGCTTGCCAGCGCAGCGACGGTCGCGTTCAGTACCTGCAGCCTCCCGGTGTACGAAATCTATAAGGTTGGTGAAGAGCTGCACTGGATCGATGGTCTCGATTTTTTCAAATTTTACGGCTTGAAGCTCGTGTTTATCCCACATTGGAACAACAATGAAGGTAGGGCGGAACTGGATACCAGCCGGTGTTTTATGGGTCAAGAACGATTCATGCGCCTGATCGAGATGCTTCCGGATGAGGTGACCATCGTTGGGTTGGATGAAAAGACTGCCTTGATCTTGGACCCTACTTTGTGTGAATGCCGGGTAAGAGGTATCGGCAAGGTCACCTTACTGCGCACAGGTAACGAACATATACGGAATGGATCAGTCGGTGAGACAGTGGGAAATCTATTGGCTGGGTCTGATGAAGACTTGATGAAAATTTCCGAACAGCGCCAGGGACACTTCCATCAATACGAGGATGGGCAAGTATTTCCCATCCATGAGCTGGGACCTTTCCACGCCTTCCACCCGCAAGCTTCCATACCTTTCGCCATCTGGCAACAAGCACTCCACGAAAGGTATTCGGTGAACAACCAGGTAGTCCCAACTCCACCGGAAAAAGTGACCTTGCTGGTTCGGGCTCGCCAGGAAGCTCGCAGAACCAATAATTGGATCCTGGCAGACGATTTGCGTCAGCAAATATATAATCTAGGTTGGGAAATAACCGACACAGAGACTGGTCTGGTGACGAATAAATTGCCGTAAATCATAAATCAATAAAGGAGCATCGATGTCAGCGTCCTTAAAAATCGGTTATATCGGGCTGGGTTTGATGGGAAAATCCATCGCCAGGAATATCCTTAAAGCCGGGTTTCCGCTTATTGTATATAACCGCAGCCAATCCGCGGTAGACGAGCTGGTCAGCGAAGGTGCCGTCAGGGCTGAGTCACCAGTCGATATGGCTGCCAGGGTGGATGTCATTTTCACCAACTTGCCTGATTCACCCGATGTTGAGCTGGTTGCCCTGGGTGAAAATGGAATCATCCACGGCGCCCATCCCGGTTTGATCTACGTGGATAATTCCACCATCAAGCCTGCTACAGCCCGCTTTATTGCTTCCAGGTTTACTGAAAAAGGTGTCGAGTGCCTGGACGCACCGGTAAGCGGAGGCGATATCGGTGCACGCCAGGGCACGCTAACCATCATGGTCGGAGGCTCCGCTGGAGCGGTTGAAGTTGTGCGACCAGTCTTTGCCGCCATGGGAAAATCCGTTACCCACGTGGGTGAGGCCGGTGCCGGGCAGATCGCCAAAGCAGCTAACCAGATCATGGTCGCAGCCCAAATGGTGGCGATGGGTGAGCTGCTGATCTTCGCAAAAAAAGCAGGCGCTGACCCTCAGAAAGTGGTTGAGGCGATCAAGGGTGGAGCAGCTCAGTGCTGGACGCTGGACGTCAAGCCTCCGCGCCTTTTTTCCGGTAACCGCAGTCCCGGTTTCAAAGCCCATATGCAGGCGAAGGATTTGAATATCATCATGGAGACGGCACGCGAGTACGGCATCCCACTGCCTTCTGCTGCTATAGACGCCCAGCTGTTCAACGCAATGCTTGAGCTGCAGATGAGTGACCTGGACAATTCCGCGGTGGTTGGGGTGATTGAAACCCTGGCAAATACAAAACTACTGGAATGAACACCCAACCAAAACCCTGGTATGGTCGGATCTCCTGGACAACAGTCAGTGATTATCTGCTGATCACAATCGGTGCCATCATGCAGGCGCTGGCGATCCGCCTGTTCCTGGTTCCCGGGCACCTGGTCAATGGAGGCATCGGCGGGTTGGCACAGCTGATCAATTTTTATACTGGTTTCCCCATCGGCGTGATGATCTTGATCGGGAATATACCCTTGCTGCTTCTTGGTTGGCGGCACCTGGGTGGCCGGCGATTTGCCATCCGTACCGCATATGCGGTCGTGGTAATCGCATTTTTCACCGACTTTTTGGTCCTATTCTTACCTGTGGAAGGTCTGTCTGCAGACTTGGTTCTCAATACCCTCTATGGCGGAGTGATCAGTGGTATTGGGTATGGTCTGGTATACCGGGGGCATGGCACCAGTGGTGGCACAGATATCCTGGTGCGCATTATCAACAATTGGCGCAGCATTCCTCTCTCCCAAAGCTACCTGATCACCGATTCCTTGATCATGTTTCTCGGCGGACTCACCTACTCCTGGACGAACGCCTTGTACGCCATCATCATGCTGTTTATCAGTGGGATTGCCGCCGAAGTGACCACGGAAGGTCCCAATGTTGTCCGCACCGCATTCATCATCACCGCACAACCAGACCTGGTATCACATTCGATCCTCACCGATTTGGAACACGGGGTAACTTCCATGGATGCCACGGGGGTATACACCGGGGCGAAACGCTCGATGCTTTATTGTGTCATCACCGCTCAGAAGTTAGCGTGCTTAAAAGCCTGGTACTCGAAGCCGATCCCGAGGCATTTATTGTCATTGGACAAGCGCATGAAGTTTTAGGCGAAGGTTTTCGGGCACGCAAAATTTGAGCCGGAAAACCTCAGATTTTATCAGTACCTGTGTTAATGGAGATGGTTTACTAATAGATTGATTTTTATTTCAACCTGAAACCGCGCAACAAATTTTTCAGTGCTGCGTATACAGGATTAGATAACCATACAGGAGCACAACGTGAATAACCTCGAGCCTGCAGTTCTCAACCAGGTTCATCAAGGAAATCAGGAAGCGTTCACCCAGCTGGTTGAGACCTACCAGAGACCAGTGTATAACCTGTGTTATCGGATGTTGGGTGATCCTGACGAAGCAGAGGATGCCTCACAAGAAACTTTCTTGCGAGTGTATAAAAACATAAAACATTATGATGCAGACCGTCCTTTTTCAACCTGGCTTTTATCCATTGCCGCCCACCTTTGTATCGACCAACTTCGCAAACGGCATATGGTCGTTCTATCGATGGACACCACTCCTTACCTTGACCCACCCGACGGTTTACCAGGACCAGAAGCAACTTTTTACCTCAAGGAGGACCAGGGTCGAGTGCAGGCTTTATTAAAGACCCTCAACCCACACGACCGGGCTGCAGTAGTCATGTACTATTGGTATGATCTTTCTTACGATGAGATAGCAAAAAGTCTTTCACTCACACCCAGTGCAGTGAAAAGCAGGCTCCACCGCGCCAGGCTGACGCTGGCACAATCCTGGTCAAACCAGAAGGGAAACATTTTTATGCCGGAAAGGAACCCACATGGATCATCAGCCTTTTAGGAACTGGCTACTCTCCGAGGAGCATCTTACAACTGAGCAGAACCAATCTCTACAGGAGCATCTGGCTTCATGTGAGTCGTGCAGTCAAATCAAATCATCCTGGAAGGAATTGGATCTACTCATCCAAAATTCAGACGAGGTAAGTCCGGCAGCGGGATTCACGCAGCGGTTTCAGTCGCGCCTGGTCGAGTATAAAGCCGCTCAACAGCTGCGCCACAGCTGGCAAACCATCGGTATAACGGCTTTCACCGCCATAATCCTGCTCACCTTACTGGTCACCCAGGTGTGGGAGCTCATTCAAGCACCCGGCCCTTACTTGATGATATGGTTCGATCGTATGGTCAGTGTAGTCTCAATTTATTACCTGCTGATGAACGTCGCCGGGTCTATTTCGTGGTCGACTCCATTTCTTACATTCATTGTAATGTTCTTCCTGGTAGGTATTGTTAGTTTTATGAGCGTGCTTTGGCTGCTCGCATATAAAAAATTCAGTTTATCCTGGAGGGTAATATGAAACGAGTAAATATGAAGTTAGCATCGGCAATTGTATTAGCCGCACTGTTATTGGCGGTATTTCCGATCACAGCGTTTGCCGCTTCACCAAGCGATGTCGTCATCGGGAACAGTTACACATTGGGGACGGGTCAAACCCTGAACAATGACCTATTTGTGGTGGGCGGCAGCGTGAACCTGATGGAAGGCTCAACCATCAACGGAAATGTGCTGCTCATCGGCGGCAGCGCTCAGGCAGCCGGAATAATCAACGGAAACCTTACTGTTCTGGGGGGTTCAGTTACCCTGACAGATACATTTAAACTAAGTGGTAACCTGACCTATGCCGGCACTGTGCTCAATCAAGCCCCTGGAGCACAAATTACAGGCACGATTAACACCAATACCAATGCCCCCTACTTCGTTTTTCCTGGTGGGACACGCATCCCCATGTTCGAAACCACGACCACCCCACTCTTCAGAGTCGGAGGTTACTTCTTGGGAATATTTCTGTGGGCACTGGTCGCCATGTTGGTGGCGATGTTCCTACCAAGTCATCTGACCCGCACCTCCGAGACTGCTCTATCCCAGCCGCTGCTCTCTGGTGGATTGGGACTATTGACGGTAATCATCGCACCGATCGTTATAATATTACTTGCGATCACCATCTGCCTGTCACCGGTTGCTTTCATCGGGGGAGTAGTACTGGTCGCCGCCTGGGTATTTGGGTTGATCTCATTAGGGCTTGAAGTTGGCAAGCGGATCAGCCTAGCGGTAAAACGCGAGTGGCATCCTGCCGTCGCCGCCGGGTTGGGCACACTGGTATTGATGGCCATCTTGAACGGTGTGGACGGAATCATCCCCTGTTTTGGCTGGATTCCGAAGGTGCTGATCGGACTAGTGGGACTCGGTGCTGTGCTGCTGACCCAGTTCGGGCGCAAGCCTTACGTGCGCAGCCTGACTGTGCCCCCGGCGAGCAGTGGAGACGTCCTTCCGCCCGCCGTATGAGCTGACATTTATAAACCAGAAATTTTTCCTGGAGCTGTGGTGCAACTGACCACAGCTTTTTATTTACACAGCCTCATCCATCCTGCATTATTCCCCTTCCCAGGTTGGAAAGTGATCCGTGTTGAGGGTATGCCCTGAAATTGTCACTTTAATCCCGCATACACTATCGCACCCAAGACGATGCCAATTTGACCCAGGTGGTAAAAGATCATATTCCGCAATCTGCCATGCGATATCGGTTTCACAAAGCGGTCCCATGCCAGGATCGAATCGGAAACATAAAAAAAGACCGCGCCAATACTTGCCAAGAGAGCTGATGCCACGATCCAACCGGGGCGAGTCCAGGTCATAAAGGCGGAGTAGACCATCAGGCTGATCACGATAGAGTAGATCAGCACAGGGATTTTTAATTTGCTCTTCCCATTTTCCTCCAGGCTCCTGGCTATTATCGGATACAGCCAACCAATGTAGATTCCCAGCATGATCACCAGGAAGACGCCCCACAGGTTTAGAAATGGCGCACTGCTATTAAACCCAACCACATAACTCGCCTGCCCTACCAGAAAAGCCAATAGACCGAAGATGAACATATTACCCGGGAGCATCAGGAAAACATCCCCCGCCAGGCAAAAAATGACTCCCACTGTAAACCAGAGCATGGGTCCTGTAAAACCGGTGCTCTGCCAAATCAACCACAACAGCGCCAGCATGGTCGCAGGTTTGGCCACATATTCCACAATCTTCCAGTTTTTTTCGACTGCGATCCAGTCTATTATAGCGAAAATGAGTACGATAATGATGGGGTAATAAGCCATACCAGCCCTCCTAGATCATGGATTGAACATCTGCTTGACCATTTTTTCGTCATCCCGCCAGTTTTTCCGCACTTTCACCCGCAGCTGAAGAAAGACACTTTTCCCGTTCATCGCTTCGATTTCTTTACGGGCAGCCATCCCGATCTTCTTGAGCATCTGTCCATTCTGGCCAATCACAATGCCTTTATGTGATTCGCGCTCTACAAAGATGGTCGCCTCGATATATACTCCATGTTCATTGCGCTCGGTAAATTCGTCGATCCTGACCACGATTCCGTGTGGAACTTCAAATCGGAGGTAATTCAGGCAGGCTTCCCGGATCAAATCTGCAGTGATATCCCGTTCAAACAAGTCAGTTACCTGTTCCTCGGGGTAAAAAGGCTCACCAACCGGCATGGCAGTGATGATCTTCTGTAAAAGTTCACCTCTATTATCTCCACGCGTGGCAGAGATAGATACAGCGTTGCTCCGGGGAGTCAATTCATGGTAGGCAGTTTCAATCTGGCTGACATTATTCGACTGGACCAGATCAATTTTATTGAGCACGAGGAGAACCCTCTCTGGTTTCACCTGCGCATTTAGCAAACTGCCCAGCTGCTGGTCTTCATCGGTTGGCATCTGGCTGGCATCCACCATGAATAACACCAAATCACAATGTTCCAAAGCTGAGCGTGCCTCCAGGTTCATACTTTCGCCTAACTTTGTGTGCGGTTTGTGCACACCGGGCGTGTCGATAAAAATGATCTGGTATTCTTTCGTGGTTAAGTATACCCTCCTGCCGCCGGCGAGTCGTCTGCGGGCGGGGAGAAACTGCGGCCACTTTTTGACCGATCAGGGCATTGATCAAAGTCGATTTTCCCACATTGGGTCGACCCATCACTGCAACAAATCCTGAAGTAAACTTTCCTTCATTATTATCCATGATCGAATTCTATCAGGATAAGATGGTCTTGTGTGCAGAATGTGCCAATAAACCTTGCAAAGGTTAATACAATCCTAATCCCCCAATCTTGACCTTATTCAAAGGCATGATATAATACTCGTTTGCTTGTTCGCCTTGTGCAACTCGAAAACGATAATGGACATTGACTCAGGGA
This sequence comes from uncultured Chloroflexia bacterium, assembly GCA_963840255.1. Classification (GTDB taxonomy): domain Bacteria; phylum Chloroflexota; class Anaerolineae; order Anaerolineales; family UBA4823; genus FEB-25. Next base: position 172,828 of record CAWIYB010000001.1, on the reverse strand, counting down.
TATAAAAACTTTACAGCGTGATGAATAATACCTCATCACGTTTTATTTGTTAATCACAATCGTAGCAATTCAGCGAAAAAATGTTAAGTTAGGAGAGAATTATGGCATCAAATTTGCCAAGCAAGTCCTACGCTCGGATCAGTATTGATTTAGAGCTGCCAGACTTGATCGAAGTCCAGATCGAATCCTTTAAGCGGTTAAAAACAGAAGGATTAGCTGATCTCTTCCACGAAATATCACCGATTGAATCGTACAACAAAGGGATGAAATTGTACTTCCCTTCCCGGACGCCTGAATCAGACCAATGGAAGTTAACTTATAAGTTCGGTGAACCAAAACACTCGCTCGAAGAATGTGTCGAACGTGACCTGACTTATGCCAGTCCTCTGTATGTATCTGTACTACTTGCCGGTCCGGAAGTCCAACAACCTATCCAGCAGGATATCTTCCTGGGTGATTTCCCCGAGATGACTGAGAAAGGCACGTTCATCGTTAATGGTACTGAGCGTGTCGTTGTTTCCCAGCTGATCCGCTCTCCAGGCGTTTACTTTGAAGCACCTGTTGACCGTGCCACCGGGCGTTTGCTAGCGGTTGCCAAGCTCATCCCAGATCGCGGTGCCTGGATGGAGTTCGAAACCCGCAAGAGTGATTACCTCACCTTGCGCTTCAACCGAAAGCGAACCGTGCCTATAACCATCTTTTTGCGGGCCCTGGCAGCGGTGAACGATGGTTTACCCGATTCACCCCTCAACACTGGCACCGACGAGGAGTTGTTGTCCTTGTTCCAGGATGTGGATAACAATCCTGACCGCATGTTTATCCCTTCATCGTTTGCGCAGGAACCCCAGTGGGACCTGAACAATAACCAGACGATTGCTGAGGCCGCCCTGTTGGAGTTTTTCAAACGTATGCGGCCTGGTGATCCTGCGACGCTTGACAATGCCCGCGGTTTCCTTCAGGAACAATTGTTTGACCAGCGCCATTATGACCTCGAGCGCGTTGGTCGCTACAAGCTCAACCAAAAGTTGGACCTGCACGACCGTGTGCCAATCAGCCACCGCATGATCACCAAATGGGACATTCTGCGCCTGGTCCGCCGCATGATCATGATCAACAACGGCACGCAGGCACCCGATGATATCGATCACCTGGGCAACCGCCGTGCAAAGACGGTCGGTGAGCTAATCCAAAACAAACTGCGCATCGGTCTTCGCCGCATGGAGCGTGTGATCAAGGAGCGAATGTCCATCCGCGATCAAGACCAGCTGACCCCCATCACATTGATTAATATCCGTCCAGTTGTTGCAGCATTACGTGAATTCTTCGGCTCCAGCCAACTGTCCCAGTTCATGGACCAGACCAATCCGCTGGCAGAGCTGCGCCACAAGCGCACACTTTCCGCCCTGGGTCCTGGTGGTTTACGCCGGGAGCGGGCTGGTTTTGACGTCCGTGACGTCCACCACTCGCACTATGGTCGCATCTGCCCTATTGAGACGCCTGAAGGACCGAACATCGGTCTGATCGGTCGTTTGGCTTCATTCGCCCGGGTTAATGAATATGGATTTATCGAAACCCCGTATCGGAGGGTGAGAAAGACACTGGTACCAACCGATGAGCGTCTGGTCGGCAGGTCTCTGCGCGAAGATGTGAAAAACAATGATGGAAGCAAGGTGATCGCCAAAAATGGTGATCGGATCACTCTGGATTTGGTCGACAAGATCAGAAAGCTCAAATTGAAAGAAGTCCTGGTCCAGCCATTTGTTACCGATGAGACCGAATACCTCTCAGCCGATGTGGAAGATCGTTTCGTCATCGCTCAGGCCAACACACCTTTGAACGAATTCAACGAGTTTATCCGCACCAGCATTTCATCACGCCACTACTCTGATTTTATTTTCGCTACATCAGATAATATCGATTACATGGACGTAGCTCCCCACCAGATTGTGGGGATCAGCGCCGCTTTGATCCCATTCCTCGAGCATGATGACGCCAACCGTGCGTTGATGGGCTCGAACATGCAAGCCCAGGCTGTTCCACTGTTGAATCCTGACATTCCAGCCGTCTCTACCGGGATGGAATATCACGCCGCGATGGACTCGGGTCAGGTGGTGATAGCAGAAGAAGATGGCGAAATCACTTCTGTGACCGGAAATAGGATTGTCGTCCATAATCAAAAAGAAGATCATATCTACCAGCTGCGAAAATACCAGCGATCGAACCAATCCACCTGCATAGACCAGCGCCCGGCGGTTGTCAAAGGACAGCGTGTCCATAAGGGCGAGGTCATCGCAGACTCCTCTTCAACGGAGAACGGAGAGCTTGCGTTGGGTCAAAATGTGGTGGTGGCTTTCTTATCCTGGGAAGGTGCCAACTTCGAAGATGCGATCGTCATCTCGGAGCGCCTGGTCCAGGAAGACCGGTTTACCTCTGTCCATATTGAGAAATATGAAGTTGAATCGCGTGATACGCGCCTGGGTCCTGAAGAGATCACGCGTGATATCCCCAATGTCGGTGAAGATGCTATCAAAGACCTTGACGAAACCGGTATCATCCGTATCGGTGCCGAGGTCGGTCCCAACGATATCCTGGTAGGCAAAATTTCACCCAAGGGTGAAAAAGAGCTGACGCCTGAGGAACGCTTACTCAGGGCAATTTTTGGTGAAAAATCTCGCGACGTAAAAGATACTTCGCTGCGTATGCCACATGGTGAGCGCGGTAAGGTCGTCGATGTAAAAGTCTTCACTCGAGAAGATAATACCGATCTGGCTGCCGGTGTGGATATGATGGTGAGAGTCTCTGTCGCCCAGCGCCGGAAGATCACCGCTGGCGATAAAATGGCCGGACGGCATGGGAACAAAGGTGTTGTATCACGTGTGGTCGCTGAAGAGGATATGCCCTTCCTCGAAGATGGCTCCCCGGTCGATATTATCCTCAATCCTACCGGCGTCCCGGGACGTATGAACCTTGGCCAGGTGCTTGAGACTCACCTGGGTTGGGCTTCGACCCGCCTGGGTTTCCGTGCCATCACACCCGTGTTTGATGGTGCCACCGAGTATGAAATCGATGCTGAGCTGGCACGTGCCTGGTTGATTGACCAAGCATGGAAGGAAGCCGGGTTAAAAGCCTGGGAGCAGCTGAACCTGACCGAGCATGACGCCACCCAATATGAAGATGATAACGAAGTCCGCAACCTATACCTGGAAGACTGGTTGGGTGACCTTGGTTATGACGTCTCCTTGTTTAAGTCGGATTATTACTATGCGCGTCGGTCAGTCTTGCGTGAATGGCTGCGGGTATACGGGTATGATCCCGACCTGGTGATTTCCCCCGAGGGAATTGCTGTCGATGCTGCTCAACAGGAAAAAATGAATGACTATACTCATGCAACCTGTTTGCGCCAGTGGCTCGACCAGAACGGGGTTAATGTTTCCAAGATTAAAGATGCGGACCTGGCAGGTGAGGCAGAAAAATTCTCACTAAGCGCCGGTGTTCCCGTCCCAACCCTAGGTAAACAGGTGGTGCGCGATGGTAAAACGGGCGATCCCTATGACCGTCCCGTAACTGTAGGCGTCATGACCATGCTCAAGCTCCACCATTTGGTGGAAGATAAAGTCCATGCTCGTTCGACGGGTCCATACAGCCTGGTGTCTCAACAACCTCTGGGTGGTAAAGCTCAATTCGGTGGTCAGCGGTTCGGCGAGATGGAAGTGTGGGCGCTCGAAGCTTATGGTGCCGCCTATACACTGCAGGAAATGCTCACCGTGAAATCCGATGACGTCCAGGGTCGTGTAAAAACATACGAAGCTATCGTCAAAGGTGAGGCCATCGAAGAGCCCAGCATCCCAGCCTCTTTCCGGGTTCTAGTGAAGGAACTCCAAAGCCTTGGGCTGGCTGTCGAAGCTGTGACCGATACAGGTGAAGTAATCAAGTTTGGCAAGGACGAAGAGCGTTCTCGTCCACCCAGGCTGCAAACAGGTCTGCTGGACTTGGATCCACATCTCTAAAATCCTTGACGCTCATATGAGCGCATGGTAAAATCGCTTCTCGTCGTCTTTAACATACGTGGGTAGCACCCCTACCGAAATCGTATATCAATGCAAGTAAGGCGAGGCCATCGATAGTATTGATGGCCTCCCTTAATGGAATTATCAAATTTATTGTATCCATGCTCGGAGGCGAAGGTGCCAACAATTAACCAGTTAGTGCGTCGAGGACGCAAAACGAAGAAAGAGAAGAGCAAGGCTCCTGCCCTGCTGTATACTCTCAATCTTTACAACCAAAACCGGATCCGCCAGAGCAAAGGCTCCCCCCAAAAGCGAGGCGTTTGCACTGTCGTCAAGACCATGACCCCCAAGAAGCCTAACTCGGCACTGCGCAAGATCGCCCGCGTACGATTGACGAATGGCATCGAAGTGACTGCTTACATCCCTGGTGAAGGGCATGCACTGCAGGAACACTCCGTGGTGTTGGTACGAGGTGGTCGTGTTAAAGACCTGCCTGGTGTGCGGTATCACATCGTTCGCGGCTCATTAGACACCGGTGGAGTCAATAATCGTAAGCAAGGTCGTTCAAAATACGGCTCCAAGCGTCCTAAAGAATAATCCAGCGGAGAAACGGTATGTCGCGTCGAAGTAAACCCGAAAAACGTGAAATTCCTGGCGATACTCGCTTTAACAGCGAGCACGTCCAGAACTTTATCAACCGTGTCGTCAAGAATGGCAAAAGCAGTGTTGCCACCACCATCGTGTATGACGCCTTTGATATGATCGAAGAACGTGCAAAAAGAAGCTCGCTCGAGATCTTTGAGCTGGCGATCAAGAACGTCTCCCCCATCCTGGAAGTAAAACCACGCCGTGTGGGTGGTGCCACTTACCAGATCCCGATGGAAGTACCTCCGTACCGCCGTTTTGCTTTGGCATCAAGGTGGATCTTGCAGGGAGCAAAGGCGCGTTCAGGAAAATCCTTTGCCGAGAAATTAGCCGGTGAGCTCCTGGATGCCTCCAATAACACCGGGTCAGCCATCCGCAAGCGTGAGGAAACCCACAAGATGGCTGAAGCCAACCGTGCCTTCTCCCACTTCAGGGCTTAGGCATTCGATTATTTTTCGTGAGAAATAAGTAGTGATAGTAGGAACCCTTTATGCCCCGACAGTATCCCCTCGAGCTGTATCGCAATATTGGCATTATTGCCCATATTGATGCGGGCAAGACTACTACCACAGAGCGCATCCTATTCTACACAGGTAAAACCCATCGCCTTGGATCAGTAGACGAAGGAACAACCGTCACTGATTGGATGGAGCAGGAGCGTGAACGAGGTATCACCATCGTTTCTGCTGCAGTTTCTGCTGAGTGGAAAGGTTACCAAATCAATATTATCGATACCCCCGGGCACATTGACTTCACCGCAGAAGTCCAACGCTCGTTGAGGGTATTAGATGGCGGGATTGTCGTCTTTGATGCTGTTCAAGGGGTTGAGCCGCAAAGCGAAACGGTTTGGCGCCAGGCGGACCGCTACGAGGTTCCACGGATTTGCTTCGTCAATAAAATGGACCGTGTGGGAGCATCATTCGAGCGTTCCATCGAAAGCATGAAGAATCGCCTGGGTGCCAATGCTGCTGCAATGCAGGTACCCATCGGTGTTGAGGGAAGCTTCCAGGGTGTGGTCGATTTGCTCACCCGGAAAGCGATCATTTGGGATGATAGCCTCGGAACCGACGCAGTCGAGGTCGAAACCCCAGCCGATATGAGCGGATACGTGAAGGAAATGCGGTCACGCCTGCTGGAACAGATCGCCGAGACCGATGACGCTCTTACGATGCGCTACCTGGAAGGCGAAGAAATTTCAGTAGATGATCTAAAAGCCGCCTTACGCACGGCAACACTCGCCGGTAAAATCACACCCGTCTACTGCGGGAGCTCTTTAAGAAACAAAGGTGTACAGCCTTTATTGGATGGGGTGATCGATTACCTGCCCTCCCCGGCAGATGTTCGTCCCGTAATTGGCATTCATCCCCACACTGGTCATGAAGTTGCCCGACCGGCAGAAGATGATGCCCCAATGAGTGCTTTGGTCTTTAAAATCGTCTCAGACCCTTATGTAGGGCGCCTGGCATATATCAGAGTGTATTCTGGCAAGATCACCCAGGGATCCACGGTTTTCAATCCAACCAAGGACCGGCGCGAGCGGATTGGCCGTCTCCTGCGCATGTACGCTGACCGTCGCGAGGATATCAGTGAAATACACGCCGGTGACATCGGTGCCGTGCTCGGTCTCAAGGACTCATTTACTGGTGATACGCTCACCGACGCGTCCAACCAAATCGTGCTGGAGAATATCACTTTCCCCGAGCCAGTCATTTCGGTGGCGATTGAGCCACGAACTGCTGCCGACCAGGACCGTATGGCTGAAGCCCTGCACAAACTATCGGATGAAGACCCCACCTTCAGGGTGCGTGTGGACGAAGAAACGGGTCAGACAATCATCTCTGGCATGGGCGAGCTCCACCTGGAAATCCTGATCGACCGCATGCTGCGGGAGTTCCGCGTGCATGCCCGGGTGGGTAAACCTCAGGTGGCTTATCGTGAGACCATCACCAAGTCAGTCCCCAAAGCCGAGTACCGCTACATCAAGCAGACCGGCGGACACGGCCAATACGGACACGTTGTGCTGGAACTCGAACCCGGAGCACCAGGCAGCGGCATCGTTTACGAGAACGGTATTATTGGTGGAGTAATCCCCAAGGAATTTTGGACTGCGGTTGAAAAAGGTGTCCGTGAAGCTGCTGAAGCTGGTGTACTCGCAGGATACCCCGTGGTGGATATCAAAGCCCGTCTGTACGATGGCTCATACCACGAGGTGGACTCGAGCGACATGGCATTCAAGATGGCAGCATCGATGGCTTTCAAGGAAGGCATTCACAAGGGTGCCCCTGTGCTTCAGGAACCGATCATGAAGGTCGAGGTGATCGTGCCGGATGAATTTCTGGGAGAGATCATGGGTCAGCTAAATGCACGTCGCGGAAATATCCTTGGCACAGATATCCGCCCGGGGAACACCCAGATGGTCACCGCTATGATCCCCCTGGCTGAAATGTTCGGGTACGCCACCGATCTTCGGTCAGCTACCCAGGGAAGAGGCGTATTTACGATGGAATTTGACCATTACTCAGAGGTATCTGAGAATGTGGCAAAAGCAATATTGGCATGATTGGGTATCCAATAACATCATTGTTTCATTAATCTGAAGGAGAACGTTTATGGCAAAGCAAAAATTTGAGCGAAAAAAGCCGCACATGAACGTAGGTACGATGGGGCACATCGACCACGGGAAAACGACCTTGACCGCTGCGATCACGAAATACTGTTCGTTCCTTGGGCAGGCAGAGTATCGCTCGTTTTACACGATCGATAATGCTCCGGAGGAAAAAGAGCGCGGCATCACGATCAACATTGCCCACGTGGAATACGAGACTGCCAAGCGGCACTATGCGCACGTGGATATGCCCGGTCACCGAGACTACATCAAGAACATGATCACCGGTGCAGCCCAGGTGGACGGTGCGATCCTGGTGGTGGCGGCACCTGATGGACCGATGCCACAGACGCGTGAGCACGTGCTGTTGGCGCGCCAGGTGGAAGTTCCCGCCATCGTGGTCTTCCTGAACAAGGTGGACATGATGGATGATGAGGAGCTGCTGGAGCTGGTGGAGATGGAGCTGCGTGACCTGCTGAACGATGAGAAGTTCCCGGGTGACACGACCCCGATCGTGCGCGGAAGTGCTTTGCTAGCCCTGGAGAGCACCAGCACCGATCCGAATGCACCCGAGTACGCTTGCATCAAGGAGTTGCTGAGGGTGGTGGATGAGTACATCCCCGAGCCCATACGCGAGAACGAAAAGCCGTTCATGATGCCGATCGAAGACGTGTTCTCGATCAAGGGGCGCGGCACGGTGGTGACAGGCAGGGTGGAGCGAGGTGTGGCCAAGAAAGGCGAACCCGTGGAGATCGTTGGGCTGCGTGAGAAGAGCATGAGCTCGGTGATCACCGGCACGGAGATGTTCCACAAAGACCTGGATCAGGTGCAAGCCGGAGATAATGCTGGTATCCTGCTGCGCGGCATCGAGCGCACTGACGTCGAGCGCGGCCAGGTGGTTGCCAAGCCTGGCTCGATCACCCCGCACACCAAATTCATGAGCGAGGTGTACGTGCTGCGCAAGGAAGAAGGTGGGAGGCACAAAGCTTTCTTCACCGGGTATCGCCCTCAGTTCTACATCCGGACGATGGATGTGACCGGGAACATCAAGCTGCCCGAAGGGGTGGAGATGGTGATGCCGGGAGATAACGTGAACCTGGAAGTTGAGCTGATCGTGCCGGTGGCGTTGGAGCAAGGTTCCAAGTTCGCCATCCGTGAAGGCGGTTTGACCGTCGGCGCAGGTGTGATCACCAAAATCATTGCATGATCAGAAGAGCACTGATCATTCCATAATCAGAAGTGCACTGATCATTCCATAATCAGAAGAGCACTGATCATTCCATAATCAGAAGAGCACTGATCATTCCATAATCAGAAGAGCACTGATCATTCCATAATCAGAAGAGCACTGATCATTCCATGATCAGGAAAACATTGGAAAAGGAAAAATGGCTAAACAAAAAATCCGTATCCGTTTGAAGGCATATGACCACCGCGTTTTAGATCAGTCTGCGAAACGCATCGTTGAGACCGCTGAAAGAACTGGTGCAAGAGTTGTTGGTCCTGTACCCTTGCCAACTAAGAAAGAAAGGTTTACAATTCGGCGCTCGACATTCATTGACAAGGATTCACACGAGCATTTTGAAATCCGAACACATAACCGCTTGATCGATGTCCTGGATCCAGATTCCAAGACCATCGATATGCTCATGCGATTGAACCTTCCAGCGGGTGTGGATATCGAAATAAAGATTTAGAAATACCGCCTTCATTGACGGGTGTACCCTGGGAAGCAAACGGTTTACTCTCAGGATGGGCACCCGCCTCACGATGGTGGCAGTGTAAGAGCGGTCTTGCACGCGAGCGCACAAACCCGATGCTCCACGGTAGACCAGCTGACTGCACTGCGGTTAGGGATGATGCAGCCATGCCCAGGCTGACAGTCCCGAAACATTGATTAGATAGGAGAAAACCGAGATGTTAAAAGGGCTAATTGGAAAGAAAATTGGCATGACCCAGATTTTCGTTGAAGGCCAGGCACTCCCGGTCACTTTAATCGAAGCTGGGCCGTGTTACGTTACACAGGTTCGTCTTCCTGGGAAAGATGGCTATTCAGCCGTCCAGCTGGGTTTTGATGAAGTTAGGCCGAAAACCCTCACTGGTGGCGAGCTTGGTCATCTGAAGCGTAACACCCTCCCCCCTCTGCGTTTCTTACGCGAATTCCGTGTAAAAAACCCCGAAGTCTCCGAAGGGAATCAGATCAATGTGGACCAGGTTTTTACGACTGGTGATAGTGTCGATATTATCGGCACCAGCAAAGGTAAAGGTTTCGCTGGGGGTGTCAAGCGCTATCATTTCAAAGGTCATCATAAAACTCATGGCACTTCCGACCGCGAACGAGCTCCAGGTTCGCGTGGCTCAACCACCACCCCAGGGCGTGTCTATAAGGGTGCCCGCGGTCCCGGTCATATGGGTAACCGCCAGGTAACCACCCAGAACCTCAAAATCGTCCTGATCGATAAGGAACGCAATCTGATCGGTGTGAATGGTGCTGTTCCCGGTGCTAAGGGCAGCGTAGTGGAAATCAAGGAAACCCGGAAGCAGTAGCCGGATCACGGCACTGGCCCCGTTACTGTGGAGAAAAAGATTATGGAAGTTGATGTTTTGAACATGGAAGGTGAGAAAATCCGCACGCTAGAGCTTCCAGCGCAGATTTTTGAAGCCCCAATAAACGTTGATCTGATGCACCAGGCTTTCGTCCGCCAGCTGGCGAATGCCCGTCTGGGTACACACAGCACGAAAACCCGTGGTGAAGTATCCGGCGGCGGTAAAAAACCCTGGAAGCAAAAAGGGACGGGTCGGGCACGCCAGGGTTCAACCAGGTCTGCTCAATGGGTTGGTGGCGGTAAAATTCATACCCCACATCCGCGCGACTATACCATCCCCATGCCGCGCAAAATGCGCCAGGCTGCCCTTCGTTCAGCCCTGTCAGCCAGGGCTTCCGAAAAAGCGATTGTCGTTGTCGAAGAATTATCCCTTTCCGAAGCTAAAACAAAACTTATGGCAAAAGTGATGGCAAAGCTCGTCGGTGATGAGAGTGCCATCATCCTCATTCCAGCGAAAAACCCAACCTACGAAACGATCATTCGCTCTGCTAACAACCTGGCTGGGACCAAGACAATGCTGGCTAATTATTTGAACATCCGCGATTTGCTCCTGTATGACAAGATCGTTCTGCCGGTCCAATCGTTGGAAGTCATCTCTGCCCATCTGGGATAGACAGGAGTCAATCATGAATACAATCTACGATGTCCTGCGCCGCCCGATTGTCACTGAGAAATCGAACTTTCAAAATGCCAACCTGCACCAATACACGTTTGAAGTGACCTCAGATGCGAATAAGGGACTGATAAAAGACGCAATTGAAACTCTTTTCGACGTCAATGTTGTCCGGGTTAATTTGATCAACGTAGCTCCCAAGCGAACTCGTCGACCGAAGAGCCGCCGCCTCATGGTCCGCCGCAGCGGGTATAAGAAGGCCATCGTCACGCTGGCAGTGGGTGACACGATCGATATATTTGAAGGAGTTAAGTAATGGCCGTAAAGAAATATAAGCCGGTAACTCCGTCCTTGCGTGGAATGACCGGATACACTTTTGAAGAAATCACCAAGAGCAGACCTGAACGCTCTTTGATCGTCGATAATCACAAACACGCCGGTCGCGATACCACCGGGCGTATCTCCGTCCGCCATCGTGGTGGCGGTAGCCGCAGGCACATCCGTATCGTGGATTTCAAGCGCGAGAAACACGGTATTCAGGCCAGGGTATCAGCGATTGAATATGACCCCGGTCGCACTGCCCGCCTGGCACTTCTGTTCTACACCGATGGTGAGAAACGCTATATTGTTGCTCCGGTGGATCTAAAAGTGGGTGACTCAGTGATGTCTGGCCCTACCGCAGAAGTCCGCCCGGGAAACTGCCTGCCCATTTCCAATATCCCGGTAGGTACATTGATCCATAACCTCGAGCTGAAAGAGGGTCGTGGAGGTCAATTGGTCCGATCTGCTGGTGGCGCCGCCCAATTATTAGCCAAGGAAGGCGATTTTGCCCAGATCCGTATGCCTTCCGGCGAAGTGCGCCTGATCCGCCAGACCTGCTACGCCACCATCGGGCAGGTGGGCAATCTGGATCACAGCAACATCAAGCTCGGTAAAGCTGGTCGGAAGCGCAATATGGGTATTCGCCCAACCGTTCGTGGTACAGCTATGAGTCCGCGTGATCACCCCCATGGTGGCGGTGAAGGTCGCCAACCCACCGGTATGCCCGGACCCAAGAGTCCGTGGGGTAAACCAACCCGGGGTTATAAAACCCGTCGGAACAAACTGTCGGATCAATATATTATCCGCCGGCGCGGCAAGAGCCGCAGGTAGTCCATCGTAACCAGGAGTCGAGAATATGGGACGATCTCTGAAAAAAGGGCCCTTCGTGGCACCGAAACTGCTAAAGAAAATTGAAGCCATGAACGAGCGTGGCGAGAAAAAGGTAATCCGCACCTGGAGTCGTGCAAGCACGATCTTTCCTCAGATGGTTGGGCATACGGTTGCAGTCCATGACGGGCGCAGGCATGTTCCCATCTATATTACGGAAAATATGGTTGGGCATCGCCTGGGTGAGTTTGCCCCCACCCGGACCTTCCGCGGTCATGTTGCCTCTGAGAAGAAAGTGAAGAAGGTGGAATAAGCCATGGCTTCACATGATATTCGCGCACAGGCACTCGATACCCCTATCTCGGCTCAAAAAGCACGGTTGGTGGTTGATGTAGTCCGGGGTAAGGATGTCGTACAGGCATTGACGCTGCTGAAATTTATGCCTAACTATGCTGCTAAGCCTGTTTCAAAATTACTTGCTTCAGCGGTTGCCAACGCCGAAGAAAACTTTGGCGTCAGCCGTGATGATCTCTTCGTCTACCGTATTTATGCTGATGAAGCTACCACCCGCAAATGGCGGCGTTTTGGTGCCCGTGGCAGGTTCATGCCATGGCTAAGGCGCTCGTCTCACTTAACCGTCATTCTTCGTGAACGGGAAGGAAAGTAGGAACTTTTATGGGTCGAAAAGTAAATCCGATTGGTTTTCGCCTTAAGATCAACAAGACCTGGGAAGGTCGTTGGTACGCTGAAGGACGTGAATATGTTGAGCAGCTGCATCAAGACTTCGCATTGCGTGACCTGGTGCGCAAAGAAGCCTCTCGGGCAGGTGTCTCTCGCATAGAGGTCGAACGCTTCCCCGGGAAAGTCAAGATCGTCGTCAACACTGCCAAGCCGGGAGTCCTCATCGGGCGAAAAGGCGAGAGTGTTAAAAACCTGCGCCAGCATCTTGAAGCCGCGGTTGGCAAGAAGATCGATCTGGAGATCAAAGAGATCAAAAGCCCGGATCTGGATGCCTACCTGGTCGCCAATAATATTGCCGAACAGCTTGAACGCCGCATCAGCTACCAACGCGCCATGAAGCGTGCCATCCAACAGGCCATCCGCCAGGGTGCTGAAGGTATCCGGGTCGAGGTTGGCGGTCGGCTGAGTGGTGCAGAAATGGCTCGTGTAGTGAATATGCGTGAAGGTCGCGTACCACGGGCTACCTTACGGGCTGATATAGATTATCACCAGACACAAGCTCTGACAACCTATGGTCGCATTGGGGTCAAGGTTTGGATTTATAAAGGTGAATTATTACCTGCGGTCGAGGAACAGGTTGAATCGACTGAGGGTGTATACGTTAGTGAGTAGTGAGGGTTTTTGCCATGCTCATGCCTAAAAGAGTAAAGTATCGTAAACAAATGCGTGGCCGCATGAAGGGCACCGAGCTGCGCGGCGCTGATGTCCACTTCGGTGACTTCGGCCTGCAAGCTTTGGAGCCTGGATGGGTCACGGCGCGTCAGATCGAAGCTGCCCGAAGAGCAATTATGCACGCCTTGAAACGGCGCGGCAAGGTGTGGATCCGTATTTTCCCCGATAAGCCCTACACACAGAAACCTGCCGAAACCCGTATGGGTAAAGGTAAAGGTAACGTGGAATACTGGGTGGCAGTGGTTAAACCCGGACGTGTCATGTTCGAGGTGGGGGGTGGTCTCCCTGAAGATGAAGCCCGATCAGCCTTGCGTCTGGCACAATTCAAGCTGGCGATTAAAACCAAAGTCGTTGGTCGCCATGACCGTGTTGCCGGAGGTGAAGCATGAAAATCCACGAGGTACGTGCTTTATCGACTGATGCTATCGAAGCCAAGCTCAACGATACCAAGGAAGAGCTGATGAAATTACGTTTCCAGATGTCTTCTGGTGAGCTTAGTGACTTTACCCGCCTGCGCCAGACACGACGCACCATCGCCCGCCTGGCATCGGTATTAAATGAGCGCCAGCGAAATCCTGAAAGCGAGGAGAACAATGAATAATCGCCGACGAATCATTGGCTTTGTTACCAGCAATGCCATGCAGAAAACTGTGGTGGTGGAAATTTCTCGGACGTACCGTCACCCACTGTATAAAAAAGTGGTCAACAGCCGCAAGCGTCTGATGGCACACGATGAACTGGGCTGCCAGGTTGGAGACCAGGTACAAATTGTCGAAAGTCGCCCCATTTCCAAGAACAAGTGTTGGGTTGTTGAACAAATCCTCCGGCACTCGGTCGCTAGTGAAGGGGAAGTCGCGGAGGCGTAACCATGATCCAACAAGAATCAGTGGTAAAAGTGGCGGATAACACAGGCGGGCGTTCTCTGTTGGTCATCCATGTCATGGGTGGCTCCAGGCGGCGCTACGGTCGTGTGGGAGATATCGTGGTTGGCGCCATCCAGGAAGCCTCCCCCCAGGGCAGCGTTAAGAAAAGCGAAGTCGTTAAAGCGGTCATCGTCCGATGTGCGAAGGAATGGCGTCGTGACGATGGTTCCTATATTCGCTTCGACGACAATGCGGCAGTCATTTTAGGCGATGGGCAGGAACCCAAGGGTACCCGTATATTTGGCCCGGTTGCACGTGAGCTGCGTGAAAAAGGATTTATGAGAATCGTATCATTAGCACCAGAGGTTCTTTAGCAAGTTGGTGCAGGAGTATATGCTGTGAGAGTAAAAATTCGGAAAGACGATACCGTTGAAGTGATCAGCGGGCGTAAAGCTGACAAAGGAAGACGCGGCAAAGTGATCAAAGTCATGCCTGACGAAGGCAAGGTGACCATCGCTGGCATCAACCTGCGCAAGAAACACCAGAAGCAGGTCCAGTCGAAAGGTCGCACTATCAAACCCGGGATCATTGAGTTTGAAAGTCCACTCGCCATTGGTAATGTCATGTTAGTCTGCCCCAAGTGTGATAACCCCGTCCGTGTGGGTATACAGCGGGAAGATAACGAAAGCCGGCGTATTTGCAAGAACTGTGGTGCGGTGATTGAATAATCACCCATTTGGAGTATGACAATGACCCATTATTTGAAAGAAAGATATCAAAAGGAAATTGCCCCTGCCCTCGAGCTGGCGATTGGCACTGACAATGTCATGCAGATACCACGAATCACCAAGGTAGTGGTCAATATTGGCGTGGGAAAAGACGTGGTGGCTGATAATGCCAAGGCGCTTGAGGCTGCAGTTGCCGACCTGACGTTGATCACCGGTCAAAAACCGATCATCACCAAAGCCAAGAAGAGCATTGCTAACTTCAAGCTGCGCGAAGGTCGGCAGATTGGTGTCAAAGTGACTCTACGCGGCGAACGGATGTGGTCATTCCTCGACCGCTTGATGAATATTGCTTTGCCCCGTGTACGTGATTTCCGCGGCATCTCCCCCAACGCGTTTGACGGGCGTGGTAACTACACCCTGGGTCTGCGTGAACAGCTGGTCTTCCCGGAGATTGAGTACGACAAAATTGATAAATTACGCGGTCTGGAAGTATCCATCATCACCACAGCCCGCAATGACGATGAATCCAGGCAGCTGCTTCAAATGCTCGGCATGCCGTTTCGGAAGGAAGGTATCTAATGGCGAAAACCTGCATGAAATACCGTGAGATGCGCCGGAAATATCCCACCCGTGTGCGCAATCGCTGCAAGCTTTGTGGTAGACCACGTGGTTATATCCGCCGGTTTGGGATGTGCCGTATCTGTTTTCGCGAGCAGGCACTTGAAGGTAAAATCCCTGGCGTTGTGAAGTCATCCTGGTAACGGGCGGAGGAGAAGAACATGTCTGTTTCAGATCCAATCTCTGATATGCTCACACGGATTCGAAATGCCGTGATGGCAGAACATACCACTGTAGCATTACCGAATTCGAAAATGAAATCGGCCATTGCGCAGATTTTAAAAGACGAAGGCTACATCAGTGGGTATGAAATTGTTGAAGATAGCAAGCGACCTGCACAAAAGGTCTTGCGCATCCGGTTGAAATACGTCGGCGAACGGCGCGAGCGTCGTGCCGTCATCACCGGTCTGGAGCGCATCAGCCGACCTGGAGGCCGTGTGTACGCCGGCAAGCAGGAGATCCCCTGGGTGCTTTCGGGGATGGGTGTCGCGATTATCTCCACACCTAAAGGTATTATGACCGGTCAGCGCGCTCGCCAGCTTGGTGTGGGTGGCGAGATCCTGTGCAAGGTCTGGTAAGGAGTCGCTATGTCCAGAATAGGTCGTTTACCCGTCGTGGTCCCTGCTCATGTGGAAGTGACCATTGATGGAACAAATCTCAAGGTTAAGGGACCCAAAGGTGCCCTTGAGTACACCTTCTCGCGGGAAATATCATTCGCCCTGGAGAATGGTGTTATCAATGTCAAGCGTCCTTCTGATGATGCCACTCACCGTGCCCTCCATGGAACTACGCGTGCCCTCATTCACAACATGGTAACTGGTGTGAGCACCGGGTTTCAGCGCGTATTGGAGATCAACGGTGTAGGCTACCGAGCAGAAGTTCAAGGAAAGAATTTAGTCCTCAACCTGGGGTATTCTCATCCGATCGTTGTCGAGCCGCCTGACGGGATTTCTTTTGAAACCGATCCGAAGAGCCGCCAAATCAAAGTATTAGGTCCGGACAAACAGCAAGTGGGTCAGATGGCAGATTTTATCCGAAAACAACGCCCACCTGAGCCCTACCTGGGTAAAGGTATTAAATATCTAGAAGAAAAGATCCGCCGTAAGGCTGGTAAATCGGGTAAGGGATAATATTATGGCAAGTTCTAATAAAACACGTTCTGCAGCACGCAACCGGCGTCATACCCGCATTCGCCAGGATATTTTTGGCACGCCGGCACGCCCGCGCTTGAGTGTGTTTCGCAGCTCAAACGGGATTTACGCCCAGGTGATCGATGATGTGGCTGGAAACACCCTGGTATCTGCTTCCACCATTGACCCGGCTCTCCGTGAGCAAGTGAAAGGCCTCAAGCAATCCGAAAAGGCACGCCTGGTAGGGAAGACCCTGGCAGAACGCGCCCTGGGTAAAGGCATCCAGGTCGTTGCCTTCGACCGCGGTGGCTACAAGTATGTCGGGCGCGTAAAAGCACTGGCAGATGGTGCCCGCGAAGGCGGACTGAAGTTCTAACCGGACATTGGAGATAAGCATGACTGACTATCAAAATGCAGAATTTGAGCAAAAAGAATTTGACGAGCGCGTAATCGAGATCGGACGTGTAGCCAAGGTGGTGAGAGGTGGACGCCGCTTTTCTTTCCCGCGTCACCGTTGTCGTCGGTGATAATAATGGCAGCGTGGGCATCGGTGTGGGTAAAGCCAATACCGTCCCAGATGCAATGCGTAAAGCCTCTGAAAAAGCTCACCACAACATGCATAAGGTGCTGCTTTTTGGCAAGACCATTCCGCATGAAGTACTCGGCCGCGTTAGTGGTGCAGAAGTATTATTAAAACCCGCTTCTCCTGGTACAGGCGTAATCGCCGGTGGTGGTGTGCGCGCCGTATTAGAAGCGGCAGGCGTCTCCGATATCCTGACGAAGTCACTTCGCAGTAGCAACATGCTCAATGTGGTCTATGCCACGGTGCAGGCTCTCGATTTGCTTAAATCGCCCAAGGATGAAGCTGCCCGTCGTGGAAAGGACATCAAGGATGTGACTCCTTTCTGGGAACGGAGGAAAAATGCCTAGTAAAAAAGAACCCAAGGAGAAGATCGTCCGCCTCACCCTGGTGGGCAGTGCCATCGGATATTCCAAGGAACATAAAGCTACTATAAGAGCTTTGGGCTTCAAGCATTTACACCAGACCGTGGAACAGGTCGACACTCCCACTCTGCGGGGCATGATTTATAAAGTCGCCCATCTGGTCGAGGTGGAGGAAGTAAAATGAAACTACATGATCTAAAACCCCAAGAAGGTTCCAAGAAAAAAGGGATCCGCGTGGGTCGAGGGACTGCTGGTCGTCGTGGGAAAACCGCTGGTCGCGGTACCAAGGGTCAGGGAGCGCGTGCCGGAAAGCCCGTTCGCCAGTACAACCAGGGTGGCAACCTACCGTTTTATCGCCGCCTGCCCTTCAAGCGTGGTGAAGGTTTTACTCCTTTGAACCGGATTGAATATAACGAGATAAACCTGGACCAGCTGGCAAAGTTCCCTGCCGGGAGTGAGATCACCCCTGGAACGCTTGCGGAAGCCCAGCTGCTGCGCAAACCCGCTAATCCGGTCGTAATAATGGGTCGCGGCGAGCTCAAGACTGCCTTGAAAATCAATGTTCATCGAATCACTGCCGGTGCTAAAGCTAAAGTTGAAGCTGCTGGTGGTAGCGTAGAAATCATTAAATCGTAAGGTTGATGATAAGGAGCCTATGATATGAAGCGGTCTGCCTGGCGTTATTTATGGTCGGCACATGATATCCGGAAGAAGCTGTTAATCACCCTGTTAATTCTGGCGATTTATCGCTTCGCCAGTCACGTCCCGGTGCCTGGAGCTAACAAGGATGTTATGGCTCAGATCCTGAGTGCAGGTGGCGCAGCGGGGAACTTGATTAATATCCTGGACTTGCTGTCTGGGGGTACCGTATCCCGCTTCTCGGTCATGGCAATGGGTGTTTACCCATACATTACAGCCCAGATTATCCTGCAGCTGCTTACTCCGATCATCCCATCATGGCAGAAGAAAATGGAAGAGGACCCACGCGAGGGCCAAAAGTGGCAGGAGAAGTGGACCTATTACCTTGCAGTACCTATGGCTGCCTTACAAGCCATCGGTCAAGTCAATATTTTCAATAATTCGGCCACCCGGATTGGTTTACCACCGGTGATTTCGGATTTCGGCTTCAGCAACTTCCTGTCTTCGCTGACCATTGTCGTCAGTATGACTGCAGGAACCATGTTTGCCATCTGGTTAGGCGAGCTGATCTCAGAATACGGCTTGCGTAACCAGGGTCTATCACTGATCATTTTCGCCGGGATCGTGGCTCGTATTCCTGCCACTGTCCAAGGCATCCTTGCCGATGCGACAACGCGTTGGATTGGTATTACTTTCATGATCATCCTCAGCGCGGTAACAATTTTCGCCATCGTGGTCGTCCAACAGGGGCGCAGGAATGTCCCCGTCATGTACCCAGGGCGCCGAGTTGGTGCTCGGATGTCGATGCCGGTTAAAGGCACCTTGCCGCTGATGGTAAACATGGCAGGCATGATCCCGATCATCTTTGCACAATCGCTGCTCACTTTCCCATCCATCATTGCCAGCTTCTTTACGGCCGCCAAGAACCCAACCGTTGCAAGTATTGCCACCTATATCACCAACCTGTTCGGTGGCACCGGCAATGGGTATTGGATCATGTACTTCCTCATGGTGGTGTTCTTCTCATTCTTCTATACCGACGTTTTATTTGCCCAACAGAACTATGGTGAAAACTTGAAGAAGGTCGGTGCACAGATCCCAGGCGTCGCTCGTGGTGCACCCACCCAGAAGTATCTCACCCGCGTACTTCGCCGCATCACGCTGCCTGGTGCTGTCTTCCTCGGTATTATCGCCGTCCTGCCCTGGTTGGTTGGACTGATTGTACCGTTCGGCAAAAGCACCGGCCTATTATTGACTTCCTCATCGGGTTTGCTGATCGTTGTTGGCGTCGTTCGTGACGTGTTCTTCAACATTGACGCTGATCTCAAGCTGCACGGTTACGACGACTCGCTACTGGTGAGGTAACGGATTTATCATGTCCAGGTTCATCATCATGCTCGGTCCTCCGGGTGCTGGGAAAGGTACTCAAGCTGAAGCCATTTCGGCAAAGCTCCGCCTCCCCCACATTTCCTCGGGCGATATCTTCAGAGAAAATCTGAAAAACCACACCGAGCTAGGTAAGATGGCTGACACGTACATTAACAAGGGAGAGCTTGTCCCTGATGATGTGACCATCGCCATGATCAGGGAGCGTTTATCCCGCCCTGACTGCTCAGAAGGCGCTTTATTGGATGGATTTCCCCGCACACCCCATCAGGCTGAAGCCTTAGCGGTCATGCTGGCAGAAGTGGGTGGACAGGTTAAAAACGTCCCTTACATCTGCGTGCCTGAAGATGTGCTCATCGAGCGTCTCGCTGGTCGTTGGACTTGTCGCCAGGCAGGGCACGTCTTCCATCAAAAATACAATCCGCCTCTTCAGGCTGGGATTTGTGATTTTGATGGCTCCGAGCTCTACCAGCGTGAAGACGATAAGACCGAAACGGTTAAAAATCGCATCCGGGTGTATTTAGAGCAGACCCAGCCCCTGGTGGAGTATTACCAGCAGCATGGAGTGTTGATTGAAGTAGATGGTAAAAAAAATATCGAGCAGGTTACCCAAGACTTGCTCACAGCGTTACAAGGATATGGTAAATCATGAGTTGGGAGCGTAACATCGTCATCAAAAGCCCGCAAGAGGTCGCAACCTTGCGCGAAGCAGGGCGCATCAATGCCCAGGCCTTGGATGCTGCTCGTCAGTTGATCCGCCCAGGGGTTACAACCGCTGAGCTGGATGCCGCGGCGGAGGAAGTGATCCGTAAACATGGAGCTGTCCCTACCTTCAAGGGATATCCCGGTCCTTACCCCTACCCGGCGTCCATCTGTGTGAGTATCAACGAACAGCTGGTCCATGGCATTCCCGGCAAGCGCAAACTTCAGGCAGGTGATGTCGTATCGATAGATTGTGGCTCGACTTTCGAGGGGTTTGTGGGTGACTCCGCCTTCACCATCGGTGTTGGCGAGGTATCTCCTCAAGCCCAACGGCTGATCGAAATTACCGAGCAGGCACTCTATATCGGCATCAAGCAGATGCGGGCGAATAAACGGGTCGGCGATGTCTCTGCTGCCATCCAGGAATTTGTGGAGAACTCTGGTTTCAATGTCACCCGTGAGTATACCGGTCATGGTGTTGGCAGGCAGATGCATGAAGGTCCCCAGGTGCCAAATTATGGCATCGCTGGTCGGGGTCAAATCCTGCGCCAGGGCATGACCATCGCCTTGGAACCCATGGTCCTGGTCGGAACTTCTCAAACGAGAGTGCTACCCGATCAATGGACTGTAGTATCCGCCGATGGTTCACTCACCGCCCATTGGGAGCATTCCGTAGCGATTACCGATGGAGATGCTCAAATATTAACCCTGCCCTGATTGCTACTGGACGGCAGGAACATGGTCAAGTATAATCAAATCTTTGGTTTCACGGAAACACATGGGTAGAGTTAGGAGTAGGATGTATGAAAGTATCATCGTCAATAAGAAAGCGTTGCTCAAAGTGCAAGGTCGTTAAGCGCAAAGGCCGATTGTATATCATTTGCGATAATCCCAAACATAAGCAACGACAAGGATAGGACTTATGGCAAGAATCGAAGGCGTTGATCTACCACGTAATAAGCGGGTTGAAATTGGATTGACCTATATCTTTGGCATTGGTGTTCCGCATGCCCATGAAATCCTCAGTGCTACCGGTGTCAATCCCGATACCCGTGTCAAGGATCTGACTGATGCAGAGGTTGGTCAGCTGCGAGATTATATCGGTCAGCATTACAAAGTAGAGGGCGACTTGCGTCGTTCTGTACAGATGAATATCAAGCGTTTAATCGAAATTGGTAGTTACCGTGGTCTTCGCCACCGGCGCAATTTGCCGGTTAGAGGACAGCGCACTCGAACCAACTCCCGCACACGCAAGGGTCCTAAGAAGACTGTTGCCGGTCGCGGTAGACGGCGTGGCGCAACCAAGAAATAATAAACTGAGTATACGAAGTTTATAGCGAGGTATTATGGCTCAAACAGCAACAACTGGACGCCGAAAATCAGCTCGTAAGACCAAGCGTCTCCTGTCCGCCGGGCAGGTGCACATCCTGGCCACGTTTAACAATACAATCGTCACGATCACCGACACTTCGGGCAATGCTGTTACCAGCGCCTCCGCAGGTGCATCGGGTTTCAAAGGGTCGCGTAAGAGCACCCCCTACGCAGCTCGCGTGGCAGCAGAAGCAGCGATGAAGAATGCCCAATCCTTGGGCATGCAGGAAGTTGAAATTTATGTCAAAGGTCCTGGTCCTGGTCGCGAGAATGCCATTCGTGCTGTGCAAACATCAGGCATGAAGGTTACTTCGATCACCGATGTGACCCCCGTACCACACAATGGATGCCGGCCTCCCAAGAAGCGCCGTGTCTAATCATTATTTATAAGGAAGAGGTAAGAATTTATGGCAAAGTATCGTGGGCCAGTATGTAAATTGTGCCGGCGAGAAGGTGAAAAATTATTCTTGAAAGGCGCCCGGTGCTATACACCGAAATGTGCCTTCGAGAGGCGTGGTTATCCACCAGGTCTTCACGGCAAAAGCGCTCAATTCCGCCGCAAGCGCGAATCGGATTATGCACGCCAGCTGCGTGCCAAGCAGAAGGCTCGCCGCGTATACGGCGTCTTGGAACGCCAGTTCCGCCGCTACCATGCTACTGCTCTGAAACGACGTGGTCTGACTGGCTTGACCATGCTGCAGATCCTCGAGAGCCGCCTGGATAATGTGGTCTATCGACTCGGTTATGCAGACAGCCGGGCAAAAGCCCGCCTGCTGGTCACCCATGGACATTTCATCGTCAATGGCATCCGCACAGACGTCCCATCCATGACCGTTTCCATCGGTGATATTGTTTCTGTTCGCCCCAGCTCTCGGCGGCGAACCTATTTCAAAGAGCTTCCTGATCTCGCAGAAGATCGCAACGTTCCCAATTGGCTCAGTCGTGATCTTAAAGACCTTGCCGGGACCGTGGTTCGTTTGCCTGAACGCTCGGAAATCGATGCCAACCTTGGCGAACAACTCATCGTTGAGTATTACTCAAGATAATCCCAGGCGCGGGGGAAGAGGTGAACTGTGTTAGGACTAAGTAACATGGTAACGCCGAAGATCGAGCGTGAAGCTGAAGCTCGTAACTACGGCAAGTTTGTCATCAGTCCATTGGAACATGGCTATGGTATTACGCTCGGCAATGCCTTGCGTCGTGTCTTGCTGTCTTCCTTGGACGGTGTGGCTGTGACGTCCATCCGCATCGCCGATGTTCAGCACGAATTTAGTGAGATCCCAGGTGTGCGCGAGGATGTGATCCGCGTCATGCTTCAGATCAAGCAAATGCGCATGCGGCTGATGGACGTGGATACCGCTCATCTCCACCTGGCAGTCCAGGGGGATGGTACGGTCACCGCTGCCGATATTTCTGCCAATCCGGATGTTGAAGTCGTCAACCCTGAGCTGTACCTGTTCACGGTGGATGATCCGAAAGCCAATCTGGAAATTGATATGACCGTGGAACGCGGCCGGGGTTATTCTCCTGCTGACGATCGCACAGGTCGCTTGCCCATCGGTGAGCTGCCGGTTGATGCAATCTACAGCCCCGTCAGGCGGGTGAATTGGGAAGTCAGCTCTGCCCGTGTGGGGCAAAGCACGAATTACGATAAATTGATCCTGGAGATTTGGACGGATGGAACGGTCACTCCGGAACATGCCCTGAGCACTTCAGCCAAGATCCTCATCGATCACCTGCGCCACCTGGCAGGCATCAGCGAGGAAACCCTGGCATCGCTTACCGAAGAGGCGAGCGAAGAGGATCACCTCACCAGTGAGATGATCGAAACACCCATCGAGAACCTAGACCTGTCGGTCCGTGTGTTCAACTCGCTCAAGCGCACCGGCATCACCACAGTCGGTGAAGTGTTGGAGCTGCTCGATAAGGGCGAAGAAGCGGTCATGTCCATCCGGAATTTTGGAGAGAAAAGCCTGGACGAATTACGCCTAAAAATGCGTGAGAAGGGTTATCTCCGAGATCAAAAAGAAGACGAAGTGGAGTAATTTGATATGCGACATCAGGTAGCAGGAAAAAAACTAGGCCGAAAAAAGGATGACCGCGCTGCACTTCGCCGCGTTTTGATTGCGCAATTGTTCGAGCATGAGCGGATTGAAACCACTCAGGCAAAAGCCCTGGCAATCCGTGGTCAGACAGAACGTTTGATAACCCTTGCCAAGCACGGCATCAAGGAAGGCGACGACAAGATGGTCCACGCCCGCCGCCTTGCCGCAGCCCGCTTGAGCAATAAAAAAGCCGTGGTTAAATTGTTCGATGATATAGCACCTCGTTACGCCGATCGCCTTGGCGGCTACACCCGTATCCACAAGCTGGGTCCCCGCCTGGGTGATAACGCCCCTATGGTGCTGATCGAGCTGATCGAAGAGTAATCGACTAAAAGAAAAATGGCATCGAGCCAGGCGAAGAGCCTGCCTTAAGACAGATAATCGTCAGCCATCCATGGAACGTTACCAAGTTATCCTCGCCTATGACGGCTCCCATTACAAGGGCTTTCAACGGCAGGCCAATGCTCGCAGCGTACAGGCTGTGGTTGAAGACGTCCTGCGCAAGCTCGGCTGGAATGATCGGTCCATCCTGGCAGCCGGACGCACCGATACAGGTGTGCACGCCACCGGTCAGGTAATTGCATTTGAGCTGGAATGGAACCATGGTTGCATGGATCTCCAGACTGCACTGAATGCTCTTCTACCATCCGATGTGGTCGCCAGGGAGGTAAAGCAGGTTTGTTCATCTTTCCATCCCCGCTACGATGCCAGCTGGCGTAAATATTTTTACCGAATATACTGCCAGCCTGTCCGCCAACCACTCCTGGAATCGTACGCCTGGCGTGTTTGGCCTGCGGTGGAGCACAACGCTCTTCGTGAAGCCGCTCGACCCTTGGTTGGAAAACACGATTTTGGCGCCTTTGGCCGTGCACCCAACGCTGGAGGCAACACCTCCCGGGTCGTACTGAGTGCTGATTGGAAGCAGGAATCTCCATTCCTTATCTTTGAGATTGCTGCCCAGGCTTTTCTTTACCACATGGTACGGCGTATCGTCTTCATGCAGGTGATGATCGCACAGGGTATGCTGACCATGGATGACCTGCAGAAGGCAATGGATCCCGGTTCGGATTATGCTACACACACCGGGCAGGCTCACAGCGCGACAAACCGTCTGGTGCATGGTCTGGCACCAGCCCAGGGTTTGATCCTGGCAGAAGTCAGTTATCCACCTGAGACTTATCAGTTGGTTGAGGATACGAAATTAGGATAAATCTGTTGGCAGAATGTGTTTGAAAAGAACAAATTCTGCCTAAAATTTGGAGAAGGAAGACGTGCAAAAAACTTACGTCCCGAAAAAAAATGAACTTAGCAACGAATGGGTCTTGGTTGACGCCAGAGATAAGTATCTGGGTCGTCTCGCTACCCAGATTGCCAGCATCCTGCTAGGCAAGAACAAGCCTATGTACACCCCAGGCGTTGAGACTGGTGATTTTGTCGTGGTGATTAATGCTGAAGCGGTCCAGGCAACTGGTAACAAGATGGAAGATAAGATGTATTACCATCACAGCGGTTATCCCAGTGGCATGAAAACCGTCAGCTTACGCCAACAGCTTGAAAGGCATCCTGACCGCGTCATTCGCAGTGCGGTATGGGGTATGCTTCCGCATAACAAATATGGTCGCTCGCTGATCAAAAAAATGAAGGTATATGCTGGTCCTGAACACCCGCACGCATCCCAGAATCCCAAACCGCTGGTGTGAGGCGAGAGTTGAATTAAAGGAGTGAGTATGGCAGTACAGTATTATGAAGGAATTGGTCGTCGCAAGGAGAGCACCGCCCACGTTCGCATCGCCAGCGGCACCGGAGTATTCACCGTCAACCAAAAGACATTGGAAGATTATTTCGGCCGCACGGGTGACGTTGAAACCATTGTTGCACCTTTGGCAGCAGTGGGTGAAAACCGCAGCGCGCTGGATATCACCGCCATCGTCAATGGTGGTGGCACCACCGGTCAGACGGATGCCGTGATGATGGGCATCGCTCGCGCCCTGCTCTTGATGAATCCGGATTCACGCTCCATTTTACGCAAGGGTGGTTTCCTCACCCGCGATCCACGCGTCAAGGAACGCAAGAAGCCCGGTCTCAAGCGTGCCCGCAAGGCTCCCACCTACACCAAGCGTTAAATCTTTGATCCAAACGGTCATGCGGAACGCAAGAAACCCGGTCTCATGCGCACCCGCAAGGCAATTACTTACACAAAGCCTAATCTATTTTGAAACGACAGTAATGCGTACGAACGTGGCTCCATGGCTTCGTTTTACGCATTACTTTTTAATCTGACCGTTTCAAAACAGCTTGTTATCAGCTGTAACGAAAACGGTCAGCTCAATAAATAAGAGGTCATATGGCACCTATAATCATCCTGCTTGGTCTCGGCCCCGGTGATGCATCCCTGCTCACTCAGCAGGCGACAAAAATCATCGAAACCTCGCCCGAGATCTACTTACGCACTATCCAGCATCCCACTGTAGCCAGCTTCCCGGAATCAATCGAGGTCCATTCATTCGATGAGCTTTATGACCAACTGCCTTCCTTCGATGATGTCTATGCGCATATCATCGACCAGGTGCTCGAGCTAGGTCGGCGACCCCAGGGCGTGGTATATGCTGTGCCGGGTCATCCCTTTGTAGCTGAAGCCACCTGCCCCGAGATTGCCCGCCGAGCCCGCCATGAAGGTCTCCCCGTCCAGGTTGTCGAGGGATTGAGCTTTATCGAACCCACCCTGACTGCCCTGGGAGTTGACCCCCTGCCCCACCTGGCAATCGTCGATGCCCTCGAGCTTGCTTCCGCCCATGTTCCGCCTTTCCCACCGGATGCCCCCGTCCTCATCGCCCAGCTCTATTCAAAAGAAGTGGCAAGTGATGTCAAGCTGACCCTAATGGAAACTTACCCGGATGAATATACGGTTCGTCTGGTCCACGCCGCTGGTACCTCTCAAATGGTTGTGGAAGATCTACCGCTCTTCTCCATCGACCAGAGCCAATCCATCGGGTTATTGACCTCGCTTTACCTGCCTCCCCTGGAGACAGGCACCTCATTCGAGGCTTTCCAGGAGATTATTGCCCACCTGCGAGCCCCCGATGGCTGCCCGTGGGACCGTGAACAGGACCACCAAACCCTGCGCACCAACCTGCTCGAAGAGACCTACGAAGCCCTGGCCGCGCTGGACGCAGACGACCCGGCGCATATGCGTGAGGAATTCGGGGACCTGCTGCTCCAGATCACCCTGCATGCCCAGATCGCCAATGAATATGGCGAGTTCAACATCAACCAGGTGATCAAAAGCATCTACGATAAGATTATCCGCCGTCACCCGCATGTATTTGGTAATGTAAAGGTGGACGGTGTTGAAAATGTACTCCAGAATTGGGAAAAATTAAAAGCTGCCGAACGTGACGAGCTGCAGCAGGAGAACGGCGGTACCAAAAAAGGTCTCCTCGATGGTGTCGAAACTGCCCTTCCCGCCCTCGCACAAGCTGAAGAGATTCAGGCACGGGCTGCCCGGGTGGGTTTTGACTGGCCGGATACGCATGGTGTGGTGGATAAGATCAACGAGGAATGCCAGGAGCTTCTGCACGCTGAAGACCTGGCTTCACGGTCGGACGAGCTGGGTGACCTGCTATTTGCAGTGGTGAACCTGGCGCGCCATTATGATATCGACGCCGAAATCTGCCCTGCGTGAGACCAGTACTCGCTTCCGCAAGCGGTTTAACCATATCGAACAGTTCGCCCGTCGTCAGGGTAGACCACTCAGCGACCTGTCTTTAGATGAGATGGAAAGCTTGTGGCAGGAAGCAAAAAAGTTGTAAAATAGTCTCATGCCGAATTCACTGGTCGTCATCCCAACCTATAACGAAGCCGCAAACCTGCCAGAGATCACTGCAGCGCTTTTCAACCTAAACATTGATGAGCTTGAAATTCTCGATGTCGATGATGCCTCTCCAGATGGAACCGGTCAGGTGGCAGATAAGCTGGTTATGGATTACCCTGGCAAGTTCCACGTAATGCACCGTATGGGTAAGTTCGGTTTGGGCACAGCTTATATCCAGGCTTTCAAGTGGGCGATCGAGCAGGGCTACTCCTACATCATCCACATGGATGCCGATTTCTCTCACCCTCCTGAATATGTCTCCCAGATGCTAAGCTTGATACCCGAGTATGATGTAATCGTCGGCTCGCGCTATATCCAAGGCGGAGGGCTAGACGTCGAGTGGCCCTGGTACCGCCGCCTGCTGAGCTGGTGGGCTAACTCGGTGTGGGTACGAATTATCCTTGGAACTCACACCAAGGATGCCACTGCCGGCTTCAAGTGCTGGACGGTCGAGGCATTGCAGCGCATCGACCTGGAGCACATCCGCTCGACGGGTTATATCTTCCAGGTGGAAATGTGCTACCTGGCAGAAAAATTAGGCTTGCGTATCAAGGAAATCCCCATCCACTTCCAAGAAAGGCGCATCGGGGAGAGCAAAATGGACGCGAATGTCAAGATCGAGGCAGCCTTGAGAGTGATTGAGCTGCGTTCCCGTTACCGCAATATCAAGCCTTCCAACGGTTATGTTCAGCAATAAGGTTGTCCTGGTCAGTGGGTCGGGGCGGGGGATTGGCTCTGCCATCGCTTTGCATTTCGCCTCCCTGGGTGCAGATGTAGTGGTCAACTACTTCCGCAACCACCAGCCAGCGGAGGAGACCGTTGAACACATCCGGCAGCTTGGCCGCAAAGCCCTGCTGGTCAAAGCCAACATGGGTGAGCTGGATGAGATCGACCGCCTATTCGAGGCCATCGAGCAGGAATTTGGCGGGTTGGATATCTTCATCCACAACGCCGCCTCGGGCTATAACCGCCCGGTGATGGAGCAGCGGGTTAAGGGTTGGGATTGGACCATGAATATCAACGCCCGCTCCCTGTTGTTTGCTGCCCAGCGGGCTGCCCCGCTGATGGAAAAACGTGGTGGTGGCTCAATCGTCACCATATCAAGCCCGGGAGCCGGGCGGGTGCTGCCCGATTATGTTGTCGTGGGTGCCAGCAAAGCCGCCATCGAGGCCATCACCCGTTACCTGGCAGTTGAATTGGCTCCGAAAAATATCGTGGTCAATGCCATCAGCCCAGGGATGGTTCTCACCGACGCCTTGCAGTATTTCGAGATGGTGCGCACCGATATCCATATCGCCGAAAAAGCCGCTGCAATAACCCCTGCCGGTCGCCTGGTCACCCCCCAGGACGTGGCAAATATTGTTGCTTTCCTGTGCTCACCGGCTGCCAGCATGATCCGGGGTCAGGTTATCACTGTAGACGGTGGTGCGGCCTTGCTTGCTCCCGGGATGGATAAATCGTAATCTGCCTGAAAAATAACCAGGATATATCTATCAGGTCTTATCTTTCTCTGTCAGGTCTTTTTTTCCTCTTTTCGAGACGTCCCAATGGAACGTCACCTCTTTGTCACCGCCCATACCTTCCCAACAGCTGACCCTGTGCCAGGATATGCCCCCTCATCGCATTTTCCACCTGCGCTTTGGTTGCTCCGGCGTTCAAATCCAAGCGGGTATCGAGAGCATAAACTTTTATAAAATAGCGGTGGTTCGAACCACGCGGTGGGCACGGACCTCCATAGCCGATCTTGCCGAAATCATTCTTCCCCTCCGTCCCACCACCAGACTTGCCCTGCTCCAGGCTAGTAAGCTCAGGCGGCAGGTTATACAGCATCCAGTGCACCCAGCTG
The DNA here is from genome assembly GCA_963840255.1 of uncultured Chloroflexia bacterium. Classification (GTDB taxonomy): domain Bacteria; phylum Chloroflexota; class Anaerolineae; order Anaerolineales; family UBA4823; genus FEB-25. Next base: position 143,586 of record CAWIYB010000001.1, on the reverse strand, counting down.
CCCGACGAGGCGTCCGGGTCGTCCATAACCAGCGCCAGGCTGACTGTGTTGGTGGGCACACCCGTCCACACCAGCGGTGGCGAGACGTTCTGGTCGTCACAGGTGTAAATGCGCGGGATCTTCTCGCCCTCATTGAACGCGCTGCTCGTCACTTGCGTGCTCATCTCTTCTTCTCCTCCTTCTATCGCCGGAGCTGCCCCCTGATGCTGGCACCCCGCCATCAATAGCAGGATGCTTGTTCCCACAATCCAGCCCCAACTGACGATCATTCTGCTCATCCGTTTCTGCCTCAGCCTGTACTATATTCCAATTTTCAATCAAATTCAAGGGTCGGTGCACCAGACCTGACAGGTTTTGAAAACCTGTCAGGTCTATACTAATAACGCCAAAACATTGGCAGGTGAAAAAAATAGGGGCGGACGTTGTGCCACCTGTTTGGGTGGCGCGTTATCCGCCCCGACCGGGAAAAAATAAGAATTACTGCATTACACTCCCACCAGGATGGCACGCGTGGGTGCTCCTTCCACACCCCCCAGTTTCAGCGGCAGGCAATGCAGGTTGTATCTGCCCTGCGACACTTTGGATAGGTCCAGGCCTTCAATCACTACCACCCCTGCTGTCAGCAGGATGGAATGCACTGGTGAGCTCATTTTATACGGCGCGATGGACAGGTAGTCGATCCCCACCAGCTTGACGTTACGGTCTACTAAAAGCTCAGCCGCATCCACGCTGAGACCTACGAAATCAGGTTGGAATTCCTTATTTCCATTCGCCCACAGCTGGGAATTGCGTGTTTTGAACAGTAAACGACGGGTGCGGGGAGGAATTTCAGACTGGATCAGCACGGAGGCGGTGATCGTGCTCACATCTGGCAGGTTGAGCACATATGCCCTGCCTACCAATAGGTCGAGCGACAGATCTTCCACCGTAATACCATTGTTGAGGAAGTGGTCCGGGGCATCCACGTGCGTGCCGGTATGGCAGCTCATGCTTATCTCAGACACATTCGCGTTATCACCCGCCGCGATGCTGCTGGTTTGATTTATCCTGACGGGTGGATCACCCGGCCACACGATGGATTGAGGAGTAATCGTGAGGGTAATATCATATGTCCGCATCGGCTACCTCCTGTTTACACAAAAAGTATAGAATAGAGTGATAAATAATGCAACTTTTTTCATGCTCAGTTTTATAAAATAGATAATCCCGCTCGAAGCGGGGTAAATGGGAAAAATACTGATTACGCATCCGGCAGGCTTATCCTGGCAATGGTCGCCCGTTTCAGTGCAGCCTGGGCGATAGTCACCCCCAATCCCGGAGCAATTGGGACGTCGATGGTGCTTCCGGTGTTCAACGTAAAGCGTTCCTGGGTTATATCTTCCTGGTAGTAGCGATCAGTGGCAGAGATATCGCCAGGCAGGGTGAACCCGGGCAGGGATGCCAGAGCCAGGTTGGAGGCCCTTCCCACACCCGTCTCAAGCATGCCGCCACACCATACCGGTACTTCCTGCTTAAAGCAAAGATCGTGGATCGCCTGTGCCTGGCTCAATCCACCCACCCTGCCAGCCTTGATGTTGATAACCCGGCAAGCTTTCATTTCCAATGCCTGCCTGGCGAGGCGGAGCGAGGTGATGCTTTCATCCAGGCATATGGGCGTGCGGAACCATACTTGCAGGCTGTGGTGGTCCCATAAGTCGTCCTCTGCCAGCGGCTGTTCGATCAGCAGGAGTTCCAGATCATCCAGCGGGGTCAGGCTTCCAGCGCTTTCCAGGGTGTAAGCAGAGTTCGCATCGACCTGCATTCGCAGTTCGGGGAACGACTGGCGGACTGCGCTGGCATCTCCTACATCGCGCCCGGGCTTGATCTTGATCTTCACCCGCTGGTAACCCAAGTCAAGGTAGGATTGCACCACTTCGACCAACTTTTGGGGCGACTCCTGCAAGCCGACCGAGACGCCTACCTCCACCCGCTGGCGCACCCCACCCAACATTTTGGACAAGGACTGACCCTGCAATTTACCCAGCAGGTCCCACAATGCCATTTCAAGCCCCGCTTTAGCCATCTGGTGGCCGCGCACGAATGCCATCAGCTGCTGCAGTTCGGATGGATTTGCTATTTCCACGTTCATCACAGCCGGGATCAGGAAATCCTGCAGGATATGCCAGGCTGTGCCGACTGTCTCATAAGAGTAACCCGGGTCGTGGTCGGCAGGGCACTCACCATACCCCACCAGGCCATCAGCGAAAACCTCCACCAGCACACAATCACGCGTTTGGATCCGCCCGAAGGAGGTCTCGAAGGCACTTAACAACGGCATACGCAGGTGATAAAGGTTGATGCGGGATATCTTCATAATGTGCTCTCTCCATGAACCAGCACGTAGTAGCTGCGAACGGGTGGGATGGCTGACTGGACTAAATCGGTCACCAGGTATCCGGCAGCGAACAAGGTTTCAAATATGGTGCGAGTATGCAAGCGCCATTCAAGTGCCAACTTGATATCTGTTGTTTTAAGTGCCTGGAAATCGGCAGGGATCTCAACCAACAGGAAGGGCATATCCCGGCCTGCCTGGATGGGAGGGTCCTCCGCCGGATGGGGCAGATTGGATGCATCCAATTCAGCGGGGTTTACCATCTGGGCTCCTCCCGACAGGTAGTGCACCAGGGTCAGGTCGCCGCGCCGCCGTCGGCTGAGTCGCCTATCCACGCGCTGCGAGTTCACCCACCAATCTACGTCGAAGCGGTCGGTAGGCAGCCCCTGGTTAAGCGCATCGTTCATCTTTCCGTAAAAATCCCGAAGGTAGGTGCTACACACTGCTCCCAGGCGGGTGATGTTCAGCCAGGCATTGCGGCTGAGCAGGGGGTCGTACGTCCAGGTGATGCGGTCGATTCCCTGGTGGCGCACCATCTGCCACTGGGCACGTTTGAGTGCAAACCCCATCCCCTGGTCGCGGAATTCTGGACGTACGCCCAGCATACTGGAATAATGCTTCAAGCGTGGCCCATCTGGAGTGGAATAAAAACCGGAAAATCCGAACACGAAGCCGGCTAATTCTTCCTCCACGTAGGCACCCAGTAGCAGGCCTCCGTTATGCACTGCTGAGTTTATCAGGTGGGCAGGTACGATCTCCGACTCTCCCTCCTGCCATACCTGGCGCTGTAGGTCCTCCACCCGGTGCATTTCGTCGATATTTTCAATCAGCTTGATCGTGTAGGCAGGTTTCATTCGGTTAGCGGCGACCTCTGCGGAACAACCGGCGCCACAATGAGGTTCGCCAGTTGGTATTTTTAAGGTGGTCCAGTGTGTGGTCAAAGCGAGCGGGAAGGATGTTGAATACCCTGGTCATCACGTCCAGGCTGCAGGTGCGGTTGGTTGCCAGGTAGTCCAGCCAGTACACCGACACGGGCAAGCCAGGGAAAATAGATTCACCTAATACTGTGAAGGCGCGGAGATAAGGAGGAAACATATGCACCACCCGGCGGCGCAGACTGATCTGCTCGAGCACAGACTGCACGATATGGGTAATGGTCAGGTACTCTGGTCCGCCGACCGAATAGGTCTGGTTGATGGTTAGCTCGTTGTCCAAACTCCACACCAAACAGGTGACCAGATCTTCCACCCATATGGGCTGGAGAAGGGTAGCGCCTTCTTCAGGAAGGAAAAAGAAATAAGGCAAAGCATTCAGCAGGCGTGCCAGATTGCTGGTGAAATGGTCGTTCAGCCCATACACCATTGCCGAGCGGATGATGGTGTGGTTCACTCCACTACGCCTGATGTTCTCTTCGGCAATCGCTTTGGCTTTCAACACGGGGTATGCTGATGCCCGGTCAGCTCCCAGGTGACTCACATAGAAAAAGCGGTTTACCCCGACTTCAGAGGCAACCTGGCTGATGGTCTGCGTGCCCTGGATATCCACGTCCATCAGGCTGGCGTGTGCTCCATACCCCTCCGCCCCTGCCAGGTGGTAAACGATATCCACATCCATCATGGCAGAACGGATGCTGCGCGAATCTGATAAGCTGCTGACCGCCACTTCGACCGGCACACCGCGGGGTAGATCGGGCGATTGTTTGGATGGACGGATGAGCAGTCGTACAGGGTAACCGGCTTCGGTCAGGTGCCTGACTAACGCCTTACCGATAAAACCTGTACCTCCTGTCACTAAAATCATGGCGCGATTATAGCATGGCATGTTTGGAGAAAAACGCTGCATACAGTCAGTTACCATACCGCTCAATGAAGGGTTGCTCGCTAATTCTCACTGTGTTTCAGCATAATTATCCGTGTTGAGAAGCATTAGATAACCCAATTCGGATTGGTGATAGCGAATTTTATAGAATAAGGTAAAATAGTGCATCCCACCCAAACTATCAAAAAAAATGACTGAAAAGCTGCCGGCGTGGCGAAAATGGATGTATGGATCGGGTGACCTGGGTTTCAGCATCACCAGTACCATCGTGGCAGCCTATTTCGCCATCTTTCTAACCGATGTAGTTGGTGTCCGCCCAGCGTTAGCAGCCATCGCCATCCTCATCGGGCGCACCTGGGACTATGTCAATGATCCCCTGTTCGGTTACATCTCAGACCATACCCGTACACGCTGGGGCAGGCGGCGCCCTTATTTGCTTTTTGGACCAATCCCATTTGCCATCGTCTTTACCCTGATGTGGTGGCGTCCTCCCATCCAGGGAGATGTTGCATTGGTGGCTTACTACGCATTTATTTATGTCCTTTACGATGCGGCAGCCACCATGATTTACATGCCATACTTCGCACTGACCCCTGAACTGACATCAGATTATGATGAGCGCACCTCACTCACATCGGTGAGGGCATTTTTCTCCATTGCTGGCAGCCTGGTGGCATTCACCGTTCCCTTAATGATCATTACCGGCTTTTCCCCGGAACACGGCACCAGTATCATGGCAATGGGGTTCATCTTTGCTATCGTCTCGGCGATTCCGATCTACATTGTGTTCTTTGGCACGCGTGAGCGCCCAGAATTCATGCAGCAGGAGCAGCCCGGGCTGTTTGAATCGATCAAGTTATCGGTAAAAAACAAACCTTTCGTGTTCAGTGCCATCATCTTTCTATTCACATGGCTCACCATAGATATCCTTCAGACCATGCTGCTCTACTTTATCAAATATGCAGTGAACCGAGAAGGCAACAGTGACCTGATCATGGCGACCATATTTGTGGTTGCTATCATTGCCTTGCCATTATGGACCTGGACCTCGCGCCGTCTCAACAAGCGTCTGGCGTACATCATCGGGATGGTGTTCTTTGCTGTCGTGCTGCTGGCGATGATCAGCTTGACTTCTGCTACACCACTTTCCATCATTCTGATCTTATGTGTGTTAGCCGGGATCGGTGTATCTGCTGCCCACGTTATCCCCTGGTCGATGATCCCCGATGCGATCGAATATGGAGAGCTTAAAAATGGCAAGCGGCATGAGGGCATATTCTATAGCCTGATATCGCTCTCGCAGAAAGTAGCATCTTCCATTGCCATTCCCCTGGCATTGTTGATGCTGGATCGAACCGGATATATCCCCAATAGCGCTCAACAACCTGTGAGTGCAGTGAATGGCATCCGCCTGTTGGTCGGACCCATCCCAGCAGTCATGCTGAGCATCGGGATCCTGTTCGCCATCCTTTACCCTCTCGGACGTGAAGGTTACACACGCATCGCTCGGGAGCTGGAAGAACGACGAGTTGCTGCCATTGTTGATGAAGGACCAGATTAATGATCGAGTTCATACCGGTGAATACCGCTTCCGATCGAAAGCATTTTGCCACATTTCCATGGCAGATTTACAAGCATGACCCATTGTGGGTGCCGCCGCTACTGACAGATCGCATCAAGCTTATTGACCCTGCCACGGGGGTGTTTTTCAAACGCGGAATAGCGGAATTTTTTATGGTCTTGAAGGAAGGGCAACTCGCTGGCACGATTTGCTGTGCGGATGACAAGGAAACCAATGACGCGCGTGGGGATGAAGGACTGCATGATTGGTTTCTTCGACTGCATTGAGGATCGTGATGTTGCCTGGGCAATGTTCGAGCATGCCAAACAGTGGGCCAAGACTCACCAGCTCGAAACCCTATATGGACCCATGAACCTGGATTATGAAGATAGCTACGGGGTGCTGATCGAGGGACGTGACCGACCACCGGTGGTTCTGTGTGGTCACACTCCAGAATACTACCAGGGTTTCTTCGAGGAATATGGGTTTCCTCCAGCACGCGGCGACAATCTGGCTTACGAGATTACCCAGGAAATGGCAGCCGAGGGTCTCAAACGTATCGCCCGGCTCTCAGAACGCCTGCGACGCCATGAATGGATCAAGATCCGCTCGGCAAATCTGGATGATTGGGACGGTGAAGTGCAGAAAATTCATACCCTCATGAACAAGTGCCTCACCCATATCCCCGATTTCATCCCCTGGCCCCTTTCTGGACTGCAAGCCGCGCTGGCGAATTTCAGGAGCATCGTCGACCCTGATCTGGTGTTGTTTGCTGAGGTGGATGGAGAAACCGTGGGCTGGCTGCCTGGTATCCCTAACGTCAATGAGATGCTAATCCACGCCAACGGCTTGCGCTACCCGTGGGATTACCTGCGCCTGCTACCTTATATGCGCCGCCAGCCCAAGTGCCTGTCATTGAAGAGCGTGCTGGTTCTGCCCGAATACTGGGATACCGGCGTGGCAGTGCTGCTGTTCGATGAGATAGCCAGGCGGATTGTGCCCAAAGGCTACACCTGGATCGACATGTCATTGACCTCTGACGATAATCCGTATACCCCCTCTCTAGCGGTAAGGGCGGGTGCCAGGTTGTATAAACGCTACCGCGTGTACCGTCTGAAGATCTGAGCATCTTATATCGATTAGCATGGTGAGAGAACTAAAATGATCGACTTTTTCCGGTCGAACATTTTTATTTAATCCAGCCCTGATTAGCTGTTAACTTAATATATTATAAATACTGGGATTAACCTATCTTTTCGAGCTTTGCCAGCTTGATTTGCTTGCCACGTTCTTCGTTATTAAGCATCCGCTTCCGAATTCTGTAGGTTTGAGGGGTTACCTCGAGCAGCTCGTCATCAGCCAGGTACTCAATTGCTTCATCCAGGCTCATCTGGCGAGGAGGAGTGAGGCGGATTTCCATCTCACCTCGGGCAGCGCGCACATTCGTCATGTGCTTCTTCTTGCACACATTGAAGCTCAAGTCACCTGGGCGCTGGTGTTCACCCACCACCATGCCTTCATAAACATCCACCCCTGCACCATAAAACAAGATGCCGCGGTCCTGGGCATTGTTCAACCCATAAGTTGTAGTAATGCCAGGCTCGAATGCAACAATTGAACCTGCCTCCCGCCCTGCCATGGCACCGACCATAGGTAAATAGTCATAAAAAATGGTATTCATCGTGCCAGCCCCGCGCGTGGCGGTCAGGAATTGATACCTGAAACCCAACAATCCGCGGGTAGGCACGAGATACTTAAGGCGGACAGTATTTTCGAGTGTATCCTGCATATCCAGCATCTGACCCCGCCGCCCTCCCAGCATCTCGACCACCACACCCACGGTTTCCGAGCTGGTCTCGATGTATAACTCCTCGAACGGCTCCAGGGTCTCTCCGCCTTCGCCTTCCCGCAGGATGACCTCCGGTCGCGATACCTGGAACTCATAGCCTTCCCGCCGCATGGTTTCGATCAGGATCGCCAGGTGCAGCTCGCCCCGCCCCGAGACGAGAAATGAATCAGCCGCCTCGGTTTCAGCCACGCGCAATGCGACGTTGGAGCGCAGCTCATCGAAGAGGCGCTCCCGTAATCGACGTGAAGTATTCCAGCGTCCCTCGCGACCTGAAAATGGAGAGGTGTTCACCCCGAACGTCATCCGAACCGTCGGCTCCTCCACCTTGATCGGTGGGAGTGCTACGGGATTCTCAGGGTCAGCCAGGGTCTCGCCGATGCCGATCCCTTCCAATCCAGCCAGTGCTACGATCTCACCAGCCTGGGCTTCTTCCACTTCCACACGTTTTAAACCCTGATGGACGTACAGGTAGCGCGCCCGTTCCGGAAGGATTTGCCCGGCTACGGTGATGCGGGCCAGGGCTTGCCCTACAGCCATCTTACCCGCGTGGATGCGCCCCACGGCAGTCACGCCGCGGTAGTCATCGTACCCAAGGGTGGTCACCAGCATCTGCAGCGGGGCATCCACATCCACACACGGGGCGGGGATGTGGCGCAGGATTGCCTGGAACAGAGGCTGCAGGTCGGGTCCTAACTCTGGGGTAAGACCGGCCTGGGCGGTGATGGCATTGGCGTAAATAATTGGGAAATCCGCTTGTTCATCCGTGGCACCCAGCTCGATGAACAGGTCAAAGGTCTGGTTGAGCACTCGTTCTGGCTCGGCATCCTTGCGGTCGACCTTGTTAATCACCACGATCGCCCGGTGCCCCATCTCGAGCGCTTTCTTGAGCACAAAACGGGTCTGGGGCATGGGTCCTTCGGCGGCATCCACCAACAGCAGCACTCCGTCCACCATGTTCATCACCCGCTCGACTTCACCACCAAAATCTGCGTGCCCGGGGGTGTCCACAATGTTGATCTTCACCTGACCCTGGAATTGTTGGTCCCAGATCTCAATGGCGGTGTTCTTAGCCAGGATGGTGATGCCACGCTCACGCTCGAGATCGTTTGAATCCATCACCCGTACTATCACCTGCTGGTTTTCACGGAAAACATGGGCTTGCTTGAGCAAGCCATCCACCAGGGTGGTCTTGCCGTGGTCTACGTGGGCAATAATGGCGATATTACGTAAATCTTCTCGTTCGATAATCACACTGTTCTTCCAGTTCTGACATACAAAAACCCCGACCAAATCGGTCGAGGCCGGTATATTCGGGATGCTATCTTATCAGAGAGCAGTGATTTTGAACAGGGCGGGATTTTCAGGAAGGTACACTATTCACCAGGTTGTGGATCCACTTCCGTGAAAAGAACCGGTATGCCCCAAGCACCCACTTGGTGACCTCTTCAGCCATCACCAGCAGGTAGACCCAGTAAACCGGTAAATGGAAAACGAACGCCCCGGCAAACGCCAACGGAACCCCCACCACCCAGATGATCAGCCCATCCACGATCAGCGCAAAGCGGGTGTCTCCTCCGCTGCGGAAGATCCCGATGAACATGATCAGGTTGGAAGCCCTCAGCCATAAAAGTAAGCCCAGGATGATCAGGGCTTTATGTGCATACTCGATCACCTCCGGAGGGACCTTATAAAGCGTAAGGATAAGATTCGAGCTCACAATCACCAACGCGCCGATGCCCACACCACCCAGCATGCCCAGGGCTTCGGACCGGGCAGCATATCGGAAAGCGTTTCCTTCATCGCCGGCGCCAATACGGTTGCCGACCAGGATGGCGGTGGCATGCCCGATGCCAGCGAACAACACCAGCGCCATTTGGTCGATCGATGCGACGATATTCATGGCGGCGATAAAATCGGTGCTGATGCGGGCATATGCAACGCTGTAAGCGGTGATGCCCAATGACCATAATATTTCGTTGGCAACCACCGGCAGGACGGGCTTGAGCACCCGCCTGGCAAATTCCAGGTTATAGCTGAATAACTCGCCTAGTTTCGCCGCGGATGGACTGTCCTTTCGATACGTCAGTAGCAGGATCAGCAATAACTCCACCAGGCGAGATACCAGCACGGCAATCCCCGCTCCAACCACGCCCAAGGCGGGCAGTCCCAGCTTGCCGAAAATGAGCAAATAACTCAGCACGGTATTCAGCGATAGGGCTGTGAAGGTGACAACTAATGGAGTCCGGACGTCCCCAGTGCTGCGCAGTACAATCGCATAACAAAATGAGATGGCGTAGGGGACAAATGAAATCCCCAGGATGCGCAAGTACACGCTGCCCAGGGCAACGACTGCCGGGTCTTTAGAATAGATGCTCAGAACAGCTGCCGGGAAGATTTCTGCGATCACCAGGAATAATGTTGCCGCACCGAGGCCCAATGTAAGTGCCAACCCCAGTACTTTGCGGATATTGGGGATATCCCTGGACCCCCATAATTGGGCGGTGAACATGGCTGAACCGGTGTAGATCCCGAACAGCATAAGGTTTAACAGGAAGAATATCTGGTTTGCCAGACCTACCGCGGCTACAGGCACTGCCCCCAACTGCCCGATCATCACCACCCCAACCATGTTAAGCGACGACATGATGAATTGCTGCAAGACGATGGGAATGGCTACTTTATACAGGCGCGGGTAATACTCCTTATCGCTGAAAAACCCGATAATAGAGCGGCTATACTTGATCGCACTGCTGACTGACAATGGAGCTCTCCACAAAAAATGGGTCAAGTGCTGTCCGAATCAAGCGATTGTAACAGGCTAGAGCAGATTTAGGTATGTCCAGTTAATTTCGCCAAACCACCCTGCGCCGTGCAACGAGGATAATAAGAAAGTAATCCGTAGATCCTCGATCCATAATGGCGGGCAGAACGACCAAAATTCTGATGATATACTTGCCTAATGGTCGACCGATTGGCTCCCCGCACACCGGAGGTCGAAGTCTTCACCGATGCCCTCTTCGCACAGATCCTGGTTGTGATGGGGATTAAACGCCCTAATTGGATCTCGCGCCTCGTTTTCCTCATTTTGAACGCACCAGTCAAACGCATGTCCAGGTTGCTGGTCGAGCTGGACAGGAATACCGTCCAATATGGTTGGAGTTCTGCGATTAAGACACTGCTCGATAATTTCATTAGCGAGGTCGATCTGGTTGGTGAAGAGAAAATCCCTCGCCAAAGTCCGTTGATGGTGGTGTGCAATCACCCGGCTGCTTACGATGCCGCCATCCTGGGAGCCTGCATTCAGCGGGACGACCTCAAGATGATGGCATCAGATATCCAGATCATCCAAATGCTGCCGAACGTTGCCGAGCACATGATTCCGGTCCCTTACAATATCCCTGCCCGCTTACAGACGGTGAGGAGCACCATTCGGCATCTGCAAAATGGCGGGGCGGTGCTGGTCTTCCCGCGTGGTGATGTGGAACCCGACCCGGCAATCTCACCGGGTGCAGAAGCGAGCCTGGCAGGTTGGTCAGCCAGCATCGAGCTTTTCTTGCGCAGGGTACCGCAAACCCAATCCGTGGTTGCGATCGCCAGTGGGATATTATCGCCGCGTTGGTATAAGAATCCGCTGATCAACCTGTGGAAGAAGTACGAACAACGTCAAAAAATGGCCGAAATATTCCAGGTTTCGTACCAATTACTCACCGGAAAGAAATCCAGTGGGAAGCCGCTGGTGAGTTTTTCCGCTCCCCTATCCATCGATGACCTGGGCGGTGAAGATGCACCGGAAGGGGCACTTCTGGCAAGCCTCACTGATCAAGCTCGAAACCTGTTGTTGCAGCACCCCCACGTTTGATTTACATATTCATCTCATATTCGTCTTTCAACGGAAAGACCTGGTCAGACCAAACCCGGTCAAATCTGGCTGGGTCAACCGCCGGTCGCCGGATCATCTTCTGGCAGAAGCTCGTCTGTTCGCTGGTAGCATGCGGATGGCTATAGATCCTGAGCGCATTGGCGGAAAGATCGCGCACCATGAAATCGAAGATCTGGTCAACCAGGTCATCGTCGATGGAATAGATATCAGCATTTTCGAGGATCAGCTGCCCGTAGACCACCTGGGTGAATGCATTACCGAGGGTTAATAGAAAATCGGTGTCCTGTGCCTGCTCTTCACTGGGTGCAGCTTGTGCAAGCATCATCTTGAAAACCTCAAGCTGTTCGCTGAATATCCTGACGTTCGAGACATCGTGACTCTCAAATATGGGAGCGTAGTCGTGGAACTGGATCTTGCTCAACCCCCTGGCAGGACCCTGCTGGAACAGGAAATCATCGTTGCGTGCCTGGTCCTGGCGTGGAATCGGGGGATATTGTTTGTGGAAAAAGAAATAATTCGCCATGAATTTGGCGATCAGTGCAATATTGACATGCACCGTCCCTTCCAGTTTGGGTAAAGCCCGGATATCCCTGGCCGCCATTTCAAAGTACATATCTTTCTCAAAACCCCTGGCGGCGATAATGTCCCACAGCAGGTCGATCACCTGCTCGCCCTGGGTGGTGACCTTCATTTTGACCACCGGGTTATACAGCAGGTACCGCCGGTCTTCAGGAGAGGCGGAACGCATGTAATCTGCAGCCCGTAAAGAGAACAGCTTCATCGCCACCAGGCGGGCGTAAGCCTCGGTAAACATCATCCTGACGTGGGGAAAATCTGTTATAGGCATGTCGTATAACCTGCGGTTGGCTGCGTGGTGAATGGCCTCATAAAATGCATGGGTACAAATACCGATTGAACCCCAACCCAGGTTGAACTTGCCAATATTGACCGTGTTGAGGGCTGCATCCCAGGCAGCCTGCCCTTTGGAAAGGATATCGTGCTCGGTGATGGGGTACTCGTGCAACCTGAAGTTTGCTACATATGACTGGCTGTTGGTCAGATTTTGGACCAGGTCATACCCTTTGTGCCGGAAATCGGCGACGAAGAACACGTACTCACCAGACGGAGTGAACTTGCCAAAGGTCGAAACCATGGGTGCGACATTGGCATTACCGATATAGTATTTCTCCCCATTGGCAAGGTATGTCCCATCCGCCAGCGAACTGAGACTCATTTCAGTAGCGTATATGTCTGCTCCGTGCTGGCGCTCGGAAAGCCCGAAGGCGAACACTTCTCCCGCCTCCAAAAAACGTGCGGCTTTATGTTTTACGGCCTCATTCTCACTCTGCCAGATGGGTCCTAAACCAAGGATGGATACCTGCCAGGTGTACCAATATCCCAAACCGTAAAATGCCAGGATTTCATTAAACTCGCAATTACGCCAGCTATCCCACCTGCAATTCGCACCCCGATAACTGGATGGGGTCAGCAGGGTGGAGAATATTTTCTCCTGTTTTTGAAAATCCAGAAAGTCAGCATACCATTGATGATTGCGATCATCCGCTTTTAGCCTATTCTTCCCCTTGGTCTCAAAAAACTGGATGGTCTTCAGCATGATCTCCCTGGAGAGCTGGTCGGGGTAATATCGGGAGTGTTTTTTAGGGTTCAATAGCAGCGAGTTCATCGATTTCCTCCTATGCTGGATGGTTGGGCTGCTTATATAGTATCCCAGGGACGCTAAAAGTCAATATGCAGGCATACTTTGACATAAAATCGATGAAATTTCAGATATTAAACTACACACAAGGATATTACGGGATTTGGATGACAAGAAGCTGATATTGTGCAATAATTGACATGGACCCATCTTCTTTCGCCTGCACATTGCCATAATGGAGGACCACCATGAAAGATTACCGCGATAAGTCATTTTGGCTGGCTACTTACGGGGAATATTTACCTAGTGAAGCGCTGCAGGGGGATAATAAGGTCGACATTGCCATTATCGGCGGGGGATATACCGGTCTTTCCACCGCTTACAACCTGCGCAAGGACGACCAGGGGTTGACGGTTGCCGTCCTGGAAGGGGAAGTAGTCGGCTTTGGTGCCAGTGGTCGCAACGGCGGTTTCTCCATGACTCTCTTCGGGCTCGAGCCGGCAGTAACCAAGGCTATCTTTGGTCACCAGCGCACGGTCGATGCGCACCATTACATGGAACGCTCGGTCGATTATGTGGATGAGCTGGTAAAGCAATATCATTTCCAGTCTGATTACTGGTTCCCAGGGTTCTTACGCGCCGCCACCACGCCAGGCTATGTCAAGCGCATCCAGCACGACCTGGAGATACTGACCTCGATGGGGATCACCGGTATCGAGTGGATCGACGCTGACCAGATCAAAAGCGAGCTGAATTCTCCCCGCTTCCTGGGGGGCTGGTGGGAGCCGCGTTCGGGACTGCTCAACCCCGCCAGACAGGCAAGGGAACTTAAACGGCTAGCCATGCAGGTCGGTGCGGAAGTGTATGAAGAAACCCCTGTCCTTGAAATCCAGCGTGGTGCTGACTTCGTCCTGACCACCCCGAATGGAAAAGTGACCGCCAAAAAAGTTATCTTTGCTACCAATGCTTATTCCCACTTGATCCCCCAGCTGAAACGCAAGCAAGTTCCGGCATTCACCCATATGGTCGTTACCGAACCGCTCACAACTGCACAGCTTGAACCCATGGGCTGGGTTAACCGCCAGGGGATTGAAGATGCCCGTAACCTGGTGCACTATTTCCGTCTGACGATCGACAACCGCATCGCCATGGGTGGCAGCGACGTCAGCCTGGCATACGGTGCGAGCATGGAACACGACCAGAACCCGCGGACCTTTGCTGACCTCGAGCGGGATACCTTGTGGCTGTTCCCCCACCTCAAAGGCATAAAGATCACCCACCGCTGGGGTGGTCCGGTGTCGGTCCCCTTGCAGATGGCACCAGCGATCGGTTTTCTGGGAGATGAGCGCGCCATCTACAGCTTGGGCTGCGTGGGGCACGGCGTTTCAATGACCCACCTCAATGGGCGCACCCTGGCAGACTTGGCGCTGGAGCGCAAGACTGACCTGACCGATGTGTGGTTCGTCAATCGAAGTGTGATCCCCTGGCCTCCAGAGCCAATCCGCATGGCTGCCAGCCAATTAATTAGAGGTTATCTGCGCCTGGAAGACCGCATATTTGAGCGGCAGATCTCTAAAGAGATATAAGTTGTATCACTGAAATCTTTGAAAATCAAGAAAGGCAGGGTTCCTTCGAAGTGGATATCTCGCCTGATAAATCCACTTCTTTCAAGGTGAAGTAGACACGATAAAATTATCAAAAATGACCTGGACCCCTGGAGTATCATAAGCACACATATACACACCCACATCTCCAGCCCTGATATCCGGATCGGTCACATTGGCGAGGACCGATCCGTTAACCTCCAGAGAAAAATTATTATATGCGCAGGTGAGTTTTAAATGGTTCGTCCCTGCTTCTATGTGGATGACATCATTAAATTCCCACTCTTGGGCGCCTAATTCAGACCATTTGCCATCAATAAATTGCCCAGATGCAAAATACCCGTTGCTCGTAATGGTAAAAACATAAAAATTATCCTCATCTTTGTACCGGCACATGACACCATATTCATCTCCGTCTGAGCCGGCAATTTTCTGGGCATCCACATCGATCGTTACATCGCTTAATTTTCGGTAAATTGTGCTCCAAAAGCACCAATTGGCTTTATTCGCCGTGATGCTATACCCACCAGCTTTATATCCAATCGCTACATCCTCATCGGAATAAACATCCCATCCGCTGTTTGGGTCAGAAAAATCATCCTCAAACAAGATGGTGTGTCCGGGTGCCGGTGTAAAAGCCTGGCTTGTTGAGTAGGGTTGCTTACTCCTGCCATGTGGCTCGGGGGTAGATAAATCCGAGGCGGTTAATTCCTGGGCAGTTTGCGTATCGGCGAGAACTGATCCCACCTGGTTATTTGCCATCTCAACTATGCTCCGCACTGGTTCACAGGCAGTCAGGACGATGCAAAGCAGAAATACAACAACCAGTATTGGATTGTGCTTTTTCATATCAGAGCCACCCTTCTCTGAGATTTTAGCTCATTTTCGGCTTTCAATATTGATGACCGGGAAATTTCACATGTTACCAAAATCTAAGTGTTAATAATGCAACCTATATTTAATGGATTGAATTTACCCAGTCTGCACAGTCTCCGTTGTCCTCGGTTGAGATCGTTAAGACTACTTTGGTCAGTGTACAGTGATAATAGAGCCAAATCAACCTTATCGACATCGATTTTATTTATTTGCTTTACATAGGCTACCATCGATTTATTATTATTGCTGGTTTACTTAATAGTCACATAAAAATCCGGCATATCAATGTAGAGGGATCGATCCATAGTGATAAACTATATTGCAGGAGGAAAACTTCATGCCCACCTTATCTGCCACCGCATTGGCACACCCGAACATCGCCCTGATCAAATACTGGGGAGATATCGATCCACAGCTTCACATCCCGGTAAATGGGTCAATCTCCATGAACCTGGCAGAGCTGAGCACACAGACTACGGTGACTTTTGACCAGGCATTCGAGCGGGACCAATTTTCTCTCAATGGGCTGGTTGTTACGGGCACAGCCTCTGAACGGGTAAGCGATTTCCTCGATCGGGTGCGCAATCTGGCAGGTATCTCCATCTTCGCCAGGGTTAAGAGTGTGAATAACTTCCCAGCCTCTGCAGGCATGGCATCCTCTGCCTCCGGGTTTGCCGCACTAAGCCTCGCGGCATCAACCGCGGCAGGATTGCACCTGGACGAGAAAGACCTATCACGCCTGGCGCGTACGGGTTCCGGCTCTGCCTGCCGATCGATACCGGATGGCTTCGTTGTATGGCAGGCAGGCGCGAGTGATTCGGAATCATACGGATTTTCTATCGCTTCAAGCGATTTTTGGGATATTTCTGACTGCATCGCGGTGGTGAACCGTGATGAAAAATCAACCAGCTCGAGTCACTGGGCATTCCATAGCTTCCACCAGCATCCTGCAGCTTCAGCGGATCGCAGATTCTTCCCGCCGCCTGGACCTATGCCGGGAAGCCATCCTGAAGCGTGACTTCAGCCAGCTCGCCGATATTGTTGAGCTCGACAGTAACTTGATGCACGCGGTGATGATCACTTCTCACCCTGCCTTGCTCTATTGGCAGCCCGCCACGATTGCGATCATGCAGGCAGTCAAATCCTGGCGTAATGAAGGAGTGGGGGTGTGTTATACCATCGATGCGGGTCCAAACGTGCACGTGATCTGCGCTGGAGATCATACCGTATATGTTGCAGGACGATTGCTCCAGCTGCCTGGAGTGATGGAGGTGATCACAGCCCATCCTGGTGGAGCAGCACACTTGCTATAATCCGGCGATGTGAAATACCGCCCTCTCCATCCGAATATCCTGCTCCACCCTTAGAGTTCTGTTAGAATTAGTCGAACCATACTACTAATGGCTGGATAATCATTCCAGGAAGAGATATAATCGTGTGGTTAAATTACTTCTAGCAGGTTGGATTGCACTAATTGTGCTGACATAAGGAAAAAATGACCATCGAATTTATCATTGAATTTGCTATCGGTTTAATACTGTTGATTTTTATCCATGAATTTGGACATTTCATTGCCTGCAGGTTGTTAGGCATTGAGGTTGAAGAATTTGGGTTTGGATTTCCACCGCGTGCATTGACCCTTTTTGAAGCTGGGGGAACCAAATTTACCCTTAACTGGCTGCCCTTGGGCGGGTTTGTCCGCCCGAAAGGTGAGACCGATCCGGATATCAAGGGTGGCATGGCGGCTGCCAGTCCATTGAAGCGCATTGCCATGTTCCTGGCTGGTCCGACTATGAACATCCTTCTGGCCGTGGTTTTATTTTTCGGTATATTTGCCATCATCGGGACATTGCCCGATCGTAGTCGTATCCAGGTGGCAACTCTTGAGACAGGCTTACCTGGAGACACAGCAGGATTACAACCGGGTGACATCCTGATCAGTGTCGGAGGGACGGAATACCACACTGCGGACGCAATTCGAAATGAGATTTATTCTAACCTGGGTAAACCCCTGACCTTCGTCTATGAACGCAATGGTGTGACCCAATCGGTAATCATAACCCCGTTAGTGAACCCAGGTGACACTGGTGCGGTGGGTATGAGCATGGGTTACCCTCAGAAAGCATTTACCATCCTGGGTGGTATCCCCGAGAGCTTTAGAACACTGACCGATTACGTTAAGGAATTATATGCCCTGGTTGGTCAGATCATTCGTGGTCAATCAAATCCAGCTGAAGGACGCGTAACCGGTATCATCGGGATGTTCAGTATGTATAAATCCGTGCGTCAGATTCCGAGTACACCGGATGTGCCGAATATCGTCAATATAATGTTATTTTTCGCCAGCATCAGCATATCCCTGGGTGTTCTGAACTTGCTTCCCATCCCGCCATTGGATGGGGGAAAAATCGTGTTTGCCCTACCAGAGCTCATCATCCATAAGAGGATCCCCATTAAGTACGAAATATGGGTTTCATCGATTGCCTTTTTATTGTTGATCATTTTGATGATTTATATCAACGCCCAGGATATTATTAATCCTATCCACATACCAACCATTATGCCCACACCATAATTTATAGAATATGGCTATTCCACAACCAATTCCAATAAACAAGCTGATCGATGCATTACTTGATGAAACTACACCCTTTTCTCCACGTTATTTGAACCGCTTAACAGATCTGGGACCATCTGATTCAGCGTTATTGGCTGAAACATGGCCTAAAGTATCCCTGAGACGCCGTGAAGCCTTGCTGGAAGACCTGGAAGAAATTCATCTGGCCGATGACCTGCTATCATTCGAGGAAGTTGGACGCATTGGATTAAAAGACAGTGAGCCTGGCGTGCGCACGCGGGCAATACAAATCCTGCGTGAGTACGAGCTGGTAGACTTGCTACCTACTTTTGTACAAATGTCCCAGCATGATCCTGATGCAGATGTGCGGGCAGCATCTGCAGGAGCACTCGCCACATTTATTTACCTGGGTGAAGTGGAAGATATTTCCCCTAAAAAATTGAAGCAGGTCGAAGAATGCCTGCTCAATTTGATTGCAAGCTCAGATACGACCATGGTCCGGCGCAGAGCACTTGAAGCCTTGGGATTTTCCTCACGTAAGGAAGTCGCTGGGTTGATTGAACAGGCTTATAGCTCACCAGATAAGGATTGGTTGATCACGGGATTATTCGCCATGGGTCGTTCAGCCAATTCGCGTTGGAACTCCCAGGTGTTGAAAATGCTCACCCACAATGACCCGCTCGTAAGAGCGGAAGCTGCCAGTTCGGCTGGTGAGCTGGAAATAACTGCTGCCGTCCCCGTGCTTTTGGAACTTCTGGAAGACAGTGATCTGGACGTCAGAATGGCTTCCGTTTGGGCATTATCCCAGGTTGGTGGACCTCGAGTGCGCAGAGCACTTGAGAATTTGCTTGAGACCACCGAAGATGACGAAGAAGCGAATCAGATCGACAACGCACTGGAAAACCTGGATTTCACCGAGGAAATGAAAGAGCTGGCATTATTAGATCTGTCTGAGGATGGAAATGGAGAAGAAGAATCATCTGAGGAAAACTGGGATGACGATCTGGATGAGCTCATACCTGAGGAAGACGAGGATTGAGCGAATTATTTGCGCTCTTCTTTAATAACCTTTTCCCCATATTACTCGTAGCTAGCATTGGCTTTGCCCTCGCAAAATTTTTAAAGATCAATCCCCGTCCCCTTTCGCAAATCATCTTTTACGTTTTCAGCCCCATCCTGGTGTTTGAGCTGATTACAAGCAGTCATCTGAGCAACCAGGATATCCTGCAGACGCTTTTATTTGCGGTGATCCTGATGGTATGTGTGGGTGTTATAACCTGGGTAGTGGGTGGCATCCTCAAGTTTGACCGCAAGACGTTGGCTGCCGTTCTTATCACCGCCATGTTCATGAACGCGGGTAATTATGGGCTGCCCCTTACCAACTTTGCTTTTGGAGAAGAAGCTCTGGCCTTTGCCAGTGTATTCTTCGTGATCAACGCCATGTTCACCAACACCGTCGGCATCGTGATAGCCTCTTCAGGATCGATGAGTGTATGGAATGCAATCAAGGGACTTTTAAAATTCCCCGCCATCTACGCCCTGGTGTTCGGCATTATCTTCCTCCAATTCGGTTGGCAATTGCCATCCGGGCTGGACCGGACAGTGACATTGCTGAGTAATGCTTCCATTCCCTGTATGCTGGTGTTGCTCGGGATGCAGCTGGTCAATATCCACCTGAATGGTCGCGTTTTACCCCTCGTCCTCACCAGCAGCATGCGCCTGTTGGTTGCTCCCGTTCTAGCCATCGGGTTGAGCAGATTGTTTAGCATGAGTGGACCGTCCTACCAGGCAGTTGTCCTGGAAGCTGCCATGCCGGTTGCGGTGCTGACCACCATTCTGGCGACTGAGTTTGATGCGGAACCTACCTTCGTCACCGCAGCTGTCCTGGTCACCACCTTATTAAGCCCATTGACATTAACCCCCCTGCTCGCCTTTTTAGGAGCCTAGGCTGGAATTTGGAAGTAAAATAATGTTTTTTACAGAATGTATCCCAGTTGGTACTGTGAAATTAGCCTGCCATGTTGCGCGATTTCCTTCCAGATTTGAGTCAACATGACGGATGAAACAAATTCCCGCTTGCATGCCACCGTGAACGGTCGTGTGCAGGGGGTGAGCTTCCGCTATTTTGTCCTTGAACAGGCATACCAGCTCAACCTGACTGGCTGGGTGCGGAACCGTTGGAATGGCGCGGTTGAAGTGACCGCCGAAGGATCTCGCCAGAATCTCGAGCTGCTGCTGAAAGCCTTGCGGGAAGGACCACCCATGGCTTCAGTGACCGATCTTGATTTTGAATGGCTCACTTACAGAGGTGAGTTCACCGGTTTTGACGTAACAACAACGATTTGATCGATCTTCACCCCTGGGTAAAACCCAATCCCCTTTCTTTCAAAGAAACGAAGCGTCCACTACCGATAATAATATGGTCCAGTAGTTTCACGTCCAGCAGCTCACCCGCTTGCAGAATTGCTCTGGTTATGGCAACATCATCGGGACTTGGCGTCGGGTCACCCGAAGGATGGTTGTGGATGACGATCAGATTGGTTGCATTACGCCGAATGGCAGCTTTGAATATTTCAGCGATGCGCACCTGGGAAGAATTGACTGAGCCGCGATACACCGTTTCCATGTGTTGCACCCTGTTGCGGGTATCGAGTATCATCACCCGCAATTCTTCCTGTTCCAATACGCTCATCTCATACTGTACCATCTCGGCAGCATCCGCAGGGCTGTGCACTGTGGGTCGCTCTTCCGGAGATTCGAGCACCAACCGCCGGCCAAGTTCAATTGCAGCCTTGATCTGCGCTGCTTTGGCAAGCTTGATGCCTTTCTGGCTGCTTAATTCATCGAAAGAAGCCCGGTGCAGCCCAGCAATACCCCCAAACGTTTGCAGCAGCCTCTGCCCCACCTGGACTGACGTCTCACCAACCACGCCCACCCTCAGCAGGATTGCCAGCAGCTCCGCCGTGCTCAATGATTGAGCTCCGAGTTTCGCCAGCCGTTCTCTCGGGCGCTCTTCCTCATTCATATCCTTGATTGTATAGAAATTTGGTTGAACAGGGGGCATGTTTGACCACTCCAATCTAGATTATCGACCATGGAAAAGATGGTTATTGAATTTGGCGCCAGATGCTATAATCAACCCAAGGAGAGAGTGATGACCGTCGATCCACGGACAATAAGTAATCTTATCACGCTACTTGCTGCGTGGGGTGCTGCGTTCCTGGTGGCGCTATGGGTAAGCTTGATCATCTGGACCTACCGTGATATCCGTACCCGCACGCGGGATCAGGTCATTCGCATTCTGTCAATTGTTATCGTTGCCCTGTTATTCCTGCCAGGGATCGTGATCTATCTCATTTTACGCCCATCTCACAGTATCGAAGAGGAATACCAGCATACCCTTGAAGAAGAGGCGCTCCTTCAATCGATTGAAGATGTCCCGGTTTGTCCGGGCTGTGGGCGCAAGACCCAGGAATCATGGATGGTATGCCCTACCTGCCACACCCGCCTGCGAAAGACCTGCCACAACTGCCGCAAGCTAATGGAGCTATCTTGGAATTTATGTCCCTATTGTGGCACCCCCGCCCCCGGCAAGCGGCGAGAAAATATGACCATGGACGACGTCACCAGACCCTCTCCAGTCGAAGAAGAAGCTCCCCCAGCCCAGGCATTTTTGGATCAAGAGCTACTCGAGCTGGAATCATTCGAGGAAGATGAATTCGAAGACAGGTTAAATAACAACGGCACATCCTAGGATGTGCCGTTGATTATGAGTCTATCGCCTTAAGGCGTCCCAGCCGGCGTATTTAGCCGTCTCCCCCAATTCCTCCTCAATTCGCATAAGCTGGTTATACTTGGCAACCCGATCTGAACGGGCGGGAGCACCCGTCTTGATCTGTCCCATGTTGAGCGCCACTGCAAGATCGGCAATGGTGGTGTCTTCAGTCTCGCCCGAGCGGTGTGAAGTCACGGCACGCCATCCTGCCCGGTGGCAGGTCTCGACCGCCTCGATCGTTTCGGTGAGGCTGCCGATCTGGTTTAGCTTCACCAACAGGGCATTGGCAGCTTTCTCCTTGATCGCCCGGCGGACGCGCTCCGGGTTGGTGACCAGCAAGTCATCACCCACGATCTGGATGCGGCTGCCCAACTCATGGGTCATCAGCACCCAGCTCTCCCAATCATCCTGCGCCAGTCCATCTTCGATGGATACGATCGGGTACTGGTCCACCCACGACTTCCAGAAAGCCACCATCTGCTCCCCGGTAAGTTTCTTTCCTTCCTTGCGGAGATTATAGGTGCGCGTTTCTTCATCGAACAGCTCTGAAGCTGCCGGGTCCAACGCAATTCCAATCTGCTCGCCGGGTTTATAACCTGCTTTTTCGATTGCGGTGAGGATGATCTCCACCGCTTCGCTATTCGCTTTAAGCGCCGGGGCATAACCACCTTCATCGCCTACCAATGCCGTATAACCACGCTCTTTTAGCACACTCTTCAGGTTGTGGTAAATTTCCGCGCTCCAACGCAAGCCTTCAGCAAAGCTGGGCGCACCTAATGGCATGACCATGAATTCCTGCGCGTCTGTCGATTGCCAGCTGGTATGTGCGCCACCATTGAGGATATTCATCATTGGAACGGGCAGAATATGGGCATATACACCGCCAATATAGCGGTACAAGGGCAATCCCCGTGAAGCCGCTGCTGCTTTTGCCACTGCCAGGCTGGTGCCCAGCATGGCATTCGCCCCCAGCTTAGATTTATTGGGAGTGCCGTCCAAATCGATCAATATCGTGTCAATCAACTTTTGCTCGGTGGCATCCCAGCCGCTCAGCTCCTCGGCAATGGGACCGTTCACATTTTCCACCGCCTTCAAAACGCCTTTACCCAAGTAACGTCCCTTGTCACCATCGCGCAGCTCGAGTGCCTCGTGCACGCCGGTGGATGCCCCGGAGGGGACCGCTGCTCGACCAGTTGAACCATCCAGTAAAACCACTTCAACTTCCACGGTTGGATTGCCCCTTGAATCAAGGATTTCGCGCCCCAACACTGTCTCAATTAATGTATCCATGCTTTGCCTCTATTCTATAGTTTGATTACATCACCAGACCTGGGATGAATGATGTTATTGTGAAAACAGCCACTATTTTACCGCATTACCGCAGATAAACCATTCACATTTTCCTCTACCCCGGAGAAAAACGTGGCAAGGATGTTCTTAGATAAGATTGGATCTGATTAAGCAACTCCTGTCCTTTGCTTGATCGCTCGTATAAATGCAACAAACAACGGATGTGGGCGGTTAGGGCGGGATAGGAACTCAGGATGGAACTGCGTTCCCACCATGAAGGGATGGTCCACCAGTTCAGCGATTTCCACCAGCCTCCCATCAGGAGAAATGCCGGAGAAGCGCATCCCATTCTGTTGCAGCACGTCTCGGTAGCTATTGTTCAGCTCGAAGCGGTGCCGGTGACGTTCCTGGACTATCGGCAGCCGGTATGCTTCGGCTGAAATTGAGCCGGCCTGGAGCTCACACGGGTACAAGCCCAGACGCATCGTGCCGCCAAGGTCGACCACCCCACGCTGGTCAGGCATCAAGTCGATCACCGGGTATGGAGTCGCCCGGTCGAATTCGGTCGAATTAGGTGCCTCACTATCATAAATCATGCGGGCAAAATCGACCACCATGAGCTGCATTCCCAGGCACAGCCCGAGATATGGCACTTTGTTCTCGCGGGCGTAGCGAGCAGCCTGAAGTTTACCTTCAATACCGCGTGATCCAAACCCGCCTGGCACCAGGATACCATCCGCTTGCCTGACTTCCTCCCAACCGCGGCCTTTCTCCAGGTCGGATGAGTGAACCCACAGGATATCGACTTCCACGCCTGATTCCAGCCCGGCATGCTTGAGCGCTTCGCGCACACTCATGTAGGCATCGTGCAGCTCCACATACTTCCCCACCAGGGCAACTGTAACTTTCGGCTTGGGTTGGACCACCTTTTTCACCAAAGCTTCCCAGCCTGACCAATCTGGCTGGCGACGGGGTTCCAAACCTGCCCGTTTGAGCAGGTAATCACCCACACCGAATTTCTCAAGGATCAGAGGCACCTCGTATAGCACCGGCGTGGTAACCATCGGGACAACTGCTTTCTTCTCCACATCGCAGAATAGAGCGATCTTATCGCACAATTCCTCACCCACTGGATAATCCGATCGGGCGACGATCATATCTGGGGAGATACCGATCGAACGCAGCTCTGCCACCGAATGCTGGGTGGGCTTGGTCTTTAATTCGTCGGTCGCACCGATATGAGGCAGCCAGGTTACGTGGATGTATATCGTGTCCTCCCGGCCGATGTCAGAACGCATCTGGCGCAGGGCTTCGAGGAACGGCAGGGACTCAATATCTCCGACGGTGCCGCCAATCTCAACCAGCACAATCTCGGCCCCGGTAGCTTTTGATACCAGCATGATGCGCCGCTTGATCTCATTGGTTATGTGTGGGATCACCTGTATAGTGCCACCCAGATAATCACCCCGCCTCTCTTTTGTGATCACTTCGGCGTACACCTGACCGCTGGTGAAGTTACATACCTTGCTCAAGCTTGAGTCGATGAAACGCTCATAATGCCCCAGGTCGAGGTCAGTTTCAGCACCATCATCCAGGACGTAAACTTCACCATGCTGGTAGGGGCTCATCGTACCTGGGTCCACATTTATATAAGGGTCCAGCTTCTGGGCAGTCACGTTGAAACCACGTTCCTTCAAAAGTCGTCCAATCGCTGCCGCGGTGACCCCCTTCCCAACCGAGCTGACCACACCGCCGGTGAAAAAGATATACTTTGTCGTCATGCTTGCCTCCGTCCCAACTTAATCGACCTGTATAAATGCCACTTCCTATTGTAATCAGCCTAATAAAAAAGGCAGTGGGGAGGGCCGTTTTACGGCAGCCTCCCCACCGACCTGCTGGTTGCATGGATTATCTGGCTGTCTCACGCCACCACCCGTTCCAGGTCTTCTGCTGCCCGCCGCATTTCAAGGAAGATCAGCCCAAGCTTGGCCTGGGGACCTGCCAGTGCGGTCAGGACGGCGTCAGAACCGATTGAGGTCAGGATGACATAACCATTCACTCCCTTTATATACACCTGTTCTAGGCTGCCTCGGCCTAACTCGGTTGAAATGCGCTCTCCCAGGCTGAGCATGGCAGCAGACATGGCAGATACCCGGTCCTCCTCAACTTCATTAGGGAGGGCTGAGGCAATGATGAGTCCATCCACCGAAACCACGGCTGACGCCTCGATGTCTGGTGTGACTGCCTGCATCTGGCGTAATCTTGTGACCATTTGTTCAGTTCGTGTGAGTGTCATGGTTTCCCTATCTTGAGCAGGTGAATATTAAAACCACAATCAATGAGTTTACCATAATTTTATAAAAGTCAGGGGTAATTAGTCTGGTTATATAACAAAAAAAGCACCCGGTTATATTCTCCGGGTGCTCGTTGCAACTAATTATTTAGTGATTTTGAGATACTCACCTGCGTAGGATTGGTAGGAACAAGTAATTCGTAAGTGTAATGAAGTCAAGTCGTCCTTCAATGGTTGGTGAGATCGTCCCCATTTCTGTTATGTAGTTGATCACTGAATCGCGTACATAGAATTGGGTATCATTGACAATCTGATCCAGAGGCCACAATGTCTGGCCGTTATCATTGAAGTTGCATGATCCTGCTGCCAGGTAGTTTACCGAAGCGACATGGTAATAAGTAACAGCGTCTGTAAAGTCGACCGGCAGACCATTCACTACCAGTGACATAACATTATTTCCATTCGGTAGGTATGGATAGGCATCATGATATGTAATCTTTGCCTCTGAGCTGACGTCCAACATGCAGGTGGTGTAACGCGAGTAACCACCGTAACCAGGGACATATTTGTAGAAATAGTAGTTGCGGTAGCCACGCTCAAGCAGGGTTTTTAGCTGCGGTCCATTTAGACTGAGGGTGACCAGGGAATTCTCATACGGCATCAATGTGAACATATCATCCACTTTGAGCGTGACCGGATTCGTGATCGTGGCTGTGTCTGCTACCCTCTTATTCGTCATCGCCCCAGCGAGATAGAAATCCACTACGATACCATGATCCGCTAGCTCCCACACGGATGCGTCTGCCTGCAAGTTGGCTGCATTAGTTTCCTGGGTAAAACCCGCCAGTGCATCCAATGGAGTTACAGTTTGACCGATTTCAGTATTTCGATAGGTACTGAGACGATCCGAGTATGGCGTGATCAGTGCATCTTCGACTGGATCTTCGGGTGTGCTATCCAAGGAAACGGGAATAAATGTTCCGGCCTGAGTGATCAAATCATAGCCACCTTCCGCATTCAGCAGGAACCCGAGGCTGACCATACCCAATTGCGAGTTGTAACGATATGCCTGGTTGATAATCACAGGATCACCAAGTGGATTTATATCGATCGCAGGCAAATACTTATAAATCCCGCGCGAAGCGTCAGTCACACTCGGATTCGGATTAGTATGGCTGTGACCACCAATGATCGCATCGATCCCGCTCACATTTTCTGCCAGGTAGGTGTCAACGTTATTATCGATCTCCACGCTGGCTGGATTGGTGGTGAAGCCGATATGGGTTAAGGCTACCACTGCATCATTTTCTGCATCCAAAGCAGGAACCAAGGCTGCTGCTGTTTCGATTGGGTTGCTGAAAGTCAATCCAAGGATATTGCTGGGCAGCTCATAATTCGGCACACGATGATTTGCCAGACCCAAAATAGCAATATCGATGTCCCTTTCTCCGTCTGGACCAGGTAATGAGGTTGATATGGAAGGATTCACACCAGCCACATCCAAACCATACCGTCCATCATCAGCGATATTTGCCCCCAGGAGCGGGAAAGTGGCCTGCCCGAGTGTTCCGGTGAATACATAACCACCATAATTGAACTCATGATTGCCCAACGTCATGGCGGTGTAGTTCATGGAGTTGTATTCAGCTATAATTGGGTTAATCCATAAGCCTGGGTCCAACTGCACTTCCATCTGCACCAAATCCGGTGAAAGCGGATTTATAGAAGTAAGCCATGGCATCACCTTGAATACTATCACCGGCATTTAGCAGCAAGGTTCGATCAGGGTTCTCATTGCGATACTGATTGATCAGGGTTGCCAGCTGTGTATATCCTACAAATGTGCCTTTATCGGTGTTCCCGTGTGAGTCATTATGATGCAAAATGGTCACGGGGACAATTAGATCGGGATTGGCAGGATTATATTCAAAGGTCCCATTTCTGAATATTCGTCCATCCAATTCGCCATCATAAGGAGCATCAGTCGTGTATGCATAGTTTACCCATCGCTCAACCCCATCCAGCATATCACCCCAGTAGCTAATATTGGTGACATACTTGAAAGCGTAGAACAGATCTTGACCAGCTGGGGCAAGAAATTCATTCGTAGCAATTCGGTATGTTCGATTCAGATCCAAAGGTAAATAACCCTTTGCTGGTTTGTCGAATACACGTACATCATAAGCTCCCCAGGCATAAGGACTTACACAGGGGTCAGCCGTTCCATAGCAGTAGAATTTATAACGAATTCCCGCCACCTGGATGGCACCTTTATTCAGCACTGCGCTCTGATTAAGCAATTCAAGCAGCCGCGCTCCAGTAATATCACCGACTACCGTTGCGTTACCAAAGGGAAGCACACTATATAACATGCCGTGTGTCAGAGTGACCGGAAGGGTAGTAGTGATCGGGAACGTGATGTCAGCCCGAAGACCGCCAGGGTTATTGAACACCATATCAACGTCATTATTTGGATCCACATCATTGTTCAGGTCGTTATAAATGGCATCATTAACGAAATCTCCCATTAACGAATCACCATTGTAGTTGCGAACGATAGGAACATCGGTGAAGCCTACCACCCTGTTGATCTCCGCCTGATACCAGGGATCACTTGCCCATGAATTTATTACATCCAAAGTGGCAGGATCTTCAGCTATTGATGAATCAATAATGTTCCGTATCCAATTGATCGTTACTTGATGCGTGTCGGTATCTACAGAAATGTCCGCCCTGTTCAATCTGCGGCCTGCATAATATGCTTGAACCACATATGTGGAACCAATCACTTTTGGTTCGAGCAAATCTGTATGGCTATGACCTCCGATGATTAAATTGACCGGAGTACCAGAATCGATTAATTTCTGAGCCATAGTCTGGTCACCGTAGACAGGAAAGCCATAACCATAGCCACCGTCTGTATAACCAATATGCGATAACACCACAATCACATCGGCACCTGCAGCTAAAACATCATTATAGTAATGGCTGATGGAGCTAGCCGGATCCTTGAAGCACAGACCCGCAGTATTACCAGCTAATGTGATAAATGGCGTTTCTTGAGTTGTGACACCCAGTATTCCAACATTTACCTGATCGGGAGCAGTTCCGACAGTCTTAATGATCCATGGTGTCATCCACGACGGAGATTGCCATCCAGCAGTGTCACAATTACCTGTGTCTGAGATAACAATGTTGGATGAAATGAATGGAAAATCTGCCTGCTCAGTCCGACTGATCAAGGTAGTTTGGCCCCAATCGAATTCATGGTTACCGAATGTAGCTGCATCATAATGAAGTGAATTATAGACATCGATAGTGGAAGCTCCATAAAATAGGTTCGAAAGCAGCGTCCCTTGCATCAGATCCCCTGCATCTAAAAGCAATAGATTGTCGATACCCACTTCACTAGCTATTTCATTAACCTTAGTAGCTACACGAGCCATACCCGGATTGCTACCCGAGGGTTGTAAATTTCCATGAAAATCATTGGTATGCAAAATGGTGAAGTTTACGACTGCATCAGAGCCGGCAGGGTTTCCCCCTTGCGCGGCACCGATTATCCCTGGTGGGATCGTGATTGCCATTACAGCAATCAATATTAATAGTGAGAAAAACCTTCTATTCCTCATAATACATCCTCCTCAAGGAATCCTCTCAAATTTTTTCTAGAATGATCGATTTTACGCAACAATGACTACAATATTTAAATCATAACAAATGGCTAAGAACTGATTGTTTACATCACCTCCTTTGACAATGTCGGTCAGGTCATACACCCATAATTTGAAACTTCTTCTTGGATGTAATAATATTACCAGATTTTTGAATATACACCAACAAAAATAGGTATCAATTTTATTGCTCATATTTCGCTGATATCATGTTGAGCGATTCCAAGTAATATTCCACGAAATTGTCCTAAGACTATTTTTATGTTATATTAACAGGTTGCAATGAGATACTTCTATATAATCCTTAGCCTTATCGCCAGCTTTGTGCTCCATCAGTCGATTGCTGATAGCCACATTTCCAGAAGTATCCAACCCGGTGGAGTGATCACGGCAGCAATTGACTCCCCTTCCCCAGGTCAGGCAGTCCGGGGAGCGGTGGTTATCCGCGGCAGTAACGCCGTGGAGGGGTTCAGGTCCTATGAGCTCGATTTTACTTATTCCGCAGATCCCACACAATCCTGGTACATGATCCAGGAAAATACCGAACCCATCCAAGACGGGATCATGGCAGTCTGGGACACGAATAACCTCACCGATGGAGATTACAACCTGCGCTTGTTAATCTACAAGACTGATGGCACCTGGTCAGCGGTCACAGTTGCGGGCATCCAGGTACAGAATCACGCACCACTAGAGAATAGCGTTATCCCTCCCACTGTGATGCATGTCACGCTTGGACCAGCCACACCCAACTCCACATCAGCCCCGCCGGGGAATCTGCAAGCGGAGGCAACGCCCTTGCCATCCACACCCACACCTCTACCTGTGAACCCAGCTGAAATCTCAGCGCCTCAGGTGATGGAGACATTCGGCAAGGGTGCAGCTCTTTCCATCGGTGTGTTCGTTCTCCTGGGTGCATATATCGGTATTCGTACATACCTGCATGGGCGAAAATAATGACGGGAAGATCATGAGCGAGCAGAATTTGGAAACTCACATCCAACCCTATCTGCGCCAGGGACCCTACCTGGTTGCCGGGCTGGGCAATCCTGGCAGGGAATACGAAAACAACCGTCACAATGTTGGATTCATGTGTCTAAACCGCCTGGCATTGAAACTTGGAGAAAAATTTTCACGTGTAGAGTCAAAAGCTCTGGTTGCAAGAGCTATCTACCAGGGCGAGAGAGTCATCCTGGTCAAGCCTCAGACCTACATGAACAACTCGGGGGCTGCGGTGAGCTCCCTGGTCCGTTATTACAAGGTGCCATTGGAAAACCTCTTGGTGGTGTATGATGACGTCGATCTGCCGCTAGGTACTTTACGTATCCGCACGCTGGGAGGCTCCGCAGGGCAAAAGGGGATGGTTTCCATCATCGAACGCCTGGGAACCGTGACCTTTCCACGCCTGCGCATCGGCACAGGCAGACCGCCTGGCAGGATGGAGGCAGCAGATTATGTGCTGCAAGATTTTCCGGCTGACGATGCTGATCTGGTAGCCGAAACCTTGGACCGGGCAGTTGAAGCCGTATTGACCTTTCTTCAGCATGGCTTGGACCGCGCCATGAATTGTTACAATGGATGATCGCCTCCAATCTTCCATTAACCGATAAACTATAGCCGTATATACACAATGGAACTCGAACGAATCATAGATCATATCGCCAATGCCTCGAGCGGGCTGTTCCAGATCATTGAGCAGGCACATACCATTCCACCGTTGGGATTGCGCCGTTCAGCACGCCTGCCATGGCTGGCTGCTATGCACCAATCCATCTCAAGACCGCTGTTGCTGGTCACCGATCGCAACGATCATGCTTTATTGCTCGCCGATGAGCTGGCATTATGGGCACCCAGGTTCTCCCGCTTGTTTTTCCCCGAGCCCACACCTTTGTTTTATGAAAATGCTCCATGGGGCTTAACCACCCGTCGAGACCGCCTGATGGTGCTCACCACTCTATCTGAATATCACATCCCGGGGGGCACAAAGCCTCCACCGGTGATCATCATCGCACCTGTCAGGGCGGTGATGGCGCGCACCTTACCCAGGCGGACGTTCCTCATGGCTTTACGCACCATCAAAATCGGGCAGGTCGTCCAACCTGAGCAGCTGCTCCGTTCTTGGGTCAGCCTGGGGTATGAACACACCAACATCGTTGTAAGCCCCGGTCAATTCTCTCGCCGGGGTGGAATTTTAGATATTTGGACTCCCCCATCTGATCAACCAGTCCGGATTGAGTTCTTTGGAGATGAAATCGATACACTGCGTCTTTTCGACCCTGCCTCCCAGCGCACGGTAACTACGATTGACCGCCTGGTAATATCCCCCGCTCGCGAGTTCATCTCACCAGACCCTGAAAACCTGCAAAAGCTGAATATTGAACCGACGAACCTGTCAGAATTTCATATCCCCATGCTCCACCCCGAACCTTCCAGCCTGTTGGATTACCTGCCTAGCCAGGGGATGGTATTGCTGGATGACGAGCGAGCAATCAGAGATTATGTGCAGGAAGTGGAAGAACAGGCAGTAGGGCTGCGAAAAGATTACATAAAAGATGGTGAGCTTTCGGAAGATTTTCCCGTCCCTTATCTTTCCTGGGGAGAGATCGAAGATACCCTATCAGGCAAACAAGCCATTGACCTTGGTCAGCCGGCCGATCTGGAAAACCTTCCAACGGGACCGACCAATATCTCCGATTCGTTCCTCCCGGGGCCGCGATTTGCTGGTCAGCTCAAGCCGCTGATGGAGCACATCGATAAACTATGTTCCCAGAGTGAGCCTGTTACGATAGTCTCCCGCCAATCAGCCCGCTTGCAGGAGTTATGGAAGGAACACAACCCGTTCACCTCACCGGACCAGTGCCTGACTTTTTATGATGCCAGCCTTTCGGAAGGTTTAACCTTCGCACCTCCAGCTGGAAAACCGGTTCACCTGCTAACGGATGGTGAGATATTCGGATGGCGGCGACCTGAACTGCGCCAGCATCCCCGCCCAATTGCTGAGGCTCCTGAGGCAGCCTACGCGGACCTCGAGCCAGGTGATTGGGTGGTGCACGTAGACCACGGCATCGGACACTTCAACGGGTTGGTCCAACGTTCGGTGGACGGCATCGAGCGTGAGTACCTGTCGGTTGAGTACGCCGAGGGCGACCTGTTATTCGTCCCCGTTTATCAGGCAGACCGGCTGACCCGCTACATTGGTCCGGATGCCCACCCACCTACTCCCACCCGCCTGGGGAGCCCCGATTGGCGGACCACCAAGTCACGGGTTAAGGAGGCAGTTGAGGAAGTGGCTCAAGACCTGCTCGACCTGTACGCCCGCCGTAATGTAGTCGAAGGTCATTCATTTGGAACTGACGCACCCTGGCAGAAGGAATTGGAAGCCAGTTTCCCCTATATTGAGACCAACGATCAGCTGCGCGTCATCGCTGAAGTTAAAAGAGACATGGAAGCCCGTAAACCCATGGATCGCTTGATATGTGGGGATGTGGGATATGGAAAGACTGAAGTCGCCTTACGCGCCGCATTCAAGGCAGTGATGGATGGAAAACAGGTGGCGATCCTGGTACCTACTACTGTTTTAGCTCAGCAGCATTACCATACTTTTTGCCAGCGCCTTTCACCCTTCCCGGTTGAAGTGGAAATGCTTTCCCGTTTCCGCACTCCACAGCAGCAGAAAGATATCCTGGAACGTCTTGAACGCGGCAAGGTGGATATCATCATCGGAACTCACCGGCTGCTCCAGGGAGATGTGGTTTTCAAAGATATGGGTTTGCTCATTATAGATGAAGAACAACGCTTTGGTGTAACCCACAAGGAGACACTTAAAAAATTGCGTACTGAAGTGGATGTGCTGACCCTGACAGCCACACCGATACCACGTACGCTATACATGACCCTTACCGGTGTGCGTGACATCTCCACCATCAACACGCCACCTGAGGAGCGCCTGCCAATCATCACCCATGTGGGGGCGTATTCTCCCACCTTAGTGCGCCAGGCAATCCTCCGCGAGCTTGAACGCGGTGGGCAGGTGTTCTTCGTCCACAACCGTGTACAGACCATTGGAGCGATGCGCAGCCATCTGGAAAAATTAGTCCCTGAAGCGCGCGTGGTAGTAGCACACGGCCAAATGCAGGAGGATCAGCTATCCCAGCGTATGGAGCAGTTTTCCGCTGGAGAGGTGGACATCCTGTTGAGCACCTCGATCATCGAGTCGGGGCTGGACATCCCCAATGCCAACACCCTGATCGTGGATCGGGCTGACACCTTCGGTCTCGCCCAGCTCTACCAGCTGCGAGGTCGGGTTGGACGGGGTGCCCAACGTGCGTATGCCTACTTTTTCCGCCACAAACACTTATCACCTACCATCGAAGGACGGCAGCGCCTCGAAACCATCGCTGAAAATACCCAGCTTGGAGCGGGGTACTCGATTGCCATGCGCGACCTTGAAATCCGCGGCGCTGGCGATATCCTGGGCACTCGCCAGCATGGCTATATTGCCTCGGTCGGATTTCACCTGTACACCAGGCTACTGGCCGATTCCGTCCAGCGATTGCGCACCGGAAAAGACATCCCGGTACTTGCCGAAGCTCTGCAGAAGGAACAAGCGGCTCTGGGTCTGGCAGTTTCGGTTGATTTGCCCATCCCGGTCAGCCTGCCCCCCAGCTATATCCCTGATCGTCCTACCCGCACCCGTTTGTACAGGCGTCTGGCAAATTTACACGCTCAAGATGAAATTAATTCCCTGTCCGAAGAATTTATTGACCGGTTTGGTCCCCTTCCAGAGGAAACGAAGAACCTATTCTACCAGCTCGCGGTCAAACTGCTGGCTGAAAAAGCCGGTCTAATAGGTGTCAGTGCCGAAGGCGGTCAAATCATCCTGCGCTACCCACCTCTTCCGGATGGAGAGGCATCCCGTTCAATCCCTGCTTTCGGTGGGGATATCCGTACCGGGAAGAACGCCATCTGGATACCTTTCTCTGAAACCAATGGTTGGCAAAGCAGATTGATAGATGTTTTGCAAGAATTAATTGCAAACTGAACACCAAATGTAACTTTTTTTTCTCAATTAAGTTAAAATAGATATATAATGTTCGTTTATAAACTCATTGAGTGCTATAACCAATTTACTGTATCCAAATGTGCTTTCAACTTAGGTAGCACGAGGAGGAATCGATGAATTATAAAGATTTCCAGAACCGAGTCGATTATGGCACTCAAATGTTCAATTCCGGGAACTTGCAGGCTGCCCTGGAGATATTTTCGGGCCTGATTAACAGTGATATTTCTGACCTCGATAAATCAGCGATGTGCTTGAATATCGCCGTGGTCTATGACAAATTTGGGAATTTCCAGCAGTGCCTGGAGTGGTATACGAAAGCGGTCCAGCTTGAGAAACCACACTGCAGGTTTGAAGCCCAGGAGTATCTGGCAACCTACCTGAAGCAAATCAACCGTCCACGTGAGAGCTTAAAGATCCTGGAGAGCTTGCTGGCTTCCACCCACCTGACTGAAGCCGATAAAGTGCGCGTGAAGGATAACATCGAAGGGTTGAAAGTCGAGATCAATAAACCTACTTACCGGCGACCTGGGTCACAAGAAGAAGGAACAGTCTAAATCAAAACTCTTCACTCCCGTGCCAGGGAATCCCTGGCGGGGAACAGCTGAAACCACCCTCATGCCATCTGTTCTTGAATCACTCAATTCAGGTCTTCATCGGGCATTTTCGGACAATCAAAACGTATACCTTATGGGCGAGGACGTGCTTGACCCGTACGGTGGGGCATTCAAAGTTAGCCGCGGACTGTCCACACGTTTCCCTGGGAGGGTGTTAACCACCCCCATTTCCGAAGCGGGCTTCGTTGGAGTGGCCGCAGGGATGGCGTTGCGCGGCTTGAGACCCGTAGTGGAGATCATGTTCGGTGATTTCACCAGTTTGATCGCTGACCAGATGATCAACCACATCGCTAAATTCCGCTGGATGTACAATGAACAGGTGACCGTCCCACTGGTAATCCGCACCCCCATGGGCGGGCGGCGAGGCTATGGACCTACTCACAGCCAGACCCTCGAAAAACTCTATCTGGGCATCCCCGGGTTACGTGTGGTGGCGCCTGCCGCATTATGCCGTCAGGATGGAACCGAAAACCCAGGTGATTTTCTATATCATTCTATCCTGGAAAACGATGAGCCTGTGCTTTTCATAGAAAACAAGCTTCAATACTTGCTGCCTGTGCTCAGCCAGCAAGATCTATCCGATTTCATCATCACCCTCGATCAAGGTGACACAGAGGCGGGCTTTCCTGCATTCATTATCTGCATCCGCGGCACACCTGCACCTTCACTGACTATTGCAGCCTATGGTTACATGGCTGAGCTTGCCAGGCAGGCGGTGGAGCGTCTGGCTTACGAGCAGGAAATCTTTGCCGAGCTGGTAGTCCTCACTCAGCTTTCTCCCTTCAATGTAGATCCCATTATAAGTTCCGTCAATCAAACCAGGACACTCCTGGTGCTGGAAGAGGGCACCTTTTCGCTGGGCTGGGGAGCGGAAGTAGTCGCCAGGGTGGCTGAAGCCAGTGATCGAAAATCCATTAAGTATAAACGCCTGGCAGCCAAGGAGACACCGATCCCTGCCGCAGGACCACTCGAGGCGATTACCTTACCCGGAATTGACGATATCATCAAAGCGGCAGAAAAACTTCAGCAGTGATCAATATCACTCTTGAAAATTATGAGATACTTGAGCTGTGTTCAAAAAGAGCAGATGCAATAATCAATCTTCGACATAAGTTTCCGCGTTGATAATGACTGAACCTACCCCCATCACTATACCTTTGATCAACCCCAACGAGCCTGGCGCGCTCCTTGCCGCCTTGCATGTCTCATCCAGGCAGCACGTGCAGCGCGGGGAGACGTTGTGCACCCTTGAAACCACTAAATCCACCGTTGATTTGGTCGCAGAAAATGATGGATATGTGGTTGGATTGAGCTCCACTGTCGGTCAGACTCTCCAGGCAGGTGAAATCCTGGCGTATCTGGCAGAATCACCCGATTGGAACCCTCCCGCGCAACCGACAGCACCTAAAGATCAAAAGCTTTCAACCTCGCCTGACCTTCGCATTAGCCAACCTGCGCTTTTACTGGCGCAGCAGCAGAAAGTGGACCTGGCGCATTTCTCCAGTGACGTATTTGTCACCGAGAAAATGGTTCGGGATTTGATAGAGCAATCCAGGTTATCTGATGTCGATCTAAAATTGGGAAATTTAGATCCTGACTCGATCATCATTTTCGGCGGTGGTGGGCATGGAAAAGCATTGATCGACCTGATCAGGATGCTCTCGGTTAATCCCATCGCAGGCATCATTGATGACGGTCTCTCTCCTGATGTGATTATCTTGGGTGTACCAGTCCTGGGTGGATCGGTCAATCTGGATAGGTTAGTCGCGGCCGGGGTAAATTTAGCTGCTAATGCTGTGGGCGGGATAGGTAATATTGCCAGCCGGATCAATGTTTTCGAGCGCCTGGCAAAAGCGGGATTTTCCTGCCCCGCCCTGGTTCATCCAACTGCATTCGTCGAACCGAGCGCCACCCTGTCGGAGGGCGTTCAGGTTATGCCGCATGCCTACGTCGGCAGTGATGCTCACATCGGTTTTGGTGCGATCGTTAACACAGGAGCGATCGTATCGCATGACTGTACGTTAGGTGACTATGCCAACCTTTCTCCTGGCGCCATCCTGGCAGGTGAAGTTTCTGTGGGGAGCGCTGCGCTGATCGGCATGGGTGTTACGGTAAACCTGCGCGTCAAAATTGGCAACCAAGCCCGCATAGGCAATGGTGCCACTGTAAAACTGGATGTCCCTGAGGGTGGTCTCGTGCACGCCGGCACTATCTGGCCAGATTAATGATTTCCTCCCTGGAAGGTTCACTTTCTAACTGTGATCACCTTGGCACTTACACAACCGAAGCTAATTCCTGGCTAAACCTGGATTGGATAAGATGATTAAATGAATAATGCTCTGAAAATCATCATTGGGTTGTTGACAGCATGGGTGGTAGTCGTTCCAGTCTTAGCCTTCCTTGCCTACTTTGGATTTATTTTTTCGATAATATCGCAAGCTTCCCAATACCCTTATTATGAGCCTGCTTTCCCACCATTATTTTTGCTCATCATGCTTTTCATCATGTGTTCAGCATTCTCGCTAGTTGGTCTCCAGGGGTTCTACATCGTTCATAATATTGTGAATAAAACTGGCTCCGATATACTTCGGGCTGTTCTGGGCCTGGGGATATTCTTCCTTCCCTTTATTGGACTGCCCATCTACTACTTTATCTATATCCTCCCCAAAACACTACCTGATTGGGCGCTCGCTCCAGCAGCAGGTCAGTCAATAATGCCGCGCAATCTCCTTCCTAGCGGGCAGCGTACTCTTAACAGAAAGTAGACCTGGTCCAAAAATATATGACCCTTCCTGAAAATCCACCTGAATCCCTCCACGTGCCGATGTCTTCACCCGACCTGACTGACGAAGAACGCCTGGCAGTCGCAAATGTGTTGGCAACTCCTAACCTGTCTATGGGTGACCAGATTGCTGCCTTTGAAGAATGTATCCGCTCGTACACCGGGAGTAAGTACGCTGTAGGGGTCAGCTCTGGGACAGCTGGTTTACATTTATGCGTCAGAGCTGCTGGCATTAAGGCGGGTGACCTGGTAATAACCACGCCGTTCTCATTTGTAGCTTCTGCTAACGTACTATTATATGAAGGAGCGGTACCCGTATTTGTGGATGTCGAGCCACGCACCGGCAATATCGACCCTTACCTCGTTTTCGCTGCCGCCCAGGATATCATGCAAGGCGGTAAGAATGCTCAGGCCTGGTTGCCACCCAGGGGCGCCAATGTAGATAGCACTCTCAAAGCCATCCTGCCCGTCGATGTGTTTGGTCAACCCGCAGACCTCGAGCTGATCTTGAATACCGCCTGGAAGTATAAGCTGAAAGTTATCGAAGATTCCTGTGAAGCCCTGGGTGCTGCTTATAAGGCTCATCCAGCGGGTACGTTGGGTGACTACGGGGTGTTCGGTTTCTATCCCAACAAACAGATCACCACGGGTGAAGGCGGAATGGTGATCACCGATGACGAGGATGCCGCGGCATTGATGCGCGCCTTGCGCAACCAGGGCCGTGCTCCTGGCGATACCTGGCTCCAGCACACACACCTGGGCTACAATTACCGCCTGGACGAGATGAGCGCTGCTCTTGGGGTCATCCAAATGCGGCGTCTGGATAAACTTATCGCCAGGCGAGACCAGGTGGCAGGCTGGTATAGCCAGCGACTGGCGGAAATCCCTGTCATAGAAGCACCTACGATCGCAAAAAATACTTCCAGGATGAGCTGGTTCGTGTATGTCGTCCGTTTTGCTCCCGGCGTAGACCGCGATGAGATTGCTAAAAAACTGGGCGCCATGGGCATACCTGCCAGACCTTACTTCCTGCCCATCCACCTCCAGCCCTACATGGTGGAACGCTTTGGCTACCAGGAAGGCGCCTTCCCGGTCACTGAGGACCTCGGACGGCGCGGCCTGGCGCTACCTTTCTCAGGCGTGATGGAAGAAGGACAGGTGGAGCGGGTGTGCCAGGCTCTCCGGGAAATTATTCAATAATCACGCCGCGTGTTGTTCATGAAACCAGAGATCGATCCTGAAAAGATCGTGGTTCTTTCCGGCGCCGGGATCAGCGCAGAGAGCGGCCTCCCAACATTTCGCGATTTAAACGGCCTATGGCGGACCTATTCTTGGGCTGAAGTTGCCAGTCCGGAAGGATGGCAGAAAAACCCGGATCTTGTGCTTGAATTCTTTAACGAGAGAAGAACGCATGCCTGGAGTGCAGAACCAAACCAGGCGCACATCGCTATCGGTCAGCTTGAAAATTATTATCACGTTGTCGTAATAACCCAGAATGATGATGAGCTGCATGAACGCGGTGGATCTACTGACGTGATCCATGTGCATGGGAACCTTGCATTTGCCAGGAGCTCCAACAATCCTGACCTTCGTCACCGTATCAATGGTGATCCGATCGCCCTTGGACAAACCGCTGAGGATGGAAGTCAGCTGAGACCTGACGTAGTCTGGTTTGGTGAGTAAGTGATGCACTTTGAGGAAAGCCGGCATCACATTTCCACGGCTAACAAAGTTCTCGTGGTAGGTACTTCCCTGGCAGTTTATCCGATCGCATCCATTACAAACGCAGCCTGGGATAAAGCCGAAAAAGTACTGATTTCCCTTGAGATAGAGAAAATTCCCTATGGCTACAAGTTTTATCGAGGGCTTGCTGCATCATTAGTCCCACGAT
This sequence comes from uncultured Chloroflexia bacterium, assembly GCA_963840255.1. GTDB lineage: Bacteria > Chloroflexota > Anaerolineae > Anaerolineales > UBA4823 > FEB-25. The sequence continues at coordinate 104,011 of CAWIYB010000001.1, read as the reverse complement.
TAGTGGATCGATGGATTAAGGAGTTAGGTATAAATTCTACCTGACCCCTCTCTTTGCCAGGCACAGATGATAATTACTACTTTATTATTATTCCCTTGCATCCATAAATATTAAGGGTATACTAGGTCGGCATTTATATCTTAGGAGTATTGTATGAATATATCCATGTGGCGTAAAGCTTTGCAGGTCATTCCCCATGTTTCCAAAGACGAATGGGGAAAGCTGGATGTGATATCCAAGTGGCTGATCTCAACCCGGGCAGCCGTATTGATTATGACTTTCCTGAGCGGGGCGTTTGCCGGTATCTTTGCCTTCCGCGACGGCAATTTTAACCTCGTTATATGGCTGCTGTTAACCCTGGGTCTCATCTTTTCACATGCCACAAATAACTTACTGAACGATTACACCGACTTCAACCGCGGAGTGGATAAGGATAATTATTACCGTGCCCAGTACGGGCCTCAGCCCCTGGTCCACGGCCTGATGACCAAACGACAGCACCTCACCTACGCAGGCATTACTGGTGCCATCGCCCTGGCGTTTGGTATGGTGTTGGTGGTCATGTCGCACAACTGGTGGACGCTGGCACTCCTGGGGATGGGTGTCTTTTTCGTCCTGTTCTACACCTGGCCACTTAAATATATCGCCCTGGGTGAGCTCTCCGTGCTGTTGGTCTGGGGTCCACTCATGATTGGTGGTGGCTACTTCGTCATCACCGGCGTTTGGAGCTGGACCGTAATTCTCGCCAGCCTGCCCTATGCCCTGGGTGTGACCGGGGTGATCTTCGGCAAGCATATCGACAAGTATGAGATGGACAAGGAACGCAAAATCCACACCTTGCCGGTGGTAATCGGTGAGCGCCCAGCCCGCTATATGCTGGTGGGTATGCTCATACTCCAATATGTGCTTGTGTTGGCATTGGTAATTTCCGGTTATTTCACAATTTTGATGGCAGCCGTAGTGCTGGCAATCCCCACCTTCCGGCAGATCTGGCCAATGTTCAGTGCCCCCAAGCCGGCTGAAAAACCGGCCGATTACCCGGATGTGTGGCCGAACTATTTCGTAGCCGCTGCATTCATCCACAACCGTTCCTTCGGCGTGTGGTTCATGCTGGCTTTGATAGTCGATTCGATCCTGACGGCTTACTACCCGACGTTATTGAGGATCCCTTTTTTTAGATAATTGCTCATCCAGGCGGAAACTCCAGCTCTTCCTTGCCCGCCAGGCGGTCTTGGATGCGCTGCACAACGATATCCAGGTGCTGCGGCTTATGGACGAAATCCAGGTCATTCGAGCTGATGGTCAAAACCGGGCACACATCAAAACTCTTCAGCCAATCGTCGTAAAAATTCTCCAGTAGGGTAAGATACTCGCTGGATATCCCCGTTTCTATGCTGCGCGCCCGGCTGTGGATCCGCTTCATAAGCACAGGGACGGGTGCCTTCAAGTAGATTAACAGGTCCGGGGATGGAAGCTGTGAAGTCACCAGGTTAAACACCCGCTGGTAGGACAAATAATCGCGCTCATCCACATTACCCATATGGTATAGTGCCCGGGCAAAGATGTAGAAGTCCTCATAGATTGTCCGGTCAAAGATAACCGACTGTGTTTCTTTAGATAATTCGAGGTACTGCGTGGCACGGTGCCCCAGGAAAAAGATTTGTAAATGGAATGACCACTCGTGCATATCTTTGTAGAAATCAGCCAGGTAGGGGTTATCCGCCACCGATTCGAATGCGCTGCTCCAGCCCATACGCTCACTCAATCTTTCAGCCAGAGAAGTTTTACCGACCCCAATGTTCCCCGCCACGATCACGATACGTTTGGTCATTTATCAACCTCCGATAAAAATGTTTCTTCTCGCTTGATTTACGATTAGTCGCTTCGGAACAACTATCGTATAATTTACGTCATAGGTACAGTGCTGATTGATTGAGTCAATCAGGCTTAATTATATGATTGAACGTCCTGGAGGGAAAGAGAATGAAACTGTCACTTCGCACCTTATCTATACTTATCTTGATTTCCGTACTGGCTGCAGCGTGTAACCCTTCCGCTGGTACAACACCTACACTCACTCAGGTGCCTGTGCTCACCCAGGCAGAAGCAACCGAGCAGGAATCCGCCACCACCCAACCCACCGCTCAACTTTTAGTTACCGTAACTCAAGCCCCACCTACATCCACTGCGACGACCGCACCTACGGCAACATACACCCCCACCACTACCCCCACCTCAACTCCGGTGGGTACCCCAGGCTCCTGCACAGACCAGGCAAAATTTGTGGACGATGTGACTGTCCCCGATAACACCCAAATGCTGCCGGCACAGGATTTTATTAAAACCTGGCGTTTGCAGAATACGGGCACCTGCACATGGACCGACCAATACGCCTTGATATTCGTCAGCGGTGACCAGATGAGTGGTACCAGTCCACTGCCGCTGACGGGTTCGACTGCGCCGGGCAATACGGTCGATGTTTCGGTCAACCTCAAAGCTCCCGGCTCGGTTGGCACATACCAGGGGAATTGGGAGCTGCGTAACCCGAATGCCGTCATATTTGGCACCGGCAGCAACGCCTCCCAGCCGTTTTACGTCCTGATCGACGTCGTCGAGGGTTTATCACAGCTGAACCTCGGAACCGCCACTTGGACGGACAATATGGACACGTCTAGCAACTGGTATTTACTGGATACGGCGAACACGCAATTCACTCAGGGCGATGGAAAACTGGTGATGACCGCCAAGAGTCCGAGCAGCGGGGATGAGTGGGGTCTGTCCAACAAGCCCGCTTTGAAGGATTATTATCTTCAAGCCACCTTTATCACTGGCGGCACCTGCTCTGGTCTCGACCATTACGGGTTGTTGGCACGTGCACCTGACCCGAACTCGGGTTATGTGCTCGAATTCTCTTGCGATGGTCATTACCGATTGTATAAATGGGATGGTAAAAACTATAATGCCCTCCAGGAATGGCACGCCACATCCAATATCCATACCGGTGCCAACCAGACCAATATCTTGGGAATTTGGATGAAAGGCAGCACTTTGCGCGTCTATGCGAATGGGTTTAAGCTGGCTGAATTTACCGACAGCACTTATAGCCAGGGTCAATTTGGTCTGGTCATCGGCTCAACCGATACCAATAATCTCACCATCAATGTAGATCAGGTGGCATACTGGGATTTATCGGGTAGCTAAGATCAGTCCGAAATTGTTTTATCAGTCAACCCTGCGTGGCATAACCTACACGCAGGGTTTTTCTTTGCCGATAGCGACAATCGCATATTGTTTAAATGATTCCTTAATCATTTCTAAATACCAGCAGACTAAACTGACAATAGGATGATTGGACGAAATCTATGCCATTGCCACTGAAAATATTTCTCATCACTTCTGATGAGCCCATGGCAAGCACCATCGGTTCATGCTTGACCGGATCGGGTTATTCGGTCAGACAGCTATCCCATGGTGCAGGCGCTGTCGAGCTGATTCGCTCCAATAAGCCAGCCCTCATCGTGCTGGATATCGATTTACCTGATTTCAATAGCCTGGCTCTCATCCGCACAATCCGCTCCGATGCCACGTTCGATACGATCCCCATCATCCTGATGGGATCCAATATGAAAGAAGACGATATCTTGATCGGCTTGGAGGTGGGAGCTGACTTATGCCTGCTCGAGACGTTTCACCCCCATGTATTTGTCGCTCGCGTGCGCTCTCTCCTGCGCCGCATTGAGCTGGTGAAGGTCCACTGATTTTTCGTTAATTTGTTCGGTTTTATTCCGGTTGGTAGGTTCTTAGGGTTATCGTGAACTGCGCACCCTGACCAGGAGCACTTTCCACGCTGATCTTCCCACCGTGTGCCTCGACGATGGACTTGGCAATCGCCAATCCCAGCCCTGATTCGCCGTTGTGCTGCCGTGATTTATCCCCCCGATAAAACCGGTCGAAGATATGGGGCAGGTCTTCTTCAGCAATGCCTCTCCCGGTATCCTTCACTGTGATCTGCACAGTATCTCCGGTCGAAATAGCCTCCAGCATCACGCTACCCCCCTCCGGAGTGTAACGAAACGCATTCATGATCAGGTTATCCAGAACCTGCGACATCCGCTCTACGTCTATATTGACCAGGGGTAAATCATCATCTGTGGAGATCTGTAGATCAATCATCCGTTGAGTGCCTGTCACCGCGTGGCGTGCGATCACCCGCTCGAGCAGGGAACGCGGCCGGGTGGGCTGAAGTGTTAGCGGCAGCTCGCCCGTGTCTGCCAATGAAAGCAAGCGCAGGTCATCCACCAAACGGTCCAGGTGCTTGGTTTCCTGCAGCAGGATGTTATACACTTCCGGGGTCCCGGGTAATTTGTTATCACTCAACGCCTCTGCATAGCCGGTGATCACGCTGAGTGGTGAACGCAGGTCGTGTGCCACATCGGCAGTCATCTGCTGGCGCGCCTTGGTTGCCTGCTCCAGGTCAAAACTCATCAGGTTAAAGGAGCTTGCCAACTTTCCGATCTCATCCTTTGAGCGCACTTTCACCTGTTTACCGAACCTGCCCCTGGCAATTTCCACGGTAGCTTCGGTCAGCTCGCGCAGGGAACGTGTCATGGTAAACGCCAGTAGTCCACCGAGCACCAAAGCTAACAATACTGCCACCGTTGCGCTCATTAGTGTGGCAGAATTCACTGTGCGCAGGAAGTTCCCTTCTGGGGTATTGGGAGTGAAGCTCTGCCGCATCGGTCTCAGAATCAGCCAGCCGATGTCTTGGTTATTGGACTGCAGAACCACCGCTCCGGATAAGTCACTCCTGCTGATAGTCTTTCCAACTTCATCTGGTTGGTTACTGGATACCACTACCCGGTCAGGTCCCACCAGGGTAAATGGGTTGTCTCCAGGAGGGTTCCCATGTCCCCCTCCGATCTGTTGAGATGGAGGAGCTACCTGCAGATAGTAGATCTCATTGCCCACTCCACCCCAAGAGCCGTTTGTTTGGTAATAGGTTACCAGGTTATCTACCATCGTCTGCTGAGCCTGGTTCACGATGAAGTTACTGAATGCCGCCCGTGTCTGCGATTGGATGATTACGGTCACCAGGATCGAGCCGGTCAGACCGACCAGAAGGAATGCCAGGGTAAGTTTGACTGCTAATGAGCGCATCACGGCTGGTTATCCTTGCTCAGGGTTCGCGAAGCGGTAACCCGCCCCGTAAACGGTTTCGATGTATATAGGATTCGCTGAATCAGGTTCGATCTTGGCTCTCAAATTCCGGATGTGCACATCGATCGTTCGCTCATAACCCTCGTACGCCGTACCCTGCAGGCGGTCCAGCAGTTCAAGGCGTGAGAACACCCTGCCGGGTGTCGCCATCAATGTTGCCAGCAAGGAAAACTCAGATGGGGTAAGCACGACAACTTGTCCTTTGACTGTGGTAGTGCGCCCTGCCCAATCCAGTTCAATCGCCCCCATGCGCAGGATTTCCTCGGTTGTCGCCTGCTTCTCAGCCCTTCGTAATACCGCCCGAATTCGAGCAGTCAGCTCACGCGGGCTGAAAGGCTTGGTTACGTAGTCATCCGCCCCCAGCTCCAAACCAAGCACTTTGTCATTCTCGTCGATCTTGGCGGTCAGGATGACTACTGGTGTATCTGCTTCACGATTATACGCTCGCATGAATTCGTACCCCCCCATTTCAGGCATCATCAGATCAAGGATGATCAGATTTGGCTTTTCACGCCTGGCGACGTATAAGGCTTCCTGACCATCATTGGCAGTTACTACATCGAACCCTTCCTGGGTCAGATAGGATTTAATCAATGTGCGTAACTCTAATTTGTCATCAACGACCAATATTTTTTTAGTCATACTCGGATTTTATCATCACTCGCAGCAATGGATATTGTACAAACCACATATTTTGATAAACGGGAGTATCCGGGGGGCTCATTCCCGGATACTTTTTCCCTTAGGAGGAGAAGAAATGAATCAGGCTCAAATCATTCATCATCTATTTATGGCAGGCCATTGGTATCGGGCATAAAACCTCCACCACCACGCCCATGCGGACCACCATGACCTCCCCAACCACCCATCCCGGGCATGAACATATTGCTGCTATTGCTCAAGATTTGGTCAGCCTGTGCCTGGGTGATCACACCACTGGCAACAGCTGCGTTGACTGCAGAGGTGAAGGCAGATTGCATACTCGATTGGAAAGAGCTGTCATTATAGAGCGCATACTGCCCTTTCATCTGGTCTGCCTGCGCCTGGGTAAGGTTACCGTTCGTCACCATCAGGTCGATATTGGTAGTGTAGGCAGTCTGATAGACAGCTTTCAAAGTATCCACACTGATGCCCAGTGCATCGGCCAGATAGGTGTTGAAATCAATCCCGTTTTGAGTTAACCAACCGTCCCATCGATCACCGAATGGAAAAACAGCGCCTTTGGAGGTCAGTTGGTCAGCCTGCGCCTGGGTGATCAAGCCTTTGGTTACTGCATCAATCAGTGTAGCAGAATAGGCATTTTGGTGAGCGGTGTTCAGCTCATCTACCGTGATTCCCAGGGCAGTAGCCAGATCCTGGTTGTTATAACCTTCGATCCCAGCCTTTCCACCTTGCCAACCTGCACCGACCTGTGGGGTTGTACTTGTCAAGCCTGTGGAAGTGGTGGTGGGTGTGGCTGCCAAGACGGTCTGGTAGGCGATGCCTCCGAAGACCGCTGTGACTGCCAGGGCACCCACAACAAGCATGATGATCATTCTTTTGTTTATCATATAGTAATAAAATCTCCTTTTCTTATCGTTTTCAACCATTTGATCCATCTTGGATCTGCTTGTAGGATAACAAGCACATATTCAGGAAATATTAAGAACTTGTTTTGATAGGATTAGGATACCTGCTCCTGGAATTGGCGAAATGGGATAAGGCAAATACCACTGCTGGTAAAAAAATATCCCTGTGAAATTCATAACAATTTCTAAATAATCTCTAAACCCTCTCTTTATACAAATTTCCTACAATGTACTTGAATAAACTTTCAGTATAAAGGAGGCCTATGTTCCGCAAACCCGTATTTTGGATTTTGATCGTTGTTGTTTTGGCTGCAGCTGGTGGAGGTTACTACTTTTACCACCAGTCAGCCACCACAGCTGAAGCCGCCACTGCCACTCCTCTTCAGACAGCCACGGTAAAACGAGGTAACCTGGTTATTTCAGCCAGTGGAACCGGTTCGGTCATCACTGATGATGAAGCCCAGCTGGGATTCGAGAATGGTGGAGTAATTGCCCAGCTAAAGGTAGCTGTTGGCGACGAAGTTAAAAATGGTGATGTACTGGCCATATCTGAGCCCAACGATTCAGATGCTACCATCCAGTCCAATCTGACTTCAGCAAAGTTAGCAGTTTTACAGGCCCAGCAAAACTTGGATAATCTCACTTCATCAACTGCAACTGCAGTGAGCTTAGGCCAATTACAATCTGACCTGGCTGCCAGGCAGGTAAGTGTGTATGACAATCAGAGCACCCTGACCACGCTGACCAATGAACGCCTGACGATGAACGGAAAACGTTGCGATTCAGACACGATTGAGAGCAAACTTGAGGCTTACCAGTTAGCTGTAGATCGCTACAACCGCTCTGCACACCTCACCAACAGTACAGAGTATCAGCAGATGGTAGCGGCAGAAATTAACTACAATTGGTGCAATTCCTATTATTCCCAGGCTGAGCTGGACGCAAAGGATGCCGCGATCGCTTCCACCAATGCGTCTATTGCATTATTACAGTCACAGATCACTGAAGACCAGGCAGAAATCACTAACCTGGAGTCATCCTCCGGGTCAGATTCATTGGACGTCCAAATCGCTCAGGCTAAGCTGGAAAATGCACAGGCAAATCTGGAAGTTATTGAATCCCAATCGATCAGCAATACGATTACCGCGCCGTTTGATGGCACCATCATTTCAATCTCAAACAGAGCGGGGGACAACGTTGGTATCACTAAATTCATAACAATTGCTGACCTGAGCCAACCATACCTGGAAGTACTATTGGACGAGACCGATTTAAATAATGTGGGTATTGGTTATCAGGTATCGGTGACTTTTGACGCCTTACCAAACCAGACATTTACTGGAAAGGTAGTCGCCATCAACCCAAGTTTATCCAATGCTTTTAGTGTCACCGCCATACAAACAACGGTTCAATTGGATACCTCATCGTTTAGCAAGCCTCAAAATTTGCCTATTGGATTGAGCGCCTCGGTTGAAGTCATCAGTGATCAGGCACAGAACGTCTTGCTTGTCCCGGTTGAAGCCTTACATGAGATCTCTACAGGCACCTATGGAGTCTTCGTCTTGGAGAATGGTACTCCGATCTTTAAGACCATCGATGTAGGTCTGATGGACTATACCTCTGCCGAGATCAAATCTGGATTGAACGAAGGCGATGTAGTCACTACCGGAATCGTGGAGACGACCAAATGACCGCAGCATCCATCATCGATATTGACCATATCACGAAGGTCTACAAGATGGGCGATGTCCAGGTGACTGCCCTGGATGATGTCAGCCTGGATGTCACCGAAGGTGAATTCCTCGCCATTATGGGTCCCTCCGGCTCAGGTAAATCCACCCTGATGAACATTCTAGGCTGCCTGGACCGGCCGACCAGCGGGATTTATCTGTTAGCAGGTGATGACGTCAGCCGGATGAACAGGGAGCAGCTGGCGCATATCCGCAATCAGAAGATCGGTTTTATCTTTCAATCTTACAACCTGCTTGCCCAGGCAACAGCCATCCAAAATGTGCTCATGCCGATTGTCTACCGGCGAAATGGGCATATTTCCACCAGGGATCGCACGGAATTAGCCCACGATGCTCTCGTTTCGGTTGGTTTAGCCGATCGAGATAAGCACAAGCCGACTGAAATGTCGGGAGGGCAGCAGCAGCGCGTCGCTATCGCCAGGGCGTTGATCAATTCCCCCGCCCTGATCCTCGCCGATGAACCCACCGGCAACCTCGATTCTCACTCAGGTATGGAAATCATGGCGATCCTGCAAAACCTGAACGCCCAGGGACGCACGATCGTCATGATCACCCATGATGCCAGGAATGCGGAATTTGCTGGAAGGGTCATCCACCTGCAGGATGGAAAGATTGAAGAAGATAATCATCATCTCGTCATACCAGCCCTGGAAGCTGTAGGAGAGTTAACATGAAGCTTTCTGAAGTGTTGCGCATCGCCGGGGAAGGCATTGTCAGGAATAAGCTGCGCGCCCTTCTCACGATGCTGGGAGTGATCATCGGTGTAGCTGCCGTGATCATCATGATCGCCATCAGCGCTGGGACGGAAGCGACCATCTCCGATAATATTAAGAACCTGGGCACCAATTTGCTCTTCGTGACCCAAAGCCTGGGTCCACAGCAGGCACCCTCGCGGACCTCTGGCATGAGCTCGACCTTTCTGACTTATGATGATGCCAAAGCTATCAGTGATTCGATCACCGGCATCTCAGGCGTGGTCGTGGAACGCGACATATCTGAGCTGTTGAAGTACGGTAGCACCTCCGTGGAAAGCGTTTCGGTGATCGGCACAACCCCTTCCTACCCCCAGGTTAGAGACGTCACCCAGGCCTCCGGTCGTTTCATCACCCAGGCTGATATCGACAATTCTGCCAAGGTGGTTGTGCTGGGATACACCACCGCTCACACCTTATTTGGAAATGCCGACCCGGTGGGCGAAAAAATATACGTTGGTGATGTCAGGTTAACCGTTGTCGGTGTGATGGCCAAGAAAGGCGTGGTCGGGAATACCGATTATGACTCCCGCATCTATATCCCCCTCACCCTGGTATTCGAGAAGTTTACTTTTTCACCCTTCGCACGCGTCCAGGGCGACCAGGTGGGCACCATCCTCGTCCAGGTGACGAATCTGAATAATATGGATAAAGTCATCACCCAGATCCAAATCCTGTTGGCGAAACGCCATGAAACTACGGTAGCAAATTTGCCATTCACCGTCCGGACGCAGGAAGATATCATCGCCACCCAGGAATTGACTACAGCAGCTTTCCGCACTCTGCTGGCATGGGTGGCAGGGGTGTCGTTGGTGGTAGGTGGGATCGGCATCATGAACATCATGCTGGTCAGTGTCACCGAACGCACGCGCGAGATTGGAATCCGTCAAGCCACCGGTGCAACCCCCGGGGACGTCCGCGGCCAATTCTTGACCGAAGCACTGCTACTGAGTTTGACCGGCGGGCTTATCGGTGTCATCGTGGGTGTGGGCGGAGCATGGCTGTTCGAAAAAATCGGGGATATGCGGACTGTAGTCGTGCCCAGCTCAATCCTGCTTGCATTTGTATCAGCAGCCCTGGTAGGCATTTTCTTTGGCTTTTATCCGGCCAATAAGGCTGCCCAGCTTGACCCGATTGAAGCATTACGACATGAATAAATTCCAGGAGATAAAATGAAATATAAGAGTAATAGATGGCTGGTTTTACTGATTACTTTAAGTCTGGCGATGACCGCTTGCGGTGGGAGCTCAAACCAGGCTGCAACCACTACCAACGCAAGTGGATCCGCCAGTTCACAAGGCAGCACTCCTCTCTCACAAGTGAACATGCTTCTGGTAGGTACTCTGAAGCTAGATGACACCGACCAGGCAGTCACTGTTGACCAGGCAGCTCAACTCCTGCCGCTCTGGCAGGCTTACCGATCTCTAAGCAGCAGCCAGACTGCAGCTGAAGCCGAGGTGGATGCCCTACTCAATCAAATCCAAAACGCCATGACCACCGAACAGGTAAAGGAGATCCAGGAAATGAACCTGACCTCTTCTGAAATGATGACGCTTATGCAGTCTATGGGTGGGGGGATGGGTCCGCAGGGTACGCCTGACCCGCAAAGCACGCCCGGAGCTAATTTCCCGACGGACGGATTTCAAGGCGGCAATCCTCCAGATGTTTTCGCTGGCGGTCCTTCGAGTGGATCGAATAACAGCACCACCCGGAATTTCCCTTCCGGAGGTCCCCCATCAGGTGGTGGAGTGATGATCGGACCAGGTGGAGATGCCGGTAGTGCTGCCGGGTTGGGAGGTGGTCCGATGGTGCAGGGTACCCAGGACCCTTCCATGCAGGCGACCGCTCAAGCCAGGTTCAGCACGCAAGCCAGCCGGGTGAATACTCTCCTTTTAGATGTGCTGATCAATAAATTGCAAGCCAAAAAATAAAAAAAACAGGGCACCGTGGAGGTGCCCTGTCCAATTTCTACTGTTATATCAGCACTCTGAGTACCCACAAGCATAACATTTACGGCAGCCTTCTTCATTGACAACAGCTGCCTGTCCACATTCCGGGCACAAGTCTCCGATCTGGAATGCCGGTTGCACAGAATTGGAAGGTTTTTCGGCAATGTCTGAAGGACGGATGGGTCGTTTGTCATATCCACCGTTCCCACTGTATGCAGCAGCTTCCTGATATTCCTCAGAGTCATCCAGGTATTCTGCCAGTGTTTGCGCCACACCATCCGGCAATGACCTGACACGGTTGGGTCCAAACCCCAGGGATCGCCCGCCTCCGATACCTGATAGCTGTGTGACGATCTCTTTGAGCCGCTCGCGTGGCAGTACCGGCGAAGCCAGGCGCAGCAGGTAGGATATCAGGCGTCCGATCGCCTCAGATACCGCCGCCGTCTCAGAGCCAGCCTTGGCTGTGCTGACGAATACCTCGAACGGATGGTCACCCCCGTTTTCGTTGATGGTCACAAAAGCCTTGCCGACAGGTGTGCTGATGCTGTACGTGTAGCCTCTTAACCGCCGTGGCCTTGGCTTCTTGGTAGCCGACCAGTGATGCTCCTCGTCTCCTGCGCTGGTGGGTTGGACAGCCACCTGAATGTGTTCTTCTTGCAAGGCAAGCCCTTTTTCACGTGAAGTGGCTTTGGTTTCCAGGACCACTTTTTGACGTGACCCCGTGACGTAGACTGTGATGCCCTTACACCCCAGCTTCCATGCCAGCATATATGCTTGTGCCACTTCGTCTTCGCTGCCATTGGCAGGAAAATTAACCGTCTTGCTCAGGCTGTTATCCACAAACGCCTGCATGGCAGCCTGAGTACGCACATGTTCTTCTGCGCTGATATCCTGCGAAACGACAAATACGTGTTGGATTGGCTCAGGCACAGATTCATTTTCCTGGCATGTGCCGCTTTCCAAAACCTGCTCGATAATGGACTGACGTTCATGTTCGGTGAGCCCGACTTCAACCAGAGCGTTTTCGAACTGCGGGCTGGTATAAGCCAGCGGTAAGTCGTGCCCATTGTCGTTTACATGCCTGATGTAAGCCAGGGCGAATACCGGCTCGCAGCCGTAACCTTCACACCCAGCGACGGTGGCAATGGTGCCTGTGGGAGCAATCGTGGTTTGGGCGGCATTCCTGATCCCATGGCTCTTAATCCCATTAATCACCTTCGTCCATTCCACCAGCGGTCGATTGAACTCACGCTCGTACGGTGTAATGGGTTGTGGGGGCTGCCAGGTTACATTCTCAGGGTCATAGATCGAGCCCGTGATGGCAGGGAAAGGTCCGCGCTGCTCAGACAACTGGATGCTGGTCAGCATGGCATGGTATCGAATAAATTCCGTCACCTGTGCTGCGAATTCCTGCCCTTCTTCTGAACCATAACGGATGCCGGTGTGGTACATCAGGTCGCCCAAGCCCATCATCCCCAGGCCAATCCGCCGAGCTTGTTCAGCTGCTATCTTCAGTTGCGGGACTGCTGGGACGTATTCATTCGCTTCGATGACATCATCCAAAAAAATGGTGGATAGCTCAACCGTCTGGCGTAGTTTTTCCCAATCCACCTTGTGATTAGCACCGAACATCTCGGCCAGGTTGACTGAGCCAAGGCAGCAATTCTCATATGGACCAAGCCACTGCTCACCACAAGGATTGGTCGCTTCAAGCTGGTATAAATGCGGGACGGGATTGGAACGGTTGGCTGTATCCAAAAATAGCATGCCCGGCTCACCATTATGGTGTGCTTGCTTAACGATTTTATTGAATAATTCACGCGCCTTCACCTGCCGGTAGGTAATGATTGGCACGCCAGCTTTCTCTGCCATCTCCAGCGTTCCATGGAACTCGTGATATTCATGGCTGGCTACATCCGGGAAGCGCAAGTCCCACAGGCTATCGTTCTCGACTGCCCGCATGAATGCATCGGTAATACCAACAGATATATTGAAGTTCGTGATGGCGTTCTCGTCAGTTTTACAGGTGATGAAATCTTCGATATCCGGGTGATCCACCCTCAACACAGCCATATTGGCGCCTCGGCGTGTCCCGCCCTGGGCAATTTCACCGAAAGCCTGGTCATACACCCTCAAGAAACCCACCGGTCCGGTTGCCTGGCCTGCCGATGATTTTACCAGCGTGTTTTTAGGTCTTAATCTTGAAAATGAAAAACCATTACCTCCCCCCGTTTGTTGTATCAAAGCCGCATCACGCAGTGTTTGAAATATCCCGGCTTTGTGCCGCCCCATATCGTCCGAGATGGGTAACACGAAACAGGCTGCCAGCTGGGCTAAAGGTGTCCCGGCGCCGGTGAATGTTGGTGAATTGGGGAAAAACTGCTTACTGGTGAGCAGCTTATAATAATCCGCCGCCCGACTCATCTCATCCCCGTTCCATGTACTCTCCACCCTGGCAACGTGATAAGCAATCCGCCAGAACATTCCCTCAACGCTTTCTGCTGGCTTACCTTCACGGTCGCGCCTGACGTACCGCCGGATGAGCACCTGGCGGGCATTATCGGTCAGGTGTACCTCCGGTATGCCGGAAGGCATCTCTGGAGTGGGCAGTAAACCATAACGGTCAATTTTAATGTTTGAAGTCTGTACCATATTGTTTCTCCAAACCACCCCTTTTACTCAACCTTCTAAGAGTCGATCGATCTCATGACGGATCGAACGCAGGTCATCCAATCCGAGGTAAACGATGGCATATCTTATATAGGCAATCTGGTCCATTTCCTTGAGACCGGCGATCACCATATCACCCACCACTCTGGAGGAGACTTCTGATCGACCCATGGCTTGCAGCGTTGCCTCGATCTCGCCTACCAACCGGTCAACGTCTGCAGCGGGGACCGGTCGCTTGGCACATGCAATTCGTATCCCTCGGCTCAATTTTTCATGATCGAACTCTTCGCGCGTCCCATCTTGTTTAACAATCAGTGGGGTCGCCAGAATGGGACGCTCATACGTGCTGAAGCGTTGTCCGCAGCTTTCACATTCCCTGCGGCGCCGTATCCCACCACGGGTATCATGGGAAGTATCAATTACCCTTGATTCTTCGTTCTTGCAATAAGGACAGCGCATATCATCTACCTATTTTCTAGAACATTTGTTATCGCTATAGGCGGGGGTTCCATTCCCAAACACCCACATAGGTGGGAGTGGAAGACGATAAATTCTAGCACAGGGTCTCTACCCATGCAAGAGGTATATGAGCGATATTTCTTAAAATATTGCTGATTATTTAATTCTTTAAGATTACGAAGATATTGATAGTTATTAAATGAATAACACAGCCACACCGGAGAAAATGATTCCCCATTTTTCGCGATTCTGCAGGCAAAACAAAATCTCCCCGAAACGGCACTAGCCGTCTTCATACGCCTCCCACTCAATCCGGTGTTTTTACATAACCGGTAGGTGGGCTGGCGGGGATTGTCGGGAGGAGGAGGCCGGCAATCCCCTACCAAGCTTACAACCTCACCCAAACCACCACGTTCAACCCTAAAACCCGAAAATTGCAGGGTGAAGCTACTCAAATATTGAGATCGGATGTCACTTTGATGGCGACACCTCTCCATCACTGAAATGGACGAGCACCTCACCTGGCAGCTGTCTGATTGCCCGGCAGTTGCCTGGAATGATTCCGGAAGGTCCCGGCGCAGCACCCCCCTGGCAGAATCGCCGGGAGCTGCGCGTGACATGCTGATCCCTATCCCATACCTGGTCGAGTAAACGGCCCCTAACTGCGGGTGCGGTTTCTCAGGAAAGTCGGGATATCCAAGTCCTCAGTATTGAATGTGCGTGGTGCGAAGTCGGTCTTGGCAACTTCAACTGGCTGCATCTCGCGCGCTGCCTCTTCAGGATGCACTACCGGTTTATCCGTCCGTAAAGGGTTTTTCTGAGTTTCAACAGCCCTCCGGACTGTGATACCGGTGCGCTCGAAGCCTGTCGCGATGACCGTAACACGCACTTCATCGCCCATGTTTTGATCGATAACAGCCCCGAAGATCAGGTTCACATCGGGGTGTGCGGTTTCCTTGATAATTGCTGCTGCCTGGTTTACTTCGAACAAGGTCAGATCAGGTCCACCGGTGACATTGAACAGGATCCCACGAGCACCATCAATGGTGATATCCAACAGCTGGCTGGAAATGGCCTGCTCAGCTGCCATTTTAGCCCGCTCTTCACCTCGACCAGTACCCACTGCCATCAATGCTGCTCCGCCTTCAGACATGATCGTCCTGACATCTGCAAAGTCAAGGTTTATCAAACCCGGCACGGTGATCAGCTCTGAAATTCCCTGAACACCCTGACGCAGCACATCATCGGCGATCCTGAAAGCATCTTGCAAGTTGGCATGCTTATCTACAATTTGCAGCAAACGGTCGTTTGGGATAACGATCAATGTGTCTGCTTGCTCTTTCAATTTCTCGATACCTGCTTCTGCCACCTGGATGCGCCGCGAGCCCTCGAATGCAAATGGGCGGGTGACTACACCAATGGTGAGGGCACCCAGCTCGCGTCCGATCTGTGCAATAATCGAAGCTGCCCCGGTCCCTGTCCCGCCACCCATACCGCCAGTGACGAAGACCATATCTGCCCCGCGCAGTACGTTGTACAAAGCTTCCTGCGACTCTTCAGCTGCCTTGCGACCTTGCTCCGGATTCCCGCCAGAACCCAGGCCGCGGGTTAATTTCTCCCCAATCCGAACCCGGGTGGGTGCACTGGAGAGCATCAGTGCCTGGGCATCGGTGTTGATGGCAATGAATTCAACCCCCTGCAAGCCTTCTTTGATCATCCTCTCGACGGCATTACAGCCGCCACCTCCTACTCCCACCACTTTGATGTGGGCAAAGGATTCCAACTGGCTGGTGAAACTTGAGTTTTGATTCATAATAACGTTCCTCCTCCTACATATTTATGAAATGAATTTTGTCTACTGGGTCGCTCCATCGGCGTCCCTAAATTATTGCTCTGGTATGGTTTCGTTTTTTTTCTTATGGCAGCAACCTCCTCAAGAAATTCTTGACCGATTCCCACTCGATTCCTCCAGACATAGGTCCAATCCGCATACCCTGTCTGGCTGGCTGGACATATATATCCGTCATGAGCAGTGCCCATTTGAGAAGACCAACGCTGGTTGAGTAGGCTGGTGATTGAAGTTTGTCAGACATCCCGACCAGGTCTTCAGGCATGGCTATGCGCACAGGGAGATTGAGCGTCTGGCTGGCCAGTGCCCGCATCCCTGGCAGTGCACTTGACCCTCCAGTCAACACCATCCCGGCGGGTAGCAATCCATCGTAACCCGACCGCTTGATCTCCTGCAGCACGAGGCTGAACATCTCTTCAACCCGCGCTTCAATGATGTGAGCCAGCTCCTGGCGGTTGATCTCCACCGGTTCTTCCTCACCGAACGGCCTGATGCTGAATGATTCTCCTGATGGCACTTCATCTCTGAGTGCATGCCCGTGTTTTATCTTGATCTCCTCTGCCTGGGTAATCGGCAGGCGCAGCCCATGCGCAATATCGGAGGTGATGTGGTCGCCGCCTACTGCCAGGACGTTGGTATGCCACACATCTCCACCGATATATATCGCCATATCGGTGGTACCACCGCCCATGTCACAGATCACTACTCCCATCTCGCGCTCGGTTTCAGTCAACACCACCTCTGCGGATGCCAGGGGGTTGAGCACGAACTGGGTTACATCCACTCCGGCTGCTCCCACGCACTGGCGGAGGTTTTCAACCGATGCGGCTGAGGCCGTAATAATATGGGTTTCAACTTCCAGGCGGTAACCGTGCATCCCGAGGGGTTTCCGAATACCCTCCTGTCCATCGATGCTGAAGCCGCGCTGGATAATATGGATGATTTCACGGTTATGTGGGATATTGACTGCCTTGGCAGCATCGATCGCCCGGGCAATATCTCCCTCATCGATCATCCGTCCGGCAACACCTACCACTCCCCGGCTATTTACTGATGAAACATGTGATCCTGCCAGGCTCACCAGGGCACAATCGATTTCCAGCCCGCAGGTACGCTCAGCCTTCTCAACTGAGCGCACAACTGCCTGTGATGCAGCAACCATATCCACCACCACACCCTTACGCACTCCCTGCGTAGGTTCAACACCAACTCCAAGGATACGTAGAGTGCCCGGTGTTTCTTCACGGCCAACCAGGGTACAGATTTTAGTCGTCCCGATATCAATTGCGACAATAATTGGTTCGTCCATAATCACTTCTTTGCGGTAAAGTCACCGCTCCATCCGGTAATATGGTGCGTGGACGTACTCCACGCTGATCATTGCTGGCTGGATCCCTTGGCTTTCCAACTGGTTCACCAGCGCCTGGTACACCGTTAATTTCATTGACATGTCCGAGTCTTCCTGTCCAAAAAACACTTCCCAACCTTTGGGATCATTCCAGCCTAATCCATGCTCGCTATCGTACACCAGCAGTGTGTCTGCCGGCATTTTTTCACCCAGCTCCAGGATTGCTGCAAGCAGGTCAGGCGACAGTCTCAAAGTGGGAGTGATGGTCGATGTGACAGCTACTTGCCCATCTGTTGTCACCTGCATATCTTCGGGTGCAGCGGCTTGAGTGGATCCTGGCATTGTTCCATGACCTTCAACTTTTAGCAGGGGTTTCGCCGGTTCGCCTCTCTGCGGGAACGATACACCATCTACGTCCACCCAGGTCTCAGTGCCATCTTGAATCCAGGAAATGATTGGTTCACGCTCTGTCACCACCACTTTGACGCTGGCTGGTAAATTGACCTTAACCGAGACTTTCGCAATCTCTGGAAAAGCCTGCTGTAGCGACTGGGATAGCGTCTTGGGATTGATCGTAAATACCGACTTACCGTATGTCCTCATCACTGCATTCAGGTCACTCACCGTCAGGCGCTGCAGACCTTTCGCTGCCATCGTGTTAACCTGAAAAACCGGCGCTCTCCAGATAAGGAACAAGCTTGCCACCATCATCAGGACCATTAAAAGGGAAATGGCTCTCCAACCCAATCGAGGGAATGGGACAGCAGGAAGCCGCATTTCTGCCCCTTGTACGTGCAGCGGCACATCGATCCGTCGCCGGGGTGGTTTTTGTTTGCTCAACCGTGAGGCTGCCACCCTGCCGAATGCCATCCCACCCATTCCACCGCGCACCATCACCGGTGGTGTACCTTCCCCGCGAGCATCATATACTCTGCTCTTCTTCTTGGGTATAAATCCTTTCACCGAGTTCGATATACGCTGTGTTTCAGTGTGTTGAGTGGACTCGTACATGGTTTCAGTGCGCCGTGTCTCAGCTTTTCGGCGTGGAATGCGAGCGCGCCTCCCTTCGCCAGTTGTATCGGCACTTTGAGACGCATGGCTTTTGGAGGATTTTCGCAACCCCGGCATTAATTTCAAGTTGAGCTTATCCTGTAGGTCTGGAATAGGGTTCACGGGCAGCTTGACATTGGCAGACACCAGCCGTTCCCTGATGGTTTGTTCACTAACGGTCTTAGCACGCCGCTCACTCCTGCGGTGACTTGAGGCCAGCGTAGATGGGTTGGATACGTCTGGACCGCCCACACGCTTTATTTTCCGCTTGCGGGCTCTGCTGGCATCAGCAGATGGTCTTGATTGATCCATCTCGTTATCAAGGTCTGTCATAGCTCATCCCACGTACCGGTATAAGTTTTTCAAGCTGTCATTTTTTCGTTCAACCGCCAGCTCAATCAATCGGTCCACCAGTTTCGGATAGGGCAAACCGCTGGCTTCCCAAAGTTTTGGGTACATACTGATGTTGGTAAATCCCGGGATCGTATTGAGCTCATTTAGATAGATCTTGCCGCTATCGCGGTCAAGCAGGAAATCGACCCGTGCCATACCCTGGCAATCGGTAGCTCTAAATGCCTTCACTGCAAGCTGTTTCACACGTTCGCTTGTGGCTTCCGGGATGGGAGCGGGGATAAGTAGTTGCGAGGCGTTATCGACATACTTAGCTTCGTATGAGTAAAATTCACGGCTTGGAATGACCTCACCTGGGATTGAAGCCTCGGGTACATCATTGCCCAGCACGCTCACCTCAATCTCACGTGCATTTATACCTCGCTGGACTAGTATCCGCCTGCCATAACGGGCGGCCTCCAGCAAGCCTTCTAATAGGTCTGCCCGGTTGGTGCATTTGCTGACACCCACGGAGGACCCAAGGTTGGCCGGTTTCACAAACAGTGGGTACGGCGCCAATTTCTCTGCCGCCTGAATGATTTCGTTCATTTGGTTTGCCAGCGCGCTGCGCAGTACAATCATCGATTCAGGTACCGGGATTTGATTGGCCAGCATCACATCTTTGAATAAAGCTTTATCCATGCCTACTGCTGATCCCAACACGCCTGCTCCAACATAGGCAATCCCATTCATTTCCATCAGCCCCTGCAGTGTGCCATCTTCGCCGAAGGTGCCGTGCAAGACCGGGAAGACGACATCTAATTTTGCGACCTGCTTGATAATCAAACCATACGCGCTTTTCTCGATTGTGTTGATCCCTAGCCAGGCAGGATCTGGTAGCAGTGCCGCGGTCAGTAATCCATCAGTCTGACCTGATTGCATGGCATCCACCACATTCTCTCCGGTCAGCCACGCACCCTCCTGGGTGATCCCGATCTGCGTCACCTCATACCGGAGTTGGTCGAGCACACTCAGCACAGAGCGCGCTGACATGAGCGACACCTCGTGCTCACCTGAGCGCCCGCCGAAAATCACACCCACTCGCAGTTTACGTCCCGTGTTTATATCCATACCTCTACTGGTCCGTCCAAGCACCGATCAATTCAATCTCCAGCTCCAGGCTGATCCCAAATTTCTCGCCGACCTCATTCTGCACCAGCCTGATCAAAGCTGCGTAATCACTCGCCATCGCATTATCCTGGTTGATGAAAAAATTGGCATGTTTCTGGCTCACCTCAACCTTGCCCAATTTTTTACCTTTCATTCCGGCAGCCTCAATCAACCTTCCTGCATAATCACCCGGAGGATTTTTGAATATCGAGCCCAGTGACGCCCCGGGAGGCTGTGAGTTACGGCGCATTTCAGTATAACTGACCATTTTTGCCTGCACAGCTGATGGGCTGCTCTCGATCAGCTTGATCGTCGCCGACAAGACCACCGCCTTACCTGGTTGGCGCTTGAGGCTGCTGTTCCGGTATCCATATTCAAGCTTCTCTACCGACCATTCCTCCTGCAAAATTTCATGTCGCTCGTCACCATTTGATGCTGTGAGATGCAAGATATTTGCCATCAATATGCTGTCAGACATATCGCTGCCGTGCGCGCCTGCATTACCATACACTGCACCGCCAACCGTCCCCGGTATGCCAGATGCCCATTCCAAACCGGAATACCCTTGAGCTGCTGCTTGTCTGGCGATTAACCCAAAATTGGCTCCTGATTCACACCATACGTTTGCCGGCTGCGCCTGCGGATTGAACTTAATTTTTTTCGCCTGGTTAAGCACCACCAGCTGTCTCATTCCCTGGTCCGATACCAGAATGTTCGAGCCGCTGCCGAGTAGGATAAATGGGATGGACTGCTCCCAGCATAACTTTGCTACATTCGCTAGCTCTTCCATCGTCTCAACTGCCAGAAAGACGTCTGCCTCACCGCCTATGCGCGCCGCAGTGTATCGCTTCAGCGATACGTTTTCCTGCATGCGGGTGCCAAACGCATTACGCAGGGTTTGCAGTTGAGCCTGAGAAATTGTCACCAAGTTCCTTTCAACCAGATTAAATGTCCTTGAGAATCTCGATCAGATAAACGATCAACCGGGGTGAGTGCATTGGGTCTTTACACATCACCTCCAGTTCTTTTCTCGAGAACAAGCTCTTATTGGTCGCAAATGGTTTTAAGAATAGGGCTGCGTAAGGCTCCAAGTCGTCATCATACCGCTGAGCTCCTTTTACTCCAGGGTAATAACCTGATCTTTGTGCAGTAACTGTGTTACTCATGTCGCTCGCTCCTTTCTTTCAATATAGCCACAACCCTTTCACTGATCTGGTCCGCATCGCCGGCGGATAAGACCAGCAGCACATCTCCACGCCCCATATGCTCCACCAGGTAATCGCTGATGTTCGAAAATTTTTCGATGTAATGAGCATCTGCGTGCTTCATGGCAGCTACAATTTGCTCAGATGAAAATCCATCTTCAGGCTGTTGTTCACGCGCTGCATAAATCTTCACCACCACCACATGGTCAGCCTGTTCAAAAGCTGCAACAAAATCATTAAACAGCAGGCGTGTACGTGAATAGGTATGCGGCTGCCACACGACCCATAATCTGCTCTTAGGGTAGCGTGTTCGTGCAGCTGCGATCGTCGCCCTGATCTCCGTCGGGTGATGGGCATAATCATCGATTATCGTAATGCCGCTCACCACACCGAGCACTTCGAATCTGCGACCAGTGCCCTGGAAGCTAACCAACGCCTCACCGGCTTGCTTGATGGGAAGACCCATTCGGTGGGCCACTGCCAGGCATGCCAGCGCATTTTGCACGTTGTGCCTGCCGGGTAGCTGCAGGTTAACTCTTGGATTGGGCTCAAAATTGCTGCCTCTCAAGGTACATGTAGCTTCGAAGCTCATACCACCAGATCGGTTGGAAGTGATCGATGACGCAGTATAGTCTGCCATAATAGTGGCATTGCCATTCTTCGAATCGCGTATCGCATAGGAGAATACCTTCTGCCCGCGCTGTAAGGCAATCTGGCCTAATCTTGCTGCGCCGTGATCATTGGCACACACCAATAGTGTTCCATCGCTCCCCACCGTTGAAGCAAACTCGTCGAAGGCGTTAAAGAAATCCATCTCGGTTGGATAGCAATCGGGATGATCGTGCTCAATATTGGTGATGACTGCCAGGTCCGGTTTCAGTCCCAGGAACATTCGATCATATTCATCAGCTTCGATCACAAACGCCTTTCCCTTACCGGCATGTGCATTGGTACCCGTGTTCTTCAAGACGCCACCTGCTATGTAGGATGGATCCTGGTCAAGCGACTTGAGCATCCAGGCAACCATCGCCGTCGTGGTGGTCTTGCCATGCGTACCGGCAATGGCGATGCTAAGATGGTTTTCCATCAAGGTGGATAAAAATTCACTCCGTTTAATCACCGGGATGCCTTGTTTTTGAGCCGCCAGCACTTCCACATTGTCATCCGGGATTGCCGATGAGCGCACCACTAACTGAGCACCGCTGATGTTCTCTGCCCGGTGACCAATTTCGACCCGCACACCTTCTGCCAGCAGGCTTTTTGCCAGGGGTGTGAGGGCGCGGTCAGAACCCGTCACCACGTAGCCACTTTCCAGTAGCACCTGGGCAATTGCTGACAGGCCTGTCCCTCCAATCCCGATGAAATGCACGCTCTTTCGATCTTTCATATAAAGACCACGATCACAAATATGAATGCTAGAGCAATCGCAAAATAAATAAACGGCACTCCCAACCATGCCGGCGGCATATAAGCCAGGAGCTTGATTGCCGCCTGACCCTGCGGTGTGCTCGGATCGGGCGGAATAATGTAAGAAATCGCCTGGTAATCAGCTTGCGCCAGGAAATACCAGATAGAGCCAACGATTAAGTAACCGTTCAAGGCTCCCAAGAAGATACCCAGGAGGGAATCTTGCAATCTCTCCCGTGCGAATCTTTCTCCAGCCAATTTTGGTATATTGGGCGTTTGATATCCGAAAAAGGCCAGCAGAGAGATGATCGACACACGCATCCAAAATTGTGCCGTCGACCCTGGTTCTGCGAAGGATTGTGTCAGTCCTTTCACATAGGTCTCCAGCACAGTGATGAGGAACAGAGCCAGCACCACGCTGGCAGTCACCATCATCTCTTTTGCCCATCCGCGCATTGCGCCAACGACTGCAAATAAGATCACGAAGCATATAAAAATGAAATTTAGATAGACCATCAACTGCTCCTAATCAAACGGATTGGGAACATTTATTACGCCTCTTTGTCGTGGCGATTTTGCCAGCTCGACCAGCTGGCTGGCTATTCGGTCTGATGCATCAGGTCTGGCAAGCGCACGCATCGCCTGAGACATCTGATCACGTTTGCCACGGTCAGCCATTAATTCACGCACCTTCGGCACTATCTGCTCCGCAAGCCTGGAGTCTTCAAGCGCCTCAGCCGCACCCCGTTTCACCAGGTAATTGGCGTTCACCCGTTGGTATCTCCACGCATACGGGTATGGCACCAGGATGGCAGGCAGTCCAAATAATGGCAGCTCTCCTAAAGTAGACGCCCCGGCACGTGTGATCACCAGGTCTGCCAGTCGCATCGCTGCCCCGATTTCATCATACAGGTACGCGTACGGTCGGTAGCGGTTGAGCTGCTCCGTGGAAAGCTTCGCCCGGGTGCTTTCCATCATCTGCCAATCCAATTTTCCCGTGATGTGGATCACCTGCATTTCTTGCAATAATTCCGGCAACGCACCCGCCAGCGCCTGGTTTATAGAGTGTGCGCCTCGGCTTCCACCAAGTACCATCAACACGGGCATCTGCTCCTCGAGTGCAAAAAAACTGCGTGCCTGCTCCTTCGTCCATTGCTCCAGCTCCGGTCGCACTGGGTAGCCGGTCACCACCTTCGATGGAGCTTTGGGGAAGAAGACCCCAGATTCCTCCACCGTCAGGGTGATGCAGTCGCTGTATCGAGCAATGGTCTTAAGCGCCTGTCCCGGCTCGATATCGGGGACGTACAGCAGGCTCCTCGCCTGCCGGGATATCCTGGCAGCCAACGCCATCGGCACTGCCACGTAGCCACCGGTGAAGAATAGTACGTCCGGTCGAAATTTACGCAAGATCCGCCGGGAGGCGAAAAACCCTCGCCCTAGCTGCCACAGGTTGCCCGGCAATGCCCGTGCCCCCACGCCGTGGACGCCGGCTGCAGGGATGCCTTCATACCGGATCCCTTCCCTTTTCACCAGGTCAGCTTCCATGCCCCCACTGCTCCCTACCCACAACACCTGGAGCTCCTCTGGAGGTACCTGACCGGCGATCCCCTGGGCTTCCTGCACCGTTTCAGGCTTCGCTTTCATCAGCTGTTCGAGGACCGACAGGGCTGGATACACGCCGCCGCCTGTCCCCCCTGCGCAAATTAACAACCGCATTGAATCCCTTTTCCTCGTGAAGTTTTGATTTTTCCGACATTCGTGATATGTTCAAGATAATACCTACCGAGGCCATTACCACCATTAAGTTGGAGCCGCCCGAGCTGATAAACGGCAGGGCATTCCCTGCAAAAGGCAGTAAACCCACCATCACCAGCATATTGACCATCGCTTCCAGTGCCAGCCAGAAAGTCAACCCACCGCACAACAACATTCCCAGTCCATCTGGCGATTTTTGGCTGATCACCCAGCCGCGCCACATGAAAACCAGGTACAGGATGACCAGCACTCCCGCTCCCAAAACGCCTGTTTCTTCGCCGACAACAGCAAAGACGCTGTCGGTATGTGGAAACGGGAGTCCATTCAGCTTGGTCTGTGATTTTCCTATACCCACTCCCACCCAGCCGCCTCGCATGAATGCCTCCAATGACCTGCGTACGTGTTCGGAGTACTGCAGGGGATCCTTGAGCCCAGCTAGGAAGCTATCCATCCGGTCAGGACCGGTCGGGAATACTCCGGATTTTAGAACGAACACACCGACAAGGATGCCTATTCCCATCATGAACAGGAAGTGTCGCACCGAACCTCCCGCCAGGAAGAACATCAGTGTGCCCAATAATCCGATCGTGATCACAGCACTTAAGTCGGGCTGCAAGGCAATCAACCCTCCAACAACACCCATGATCACACTCAACGGTATCATAGCCAGGTAGATATTTTTCAGGAAATCACGTCGGTTGTGTAGCCACACTGATAAGTAGATGACAATCCCAAATTTCGCCAGTTCAGACGGCTGGATCGAGCCGCGGAACAGGCTGCGCACCGAACCCAGGCGCGTATCCTGGATGATCAGCACTGCCACCAGGGCGAATATCGCCGCTGCCATTAAAGGCAGGGCAAGTTTTTTCCAATAGTGGTAATCCATCCAGGCCAGGAAGATCATCACGATTGTGCCCAGGCCTAACCAGCGCAGCTGGCGCATGAAAATATATGCCGGCGATCCATACACCTGAAATGAATAGTCGGCACTGGCGGAGTACACCATCAGCATTCCAAACAAGATCAGGGAAATGACCACCAATAAAAACGGTACGTCGAACCCTAAACGCGCAGAATGATGCACTTTATCCTTAA
This sequence comes from uncultured Chloroflexia bacterium, assembly GCA_963840255.1. Classification (GTDB taxonomy): domain Bacteria; phylum Chloroflexota; class Anaerolineae; order Anaerolineales; family UBA4823; genus FEB-25. Next base: position 78,436 of record CAWIYB010000001.1, on the reverse strand, counting down.
CTCTTATCATCACCGATCCATTTTCACCCTTCATTTGCGTGTCAGATCGAGCACCCATCGTTTGAATGCCTCCCCGCGATCCTCAAAATCGCGGAACTCATCGAAGCTCGTACCGCCGGGTGAGAGCAGGACGATATCTCCTGATTTCACCACCCCAGCTGCCATATTGACTGCTTGTTCCAATCCACTACACAGCTCCATCGAGAAATGCTGATTATCATTAGGAAGACTGACCACTGCTGCAATCTTTCCGGCAGCTTCACCGAACAGGATCAGATGTTCCACACGCCTGTGGATCAAATCCACCAGGTCTTCCCAGGGTAAATTTTTATCCCTTCCACCTGCCAGGAGCACGATCGGGCGTTGGATATCCGCCGGTGTATCGAATGCATGGATCGCGGCCATCACCCTCTCTGGAGCGGTGGCGATTGAATCGTTATACCAATCTGCGCCTTTCCAGGAGCTCACCCATTCCAACCGGTGGGGTACTCCGCTAAAATTAACCACTGCCTCCCGCATCGCTTTCAGCGACAGCCCGGCTGCCTGGCTGATGGTTAAAGCCGCTAACACGTTTTCCACGTTATGCCAGCCGCGTAATGGGATTTCTTCCTGCCGGATAACGCGCATTGATGTTGTTCCATCCCATATACTTACCCATTCACCTTCGATAAATGCGCCTTGCATGCCTCCGGGTGCTTTCTCACGCCCAAACGAATATTTCTTACCCTTCACCTTCTCAATGAGTGCCCAGGAACCGGGGTCATCCCTGCCTAAAACTGCAGTGTCTCTCTCCGTCTGATATTCCAATATTCGGCTTTTAGCTGCCACATATGCCGCCATATTGGTGTGTCGGTCCAGGTGGTTGGGAGTGATGTTCAATACACAGGCAATATTCACGCTTTTTGTCATCAGCTCGAGCTGGAAGCTGGAGAGCTCAAGCACAGCCAGATCTTTCGAGTCCATCTGGTCCACATCAGACAATAAGGGGCTCCCGATATTTCCGCCTACCCACACCTTGCGATATCTGGATTTCCCCATCGAGAATGAGCTGGCCGCAGTTTCAGCGATCTTCCCCACCAGGCTGGTGGTAGTCGTTTTTCCGGCTGAGCCGGTGATACCAATCGTTCGACATGGGCATTCTTCCAGGAATATCTGCGAATCGTTGCTGAGCGGGATCCCTGCTGCTCTTGCCTCCTGGATTAGCGGTAGATCAAGCGACACCCCTCCCGATACGCACACAACATCAGCTCCCTCCAGCAAGGAGAGAGGATGGCTCCCCAGGAACCACTCGATACGCCCCGCATACATTCCTGCTTGCTCGTCCAGCGACTTTTTGACCGCTTCAAGCTGGTCAAGAGGTTTTTGGTCGTTCATCACTACCCGTGCACCACGCGCCGCCAGGAAACGCCCCAGGGCAACTCCCTGCCGGGCAGCTCCGATAACGATCACGCGTTTATCCTTCCAATCAGCCATTCCAGTGTCTCTCAATCCTCAGCCTGTCATCCAATCGCGATTGCCGCACCGAGAATCGCTGCGAGCAAGCCAATCAGCCAAAAACGCTGCACCACCTGCGTCTCGCTCCATCCCAAGAGCTCAAAATGATGGTGAAGAGGCGCCATCTTAAATAACCGCTTCCCCTTCGTGAGCTTGAAATAACTGACCTGTAAAACCACGCTCACCATCTCGCTCAATGGGATGACTGCAATAATGGGCAGTAATATCCATTGACCGGTCATTAGCGCCACTACGGCGAGCGCCGCACCTAGCGGTAAGGAGCCAACATCTCCCATGATCAATAATGCCGGGTGCACATTGAACCACAGGAAACCAAATAATGCTCCCACTAAAGTGAAACAAAACCGTGCCAGGAACAGCTGTCCCTGCAGCAAGGCGATCATGCCGAAGGCTGCGAAGCAGGTGGCGGAAATCATCCCTGCCAGCCCATCCAGTCCATCGGTAAAATTTACTGCATTGGAGAAACCTACGATGAGCAATGTTGCAATGGGAATGTACCAGATCCCCAACGTGAATTCCCGGTTCATCCAGGGCAGGAAAATCTGCGGTGCTTGCAAAACGTACTGCAAGCCTATTGAAATAACAAAGCCGAGGAAGATCTGGATCAGGAATTTACTCCTCACCCTGAGACCTCGCTCATCACTCCGCTTACCCCTCAGCTTTTTCCAATCATCGATCGAGCCCAGCAGCCCGAAGACGATCATGGTACCCATCGGTAGGAAGATGGATCGACCCAACATGGTTAATCCGAGCATAGATGCGGCATTGAACAATAGGGTGATGAGCAGCACCGGTAAAATGAACAACACACCTCCCAATGTGGGCGTTCCTGACTTGGAGATGTGTCTCTGCGGACCATCCACACGGATTTGTTCGCCAATTTTTAAGTACCGCAAGATACGTATTAGGGGTTCACCCCATATAATCGTCAACATAAATGCAAATCCTGCCAGTGCCAGGGCGTAGGCGCTTTCTCTCATGCCTGGTACTCCAGCGCCGACACGATGCGGTCCATCTTCATCAAGTTCGATCCTTTTACCAGCACGATATCATCAGGTTCAAGGGTGGGCTGAAGGTATTGGATAACCTGCTCCACTTCGTCCAGGGCGATAATTTTATCCACCGGTAAACCTGCCTCCAGGGCTGCCGCGGCGATGATCTTGCCGCGTTCACCTAGCGTCACCAGTTCATCTACAACTTCCGCCGCCCGGATTTCCCACCATTTCATGCCCGCGCTGCTCATACTGGCCAAGCTCGAGCATATCTCCTAAAACTGCCACTCTTCGTCCCACCAGGTCATTCAATAGGTTAAGCGCCGCCAGCATCGATTCAGGGCTGGCGTTATAGGTATCATCCAGGATCACCGCTCCGTTCTTCGTGCGCACGGCAATCAAGCGCAGCTCATTGCTTGCCGATCTAAGTCCGCTCACAATCTCCTGCCAGGTCAGCCCATCCACCAATCCAACGGCTGCTGCTCGCAATGCGGTCTGTACCGAATGTCTTCCAATCAGGGGTACCCGCAGCTGTAGCACTTCCGCTGGGCGGTTCCGTTCATGCCGATAATGCAGGAAAAATCGGATCCCTTCCAATCCCAGGCTTTCGACATTATCTGCCCACAGGTCCACTGCGTTGTCCATCCCGTAAAAAAACACCTGTGCGTGAGTACCATCGGCCATGGCTCTGACCAATGGGTCATCGTAGTTCAAGATGGCATAACCATCTTCAGGCAGCGACTGCACCAGCTCTGCCTTGCCACGGGCGATTTCCTCCTGTGTGCCAGCCCGTGAGGCGTGCACGGTGCCGATATTGGTTACCACTCCGATGTGGGGTGAAGCCAGGTCGCACAGGAATTTGATCTCGCCGGGGACGTAAAACCCCATCTCCAAAACGGCTCTTTCATGCTGTTCGGTCAAGCTGAATATCGTCAGCGGTAAGCCGATTTCATTGTTCAGGTTGCCCTTGTTTTTTAAGGTGCAGAAACGTTGGCTCAATACTTCTGCCACCACCTCTTTGGTAGTGGATTTTCCGACACTGCCAGTAATGCCAATCACCTCTAGATTCAGTTTATTTCGCCAGAACTTCGCTGCTTGCTGTAAAGACTTGAGTGGATCATCCACTCGGATGCACAACGCTCCCTGAAACTGGTTTAGCCAGGCTTCCAATTCTTCTGGCTGGGGTTTGGTGCGCAAGTCGAGGGTTTCAAACTGGCTACTCATGTCGTTTTTTACCAGCGCAAATTTTGCCCCCGCGTCGAATGCTTCGCCAACAAAGTCGTGTCCATCGTGATGTTCCCCCGGCAGGGCAACAAAGAGCTCACCGGGATGCACCTGGCGCGAGTCAATCTCCGCCCCGTTGATCTCCGCGGTTTGGCTGCTTACACGGAACCCTGTCAATGCTTCGAGAACATCAGCCAGTAGAATCACAGATCATTCCCTTAGGGGTTAGCTGAACCCTGAACAGCTCCTTCCGGAGGAATATCCATTAATACGACCAGTCTTTGAACCATCTCGCGAAATACGGGTGCGGCAACGACCGAACCCCATTGAGAGCTGGTCGGTTTTTCCAGCCACACGTATACCAAAAAGCGAGGATCTCCTACCGGCCCCCAGCCGACGAAAGACGCATTTGTATCGGTGGTTGAGTATCCTGTGGGAGTAGCAATGGATGCCGTTCCGGTCTTACCGGCAATCCGGTAACCTTCCACCAGCGCATCCGATGATTCACCTTCCAGCGATTTAGTCAGCATATCGGTGAGGTGCCGGGCTGTTTCTGCTGAAATGGGTCTGCCGACGATTTGGGGCGTGGGCGTATATTGGAAGCCATCCCTTACCATGGATTGCATCACGTGCGGCACCATCATCTCGCCTCGTGCATTGGCGACCGATGAGATTGCCATAACCATCTGGATGGGAGTGACAGCCACACCTTGACCGAATGAATTTGTTCCCAGTTCAGCTTCATACCAGTCGGTATCTCCAGGTAGTTTTAACCTTCCCGGTGCCTCACCAGCCAGGTCTACACCGGTTATCCGACCGAAGCCGAAGGCCTGCATGTACTGGTAAAACGGTCCAGCCCCGAGTTGCGTTGCCACCCAGGTCAGGCAGACGTTGAGCGAATGTGCCATGCAACCTTGCATATCCTGTGGTCCCCACGCACCGTAGTCCCAGTTGTGGATCGTGACACCCCCAATTTGGATCGATCCTGTATCCAGGAATTGTGTATCTGGGGTGACCGCGCCATAATCTAGTGCCGCGGCCATGGTAAGCACCTTGAACACTGAGCCTGGCTCATAATCTTGGCTGACTGCCCGGTTGAATGGTGTGTTACCGGTGAACACATCGGCATAATTCCAGAACTCGTTCGGGTTCAACTGTGGTGATGTCGCAATCGCTAGCATTTCCCCGGTATTCGGGTCCATCACCAGTATCACTCCGCCATCTGACCCACTATCACTTAATCCTTTATTGAGCACATCTTCTGCCGCTGCCTGGATTTCACGGTCGATGGTAAGCACGATATCTGCCCCGGCTTTTAGTTGGGGTATTTCGGTTACTTGGTAAGGGTCAAGCGTCATCCATACAGATTGAGGTGCGCCAGCCAGCAGGTCGTTGAACTCCGATTCGACTCCGAACATCCCGGTACCTTCACGGTTGACGAAACCAAGAATATTCGACCCAAGCTTATTCTCAGGGTAATACCTCTGCAATCGAGGGCGGTACACCAGCCCATCCAGGCTGGGTTTGCCAGCTTCACCATAATCAACGTCTGGCAGGTTGGCATAATTCCGTGCCCAGGCTTGCAGTTGGGTCAGCTCATCTGGGGTAACAAAGTCTGCCAGCTGGACATATGCAGTTCCGGAGACTTGAGCCTGGTGGATGACGGCATACACTTCGTCAGAATATCCGGCATAGTTATATTCCGCATGCTCTGTCAGCACCTTGCTTAATGCGAATGCAATCGAGTCAGGGTTATCGACGTTATCCACCTGGGCGCCAACTTCGTAGACTAGCGTGCTTCCTGCCAGTAAACGCCCCCACCGGTCATAGATATCTCCCCGCGGTGGGTAAAATATGTGTAGCGTCCGGCTGTATTGGTCTCCTTGTGCCACAAATTCCATCCGCTCAGGACTGAACTGCAGCCGCACTATTTGGATGATGATCATCACTCCGCCAAGCAAGAATAGTATTCCTAATAAATTAAATCGCCAACCGGTCAGGGTCTGACCGGCTTTTTCACTTGCTGGATGTTTGATTTCCGGGGTCACACCGAGGGGTTGTTTCTTACGAACGCGACCCACCGGCACCGCTTGTCCTGCCATATATCTGCTCATGGCATCGCCTCACTCAATAAATTGGCTGTTTTACGTGCTTGCTCTGTGACCCAATCAAACAGACTTTCTTTAAACTGCGGATCGATAACCGGTGCATTGACTACGACTGGGACAGGTGGTGGCGCCAATGACGTTGGCTGCCTCTCAACGTATCCTGACACCTCCAGGTATTTAATTTGCTCGCCCGCTATGGGCGTCAGGTTTAAATCATTCACCCTTTCCTGCATCACAGTGTACGATGTAATGTTCGCTAACTGGCTGTTGAGGTTGGCGATTTTTTGCTCCAATTCCTCGATTGGGACGTATGTCTCACCTGATTCACCGGTTAGATAATGGTATCCATATATCCGCACCTGCATTTCCTGGATCTCCCTGCCAACCGCCGCTGCCCGGGCAGTTACGTTCAGATAGATCCCGGCGACGATCGCAGCGCATACCAGGAACAATAAAACCACCCCAATCATATACATCTGTTTCCGCCAGGGTGCTTGAGAATAAGCATGTGTCAATTGGTGTAAGTTATCCATTTTTTACCTATCTAAAAACCCGTCCGCTTTTGATAATTTATCTGTGTTGTCTTATTAATCTCACAAATTCAACCTATAATTTCAACCACTTTTATCAAAAGGAAACGGGTTTCTAGTGCAGGCTTGCAAGTCTTATGCCATATCGCTAAATTTTTACTTCGATCCTTTCCGCTACCCTCAAGCGGGCACTACGTGAACGAGGGTTATTTCGTATTTCGTCCTCTTGCGGGCGGATGGGTTTGGTGGTTATTTCCCGCAAGGTGGCTATATGACCGCAGGTACACACTGGTTGGCGGGGTGGGCAAATGCAATCCGTGCTCTCCCTGCGCATAAACTGCTTTACGATACGGTCCTCCAGTGAGTGGAAGGCAATCGTTACCAGCCTACCTCCAGGTTTCAGTGCCTCGAGGGTCAGCGGCAGCACTTCTTCGAGTGCTTCCAGTTCACCGTTCACTGCGATACGCAGAGCCTGGAATGTACGTGTGGCGGGGTGGATTCCGCTCCTTCCACCTCCGGTCGCTTTTGCCACCAGGTTCGCAAGCTGGGTGGTGGTATAGATAGGCCTGGAACTGACAATTGCCCGCGCCACCTGTCTCGATCTCCGTTCCTCTCCATAGTGGTAAATCAGGTCTGCCAGCTCGACCTCATCCAGATGGTTCACCAGGTCAGCTGCACTGGTCTTTCCATCCGGGTCAAAGCGCATATCCAGGGGTGCTTCCGTCTGAAAGGAAAATCCCCTTGCCTGGGTTTCCAATTGCATGGACGATAATCCCAGGTCGAGCAAGAAACCGTCGATGGGCTGCCACTTTAGCTTCTCCAGCTGCTCGAGCAGGGTTACGTAAGAAGCATGTACCAGGTGTGCCCGCTCTCCATACTCTGCCAGTTTATCCCTGGCTAATTTGAGTGCTTGCGGGTCCAGGTCCAATCCGAGTAGCTGGTTATCCGGGTTGCCCGCCTGAAGTATCCCCCAGGCGTGCCCTCCTGCTCCAACGGTACCATCCACGTACAGCCCTCCCCTATGAGGTTGCATCGCGTGTATAATTTCATTGTAAAGTACTGGAAGGTGTACCATCACCTGGAAATACGGATCCGCTTAATTCCCTGCCTATCTGGCATCTTAGCGGTTATCCGGAGCTTGTCGATAAATCTAATACTTTGAACCGTTCTGTATTCGCCTCAGCTTCATCTAGTGCTTGTTGTTGGAGTGCCCATTCATCAGATGACCAGATCTCAAAGTAATTTCCCTGCCCCACCACAACGGCTTCATGATCACAGGCTATCCCAGCTTTTTGGCACAAGAAATCCGGGATCAAGATCCGTCCTGCTTTATCAATCTCAACTCGCGAGGCTGATCCGATGATCAACCTGCGCAGCGAGCGCGCCAGTGGGTCTGTCAGGCTCATCTGGTCAATCCGGTGCGAAATAGCTTCAAATGCTTTATTGGTAAGCACCATCAGGTTCCGGTCGAAACCACGCAGGATATACGCACCTTCATCCATTAATTCGCGGTACCGCGCCGGTACAGTCAGGCGGTCTTTGTTGTCAATGCTGTGTCGGTACTCACCTAAAAACATATGTTCTAGTTATCCCTTATTTGCACGAAGCGCTAGATATCCCAGCGCTCCCACTTTAACCCACTTTATAACACAATTACCCACAGTATAGTATAGTTTATTAAATAAATCAAGGATTTTTAACCCCAATTTAATAACTTATTTAGGTAATTCAGGAAATCACTATGTCCAACCCCATTCAAACTGACTATTCCTCCCTCTACGTAGGACTGGACGTCCTTATCCCCCTGATCGATGGTAGCTGTCGCCGTTATATCAACTTCGATAACGCAGCTTCGACTCCTCCCTTGAAAGCCGTCCAGCAGGCTGTGGACGACTTTTTGGTTTATTACAGCAGTGTCCATCGGGGTACTGGCTTCAAAAGCCAGCTGTCCACCCACGCTTACGAACAAGCCCGCACCATTGTGATGAATTTCGTCGGTGCGAATCCTGTGGACCATACCTGTATCTTTGGGAAGAACACCACTGAAGCCATCAATAAGCTGGCCCGCCGCCTACCTTTCTATGGAAAACGCAACCTCGTTCTGGCAAGCGGCATGGAGCACCACTCGAATGACCTGCCCTGGCGGGCGGCTACGCAGGTCATCCACATCCGCCTCACACCTGATGGGCACCTCGACCTTGATGATCTCGACACGCAGCTTGCCAGGTACGCTGACCGGATTGCCCTTGTAGCGCTCACCGGTGCCAGCAACGTCACCGGCTATCTCAATCCGATCCACCGGCTGGCTGAAAAAGTGCATGCCATCGGTGCCATGTTCATGGTGGATTGCGCCCAGCTTGCTCCCCACCGGAAAATTAATATTCTCCCCCTGGATGATCCGGCTCACCTAGACTTTATCAGCATCTCAGCCCACAAAATGTACGCTCCGTTTGGCACTGGCGCGCTGATTGGCCGTAGGGATGTATTCGAGCACGGCGACCCCGATATGACCGGTGGTGGCACCGTCGAAATTGTCACCCTGGACAACGTGGTTTGGACCGCGCCACCCGAGCGGGATGAAGCTGGAAGTCCGAACGTCGTTGGGGCTGTTGCCCTGGCAGCTGCTATCAACAAGCTGGAGGCAGTTGGAATGAGCGAAGTAGCTCATCATGAAGCCGACCTGACCAGTTATACCCTCGAAAAACTGGCTGCCCTGCCCGATATTAAGGTATTCGGTGACACTGACCCTTCCAAAACAATGGATCGTTTGGGAGTGATCCCCCTTCAACTTACTAAGGTTCCCCATTTCCTTGCTGCTGCGGTGTTAGGCTATGAGTTCGGCATCGGCGTACGCAGCGGTTGCTTCTGTGCCCACCCTTACATCCTGCACCTGCTTGGCTTAACTAGCGATGAAGCTGCAGAGGTCCGGCGCCGTATGATTGATAAGGATAAATCGGAGATGCCCGGGCTGATCCGCGCCTCTTTCGGACTGTACAATACCCGTGGCGAAATAGACACTCTGGTCGAAGCCTTGCAGCGCATCTCAGCCGGTGATTATCTAGGAAAATATGTACAAGATAAAGCCTCGGGAGAATATACCCCGCTCGATTGGCAGCCGGAATTTTCCGATTACTTCAAGCTCTAGATTATCTACCTGTTAGCCGCATCCATCACGGCTACCGCGGCAATATTTACGATATTCCTCACGTCGTCCCCAGTCTGCAGGACGTGTACCGGCGCCCCCACCCCTAACAGGATTGGACCAATCGCCTGGGCATTGCCCAGCCTCGCCAGCAGTTTGTAAGCAATATTGGCAGCTTCCAGCGATGGAAATACCAGCACATTGGCATCGCGCACCTGGCTGAATGGGTAGCGCTGGTCGATCAGTTCTGGCACCACTGCAGTATCTGCCTGCATCTCACCGTCCACCGGGAAGTCTGCCCCCCGTGCCCGGATCAGCTCCACCGCCTTCTGCACCTTTTCAGTTAATGGATGGGGTGTACTGCCAAAATTAGAGAAGGAAAGTAGCGCCACCCGCGGTTCCAATTGTAGTTGGCGCGCAAAACCAGCTACCAGGAAGGCAATATCCGCCAGGTCTTCTGCACTTGGGTCAATATTCACCGTGGCATCCGTGAAGAGATACGTGCGCTTACCCACGATCATGATATACACCCCGGCGGCAATACGCTTACCCGTTTGGGTGTGGTGAATTCTCAACGCCGGCCGGATCACATCGGGATAATCGAACGTCAGTCCCGACACGGATGCGTCGGCGTCTCCCATTTTAACCATCATCGACGTGAACACGTTGGGCTCCAAGATCCGCCGCCTTGCGTGCCAGATGGTAACCCCTTTCCTTTGGCGCAGCTTGCTATAAGCTTCGGCATACAGCTCGAAGCGAGGGTAATTCTCGGGGTCAACAATGAGCATATCATCGTCTAAACCCAGTGATTCGAGTTTTCCTCGAATGACCCATTCCCTCCCCACCAGGATAGGGATCCCAATCCCTTCGTCCAGGATTTGTGCAGCCGCCCGGATGATCTTTGTCTCTTCACCCTCTGCAAAGACGATGCGCTTCTTCGGTGTAGCCGCCTTAGCGGCATTCATAATGAAATACCGCACCTGCTCACCCATCCCCTGCCGGTATGCCAGCTGCTGGCTGTATTCCTGCAGGTCGATCGGCTTGCGCGCCACACCGGTCTCCATAGCGGTCCGCGCAACAGCTGGTGACTCCCACAGCAGCACCCGTGGGTCAAGCGGTTTGGGGATAATGTATTCCGGACCAAACTTGAGCGAATCCAGCCCATACGCCCTCAATACGCTGTCAGGTACATCCTCCTTGGTTAATGCTGCCAGGGCTTTTGACGCTGCCACTTTCATCTCTTCATTGATCGCCTTGGCGCGCACATCCAGCGCACCTCGGAAGATGTATGGAAATCCCAACACATTATTGATCTGGTTGGGATAATCTGACCGTCCGGTTGCCACGATCACATCGGGTCGGGCTTCCTTCGCCAGCTCGTACTTGATCTCTGGGTCGGGGTTTGCCATGGCGAAGACCAATGGGCGCTCAGCCATAGTTTTGACCATTTCAGGAGTGAGGATATCAGCAATTGACAACCCATAAAACACGTCGGAATCCCGTACTGCTTCAGCCAGGGTGCGTTTATCGGTTTCATTTGCCAGGCGTTCTTTGTACTTATTCATCCCCTCCACCCGTCCTTTATAAACCACGCCCTTTGTGTCCACCAATATGATATTCTCTCGCCTGGCACCCAAACGGATCATAAGCTCTGCGCACGAAATCGCTGAAGCCCCGGCTCCCGATATCGTGATGCGCGCTTGGTCAAGTTCCTTACCCACGATTTCCAATCCGTTTACCAGGGCTGCTCCCGAGATGATCGCCGTTCCGTGCTGGTCATCGTGGAAAACGGGGATATCTAGCATTCCCTTCAGGGTCTCTTCAATATAAAAGCATTCCGGCGCCTTGATATCCTCCAGGTTTATCCCGCCAAAGGTGGGTGATATCGCCGCGACCGCCTGGATGATCACGTCAGGGTCGTGAGAGTTGACTTCAATATCAAATACATCCACATCTGCAAAGCGCTTGAATAGCACCCCTTTGCCTTCCATCACCGGCTTGGATGCCAGCGCACCTCTGTCGCCCAGGCCCAGGATGGCGGTCCCATTGGTAATAACTGCCACCAGGTTGCCCTTGGAGGTGTATTCGTATGCCAACTCGGGGTCCTTTTCGATCTCCAATACTGGTACGGCAACACCGGGTGTATATGCCAGGCTGAGATCCCGCTGGGTCTCCATGGGTTTGGTCGGTACCACCGATATTTTTCCAGGTTTTCCCTCCAGCCGGTGATACTCAAGTGCTTCTTCACGTGTGACTTTGGTCATGGTAATTCCTCCTGAATCGCTGGTTATTCCTCATCGACCGGTAAATGCTCTAATCATACTTAATTTTACCCTGCCTCACCGAAAAAACATGCAGGATTAGAATAGAAGCTGATTAATGATCCAAAATATTTAATAAATTTAGCGTTTATTGCTGATGCTGCAGCTCAAGCCTGCGGAGAAGAGTAAGCAGTCCGAGCGAAACAATTAAAAGCACCATTGATAGCAATAAGGCGATCCCCAAGTCCTGTTCAAACCCCACATAGATTGCCAACGGCATGGTTTGGGTTTTTCCCTCCAGGTTGCCCGCGAACAACAAGGTCGCTCCAAATTCTCCCAAAGCCCGCGTCCAGCACAAGACAACCCCAGTCAATAAAGCCCTGCCTGCCATGGGCAGCATGATGTGTCGAAAAACATGCCAGTTGCTTGCTCCTTCTACTTTTGCTGCTTCGTCCAGCTGCGGATCGATCGCCGCAAACCCCACCCGCGCCGAACGGACTAAAAATGGGGCTGAAACAAAGATTTGAGCCATGACTACCGCCGCTGGGGTAAAAGGCAGGTTGATTCCGAATTTATTTAGCAAAGGGCCAAACAGGCCCACCCTTCCAAATGCCAGTAGCAGTGCAATCCCTGCTACCGCTGGTGGGAAAACGATCGGCAAATCTATTAATACGTCCAGCAGCGCTTTGCCACGAAATTTCCAATGGACTTGTACATATGCCAAAGGTGTTCCGGTCAGCAGCGAAATGATCACGCAGATTGCGCTCGTGATAAGGCTCAACTTTAATGCTGCCACTACGCCCTCAGATACTGCGTAAGAAAAAATTTTATAGCTGGTTGACCGTAGAATTAGTGCCAGGATGGGCAAACCAATCAGAGCGATTAATATCAAGCTGGGAATGATAAACTCTAAACCCGGTGAGCCATCGATTGCGGAACGGTGAAATGTTCGATTGGATAATTTCATAGACCAGCCTTATAAGAATTTAATCCCCATTTAGCCAGAATTTCTTGTCCAGCAGGTGACATGATATACTCGACAAAGGCGGCAGCCAATTCTGGTTCGGGCGATTTTGACAGAATCGCAATCGGATATTGTGCAATAATATTAAATTTATCTGGAATGGCGAGTGTTTTGAGATCTGGTGCTGCTATCTGGTCACTTATATAAACGATTCCTGCATCACCTTCCCCTAACTCGACTTTAGCAACCACCTGCTTGACATCCGTCTCATTTGAAACTACATTCGCCAGGACCATTGTGCTGAAATCTGCACCGTATTCGAGACTTGTGCTCATTTTGGATAGCATCTGGCGGGCATAGTTCCCCGCTGGAACTGATTCATCGGCGAGCACTAATTTCAGGCCAGGTTTTGCCAGATCAGCTAAAGATTGGACATTGCCAGGGTTTTTAGATGGCAGGATGACCACCAGTTTGTTGGTCGCGAAGTCTTGATAGGAATTAGGTGCGACCAAATTGTCAGACACTAAAGCATCCATATTCTTATGGTCTGCACTGGCAAATACATCAACGACTGCTCCTTGCTCGAGCTGGGTTCGTAAAATCTGTGAGCCACTAAAATTAAAAATTACGGTTACCCCCGGATTGGCAACCTCAAATTCCTTTCCGATTTCCTTGAATGAGCCTCTTAATGATGCCGCTGCGTAAACCGTAAGGGTTCGCTGAATTACCGTTGTTTCCCCAGGCGGTTGATTTCGGGTAGTGTTCTCGGCCTGCTCTGTGGCTTTGTTGGAAGGTGAATTTGTGGTTAGATTCCCACACCCGGATAATGCAAAGACAAAAACCATGCTGAGCCAGAAAATTCGTTTGAACATTCTCTCTTCTCACAACAAAATTTTTATATAAACTCCTCACCGCATTCTTGCAGCCAGTCGATTACAGAACGCAGCAGGTTGATCCGCAGCTCTAATGCCAACCGGTTTATTCGCTGGTTGACTGGAAAATTTCTCAGGTTTTCCTCCAGCTTTCTTAAGCCATCCTCAACCACCCCTGTCTGAATCTGGATCATCTCGGATACTTTTTGCGGGTAGTATAGCTGCATGAAATACAGGCGTGAGATGAATTCCACCCGAATTGCATGCACACTGCTGTTGGTTGGTTTGTTGAGCCAGGCTTCGAATCGTTGTCTACCCGTTTCTGTGATGTGCAACAGCTGCCTTGGTGGAAGTTTCTCCTGCTCAACCTGGGTTGGAAAAATATAATCCTGTGCTTCCAATCTTTTTAGAATATTGTAGGTCTGGCTTTGGCTTGCGTGCCAGATATTTTCAAAATCTGCCTCCATCATCTTATGGAGTTTATAACCATGGTTGGGATTTTTATATAAAAAACCCAGAAGCACATATTCTGGCGAGAGCCTGCTGGTTCCGTGGTTGTTCATACTCACTAAGTGAGTATATACACAAATGAGAAAAAGTTCAAGTATGAAAATACTAGTCATTCTCCATGTTCCGTTGCAATTTATAGTCACCATCAAGGTTAAGCGTGGATGATAAAGGGGATATCAAAACACCCGAAATACTTATATTCATGTATAATATAAGCATCGTTATCTGAATTATCTACTTTTTACGTTTGTGTAAAAAGTAATTAACATCTGCTGGGATGGATCAGCTTTTCGAGAAATAAACGGATTTTACCCAAAAAGCCTTGCTGATCTTCCCGCAATATGCCTGACGCTGCGCAGATTATTTTTACTTCATCTTCCTAACAGCTCCGGCTTTGATTTGAAACTGACTTGAGAAATTTGAAACGTTCTGTGTCTGGATAACCTGGATTGCAGTTTGATAAAGTGATTAAAACTGCCAAAGCAGGTTGGTGCTAAATCGGATAGTATGGATGTCACGTGTGAAGGTTGAGATTATTCCCACAAAACCTGGCTATATTCTTGTATTTTTAACAAGGATCAATTACTATCCAGATTCACCCTGATCGGGATATTTAGTTTTTAATCCCAGACAATGGATTGAGGTATTATTCAATCCTATATCGACACCGAACATAACGAGTCTCATCAGCGTATTATCTTAGCCGTGCCCGAGGAGGAGGGGCGCGGCTATATTATTTTGGAGTGTTCTATGAATGATAGTGTCGCTGGTGGTAAGGTAACGGCTCTAAAAGTCCAAAAACATCATCCCAACCGGGTAAACGTCTATTTGAATAATGAATATTCATTCGGGCTTTCTCGTATCACTGCCGCCTGGCTTCAGGTGGGTCAGGAATTAAGCCCGACGAAAATCGCCAGGCTGCAAGCTGAAGATGAACGCGAAGTGGCTTATATCGAGGCTTTACGCTTCCTCGACTATCGCCCACGATCTCGAGCAGAAGTTCGCCGTAACCTGGAGAAACACGCTGTGCCTCCTGACGTTATCAATGACGTGTTTAAGCGGTTGGAACGCAGCGGGTTGGTTAATGATGAGCGTTTCGCCCAAGACTGGGTCGAGAACCGCAGCGAATTCCGCCCACGGAGCCGTCGTGCACTGGCCTTTGAGCTTCACCAGAGAGGTCTGGCTGATTCAGCCATCGAAAAGGCGTTGGAAGGTTTGAACGAAGAAGCCCTTGCCTACCAGGCCGCGCTTAAACAGGCGCGGCGGTATGAAGGATATGAGATGCGAGATTTTCGTAATAAGCTCGGCAGCTACCTGGCTAGAAGAGGCTTCTCGTATGAGATTATCAAGAATGTTGTCGCTCGCGTCTGGGAAGAGAAACAGGAAAAAACTGATGAATGACGTCCTTGTGAGGTCCAATCAGACGCTGATTTTAATATGTGTAGAGGATAAACCATGAGCCCAGTGACCGTTGTGATCATCGCACTGGTAACCCTTGCCGCCGGAATTGCTATCGGTTACGGGTTATATTATTTTATTTCCAAGCAAGAGAATGCCAGGCTTCAAATTAAAGCCGGCAATATCATCGCTGAAGCAGAAGAGAAAGCAAAAGAGCAGGATCTTCAAGCAAAAGATAAAGCCTTACAAGTCCGACAGCAGGCAGATGCAGAAGTATCCCGCCGTCGTGCAGAAATCACCCGCGAAGAAGACCGCTTGACCAAGCGCCGTGAAGAGATCGAGAATCGCACTGACCGCCAGGAAAAACGTGAAGCTCAATTGAATAAACGCCAAAGTGCCATTGACAAACAGGCAAATGAAGTTGAAAAAATGTATGAAGATGAGCGGGCGGAGCTACAACGTATCTCCGAAATGACCCAGGAGGATGCTCGCGCTGTGTTGCTGGCAGAAGTGGAAAAAGACGCCCGCGGTGATATGGCACGTATCATCCGTCAGGTGGAAGCCGAAGCCCAGGAAGATGGTGACAGGCGGGCACGTGAGATAATCACCACCGCCATCCAGCGCGTTGCCTCTGACCACGTCAGCGAAGTGACCACCTCCACCGTGACGATCCCCTCGGATGAAATGAAGGGAAGGATCATCGGGCGCAATGGTCGTAATATCCATGCATTCGAGCAGGCTGCAGGTGTGGACGTGATAGTCGACGATACTCCTGAAGCCGTGACTATCTCTTGTTTTGATCCTGTGCGACGTGAAGTTGCCCGCCGCTCTTTAGCAAAGCTGGTACTTGATGGTCGCATTCATCCAGCCCATGTGGAAAAGGTGCTCAAAGACGAGCAGAAGGAAGTGGATCATATCATCGAGGAAGCTGGAGAGCAGGCTGCCTTCGATGCCGGTGTACCTGGCCTTCATCCCGAAATCACCAAGATGCTCGGTCGGCTTAAATTCCGTACCTCCTATGGGCAGAACCAGCTTGATCACGCGGTCGAATGTGCCCGTCTCGCAGCGGTGATCGCCTCCGAGCTGGGAGCCGACGTCGTAACTGCGAAGGCTGCCGGTTTGTTGCACGACCTCGGTAAAGCCATGGATCACAATATGGAGGGTACCCACGCCATGCTGGGGGCTGATTTTGCCAAGCGTTATGGGATTAACTCGATCGTAGTCAATGCCATTGCCTCTCACCATCACGAAATCGAGCAGGAATCGGTCGAAGCCGCTATTGCTGAAGCTGCTGATGCCATTTCAGGCGCCCGGCCCGGAGCTCGCCGTGAAAGCCTCGAGCAGTATATCCAGCGCGTGCGTGCCTTGGAAGACCTGGCCAACTCATTCAAGGGCGTTAGCCAGAGCTTCGCCTTACAAGCTGGGCGGGAAGTACGTATCTTTGTAAAACCTGAAGATATCGACGACCTTGAATCGATTCGCCTGGCGCGTGACATCGCCAAGAATATCGAAGAGACGATGCATTACCCTGGTCAGATCAAGGTCACCGTTATCCGCGAAACCCGCGCCGTCGACTATGCAAAGTAAAATCTAGGCTATCCAATGTAGACGCTTAGGACACAAAGGGATTATTTCCTTTGTGTCTTTTTTTGTTCTTCAAGGTTATATACTGGTGTTTATCTGCGTATATCCGGAGCTAAATTCTCTTATAACCGAGAATATCTACATTAATCCGTGGGTAATTCCATTACGATAAAAACGGGTTATCCCTGCGTTCCACACCTATGCTTGTTTCACCCCCGTGGCCCGATAACAAGCGTGTATCATTCGGCAGGCTCAATATCTGCGTATGAATGCTGTGAATAAGCGTATCATAATCCCCGCCAGGCAGATCTGTTCGCCCGATGCTTCCCCAAAAGATTACATCACCGCAAAATATCACTTTCTCTGCTGGGCAGTAAAAAAGTACATGCCCCTGCGTGTGCCCTGGGCTGTGGCGCACCTCAAAATGGTAGGATCCTAAAGTTAGAATCTGACCATGCTTGAGACGCACCGTCGGATCGGGCGTCGCTCCGATACGCATCCCAAATAATGCAGCCCCGCCCTGTGTTGAATACAACGGTAAGTCAGCCGGGTGCAGGGCAATCTCCAGCTCTGGTGGACTTCCCTTCAAAACACCCTCGATGCCTCCGATATGATCGAAATGTGCGTGGGTCAGCCAGATCTGCTGGATAATCCATGCATGCCGTCTGGCTTCCTCTACGATGAGCTCCCCATCCCAGGCTGGGTCAATCACCACGGCTGTGTGACTGGCAGGGTCTCCCACCAGGTATGAATTCGTTGCCACCGGTCCAAGGACCATTGGTATGATTTCAAGCATTTAGATTCGTCCTACCGGATGTTTGGTTAATTTTAAGCATTTAAT
This sequence comes from uncultured Chloroflexia bacterium, assembly GCA_963840255.1. Taxonomy (GTDB): domain Bacteria; phylum Chloroflexota; class Anaerolineae; order Anaerolineales; family UBA4823; genus FEB-25. Next base: position 60,495 of record CAWIYB010000001.1, on the reverse strand, counting down.
GATTTGAACTTGGGCTCTGGAATCGAATCTCTGTTTATTTATATTATCAATTTTTATCGGTGTTTATCTGTGGAAAATTCTTTCTTACCCACTTTCGGACTAAATTGATCAAATCATCATAAATAAGAATTGCGGCTACCAGTATCCCCACCCCTCCCAGAATTGTTGCCTTGCCTTCAGTGAGCCCGATCAAGCTCACTGTACGTGTAGTAATTTCACGAACATAGATTGGCACCTGTTTCACCTGGCTGCCGTCCAGCGGCAGATAACGCAAGGATAACCACACTGTCCCATTAAATGTGCCCACCTGATCAGTATTGACCTTCCAGTAAAACTTCACCGGCTGACTAGATGGCATCGACTCTCGGGTTGGATTGGCTGGCACCAGGTTGACTCCTGCCACATCGTACCTTGCCTCTGCCATGATATTGAACCTGGTGTAAATATCGGTGTATCCTGTCCCCTGGCTGGGTGAAATGTCATCCACCTCTACCGGTTCGAAGACCAGCGATATCGTCCCATCTTCGCCTATGCGCATTGATTCTGGCCATTCCAATTCCACTTGCCTGGCTGGCATGCTAAGCATGCTGCCAACTTCTCCATTTTGAGCTATCGCCATCCCAGCAGGTGCAATGGATTGGACAATCCTCCGGTGCTTGTTAGGTAATGCTGCCCAGAGGATGAATGCGATCGAGAGCAGTAGCATGACGAGTGCCGCGCTGCGGCGGATTTTCCTTAACATCAAGCCCCGATTATACCCGCCAACCTCAGGAGATTCTACAATAATTTTTTTAAATTTAGTCACCTCCATCACAAGTTCTCTTTCACTCGCATACTCTACCCCAATTGTCTTGACGTTTCCCTTGATTACCCTTAATATACGTTTGGGTCATGAGCTTTTAAGATCAATTTACATTATCATACTTAATTCACTAATAACTAGTACATGATACCTTACCTACCGGAGCACCTATGGAAGTCGGTCTAGTCCGTTCAATCGATATTAATCAAACCATGCAGCAGGCATACCTTGACTATGCCATGAGCGTTATCGTCGCCCGTGCACTGCCAGATGCCCGTGATGGACTCAAGCCTGTTCACCGTCGAATCCTGTACGCCATGTTCGATATGGGTCTGCGACCAGATACTGCCTATAAAAAATCCGCACGTATCGTCGGTGAGGTCTTGGGCAAGTACCACCCCCATGGAGATATGGCTGTGTATGAATCCATGGCTCGCATGGCTCAAGATTTTTCCATGCGCTGTTTACTGGTGGAAGGTCAGGGTAACTTCGGTAGCGTGGATGGCGACCCACCTGCCGCCATGCGTTACACTGAAGCCCGCCTCACTGCTCCTGCCATGGAGCTGCTGGCAGACATCCGTAAAGAGACGGTCGATTTCTCCGATAACTTCGATGGCAGCCTGCAGGAGCCGGATGTGCTCCCTGCAGCTTTGCCTAACATGTTGGTGAATGGAGCTACTGGGATTGCCGTGGGTATGTCCACCAACATTCCGCCCCATAATCTGGGTGAGGTGGTGGATGCCTTGGTTTACATGCTCAATAATTGGGAGCGACTGGATGACGTAAACCTCGGAGATCTGATGAAATTCATCCAGGGACCTGATTTCCCCACCGGTGGGTTGATCGTCCAGGATACCCACGAAGATGATCTCAACGCTGCATATGGGACCGGTCGCGGGCGGGTGACTGTACAGGCGCGCTGCCACATTGAAGAGATCACGCGCGGTCGCAACCGTATCATCGTTACCGAGCTGCCTTACATGACGAACAAGTCTTCGCTCATCGAGCATATTGCCGAGCTGGCGCGGGCGGGTCACCTGGAAGGCATCGCCGACCTGCGCGATGAATCGGATCGCCACGGGCTGCGCATCGTCGTTGAGCTCACCCGAACTGCCGAACCCGAAAAGGTGCTCCAAGACTTATACAAACGAACAGCAATGCGCTCCACGTTTGGCATAATCATGCTTGCGTTGGTAGATGGTGAGCCTCGAATGCTCTCCCTCAAGCAAGCACTCCGCGTTTACCTGGATCACCGTTTAGTGGTCATCCGCAGGCGCGGCGAATATGAGTTGACAAAAGCTAAAAGTCGCCTCCATATCCTGGAGGGTCTGCGGGTTGCACTCAAATACCTGGACGAGATTATCGAGTTGATCAAGAAGGCTCCCGACGCCGATATTGCCCGCGACCGCCTGATGAAGCGTTACCGTCTTTCGGAGATCCAGGCGCAAGCCATCCTGGATTTGCAGCTGCGCCGCCTGGCAGCCCTCGAACGTAAGAAAATCGAAGATGAATATAGGGAACTGCTGGCACAGATCAAGATCCTCGAAGGTTTGCTACGCTCCCCGCTCAAGATGCGCCAGACTGTTGCTGCAGAACTCTTGCAAGTCAAGGAAGCTTATGCCGACCGCCGCCGGACTCAGATCACCCGCCTCGGAGTGGGAGCGAAATCCGTCTTGCCTGTGATGACAGCTAGTGACCTTTTACCCGAACAGGTCGTATGGGTCTCTGCCACCAGTGACGGATTGGTCTCACGTACATTGGACGAAAAGCCTCCCCGCATCAGCGGAGCTGCCGCTCCGAGGTTCCTACTGCAAGTCAACACCCGCGATACCCTCTTCCTGGTCTCCGAGAGAGGTGAGGCTGCTGGTATTCCCGTGCAAACCCTTCCGGAAGCAGACAACCCTCAGGCAGGTTCCCCCTTGCACAAGGTTTCAGCTCTTTCTGAAGAAGATAGGCTTTCATCATTGTTTACCCTGCCTCCGAAGGAAGAGCGGCTCGAAGGTTGGTACGTATTTACCGCTACTCAGCAGGGCATGCTCAAGAAAACCGCCCTTGAAGAGCTGCCAGGTCCTACCGGTCACAGCTTCACGCTGGTAAAAGTCAATGAAGACGACAGGCTCGGATGGATCCGTCTGACGGATGGTCAAGCAGAAATCCTGCTGGTCACTGCCGATGGCATGGCGATCCGCTTTCCTGAAGATAAAGTCCGTCCAATGGGATTGGTCGCAGCTGGTGTTGGAGGTATCAAGCTTAGCGCTCGAGACCTCGTGATCGGAATGGAACTTGTCCCTCGCCGTGGCGAAATACTCTTCCTCACCTCCGATGGAAAAGCCAAGCGCCTCCCTCCCGACCAATTCCCTCGCCAGGGACGTTACGGTCAGGGCGTCATCGCCTGGAAGCTGCCGCGCACTTCACAGTTGGTCGGTATCGCCGCTGGTAAGCCTAACACCCGCGTTACATTATTATTGGATAAGCTCTCCCCCAAAGCTATCCGTCTGGATGATGCTCCCTTGCAGACTAGGGTTGCTTCAGGTAAACAGGTCATCGATCTGAAAGCCGGTTACCAGGTCCTCGGGGTAAGTGTTCCCTGGGCTGTGCCCAGGGCTGTCGTGGGTGAAAAACCTACATTGGAAAAAGAGATTGAAGTTCCAGATGAGGTCGAAGAACCAACCTTGGCTACCGTCGAGCAATTGAGCTTCGGCATCGTTGAGTCGCCGGTAAAACCTTCTCCCAAAACTGTAAGATCCCGGAGTGTAAAAGGAAGCGGTACTGAAAAACCAAAAACCAGGCCTGCTGTTCGCAAAACAAAAGCTGTGCTAGCAGGGAAAGCTGCAATCACTACCAAATCTTCAGTACCACCAAAAAAGACTCCTCCATCAAAAACCACTCCGGTTAAACCGCCAAAATAAAAACCGCCAGTGATGGAAAACCCCCACCAAAACGTGGCCAGCCAAAATCGAAGACCACTCCTCAGGTGAGTAAAGAGAAAGCAACCACTAATAAAAAAAGCCCGGTTAAACCTGGCTTGAAATCCCAAAAGGATCCGAAAAAGAAACCATCTGCCAAAGCCACCAAACCTGCCTCCGGCAGTAAATCCTCACCGGCTAAGGCAGTAAAATCTTCGGTATCTGGTAACCCGACTTCAGGTAAATCTACCAAGGCGAAGCAAAAGCAAGCCGAGAAATCAACTGTCAAACCATCAACTGGGGTGAAGGCAAAAGTACCCCCCAAGCGGAAGCCTCGTCAAACCAAAATGACGATTAAATCCGCAGATGCTTTGACCCAAATTATTCTGCCTCCGCATTGGAAACCCCCCGCAAAAAGGTCAACATCTACCAGGCATAATACGAAACCAAGGAAAGCCAAACCGTAATTTTCTGCTTTTCGATCTGAAATTGAAGAAGATATGGATCCAGGAATCATCCATATCTTCTTTTTGTTGCTCTTGCTTACATTCTCACCGCCAAATATATTCTCTAAGCCGTTCGTTGTTAATTCTAAGTATCGGTGCTAAGATCCCGTTATTATTTACATTAACAGGAATCAGTGATTTTTTAATTTTGTTTATATTCCACAATTCTATATATCGGTGTTGATCTGTGTTCATCCGTGGTAAATTATTAAATTAATACCTATCCGTGATAAGAAGCGGATTGTTGCCTTTAAGGTCTATCGAGCTCACCCCCACAATAGTTCTTGTACCAAGCAGCTTCCACCGGGAAATTCGCCTCCGCATAAGCATCCGCCTGTTCGCTGATCTTCACTGCCTCATCCAGGTTAACGTTCGCTGCGCTGCTCCAGGCACGTGGCAGCACCATCAACGGATCATTAACTGCCCTTTCCTCCTCACCCAGGGGAACCCAATTGAAAAGCAACGGGCCGCGCGAGTATGCGCTGAATCCAAGCATGTAGCCTCCCTGGCGTGCAACCTGAACGCTCAACGGGGTAAAATTCCCGCCTGGCCAAATAAATGCAATCGGGCGCTTTCCAAAATGGTCCTCCAAAACCTGGGTCGAGTTCCAGATCTCCGATTGGATCTCATCCACAGGAGTCTCTGGTACGATGTATAGCTGGCCCGTGTATCCATGCGATTGAACGTCCAACTTGCCCGAAGTGAACAGTTGGTCCATTAAATCCCATGCCCATAGCAGGCTGTTCGGGTCTGCGATGTATGCCGCGGTGGCGGTCCAACCGTTTTCTTCCAGCACGGGCATGAGCCTGTCCCTGACTAGTCCCGGGCGGCGGTCATCCACGATGATCATCATCGAACGCTGCGGAATGGGAGTGTTGCTGATCAAAAAATCAAGCAGCTCTTGGGTGGTGATGGTTTCGAATCCCAGCAACTTAGCATAATTTACAAAAGCAGTAAACTGCTCTACGGTGATATCCTTATTCGGGTCAGTCAGTTGTGTGCCATCCTCCGCAATGCTGTGGAACATGATTGGTACAACCACGGTACCTGGTTGGCTCCTATCGGCTGACCAGCGCATCCTTAGGTAGGAACAATTATCATCAAGGTATGTCACTGGTAGTACTCCTTGCCTTAAAACCCGTGTCTCAAAGCGAGCAAGCACTGCCAGGGTCGGTGTGATGGATGGTGTGGGGGTTCTGGTTGGTGTGGTGCTGGGGCTTGGTGAGACCGTCCACGTGGGAGATGGAGTGCCAGTCGGTGTAACTGTGCTTGTAACCGTATCACTGGGCGAGATGGTCCACGTCGGGGTTGGTTGCAAACCCGCTGCAAAGCTGCATCCAGGCAATACGGATGCAGCAATTAATAACCAAATGATTATCTTAAGTAGGGTATTAATTTGCAATGGCGTTCAAAGGTGTAACGTAAAAAAAGGAATAGTGATAACTGATTTTTCCCTTTAAAATTCCCAGGGTATCATTCCCATTCCGGACAATTCCTTTAGCGCATGTTGCAGACCAGGTCATGTGCCGTGAGCTACCTTTTCCGTTATAGCTTCCCAAGACGAACTTACTCTCGGGTAAAACCTGATTGAACAATTGAGTATACCAGCTGCGTAAATTATCAAATCCCTGGGTTGTCCGGATACCGTTGATGTGCACTGCTGGGAGGGTGTACATGCTTAATATTTTGTCGATGTCATGAGCGTTCATCGCTTCCATCAGGCTCACACAGATATCCTTCGGTTCATCCTTCTCCCGCCACTTATATCCATGGATCGTATCCCACACGCCCGGCAGATTACCCGAGCGCGCATCCGACCATTCCCAGAAGTTCACCCCACTCAGGTTCAGCTCCTTGGCCTTCTTGCAGAATTCTAACACCTCTGCCTCTGTAGGCTTCCAGCCATATTCGCGGAAAGCCGCTCCTGTGGGTACGATTGGTCGGGAAGGGGTTTTTGCCTGAAATTCGTTTACACATTGGGTAAGCTGATCACCCGGGTTGTGCGCCTTCATCCAATAGACCTGCGGCATGTTGAGATCGCACTGTTCCAGGAACTCCGACCAGGGTACCTGCGGGTGGAGTGATGGATAGCGGTATGAGCTGAGCGCGATGGTCAGGTTCGGGCAGGCAGATCGGATTGTACTCATGAACTTCTTGGCAGCAGTTTTTTTCCCGCTGGTCTCATATTCTTTTTCTGCATCGATCACATACCCGTCAAGGTTGTATTGTCGTATACGGGTGATGGCTACATTGGCTTCGCCGGTGGGGTTATCTCCGTACACATAGTGCCACCCCCATACTTTTATTCCATGAGACCGCAATTCATTTACCACCGGAGTCGTGTAATCTTTACTGTCGCCCCAGGTCCCGTTATAGATCATCGGACCGTCGGCAATTTTAACCACCAGGTGCGTTAGACCAGCCTCTCGAGCATGCGCAGCGATGAGCTTGGCATCACCATTTTCGCAGTTGGGGAGCTTCCAGGTGAAAAAACCTTTTCCCTCCAAGGTCATAAACGGCACTCCTCAATTGCCAATCCTTGCTTCAGACTGCTAGGGCTCACTGATCACCTGTCGCATCACATCAAGTACCGCATCACGGACGGGTACAAGCACCATGGCACCGGTAGTAGTTGTCCAGTTGTATACCTGCCCCGCTCCAATCGACCGGCCTTCAATGCCATGTGTCTCACCCATTTTATAAGCGACCGGGAATAAACTCGCAATGGTGTCAAAATCAAGGTTTGTCGTCACACTCTGTTTATATATATCGTACAGCTCGGGAGCTCTTTGAAGCGAATTCAGGCTCATCATTTTATCGAACACGGCATCCAATACTTCCTGCTGCCGTCTGCCCCGATCAAGGTCGCTTGTGCTGTACCGGCTGCGCACATACCACAATGCTGACTCTCCACTCATCCACATTTCTCCCTGTGAGACGCAATACCAACCAAATGCATCCCGCTGGTCGCACAAATCCCGCCCAATATTAACCCTGATTCCTTCGATCGAATCAATCACATCTACAAATGACCAAAAATTTATCAGCATATAGTAGTCTGGTTTGACCCCAAAGTTATACTCCATTGTTTCTGCCAGGGCATCGAACCCTCCCCAACCCATGGCGGTATTAATTCGTTGTACTGTATAGCCTGGGATATATACATATAAATCCCTCGGAAAAGCTGTAAGCTTGACCGTATTTTCCTGTGTGTTGACGGTTAGAAGTTGAATGGTATCCGTGCGAAATCCCCCATCATTTTGACGTTGGTCAGAACCTAATAACAGGATGTTCACTTGCCCCTCAGGGTGAGACAATACTCCCATCGGAGCAGGGATATTGATATCAGGCCACACGCTAGGACCTGGGTAGTCCTCCCAATTGCGTCCCTGGTCTGAGATGAACTTGATCTCAGGCACAGGGGTGGGCGGTATTGGCGTGGCTGTAGCTTCCGGAGCGCGCGAGGTTGGAATATAAGTTGCTGTGGGTGGCATTGGCTGAAATGGAGTTGGGGTTGGGCTTGATCCAGGTGGAGCTACCAGTACATAATCATTCCGCCCCGAAATACTAGCCTGAGGAGAAAGGATTTGATCCTGCAAATTGCAGGCAGTAATTACCAGCGTAAATAACAGGAGGATCAGGAGCCCATATCGTTTCATATCAATTCCCAAATTGGACGAGGATGAACATCATATTGTTCCGCAATCTATTTATTAGTAACCCAGGTGAAGGTTTCACATGCATATATTCCTCCACTAGGAGTGCAATATTTGTGCCTGAGGTTCCTAGATTAAAAATTGATACTGAAAGGATGGGATCATTGTGGATGTAAGATAGATCCTTCCAACCGATAAACTTGATTGGATTTCTTATTGTTAGCCTGTGGAATCAGATGAATTGACCTGGTTGATTTGTTCTTCAGCCAGCGGTAACAACACGCTAAATGTAGCGCCTGTACCTTCTTTGCTGTCTACCCACACACGACCTTTGCTCAGCTCAACAAGGCTTTTTACAATCGATAGACCAACCCCGGTATCACCGATCCCCTGGATGAGTGGGTTTTCCATTTTGTATCTACGCAGAAAGACCCGCGATAAATCCATTTTCTCGATTCCTCCCCCCTGGTCGGTTACCGATATGTGTATATAACCTGGCACATCTTCCTGCTGTTCAATAACCGCTAATAACTGGATCCACCCATCTGCCGGCGTGACCAGACATGCATTCAGCAATAAATTTTCCAGGATTTGGAGCAATGCATCTTTATTGACTCTAACCGCTACAGGTATATCGGGTAACTCAACCCGCATTTCAATATTTTTTTCACTTATTTGACCTGCGATGTTACCGAGGGCTTCGTCTATCGCTGTTTTAAAGTCCACGCTCACCACAGTTAGATCGACGGTACCCCCATCAATCGACATCACCTGCACCAGTTCATTCAATAATATCCCCAGCCGCTCGGTAGAGGCTTTCACCCTTTCCACGAACTTCCGCTGTACGGCTCCCAATAAACCCACCGATTCTCCTAAAAGTAAGTCGGTGTATCCGATGATCGACGCTAACGGTTGGCGGAATTCCTGGGCGATCGAGTTGACAATCTCAGTCGGCTGCATATCATCCAGCCGTTTCACCGTGGAAAGCTGGAGCTCCAGCATCTTCTGATCAGATTTTGATAAGGTCGATGGCATACGTGCCAGGTCTACCAGTGCTGCCCGTAATTCCTGCCTGAGTTGTTCAACCTCTTCCACGGAAGGTCTCCCTTTGGACACCAGTCCTTCCAACTCACGATTGCGTGTTTCCAGTTGGCTGATTGTCTCTTGCAGGTTTTTTTGACCCTGCACCAGTACTGCCATCTCCATTGCCAGCGGTGCAGATACACCTGGTTGAGTAGAAATGCTGTCATATTTCGCTTTCAGCTGAGCGTACTCTAGCCGTGTCTGGTCCTCAGATGCTTGAGCGCGTTGTAGTTTTTGCGTCAACTCTCCTTGTTCGCCTGGAGGAGTGCCTGCGTTAGAGTATTGACCGGCGATGGTCACCAGGGTTTGCTCGAGATCCACGAGACGCCTCGCATCTTCATCATTCCAATCCTTGGTTGGTGATGTAGACAGCACTGCCAATCCCATAATTGCGCTGCTGCCTTTTGGATGAAAAGGCACCATCATTAACTTCGCGGCTTGTTTAAGACCAAGTTGATCGACTAATACCCGAAATTCCGCCTCTTGGGCACTCGATAACTTCAGGTTCTTTCCACTCCTGACCGCCTCCAGGATAGAAGGCATTTTATGTCCATCGCAGGCGAAACCATCGATCATCCTGTCGTCAGCCAAATGATAACCGACTGGAACAATGAGTTGTTCACCTGTTTTGGGAGGCAATAATAGTAGGCAGTAATCCACGTTCATTACCTGCGCCACCACCCGGGTCAATTCCTGATAGTATTTTTGTGGTGACGGTTCTGTTAATAAGTTGGTGATCGATCGGATCAGCTGCGGAGTAGCGAGTTGTGCTGCGGATTGGGCGGTAGTGGTTGTTATAATAGATACCCCGGTTGACTTAGCACCAGCAAGTCGCAAAGGCAGAGCTAACAATCCAGTGTAACCAACCATCATTCCCAGGTGAATGTACCAATCATAATCACCTTCTGCTTGCCCCGTGAAAAATTGAATTAGGTATCCAGAAACTATCACAACCAGCATCAGGAGGCCAATACCCCAATAACGAGGTCGGCGCACAGCTAACAGGATGATCCCAGCAGCTATAATTCCCACCCCGGTGAAAAAGGAATATCCTTCGAGTGATGTAGTATTAAAGCCTGCAGTCGATCCTTGACGGATCCATAAGATCTCACCACCCAGTCCAAGTAGTAAAACAATTCCAGCTGCAACCAAAGTGATGATATCCGCGGTTGGGTTTGATTCGGGGAACGCCCACAACCAGACAATCACCATCAGGCTGAACAGAGTTAATGTTCTCTCAAGAGGTGGCAGATACGAATGACCGCCGCTACCGCTCCAGGCAAGAAAAGCTATCACCAGGAACATAAGCTGCGCTGCAAATAATAACATCAATCCAATCAGCATGCGTCTTCCGAGTGTAGATTGCTGCCTGCCTCCTGCATACCAGCAGGATAGCATGGCGGAGAACGCGATAAGTCCCAGTACCAGTGAATAGATCAAATTTCCGTCTGGACCAGAAACAAAACCGATGACCTGCTCAAGGATTGAAACCATTATTGTGATCCACAGAAATTATAGCATGCTCCTCGAGGTTGACAAAACCAAAAATCCAGGTAAAATTCCGTTCACCCCTGATAGTTATGATCATGCCGAAGTGGCGGAATTGGCAGACGCGCTAGGTTCAGGGCTTAGTGAGCATTACGCTCGTGAGGGTTCAAGTCCCTCCTTCGGCACTGGCACAATCCCTGCATCATCTTTGCAGGGCTTTTAATTCCCTTGCATGAACATTGAGGCTGGAGTAAGATGGTGTTATGAAATTCTCGGGAAAAGGATGGAAGCCTGTGCTGATTCTTGCCGGGTTCGCTGTATTGGTGTTCCTGGTGACGGATTTTAATAGCCGCATGGCAGAGCTTCGCCGCCTGACAGCCGAGAAGGAAGATGTAAGCGCACGTGTAACCAGCCTGGTTGAGACACAGGAATTACTGGAGACCCAGGTGGCATATGCCACTTCCGAAGCCGCCGTGTTTTATTGGGCATACAATTTTGAACGTCTCGGCAGGGAGGGTGATGTCCTGGTGGTTCCCATCCAGGCGGAAGGCAGTCCTCCCCAACCCACACCCACCCCTGCTGTCACTCCCGAAGTGATACAAAACTGGCAGGTCTGGCTATCCCTGCTCGTCGACCAGCCCCCAAAGGCTCCTTGACGCCAATCAATCGCCGTGCTATAATTCCGCCCGCTCGAAAAAAGCGTACGCAATCGATGCGGGGTGGAGCAGTGGCAGCTCGTCGGGCTCATAACCCGGAGGTCCTTGGTTCGAATCCAAGCCCCGCTACTAACAAAAATCCGTCCAGGTGAAAGACGGATTTTTTAGTTATTGTAGAAACATAATTGCTTTTCTATTCCTGTAGGTTGGAGGCTCCCCGGTTTGCTTTTCTACCGGGTTGAGCGGTTTATACGCCTGTCCCGAGATTTCTTCGAGGGGAAACCCAACTTTTTTTGTATTATCGTTTATTGGGCAGAGCGGATTTTGGTCAACCCATCGGTTTTTAATAACCAGGGTCCTTGATGCCTCCCGCGGGGATTCTTAATTTTACTCATATATCTCAATCCGATCCACCCGCACCTGAGAGCCGTTGTAGTCAGGCACATTACTGAATAATGTACCGTAAAGATGAACGATCTTGCCACTGTCGCGGAATGCTTCGATCTGGGACTTTACCGCCGGGTCCATTGAATCGATGCCAAAGTAGATAATCTGTCCCAGGTCCTGCCGCTCAAAGTAGTCATCATACTGCGCACCGGGCTCCGTACTCTTGATGACCCCCCACCAGTCAGCTAATTCTTCTGAAGTACCAGGTGGCATATAACCGCCTGAGGCGTTTTCTGCCGGGTTTCCACCGCTTGCTGTTGAGGTTGCCTCAACTACGGTGGCGGGTGTCGGGCTTTTTTGTACTGCTACGCCACACTCTCCCCGGAAATAGGCCCACTCGTCACAGGTGTTGCCATCCGGAAAAATACATACTCCGCTTTGGCTGCCATCGGCAGCCGTTTGAATCTCAAGTTTATTCCCATTCTGCTCACAATACACCGAGGCAGGATTCGGCATATTCACTGCAGGAATGTCCGTTGCAGTAGGTTCATGTGTCTGGGTCTCGAGCACTGTGCAGGCTGTCAATGCGATCAAAATTATTGTTAGTGTAAAAATACTTTTCATTTTTTCCTTCTTTCTGAGGTTCATGATCTTGAAAACTCTATCTTTCCTTGATTTCCCGTGGCTTAGTCTAGGTCAAGATATGCCGGAAAAAACCGCAAACTGGAATGAGGGTTCCCAGTTTACGGTTCTTTCTGCATGTACTATTTTGTTCCATAAAAATGTCACCAGCGAAGCAATCCTTCATTTACCCTTTCCAATTCCACGCATACCAGACCGTCACCACATTGAAGACCAGGCTGACCGCCAGCAGGAATTTGTCAAATAACGGTGGATAGGTGGGCAGGCCAACCAGGTTGAACAGCAAAAAGAAGGCAGCCACGATGATATTCGCCCAGCGACTCGCAGGCTGAGGCAATACCAGGGTCAGGAAAACCATCAAGATGGGCATCAACATCAAAACCGCGATTCCCATCCAAACGAACTGGTTTAAATTCATACCGGCCAACACTTTTGCCTTGTCGCCGCTGAAGTAGATGCGCAAGACATCGCCATAAAGATAAATTAGCGTGACGACCACCCAGGTTGCAGAAAGAATAATTCTTTTATCCATGGGATGAGCTCTCCTGTGGCGCGATTGTGATGATCACACTGCCGCGCTTGCGTCCTGTGTCTGCATAGCGATGAGCCTCGGCGGTCTGTTCGAGTGGAAAACGTTGGTCAATGACTGGTTTAAGTTTGCCTGCCTCAAGCAGCTCTTTGAGGAAAACCAGGTCATCCCTACGGTCAGGCGCCATCGCGGCAATCACTTTCTTGCCGCTGGTCAGGGCAGTCCAGGCCATTTGGGCAAATGATTCCAAACCACCTGCCCCAGCCAGATACAGCCCATTTGGCTTGAGGGAGGATTTATCGCCTGCGAACGAAGACTTGCCTGGGACCATATCAAAAATAACGTCATACGTCTGTCCGTTTTGGGTAAAATCTTCCTTCGTGTAATCGATGACATGGTCTGCCCCAAGTAAGCACACCATCTCCAGATTCCTCGTACTGCACACGCCAGTAACTTCAGCCCCATAGTATTTGGCGAGCTGGACAGCATAAACGCCGGTACAACCCGAAGCGCCAATTATGAGAATCTTCTGCCCGGGCAGAAGGTTTGCCAAATCTCTCAAAAAATAGAGAGCGGTGGATGCGCCAAAAGGAATGGAAGCAGCTTCTGCGCAGGTCAAATTCGCCGGTTTCATGACCAGCCTGGCGTCTTCAGCCATGCAGATATATTCGGCATACGCGCCGAATTTTTCGCTTGTGCCAAAGACCTGATCACCCACCTTGTATAGCCTGACATCCCTGCCAACCTCGACAATTTCACCCGACAACTCCGTGCCAAGGATAGGCTGCTTGGGTTTCCGAAGGCCGAACATCAAGCGCGCCATGAAACCAAAGCCAGGCGGGACAAAGACAAAACCACGTGCATTGCAGTCCGCAGCAGTGACGGAGGTGGTATGGATCTTGATCAGCACTTCATTGTCCTTCGGGGATGGCTTTTCAACTTCTTGAAGATGCAGGACATCGGCAGGACCGTACTGTGTGAAAACTATCGCTTTCATGGGAACCTCCAGATTCAGTTAATAAGAGCGGATTGGTTAATGGACTGGCTCTCAGGGTTGCGCCGCTTCCAGGCAAACCAGATAATAAACAAATTGCAGGCGATCACTATCGCGCTATAGAACAGGTAATGCAAGGTGGGTGCAGTTCCCAAGCCCATCGTCCCAACCTCGATGACTATCAGCAGGATGCCTGCGATGATATTTGCCCAGCGATTTGGGCCACCCGTCAATATCCGGGACAGGATGATCATGGCAAAAGGGATCTCCATCATAAGAGCACCTGCCAGCAAGAATCCCTGCGTGACGGCAATTTCCCCAACATTTCCCGTCAGATATCCCTGCAGGGTCCCCGCCTCCATGTTCGACAGAATATCGCGATAAATATAATTGACCGCCAGGAATATCCACAATATTGAAAGCAGAACATTCGTATCTATCTTTTTAATTGTATTTCCGCTTGTATTCATTTTCATTTCTCCTCTTTTTGTTCGATATGGATAACTTTCATTGAATTGGACTCGAATTTAACTATGATCGCCACCCGGTTACCGGGGATTGAAATGGGCTAGAAATGTATCTAAGGCAAAACTCCTTTCCAAGTAGCTACTATCCATTTAACATTTGACGTCTGACGCATTCGCCTGGCCGGGTTCGACCGGACTGACCGATACCAATGGCATGCCCAAATCACGCACTTTTTTGAGTAAGCCATGCAGCGCAGCCTGATCAATGATCGGACCAGTTAATAGCGTGTTGCCGTCCTCTTCCAGCATGATGGTCAGTCCCTCAAACCATCCGGCCCACCGGTCATCCAGGTGTCCCTTGATGCGTATTTCGTAGTGCTGAGGTTGGTTATGTTTTTCGTCGAATGTTTGTTTGTCACTCATCATACGCCTCGCGTTTTTCCTTTCGTTGTTTATCAGCCTAAAGGATACCGCCCGATGTGGTGAGGCGTCATCACCACATGATGTGATTGAGGTTGTGATTGTTGGTGAAAAACAAAAAGCCCCGGCAGATGGTTTGAGGACACCTGTCGGGGTCGTAGTTGGGGTTTTGGGGTCAGTTAGAACAAATCGAGTTCCTCAGCCCGGTGGACAGCCGCCCGGCGATTATTGACCCCCAGTTTGTTGAAAATGTTTTTGGTGTGGGTGCGAAAGGTGTTAAGCGAGACGATCAATTGGCCGGCAATTTCGGGGCCACTTAATTCGGTGCGGAGTAGCTTGAGCACTTCCAGTTCGCGTTCACTCAAAGGCTCTATCATGCCTGATTTTTGACGGATGATTGCTGATTTTGACGCTGCCACCGGTTGTGTAAAGGCAACCAGGAGTTTGTCCACATAATCTCTCAGCGGATGATCTCGATTGCGCGATTGATTTTCGATTAACCATCGCATCGCTTCGCCTTCATCCACAAAGATGCGAACATAACCTTCCGGCTCGGCCAGCGCCAGAGCGCGTTCCAGCGTGGCGAGAGCCTGGGGGCGATTACCCTGCGCCTCGTAAGCTAGCGCCTGCACCAGCAGGATGTCGAGCGCGCTGCCTTGCCGCTTTTGCGCTTCGGCGGCTTGTAACAGGCATGCGAGCAGGGCGTTGACCAGCGGGTTGGCGAGTTCCAGCCGGGCCAGGGTGAGGTGCTCGAACTCTTGCAAGTAGCTGACTTCATCTACCAGCGAAATCCCACGTTCTACCGCCCATGCCCGGGCTTTATCGAGTTGCCCCTGTTTAAGATAGATGCGCGCTTTCAAGGCTGCAATGGGGCGCAGGTCAGGCACAACGGTTTGGATATAGACCCGTTTGGCCTCGTCCAGTAGAGCCAGGGCGGTTTCTAGATCGCCTTCGGCTTCTTTCAATTGAGCTTGAGCCACATGCCAGCGGTACAGCCAATCCACCAGGGTGGTTTTCATACCCAATTCGGCGGCTCGTTTCATGTGATGAGCGGCGAGGGTATCATCTCCCCGCTGACGGTAGATCATGGACAGGCCAAGATGATGGTGGGCTGTGATGTGTTCGGCCTCCGGGCCATGTTGGGCGGCCAGCTGCAATGCATCCTGATAAGCCCGCTCGGCTTCGCTCAAGCGCCCCAGGCCCACCAGCAGGTCGGCTAGAGCAAAGGCGCTGGCAACCACGATGACGTGATTGCCCTGCTGGGTCATGCTCTCCATCCAATCACCCATCGCCCCGACGGCCGACTCCAGATTGCCGCTGGCCCAGTGGGTGATCTCCAATGTGATGATAGCCTGGGCGCGCCTGAAATTGTCATCTTCAGGGATGTGTTGAAGCGCCAGTTCGGCATATTTCACCGCGGCGGAAAGATTGCCCTGGACCTGGGCAATATAAGCGCGGGTCATAGCGATCATCGCTGGTAGAGGCGCAAGCTGCGTTTCATCCGCCACGGCCTTCCCACCTGATAAACCATTCAGACACTGTTCAGCATCCTTAAGGGATGACTCGCTGGCCTCTGGTTCGCCAATATCCATAAACGACATGGCCATCTGGGTGTTGAGTACCGGCCGGACGCGAATCACATCTTTGGGCAGTTTCTTCACCCAGCCCAGCCAGGCAGCAGACTGAAATCTGCCATCCATCCCCTGCCAGGCCAACTCAGCTAGCCCTGCCGCCCGGCCATAATCCCCGGCAACAAAAGAATGGTGAAACGCTTCAGCCTGATAACCACTCTCTTCATACCACTGGCTGGCGAGGAGATGATATTCTGCGATTTCTGCGGATGAAAACCTTTGTCCTAATCGCTGGCGCAGTAAATCTCCAAAGAGCTGATGGTAGCGATACCAGCGCCGCTCGTTGTCCAATGTGACAATGAACAGGTTGGCGCGTTCGAGATATTCCAGGGTTTCCTGTCCGGATGTAGAAAGAGAACCCAAAACAGAGTCACACAGCGGTCCGCATAGACGGTCAAGGATCGATGTGCGCAGCAGGAAGGTTTGGACGCTTTCGGATTGTTGTTGCAGTACCTCTTCGACCAGGTAGTCCAGCACGAAATGGTGGCTGCCGGTGAAAGATTGGATGAAACTGGAGGCGTCTGATCGCCCCTGCATGGAAAGGGCGGCTAATTGCAGGCCGGCAATCCAACCTTCGGTGCGGGCTTCCAGCGCGGCGATATCTTCTGCGGAGAGTTGCAGGCTAATCGCCTGGTTGAGAAATTCAGCGGCTTCAGAGGGCGTAAAGCGCAAGTCTGCGGCGCGCAGCTCGGTCAGTTGGTCGCGGGCTCGTAGCCGCGCCAGGGGCAGATGTGGATCCTCACGGGTGGCGATGACCAGGTGCATCTGCGGCGGTAGGTGCTCGAGCAGAAAGGTGAGAGCTTCGTCAACCGGTTTGGAATCAATCAAGTGGTAGTCGTCCAGGACGAGGACGAAATCATCCAGGACGGTGGTGATTTCATTGAGCAGGGCTATCAGGATCGATTCGATTGGCGGTGGCTGAGGGGACTGGAGAATAGCCAACACCCCTTTTCCAATATTCGCCGCAATCGTCTGCAAAGCCGCCACGAGGTAAGTCAGAAAGCGTGTGGGGTCGTTATCCCCTTCGTCCAGCGACAGCCAGGCGACTGGTCGCTGGCAACCAGCAAGCCATTCGCTGACCAGTGTGGTTTTACCAAAACCGGCGGGGGCTGAGATGAGAGTCAGTTTGCGCTCTAGACCCTCGTTTAGCCGCTCGATCAGGCGCGGTCGCAGGACAATTTTTGCCCGAGGCGGGGGTATATAAAGTTTAGTGGCTAATATGGGCACGGACATTGATCAAGTATACAGCACATCCCCAAAATTCAAGGAGTGTCCCAACCAAGATCGGAACACTCCTTCGCGAAACCCACAGCTCTTCGTGATGGAAGTTACTCTTCAACCTCGATGCGGTCCACCCGCACCTGAGAGCCGTTGTAGTCAGGCACATTACTGAATAATGTACCGTAAAGATGAACAACCTTGCCACTATCGCGTAGTGCTTCGATCTGCGCTTGTACCACCGGGTCCATTGAATCGATGCCAAAGTAGATAATCTGTCCCAGGTCCTGCCGCTCAAAGTAGTCATCATACTGCGCACCGGGCTCCGTACTCTTGATGACCCCCCACCAGTCAGCTAATTCTTCTGAAGTACCAGGTGGCATATAACCGCCTGAGGCGTTTTCTGCCGGGTTACCACCGCTTGCTGTTGAGGTTGCCTCAACTACCGTGGCGGGTGTCGGGCTTTTTTGTACTGCTACGCCACACTCTCCCCGGAAATAGGCCCACTCGTCACAGGTGCTGCCATCCGGAAAAACACATATTCCGTTTTGGCTGCCATCGGCAGCCGTTTGAATCTCAAGTTTATTCCCATTCTGCTCGCAATACACCGAGGCAGGATTCGGCATATTCACTGCAGGAATGTCCGTTGCAGTAGCTTCAGGTACCTGGACCTGCGGCGCTGTGCAGGCTGTCAGTACGATCAAAATAATTGTGAATATAATGATCCTTTTCATTTTTTCCTTCTTTCTGTTGTACGAGGTTCTATGTCATTTGTCCGATTGCAGATCATGTTGGTGCCCTCTCGGTTGTCTGGTTTATTCATCTCAAATCAAAGCAAACATGGTTCAAATCTATAGCGGATACAATCCAATTGGTAGTGATGTGATTCCCGTGTTGCAATTCGACTCCAGTAGCTTGACCACTTTCCACACTGATTTGAGTACCTTTCTTGATTAAGAATTGACATCGTTATAAAATTAAATTGAAACGACAACTTTTCCACGGGCATGTCTTTTACCGTAATACGCCAATGCTTTACCCGTCTCGTTCAATGGGTAAATCCGATCAATAACCGGTTTTACCTTTCCAGCTTCGATCAATTCTTTCAGTGTAGTAAAATCAAAATTGGGATTCATTGTTAAAATACCAAGTTTTTTTCCTCCAGGCTCTGAAAGCTTTTTTGCGAGGATCAAAGTCTGAAAAACCTGCCGCCATGCGCCGCCAGTGCAGACATAAATCCCCTTTGGATTCAAGGCACTATTGTAGTCGTGGATCGAGCGAAAACCCGCCGTGGTTACGATCAGATCAAAGGGCTGGCCTCTTTTGATAAAGTCTTCTTTTGTGTAATCGATAATATGGTCTGCGCCAAGCGAACGAACCAGATCCACATTCTTCGTGCTGCACACACCGGTCACTTCCGCACCGAAGGCCTTGGCGATCTGTGTAGCGAATGTCCCGATCCCACCAGAAGCGCCATAAACCAAAACCGTGCCTCCATTCCGGATCTGTCCATCATCCCGCACAGCCTGTAAAGCGACGAGTGCCGCTTCAGGCACCGCCGCGGCTTGTTCCCAGGTTAAATTGATCGGTTTCAACCCGAACGCTTTTTCTGGAGCACAGACATACTCAGCGTAACCGCCTTTTTTGCCATCATCGCCAGCGAGATACCCAAACACCTCATCCCCTGGCTTGAATTTCTTCACGTTCCTGCCCACTGCCTCCACCAGCCCCGCCACATCCGATCCAAGAATTATAGGTTTAGGTTTAAGCAGTCCCCCGGCGATCAGTCGGAGAAAAAACGGACTTCCAGTAGCAAGAAGCAGGTTGGAAAATGTCACAGACGCTGCGTGAACTTTGACCAATACTTCGTCATCGTTTGGTGCAGGTTTTTCCACCTCTTTGAGCTGAAGAACATCCGGTGGTCCGTATCTTGTGCAGACGATTGCTTTCATGTGAGTATTCCTGGTTGTTTGATAATATGGGTCGAGCGCATGAATAAGGAATAGCCCGACAGGCCGATGCCCACCAGGTATAAAACGCTCTGAACAACATTCACCTGCCAGCGCCCATGCCCAATATATGAAGAACCGAAAAACGCCATCACTTCTACGAAACCGATCACGAACACCAGCATCCAGAAAGCCGATTTTTGACCGGCAACCAGGTTTTTACGAATGAGTGGCCACGTCAGCACCGAGATCACTAACGAGCAAGAGTTGTACAGGATTGTAAAACTATTGAGTGCCGCGATGGTCTTAGCACTGAGGTTGGCAATTTCAGTTTCTGAAAAAGAAGCCACCTGTAAAATTGGGGAATCATTCTTGAGCACAATGACATAACACAATATGATAAAGGCGAGCATAAAGTTGATGATGCACCATATTGAGAGAACGATCGAACCTTTTTTAAGCATTTTGTTTTCTCCTAGTATATATTTTGTCCACTTTTTTAAGCTCTGTGCCACGAGCATTACCATGGTGCGTAGTGCGGAGAGGGAGGATCTTCAGTCCTCCCTCTCCCCTATAGTGCAGATCTATGCCAAGCTCAACAGCTCATTCGTTTCCGTTTTCGCAGACTTGGAAGCAATTACAGACGGATTGAATCCTTTAACGATCAGCCAAACCGCCAGAACCATTTCCTGCAGAAAAATGGGAGCCGCCAGGGGAATGTAACTGGAAATACGGTTACCGCTGAACAAGGCCAATACGCATGCCGCCATCATCAGGATGATCGCGACGATACCGAAGCCCGACAGCCATCGGGGAATAAGCCGTGATTGGAAGAACAGGTAGTAGTACATAAATGTACCCAGGCAGAAGGCGAATACCGCCACCAATGCGGCGTTGTCGCGTAACATCACCAGCAAATTGCCGATAGCCTGGAGCGACGTACGATCGGCAGCTCCCGCAGTTGTGAACTGCTGGCCGAGTTTCAGCAGGGACAGCAGGCTCACGAGGCCGACCATGTAAAAGGCCGTCTCAATAGTCCTGAAGACGACAGATCCAAGGGCCAGACCTGCATTCACATTCTTCAAGACCGGATACATCACGACGGCTATGCCGGCACATGCGAAGTACCCGATGAGAATGAGCAGCACTCCTGCGGCCAACTGGTTCGTATGTGCAGAGAACTGAGTGAGGTAGTCCGCACCAGTGAGATCAGGTACGAGCGACGAGCCCAGCATGGGCAGGACAGTAGCAATGATGAAAATCACGCCTGTAATGACCGCAATCTTTCGAAATGAAAGTTTGCCTTTTGGATCTATTCCGGTAGTCGATTTGTTTGTGTTCATTTCTTTCTCCTTTTTGTGATTGTTTTTGGCGTAAACAAACCGCCTACGCCTATTTATGGTTTGACAGGGGAGGGATTAGGGAGGGTTGAAAGCCCTCCCTCTCCCCTATTTAGCAGATTTATGCCGCGCTCAAAAGCTCGTTTGTCGCTGTTTTCGCAGACATGGAAGCGATGGCAGATGGATTGAATCCTTTAACGATCAGCCAGACCGCCAAAACCATCTCCTGTACGAGTATCGGCAGATTGAGAACAATCTGGATTGTCCCAACAGAAGGGAGGAGATGGAACATCACCAACACAGCGCTGATGATGGTCAAAATGATTGCAACCAAACCCCAAATACTTAGCCATCGAGGCACGAGTCTGAATTGATAGAAGACAACATAGTACATCAGGGCGCCGATGCCGAAAGTCAACAGCATGGCCGCATCTCTGAGCCAACCGATTCCTGCGTTGACCACTACATCTGCTGTCTGAAAGTACGATGACGCTGGAGCCCCAGCTTTCACGAATTCCTGGCTGAGTGCCAATAGGACAACATAGAGGAGAGCGCCAACAACATCGAGCACGCCCTCGATAACCCTGAAACCAGCTGCACCAATCGCCAAGCCTTCGTTGTATTTCTTCAGAATCGGATACAGCGCAAGGCCAATACCGGCACAGGCAACACCCATGATGAATTTAATCGCCGTGAATATGATCATCTGGCCTTCATTTGTGGAAATCGCAGTGAGATGATCCTGAGCATTCACAGTGTTTACCGCTAGTGGCAGACTGAGTAGGGCTGGAACCGTCCCCATGATGAATAGCACGCCCACAACTGCTGCGGTCTTTCTGTCTGTTCCATGGTGACTTGCTTTGGTCGTATTCATTTTTTTATCTCCTTTTTTTGTGATTGATTTTGACGTAAACAAGCCGCCTACGCCTATTTATGATTTGACAGGGGAGGGATTAGGGAGGGTCTTCAGCCCTCCCTCTCCCCTAGTGCAGATCTATGCCACGCTCAACAGCTCGTTCGTCGCTATTTTCTTAGACAGAGAAGCGATTGCCGGTCGATTGAATCCCTTCAAGATCATCCAGACCGCAAAGACCATTTCCTGAAGGGCAAGCGGGATCAGTAAGAGCCCTATCCCAGATTCGATTGATGGAGCTGTATGCAGCGGATTGAACATGCTCACTAAGTTGGCAACGAAGTACAACCCGCCGCCAATAAAACCCCAGGCTGACAGCCACCGAGGAATGAGCCTGGTTTGATAAAACAGGGCGTAGATCATCAGTGCCCCGATGCTGAAAACCATTCCTCCAATTATTTGGATCCAATCTCCGGCGGCGATGAGCATAGAACCCATCGTTTGTAAACTGGATACGTCAGCAGCTCCAGTCATTCCATAGATCTCGCTAAGGGTCAACAGCAGGAACATACTGACCACGTGGACCGTTACGCATACCGTTTCAAGTGCTCCTCTAAAAATAACGTACCCGAGGGCAAGAATCTCATTGTGCTTTTTAAAGATCGGGTACAACAGTACCGAAATCATGGCGAGGGATAATCCCATCAGCAAGATGAAGAATGTTCCGATAATCCATTGAGTTTCACTTGCAGATATATTGAATGGGTAGGTCGAACCTGCCATGATCGGGGCGGTAAAAACACCGCTAACGATCCCCGAGGCAGTTCCAACGATGAATAGAATTCCAACAATCACAGCGGTCTTTCTATAAGTGTTCATTTGTGTCTCCTTTTTTTGAACGATATGGCTGAGTTTCATTGATTTGGACTTGAATAAAATTGTGGTCACCCCCGGGTTACCAGGGATTGAAATGAACGAGAAAAATTATCCAATGTAAACCTCCTTCCAGGTAGGTTCTATTCATTTACTATTTGACGTCTGACTGATCCGTCTGGCCATTCCCGCGCAGTCCCCGAACGGGGAGCGTAGTCGAGGGGCCGGGTTCGAGAGGACACACCGAAACCAATGGCATGCCTAAATCACGTATTTTTTTTATCAGGCTGTGCAACGCAGCCTGATCAACCACCGGGCCGGTTAAAAGCGTATCGCCGTTCTCTTCCAGTGTGATGGTCAGACCCTCAAACCAATCTGCCCATTGGTTATCGAGGTGTCCCTTGATGCGAATCTCGTAAAGTCCGGACTCGTCATGGTATTCAGGTAATGCGTGTGTTTCACTCATGCTGCGCCTCGTGCAATATTCTCAATTTGGATGAATGTCTATAGCTCTGCATTCATTCTTTTCTTCTACCAAAGGATACAAAATAATATGATGAGGCGTCATCATTACATGTGATGAAGGAGGTGATGATTTATTGATCGGAGGGCGGTCCGGGAAACAAAAAAAGCCCCGACAGGTGACTTAAAACCCCTGTAAGGACCGTGGATTTATAATCGAGTAATTGTTACAACAAATCGAGTTCTTCAGCGCGGCGGACGGCAGCCCGGCGATTGTTCACCCCCAGCTTGGCATAAATGTTTTGGGTGTGGCTGCGCAGGGTGCTCAGAGACACCACAAGTTCACGGGCAATTTCCGGGCCGTTCAAATCGGTTCTGAGCAGCCTGAGCACTTCCAGCTCGCGGTCGCTCAAAGGCTCGATCAAGAGCTGAGTGACGGACGTTCTACCCTCAGTCTTCCCAAAGGCTGCCAGTAATTGTCGAACATAGTTCGGGGAAATGCCTTGTTTGGCGGCCTCCTGTAGCAGTACCGCCATGGGTGGACCTTCGTCAACAAAGATACGGATGAATCCGCCTGGCTCTGCCAGAGCCAGGGTTTTGCCTATTCGTTCCACTGCCTTTTCCTTATCACCAATTGCATAAAGGGCAATGGATTCCAAAGCCATCACTCTGAGCAATCTATCCGCCCATCCTTTTACTATCGCTTGCTGGCATAGTGGTTCCAGCACTGCCAGCGCCGCAGACGGGTCTTTTTGGGCGATGAGCACGCGTGCCTGGAAGAGCGGAATGTCATTATGCTGTACTATTTGAGCAGCTGCATCTATGTTGCCCTGCTGAAGGTGGATCAGCACCTGGACGGCGGCAATATCCGGCAGGCGCACGGTGTAGTTCTTTTGACGCACCGTTTGTTCCGTCTGTAACACAATGCTTGCAGCACCGGTCGCATCTCCTTGGGCTAATTTCAAGCATGCCAGGAACAACTCGCTCAGAATCAACCTGTCGATGACCTGATCATATTGCCGCGCCAGTTGCAGGCTCCGATCGCCATATTGCTCAGCAGCCTTCAAATCGTTCCACTCATAGTAAATCCGGGCCAGACCAAGATACGCGACGGGGGAATTCGGAGGTGAATAATCACCGATCAGTTTTAGAACATTCTGGTAGGATTCGGCCGCTCGGAAAAGCTGGGTTCTCTCTTCCTGTATCTGGCCTAAGCGGGTTGTAGCCAACAAGGTGTTGGGAATATCACCGGCTGCCTGGGCCATGGATAAGGCTTCGGCATAAGCCTGACTGGCCTGAGCCCAGTCTCCCTGGAGATAATAGGCAAACCCCAGCGTCCGGGTAGCCGTTGACCGGTAAGATAGGTTGTTGGGGTGTAAATATTCCAGAGCGCGGTGTGCCTGAACGAGGATGGTTTCTGTTTGGGATTGCGTTTGCGCCAGGGTAGCTCTGGCGACAGCAATTTTTCCGATTAGGTTTCTGGTAATACCGTCTGGCACCTCGGCTGCACGCGTGAAAGACACGGAGCCTGTTGGGGTTGTGGCAGCCAAAGCTGCTTCAGTCGCCTGGAGTTTTTCTTCCACACCAATCATTCGACCGATCACGAGCATGAGTGAAGCTTGCTTCCACCACAACGCGGGCTCGGCATCCAGCACGGTCTTCGGCAGTGACTCCAGCCAGTTGAGTATCTCTGTTGCTGTGCCGTGAAGATGAAGAGGCATCCTCTTGCTTTCCATCAGCCGCTTAGCGTGTTCGATATCATCGGCCGCTACCGCATGGCGAAAAGCCTCAAGCATCAGGTCATTGTTTTCATACCATACGCTGGCATGCTTGTGCAATTCGGCCACGCCTCCCTCTTCATTCCCCGAAGACGCGCTTTGATGCAACCGCTGCCGTAGCAATTCGGCAAAGAGATGGTGATAGCGGTACCAGCGCCGTTCGTTATCCAGTGGGACAATGAACAGGTTGGCGCGTTCGAGATATTCCAGGGTTTCCTGCCCGGAAGCAGAAGGAAAACCCAAAACAGCGTCACATAGTGGACCGCACATGCGGTCAAGAATGGATGTGCGCAATAGAAAAGTCTGAACGTGTTCCGGCTGCTGGTGTAAGACCTCTTCAAGCAAATAATCCATCACGAAACGATGGCTTCCGGTGAAAGATTGGATGAAACCTGCGGCGTTTTTATGCCCCCGCATAGAGATCGCGGCCAGTTGCAGACCGGCGATCCAACCCTCGGTGCGTGCTTCGAGTGCGGCGATGTCTTCCTCGGAGAGATTCAGACCCATCATCTGGATTAGAAATTCAGCGGCTTCTGCGGGGGTAAAACGCAGGTCGGCAGCGCGCAGCTCGGTCAATTGGCCTCGGGCACGCAACCGAGCCAGGGGTAACAGTGGATCCTCACGGGTGGTGATGACTAGGTGCATGTGTAGCGGCAAGTGCTCAAGCACAAAGGCGAGTATTTCGTCAACCGGTTTGGAATCGATCACATGGTAGTCATCCAGCACAAGGACGAAATCGTCCGGTAAGGTGGAGATTTCATTGAGCAGGGCTGTCAGAATCGATTCGATTGGCGGTGGCTGAGAGGACTGGAGCACAGCCAACACCCCTTTTCCAATATTCGGCGCAATCGTCTGCAGCGAAGCAACAAGGTATGTCAGAAAGCTGTTAGGGTCGTTATCCCCTTCGTCCAGTGATAGCCAGGCTACGGGTTGTCCGCAACTTATGACCCATTCGCAAACTAGGGTGGTTTTGCCAAACCCAGCGGGGGCTGAGACGAGGGTCAGCTTGCAGCCTGCGGAGAGGCCTTCATTCAGCCGCTCGATCAGGCGCGCGCGGAGGACAACTCTACGTCGAGGTGGGGGGATATAAAGTTTAGTGGCTAAAATTGGATTAGACACATACAAATTATAGTATACAAACAAATGTTAAATAGGTGGTTAAAAAAGCTGAATAAAACCAGCATTAATTTAAGTATGATTAACCTTCATCAGGATTCGTTATAAAGGAGAGCACGCTGCTTTATTATCATTCTCCTTTATCCAACGTACTTTTCACATATTTAGCCTCGTAAGAAATCTCTCGGTCGATATTCGCCTACCTTATTCTCACCGCTCGCCGATAGAAAATTATCTTTGGTAGTCCAAACCTTGACTTAATCTTGTAAAAATGTTATTTATTACAAATCTTATCCAAAATTGCCAGGTGCGTAGAAAGGGGTAACCTATGAGATTTTTCATCCACTGGCTCATCGCTGTTGCAGGCTTGGTCGTTGCTTACCTGATCCTTGCTCCCCGGGGGTTGATGTCAATCGATGGATCGACATCAGCGTATTTGGCTTTCGCAGTCATGGCAGCCGTGCTTGGGTTGGTCAATATTTTCATCCGCCCCATCCTCAAGTTCCTCTCCTGCGGCTTCCTGATCCTCACCCTTGGGCTGTTCATGCTGGTGATCAATGCCTTCCTGCTCTGGTTCTCCTCATGGATCTGCGGCTTGATCGGTATTGGTTTTATCGTCACAATACCATGGGGCGCTTTCTGGGGCTCGATCATCGTCAGCCTGGTCTCGTTTGTTGCCCACCTGTTCATCCGCGAACGACCATAACGCATAAGATATTAGTAGGGGAGGGTCTGCGACCCTCCCCTACCTCTCATCACGAGATTAGATCATCCCCTACGATATTAATTTAGTGACAGGTCACCGTACCCTGGTCCAGCACCGCGCCATTATTGGAGTCATACAGCTTGTAATCGGCCGAATTGGCGTGGAGGGTGAATTGGATCACACCGATGGCATGGCCATTGTTCGGCGGGAAAGTATCCATGTAGACGGCTGAGGCTGCCTGGGCGATAGAGTTCTGCGACCCAAGGCGGTTATCTTCCGCACCGATACCGGCGACAAAGGTGGTGATCCCGTGAGCATCATCCCTGACTCCATTAGGGTTGATCGGGAAGAAGCGCTGGTAATCATGGTCGTGACCGTTAAGCTGGATATCAACCCCGGCGTTAAATTCAGCCTGGTTGAGCGGTTTTAACCCGGTGGCATCTCCATGCGATGCACCCGACGAGTAAGTCGGCACGTGCCAGTACACCATCTGGCAGGTTGCGTTCGGATGCGCTGCCAGGTCGGAGATGAGAAAATCGAGCGTAGCCTGGTTGACATTACCATTTAATTGGTCAAGCGCGATGATGTGCCACGTACCCAGGTCATAACTGTAATCGGTAAGCTTCTTGCCTTCAATGTTGAACATATGGGCATTCGCCCCGAAGTAATCCCAATAGGCAGCCCCCGTGTTGTGGACGGTGCCATCGAAATCGGTATACGAACCTTGTGATTGGATGTCGTGGTTGCCGCGCACCTGCATGTATATACCTTGGGTGACGAATTGACCAAACGTCGTTCCGAAGTATGAAGTGTAATTTGCGATGGATGGGGAGTTTTCCTGCTCATTATCTCCACCAGAAGCCACCAGCATCGGTACTCCGGGGTGCTGGTTCATCAAGCTCTTGATCAGGTTTACCGTCAGCTGCGCACGGCTCAGCGAGCCTCCAGAAACCAGGTCGCTTGTGAAGAACAGGATCGGGTCACTGCCAGGGGCGGGGGTCGGTGTGCGGGTCGGGGTTGGGCTCGGACCTGGTTGTGTCGGTGTCCGTGTCGGGGTTGTACTTGGCAATGGTAGAGGAGTACCAGTCCGGGTTGGAGTGGGGCTCGGGTTCGGTGGGACGGTTCCGGTCCGGGTCGGCGTTGGAGATACGGCTGGAGTGTTGGTGGGTTGAGCCGTTGGAAACGGGGTGGGTGGGACGCCGTTACCGTTTGCATGCAAGACGTCCAGGTATTGACCATAACCGGAAGCAGATGCCCATTCGACTGCCGATTCGACGATCGTGCCTTCACCCCATTCATTGAACGTAGCCACAAGCTGCCATGGCTCGCCTGAAGCGACCATTGAGCTGACATTCGAATTCCATGTGTTCAGGTTGCGCGCCAGGCGGACTGCATCGCCCTTCTTCCAGAAACCTGGGCTGACGGCAAAACTGTAACCACTCTGGTGGTCAGTTGCCACTGCCGGGCTGTACTGGTGCCAGCTATCCGGCTGGCTGGCGCAGTTTCGGTAGCCGGCGAAAACCTTCAAAACGATGTAAGCAGGGTGACCCAAGGCATTGTTAGCCTGCACCCACCGATCTGCCATACCACAGGCATCGCTTGCATCGGCGTATACAAAGACCACGAACTTACCGTTCACCCTCAAGAAGCTGGGATTGCTCCCATAGTGGTTTTGGATGTATTGAAGGTCATTCTGGAGCTGGGCAACCGTTGGGTTCCCCAGCGACTCATTTTCGTAGTAAATGCTCCAGCGGAAATTGGGGTTCGCCGAGCCAGGGGTAGCCCCCAGGATAGTTGCCACACGCTGGTCTGTATTCGAACCCTGCCCCCACCAGGATAGGATGGCTGCACTGAGATTACCGTAAGTCATGGCGCTGATGTGCGCCTGGATGATGGATACGGAGCTGGAATCATAGAACCCAAGGCTGGGTGTGTAATTGGTAAAAGGATTGAACCCCTGCTGGTTCCAGGCTTCCGGGAACCAGGGATAATAAAATACCGCCCGGATGGGGAACCCCGGTTGGACGTCACCCGACTGGGTCGCAGTCGGTCCGGGTGGGTTGGTTGCAGTTGCGGTCGGTACGCCAGGTTGGGTTGCAGTAGGTGGCGCGGACGTACGGGTTGCGGTGGGTGGTGCTGAAGTGCGCGTCGCAGTTGGGTTGCCGGGTGACGAAACCTCCACCAGCAGCTGAGGCGCATGGCTGCCGGCTTCCCTTGCCGCCAGGTTGATCGCCTGCTGGTCAACACCGATCAGGGCAACGCTGACAGTTCCATCAGCATTAAGCAGAGACGGGACTTCGGTTTGCACCCAGGCATTACCAGAAAATCCGTTGGAAGTCCCCAGCTGGGAGCCTGGATTAGGAGCATTATTATAATTAATCCCATTCTCCTGCCAGCCGTTATCTCCAACTTTCTTCACTACAAAACCTCCTGCGGAGGAGCTGTTGGCATAGATCCTTAATGTGACTTTAGTCACCGGGTTGCTGCCAATACCGCTCACATTAAACCGCAGGTAGGTACGTACTGGCGGGGAGCCGTCCACCCTTATGGAGTGGTTATCACCAAAATTATGGGTTGGGTCGGATTGGTTGACATAAGAATCAGCGACTGGCACAAAAGTAAGCGTGCTGCTGGCCTTTACCAGGCCTGGATGGCTGAAAATGGTCGCCCCGGTTGTTGCCAGGACGATTACGCTGATCAAGCTTAGAAAAATCGATAGCGCTTTTCGGCGGGTTTCCGAAAGTTTCATGTGGTTAATTCTCCTTTATGGAGGTGCTGGAATAATTCCAAAGATTTCCGCAGGAATGGAGGCGTGATGGTAAGCAGTTATGGAATCATTCTTCGGGAATTACCACCCGTTCACGTACCCCTTTCCCCCCTACTAGAAAGGTGGTTTGAGATCCTCACCGGGGTGGGGAATCGGGACCAGAGGTATTTGTTACTCAACCCCTGGGATTGTCTTGCTATTGGACCCGTCGCCTGTTCTTATTTATTGCGGATACCAGTAAATGATCTAGGTTAGGTTCTATTGTTTCGTTCTCCTTTCTCACCTATTCGATCGAGCCGTCGCCATCGACGCAACCTGTTTTGAACTTAATGCACGACCGTGTAGCGGGAGCGGTTGGGCACAAAATGGATTGCAATTACGAGGGGATACGGCAAATAAAATACCAATACTTTTTTTATTCTAGCCAGCTTATTTAACTACTGACAGTGATGAATGTCACTTTTTTGGGTATTAAAACTTGCAAATTTGAAAGGTTTATTAATCTTCCGGGGTATTTCATTCACAAATCGATTTTATCGTAGGGACAAAGCGGGTCTAGCCCCGAAGAAATCCATCTAACAACTTCCCAGCATATTCCAGTGCAAAGTGTATCACCCGCCCATTGGGCGTAATATTACTGTAATCCCCCACTCAGCTTTACATTGGCACTTTCAGGCGGTGTGGCGGTCTTTGCCTGGGGGTGACTATCCTCCCGATAATGGCAGCCGCGGCTGGTACGGTTGCGGTGAGCGGCATACGCCACGATCAACGCCGTCTGCACGCTGTTGCGCAAGCCGATCAGCCCATCGCTCAAGCGCGTCTTACGGTAGAACTCCTCGATATCCAGCCACAGCTGGCGCAGATCTCGGATGGCGCGGTTCAAGCGGTATTCACTGCGCACCAGTCCCACATAGTGCCACATCAGGTTACGCACGCTGTGCATGTCCCCCTGGATCAAATTCGGGTCTGGCTCATAGATCAAGCCGCTGTCATTCCATTCGGGAACGTCATCATCATTAAGCAGTGTGGCTGGGCTTTGTGCCCTGATGTCCTCTGCTGCCTGCACGCCCCATACCAACCCTTCGAGCAACGACGTGCTCGCCAGGCGGTTGGCACCGTGCACGCCCGTACAGCTCACTTCGCCCACCGCATATAGGTTCGGGATGCTGGTGCGGCCCAATAAATCCACCTGCACCCCACCGCAGAAGTAATGCGCTGCCGGCACTACAGGTATCGGCTGGTGAGTGATATCGATATTCTTCTCCAGGCAGAATGCATAAATGTGCGGAAATCGCTCGCGGATATACTCAGCCGGTTTATGGCTGGCAATATCCAGGAGCACGTATGGGTAGCCTTTGTCCACCATCTCTGAGTAGATCCCCCGCGCAACGATATCACGCGGTGCCAGGTCCTTCCATTCGGGAGCGTAGCGCGCCATGAACGGCTTTCCCTGCGGTGTGAGCAGGATGCCCCCCTCCCCACGCACAGCTTCGCTGATCAGGAACTTGGTCGCATCCGAGCTGCTCAACGCCGTGGGATGGAACTGCACATATTCTGCGTTGATTATATTTGCCCCTGCCCGGTATGCCATCGCCACCCCATCGCCACGCGCCCCGGTTGGGTTGGTGGTGTTTAAATAAATCTGCCCGATACCACCCGTCGCCAGGATGGTCTTGCGCGCCATGATCGGTACCACCTGCCGCGATTCCTGGTCAAAGACGTAAGCCCCATGGCAGGTGAGAGGTTGGTAAACCGCCTGTGGATCGGAGGCGTGGTGGGGGAAGGTGATCAGGTCCACTACGGTATGCTTGTTAAGCAGCTGAATATTGGGCATGCTCTCGAGCTTTCGAAGCAGCCCCAGCATGATGGCTTCACCCGTGCCATCCCCTACGTGCAGGATGCGCCGGCGGGTGTGAGCCGCCTCCAGACCCATGACCAGCTTACCCACCTCGTCATGGTCGAACTGCAACCCCGCCTGCTCGATGATGAATTCCTGCAATAGTTCCGGACCCCGCTCTGCCAACAGCCTGACAGCCGGTGGGTATGAAAGACCCGCTCCAGCCGTCAGGATATCTTCCTCCAGCAGCTCTACGCTGTCATCATAGCCGCGCCCCACGATACCTCCCTGGGCGTGGCTTGAATTGCTGTCCATCGCCTCTTCGGCACGGGTGATGACCGTAATATGGCGTTGTGTATCGCTTGCCAGCCGGATGGCTGCCGTTGCACCCGCGATACCACAACCGATGATTAGGACGTCGGTTTGCATCTCCTCAATCTCTCCCTTATCCGATAGCGATCATGCGTTCGACTGCGCGGGCAGCTCTCACGCGGACATCTTCGGGTATATCAATCACATATTGGTTCAGCTGAAGGCTCTTGAGCGTGTCTTCGAGGGTGATCTGGTTCATATGCGGGCAGCGCACCGAGCATAACCTGAGCATGTCTTTCTCCGGGTTCGCCGCAGCGATATTATCGCCCATGGCGCACTCGGTGAGCACCAGGTACTGGGGTGCATTGGTCTCTCGCACGTAGCGGATCATGGCATTGGTGCTGCCTGAATAATCGGACGCCGCCACCACTTCAGGGCTGCACTCCGGGTGAGATAAAATCACCACCTCCGGGAACTGCTGGCGCACTGCTTCGATATCCTTCACGGTGAATTTCTCGTGCACTTCGCAGCGCCCGTGCCAGCCGATCATTGTATCGTGGTTACCGACCTGCTGGTAATCAAGCAGGGTGGAGCTCTTGCCTTCCTGTAATGTAGGGAAAATGATATGCCTGCCAGAGTCCTTGGCCACATTGCGCGCCAGGTACTCGTCGGGCAGGAAAATCACCGTGTCTGAATGGAGAGAATCGACCACTGCCTGGGCATTACTGGAGGTGCAGCAAATATCGACTTCTGCTTTCACGTCGGCGTAGGTGTTCACGTACGCCACCGCCGGCACGCCCGGGTACTTCGCCCGCAGCTCACGCACATCTTGTGCAGTGATGCTGGCTGCCAGGCTGCAGCCCGCCTTTTGTGAGGGCAGCAGCACCGTCTTGGTGGGGTTGAGCAGCTTGGCCGTCTCTGCCATAAACCTCACCCCA
The DNA here is from genome assembly GCA_963840255.1 of uncultured Chloroflexia bacterium. Classification (GTDB taxonomy): domain Bacteria; phylum Chloroflexota; class Anaerolineae; order Anaerolineales; family UBA4823; genus FEB-25. Next base: position 28,179 of record CAWIYB010000001.1, on the reverse strand, counting down.
CAGAACACGATGATATCCTTATCCGTCTGGGCTGCCTTGCGGCTCAGGTCGAGCGAATCGCCCCGGAAATCGGGGATGGAATAATACAGAGCCGGTTCCATATAGTTGTGCCCCAGGATGACGGCGTTCTTTTCCTTTTTCAGCTGGTTGATCTCTTCTGCCAGCTCAGCTTTATAGCGCAGCTCGAAATCGGGCACCACCTTCTCGAGCTTGCTTTTCATATCTTCGTACATGCTTTCAACAGACATTCTGCGCGCTCCCATTCCAAATCTGCGCCTGTAAATGCAGATTCTGGACTAAATTTATCCTATTTTCATGCTGATGTCAAGTGCAGGGGCTGAGTGGGTGAGGGCACCCGATGAAATGAAATCCACACCCGTATCAGCGATCTGGCGCACGTTCAGCAGGCTGACGTTTCCGGATGCTTCCAGAGGGATGCGACCTTTAACCATCTGCACCGCGTTGCGCATCGTCTCCAGGTCCATGTTATCCAGCATGATCCGGTCGACCCCGAGCTTGAGAACTTCATCCACCTCAATTAAATTCTTTACCTCCACCTCGATGGGGAAACGTTTCTCATACAGCTCGCGTGCCCGCAGCACTGCCGGTTTGATCCCGCCTGCCCCGCTGATGTGGTTATCCTTGATCAGCAGCATGTCAAACAAACCTGCCCGGTGGTTTTGCCCGCCTCCGCAACGGACGGCGTACTTATCCAACAGGCGCCAGCCCGGAGCGGTCTTGCGGGTATCCAGGATCACCGCCTTCGTCCCTCTGACTGCCTCCACGAACCGGCGGGTAAGGGTGGCGATACCTGACAGCCGGCACAGGAAGTTGAGTGCGGTGCGCTCTCCTGCCAGCAAGCTGCGACCGTTGCCCTGTATTTCCGCCAGCATCTGGCCTTTCTCAACCATTCCACCGTCTTTGAGCGAGCTCCGGAAGGTGATGGTTGGGTCGATGGACTGAAACACCACGGCTGCCAGGGGCATCCCCGCCACAACCCCGTTGGCTTTTGCCCGCATAAACCCACGGAACCTGTTATCTGTGGGGATGGTTGCCATACTGGTGACATCGCCATCCATGAGGCTATCGCCGGTTGAGCCCAGGTAAGTATTGGGCACGAGGTCCTCCTCCAGCGCCAGCTGGATGAGAGCGAGCACTCCCGGATGTTGGAGCTCCAGGGGAAGCAGGGATTTTGCCATATCAATGCGCGATGCGAACGGAATTTTATTCATACAGCCACCTCAGGGATAATTGTACCTTATCGAAAGACCGTGTAGGAAAAGAAAAGAGGACCACGAAGGACACAAAGGATTTTTATTTTTTGTAGCCGGGATCAGCGTGCCCCCCACTGCATCTGGAGGGGGACGATCTCGGTGTTCTTCCGGTCACGCCTGCACCCACTGCACCTGGAGGGGGCCTGCCCCCCACTGCACCTGGAGGGGGCCTGCCCCCCACTGCACCTGGAGGGGGCCTACCCCCCACTGCACCTGGAGGGGGCCTGACCCCCCACTGCACTTGGAGGGGCCTGCCCCCCACTGCACTTGGAGGGGCCTGCCCCCCACTGCACTTGGAGGGGGCCTACCCCCCACTGCACTTGGAGGGGGTTGATCCCGGTCTTTGTTGTCTTTAACTATGATTAGAATGATTTTATGAATACTATGATTTTTCTCCACTTTCTAATCATGCCAATCACTAAATCAAATAAATCATAGTTTGTTTTTGTAGGTTGTGGCTCCCCGGTTTGCTTTTCTGCCGGATTGCCCGGTATGTCCTCATACCGGATTTAGCTTTTTTGCGCCTGTCCCGAGATTTCTTCGAGGGTAAACCCAACGTCTTCTTCTCGCGTGGGGGCTGAGCGAGTCTAGGTCCGGTATGTTCTTTTACCGGGCAGCGTTCCCTTCAGTTGAGGACGCTCTTTGTCCGAAATGTCGCGGTTTTTTTTTACAAGCGATGCTGGATCGTAGACCAGCCCTCCGTGTAGTTATAAAAAACTACCTTTTTGGTGCTTAGTGAGTCGCGAGTTTGTTGATAATGGGGAGATATTCAGACAGGGAGACAAAAACAGTGAAAGGGACCGGATTGGAAACGACCACATCAGGAGGAAATGGGATCGTTGGGATCGTGCCCCTGTAAGATATTGCGACGGTCAAAATGTATTGTTGAGGCTCAGTTAACAAAGTATCTGTGATGATTATAGCGATACCATCCTGGTAGATCTCTTGAGGAACCAATAATACATCGACCCCTGTTCCGGTTAATCTCACGCGTGTGTCGTTCATATCCCCAAAATTTGATCCAATGATTAACACGAGACGATCCGGTGATCCCGCCGGGATTGCAGTGGGAATAATTAACTCGATGAAAGGTGCAGGGTAGACTCCCGCACTGGCCGAATAGTCGGTCCCCCATTTACCACCTGTTACTGCCAGGATGAGCAGAAAACTCGCCAAGATGATGCTTCCGAACCATTTGAATCTGGATGTTGCTACCATATGCCCTCCTTATATATGCAAAAGACAATGAGAGTCGCTCTTTGGTAATGTTACCTTTTCCCCTATCAATCTACGTAACCTGGTTCGAGCGAGCGGCTTTTAAGTGTATAGCGTTTGGCTCACAGTTAATCCAATCCCGGTGTTCTTCCGGTCATGCCTGCACCCCACTGCATCTGGAGGGGGCCTGCCCCCCACTGCAACTGGAGGGGGCCTGCCCCCCACTGCACCTGGAGGGGGCCTGCCCCCCACTGCACCTGGAGGGGGGTTGATCTCGGCAGCACGACTAAATATTTCGATTGGAAATGCTAAATCATTCCGAATTTCACTTATAAATCAACATCAAATTGACCAAAGCTATTATAAAAAAATTATTATCTGGGCCTTCAGTGAAGTAGGAATTACCTTCTTATTACTGGCAGATATACCTTAGGTCCTGCTGTCAGTACTGTGACGGTGAAATAATTGGTCATTGCGCCCATATCATCATCTCTTACCTGCACCCAAACCTGATAGACTCCGAAATCTTCGTAGGTAAAACTAGCTGAAAAATCGGTTACACCTGCATCCAGTTTTATGTAACCTATGGGACCAGGTGCTGATCCTTCCCAACCGATGAACACTTCATGGGTGTCCAACCATCCAGGGTCTGTAATTACCCCGGTTATTGTCAGTTGTTCACCGACAACGATTGTGAGATCAGAGAATCCACTCAGGTGGGGAGATAAATTACCAATGCTTGCTATCAACCAATCGCTACCAGACAGCCCCGTCTGCATCGGTGACAGTTAAAGTAACTGTATAAGTTCCATTGTCACCATATGCATGGGTTGGCGTTAAGTGTCCCAGTCGCAGTTATTCCATCACCAAAATCCCACTGTATCGTTCCCTCTGTCCAATCAGCATCGGTAAAACTGCCTGTAAATTGGATTTGCCTTCCTTCGTCCCCAAATAAGTTGCCACCTGCCTCTACAATTGGCGGTTCACTGCTGACAGATACCAACAACCAGTCACTTCCGATACCACTTTCATTATCAGTGACGGTCAATGTAACAGTATATACTCCTGGGTCAGAATACATGTGGGTTGGTGTAAGCGTACCGGATGTGGTCTCACCATCCCCGAAATCCCATTCATAGGTTCCTCCCTGCCAATCTGGATCAGTAAAGTCACCTGCAAAGCTGACTTGCTGACCTAAGTCTACTTCCTGTCATTCCCAGCCTGAACAATAGGCACATCATTAATACCAGTGATTGTGAGTGTGACAGTAGCGGTATCAGTCAGCACTCCATCACTTACTATATACGTAAAGATATCCGTTGCCTGATCGCCATTGCCTAACCATTCAAAGTGTTCATCCGGACTGTAGGCGAAGAAACCTTCTCCAAGATATATCAGCACCCCAACCACACCACTGTCGTCATAGCTATCCAGGAACAGTGTGTCACCGTCAGGATCAAAATCATTTGAAAGAACACTTGAAGTGAGAAAAGATGTATCCTCATCAGTGGTAAATCCAGGTCCACTGTCATCCATTGCCTTCGGAGCCTGGTTTGGAGTTGATGAGAATTGTAAAATAAACATTCCACCGCGATTGTCTGAAACGTATGTGTAGGCTCCTGAGAATACTATATCACGTGCTAAACCAGAAGTATCAAATGCAGAAACCTCAACTGGGTATAATGGATCACTTACATCAACGACAAAAATCCCACTTGACAGCATCAGCGATAAAAACGTAACTACCAGAAACTGCCACACCTAATGCCTCGCTTGGGAATAGATGGTAGCCTGACCTCAAAAGGAGTAGTAGGGTCGCTAACATCTATAATCCGCAGTCCAGCTAGATCATCAGCTACGAAGGCATACCCTCCTTCTTCGGCTACGTCCAGGGCGCTATCTGTCGTATCATATGAGCCGACAATAAATGGAGCTGATGGATCGTGCAAATCCAAAATAATCATGCCCTGTTCTTGACACGCTGCGTATGCATAATCTCCCCGACATCGTAACATCCATTGCCGGTATTGATTCTCCACCGATATATACTGGATTTAATGGGTCACTGATATCAATCCATTCCAGAGCTGGTCAGATTTGCGGAGTAAACATAGGTTCCGATAATCAGCCACGTCATAACTGTAACCACCCATAACAAGATACCCCACGACCAATGGATCATTCGGATTGCTTATATCAATCACGGTGAGTCCCATAGTGCCATCTGCGATATAAGCGTAAGCTACCTGATACAGCCACTCCTGCAGCTGGACCTCTGGTTTCAGTGAAACCTATCAAGATCGGATTAGTCGGGCTGCTAACATCAACAACATAAAAATAATCGTCCCCGTCAACAACATAGGCATATCCATTTTCCACTGCGATATCATAAGCACCACTTAGTGTGGAATAATGACCAACCTCCATGGTGCCATCTGGATCGCTCATATCAGCTATTCGTAAACCAAAATTAGTATCTGCCACGTAAATATACTCCATTGATGTATCGACACCAACTGCGATTCCTGGGGTATTATAGGAATTACGGGAGCGAGGATCAGATTTATTACTAACATCAACGAGATCTACCCCATATTCTCCAATCGTTACATAGACATAATCTTGTGAAGATGAATAAACCAGAGATTTAACTGGTGCTGCATAACCCACCATTCCCTGTTCATAAGGATTGGAAGGGCTGCTAATATTTATTACCCGCATAGCATTCAAATCTGCTAAAAAAGCGTATCCCTCTGACACATCCACATCATAAGCGGTACCTGGCGAATCGTAGAAACCAACCTCTACTGGATTGTGTGGGTTGCTTATGTTAATGATAAGTAAACCGGTATCCCCATCTGCTATATATGCATATGTCCCTGCTACAGCTACACTTCTCGCTTCCCCTGCTGTATCATAAAATCCAACCTCCTCCGGTGAAGTCGGATCAGTAATATCTACCACACGTAAGCCAGCATCAAAATCAGCTATATAAGCGTATCCCCCAGATATTGCAACACTATATGATGTGCCGGGTGTATTGTAAGTGCCAACATCAGATGGATTAGCTGGATTACTGATATCAACAATGCGTAATCCTGCATCCATAGCTGCTATATACGCATAATCACTGGAGACAACTATTACGCAATCATTCCTGGCAGGGGTATGCTTTTTCCGATTACAGTAGGCAGTGTGGGGTTGATAATATTCAAGATTGTTAGTCGCCCACCTTCGCCAATATAAGCATAATCTCCTTGCACTGTTACAGCATTGGTATTTCCGCCAAGATGTCCGACATAATCAAGGCTCCATCCAGTTGGCGATTGCTGGATAGCATCACGAAAAGTGTTGGACTGCCCCAGTACAGAGGTTGCTGGGTTACTCAAAAATCCAATAATAAGTAGTATCGTTATCAATATTGATGAAATACGATGTAATGATTTCTTCATAACGATGTCTCCCTTGTCTGAATAAATCAATTACGATGCGTTGATAACCGGCTGAAAATCCAGCCCTAATGGTTGAACTTTCTACCCCCAATGGGCATTTATTTGTTATATTGCTCGGATGATCTCATGTGTAACAACACAGGATTGTCGCTTGATTGCTTCATGAATATAGCATTAATCTTCTCTTAATACAAGCAATTAGGGTTTAATTACTAAGATATTATTCTCCTCCCGCCATGTGCAGTATATTTTGTAACGATTAAGTGATTCTGCTGCCATAATAATATATGTCGAGGATTTGAATGACACCAAAACCGATTACCCACAATATGTTATTTTACGGAGATAACCTGCCAATCTTGCGTGAGCGCATCGCTGATGAAAGCATTGACCTGATTTACCTGGATCCTCCATTTAATTCAAGCCGATCCTACAATGTATTATTTAAAAATGAATCAGGCGACTCATCAGATGCTCAGATTACTGCTTTTGATGACACATGGCATTGGCGGCAATCGTAACAAAAAGACGTGCGGTAGGGCAGATATTGTTCAAAAATATCTTGATATTGCAAAGAAAAGATCTGAAACTAGCTTATAACAATGAACTGGTTTATCGAGATATGAATCAGCCTATTTATATTCCAAGTGGTAATGATTCTGTTTCAAAAATACCAGAGGAATGGAAAAATAATAATAAAGATTAGCGCACACTATCATCAAAAGTTAAAATGAATTCAAAAACAAAATCAGAACTCTTATTCGAGCAGTTTTGTGACGAAAACTCTATACCATATGCTCAGATAGATCAATCAGATTACAGAACACCAGACTATGAAGTGCATTTTGGCGAGCAACGAGTAGTTATTGAAGTTAAGCAGATTGATGCCAATAAAAATGAAAGGAAAATTCAAGAGCGGTTACCAAAACTCAGACGGATCGGTATAAAAGAGAGATCAGATGAACGTGTACGTCATGCAATTGATGCCGCACATGAACAACTTAAAAATAGATCACAGGGTATGCTTCCAGCAATTCTAGTGCTTTATGACAATTCCCCATTTAAGTCTATTGACTCAACCGATATAAAGAACGCAATGTATGGAAATGAAACCGTTATTTTATATGTATCAGATGATAATGACGAATCGTTTAGTGAAATTAAGAATGGTGGCTTTGGATCAGGTCGCAAGTTTACGAAAGTTGATAATACAACGATTAGTGGAATAGCTAAGCTTTATATGTTTGGAATGACTCTCCGTTGTGATATTTTCCACAACCAATATGCAAAGTGTCCTTTTGATCCGTCTTGGCTGCGTAGAAGTACAGTGACACATTTAAAATTAGAGCCACAATTACCAGGGAAGATACAAGAATGGCTGACTGTATAGTTTCCGTTAACTGAAACGCTCTCATAATTTCCTCTCCAAAAATTAGAGTTTTGAAAACAGATCAAATATATAATTATGTATCTATTTTGATTGTTTATTAAAGGAGATATAACAATGGATGCTGCAAGTGCAAGTATACTTTCAGCCTTAATTGTTGGCACAGTCTCAATACTAGCCACAATTATTGCTAACGGATTTTCATATCTTCAACAAAAGACACAATGGGATAGGGAAGAAAAAAGAGCTGAAAGAATAGAAATTCAAGCTCAAAAAGATAAAGAGTTTTCCATTAAATTAGAGTTAACAAATCGTCTTCAAGAAATATATAGCAATTCAATTGCTAGTCTTACTGCTTTATTAATTTATAACGATAGCTCTATGAGACTCAGACCAGATTATCAAGAAAATCTAAAGGATGCTCAAAAATGTCTTTTACACATAGTGGTAAATCATTATGACAAAGAAAGCAAGGATTATGAAACATTCTTGAGCCTTTATAATAGTATATACAATACTCGAGAAGGATATGCATTTATTGAGCAAGTGCGGTCAATGATTATCAATTTCGCTGCGAAAGACCCAAGATTACAAAATATAGAATTAAAAATAGTATAATAATAATCTGTAAGGATATTAAGGACACACGCTCTTTTTTAAATGAATAAAAGGTAATTCCCAGATATCCCCCATATATGGCAGGTGGGAGTATCGCTACCCCCACCAGTACCTGGTGGAGAGGGAGGGATTTGAACCCTCGTTCCCTTGCGGGAAACACACGCTCCAGGCGTGTGCGCTAGGTTGTTCATCATGGACAAGCGCATCCTTCGTAAGTACATCTGTCCACCCGATAAACAGGAAAAAGCCACGTTCACTGTCCTTCAGCAGGCTGAAATGATAGCTTCCGCTTGGGCGGTATAAAATAGCTTAATCAATTACGTGGAAAGGAAGTATTGATTATTTTGTGGGGTAATCCATCGCTCATTAAGTTCTTATCCGCTAATCCGCTATATTATCCGCTTTCCTAGCGTTCCAATCTCCCCCGAAAATGAGAAATCTTATAGCTTCTTATACCCTTGTGTAAAATCAGAGAATTTCTCTAAAAATCGCCCTTTTTCTCCTGTAAAATTCCAGATATTTAGAAATCTTAAATCTTCTTAAACCCCTTGTGGAATCAGAACAAATGTGCTAATATTAGAGCACATTCCAATTTCGATTTGCGTTCTTCCAAATCGATAAATGTGCTCGTATATCGGTGGATCTTTACCGATAAGTGTCTCTGGCACGGGAATTATGTTTGTCGATTCCTATGCCGTATTTTTTATTACTAACAGCCAACAGCTAACTGCTAACCCCTTTCCTTTCCCCCCAAGGAGCCCCCATGTCCCCCAGCTCACCCAAAAAACACCCCGGCGCACCCATCGGCAACTCCAACGGTTTCAAGCACGGTCTTTACTCTAAACACATCAAAAAGCGTGCTCCCTCCGACGGCGATGCCACCGTCCTCAAAAGCCTCGCCGACGAGATCGCCCTCATCCGCGTCTTTAGCCAGCGCCTGGTCGAACACCTTGACCCCTCTGCCGATGCCTCCGAGCTCACCGATATCCTTCGTGTACTATGCATCTCCTCCACCACCATCACCCGCATCCTGCGCGTCCATTTCCTCATCACGGATAGTGAGACCATCCTGGATAGTGACATCCAAGCCGCCGTCGAGCAGGTCAACGCTCGGCTTGCCGCCCAACAACCTTCTATTACCCAGCTTCTTGCCGCCGGGATGGGCGGCGCTTTACCCTCCTCAACCCCTCATCTTCAGCAAGGAGAGAATTGAGTTTAATTGAATTATGTTTGGTTCAATTGAGCCGTTCTTTGGCGAAATCGCGAGCGTATTTCGAGCGAGTGAGCCGTTCTTTGGCGAAATCGCGAGCGTATTTCGAGCGAGTGAGCCGTTCTTTGGCGAAATCGCGAGCGTATTTCGAGCGAGTGAGCCGTTCTTTGGCGAAATCGCGAGCGTATTTCGAGCGAGTGAGCCGTTCTTTGGCGAAATCGCGAAGCCTGTGGTGTCCCCATGTTCGCACCGTGTTTTTCGAGCGACTGAGCCGTTCTTTGGCGAAATCGCGAGCGTATTTCGAGCGACTGAGCCGTTCTTTCAGCGAATATCCATGTTCGCACCGCGTATTTCGAGCGACTGAGCCGTTCTTTGGCGAAATCGCGAGCGTATTTCGAGCGAGTGAGCCGTTCTTTGGCGAAATCGCGAGCGTATTTCGAGCGAGTGAGCCGTTCTTTGGCGAAATCGCGAAGCCTGTGAGCCAGTCCGGTTCTCTCTACCGGATGTCCCCATGTTCGACGACTGAGCCGTTCTTTGGCGAAATCGCGAGCGTATTTCGAGCGACTGAGCCGTTCTTTGGCGAAATCGCGAAGCCTGCGAGCCAGTCCGGTTCTCTCTACCGGATGTCCCCATGTTCGCACCGTGTTTTTCGAACGACTGAGCCGTTCTTTGGCGAAATCGCGAAGCCTGCGAGCCAGTCCGGTTCTCTCTACCGGATGTCCCCATGTTCGCACGGTGCTTTTCGAGCGAGGTTCGCGAAATCTGTGAGCCAGTCCGGTTCTCTCTACCGGATGTCCTCATGTTCGCATCGTGCTTTTTCGAGCGAGGATCGATCTTTCATAAGCAAACAAATTCATTAAACATCTTCGTTCCGCTTCGTTTTTTTTTGGGACGAATACCCCTTCCCACTCCGTCCGGTCTTCACCGCTGAAAGGAAAATCTATGAGCTCACCCTGTGTTACAGGAAGATTGCCACAAGCCCAAAGAACGGGCTTTCGCAATGACAAAAAATACGGGATCGGCGATCCCGGCTACAAAAAAAGAAAAACCTTTGTGGTCACCTGCACGGTCACCTGCACGGTCTTTGTGCGGCTTTTAGTTTGGTACTTTGTGTACTTTGTGGTTAAATCTTTTCCCTCCCGGCAAATCCAGCTCCATCCCCAGCTCATGGATGAACCTGGCCGCAATCAGCCTATATGCCGGCTGGTATTCACGAGTATAGCTCTGAGAATGATGGATGGCAGGATAATCCAGCCCTTCCAGCCACTGGGAAAACTTCTCGATGGAAGCGCGATCAAAGTTGTTGATCTGCCCCTGGTTGCACAGCTGAGCAAAGGCATTCCACACCTCCTCCAGCTCAGACCGGGTGCCGGTGATCATGCGCGCCGTCTCGAGCAAATAGGTTATCAGCGGGTCCAATCCCTGCTGGCGCGACTTCAACGGTCGCAAGTTCAAGCGGTAGAGTGCTCCATCGGGTCGAATGGGTTCCAACAGGCGTCCGGTTGGGTCAGGCTGCAGGGGTTCAAACTCCAACTGCAGGTAACGGGTATATTCTTCCCGGGATGGCATCAGGTGTTCCGCCCCCATCACACCCTGGTATAGCAGCTTGTATATGTCGCGCAGTTCCATCAGCGGGTACCAGCCCAAATGCATCTGCAGCAGGGTCAACCAACCATCTGGGTTAACCGGCATCATTGGCTTCCTCGGGCTTGTGATTCTTGCGGCTGTCTTCCTTGCCAAAACGTTGCAGGTCAGCTGCCATCTGGCGCAGGCGCTGGTCCACCCGGGCATTGACCGTTTCCGCTTCGAAACTGCCATCTGCCTGGCGCTCGCCCGCCCTCACCCCGGTGAGCACCTCGATCCCCTCGTCGATGGTGTGCACCGGCCACAGGTGGAATTTTCCCTGGCGGATGGCCTCGACCACCTCTTCCTTCAACATCAGGTTGGTCACATTGCTGGCAGGTAGGACGACGCCCTGCTCGCCGGTGAAGTCCGGCAGATTTGCAGATCTCGAAATAGCCCTCGATCTTCTCGTTGGCGCCTCCGATGGCTTGCACTTCCCCATTCTGGTTCACCGAGCCGGTCACGGCAATCGCCTGGCTGACCGGCAAGCCGGAGAGTGCAGACAGGATGGCGTACAGCTCGGTGCTGGAGGCACTGTCGCCTTCGATACCACCGTAGCTCTGCTCGAACACCAGGCGGGCAGACAGGCTCAGCGGTTTATCCTGGGCGTAGCGGTTGGCAAGGAACCCCGAAAGGATCAGCACACCCTTGGTATGGATGGGTCCGCTCAGCTTGGCTTCACGCTCGATGTTAACCACCCCTTCCCGGCCCAGGCTGAGGCTGACGGTTATTCGATTTGGCTGCCCAAAGCTGATATCGCCCAGCCCCAATACAGACAAGCCGTTGATCTGTCCGACCACCTTTCCCGTGATGTCTATCTTGATCACGCCGCGCTGGATCATCTCCTGCAGGCGCTCCTGGATCAGGTTAGAGCGGTAGTAGCGTTCTTCGATGGCTTTGCGGATGTGCTGAACAGAGATCAGCTCCACTCCGTCCACCCCGGCATAATAGTTGGCTTCGCGCAGCACATCGGCGATCTCGCTGAAGCGGGTGGACAACTTCTCCTGGTCATCTGCCAGGCGAGAGCCGTGTTCCACCAGGCGCCTCAGGGCGGAAGCATCCAGGTGTCTCAGGTTCTCGGCATTACTCAGCATGGTGGCAAAACCGGCATATTCACGGGTATGTTCAGAGGTACGCTTCATCGAAGTATCAAACTCCGCCTTCACTTTGAAGAGCTCAGAGAAGTGCGCTTCATAGGAGAGCAGGAGTTGGAATACTTCGGGGCGTCCGATCAAGATCACCTTGATGTCAAGCGGGATGGGCTCAGGTTTGAGGCTCTTGGTGGAAAAGCCATATTTCTCGGTGGCATCTTCAATCTCGATCTTTGCATTCGCCAGGGAATGGCTCAAATCCTCCCAAGCGAAAGGACTGCGCAAGACGTCTTCAACCGGCAGCACGATGTAGCCGCCATTCGCCTTGTGGAGCGCACCACTCCGCACCAGGGTGAAATCGGTCACCAGGGCACCAAAACGAGCTTCCTGCTCAATGCGTCCGAACAGGTTATCGTGGGTGGGATTAGTCTCAAGGATCACCGGTGCACCCTTGAGTTTGGAGTTATCGACCAGGATGTTGACGGCATACTTCTTGACCGGCAAGGTCTTAGGTTGAAGACCGAAGGGAAGTGCAGGGGTCTCCTCCTGCCCATCGCTCTTGAAGAACTCCACCTGGTCGAGCACATCCGTCTGCACGGCATCGATAAAAGACAGTACCTCGGGCAGCGCGGTGAACTTCTCCTGCATGTCATCGTTCCAGCTGCGCAAGGCATACAGGGTCACTTCCCGGTCGAGTTTATCCAAGGCATCACGGGCGTCTTTATCGAGCGCACGCGTCTGGCGGATGGAGGTTTCGAGGGCATTTTGCACCTTTTGTTGTTTTTGCAGCAAGGCATCCTTATCCTTTTGCGACAGCTTGAGGAAATCCTCTTCACTCAATGGCTTGCCATTATGCGTGGGAACTGTCACCACCCCCATCGGCGTAGGCTGCAGGACGAAGTTTTCCGCATTCGCCAGCTGATTTACTTTTTCAATGATCTCCTGTTTTTGCTGCTGGAACTTATTCAGTTCTTCTTCTTTATGCTTGGCGTATTCCTCGCTCTCGAAGACGTTGCGCACCTCCTGGAAGACCAGCTTGGTCAGGTTTTCCATCCCCTTCTGAAGCTCAACCGCTCGTCCAGCCGGCAGGCTGAGCGCATGGGGATGGTAAGGCTCTTCGAAATTATTGACGTAACACCAATCCATGGGCACCGGCTTGGTGGCAGCCACTTCCTCCAGGAACCGGCGGACAGCGGTGGTGCGACCGGTGCCCGGCGAGCCAGACACGTAGATATTAAAGCCCTGCTCCTTGATGCCCAGGCCGAACTGCATGGCGCGCAGGGCTCGGTCTTGTCCTACGATCGTTTCAAGAGCAGTCAGCTCCTGGCTGGAATCGCAGCCTACATTTTCCGGTCCACAAACCTTGTATGCCTGATCGGCAGATAGTTCTGTAACCATTGGAAGAACCTCCTGTCATGTGAGCTCCTGGAAGAGCTTCTCGGTATTCTGGGCCCAATAATTCAATTTGGTTTCAGCTGCTGGAGAAACCGAGCCGGATGTTTTCACACTCGTCACTCACCTCAATTACCGACTGGTGAATTCTCCTAAGCCAGGATAATGATATATCCAGACTGACAATATACCTGATTGGATTGGATGATTCCTTACTTATCGTGAACCGGCACCAGTAACAACGGTAAATGTGTTTGGGTGGCAAGTTTTGGAGTCACACTCCCCGACCAGAACGCATCCATGGCAGTTTTACTGTGCGTACCCAGGACGATCATATCGGCGTGAAATTCCTTGGCAGCTCGGACGATTTGCCTGGCAGGGTCCCCTCGCTGCACCTCCCCGGTGACAGGGATATTCATGTCCAACAGCTTACCCATCAGCTTGGCGAGATACATTTCACCTTCCTCACAATCCAGCTCGAGCAGGGCTGATGTGGCATTGGGCAGCAGCACCGCCGAAGCAGCCTGCTCGCCCGGCAAGGATGATAGCTCGTGGATTACCAACACCAGATGCAGCCTGGCATGACAGGTCTGCGTAAGCTCAACCGCCATTTTCAAACCAGCCTCATGATCAGGGTCTCTATCCAGAGGCACCAGGATGCACTGGCATGCACATGACTCCACTTTTAGCTCTTTTTCCGGGGAGATCAACAGCACCGGGACATCGCCCATATTGAGCACCTCCTGGGCGATATTGCCGAAGATACGTTTCTGCAACCCACTCTGACCGTGGGCGCACATGGCAATCAGGTCAACACCCAGCTCGCGGCTGTGCTCGACGATGCTTTCTGCAACATGCTTTTCCGCAATCGTATGGACATGCCGATCGACCATTACTTCATTCGAAAGACTTTGACTGACCTGGTCCAGGTAAGCAGAGGCTTCCGCCTCTCCGGTGAGGTGGCGTTCGCCATGGATCATATCCGGTGGGTTCTGCTCAATGACATGGAATAAAATGAGCCTGGCATGATTTTGTTGGGCAAGCAAGGCTGCCATAGGCAGCACCGTTTCTGATAATTTTGAACCATCTAAAGGAACCAGGATATTATTGATAGCCATATCATTTTCCTGTGAAAATCTGTACCAGCAAGTAAATATTCAAGGTGACGATCACACCTGCCACGATACACGCCACGACGGTAGTGATCTTACGGTTAACTAACGTCTTCATTATTTTGCGTCGCGAGGTAAAAATGATCAATGGGATGACGGCAAAGGGGAGCCCAAAGCTGAGCACCACCTGGCTGATGACCAGGGTGCGGGTGGGATCGAGGCCGATTAGGATGACAATCAAGGCAGGCAGAATTGTGACCATACGGCGTATCCAAACCGGAATGTGCCATTTGAGAAATCCTTGCATGATCACTTGCCCTGCCATCGTCCCAACAGATGAGGATGACAGGCCGGATGCCAACAAGGCAAGAGCGAAGAACACACTGGATGCTTGTCCCAGCAGTGGTTGAAGTGTTTTGTGGGCTTCCTCGATACTACCTACATTGATTAAACCAGTACGGTAGAAGGTCGCAGCAGCCATGATCAACATGGCTGCATTGATCAGGCCAGCCACACCCATAGCCAAGATCACGTCGGTGAGCTCAAATTTAAACAGTAGTCGCAACTTGGCGGGGGTGCGCACAACAATCCGTTTTTGGGTCAGCGAGGAATGCAGGAATATCACATGTGGCATAACTGTCGCACCCAGGATACCTGCTGCCAGCAACACACTTTCAGGACCGGCAAATTGGGGCACGACAGCGTGGTATGCCACCTCTTTCCAATCAGGGTTGACCAGGAAGATTTCGACCAGATAGCTGATGGAGATCACCCCAATCATTGCGGTGATGACGGCTTCAAGTGGTCTAAAGCCATAGCGTTCCAAACCTAAGATGACAAATGTTACGATGGCAGTGAGGAAACCAGCGATCCAAAGTGGAATGCCCAACAGGAGGTAAAACCCTAAGGCTGCTCCGAGAAATTCTGCCAGATCAGTCGCCATGGCGACAATTTCCATTAATATCCACATCCCGATCACAACAGGACGGGGGAAGTTTTCGCGGCACAACTCGGCCAGGTTCCGTCCGCTGGCTATACCCAACTTGGCAGACAGGGTCTGGATGAGCATAGCCATCAGGTTAGTGACTACGACCACCCACAACAGGAGGTAACCAAATTGTGCTCCACCCTGGATGTTGGTGGCGAAATTACCTGGGTCCATATATGCGACGCTGGCGATGAACGCTGGACCCATGAATGGCAACAGTCGGGCAATACCGCGCTTCTTACTCTTCCCCGAAAGGATGAGCGCAGCTGCTTTTTCAGTACTGCTCAATTCTGCTGGGGCTGGTTTTTGCTTAGCCATAATAAACGCATTTTATAACAAAATTCTTCTTTCGTCGCTATAAAATGACCTGAAATTGCCATTTCTGCAGTGGATAATAACATGGTTATCTGAGCATGTAATATCATGAAGATTATTATTCGATTAAAAGCACCCGTGGATGGCAGGCATAAGGATCGGATAATCGGAATTTATCTGTTGAAAGTGTGGTACCCGTAATTACCCCGATTATTTGATATACTAAAAAACAATACGTGATAATCTGTGACTTAGAATCACCGTTTAAAATGATTCCAAAAAAGTAATTCAACAGAAAAGAATAAACAGAAAGAGGGATTTTGTTATGGGAAAAGCGACTCAGGATTTATGGAAAGAACATGATGCGATCCTTCATGTTTTTACAATTGTAGACATAATTCTGACATCCGATACAATTGAAAATGTTGAAATCTATAAATTTGGTAATGAGTTGATTTTCTTCCTAAAGACATTTGCAGATAAATGTCATCACGGAAAAGAAGAGGATTATCTATTCAAGGAATTAATCACCAGAGGCATGCCGAACGAAGGTGGGCCAATCGGAGTGATGCTTCAAGAACACAGGCAGGGCAGGGAATATATCTCGTATTTGAGTAAATCCCTTGAATCCAAAGACTTGAGTAACTTTAATAACAATTTAGTTAAATATAGGGATCTATTAAGAAATCATATTGAAAAAGAGAATAATGTTCTTTTTGTAATGGCGGATAAATTATTGGATGATGCCAGACAGAATGAGCTATTTGAACTATTTGAAAAATATGAAGATACTGTTATTGGACATGGCGTACATGAAGAGCTGCATTCCATGATCCATAAATGGGAAAATGAATTTAACATGTAAAAACTATACCTATCGTCATCTCTCATTGTCAGACCGCTGAATGCTTCCGGCGGTTTGACTCGATAGACCCGCTGAGGCTGTATTTGAGTAAATGAAATTAGATTTCTACCTGCGCTTTCCTTATTTATTGGAATGTACTTTTGTGCTTCGTTATTTCTGGGTTGTCGGGGCAGGTTCGCTATTGGGTTTACGGATATTTGCCAACAGGATGTAGATACTGATCAGCAACACCCATACTGGGAAGATCAGCGGAGCCCAATAGAACAAACCCAGGCTAAGCAAGAGAAACAACGCCAATAGGAAACCAAGATATGCCATCCAGCGCGGGACGATCCCTGTACGCAGCGAAAGCGTGCAGGTAGAGATCATGAACACCCCCGCCATGTTCATCGCATAAACATTCATAATCTCATATGACACCAGTCGTCCAAACGAATACACACCTGAATCGATGAGCCTTCCCGGAGTTACTCCAACTAAGCTGATAATACCGCCAGCGACTGCTACAGAAGCGAACAACATGGCAAGAAATATTAACCCGCTGCCCAGGTTACCATTGTTAAATATTTATTCCCGTCATCGTGAGACGATAAGCAGTTTCGACATCTACCAATGTCTCAAAGAATGCATCTTTTCCAATCAAACCAGTAACTTCAGACCGATCCAGCTCTCGTCGGACGTCATCTCCGACCTCCGCGAACACCAACCGGATACTTTTCTCCTTTAATGAACTGAATATTTCGCGAAGTGTGGCAGCTGCAGAATAGTCAACATCGTCCATAGCAGTCGCATCAATGCAGAACCATGATAATAGGGGCTGTGCACTACTCACCAGCTCGAGTACCTCCTGCGAGAAGTGTTCAGCGTTGGCATAATACATACTGTGATGGAAGCGGTAGATCATCAAGCCAGGGAGCGCCTGGTTATGACTGCTGACTGGAGCGGCATGTTGCTTTCCAGAAGGATCGATGAATACCACAGAATCCTTGGGCTTATAGCCGTGCCGGGTATGGATCAGGATTGAGAGCAAGATCGCCAGAAGGATACCCTGCTCGACGCCGATGAACACCACAACCGCTGCTGTGATCAGTGCCACCCAAAATTCAACTGGTCGCTGGGCATAGATCTTGCGCATCCCAAAGGCATCGACCAGGGCTACACCAATCAGGAAAACGACCGAAGAAAGTACAGCATCTGGCATATAGGCCAGGGGCTTGGTTAGGAACAATAATACAATGACGACGATAACGGAAGTGGTAAGGCATGCCAGCTGGCTGCGCCCTCCGGCGCTGTCCACCATCTGAGTCTTGGTTGGGCTACCGTTTACCACAAACGTACCACTAAGACTCGCGCCGATATTGGCTAGACCAAGCCCGACCAAATCCACATTCTCACTAAATTTCTCACTATACCGGGTGGCATAAGCCCGTGAGGTGGCAGCGCTCTGCGCCAGGATGACAATGAACATCGAAAAAGCAACTCCAATGAGCTGACCGATAATGCTCGGGTTCAAGGTTGCACCTGTAGGAATGCCGATTTTCGGCAGACCTTCTGGAACCGTTCCGAGCAGTGCGACCCCATGGGAGGATAAGTCAACCAGGTAACTCAGCACAATGGCACCGACAACAGCTATCAAAGCACCGGGGATTTTTTTATTGATCATTCTTCCGCCCACAATGATCACCAACACAGCAACCGATACCGCCAGCGTATAAGGATTGACCTGACCCAGTTGCTTGAAGTCGGTGATAAGTTTTTGTATTGGACCAGCCCCGCCGCCAGGGATGCCCAACATGCCAGATAATTGCCCAATCGCCACCGAGATGCCGACACCGGTCAGGAAGCCAATCAACACGGTGCGTGAGAGGAAATCGGCGATGAAACCCAGCTTCGCAATCCGGGCAAGGATCAACATTGCGGCTGCCATGAGTGCCAGAATTCCGGCGTAGGCTATGTATTCCGGCGATGCAGTTGCCGCCAATCCTACCAAACCTGCCGCCATGATCGCCGCGGTAGCGGAATCGGCACCTACCACCAGATGTCTAGATGAACCAAAGATGGCGAATAAGGCCATCGGTATCAGGATGGTATATAGACCGGTGACCACGGGCATGCCTGCGATCTTGGTGTATCCCATCACTTCGGGGATGGCCAAGGCAGCCAGGGTGATGCCAGCGATGATATCCATGGGTACTCGCGATCGATCAATCGGACGGACACCTCCCAGTATGAACGGAGTGCGTCTCGGGTTTTTTTGCTCAGTAGTTGTAGTCATCTGGCCCTCCTATGTTATGAGTTTTAATAATAAATAAGTAGATGTTTAATATGCGGTGCCATAGATCGGATTATTTATCCCTCATGGCATTTGAAGCAATGTCATCGCCAACGCTACACTGAAACCGATTACCAGGGATAACCCTGATTCCTTGCCCCCATGCTCGAAAGATTCCGGGATCATCGAGTCGGTCAGCATGACCAGCAAGGCACCGGCAGCGAAGGCATCTACCACAGCACCGGTGGCGCCTGGAATTAATGTAGCCAGCCAGTAACCCAGCCCGGCTGACAGGATGCTTAATGCACAGACTGCTAGCCATAACTTGGTGATCTTGGATTTCTGCCACCCACTGCTGAGCATGCCGGCTGTACCGCCCAGACCTTGGGGGACGTTGCTAATCGCCACTGCGAAGATAAAGGCTAGGGATACGGTTGGTGAATGACCAAGAGATAGACCAAGAACCAGGGATTCGGGTACGCCATCCAACAAGGAACCCAGCAAGATGCCTAATCCAGACCCTCCAGCTTTAGCGCCGTCGAAATCCAGACGATCTGCACCGCCCAATTTGTCAACCCAACGGTCGGCGATATAGAAGGTGAGGGCGCCGACTGCAATTCCCAAACCCACCAAATAAAAGCTTCCCTTTTCCTGGGCGAGCGCTCCGCCGATGAGCTGGTAGGCCGTAGCGCTGATTATAGCGCCGGCACCAAAGGCCATGATCAAACCCGTCCACTTGAGCCCAATGAGATTGCGGTATGCCAAGGCCATTCCGATCAGCAGAGTCCCAGTTGCAAATGCACTCCATAGAATTGCTGTAATCATGAAGCACTCTCCATGTTGCCGTCAATTTGTTGCTTCTGCCTGGCATCCGTTAGTTCTAAAAGTGCAACCAATAGGGCAGCGACTAAAACTGCCACCGCTACCACAGGTACTGTTTGTGCTTGAACCAATGACAGGGTGAATAGGGTGGCAAATAACGGTGCCCTCATTGCAGCCACAAGGGCGCCTGCCAGCGTCGCGGCCACAATTATGGCGACGGGAGTAACGGGAAAAAGAAGATGCCCGGTCATACCCAGGGCAACACCGGCGATCATAATCGGGAAGACATAGCCACCTTTCCAACCGGTTGCCAGCAGCAGGGAAGTCGCAAATAGTATGCTATACGCCAGCACAATCAGCATTATAAAACCAATCTCAGCCGCTTGTTGAATTTACTCACTGGTCTGTTCTTCACCAGAGAATAGCGTCAATGGTAATTATGCCCCAATAATTCCTATGCCCAGCCTACCGATCAATCCGCGCCACACGGCGTGACTCTTCATAGAATGAGAAATGCAATAAGAGTGAGTGTGAGTGTTCAGAAGATATCTCAACCTGTACGTCCACGCTCTATACATCAATTTGGGATCGCAGGCGTAGGTGCATTAGTGGGTTTACGGATATTTGCCAACAGGATGTAGATACTGATCAGCAACACCCATACTGGGAAGATCAGCGGAGCCCAATAGAACAAACCCAGGCTAAGCAAGAGAAATAACGCCAATAGGAAACCAAGGTATGCCATCCAGCGCGGGACGATCCCTGTACGCAGCGAAAGCGTGCAGGTAGAGATCATGAACACCCCCGCCATCTTCATCGCATAAACGTTCATAATCTCATAAGACACCAGTCGTCCAAACGAATACACCCCAGAATCGATGAGCCTTCCCGGAGTTACTCCAACTAAGCTGATAATACCGCCAGCGACTGCTGCGGAAGCGAACAACATGGCTAAAAAAAGTAACCCGCTGCCCAGGAATACGGTGGCAAAAAAGCGATCTTCATTTTCCCCAAGCCGGTCACGCACCACACCAATAAACCATAAAAAGGCAATCCCGGCGAACGGAACCAGGTTCAAAGCAAGATTAACTTTGCTCCAATCCTCAGAAAGCAAGGTCCCTGCATCAAACGTACTGGCAGGAATGGAACGCCGGATGAGCACCAGGCTTGTGATGAGTAATACCGAAAACAGGATGCCTGCAATTGCAGCAGCGCGAGGTGTGGTAACCCTTGCCCTGGTAATCTTGATATCTTGTTTCATAAACCGCCTCCATGAACTTTAGGTATTTAAATTTCATGATCAACACAGAAGAAAGAGAAGCTCCTCCCCAATGTCCGTAAAAACGAGTCATGGAATCGGTTCTGCCACTGGTATCGTGTGATGCTAATGAAAGGTTGACCACTCTATCGCCAGACTTTGGCATCGACGATAAAGGAAATTAAATCTTTGGTATCTGTTTATCCTTCACTCAGTCATGCGCGCCTCAATGCGCCCAGAGCGAATTTGCCTTCAGCCGCCGCCGTGCTGGTGACCACCGGCGTGTATGCCGTCCGGCAGGCCAGGCGCATGCCGCCCGCATACCTGATGTGGGCGCTGGTGCCTGTGTTGTTCGGATTGCAGCAGGCATTCGAGGGGCGGGTCTGGCAGGAACTCGATGCGGGTCACGCCGGTGCAGCGGTGCCGTACGCGATCGGGTTCCATTTCTTCTCGCATTTCCTGTGGCTGTGGTGGATCCCGCTGTGCAGCTACCTGGCCGAACCGCGACCGACCGGTACACCGGCAAAGATTCGCAGGCGGGTGATGGCCGGCTGCGCAATGTTCGGCGCTTTCGCCGGCTCGATGGTCTATTCGGCGTTGGTGCTCAATCCCGAATGGATGTCGGTTTCGGTGAAGCTGCATTCCATCGTCTACGATATTTCCGTCCCCTTCCCCAGCCCGTTCCACCTGCCGGTCACGCCGGCTATGCTCTATGCGCTGACCATCCTGGTGCCGCTGTTCATCTCCAGCCACCTGCTGATCCGGATCTTCGGGGTGCTGCTTGTGTTCTCGATGGTGTTCGCATCCGATGTCTACGGTTATGCCTATGTGTCGGTCTGGTGCTTCTTCGCTGCGGCGCTCTCGCTCTATATCGTCTACATGACCCCCCACCTTGCCGCAGCCGGGCAGGATGCCAACACGTTGTCCGCGCAGAGCGAAGGTTGACCGGATGGATATCCGTTCCGCTGGATGTTCGCCATGTCCATCATCCTCGATGAACTGGCGAGGCCGTGGAAAATCGACACCCTGGCAGGCGGTACTGGAACGGATCGCTGAAAGCGCTTGTCGCACGGCTGAAACACAATTCATGCAAGAATCGCAAGATTAACGATACGGCACACCAGCCAATATATAATCCATCGTGACCGATTTCCTCGCACGCCATATTCAATGAAGCTGCCATCCTTGTTCCGGAATAAATCGCGCACCCCGTCCAGGTTCAGCCAGCCGCTGCGCCTGGGCGCGCTGCTGCTGATGCTGGTGTTGGCCGGCTACATCTACTATCTCGACGTGACCATCCGCGATGCGTTCGACGGCCGCAAGTTCGCGTTGCCGGCGCGCGTCTATGGCCGTGACCTGGAGGTGTACCCGGGACTGAAGCTGACGCGCGCGCAGTTCGTCGGCGAGATCAGGACCCTCGGCTATCACGAGAACCCGCAGCCGGACCGGCCGGCAACCTACAAGAACACGCTGAACGGCTTCGACTTCACCACGCGCGACTTCGTGTTCGGCGATGGCCCGCAGCCTTCGCAGCACCTGCGCGTCGAGTTCGCCGACGGCAAGGTGTCGCTGCTGCAGGTGCTCGGCAGCACCGACACCGACCTGCCGCTGCTGCGCATGGAGCCGCCGCTGATCGGCGGCATCTATCCCGGCCATAACGAGGACCGCGAGCTGGTCAGGCTCAACCAGGTGCCGAAGATGCTGATCGATGCGCTGATCGCGACCGAAGACCGCAAGTTCTATACGCACTGGGGCATCGATCCGCGCGGCATCGCGCGCGCGCTGTACAAGACCGTGACCGGTCAGCGCATCGAGGGCGGCAGCACGCTGACCCAGCAGCTGGTGAAGAATTTTTTCCTGACCCCGGAACGCACGCTGACGCGCAAGGCGAACGAGGTGCTGATGGCGTTGCTGCTCGAATTGCACTACAGCAAGGACGAGATACTCGAGACCTATCTGAACGAGGTGTTCCTCGGCCAGGATGCCAACCGCGCCATCCATGGCTTCGGGCTGGCCAGCTATTTCTATTTCGACCGCCCGCTCGACCGGCTGGAGCCGCAGGAGATCGCCATGCTGGTGGGCATGGTCAAGGGGCCGACGGTGTATGACCCGCGCAAGCATCCGGAACTGGCGCTGAAGCGGCGCAACGTGGTGCTGCAGGAAATGGCCGGCCAGAACGTGATCACCCAGGCGCAATTCGTCGCGGCGCGCCGCAAACCGCTGGGCGTGGTGAAGCGCGCGCCGTCCGGCACCTCGCCGTATCCGGCCTTCCTGCAGTTCGTGCATCTGCAGCTGCAGCGCGACTATCGCGAAGAGGATCTGCGCAGCGAAGGGCTGCGCATCTTCACCACGCTGGACCCGTTCGTGCAGCATCAGGCCGAGCAGGCCCTGGCGACGCGCCTCACCGCGCTCGAGAAGTCGCACCGGCTGCCCGCCAATTCGCTGGAGGGCGCGGTGGTGGTCAGCAGCACGCAGACCGGCGAGATCCAGGCGATGGTCGGCGGGCGCGATGCGCGCTACGCCGGATTCAACCGCGCGATCGATGCGCAGCGCCAGATCGGTTCGCTGATCAAGCCCATCATCTACCTGACCGCGCTGGAAGACCCGCAGCACTACACGCTGATCACGCCGCTGGACGACAGCCCGCTGGTGTGGAGCCAGCCGGGCACCCCGGACTGGAAGCCGCACAACTATGACCGCAAGTTCCACGGCCAGGTGCAGCTGCGCACCGCGCTGGCCGAATCCTACAACGTCGCGACCGCGCGTCTCGGCATAGAGCTCGGCGTACAGCGCATCCTCGACAAGCTGCCGCTGTTCGGCATCGAGCAGCAGCCGCCGCCGTTCGCCTCGTCGCTGCTCGGCGCATTCGGGCTGTCGCCGGTCGAAGTGTCGCAGCTGTACCAGACCTTTGCCGACGGCGGCTTCCGCACGCCGCTGCGCGCGATCCGCACCATCGTCACCGCCGACGGCAAGGCGCTGCAGCGCTTTCCGCTGAATGTCGAGCCGGTCGCGCCGCCGGGACCGGTGTACCTGCTGACTGCGGCGCTGCAGGGCGTGGTGCGCGAGGGCACCGCGCAATCGCTGAGCAACTGGCTGCCGGCGGACCTGAATGTGGCGGGCAAGACCGGCACCACCGACGACCTGCGCGACAGCTGGTTCGCCGGATTCACCGGCGACCGCGTCGCGGTGGTATGGGTCGGCCGCGACGACAACACGTCCACCGGCCTGACCGGTGCCTCGGGCGCGATGACCGTGTGGGGCGAGATGATGAAGAACATCCAGTCCGAACCGCTGGAACCGGCGATGCCGGACAATGTCGAGATGGTGAATGTCGACCCGGTCAGCGGTCTGCGTTATGATACGGGCTGCAAGTCGGGCGTGATGCTGCCGTTCATCAAGGGCTCCGCACCGGCAGAGATTTCGCCGTGCGACACCTCGACTGCCGACGTGACGGCCGCCAAGGCCGATGCGAAAGCCGCGGCGGACAAGCAGGACAAGGGCAAGAAAAACTGGTTCCAGAGGTTATTCGATTGAACACCAGAGATCACTTGATTGAACACCAGAGGTCACTTGATTGAACACCAGAGGTCACTGGATTGAAAAATAGATACGCTCTGATTTTCGCGTTTCGGCAGCGCTGCTTGCCGGATGCGCCGCCGTAACGCCGCCGCCATCCGTGCCGGCGACCGGGGCCGCGCCGGTTCAGCCGCCAGGCCCAGCCGCGGTGCCCGTGAAACCCGTACCGAACTCGTCGATGTCGGACAACAAGGCCGTGATCGCGCTGCTGGACCAGGCGCAGGCCGACAACGGGACCGGGCATCGCGCATCGGCCGACTCGGCGCTGGAACGCGCGCTGCGCATCGAGCCGCGCAATCCCTGGCTGTGGCACCAGCTTGCACAGCTGCGCCTGGACCAGGGCCAGTATGCTCAGGCGATCACGCTGGCCCGCAAATCGAACAGCTTTGCCGGGAACCAGAACGGCGTGCTGGCCGCAAACTGGCAGGTGATCGGCCAGGCGCGCGTCGCACTGGGCGACTCGGCTGGTGCCGAGCAGGCGTTCAAACGCGCCGCCGATTTTGCACAACAGGACAAGGCGGCGCAGCTTCCCGGATTCAGCCTGCCATAAGCGCGCAATGGAAATGAAGAAGATCAATTCGGGCAAGCTGCGCGCCATCGGCTACGATGAACG
Organism: uncultured Chloroflexia bacterium; assembly: GCA_963840255.1. Taxonomy (GTDB): domain Bacteria; phylum Chloroflexota; class Anaerolineae; order Anaerolineales; family UBA4823; genus FEB-25. Next base: position 3,096 of record CAWIYB010000001.1, on the reverse strand, counting down.
CGCCCGCCTGCTGCAGGTCCAGCTCGACGACGGCAGCACGCTGCAGTACAGCGGTGTCGGCGAGGATGCCTGGCGCCGCTTCAGCAGCTCGGGCGCGGCCTGGAGTTTCTATCGCGACAACATCGAGGAAGAGTTCACCGCGAAGCGCGTTTCCGCCAGCGCCCCTGCAGGCAAGAATCCGCTCGACGATTTGTTCCGCAAGCCCTGACAGCCTGGCCGACGGCCGGCAGTTATATCAGCACGACCTGTTCGCGATTTTCCGGTTTTTTTCTTTTGCAAGGAGACAAACATGGACACCGATCCGATCGAGCAATTCAAAAACAAACAGCGTGAAACCTGGACGCTGGGCAACTTCGGCGAGATGGCGGTGTTCACGACGCCGGTGGCCGGCCATCTGGTCCGCTTTGCCCGGGTGACGGGCAGCCAGGCAGTGCTGGATGTCGGAACCGGGACCGGTGTGGTTGCGATCACCGCGCGCAATCTCGGCGCGAAGGTGACCGGCCTCGACCTGACCCCCGCGCTGCTCGAACAGGCCAGGGCAAGCGCCGCGCTGATCGGCCACCACGATATCGCGTGGCACGAGGGCGATGCCGAGGCGCTGCCGTTTCCGGATGCTTCTTTCGATGCGGTGCTGAGCCAGTTCGGCCATATGTTCGCGCCGCGGCACGATGTCGTGGTCAGCGAGATGCTGCGCGTGCTGAAACCGGGCGGCACGATCGCGTTCGCGACCTGGCCCGGCGAGCAGCTGATCGGCCGCATGTTCAGCCTGAATGCGAAGTATGTGCCGCCGCCCCCGGGCATCGTTTCGCCGGTGCAGTGGGGCGACGTCGGAATCGTGCGGCAACGGCTCGGCGACAGCGTGACACGCCTGCATGTCGAACGCGGCATCATGGGCATCCCGGCGCTCAGCCCCAAGCATCTGCGCCTGTTCCTGGAAGCCAAGACCGGGCCCGTTCATCCAGACCGTGAAAGCGCTGCAGCACGACCCGGCAAGACTCGAATCCTGGCGCAGCGAGATGGACGAAATGCTCGGCGAATACCTGCACGACAATGTCGTCCGCCACGAGTACCTGCTGATCCGGGCGATCAAGGTCTGAAAGCGGCCGAAATCCGTGCTGCCCGGAGACAAGGGGCAGTTAAAACATCGAGGAGAACTGCATCACCCTGACGCGGGGATGCAGGGACGATGCGCCAATCAAACTGCCGGTGCTACCCGGCGGCCGATTCCTCCCGTGCGATGGTGTTCAATTTCACCCGGACAACCGAAATGGCCCTATCCATTTTTTTGAATCTCACTATTCCGAACCACATGGTTATGAGCCCGAATGGGAGACAGACAATTCCCGTGGCCGTAAACCATATCTCGTGCGAGAAATGGATGATCGATACGCCGGCGATGAACAAGGCCACGCCCGACCTCAGGTAGGACAACAGCGTGCGCTCGTTTGCCAGCAGGGTGCGGTCTATCGCCAACTGATCCCTCAGGATCAGTTCCGCACTGTCGAATTGTGAATAAGGATTGTGTCCCATCTTTAAATTATTTCCTGTCCTTTGTCGGTTAACACGAATATCAAGTTGCTGCCGCCATTTTACCGCGTTGCCGGATACTCCGGCTCAGGCAACGCGATCGCGGGGCTCGCGGCCGGCGGCGATCGCATCGAGATTATCCAGCGCGCGGTAGCCCATTGCATCGCGGGTTTCGACCGTCGCGCTGCCGATGTGCGGCAGCAGAAAGGTGTTTTCCAGTTCGCGGTAAGCGGGGTGGATATTGCCGGGTTCACCGTTGAACACATCGAGTCCCGCAGCCGCCAGTTTTCCCGACAACAGTGCGGAGACCAGCGCATCGTCATCGATCACGCTGCCGCGCGCGGTATTCACCACGATCGCGCCGTCGGGAAGCAGCGCAATGCGTTCGGCATTGAGCAGGTGGTGCGTCTCGGGCGTTGCCGGGCAATGCAGCGCCAGATAATCGCAGTGCGGCAGCATCGCCTCGACGGTGTCGAACCAGGTCGCCCCTTTTTCCAGTTCGGGTGACAGGCGGCTGCGGTTCGAATACAGGATGGTCATGTCAAAGCCGCGGGCGCGTTGCGCCGTGGCCTGGCCGACCCGTCCCATGCCGACGATGCCGAGCCGCTTGCCGGTAACCTGTCTTCCGATCATGAAGGTGGGGCTCCACGATTTCCATTTGCCGGCACGGATCAGGCGCTCGCCCTCGCTGGCCCGTCTGGCCGCACCGAGCATCAGCAGCATGGCGATCTCGGCGGTGGCGTCGGTCAGCACATCGGGGGTGTTGGTGACGACGATGTTGCGCGCCCTGGCTGCGGCAAGATCGACGTAGTCGACGCCGACCGAGAAACAGACGATGGCCTTGACCGAATCCGGCAAACGCGCGATGACGTCCGCGGAAAGCTTTTCGGTATGACAGGCCAGAAGGATATCGGCACCCTGCGCCAGCGCGATCAGTTCATCGGTCGTGTACAGCCTGTCGTCCCGGTTGAAACGCGGCTCGCAATCCCGGAGCAACCGATCTTCCACGCCTTGCGGCAGTTTTCGGGTGACTAAAACCACTGGTTTCTTGCTCATCGGTAGGCCCACCCGCGACTTGTCAGAAGAGCCCAGATTTTACAGCATTACCGCGCTGCCGGTCATGCAGCAGACGAGTCTGCGACAGCGGTTCCAAGTTATGTTTAAATGTTATTTTCTTTGTTCAGGGAGGTTACGCTCATGCCACACGCGATCAGAGTTCACAAGACCGGGGGTCCCGAGATGTTGCAATGGGAAGAGATCGAGGTCGGCGCGCCCGGTCCCGGCCAGGTCAGGCTGAAGCAAACCGCTGTCGGGCTGAACTACATCGATGTCTATCACCGCATCGGTCTCTACCCGCTGCCGCTGCCTTTCGTGCCGGGCATGGAAGCGGCGGGAATCGTCGAGTCGGTAGGCACAGGCGTCACCCACCTGAAACCGGGAGACCGGGTCGCGTACTCCTCGGTGATCGGCGCCTATGCCGAAACCAGGCTGATCGCCGAGGACAGGGTGGTCAAGCTGCCCGATTCCATCGACAACAAAACAGCGGCGGCCATGATGCTGCAGGCCGAT